>SCOE01000001.1 GCA_005503065.1 Comamonadaceae bacterium ALPHA2B
GCATGGGGGGGGGTCCTTGTTTGGCGTTCGGCGCATTGTGGCGCGGCCTTCTTCCATTGTGGGGAGGCGACCGAACGTCTGCATGGCAGTGAAGGAATTGCGCACGACCGGCTTGACCGCCGCAGGACCGGGGCGGACGACGGCACAAGGTCGACCAATGTGGATTGATCGGCTTGCGAGTTGCACAGCGCACCAATCTCCATTTGATCAAGCCAGTTGGCACAATCATCGCGCAATGCCCACACTTGAAGACGTGTTCGCGAAGTACGGCGTAACGGCCGAAGCCGGTCAGCTGCTTGAAACGGCTCTCGGGAATCTACTCATCTTGGATGCGGTGAAGTTGCATGGATTTGCCAAGGTGCAAAACAAGGCGTTGGCGCGAAAGATCCTTGATGAAGTTGATCGAAAGACGCTTGGTCAGCTCATCCACGCACTTCGAAGACACAGGGCAATTCCACCAGGGTTCGAGGAAGAGCTACAGATCGCACTTGTGGAAAGGAACAGACTGAACCATTCCTTCTACCTGGAGCACAACATCCGAAAGCACTCAGAAGACGGGCGTCAGCTCATGCTTGCGGATCTCGAAGTCATTCATGAGCGGATCTTCCGTGCATACATGAGTGCTTCGACACTCTCAGACATTGAGTTATCGGCCGAGACAATCGCGAAAGCGCAGACTGGCCACCTACCGCTCAAGCAACGACGGTGATGCCAGGCACGTCATCTGGTCGATTCAAATTCGAGAGCGTCTGTCGGCCAAGTTGATCTGCCGCGCGGCTCCCGCCAAAGAGCCCACGCCACAATCAACCCACCACAACAATCCGAGGAGTTGACCGTGTTCGACCACATAGGCTTCGGCGTCACGAACCTGGCCGAAAGCAAGGCGTTCTACCTGCAGGCGCTCCAACCGCTGGGTGTCGAGGTCGCGATGGAGGGCGCGTACGGTGTGGGGCTGGGGCGCAACCACAAGCCCTCGCTGTGGCTCTCCGAAACCAAGGAGCGGCCCGCCCACCTGCACCTGGCCTTCGTGGCCGACACCCGCGCGCAGGTCGACGCTTTCCATGCAGCGGCACTGGCGGCGGGCGGCAAGGACAACGGCGCCCCGGGCATCCGGCCGCACTACCACGCGAACTACTACGGAGCCTTCGTACTCGACCCGGACGGGCACAACGTCGAAGCCGTCTGCCACACACCGGCCTGAGGGAAGCCGATCGTCACGAACGTGACGAATTCGGCCGCAACGCGCGTGGGGTGGGCGCTGCAGGCCGATTGCACTTTCCGTTTTCGAGGGGCTAGACGCCCAGCCGCTCCGCCAGCGCCTGCGGCTGCGCCAGCAGCTCGGCCGACGCACCGGCCAGCACGATGCGCCCCTTCTCCATCACCACCGCCTGGTCGGTGTGGTGCAGCACCTTGTGCCAGTCGCGGTCCACGATGAGGGTGGCGATGCCGGTGCCGCGGATCTCGGCGATCACGCGCCAGATCTCGGCCACCACCAGCGGCGCCAGGCCCTCGGTGGCCTCGTCCAGGATCATGAGGCGCGGGTTGGTCATCAGCGCGCGGCCGATGGAGAGCATCTGCTGCTCGCCGCCCGACAGCTGCTGGCCGCCGTGCGAGAGGCGCTCCGCCAAACGCGGGAAGGTGGCCATCACGCGCTCGAAGGTCCAGTCGCGCCGGCCGTCGGTGCCCGCGCGCGCGGCCATGACGAGGTTCTCGCGCACCGTCAGGTTGGGGAAGATGCCGCGGCCTTCGGGCACGTAGCCGATGCCCAGCCGCGCCATCTTCTCCGGCGGCCAGCCGGTGACGGGGCGGCCGTCGCACTGCACCTGGCCCGAGGCCGGCCGCACGTAGCCCATCACGCTGCGGATCAGCGTGGTCTTGCCCATGCCGTTGCGGCCCAGCAGGCCGACGGAGGTCGCGGCGGGCACCTCGGCGTCGACGCCGCGCAGGATGTGGCTGTCGCCGTAGTAGGTGTGGAGGTCGAGGATGGAGAGCATGTCAGGGCTTGAACGTGTTGCCCGCCCATGCGGAATCGGACAGCCGAACGCAGAGGTCGCAAAGGTCGCGCAGAGGACGCAGAGAAAACCTGTTGAGGTGGTCAGGAGCCGTTTTCAAGGCCTCTGCGATCGACTGTTCCGGCGTCATCTCAATGCTCCTCACCCAGGTACGCCGTGCGCACATCCGGATTGGTGCGGATGGCGGCCGGGTCGCCGGTCGCGATCACGGCGCCGTTGACCATCACGGTGATGCGGTCGGCGATGCGGAACACCGCGTCCATGTCGTGCTCCACCAGCAGGATGGCGTGCGAGGCCTTGAGCTGCGCGAGCAGGCCCAGCATGCGGTCGGTTTCCTCGGCGCCCATGCCGGCCAGCGGCTCGTCCAGCAGCAGCACGCGCGGGCGCGTGGCGAGGCACATGGCGACTTCGAGCTGACGCTTGGCGCCGTGGCTGAGCGTGCCGGCAATGCGATCGGCCTCGGCGGCGAGGCCGGTCGCTTCGAGCGCGGACTGCGCGGCGGCGTTGCTGGTGGCGCAGCCGCGGCTCGACTCCCACAGCGCCCACGGCCGCGGATGCACGGCCTGCGCCGCCAGGCGGCAGTTCTCCAGCACCGTGAACTCGGGGAAGATGGTCGTGCGCTGGTAGCTGCGACCCACGCCGTCCAGGGCACGCCGCGGCTGGCTGCGCGCGGTGATGTCCTCGCCCTCGAGCGTGATGCGACCGGCCGACGCGGCGATCTCGCCCGAGAGCATGTTGATCAGCGTCGACTTGCCTGCGCCGTTGGTGCCGATGACGGCATGCACCTCGCCCACGTGCAGGTCGAGCGTGACGGCGTTCACTGCCACCAGCCCGCCGAAGCGGCGCGTGAGGCCTTCGACCTGGAGGAAGCGGCTCATCGTGCGGCTCCCTGCGGCGACAGGCGCTGCGCGATGCCGATCAGCCCCTTGGGCAGCAGGGCAACGAAGACGATGATGACGATGCCCAGGCTCAGCTGCCAGTGGTCGGCCAGCGGCCCGACCAGCGCGTGCGTGGACAGCAGCTCCTTGAGCAGCGTGAAGGCCACGGCACCCAGCACCGCGCCGCGCAGGTGGCCCAGGCCGCCGAGGATGATCATGAGGAGCACCTCGCCCGAGTTGTGCCAGGCCAGCAGCTCGGGGTTGACCACGCCGTCGCGCGAGGCGACCAGGCAGCCCGCCAGGCCCGCGAGCGCGCCGGCGATGACGAAGGCCGCGAGCTTGTAGGCGTAGGTGGGAAAGCCCATCGCGCGCATGCGCTGCTCGTTGACGCGGATGCCCGCCAGCGCGGCACCGAAGCGCGAGCGGCGGATGAGCGCCAGCAGCCCATAGGTGGCCACCAGCGCGGCCAGCACCACGTAGAACAGCACCGCGCGGTTCTCCAGGTCGATCGGCCCGATGGCAGGCCGGATGTACATGTAGATGCCGTCGCTGCCCCCGCCGACCGGCGTGTCGTGGAAGACGAAGAAGGCCATCTGCGCGAAGGCCAGCGTGACCATGATGAAGTACACGCCCTTGGTCCGCAGGCTCAGCGCTCCGGTCACGAGCGCATACAGCGCCGCTGCGCCCATCGACAGCACCAGCACCACCAGCAGGTTGCCGCCGTCCTTGCCCGAGGCCAGCACCGTGGCATAGGCGCCGATGCCGTAGAAGGCCGCGTGGCCCAGGCTCACGAGGCCGGTCATGCCCACCAGCAGTTCGAGGCTGAGCGCGAAGATCGACAGGATCATCACCTTGACGACCAGGTCCGACAGGTAGCCGCCGAGCAGGGGGCCGGCGATGGCGAGAGCCACGGCGCACAGCAGCGGCAGCAGGAAGGACAGGGACTTCATGGGAGCGGACAGCCGAACGCGGAGGACGCAAAGGATTGGCCGGGGGCGCAGAAGGGAGAAGAACAAAGAACTTCAAAGGTCTCTTCTGCGACCTCTGCGTAATCTCTGCGCCCTCTGCGTTCGGTCCCCGTATGCGACTTCACGTGCGCCTCCCCATCAGCCCCTCGGGCCGCCAGATGAGCACGGCGGCCATCAGCACGTAGACGCCGATGCCGCTGATCTCGGCGAAGAAGACCTTGCCGAAGGTGTCGACGAAGCCCACGAGCAGCGAGGCGATGAGCGCGCCGGTGATGGAGCCGATGCCGCCGATCACCACCACCACGAAGCAGATGATCAGCACGCTCGCGCCCATGTTGGGATACACCGAGGACATGGGCGCCGAGATCATGCCGGCCAGGGCCGCCAGCGCCACGCCGCCGGCGAAGACGATGCGGTACAGCCGGCGGATGTCGATGCCCAGCCCGCGCACCATGTCGCGGTTGCTCGCGCCGGCGCGGATCATCATGCCCAGGCGCGTGCGGTTGACCACCCAGTACAGGGCCACCGCCAGCACGATGCAGGCGGCCGACGCGAAGAGGCGGTACCAGGGATAGCTCATGACGCTGCCCAGCGCGAAGCTGCCGTCCAGCCAGGGCGGCACCTTCACGCCGTGCACGTCGTTGCCCAGCAGGATGGAGCGCAGCTCCTCGAAGACGAGGATCAGGCCGTAGGTCATCAGCACCTGCTGCAGGTGGTCGCGCTGGTAGAGGTAGCTGAAGAACACCCACTCCAGCACGTAGCCGAAGATCGCCGCCAGCACCACGCCGGCCACCAGCATCACCAGGAACTGGTCGCCGAAGAGCGGCGACAGCGCGAAGGCCATGTACGCGCCGATCATGTAGAAGCTGCCGTGCGCCAGGTTGATCACGCCCATGATCCCGAAGATCAGCGTGAGGCCCGAGGCCAGCAGGAACAGCAGCAGCCCGTACTGAACCGAGTTCAGGCACTGGACGAGGAAGGTGCCGAGATCCACGAGTGAGGTTCCGCGAGGCGAGGTAAGGGAAGGGGGAAGGGCGCGAGCGTCGCTGTCTGGTGGCTCGGTGCCGGGTGCACCACGGTCCGTTCGGCCTGAGCCTGTCGAAGGCCCGGCGCGATAGGACGCGGGCTTCGACAGGCTCAGCCTGAACGGCTGTGAGCGGCTTACATCCTGCAGCCGCGTGCGGGATCGGCCAGCCCCTTGATCGCCACGTTCACCAGCTTGTTCTCCTTGCCTTCGACCTTGCGCAGGTAGATGTCCTGCACCGGGTTGTGGGACTTGCCGATCGTGAAGGTGCCGCGCGGGCTGTCGATCCTGGCCTTCTCGATGGCGGCGGCGATCTCCGCCTTCTTGGAGAAGTCGCCCTTGGTGGCGGCGAGGCCCGCGCCCAGCATCTGCGCCGCGTCGTAGCCCTGCACCGCGTACACGTCGGGCTGCAGCTTGAAGGCCTTGGCGTAGGCGGTGCGGAAGGCGTTGTCCCTGGGCGTGTTCAGGCCGTCGGCGTAGTGCAGCGTGGTGAGCATGCCCTGCGCGGCCTCGCCCTGCGCGTCCAGCGTGCCGTCGGTCAGGAAGCCGGGGCCATAGAGCGGGATCGACTTGTTCAGGCCCGCGCCCGCGTAGTCCTTGACGAACTTCACGGCGCCGCCGCCGGCGAAGAAGGAATACACCGCGTCGGGCTTGGCAGCGGCGATCTCGGTCAGCAGCGCCTGGAACTCGACGTTGGGGAAGGGCAGCGTCAGGTTCTTGACCACCTTGCCGCCGCCCTTCTCGAAGCCTTCCTTGAAACCGGCCACCGACTCGTCGCCGGCCGCGTACTTCCAGGTCAGGGTGATCGCGGTCTTCTTGCCCTGCTTGGCGGCCACCTCGCCCATGGCGTAGGCCGGCTGCCAGTTGCTGAAGGAGCTGCGGAAGATGTTGGGCGCGCACATCGGGCCGGTCACGGCGTCGGCGCCCGCATTGGGCACGATCAGCATGGTGCCGCTTTCCTTGGCGGCCTTGGCCATGGCCATCGCCACGCCCGAGTGCACCGTGCCGACGATCACGTCGACGTTGTCGCGCTTGATCAGCTTGTTGACGTTGTCGGTCGCCTTGGCGGGGTCGGACTCGTCGTCCACCTTGAAGTACTCGATCTCGCGGCCGCCGAGCTTGCCGCCCTGCTCCTCGACGTAGAGCTTGAAGCCGTTCTCGATGGCCACGCCCAGGGCGGTGTAGGTGCCGCTGTAGGGGAGCATCAGGCCCACCTTGATCTTGCCGGCGCCCTGGGCGGCGGCGGTGGCGGCGAGGCCGGCCAGGGCCAGCGTGGCCAAGGCGGTGCGGGCGAATCGGATGCGCATGTCTGTCTCCTCTCGGGGTGGTGAAAATACTTTAACCGTGAACTATTCAGGACTGAAACGCGTGTTTGCCCGAAGTCAGGGCGCGTCTCGCGTCGAGGCCGACACCATGCCCGCGGTAGCGGCGATCACCTGTTCGGGTTGATCCCTATGTGGGGAATGTCCGCATGCGGCGATTTCGAGCAGCCGCGTGCCGGGCACCCGCGCCGCGATGCCGCGGATCTGGGCCAGCGTGCCGTACTCGTCGTCGATGCCCTGGATCGCCAGCACCGGGCAGCGGATGCCCTGGAGTTCGTTCTCGATGTTCCAGTCGCGAAAGGGCGGATGCAGCCAGATGCCGTTCCAGCCGCCGAAGGCCGAGTCCACGTCGTCGTGGTAGCGCGCGAGGCGCCCGCGCAGGTCGGTGGTGGCGTAGGCCTGGCGCGCGAGCGCGATGTTGGCCACCGTCACGTCCTCCACGAAGATGTGCGGCGCCAGCAGCACGAGGCCCTGCGTGCGTTCGGGAAAGCGCGACGCGTACAGCAGCGCGATCGAGCCGCCGTCGCTGTGGCCGAAGAGCCAGGGCTTCTCGTCCAGGCCAATGGCGTCGAAGAAGGCGGGCAGCACCTCGTGGGCCTGGCGGTGCATGAAGTCGATGTCCCACACCTCGCCCTCGGCACGCGGCGTGGAGCGGCCGTAGCCGGGTCGCGAGAACACCAGGCCGCGCACGCCGGCCTCGGCGCATACGCGATCGGGAAAGTCCTTCCACATCGCGACCGAGCCCAGGCCCTCGTGCAGGAAGACGACCAGCGGCGCGTCGCCTTCGCGCGGGCCGATCCAGCGGTGCTCGATGCGCACCGCGCGGCCGCGCCAGTCGATGGACGCGAACTCGACGGTCATTGGAGCACCTCCGGCTTCGCCTGCGGTGCGAGCCCCTTCGGAGCGGCCGGGCGTCGGCTCATGCCCGCTCTTTTTCGCGCAACCGGAAGCGCTGGATCTTGCCCGTGGCGGTCTTGGGCAGCTCGTCGATGAACTCGATCAGGCGCGGGTACTTGTAGGGCGCGAGGCGTTCCTTCACGAAGGCCTTGAGCGCCGCCTCGTCCGCCTGCCGGCCGGGCTTGAGCACCACGAAGGCCTTGGTCTTGGTCAGGCCCTCGGCGTCGGGAATGCCGATCACGGCGGCCTCCAGCACGGCGGGGTGCTGCTGCAGGGTGGACTCGACCTCGAAGGGCGAGACGTAGATGCCGCTGACCTTCAGCATGTCGTCGCTGCGGCCGGCGTAGGTGTAGTAGCCCTCGGCGTCGCGGATGTACTTGTCGCCGCTCTTGGTCCAGCCGCCCAGGAAGGTGTCGCGCGTCTTCTCGCGGTTGCCCCAGTACATGAGCGCACTGCTGGGCCCCTTGATGTAGAGATCGCCCACCTCGCCATCGGCCACCGGGCGGCCGTCCTCGCCGCGCAGCTCGATCTCGTAGCCCTCCACCGGCTTGCCGGTGCTGCCGTAGCGCACGTCGCCCGGCCGGTTGGAGATGAAGACATGCAGCATCTCGGTGGAGCCGATGCCGTCGATGATGTCGCAGCCGAAGTGCGCCTTGAAGCGTTGCGCGATCTCGGCCGGCAGCGCCTCGCCGGCCGACGAGCCCATGCGCAGCGCCACCTGCTCGCGCGAGGGCAGCTGGGGCGAGGCGAGCATGCCGGCGTAGCCGGTGGGCGCGCCGAAGAACACGGTGGGCTTGTGCTCGGCCGCGGTCCAGCGCTTGAACACCGCATCGGGCGTCGGGCGCTCGGCCATCAGCACCACGCTCGCGCCGACCGAGAGCGGGAAGGTCAGGGCGTTGCCCAGCCCGTAGGCGAAGTACAGCTTGGCGGCCGAGAAGCAGACGTCGTCCTCGGTGAGCTGCAGCACAGCCTTGCCATACAGCTCCGCGGTCCACCACAGGTTGCCGTGCGTGTGCACCGTGCCCTTGGGCTTGCCGGTGGAGCCCGAGGAGTACAGCCAGAAGCCGGGGTCGTCGGGCGTCGTGGGCGCGGGTGAGCTGCGCGGCGTGGCGGCGCCCAGCGCGGCCTCGAACTCCACCATGCCGGCCGGAAGTTCGCCCGTGGGCTGCGACACCAGCACCGTCGCCAGCTCGTGCGGCACCTTCTCCATCGCGCTCTGCAGCACCGGCAGCAGCGCGCCCGACACCAGGGCCGCCTGCGCGCGCGCGTGTTCCAGCATGTACGCATAGTCCTCGGACATGAGCAGCGTGTTCACCGCGACCGGCACCACGCCGGCATACAGGCAGCCGAGGAAGCTCACCGGCCAGTCGTGCGAGTCGTGCATGAGCAGCAGCACGCGCTCCTCGCGACGCACGCCGGCGGCGTGCAGGGCGCCGGCGAGCCGGCGGGCACGCGCTTCCAGTTCGCCGTAGTGCAGCGGCCCGCGGTCGTCGATGTACGCGACCCGGTCGGCCCGGCCGCGGTTGAGGGCGAACAGGTGCTCGGCGAAATTGAAGCGGGCGGGCAGGCTCATCGTTGTCTCCAGTCGTTCGGGGCGCCGCATGGGCCGGCGCCGTGCACGCGGCGCTCAGGCGGCGCGCGTGAATTCGATGCGGCCCTGCGGCAGCAGGTACAGCACCAGCGCGCGGCCGTCGGCCACGGTGGGCCGGTGCGCGCTGCCGGGCGGGTAGACGCACCAGCCCGCCGGGCGGCCGTCGAAGGTGGCGCCGCCTTCGCCCTGGGGCAGGATCAGGTCGATCTCGCCCTCGGGGTGCGTGTGGTGCGGGCCGGCGATGTCCTGCATGTCGACCACGTCGACCGAGAAGCCGTGCAGCGCATCCTCGGCCTTGAAGACGCGGCCGTAGCGGATGCCGCCGCCTTCGCGCTCGCACAGCCAGCCCTCGGCCACGCCCTGCTCGCAAGCCGACCTCAGGCAGGCGTAGGTGGTGGTGCCGGGCCCGTGCTCGCGGTTGAGCCAGGCGTCGAGCTCGCGGTCCAGCGGCCTGCCGGCCAGGTCGCGCGTGAGCGTGGCGACCAGCGCATGAAAGTCTTCCTTGGCCATCGTGGGATCCCCATCCTTTGACGTCGCCGGCTTGTGGTGGTCGGCGATGTGCAGTATCTTGCTTGCGGACGAACCATAGATGTCGCCAAAATGCGTGTCAAGCAATATAGTGCATATCAGGTGTTAACCCTGAGCCGCACGAGAATGGGCGACTGTGACGAGGATTTCCATGACTGAGCGCAACGAGGCGCTGCTGCACGCGCCGGAGGAGGGCGTCGCGGCGGCCAACGAGCCCGACGAGGCGCGCGACGCGCTGCTGGCGGCCCTGGGCGAGCGGGTGCGCAGCCTGCGTGCGCGCCGCGGCCTGACGCGCAAGGCGGTGGCGCTGGCGGCCGGCGTTTCCGAGCGACACCTGGCCAACCTCGAATACGGCATCGGCAACGCGTCCATCCTCGTGCTGCAGCAGGTGGCCGGCGCGCTGCACTGCTCGCTGGCCGAACTGGTGGGCGACGTCACCACCAGCTCGCCCGAATGGCTGCTGATCCGCGAGCTGCTCGAGCACCGCGGCGAAGCCGACCTGCGCCGCGTGCGCGTCGCCATCGGCGAGCTGCTCGGCACGGCCGCGGTCGACCCGGCGCGCCACCGGCGCATCGCCCTCGTCGGGCTGCGCGGCGCGGGCAAGTCCACCCTCGGCCAGATGCTGGCCGACGACCTGGAGATGCCCTTCGTCGAGCTCAGCCGCGAGATCGAGAAGTTCGCAGGTTGCAGCGTGCGCGAGATCCACGACCTGTACGGCACCAACGCCTACCGCCGCTACGAGCGCCGCGCGCTGGAGGAAACGGTGCAGATCTACGGCGAGGTGGTCATCGCCACGCCCGGCGGCATCGTCTCCGACCCGGCCACCTTCAACGAGCTGCTCGCCCACTGCACCACCGTGTGGCTGCAGGCCGCGCCCGAGGAGCACATGGGCCGCGTCATTGCCCAGGGCGACATGCGCCCCATGGCGGCCAGCCACGAGGCCATGGACGACCTCCAGCGCATTCTGGAAGGCCGCGCCGCCTTCTATTCCAAGGCCGACCTGGTGGTGGACACCGGCGGCAAGACGCTGCAACAGGCCTTCGAGGTGCTGCGTGGCGTGGTGCGGCAGGTGACGGCGGGGTCGGCGGACGCCTGAGCGGGTGCGGCGGTGCCCCCCAAGAAGACGCCACGCCCTGCGGCCCGGCGCAGCCCGCGCCAGCAGCGCGCACACGACACGGTTTCCATCATCCTGGAGGCCGCGCAGCAGATCCTTCGCCAGCATGGACTGGCCGGCTTCAACACCAATCGCATCGCCGAGCGGGCCGGTGTCGGCATCGGAAGCCTGTATGGCTATTTCCCCAACAAGCAGTCCATCCTGCTCGCCCTCGCGCGCCGGCTGCTGGCCGCGGACGGGCAGGCGTTCCTGGCCGCGCTCGACGACGTGCATGCCGCACCGGCCGATCCGGTGCGGCGGCTGGTGCGGGTGCTGCTTGAGCGGCACCGGCACGAGCCGCAGGTGCGCCAGGTGCTGCTCGGCGCCTACATGGGTGCCGGCCTGGCGGGCGACGACGCGCGGCAGGTGGGCCTTCTCGCCGACGCGGTCGCTGCGCATCCCCAGGGCCCCCTGGCGACGCAGCCCCTCGGCCCGGTGCAGTTCTTCGTCGTCACGCGCGCGGTGCTGGGTGTGGCCCGCGCCCTCACCGAGGCCCCGGGCGAGCCGCCGCTGCCGGCGCAGTTGCTTGAGGACGAGGCGGTGCGGCTGGTGAAGGCCTACCTGCTCGCCGTGTCGTCGACCGGGGCGGAGACCACGCCAGCCGCCAGTTCCAGGAACAAGGTGTCCTCGTCTGCCAGGATGCCGAGCGTGCCGTAGTCGCCGGCCGTCATTGCCACCACCAGCTGCAGGGCCGGCACCACGTAGAGCCGCTGCCCGCCGTTTCCGATGGCCTGGACGACCCTGACGGGCCGGCCGCCGATGGCGTGTGTGCGGACCCACCACTGGTAGCCGTAGCCGTAGTCCGGGCTCGCCTTCACTTGGGCGGTGGTGGCGGCCTCGATCCATGCCGCCGGCACCAACTGGCGGCCCTGCCAGCGCCCCTGGTCGAGGACCAGCATGCCGAGCTTGAGCAGGTCGCGCGGGCGCAGCCGCAGCCCGGCGAAGGCCAGGGCCCGCCCGCGCAGGTCCTGCGTCCACGACCATTCGGCAATGCCCATCGGCTCGAACAGCTCGCGGGCGACCAACTCGGCCAGCGGGCGGCGGGTGGCGCGTTCCATGACGTCCGCCAGCACGGCGGTGGCGCCGCCGCTGTAGACGAAGCGCGTCCCGGGCTCGGCCACGCGTTCGCGGCTGAACAGGTGGGCGTACACGGAACCCGTCCACGTCAGGGCCAGCTGGTCGTCCCACGCGGCGCGTTGCACCGGCGATGGTTCGTCCCACGCGAGCCCGGCGGTCATGGTGAGCAGGTCGCGGATGCGCACGGCGGGGACCGCAGAGGCCTCGCGAAGGGGACAGTCGGGGTAGAGCGAGGCCACCGGTGTTGCCAGCGACGGCACCTCGCCTCGCGCCAGCAGGATGCCGTAGACCAGTCCGATGACGCTCTTGCTGACGGAGCGCATGTCGTGCAGGTCGGCCGCGCCGAAGGTCCGGCGCGAGCGCCAGAGGCTGTAGATCGCTTGGTCCTTGCCGGCGTAGTAGCGCTCGGCGGCAAGGGCGCCGGACTGCATCACCAGCACGCTGTGCACGTTGAGCGCCTGCGCGTCCATGCGGTCCAGGATCCGTTCCAGCGCGGGGGTCTCCGCCCGCGCCCGGCGCACCCAGGCGTCGCTGGCGTCCGCCTGCGCGACGGCGGCGACAGGCGGGGTGCCGGCCACCGCCGCCAGGATCGGCAGACCGAGGCAAAGGCGGACCCACAGGGATCGAAGTCCACGGCCAAGGCCGGCGGGCATCCAGGGTGTGCGTGCGGTGTTCATCCGGGAAAGTTTCGATGCCGCCTGTGCATTTGCCTACTCGGAATCCCGGTGCAGCGGCCCGTCTTGCTCCTCATCCGAAAAGGCGAATGGCATCAACGACTTGCGCCATGGCGCGGGGGGTGGCCCATGGTCCCCGGCGCCGCCAGGGCTCGGATTTCCCTTGCGCGGGCTCCCCAGCCCATGGACCTCTGCGGCGGGCTTGACGTGCGTGAAAACATGCATGATGATGCATGTCATCGGCGAAGCAACATGCAAATTGCTTCAGGTTGACCATCAGGAGACATCCATGAGCGAGAGCGCAGCCTCCCCCAGCGGCAGCCCGGCCCTTCAGCCGGCCGTCGACTACCGCACCGACCCGACGCAGTACCGGCACTGGTCGCTCAGCGTCGAAGGCCCCGTGGCCCGCCTGTCGCTGGACATCGCTGAGGACGGCGGCATCCGCCCCGGCTACAAGCTCAAGCTCAACAGCTACGACCTGGGCGTGGACATCGAGCTGGCCGACGCGCTCAACCGCATCCGCTTCGAGCATCCGCAGGTGCGCTCGGTCATCGTCACCAGTGCCAAGGACCGCATCTTCTGCTCGGGCGCCAACATCTTCATGCTGGGCGTGTCCAGCCACGCCTGGAAGGTGAACTTCTGCAAGTTCACCAACGAGACGCGCAACGGCATCGAGGACTCCTCGAAGCACTCGGGCCTGAAATTCCTGGCGGCCGTGAACGGCGCCTGCGCCGGCGGCGGCTACGAGCTGGCCCTGGCCTGCGACGAGATCATGCTGGTGGACGACCGCTCGTCCTCCGTGTCGCTGCCCGAGGTGCCGCTGCTGGGCGTGCTGCCTGGCACCGGCGGCCTGACGCGCGTGACCGACAAGCGCCACGTGCGCCACGACCTGGCCGACATCTTCTGCACCAGCGTCGAAGGCGTGCGCGGCCAGCGCGCCGTGGATTGGCGCCTGGTCGATGCGATCGCCAAGCCGGCGCAGTTCGGCGCCGCCGTGCAGGAGCGTGCCCTGAAGCTCGCCGAAGGCAGCGACCGCCCGGCCGATGCGAAGGGCGTTGCGCTGACCCGCATCGAGCGCGAAGACAGCGCCGACGGCCTGCGCTATGCGCATGTCGAAGTGGCCATCGACCGTGCCAAGCGCACCGCCACGCTCACGTTGAAGGCACCCGAAGGCGCGCAGCCCGCCGACCTCGCGGGCATCGAGGCTGCGGGCGCCGCCTGGTGGCCGCTCGCGCTGGCGCGCCAGCTCGACGATGCGATCCTGCACCTGCGCACCAACGAGCTCGAGATCGGCACCTGGCTGCTCAAGACGCGCGGCGATGCGCAGGCCGTGCTGGCCGCCGATGCGCTGATGCTGGCCCACCAGGACCACTGGTTCGTGCGCGAGACCCTCGGCGCCCTGCGCCGCAGCTTCGCGCGGCTGGACGTGTCCTCGCGCAGCCTGTTCGCGCTGGTCGACGAAGGCTCGTGCTTCGCGGGCCTCTTCGCCGAACTCGCCTTCGCCGCGGACCGCACCTACATGCTGGCGCTGCCCGACGCACCCGAGAAGGCTCCCAAGCTCGTGCTCGACGATTTCAGCTTCGGCCTGCTGCCCATGGTCAACGGCCAGAGTCGCCTGCAGCGCCGCTTCTACGAGGAGAGCGCGCCGATGGAAGCCGCGCGCGCCGCCGCTGGACAGCCCGTCGATGCCGACGAGGCCGTGAAGCTGGGGCTGGTGACCATGGCCCCCGACGACATCGACTGGGACGACGAGCTGCGCATCGCCATCGAGGAACGCGCCGCCATGTCGCCCGACGCCCTGACCGGCCTGGAAGCCAACCTGCGCTTCGCCAGCCGGGAGAACATGTTCACCCGCATCTTCGGCCGCCTCACCGCCTGGCAGAACTGGATCTTCCAGCGCCCCAACGCCGTCGGCGACAAGGGCGCCCTCAAGGTCTACGGCACGGGCCAGAAGGCCGGCTTCGATCTGAACCGCGTGTAAGAACCCCACACGGACAGCCGAACGCAGAGGGCGCAAAGGTGACGCAAAGGGCGCAGAAGGAATTCAGAAGAATTTTTGGTTTTCTTCTGCGTCCTCTGCGAACCCTCCGCGCCCTCTGCGTTCGGCTGTCCGATCCCGAATTCCTCACCCAAGGGTCATCATGAGCAGCATCAACTACAGCGAGAAGATCCCGAACAACGTCAACCTGGCCGAGGACCGCACGCTGCAGCGCGCGCTCGAAGGCTGGCAGCCGAACTTCATCAACTGGTGGGACGACGTGGGCCCCGAGGGCTCGACGAACTACGACGTCTACCTGCGCACGGCGGTGAGCGTCGACCCGCAGGGCTGGGCGCAGTTCGGCCACGTGAAGATGCGCGACTACCGCTGGGGCATCTTCCTGAACCCGGGCGATGCCGAGCGCAAGATCCACTTCGGCGACCACCTGGGCGAGAAGGCCTGGCAGGACGTGCCCGGCGAACACCGCGCCAACCTGCGCCGCATCATCGTCACGCAGGGCGACACCGAGCCGGCCTCGGTCGAGCAGCAGCGCCACCTGGGGCTGACGGCGCCGTCGATGTACGACCTGCGCAACCTGTTCCAGATCAACGTCGAGGAAGGCCGCCACCTGTGGGCCATGGTCTACCTGCTGCACAAGCACTTCGGCCGCGACGGACGTGAAGAAGCCGAAGCGCTGCTCGAGCGCCAGAGCGGCGACGAGAACAACCCCCGCATCCTGGGCGCGTTCAACGAGAAGACGCCGGACTGGCTGAGCTTCTTCATGTTCACCTACTTCACCGACCGCGACGGCAAGTTCCAGCTCTCGGCGCTGGCCGAATCGGCCTTCGACCCGCTGGCGCGCACCACCAGGTTCATGCTCACCGAGGAGGCGCACCACATGTTCGTGGGCGAGTCGGGCGTGAGCCGCGTGGTGGCCCGCACCTGCCAGGTGATGAACGAGCTCAAGACCGACGACCCGGCCAAGATCCGCGCCGCGGGCGCGATCGACCTGGAGACGGTGCAGCGCTACCTGAATTTCCACTACTCGGTCACCATCGACCTCTTCGGCGCCGACCAGTCGAGCAACGCTGCCACCTTCTACAGCTCGGGCCTCAAGGGCCGCTACGAGGAGGGCAAGCGCACCGACGACCACGTGCTCAAGGGCCAGACCTACAAGGTGCTGGAAGTGAAGGACGGCCAGCTGGTCGAGAAGGAAGTGCCGATGCTCAACGCGCTGAACGAAGTGCTGCGCGACGACTTCATCAAGGACTCGGTGGCCGGCGTCGGCCGCTGGAACAAGGTGATCGAGAAGGCGGGCATCCCCTTGCGCCTCACGGTGCCGCACAAGGCCTTCAACCGCCAGATCGGCGCGCTGGCCGGCATCCGCATGTCGCCCGACGGCCGGGTGGTCAACGAGGCCGAATGGAACGCGAAGAAGGGCGAATGGCTGCCCACCGACGAGGACCGCGCCTTTGTCGCCTCGCTCATGGGGCGCGTGGTCGAGCCGGGCAGGTTCGCCAACTGGATCGCGCCGCCCGTCATGGGCATCAACCGCCAGCCGATCGACTTCGAATATGTAAGATTTGGCTGAGCAATTTCTTGAAGAAAACGAGGCCATCGCGCCCGAGCACCGGGCGCAACGAGCTATCAAATCGATAGTAAGGAGAACACGATGGACATGGCCGTGAACGAGGCGGTGATCCAGCAGCACCTGATCGACCCCGAGATCTGCATCCGCTGCAACACCTGCGAAGCCACCTGCCCGATCGGGGCCATCACGCACGACGACCGCAACTACGTCGTCAGGGCCGACGTGTGCAACGGCTGCATGGCCTGCATCTCGCCGTGCCCCACGGGTTCGATCGACAACTGGCGCATGATGCCCAAGGCACGCGCCTATTCGATCGAGGAGCAGCTGACGTGGGACGAACTGCCGGCCCAACTGTCGCCCGAGCAGCTGGCCGAAGCGGGCGTGCCGGCCGATGCGGCCGAGGCCGCGCCACAGGCCGCCGCGCCTGTGCCGGCCGCCGAGGCCGAGCCCGGCACCGTGCCCTTCAACTCCGCGAGCTACGGCGCCACGCGTCCGCCCTGGTCGGCCGCGCATGCCTACACCAACCTGCACGCGCCCAAGAGCCCGGCCACCGCCACCGTGACCGGCAATTTCAACTGCACCGAGGCCGGCTTCGACAGCGAGACGCACCACGTCGTGCTCGACTTCGGCGCCATGCCCTTCCCGGTGCTCGAAGGGCAGTCCATCGGCATCATCCCGCCCGGCGCCGACGCGCTGGGCCGCGCGCACCAGCCGCGCCAGTACTCGGTGGCCAGCGCGCGCAACGGCGAGCGGCCGGGCTACAACAACCTCTCCCTCACCGTGAAGCGCGTCACCGAGGACCACCAGGGCCAGCCGGTGCGCGGCATCTGCTCCAACTACGTGTGCGACCTGAAGGTCGGCGACACCGTGCAGGTGGTCGGCCCCTTCGGCAACAGCTTCCTGATGCCCAACCACCCGAAGTCGCACATCGTGATGATCTGCACCGGCACCGGCAGCGCGCCCATGCGCGCGATGACCGAGTGGCGCCGGCGGCTGCGCAAGGCTGCCGCCGGGCCGTCCCAAGGCAGCCCGCTCCCCTCGGGGGACGGTGCCGGCGTTGCCGGCGCCTGGGGGCACGGCCACGGCAAGTTCGAGGGCGGCAAGCTGATGCTCTTCTTCGGCGCGCGCACGCAGCAGGAGCTGCCGTACTTCGGCCCGCTGCAGTCGCTGCCCAATGACTTCATCGACATCAACCTCGCCTTTTCGCGCACGCCCGGCCAGCCCAAGACCTACGTGCAGGACCTGATGCGCGAGCGCGCGGCCGACCTGGTCGCGCTGCTCAAGGACGGGGCCAGCCACTTCTACGTCTGCGGATTGAAGAGCATGGAGGAGGGCGTGGTCATGGCGCTGCGCGACGTGGCCAACGAGGGCGGGCTGGACTGGGAAGCGGTCGCGGCGCAGCTCAAGCGCGAGGGGCGCCTGCACCTCGAAACCTACTGATCCGGAAAACGCTCCCCGCCGTTCGGGCCGAGCTCGTCGAGGAGCCCTGCACAGCGCTTGGCGGACGTAGGATGCGTCGACCGCAGCAAGGTGCCACGATGTCCACGACCTCTCTTCCGACCTTCCTCGAGTTCGAAGCCGAATCGCTCGCCGCCGGTTTCGACGAAGTGCTCGAGCGCCCCTGGGCGCCCGGCACCGTGCTCGACACGCACCGCCACCCCTTCGCCGCATCCGCGCTGGTGGTGCAGGGAACGATGTGGCTGCGATGCGGCGACGTCGTGCGCGAGCTGCGCCCGGGCGATCGCTTCGCGCTCGCGCCCGACGAACCGCACGACGAGCGCTACGGCGACGAAGGCGCCACCTACTGGGTCGCGCGCAAGAACCCCCTGTGAAGTTCGCTGACTTCTTCGCCGGGCAGGTCATCGAGGCCGGCCCGCACACGGTCACCGAGGACGAACTCGTCGCCTTCGCCCGCCAGTGGGACCCGCAGTGGTTCCACACGGATGCACAGGCGGCGGCCCAAGGCGTGTTTGGCGGCCTCATCGCCAGCGGGTGGCACACCTGCGCGATCGCCATGCGGCTGGTGGTGCAGGCCGCGCTCGAGGGCTCGGAGTCGCTGGCCTCGCCGGGGCTGGGCCATGTGCGCTGGCCGAATCCGGTTCGCCCGGGCGATCGACTGCGCCTGCGCGCCGAGGTGCTCGAGGTGCTGCACGACTCGGCGCGGCCACGCGTGGGGAAGGTCCGCTGGCGCTGGCAGCTGTTCAACCATGGCGGCGCCGAGGTCCTCGACGTCGAGGCCGTCAGCCTGTTTCGCCTCGCGCGCATCCGCTGAAATCCCGCCCATGGAAAAGGCCCGCGGCATGCGAACGCCGCGGGCCTTGGTGTCACCGGCGCGTCAGGGCTTGACGTTCAAGGCGCCGGAGCCTTGGGCCTGGCCGTTGGCATTGACCCCGGCCGCCGGCGCGCGCACGGCACTGCCCGCGGATCCGGCAGCGCCTGCCGCGCCGTTGACTGCGCCGGTGGCGCCGTTGAGGGTGCCCCCGACCGTATTGGTCACGCCGCCCGCCGCACGGGTCGCGCCGCCGACCGCGCCACCCACGGCGCCGGTGGTGCTGCCGAGGACGCCGCCGAGCGCGTTGCCGGTGCCGCCCGCGGTGCCTTGTGCATCGGTGCGTGCGCCTGCCCGAGCGCCGGCGGCGCTGCCAGCCTGGCCGCGCGGCGCAGCGCCCGTGGCGTTGACGTCGGCGTTCACGCCGACGCCCACGCCCACGCCCTGGGCATGCACGGCACTGCCGGCAGCCAGAAGGCCGGCGAACAAGGCGCCGATGATTGCGCGCTGGTGCTGTCGTTGTCGTTTCATGGTCTGTCGTTCCTTTCGATGTGGATACCGTGAGCACCGGCCGCGAGCCTCCGCCGGCCGGTGTGACGCACACCTTGCAGAAGGCCGGGTCGTCCTCCGCGTGAGTCGCCGTCGACGCGCGGTGTGGGACACGGCTGTCGGCGAAACGGGCCGCTCGCGCGTTCGCACGCGCCCGTCCGGTACGGGACATCCCCGCTGGCACGGCACCGATGCAGCCCCGTAAGCTCCGGCGTCATGACTGCACCCAACATCCCCCAGATCCGCCTCTACCAGGATTGGCTGCGCGAGACACGCGGCCTCGCCTTCGATTCGTACGCCGACCTCTGGCAGTGGTCGGTCACCGACCTGAACGCCTTCTGGCAGAGCATCTGGGACTACAGCGGCATGCACTCGCCCACGCCGCACACGGCCGTGCTGGCCGAGGACCGCATGCCGGGCGCCGTGTGGTTCCCCGGCGCGCAGGTCAATTACGCACGCGAGGTGCTGCGCCATGCCGACGCCGCGCACGCCGCCGGTTGCCCGGCGATCGTGAGCGACAACGAGCTGGGCGAGGTGCGCGAGATGTCGTGGCCCGAGCTGAAGCGCCAGGTGGCCTCGGTCGCGCTCACGCTCAAGTCGCTCGGCGTGCAGCGCGGCGACCGCGTTGCGGCCTACCTGCCCAACGTGCCCGAGACGATGGTCGCCTTCCTCGCCTGCTCGAGCATCGGCGCCGTGTGGAGCGTGTGCGCGCCCGACATGGGCACCGCCGCGGTGGCCGATCGCTTCAGGCAGATCGAACCCAAGGTGCTGATTGCGGCCGATGGCGTGCACTACGGCGGCAAGCCGGTGGACCGCAGCGCCATCGTGCAGGCGCTGCGCGAGGCGCTGCCCTCGGTGCGCAAGCTCCTGCTGGTGAAGAGCCCGCATGCGGCGGAAGCGGTCGCGCACGACGCCGACTGGTCGGGCGCCACGGCCCGAAACGACGCGCAGGTCGCGGCCTTCGAGCCCGAATGGCTGCCCTTCGACCACCCGATCTGGGTCGTCTACTCCAGCGGCACCACCGGACTGCCCAAGCCCATCGTGCACGGCCAGGGCGGCATCATCATCAACATGTACGCCTGCGGGCTGCACAACGACGTGGGCGCGAGCTACGGCGAGAACAACCGCGGCGAGCGCTACCACTGGTTCAGCTCCACCGGCTGGGTGATGTGGAACTCGCAGCTCTCGGGCCTGGCCTTCGGCGCCACCATCTGCATCTACGACGGCCACCCCGGCGGCAGCAAGGACAAGCCCGACTGGACGGTGCTGTGGCGCTTCGTCGCGCGCCACCGGGTGACCTTCTTCGGCGCCGGCGCGGCCTACTTCACCAACTGCATGAAGGCCGGCGTGGTCGCCAAGGACTGCGGCGACCTGTCGCGCGTGCGGGCGCTGGGCAGCACGGGCTCGCCGTTGGCGGAGGACGTGCAGCGTTGGGGCACGGCGCAACTGAAGGCCGCCGGCTCGCCCGACCCCTGGTGGTGCAATATTTCAGGGGGCACCGACTTCTGCGGCGCCTTCGTCGGCGGCAACCGCGAACTGCCCGAAGTGCCCGGCCAGATGCAGTGCCGCCAGCTGGGCGCCAGCGTCGAGGCCTGGAACGAGCAGGGCCAGCCGGTGATCGGCGAGGTCGGCGAGCTGGTGTGCAGCCGGCCCATCCCGTCGATGCCGCTGTACTTCTGGAACGACCCCGGCAACGCGCGCTACCTGTCGAGCTACTTCGACACCTTTCCCCCGAGCCCCGCCGGGCCGCCCCAAGGGGCGAGCGCCCCCTCGGGGGGCAGCGAACCTCGCGCAGCGGGGAGCGTGGGGGCTGGCAATGTCTGGCGTCACGGCGACTGGATCCGGATCGGCGAGGACGGCGGTTGCGTCATCTACGGCCGCAGCGACGCGACCATCAACCGCCAGGGCCTGCGCATGGGCACCAGCGAGATCTACAACGCCGTCGAGGCGCTGCCCGAGGTGATGGACTCGATGGTGGTCGACCTCGAGTACCTGGGCCGCGACAGTTACATGCCCCTGTTCGTCGTGCTGCGCCCCGGCGTCGCACTCGACGATGCGATGCGCCGGAAGCTCAACGACGCCATCCGCACCGCGCTGTCGCCGCGCTTCCTGCCCGACGACATCTTCCAGGTCGCCGAGATTCCGCGCACCCTCTCGGGCAAGAAGCAGGAGTTGCCGATCAAGAAGCTGCTGCTGGGCCAGCCGATCGAGCGCGTGGTCAACAGGGAGGCGATGGCCAACCCGGGCAGCCTCGATTGGTACGTGGCGCTGGCCGAGCGGCGGGCGCAGGCGGCGGCCACGTCGAGCGTGCTCGCCTGACGGCGCAGCTTCGCATCCGGCGCGCTGTGGGGCACTTCCCACAGGCATTGGGCGCGGGGGACGGCGTGCGAGCCGCGCCTGGCGTGGCGACATGGGACATCCTCAGGAGATTCCCATGACCGATCCACGCCAGCCGACCCCCATCACCCACCCCGAACCCGGCGAGGCCTTTGCCGGCGACCGCGGCGAGCAGTCCGGGGTCAACCTGCAGCAAAGCCGCGCCATCGGGCAGGACCCGCCGGAGGAGGGCAGCCGCATGGGCCGCGAAAAGCTCAAGCAACAGGGTTACCCCGGCACGCCCGACATCCACAACGACGCCTGGCAGGACGAGGAAGCCAAACGCTTCGACGCCGAGCGCTGACGATCCTGTTCCCGCCCATCCCATCCGGCGTGCGACAGGGCCGCCGGCGGCCTGCGGTTCTAATGCGGGCCCGGCTCCCGCGCATCCCCTGCGCGGGGCCGCTGTCGAATCCCTTCCATGGTCAGCCCTGCCACCATGCGCGGCCTGCGCGCGCTCAACGCCGCCTTCGCGCTCAGCCAGTTCTTCCGCACCTGCCTCGCTGTGATGGCGCCCGAGCTGCAGCACGACCTGTCGCTGTCGCCGGCGGGCTTCGGCGCGCTGTCGTCCTGCTTCTTCCTCGCCTTCGCCTTCGCGCAGGTGCCGGTGGGCGTGGCTTTCGACCGCTACGGCGTGGGCGCGCCCACGCGCGTGCTGCTCGCGCTGGGCGTCGTTTCGGCGCTGCTTTTCGCGCTGGCACCCAGTGGCGCGACCGCGATGCTGGCGCAGCTGGGCCTGGGGCTCGCATGCGCGCCGGTGTTCATGGGCCTGATGCACCACGCCTCGGCCACGCTGCCGCCCCACCGGTACGTGGCGTTCATCGGGCGCGCCAACGCGCTGGGCATGGTGGGTGCGCTGCTGGCCACGGCACCGTTGGGCTGGGCCGTGCACGCGGTGGGGTGGCGGGTGCCGATCGCGCTCGCCGCGCTGTGCATGCTCGGCGCCTGTGTCGGCGTATGGCGCCAGGTGCGCGACCACGGCCATGCCGATGCCAGGGTCGAGGCGCCGTTCGCCATGCTCGCCGCAAGCGCCCGCCTGCTCGCTGTGCCGGCGATGTGGACGCTGATCCCGTTGTGCGTGGCGATGGCGGCCGGCACGGCGTTTCGCAACGCCTGGGGCGGGCCTTACCTGGCCGACGTGTTCGGGCTGCAAGCCGGCGCTCGCGGCATGGCATTGACGGTGCTCAGCCTGGGCGGTTTCTGCACCGCGCTGCTCCTGCCCTGGCTGATGCGGCGCACATCGCTCAAGCGCACGGTGCTCGGCTGGTTGGCCTTGTCGCTGGCCGCGGGGACGGCGCTGGCGGCATGGCCCGCCTTGGGTCTGGCGCCCGACCTCGCTCTGCTGACGCTGCTGGGCACCGTGGGCATGCTGCATCCATTGGTCATGGCACATGGCCGCGAACTCGTCGCGCCCGCCCTGCGCGGGCGCGGCCTGGGCCTGCTCAACAGCTTCGTCTTCCTGGGTTCGGCGCTCGCCGCCTGGGCTTTCGGGCTGATCGCCGACGCAGGCCAACGCGCCCAGTGGACGCCGGCCGCCAGCTATGGCGCCATCTTCGGCTGCGCGGCAGCGCTCGTGTTGGCGGGGTTGCTGCCCTACGCCTTCAGCCCGCGGCCGACGATGGTGGACCGACCGTCCTAGGCCGCGCCTTCGTCGTCTTCGTCGTCGGCCAGGCTGTCAGCGGTCGCGACGTCCAGGTCGTCGGTGTCCTCGCCGGGCAGCTGCCCGGTGCGGTCGGGCAGCAGATCGGCATCGATCTCGGGCGGTGCCGGGTCGGCAGAGGCGCTCTCGCCGGTGCCGGCCGAGTCGCTGGTGCTGTCGTGTGCGATGGGCAGCGCGCCTTCCGATCCTTCGTCCAGGGACGTGCGGCGCAGGTCGGTTTGCACGTCGCTGCCGCTGTCGCTGGTGTCGCTCGGGCCGAGCGCGTCGATGTCCTTGCCGGGGGCGTGTGCGGGGGCCCGGCTGCCGCCGAGGAGGGGGTCGGTGCTCATGGGATCAATGCTCCGTTCGTCCAGGGGCCGCGCCTTGCGCGGTGCGATGACCCCACTGTGAGCACCGGCGCCCGAGGGCCGTGTGAGACGGGGCCGACGGCGGGCGTCGTCCTGGCCAGCCGGTGGGCCAGGCGCGCATGTCTGCTATGAAATCAGTAGCTGCCTGCGTCCGACTGGCGGGCGTTCCGGCCCCTTTTGATTTGAAAAGCCTCGACGGCCCGCCTCAGAGCCAGTTGCCCGTGCCCTGGGGCATCTGGATCGTGGTGGCCGGGTCGCTGCCGCCGAGCAGCGAGCCGATCAGGATGCTGAGGATCGACACGAACAGGCTGGCGAACAGGGCGGTCCAGAAGCCCGAGACGCGGAAGCCCTTCACCAGCGCCGCGACCAGCAGGATCATGAGCGCATTGATGACCAGCAGGAACAGGCCGAAGGTCACCAGCGTGAGCGGGAGCGTCAGCACGATCAGCAGCGGCTTGACGATGGCGTTGGCGAATCCCAGCAGCAGGGCCGCCACGATCAGCGCGCCGGTGCTGTCGAACTTCAGGCCGCGGAAGATGTGGCTCGCGACCCAGAGCGATACGGCGGTGATGGCCCAGTGGATGAGGAACGGCACGAGGTTGGCGAGCATGCGGCCGATCATATCGGCGGCATTGCGAGTCGCGCTTCGCACGGCAGGCGGACGACATGCGCCGCACGAGATTGCCTACGTGCGCGCCGAGGGATGGCACGAGCATGGTCCTTCCAAGGAGATCACGCCGATGTCTCACTCTCATGCCGCCACACACCCTGCCCACCGCGCCACCGGCGCCCGCTGGTCGCAACGCGTCACCGACACCAGCGACGCGATGGACCTCGATCCGGGGGTTTTCAAGCTCGGCAGCGCGCAGGCGATTGCGCGCTCGCTCAAGCGCTCGGCCGAACGCAGCCGGCGCCGCAAGAGCGAGCCCTACCGCTCGGCGATGTCGATGTTGACCTTCTACATCAACCGCGCCGGCCACAACCTGTCGCCCACCCGGCTGCGCCGGCTTGAGGCCGCCAAGCGTGCGCTGCGAAGGCTGTTCCACAAGCCGGCCGAGCGCGGCGCCCGAGGCTGAACAGCCGGCCGCAGCCGATGCATGCGATGTCGGTCGAATCGGCAGGCGCATGCGATGCATTCCTACCCGGGCGGCCGCGCGTGCAGCGCAATTTGCATGCTCCGAACCACCCACGATGAAGGAGTCGCCACCATGCCTCACACCCCTGCCGATGCCTGCAGCCTGCTGGACACCGACCACAAGAACGTCAAGAAGATGTTCGAGACCTACGAAAGCCTGAACGCCTCGAAGGCGCAGGACGTGCGCAGCCGCAAGCTCGAGCTGGCGCGCCACATCTGCCTCGAGCTGACCGTGCACACGCAGATCGAGGAAGAGATCTTCTACCCCGCGCTGCGCGGACAGATCCGCGACGAGGACCTGCTCGACGAGGCGAACGTCGAACACCAGAGCGCCAAGGACCTCATCGCCCAGATCGAGCAGGCCTCGGAGGTGGACGACATGTTCGACGCCCGCGTGAAGGTGCTGGGCGAGTACATCGACCACCACGTCAAGGAAGAGCGCAACGAACTCTTTCCGCAGGCCCGCGACAGCGGCGTCGACCTGGTGAGCCTGGGCGAGTTGCTGCGCCTGCGCAAGGCGGACCTGATGGAAGAGCAGACTGCCGTCGCCTGAGCATCGACGCGGGCGCGCGAGGCCGCAGCGGTGCCTTCGGCAGGCTGGACGGCTGTCCACAGCGGTGCCGAGGCACCACAATCCGGTCATGCGCACCATCGCCTTCTGCCTGTTTCTTTTCGCCGCCCTGACGGCGGCGCACGCCGACGTGCTCCGCTGCACCGATGCGGCGGGCAAGGTCAGCTACACCGACGAGCCCGCTTGCCCTGCTGGCTCGAAACCGACCGGCAACGTCCCGGTGCCAGGGGCCGCTCCGCCCGGGTCTGCGCCGAGCGATCGCGCGGTCCGGGACCAGCTCGACAGCGTCAACCGCGCACGCCAGCTGCAGCAGGACACGGTCGACGCGGCCACGCGGCCCGCACAGCCGCCGGCGGGTGCCGCGATCATCGATGGCCGGGGCGGCAACGCGCGCGACGCGGCGCCCGATCCGCGCTACAGCGACCGCGGCGAACCGGGCATCGTGGCCGACACCTGGTATCCCTACGGCGGCGGCTACTACGGCCGGCCGGCACCGCCGCCGCGCGACATGCGACCGACGATTCGCAACTGCGACGCCAACGGCTGCACCGATACGCTGGGCACCCACACCAACCGCAAGGGCCAGATCGACCGCTACCAGAACGGCGACGGCAGGACCTGCCGCCAGATCAACTCGACCCAGGTCTGTCGCTGACCGAGTCGTTGCGGCGCCCAGCCGCCGTCAGGCTTGCAGGCGCCGCCCATCGACACCGTGCCGTCGCGGCACTCCGTGAGGATGCGCTCACTGCCCGCTCCTCTCGCTGCAGGCGGGGCCACCGCAGCAGTGCCGGGGGTGCCGGGCGCGGTCTCGTACACGAGCTTCTTGCTGCCGAGCTCGCAGCTGCCGACCACCTTGCCGCTGGTGACGGGCGCGTTGGCGTCGACCACCGTGACGCTGAAGCGGGTGACGCCGCCCGCCGCGATCTTGCCTTCGACCTCCGAACGCAGCTGATCGCAGCCGGTGGCGGCGTGTGCGGCCGGCGCGGTGGCCACGAGCAGGCCGGCAAGGGACAGCAGCAGCGACAACAGGGACTTCATGGGCAGGAATGGCGCGCAGCCAGGCGGGCACACAACGGCGGGCCGGCCAGTCTAGCCCGGGCTCCGCGCCGGCATGTTGCCGAGTGCAAGCATGCCGGATGCTCCTGTTTCCATGGCTGTTCGCGCAGGCTGGACGGCCGCTCCAGCCTGATTTCCTCCAAGGGTTCGCGGGGCTCAGCCTGCCGCCGCGACTCCCCGCCACCGGCCGCGCGTGCGCAGCAGCAGCGCGAGGGCGATCGCCATGTTCAGCAGGTTCCAGGCGATGCCGTTGAGGAAGGCCGCGTGGTAGCTGCCCGTCAGGTCGAACACCTTGCCCGACATCCAGCCGCCCAGCGCCATGCCCAGCAGCGTGCAGCCGATGATGCTGCCCACGCGGGCGCTGGCCTCGGCCGGCGGAAAGTGCTCGCGCACGATGATCGCGTAGGAGGGCACGATCCCGCCCTGGAACAGCCCGAACAGCGCCGACACCACGAACAGCGGCACCAGCCCGTCGAAGGGCAGGAACATCAGCAGCGCCACGCCCTGCAGCACCGAGCCCAGCAGCAGCGTGCGCAGTCCTCCGATGCGGTCGCAGATGGCGCCCGAGACCACCCGGCTCACGATGCCGCAGGCCAGCATCAGCGACAGCATCTGCGCCCCGCGGGCGGCGCCGTAGCCCAGGTCGGTGCAGTAGGCGACGATGTGCACCTGCGGCATCGCCATCGCCACGCAGCAGGCGGTGCCCGCCACGCACAGCAGTCCCTGCGCCATGCCCAGGCTCAGGCCGAAGGGCCGCATCGTGGCGGCCACCGCCGGTGACGCGCCCGTGGGGCCGGCCGGCACGGCGGCGAGCGCAGGCGGACGCTCGCGCAGGCACAGCGCCAGGCCGGCCATGGTCAGCCCGCAGAACAGGCCCAGGCCGACGTAGGTCGCACGCCAGCCCACGACCTCGACGAAGTGCTGCACGATCGGCGGCCACACCGCGCCGGCCACGTAGTTGCCGCTGGCGCACACCGCCACCGCCGTGCCGCGCCGCCTGACGAACCACAGCGAGGTGTCGGCCACCAGCGGCGCGAACACCGCGCCGCTGCCCAGGCCGATGAAGAGCGCCTGCACCAGCGAGAAGCCGAGGATGCCGCTGGTGAAGCTGCTGGCCACGAAGCCGGTGCCCACGCCCACGGCGCCGAGCAGCAGCGGCCACATGACGCCGAAGCGGTCGGCCAGCTTGCCCATCACCACCCCGCCCAGGCCGAAGCCGACCATCAGCAGCGTGTAGGGCAGCGAGGCCTCGGCGCGCGCCACGCCGAAATCGGCCTGCACGGCCGGCAGCACGACCGACACGACGTACATGCCGCTGCTGCCCACGGTCATGATGAGCAGCGTGACGACGAGGCGCATCACGGCGTAGCGCGAGTCCGGCAGGCGCGCCGGGTGCGGGGGCGTTGTCTCCATGGGTCCTTCCTGGCCATGCGCGGCATGCGGGGCTGACGCGCCATGCCGAGTGTGCCGGGTCCTCAAGGATCGCGCTGTCGCTCCTGATTCGACAGCGGGCAGTGCTCGGCCTGCGGGCTCGAGCTCGATTTGCCGTGGATTCGTCGGCGCTGGAAGCACCACGGGGCGGCCGATGGGTCGCCCCGCGGATTCGAGGCAATCGGCCGGCGACGCGCCCCGGCCTCGGGTGTCAGCTGCCGGGTCGGCAGTTGCCGAAGGTGCAGCGCACCGCCAGGATGCGGCCGCCGTCGCAGGGCACCGTGTAGCTCTCGTAACCCGGGCCCTTGCCCACCAGATTGGCGAAGGGGGTGGCCGTGCAGCGGCTGGCCTTGGCCACCTGTTCGGCGTTGTAGGTGTCCACGCCCGTGCGGCGCAGGCCCTTCACCGCAGCAGCCGGCGTCGGCGTCCAGGTGACGGCCACGCTGGGGTCGGCGTTCAGGTAGCCCTTGCGCGCCATGCAGTTGGCGATTGCGCTCTCCTGCCGCGCATAGAAGGCCGCGCGCTGCGGCGAATAGACCGCGTATTCGAAGCCGTTCATGAAGCCCCAGGTCATTCCGGTGGTGGCGAGCTTCGGTACCACGCCGGAGGGCAGGAACGCCGCGGAGCCAAGCGTGACGACGTTCAGGAAGAACAGCGCATCCCGGTGCTCGTCGGGCGTGACGAAGGTGTAGCTGCGCGCCGTCTTCTGGCAGGCCGCCACGTCGGCGTCGTAGGTCGAGGCGGGAACGTTGCTCGACTGCACCACCGGGACGTAGTCCGCCCCATAGCCGGAGCCCGGGCCGGTCATCGGCCGGCTGGCGCAGCCCGCCAAAATCGCCAGGGCGCAGGCGATGCCCATCCACTTCTTCATGTTCGTGTTCCCTCCGCCACCGTCGGCGAGGCATCGAATCTAGCCGAAACTTTTGCTTACGTCTCGCGTTCCGGCGTTTCTTCGTCGCTTTCGCGTCGAAATGCGTGCCATTGGTGCGCGGTCACGCCATCGGCGGGGCGGCATGCTCCAGCAGCTCGTAGACCAGGAGCGGCTTCTGCCGGCCGCGGATGGTCATGGCGTCGATGCGGCGCGTGGGCAGCCGGCCGGCCAGGCCATCGAAGGTGGTTTCGGAGATCAGCACGCGCGTGCCCAGCTCCTTGTTGATGCCTTCGATGCGGCTGGCGACGTTCACCGTGTCGCCGACCGCCGTGTAGGCGAGCCGGTCCTGCGAGCCGAGCACGCCCGTGATCGCCGGCCCGGTGTGGATGCCGATGCGGGTCTGGAATTCCGCCAGCCCGCTGGCGCGCCATTCGGCGTTGAGCACGTCCAGCTCGGCCTGCAGTTCCAGTGCGGCGCGGCAGGCGCTCTCCTCGGCATGCGGCACGTCGGCGGGCGCGCCCCAGAACACCATCGTGCCGTCGCCGATGTACTTGTCGATGGTGCCGCCATGGCGCGTGAACACCGCCGCCGCGAGGTTGAAGTAGCGCGTCATCTGGCCCACCAGCACCTCGGTGGGCGTGGCTTCGGCGATGCGGGTGAAGCCCGCCACGTCGGTGAACATCACCGTGATCCGGCGCGGCTCGCCGCTCGGCCCGAGCGTGTGGCCGCTTTCCACCAGTTGCGTGACCACGTCCACCGGCACGAACTTGCGGAAGGCCTTGAGGCCGCGCGCCGAGTCGTCCAGCGCCTGGTCCAGGTGCTGGATCTCGAGCACGCGGCTCTCCACGCGCGGCAGCCCGTCCAGCTCCAGCCGGCCGATGCGCCGCGCGATCGCCGACAGCCGTTCCACCGGCGCGGTCACACGCTGGGCCAGGCGCAGCGAGACGCCGACGATGAGCACGAGGAAGGCCGCCACCAGCAGCATCGACCACAGCACGGCCCGCCGCAGGCCGCCCAGCAGCTTGTCTTCGGGCACCCAGCTGATCAGGCGCCAGCTGGTGGCCGGGATGCGCGAGGTCTGCACCAGGTAGCGCTGCCCGTCGAAGTCGATCGGGAAGGCCGTGCTCACCGTGCCGCGCGCGCTGCCGTCGGCCAGCATGCGGGCGTGGATGGCGCCCAGGACGCCGTTGCCGGGCAGCGCGAGTGCCTGGATGCGGCCGGGCTGGTCGCTGCGGGCCAGCACCTGGTGCTCGCCGCTGAGCAGCGCGCTGTCGCCGTAGCCCGCGCGGCTGAACATTCGCACGAAATCCGACAGGCGGCCCAGCGTCACGTCGCCCGAGGCGACCAGCACCTGCGCGCCGTCGCGGTCGCGGCGCCGGCCGGGCACGGCGTAGGTCACGCCCAGCTCCTGCGACGCGGCGAAGACATACGGCGCCGTCCACACCGGCACGCCCTTTTGCGTGGCCTGGAGGTACCAGCTGCGCGCGCGGGGCTCGTACTGGGTACGGAAGGCCGAGATGCGCTCGGTCACGTAGCGCTGCTGGGTGTCCTTGCCGTCGTCGGCGGGCGGCTTGTACTCCCAGGTCTCGACGGTGAAATCGCCCTCGCGCGCGATGTGGCGCACCGCCACCTCGGGGTAGCGCTGCACCATCAGCATCCGGCCGGCGTCGTTGGCGACGTAGAGGCTGTCGAGCTCGTGCGACTGCTGCAGCAGCACCCACAGCAACTCGGCCGTGGGGACGGCGCCCTCGCCGGCCGGGCGCAGGCTGGGCGCCGCGGCCACGGCATCGACCACCGAGGCCGCCTTGGCCAGGAACGCGTTGACCTTGTCCTCGATGCGCAGATGGTCGGCGCGCTGGGCCGACTCGCCGATGGTCGACACCAGGCGCTGCGATCCCCAGTAGCCGATCGCCACCAGCAGGAGGGACTGGAACAGCACCACCACCGTGATGATGGTGCCGACATCGACGCGGAAACGGCGCAGGCGCGGGGCGCGGGAAAGGACTGGGACGGACATGAACAATCGCAACGGGCTCGGCCTGCCGGCGGGCCGGGACCGAATCATGCGTGGACGCCTTCGTTTCGTCTTCCTCTCCAGGGGGTCAGGAAACAATCGAATGACAATGCATGGCGAATTCGACACACTTTTTTCCGAAATCGGATGTCGAACCGCCCGGCGGGCCGGCGCCCCCCCCGGGTCAGCCGACCTGCGCGAGCAGCCAGCGCCGCAGGTGTGCCACGGCGGGGCGTTCTTCGGCACGCGCCGGGGTGACGAGGAAGTAGCTGCGCTCGCCGCGCAGCGGCCGCGGGCAGGCCACCACCAGTTCGCCGCGGGCCAGCTCGGCCTCGATCAGCAGCAGCGGCATCAGCGCGACGCCCAGGCCGTGTGCCGCCGCCATCGCCAGCATCGAGAACAGCTCGTAGCGCGGCCCGCTGCGCGCGCGCGGTGCCTCCACGCCCTGGGCGTCGAACCACTGGCGCCAGCCCTCGGGCCGCGTGCTCTGCTGCAGCAGCGGCAGGCGCGCCACGGCCCCGGGTGCGAGCTGCCGCTTCGACTCGATCAGCGCCGGGCTGCACACCGGCACCACGTCCTCGTGCATGAGCACGGTCGATCGGGTGCCGGCCCAGTTGGCCGCCTGCTCGGCCGTGCCTGCGTACAGCGCGGCGTCGAAGGGCGTGTCGGCGAAGAGAAAGGGCCGCGTGCGCGTCTCGATGTGGACGGTGACGTCGGGGTGCTCGCGACCGAAGGCCGGCAGGCGGGGGATCAGCCAGCGCGTGGCGAAGGTGGGCACCGCCGCGAGCTGCAGCGAGCCGCCGCTGCCCTGGCGCGCCATGGCGTCCAGCGTGTCGCGCTCCATGGCGTCGAGTTGGCGCGAGATCTGGCGCGCGTAGTCGGCGCCCGCCGCCGTGAGCTGCACGCCGTGGCGCGTGCGGCGGAACAGCGCCAGGCCCATGAAGTCCTCGAGCGCGCCGATCTGGCGTGAGACGGCGCTCTGCGTGAGCGCGAGTTCCTGCGCGGCGCGCGTGTAGCTCTCGTGCCGGGCGGCGGCCTCGAAGCAGGCGAGGGACTGGGTCGAGGGGATCTTGCGGCGCATGGTATTCGGTGGCTACATAGTTGGACCGGATATACGGGACTTCGGGGCCGGGAGGGGCCCTGCTCCAGATATGAGCAGTTAGCATATCTCGATGTGAAATTCTCGTTTGCCCGCGTCGCGCCGCCGGCCGTACGATGGCGGCCTTCCTGTCCATCGCCGCGCATCGCGCACAGCCTCCCGGAGACCGCACACCATGGCCACCAAAGCCGCCTTCCATTGGGACGACCCCTTCCTGCTCGAACAGCAGCTCACCGACGACGAGCGCGCCGTGCGCGACGCGGCCAACGCCTACTGCCAGGACAAGCTGGCGCCGCGCGTGCTGGAGATGTTCCGCGGCGAGAAGACCGACCTCACCATCTTCCGCGAGATGGGCGAGCTGGGCCTGCTGGGCCCGACCATTCCCGAGCAGTACGGCGGCCCCGGCCTCAACTACGTCTGCTACGGCCTGATCGCGCGTGAAGTGGAGCGCGTCGACTCCGGCTACCGCTCCATGGCCAGCGTGCAGTCCTCGCTGGTGATGGTGCCGATCTACGAATTCGGCTCCGAGGCGCAGAAGCAGAAGTACCTGCCCAAGCTGGCCAGCGGCGAGTGGATCGGCTGCTTCGGCCTGACCGAGCCCGACCACGGCTCCGACCCCGGCAGCATGGCCACGCGCGCCTACAAGACCGACGGCGGCTACCGCCTCAAGGGCAGCAAGATGTGGATCACCAACTCGCCCGTGGCCGACGTCTTCGTCGTCTGGGCCAAGGAAGTGAGCGAAGGCGGCGCGGTGGGCCCGATCCGCGGCTTCGTGCTCGAAAAGGGCATGAAGGGCCTGTCGGCCCCGGCCATCCACGGCAAGGTGGGCCTGCGTGCCTCCATCACCGGCGAGATCGTCATGGACGACGTCTTCGTGCCGGAAGAGAACGCCTTCCCCGAGGTGCAGGGCCTCAAGGGCCCCTTCACCTGCCTGAACAGCGCCCGCTACGGCATCAGCTGGGGCGCGATCGGCGCTGCGGAAGACTGCTGGCACCGCGCCCGCCAGTACGTGCTCGACCGCAAGCAGTTCGGCCGCCCGCTGGCCGCCAACCAGCTGATCCAGAAGAAGCTGGCCGACATGCAGACCGAGATCGCGCTGGGCCTGCAGGGCAGCCTGCGCCTGGGCCGCATGAAGGACGAGGGCATCGCCGCGGTCGAGATCACCTCGATCATGAAGCGCAACAACTGCGGCAAGTCGCTGGACATCGCCCGCCTGGCGCGCGACATGATGGGCGGCAACGGCATCAGCGACGAGTTCGGCGTGGCACGCCATCTGGTCAACCTCGAGGTGGTCAACACCTACGAGGGCACGCACGACGTGCACGCCCTCATCCTCGGCCGCGCGATCACGGGGATCGCGGCGTTCTCCAACTGATCCTTCCATACGGACAGCCGAACGCAGAGGGCGCGGAGGTTTCGCAGAGGGCGCAGAAGAAAGCCAGAAATTTTCTTTTGAGTTCTTTGCGCCTTCTGCGTCATCTTTGCGCCCTCTGCGTTCGGTATCCGAATTCCCTATGACGCTTGCAGCCCTCGACGGCATCAAAGTCCTCGACCTTTCGCGCGTGCTCGCCGGCCCGTGGTGCACCCAGATCCTGGCGGACCTGGGGGCCGACGTGGTGAAGATCGAACGCCCCGGCGTCGGCGACGACACGCGCACCTGGGGCCCGCCCTTCCTGAAGGACGAGACGGGCCAGGACACGGCGCAGTCCACCTACTTCACGGCCTGCAACCGCAACAAGCGATCGGTCACCGTCGACATGGCCACGCCCGAGGGCCAGGCCCTGCTACGGCGCATGGCGGCGCAGGCCGACGTGGTGGTCGAGAACTTCAAGACCGGCGGGCTGAAGCAGTACGGCCTCGACCACGAGACGCTGCGCGCCGCCAACCCGCGTCTGGTGTACTGCAGCGTCACCGGGTTCGGCCATGACGGCCCGTACGCCGAGCGCGCCGGCTACGACCTGATGATCCAGGCCATGAGCGGCATGATGAGCATCACCGGACGGCCCGACGGCGAGCCCGGCGGTGGCCCGCTGCGCGTGGGCGTGGCGCTCACCGACCTCTTCACCGGCTGCTACGCCAGCACCGCGATTCTCGCCGCGCTGCGCGTGCGCGAGCAGACGGGGCAGGGCCAGCACATCGACATGGCGCTGCTGGACGTCGGCATGGCCATCCTGGCCAACCAGGCCAGTGCCTTCCTCAACACCGGCAAGCCGCCGCAGCGCCAGGGCAACACGCACCCCAGCCTCGCGCCCTACCAGGACTTCCCGACGAAGGACGGCGCCATGCTGCTGGCCATCGGCAACAACGGCCAGTTCACGCGCTTCTGCGAGGCGGCGGGCCGGCCCGAGTGGGCGGCCGATGCGCGCTTTGCCAGCAACACGCTGCGCGTGAAGCACCGGGAGGTGCTGATCCCTGCCATGGAGACCGTCACGCGCACCCGCACCACCGCCGAGTGGGTCACGCTGCTGGAGGACAAGGCCGTGCCCTGCGGCCCCATCAACGACATCGGCGCCGCCTTCGACGATGCGCAGGTCAAGGCGCGCGGCCTGGCGGTGTCGCTGCCGCGCGATGCAGGCGACGGCATCGCGGCCATCACCGGCGTGGCCAGCCCGCTGCGCCTGGCGGCCACCCCGCCCGTACTGCGCCGTGCGCCGCCGGCGCTGGGCCAGCACACCGACGAGGTGCTGGGCGAGCTGGGGCTGTCGGCGGCGGAGATCGAGGCGCTGCGCGCCCAGGGCGTGCTCTAGGGCCGTCAGCGCCGCTGGCGCATCGGCATGCGGTCGATCTCGTCGAAGACCGCCTGAAGCTCCACGTCGGCGCCCTCGCGCATCTTCACGCCGCCGTCCTTTCCGACCAGCACGAAGGCGGCCGGGCCGCGCGCGTCCAACCCCAGCGCCCGCAGCATCGCCGCGGTCTGCCCGGCGGCCAGCGGCCGGCCGTTGCGGCTGCCACGGCCGCCGACCACGGTGTAGAGCGCCATCTCGCGCTCACGAAAGGCTTCGCGGCCCGCGGCTTCGTCGAGGGTGGCGCGCACCTTGCGCAGCAGCGGGTCGTCGTCCTCGGGCACGACGACCACGACCGGACGCGTCTTCCATCGTTCGGCCTGCAGCGGGTTGGGGTCGGCGGCGCCGGCAGCGAGCGGCAAGGCCAGTGCGGCAACGAGCGTGAGTGGCAGGACGGGCATGCGCATCAGTCTCCTGCGCACCTGCCCGCCGGCGGCGTCGGACGGGGCGCCAAAGCCCTCAGGTCGGACGCTGGCGTGTGCCGTCCTCGGCCGGCGCGGCGCGCGGCGCCTCGCTGCGCGCCAGCCAGAGTCCGCTGGCAACGATCAGCGCGCCGCCGCCCAGCGTCCAGGCGTCCGGCACGGCGTGCCAGAACAGCCAGTCCAGCGCGATGCCCCAGGCCAGCGCGCTGTACTCGAAGGGCGCGATGGCGGCGGCCTGGCCGTGGCGGAAGGCTTCCGCGATCGTGACCTGGCCCAGGAAGCCGAAGACGGCGAGGCCGGCCAGCGTCCATCCATGCCCGGGCTGGATCGGCACCCACTGCGGCGCCGCCAGCAGGCTGCCGCCCACCGCCATCGCCGCCGTGGTCCAGAAGACCAGTGCCGCGCTCGACTCGGTGCGGCTGATGAGCCGCCCCAGCATGTTCGACAGCGCATAGCAGGCCGCGGCCGCCAGCACGGCCAGCGCGCCGGCCGAGAGGAAGTCGGCCTGCTCGGGCCGCAGCGCGATCACCACGCCCGCGAAGCCCAGCCCGATCGCCAGCCAGTGCCGCGGCAACACCGACTCGCCCAGGAGCGGGACCGCGATCAGCACCATCAGCAGCGGCGCGATGAAGCTGAGCGTGTAGGCCTCGGCCAGGCCCAGCGTCTGCAGGCCGTAGACGAAAAGCACCAGCATCGTCATGTTCAGCGCCGCCCGCAGCAGATGCAGGCCCCAGCGCAGGCGGCGATGCACCAGCGCGCCGGCTTCGCGCCGCCACGCGATCCACACGCACACCAGCGGCAAGGCCGTGAGGCCGCGCAGCGCCATCACCTGCAGCGGCGGATAGTGGCCGGCGAGCTGCTTGAGCAGCGCGTCCATGCAGGCGAAGAAGGCGCAGGCCAGCAGCATGGCGCCGATGCCGCGCAGGGTTCCGTGAAGACGCATTGAAGGGTCGCGGCTGGGGATTCGAAGAAAAAGTGGCTGCAGCGCCCGCCAGTCGGGCGCATGCAGCTATGAAATCAATAGCAATCGACTCAGCCGGTCAAGCGGCACGCCCCACCAGGGCCACCGCGAACACCACCGTGCCGAGTGCGAGGTTGGCCGCCACCAGCCGCCGGATCGTGCTCAGCCGCTCGCCGGCCTCGGGCCACTGCGCGGCCGCCGCCGCGCGGCGCAGCGCGGGCAGGCCGCGGGCGCGCAGCCAGACGTACACGCCGGTCATCGCCAGCGCCAGGGTGAGCATCGCGTGCACGCGCCAGTGCGAGCCCGCGAAGCCGCCCAGCGTGGCGAACATCGCGAGGCCGCTGGCCCACAGCACCGTGAGCGCGATGTCCACGCCGCGAAAGAAGCGGCCCAGCGCCTCCGCCATGAAGGGCAGGCGCTGCGGCGGCGCCAGCGTGGCCACCGCGGCCGGCCGCGCGGCGAAGTGCATCGCCGCCATGCCGCCGACCCAGAAGGCCGCGCTGGTGACGTGCAGGAAGAGGAGCGTGGCGTAGGTCAGGGCATTCATGGTCGTGGGTCGAGGTTGTTGGACGGGGTCGTGGCTCAGGCGGCGCGGCGCGCGGCGGCACGCCGGGGCGGGGGCTCCAGCGCCAGCAGATCGGCCGGCAGCTCGTCGTTCCACACCTCGCGGAAATAGGCGCGGTCGCTGGCCACCAGGTGGGGCAGGGCCTCGCGCAGCGCACCCAGCGAGTGTGCCGCGGCACGCAGGTCGCCGGCATGTGCCGCGTACCACGCGTGTTCGAACAGCAGGCTCGCATGCTGCAGGCCGGGATAGCGGCGCTGGCCCTGACCATGCTCGTCGAGCCGAAGCCGGGCCACGTCCACCCAGCGCGCGGGCCAGGCCGCGGGCGAGAAGGCCTCGGCCAGCGTGCCCGCCTGCGCCGCGAGTGCCGCCGGCTCGAGCGGCCGCATCGCACGGAAGGCGCGCAGCGTGCCGCCCGCCGCCGGCCGGCAGGCGCCGCGGGCGATGCGCAGCAGGTAGATCGCGTTCCAGGCCGAGCGGCCCTGCACGTCCACCAGGCCGCTGAGCCATTCGCTGAACGCGATCCACTGCACGGCCTGCACCACCGCATCCTCGCAGCGTGCGCCCTCGGTGGCGGGCAATGACAGGCCCACGCGGTCGAACAGCCACACCGCCATGCCGAGGTTGGCGGCCACGTGCTGCGCCGCATCGAAGGCGTGGGACTCGAAGGCCGCCGCCAGCGCACGGCCGAAGTGCTGCATGGCCTCCTGCGCCTGCGCGGCGGCGGCCGGCGCGTCCTGCGCGGCCATCGCCAGCGCGCGCGAACGGCAGGCCAGCGCCCACAGGTTGCTCCACTCGAAGCGCACCTGCGGGTGGTGCCGCAGCAGCGGCGCATGGGCCGGGTCGGCGGCCAGCGCCGAGAGCTGCGCCTGCGCCGCCGGCAGGTCGCGTGCCGTGTAGGCGCACCAGGCCGAAACGATGCCCGCCATCGCACCCAGGTACTCGTGGCCGGCGATGTGTTGCGCCAGCCGCTGCCGCTGCAGGGCCTGCACCCGTCGCCGCGCCTGCGCCTCGTCACCCAGGCGGCGCCACAGCAGTGCCTCGTTGAGGGTGACCAGGGCGCGCTGGAAATCGCCGTGCGCCAGGCTGCCGGCCTGCCGCATCGCCTCCAGTGCGTTGGCCGGCACTGCGGCGCCGCGCGGCCCGACCACCGGTGTCGCCCAGCGGCCCTGGCGCATCGCCTGCTGGGCCGCGGCGAGCTGCTGCCAGAAGCGCGCGTCGCGCAGCTGCACCCCGGCCGGTGCGAGCGGCGCCGTGGCGGGCGCCAGGTCCAGGCCCAGGAAAGCCGTGACCTCGGCCGCCGTCGCCGGCTGCCCTTCGACCTGCAAGCGCAGCCGCGCCGCCTGCGCTGGCGGCAGCCAGAACGGGCCCTGGCTGCGCCCTTCGGCGTTGAGGAAGCGCGGGTCGCGCGATGCGTCCGCGCCCCAGCCCACGGCCAAGCCCCAGGCCTTGAAGTCGCGGAACGCGCGGCTCACCACCATGCGCAGCGTCGCGGCCGACGACACCTGGCCACGCAGGTCGTCCAGGCGCAGCGGTGCGCCATCGAGGCGGGCGCGGTGCAGCCGCACCAGCAGCCACAGCGACTGGTAGGGCGCGGGCTGGCCGTCGACGGACTGCGGCGACGTGAGCTCGACGGTGAGGGGTGGCAGGGCCATGTGACAGGCGTTACAGCGGTGTGCGGTGACGAGGCCGGCGGGCTTGGTGGGAGGGGTGCGGCTTCCTACGATGCGAAGCGTCGCAACATGTCCATCCATTCCACCGGCACCGCATTGTCGGCGCCCCCGCATCGCAGGAGACCTCGAATGCCCAATCCCCCCGCCCCATCGGCCGCCGCGCTCACCCGCCGTCATGTGCTGATGGCCGCCTCCCTCGTCCCATTCGCCACGGCGTGCACTGCAGCGTCGCGCGGCGCCTCCCGCGACCCTGCCGCCGCCCTTGCGCGACTCGAAGAAGGACTGAGCGGCCGCCTCGGCGTCTTCGCCATCGACACCGCCAGCGGTGCCACCATCGGCCACCGTGCCAGCGAGCGCTTTCCGATCTGCAGCACCTTCAAGGCCGTCCTCGCCGGCGCGCTGCTGGCGCGCAGCGTGCGCGAGCCGGGCCTGCTCGACGAGCGCGTGCGCTACACGAAGGCGGACCTGATCGCCCACTCGCCCGTCACCGGCCGCGAGCTGGCACGCGGCATGACGGTGGCCGAACTGTGCGCCGCCACCGTGCAGTACAGCGACAACGCCGCCGCCAACCTGCTGCTGCGGCGCATCGGCGGTCCCGAGGCACTGACGGCGCAGGCGCGCGCGTGGGGCGACGGCACCTTACGCCTCGACCGCTGGGAAACCGAACTCAACAGCGCGCTGGCCGACGACCCGCGCGACACCTCCACGCCCGAGGCCATGGCGCGCCTGCTGCGCACCCTGGCGGTGGACGACGGCCTGCCCACGGCACAGCGCGCCCGCCTGCAGGACTGGCTGCGCGGCAACACCACCGGCGGCGCGCGCATCCGCGCCGGCATGCCGCCGGCGTGGACGGTGGGGGACAAGACGGGCACCGGCGCCCACGGCGCGGCCAGCGACATCGCGGTCGTCTGGCGGCCGCAGGCGGCACCGCTGGTGCTTGCGGTCTACACGCGGCTCGAGGCGCAGGATGCGAAGCCGCGCGACGACGTCATCGCGGCGGCGTCGCGCATCGTCGCCGGCTGGGCCGGCGCGGCCTGAACGACGGGTTCAGTCTGCCTCGCACACCAGGGCCGGCAGTTCGCTGCGGCCCACGCCGAGGTCGTTCAGCTCGTGCTGGCCGAGCGCCATCAATGCGCGCGCCTCGGCCTTCTGGCGGCGCACCAGGGCGGCACGGTGCCACCATTGCTGCAGGCCGCGCAGCGGCAGAAGGGTCGGGACGGCGGGGCGCAGGACGGCGTTCATGATCGGGCTCCAGGTCGGTGGGCAACGGGGCTGTGAGTGGAAGTGACGCGATCATGCGCCGCGGCCCTCGATTGGAGAAGTTGAGATTTCTGAGCGCTGTGATCAGAATCACTGATGCGCCATCTCAACCTCGACCAGCTCCGCACCCTCATCGCCATCGCCGACCTGGGCAGCTTCTCGGCCGCCGCGCAGTCGCTGCACCTGGCGCAGCCCACCGTCAGCCTGCATGTGAGCGAACTCGAATCCCGCCTGGGCGTGCCCCTGCTGGTGCGCGCCTCGCGCCGCGTGCAGCCCACCCCCGCCGGTGCCGAGCTGGTCGAGCGTGGCCGACGCCTGCTGCGCGACGTGGACGAGGCCATCGACGCCGCCCAGCGCCGCCATGCGGGCCTGGAGGGGCGCGTGCGCGTGGGCGTGAGCACCACCGGCATCGTGGTGGACCTGCTGCCGCCGGTGTTCGAGGCGCTCGCCAAGCGTCATCCCGGCATCGAGATCTCGCCCATGTTCGTCGGCTCCGAGGGTTCGGTGGCCGGGCTGCAGGCGGGCACGGTCGATCTGGCGCTGGTCTCGCTGCCGCAGCCCGCGCTGCCCGGCGTGCGCTTCACGCCCTGGATGACCAACGAGATGCGCGCGCTGGTGCCGGCCCAGTGGCCGGCGGTCAAGCGGGCGACGCCGGCGTGGCTGGCGGAACGGCCCCTGGTCATGAACGAGCCGGGCAGCCGCATGCAGACGCTCACCATGGAATGGTTCGCGCGAGCCGGCTACGCGCCGCGCCCGCGCATCGAGCACAACTACGACACCGCCATGCGCGGCCTGGTCGAGGCCGGCTACGGCGCCGCGCTGCTGCCGGTGGCGCCCGGCGACAAGGCCTACGCCAACCCGCGGGTGCGCGTGGTGCCGCTCAGCCCGCGGCTGGTGCGCAAGCTGGTCATCGGCCAGCGTGCGACCGAGTCGCGCGAGGGCGCCGTGGCGCGTGTGGCGGAGGTGCTGCTGGAGTTCTCGCGCGCCTGGGCCGGGCCGGCGTGAGCGGGCTTGCGGGATGTTGCCGAGCGGGCCGGCGCGCTCGGCCGACCGGCGCAACAATCCGTGCTGACGCATCGCCATCGCCTGGAGCCACTGCTTGAAACTCGTCTCGACGACCGCCCTGCGCTACTTCGCGGAAGTGGCGCGCACCGGTTCGATCCGCGCGGCCTCCGAGAACCTGTTCGTTGCGGCGTCCGCGGTCGGCCGCCAGCTGGTGATGCTCGAAGACTCGCTGGGTGCGCCGCTGCTGGAGCGCCGGCAGGGGCGCGGCAAGGTCCGGCTCACGGCGGCCGGCGAACTGCTGATGCGCTACTACAAGAACATCAGCAACGAAACGCGGCGCGTGCATGCGGAGCTGGAGGCGCTGCAGGGCCTGCGGCGCGGCCATGTGCACTTCGGCATGCCCGAATCCTTCACGCGTGACCTGATGCCCGGCTTCTTCTCGCGCTTCTCCAAGGACTATCCCGGCATCTCGTTCAGCGTCCATGTGGCCGGCAGCCCGCGATTGACGCAGATGCTGCTGGAGGACGAACTCGACGCCTGCTTCACCTTCGGCGACGTGCCGCAGACCGACGTGCGAACCGTCTACTCGCGCCTGATGCCGCTGTTCGTCCTGGTGCCGAGCGGGCATCCTTTGGAGGGGCGCAAGTCGCTGCGCCTGTCCGACTGCGCCGAATACGGCCTCTCGCTGCTGGATTCCTCGCTGTGGGCCAAGCTGCAGACCGACGAGATGCTGTCGAAGGCCAACATCCGGCCGCGCGTGGCGCTGGAGACCAATTCCTACGAACTCATGCGCAACGTGGCGGCCGAGGGCATGTGCCTGACCTTCACCACCACGCCGATCGAGGACCCGCAGGCCAGGCCGCGGGCCGGCTCCTATGTGCCACTGAAGGACCCGCGGGCCCGCCCGCAGCGGCTGGCGCTGAGCGTGCACCAGGGCCGCAACCTGCCGCTGCCCGTCGAGACCTTCCTGGCCGAGCTGCTGCTCGTCCTGGAGGATGCCGAGGCCCGCGCGCACGCGGCGCCGGCTGCGCGCTGAGTGGACGCCAGGCCGCGTCAGCCCTCGGCGGCCGCCAGCTCGGCCGGCGTCCTGTACTTCTGCACGCTGGCGAAGCGGCTCACCAGGTACTCGCCCGACTTGATGGGCGCGTGCCGGGGCGCGCCTTCCGCCGGTTCGAAGCCGGGCAGGCAGCGCACCGGCGTGTCGTAGTCGAGATTGAAGAAGGTCGGGATCGAGTAACGCTCGCGGCCGGTGCGGTTGGCCACGCGGTGCGGGTTCGACACGTAGACATCGTTGGTCCACACCTTCACCAGGTCGCCCAGGTTCACCACCAGCGTGCCCTCCACGTACGGCGCGGCCACCCATTCGCCGCTGCGCGTGCACAGCTCCAGCCCGCCGATCGGGTCCTGCGTGAGCAGGGTGAGCATGCCGTAGTCGGTGTGCATCGCCGCGCCGAGTTCGAGGTTGGTGAAGGACTCCTGCGGCGGGTAGTGGAAGAGGCGCGACTGCACCATCGGCTTCTTCGTGTACTGCAGGAAGAAGCCCTCGTCCTGCCCGACCGCCAACGCGAACACGCGCAGCAGGTTGCGGCCGAGTGCGATGGTGGCGTCGAAGTAGGTCATCGCCGCCTTCTCCAGCCACGGCTTGTCGGCGGGCCAGCGGTTGGGCCCGTGCAGCGGCCGGCCGGCCTGCACGTCCGCGTCGGTCAGCGGCAGGTCCAGCCCCAGCTCGTAGCTTTCCTTGCGGTCCGGCTTGTGGCCCGGATGCTGGGTCACGCCCATCGGCATGAAGCCGCGGCGGAAGCGCTCGTCGATGCGGTCCTTCAGGCGCTCCTCCATCGGCAGCGACATGTAGCGGCGGGTGGCCTCGAAGACATCGTCGATGACCTGCTGGGGCACGCCATGGTTCTTGACGTAGAAGAAGCCGGTGTTGGTGCAGGCCGCCTTGAACTGCTCGACCAGGGGGCCGATCGGTCCGCCGGCGAGCCAGGGGCCGAGGTCGAGGATGGGCATCTCTTCGGCGGATGCACGGCGGGGCGCGTCGATGGTGTGCTCGGCGAGCGTCATGGGGGGGATCTCCTTGGGAATGAGGGCGGCTCAGGCGCCGCGGGACAGGTCGGTGAAGGCGTCGGCCCAGAAGATGACGCGGCGCGCGATCGACTTCACGACAGCGTGCAGCACGATGCCGATGACCGAGAGGACGATGAGGATCGCGAACATGCCGCCCGCGTCCATCGAGAAGTTGCGCTGCAGGATGAGGTAGCCCAGGCCCGCCTGCGCGCCCACGAACTCGCCGACGATCGCGCCGATGACGGCCAGCACGATGCCGATGTCCAGCCCCGCGAAGATGTAGGGCAGGGCGTGCGGCAGCCGCACCATCCGGAAGACGTGCCAGCCCGAGGCGGTGAAGGCACGCATGAGGTCGATCTGGTCGCGCGGCGCCGAGCGAAGTCCCACGATGGTGTTGGCCAGCACGGGGAAGAACACGATCGTGGCGGTGATGACGACCTTCGAGGTCGTGTCGAAGCCGAACCACAGCACGAACAGCGGCGCGATCGCGACCTTCGGGACTGTCTGGAAGGCCACCACGTAGGGGTAGAGCACCGCCTCCAGCAGCGCGCTCTGGCCGATCAGCGCGCCGAGGACGAAGCCGGCGAGCGCCCCGAGCCCGAAGCCCGCCAGGATCTCGTAGAGCGTGACGCCCAGGTGCGGCCACACCTCGCCACTGGCGAACACGTCGTGGATCGACTTGCCCACGCCCAGCGGTCCGGGAAAGATCAGGTGCGAGACGTCGAAGGCGGTCACGGCCACGTGCCAGAGCACCATCACCACCACGAACACGCCGGCGATCAGCAGCCGGCGCCGGCCGGGCGTGAGCCAGTGCGACGGGCCGCCGTCGTCGTCATCGGCTTCCAGCGGGCGGATGTCTTCTGCGATGGCGGCCATCAGTCGAGCCCTCCGGTGGCGTTGAGGTTGGTGCGGATGCGGGAGACGTGGCTGCCGAAGCGCTCGGTGTTGATGAGGTCCAGCGTGCGTGTGGCCGGCAGGTCGACGTCGATGACCTGGGTCACGCGGCCGGGCCGCGGCGACATCACCACGACGCGGTCGCCAAGGAACACCGCCTCGGGAATGCTGTGGGTGACCAGCATGATGGTGGCGCCGGTACGCTCGCGCAGCTTCAGCAGCTCCACGTTCATGCTTTCGCGCGTCATGGCGTCGAGCGCGCCGAAGGGCTCGTCCATCAGCAGCAGCAGCGGGTCGTTGACCAGCGCACGGGCGATGCCCACGCGCTGCTGCATGCCGCCCGAGAGTTCGCCCGGGTACTTGGTCTCGAAGCCCGCGAGGCCCACCAGCTGCAGGTAGTGCATCGCACGCTCGCGCGCCACCCGGGCGTCGCGGCCCTGGATCTGCGCGGGCACCAGCACGTTGTCGAGCACGTTGCGCCAGGGCAGCAGCACCGGCGCCTGGAACACCACGCCGATGTCGCGGCTCGGCCCCGCATGGCGGCGGCCGGCCAGCTCGACCGTGCCGCGGCTCGCGCGCTCGAGCCCGGCCAGGATGCGCAGCAGCGTGCTCTTGCCGCAGCCGCTGGGCCCGACCACGGTCACGAACTCGCCCCGCGCCACGCCGAAGCTCACGTCGTGCAGCGCCACCACCTCGCTGCCGTCCTTGGACCTGAAGGTCTTGTGCACACCCTCGAAGCGGAAGGCCGGCGGCGAGGATGCGCCGGCGCCGTGCAGCCCGGGGCTGTCCCGGCCCGCGACCACCTGGAGCGCGGCGCGCGCGCTCGGCGGGGCACCGTCGGCCGGGCCCGCGGCGCGGACCACCTTGGGAACGGTCGGTTGGGGGCTCATGCGGCCTCCGCCTGGCGGGCCCAGCGGTCGATGGCCTGCAGCGCCTCGGCCCGCCGTTCGTCGGTGATGAACGCGGCCTCGAAGCTGTTGCGCGCCAGCGCGACCAGTTCGGCACGCTCGAGCCCGAGCGCCGCCTGGCAGGCCAGGTAGTTGTCGTTGACGTAGCCGCCGAAGTACGAGGGGTCGTCGGAGTTGACCGTGACGCACAGGCCGGCGTCGAGCAGCCGCTTGAGCGGATGCGCCGCCACCGACGGCACCACGTTCAGCCGCAGGTTGGACAGCGGGCACATGGTGAGCGGGATGCGGCTGCGCGCGAGCTCGGCGACCAGCGCCGCGTCGTCCATGCAGGCGTTGCCGTGGTCCAGCCGCTGCACCTGCAGCACTTCCAGCGCCTCGCGCACATAGCCCGCCGGTCCTTCCTCGCCCGCATGGGCGACCACCTTGAAGCCCAGCGCGCGGCAACGGCGGAAGAATTCGCTGAACTTGCTCGGTGGGTGACCCACTTCGGCGCCGCCCAGGCCGAAGCCCAGGATGCGGCCGTACCACGGTTCCAGGGATTCGAGCAGTTCGAGCGCCTCGGCCTCGGTGCGATGGCGCTGCGCCACGACGATCAGGCCGGCACTGATGCCGTCGGCCGCCTCGGCCTCGGCCATCGCGCCCAGCACGCCGTCCATCACCGCGGCCAGCGGCACGCCCCGCGTGGTGTGGCCCTGCACGCCGAGGAACATCTCGGCATGCAGCACCCGGTCGGCGTGCGCGCGCGCCAGGTACTCGCGCGTGATGTCGTGGAAGTCCTGCGCGGTCACGAGCACGCGGCAGCCGTCGTAGTAGAGGTCGAGGAAGTCCTGCAGGTCCTCGAAGCTATAGGCCGCACGCAGCTCTTCCTCGGTCTTCCAGCGGATCTCGACGCCGTTGCGCCGGGCCAGCCGGATGAACAGGTCGGGCTCGATCGAGCCCTCCAGGTGCATGTGCAGCTCGGCCTTGGGCAGGCCGGCCACGAACTGTTCGGGCGTCATGTCAGTCGCGCCCCTCGAGGGCAGCGGACCGCGCGAAGCGGGGGGAGCATCGGGGCTTGTTTCATGTCACAGGCCCTTGCACGCCTTGGCTGCGGCGATCACCGCGTTGTGGTCGAAGTTGTTGATCGCCTCGACGAAACCGGGCTTGAGGTACAGCATCGACTCGGGCGGCAGCGTGCGCTTGATGGTGCCGTCCTTGAGCATGAAGTCCTGCATGCGGCCATAGGCCGCCGGGCTCATCGCGCCGATCAGCTTGCCGCCGTTCATCGTGTGGGCGGCGGCCATGGTCTCGAGCTGGGTCTGCAGCAAGGCCAGGTCGTTCTTCGCGAGGGTGGCCTCGTCGGCGCCGGTGGGTTTGCTGCCGGGGAAGTGCTTCCAGTGGATCTGGCGGGCGCACTCGGGGTTCGTCTGCGCGAACAGCGTGGCCTTGGCGGCGCCGCGGGCAATCGCCTCGACCATCGCCGGGTCGGCGTCGATCGTCTTCTGCAGGGTCGCGAAGGTGAAGTCGGGCAGGGCGCGCCAGGCCGGGTCGAACAGGATGCGCATCGGCATGCCGGCGTTCTGGAAGCCGGTGAGGGCCGATCCCCAGAACATCAGCGCCTGCACCCGATCGGTCTTCAGCGCCTCGAGCGCCGGCGCGCCGGCGCCGGTGGCGATGATCTGCACGTCGGTGTCGGGGTTGACGCCGTTGCTGCGCAGGTAGCCCTTGAGCAGCGGCACGCCGCCGGTGCCGAGGCTGAAGATACCGATCTTCTTGCCCTTGAGGTCGGCGGCCGTCTTGATGGGACTGCCGGCCGGCACGCCCACGCCCCAGTCGATGACCCCGGTGCCCATGATGCCGCGCACGGCCACGTTGTTCTCGGTGTTGGCCTGGATGAGGCCGGTGGAGTTGACCTGCGCGAAGTCGACGCCGCCGGCCATCATCTGCTGGATGGCCTGCAGCGAGCCGCCGGTCGTCACGATCCGCACGTCGTAGCCGTCGTCCTTCCAGTAGCCCAGGGCGATGGGCAGCGTGAGCCAGGGGTAGGTCACGTTGACGACCTGCGTGCCGAGCGCAATGGAGACGGGCTTCGGTGTCTTGGCCTGCGCCGCGGCGCCGGACACCAGCCCCGCGCTGAGCGCGAGGCCGGCCAGAAGACGGGTCAGCAGCCGTGGAAGAGAGCGGAAAGGGAGGGGCATGGGAGCAGGCTCGGCAGTTCGGATCGGCCGAAGTTTGCGCTGCGGGATCGATCGCTTTGGATCAATATTCAGAGCCTGCTTGTCGAATTATTCGTTCATTGATTCGGCCGTTTCGGACGCTGGATGGTGCGGTCGTGCACCAGGGCTGTGAGCCTTCGTCCGGAGCCCGCACGCGCTGCGCGGCTTGCCTTGAGTTGGTGCGCCGTCGAGGGCGCCGTGGCACCTCAGGCCGTCGCAGGTGCCGGACCGACGTAGCGCGCCCGCGGCCGGATCAGCGTGCCCGTGGCCTGCTGCTCCAGCGCATGCGCGATCCAGCCGACCGCACGGCCGAGGGCGAAGAGCACCAGCGGCGCCTCGGGCGGCAGCCGGCGCGCATCGGCCAACGCCGCCAGCGCGAAGTCGACGTTCGGCGGCTCGCCCAGCAGCCGCTCGCCGGCCTCGCGCAGCGCCACGAAGGTGGCCGGCGGCTCGAAGTGCGCGAGCAGCGCCTGTCCGCGCACGTCGCCTTGCGGATACAGCGGGTGGCCGAAGGCCGCAGGCGTGCGACCCAGCGCGAGCCACTCGCGCAGCGCCGCGTCGGCGCCCTCGCGGGCCGAGGCCTGCACCAGCGCCCGCACGGCCGCGGCGGCCCCGCCATGCAGCGGGCCGGTGAGCGTGGCCAGCCCGCTGAGCAGGCAGGCGGCCAGCGACGCGCCGGTGGACGCCGTGACACGGGCGGCGAAGGTGGAGGCGTTGAGCTCGTGGTCGGCCAGCAGCACCAGCGCACGGCGCAGCAGGTCGGCCGAGCGCGGCCGGCCCCAGGCGGCGGCCAGGCGCTGGTGCAGGTGTTCGCCCGTGGCCGGCCCGGCCATCGTGTCGGCCAGCGCTCCCATCAGCGAACGCGCCTCGCCCAGCAGCGCGGCCCGGCCGCGCCCACGTGCGGGCGGATCGGTGGCGGCCCGCGCGGCCAGCGCCTGCAGGGCAGCGGCCAGCGGTTCGGCGGCGGGCAGCACGGCGCCGGCCGTGGCGGCAAAGCCGTCGACCGGCCCGTCCCACAGCAGCGCGGCAACCTCCTCCAGCGTCGCCCGCTCCGCGAGCGCGCAGGCGTCCTGGCCGCGGTAATACAGCCGCCCATCGACCACCGTGGAGATGCCCGACGCGAGCACCGGCTCGCCCCACCGGATCGCCTCGCCGGCCAGCACCGCGCTGCTGCGCCGGCCCTGGCGCCGCGTGGCCAGGCGCTGCACGTCGTCGCGGTGGTAGAGGCTGCGGCGCGGGTCGCCGCGGTCGGCCCGCGTGCGGATGCGGCCGCGGCTCACGTTGGCGTACAGCGTCTGCGGCTGCACCTTCAGCAGCGCCAGCGCATCGGCGGCGGGCAGCCACAGGGGAAGTCGCGCCGAGTCGTCGGTCATGTTGATGGAAAGGATCAAGATTGACGTCAATGTGCCGGTGTCAAGAATGGGGGGCATCGACACGGCCGTCAAGCGGCAAGGACATGCGACATGAACGAAGGACTCGAAGGAGTGGTGGCGGCACGCACGGTGCTGTCGGACGTGGACGGCGCCGCCGGCCGCCTGGTGCTGCGCGGTCAGTCGCTCGACGCGCTGGCGGGCCGCTGGCGTTTCGAGCAGGTGCTCGCTCTACTGTGGGATGGCTTCTTCGACGTGCCGGTCGAGGCGCACGCGATGCCGCCGGCGCTCGGCCGCGCGCGCCTGGAGGCGGCGGCGCTGCTGCGGCCCGAGGATGCGCAGGCGCTGGCCGCGCTGGCACCGGTCGACGCACTGCGCGCGCTGCTCGCCCGCCTGCCCGACGGCGACGACCTGCCTACCGCGCTGCGCCTGGTCGCGGCGACGGGCGTGTTCACGGCCGCGGTGCTGCGCTGGCGGGCCGGCGGCTCGGCGCTGGCCCCGCAGGCCGATGCACCGCATGCGGCCGACGTGCTGCGCCTCGCCCAGGGCCGCGCGCCTACGGCGCAGCAGGCGGCGGCGCTCGACACCTACTTGGTCACCGTGGCCGACCATGGCCTCAACGCCTCGACCTTCGCCGCGCGCGTGGTCGCGTCCACCGGCGCGGGCCTGGCCTCGGCCGTGCTGGTGGGGCTGAGCGCGCTCAAGGGCCCGCTGCACGGCGGCGCGCCCGGCCCGGTGCTGGACATGCTCGACGCCATCGGCAGCGCCGACGCGGCCGACGACTGGCTGCAGGCTGCGCTCGACCGCGGCGAACGCCTCATGGGTTTCGGCCACCGCATCTACCGCGTGCGCGACCCGCGGGCCGACGCGCTCAAGGGCGCGCTGCGGCAACTGGCAGCGGCCGGTGGCGTCGGTGGCGAGCGCCTCGCGCTGGCGGAAGCGGTGGAGCGCGCCGCGCTGGCCTCGCTGCAGGCGCGCAAGCCCGGCCGTGTGTTGGAGACCAACGTGGAGTTCTACACCGCGCTGCTGCTGGAGGCGCTGGGCCTGCCGCGCGAGGCCTTCACCGCCGTCTTCGCGATGGGCCGCGTCGGCGGCTGGATCGCGCATGCGCGCGAGCAGGCGCGCACGGGTCGGCTCATCCGGCCGCAGTCGCTCTACGTGGGGCCGGCGCCCGGCAGCGTCCGTGCGGTGGCCGAGCCGCAACCGGCCTGATACAGGATGCGTTCGCGGACACGGCACCGTTCACGCTGAGCGGGTCGAAGTGCTGCGCAGGGCTTCGACAAGCTCAGCCTGAACGGTCCATTTTTTGATCGGCAGCGCGCGGATGAGGGGTGCCAAGCGAAAAAGTGCAATCGGCCTGCAGCGCCCGTCCGGCGGGCGTTGCGGCCGAATTCGTCACGATCGTGACGATCTCAGCTGCCGGTCGATGCGTAGCGCCTGAGGCCCTGCCGCCAGGCTGCGAAAGCCAGCGCCAGGAAGGCGAAGCCCGCCAGCGGCGACACCATGCCCAGCCACGCCGGCGCGCCGAGCGGGTCGGCCCTGCCCAGCACGGCGAGCACCGGGTAGTAGGCGACGCAGGCCAGCGGCACCGCGAAGGTCAGCACGCGCCGGAACCAGCGGGCGTACAGCGCCAGCGGAAACTGCGCCGCCTGCACGCCGCCGTAGGTGAGGATGTTGGCCACCTCCAGGCTCTCCACCGTCCAGAACGACAGCGTGCCCTGCAGCACCAGGATGCCGAGGAACAGCGCCACGCCGCCGGCCAGCGCGAAGAGCGCGATGGCGACCGTTGCCGGCGTCCAGGCCACCCCGGCCTGTACCGTGCCGAAGGCCAGCACGCCCAGGCCCTGCAGCAGGCGCCCCAGCCGGCTGATGCGCACGTCGTGGCCCATGAGCTGCAGCGCCAGCGGACGCGGGCGCAGCAGCAGGCGGTCGAAGGCGCCGGTGCGCAGGTACTCGGTGCCCAGCACGTCGAAGCCGCGGCCCAGCGCGTCGGCGATCGCGAACATGCAGTTCACCAGGCCGTAGAAGATCGCCACCTCGCCCAGGCGCCAGCCCTGCACCTCGCCGAAGCGGTGGAACAGTGCCCACACCGCGACGACCTCCACGCCGGTGGCGAGGAACTGGCCGATCGTGAGCATCAGCGCCGCGCCGGGATAGCGCGCCTGGCCGGCGAGCGAGGCGGCGGCCAGGCGGCCGAAGAGCCGCAGCGATCCCATCGCGTGGTCGTGCCTCATCCGCCCTGCACCTCCAGCCGCCGCAGGGTGCGCGCCATCGCGGCGCGGCCGGCCGCCACCAGCGCCGCGGTCCACAGCGCCTGCAGCGCGAGGCCTTCGAGCGCCTGCGGGCCGGCCAGCTGGCCGAACCAGATGCGCGCCGGGATGTCCGTCACGCCCGCCAGCGGCTGCAGCAACAGCAGCGCCTGCCACGCATCGGGCAGCAGGGCCAGCGGCAGCAGGTTGCCCGAGAACACGATCACCACCGGCGCCGCCAGCGCGTTGATGCCGCGCTCGTTGAGCGATGCGGCGGCAGCGATGTTCAGCAGCATCACCATCGAGGTTGAGAGCAGCAGGGCCAGCACCGCCGACACGGCGAAGGCCGCGCCGGCCGCAATGCCCGCCGGCGGCTGCCACGCCCAGTCCGGCAGGCCCGCGAGCGGCAGCAGCACGGCCGAGAAGGCCGCCATCAGCGCCACGCGCGGCAGCACCCGCGCCGCGATCCAGCCGGCCGATCGCGCGTACCACAGCGCATAGGCGTCCACCGGCCGCAAGCGGTCGTAGGCCACGCTGCCGCTGCGCACCGCCTGCGCCACCTCGGGGTCGCCCAGCCAGGGCAGCAGCGCGAGCAGGCCCTGCGCGAGCCAGACGTAGGTGACGGCCTGGGCCAGCGTGATCGGCGCACCGGCGGCCGATGCGTTGCCGTAGAACGCGGCCAGCACCATCACCTTGATGCCGCCCCACCAGCACTGCGTGGCGAAGCCGGCCCAGGCCGCGGTGCGGTACTGCAGCATCTGCAGGAAGCGCGAGGCGAAGGCGGCGCGGTAGGGGCGCAGCCGTTGCTGCAACGTCATGCCTCGGCCGCCCCGTGCATCGCGTAGAAGCGCGCGATCACGGCCTCGATGGTCATGCCCTCGTCCTCTGCATCCGCGGGCAGGCCCTCGTCCAGCCGCCGTGCCGCCATCACCTGCGTGCGCAGCGCGTCCACCGGGCTGTCGGCCAGCACGCGGCCGTGGCCGATCACGATCACGCGCCGCGCCAGGGCCTCGATGTCGTGCATGTCGTGCGTGGTCAGCAGCACCGTGGTGCCGCGCTCGCGGTTGGCGCGCCTGATGAAGTCGCGCACCGCCAGCTTCGAAGGCGCATCCAGGCCGATGGTCGGCTCGTCGAGGAACAGGATCTCCGGCTCGTGCAGCAGCGCGGCCGCGATCTCGGCGCGCATGCGCTGTCCCAGCGACAGCTGGCGCACCGGCTGGTCGAGCAGGCGTTCCAGGTGCAGCAGCGCCACGAGTTCGTCGCGCGTGCGTGCGAAGCGCGCCGGGTCGACCCGGTAGATGTCGCGCAGCAGCGCGAAGCCGTCCGCCACCGGCAGGTCCCACCACAGTTGCGTGCGCTGGCCGAAGACGACGCCGATGCGGGCCACGTGGCGCTCGCGGTCGGCGAAGGGGTCGCGCCCGTCGACCTCCACGCGCCCGCCGTCGGGCCGCAGGATGCCCGCGAGCAGCTTGACGGTGGTCGACTTGCCGGCGCCGTTGGGGCCGATGAAGCCCAGCAGCTCGCCGCGCTCCAGCGCGAAGGACACGCCCGCCAGCGCCTCCACGGTGCGGTGGCGCGGCCGCAGCAGCGCGCGCAGCGCACCGCCCACGCCGGGGTCGCGCTCATGGATGCGGTAGGTCTTGCGCAGCTGGTCGACGACGATCTGGGGCATGGCGTGCGGGCGTGGCGGGCGGCGGATGCTACAGGAAGGCCTTGGCGGCGCAGGCGCACAATCCGGGCACTGCCGCGACCGGAGATTCGCCATGTCCCGTGCCCATGCCATTCCCCTGCCCGCCGACGTGCGGGTGGCCTCCCGCTACCCCGGCGCCTTCCTGGCCGATGCCTTCGCGATCGCGCTGCCTGCCGGTGACCCGGCCGACGCGCGCGAACTGGCCGAACGCGCGCTCGCGCGCCAGGCGCCGTGGGTCGAGCGGCTCATGGGGCTGCGCGACGCGATCGTCGCCCCTTTCGGCCTGAAGACCGCGAAGGCACTGCGCGCCGACCGCCCCGAGGGGCGCGCGCGCATCGGCATCTTCCGCGTCTACGAGAGCAGCCCCGACGAGGTGGTGCTGGGCGAGGACGATGCGCACCTGGACTTCCGCCTGTCGCTGCGCCGCTCGGCCGACCAGCTGGTGGCGGTGACGGTGGTGCACTGCCACAACCTGCTGGGGCGCAGCTACATCCGCCTCATCGCGCCCTTCCACCGGGCGGTAGTGCGCTCGGCGCTGGCACGTGCCGTGCGCTGAACGCTAGAAGATCGACATCCCGGTGCGCTGCGCGAACAGCTCCAGCGCGCGCATGCCCAGCAGCGAGTTGCCGGTCGCGTCGAGCGCGGGCGACCACACGGCCAGGGTGAGCCGGTCGGGCACCACCGCCACGATGCCGCCGCCCACGCCGCTCTTGCAGGGCAGGCCGATGTGGAAGGCGACGTCTCCCGCGGCGTCGTAGGTGCCGCAGGTCAGCATCAGGGCGTTGATGCGCCGCGCCTGGCGTTCGGTGACCACTTGCGTTTGCGGAAGGCACGGATGGGCGCCGTCGCGGCACAGGTAGCCGGCGGCGCGCGCCAGCTGCAGCCCGCTCATCGACAGCGCGCACTGGTGGAAGTAGAAGTCCAGCACCGTGTCCACGTCGTGGTCCAGCTTGCCGAAGCTCTTCATGAAGTTGGCCAGCGCGTAGTTGCGGTAGCCCGTGGCCGCCTCGGACGCCGCGACTTCCGCATCGAAGCCGATGGGCTCGCCCGCCAGGTGGCTCATGAAGGCGAGCAGTTCGTTCTTCGCGTCGGCGCCGTACAGGCCCACGATGCGGTCGGCCACCGCGATGGCGCCGGCATTGATGAAGGGGTTGCGCGGCTTGCCCTGCTCGCTCTCCAGCTGCACCAGCGAGTTGAAGGGATTGCCCGAGGGCTCGCGGCCGATGCGCGCCCACAGCGCGTCCTCGCTCATGTGGCGCATGGCCAGCGTGAGGGTGAAGAGCTTCGAGATGCTCTGGATGGAGAAGGGCACGCGGCCGTCGCCGGCCGAGGCCTCCACGCCGTCGCAAGTGCGCAAGGCGATGCCGAAGTGCGAGCTGCTCACGCGTGCCAGTGCCGGGATGTAGCTGGCCACCGCGCCCTCGCGGCCGGCCTCGCGGCCGAGGCGGTGCGCGATCTCGTCGAGCAGGGGCTGGAAGTCCATGTCGGGCGTGTCCGGTGGGAGGAGCTGCCCATTGTCCTTCAAGCCGAATCGGGCTCCAGCGCCCGTGCAGCGGGCGCCGGCAGCTATGAATTCCGTAGCATCAGGCGGCCGCAACCGGCCGCCGCCGATTCACCAGCACGATGCCCAATGCCACACCGCTGAGCGCGAGCATGAGCTGCAGCGTGAGCGGCTCGCCCAGCAGCAGCACGCCGAAGACCAGCGCGAAGAGCGGCGTGAGGAAGGTGAAGGACGAGATGCGCGTGGCCGGGTAGTGCCGCAGCAGCCACATCCAGGCGAGGTAGCTGACGAAGGCGCCGATCACGGTCTGCAGCGCGATCGACAACCACGCATAGCCCGAGTACGACAGGCCCCACGCCTCGCCCTTGGCCAGCGACAGCAGCGGCGTGATCGCGGCGGTGACGGCGATTTGATAGAAGAGGGTCTTCTCGGCGCTGGCCGTCGCCAGCCTGGTGCTGCGGATCACCAGTGTCGTCAGGCCCCACAGCACGCCGGCCAGCAACGCCAGTGCGTCGCCGAAGAGCTGCGAGCCGCTGCCGTGGCCCAGGCTCTCGCTGAAGGCCACCACCACCGCCGCGAAGGCGATGGCCAGGCCCACCCACTGCACGCCGCGCAACCGCTCCGAGGGCACGATGCGCGGCACCAGCAACGCCACGACGAAGGGCGAGGTGTAGAGGAACACCGTCAGGCGCGACGCGCTGGTGTGCTGCAGTCCGGTGTAGATGCAGACGAACTCGCCGGCGAAGAGCAGCCCCGCGAGCAGCCCGCCGCCCAGGGTGCCGTCGCGCCCGAAGAGCGGCACGCCGCGCCACAGGCACCAGGCCCACAGCAGCAGCACCGCCCCTGCCATGCGCAGGCTGGCCTGCCACATGGGCGGCACCTCGGTCACGGTGGTCTTGATGAGGATCTGCTGCAGGCCCCAGAACGCGCAGCAGCCGATGAGGATCGCGATGGCGCGGGTGTCGAGGTGGTCGTGGCGGTCGGTCATGGAAGCGAGCAGGAACAGGCCGGCCCGCGCGCCGTGTGGCGTGCGCGGGCCGGCCGCGATGGTGCCGGCTGCGGCGGCATCGCGGAAGTTGCGAATTCTGAGGCCGTCGATCAGCTTTGCTGATGGTGTGCCGTCACGGCGGCGCCGGCACCGGGTAGGGCGGCCGGCCGCGCGTGCCCTGCATCAGGACCGGCACCACCAGCTCGACGTCGGGCACGGCCTTGGCGGCGCGCTCCAGCCGCCGCGCGAGGCCGGCCGAGGGGACGCAGCCCTGCAGGTACACCCAGCGCCGCTGCACCGTGATCCACACGCTGGCGCGGCGCACGCCGGGCACGCGGGCCAGTGCGGCCTGCACCTTCGGCGCGATGGCCTTGTCGTAGCGGTAGGCATTGCTGTCGGCGCAGCGGCCCGCGAGCCAGCAACTGGTGCCGCGTTCGAGGCGCGAGTGCATCTGCTGCCGGCGTTCGGCCTCGGTGTAGAGCGGGCCTTCGGGCACCGGGCAGGCCGGCAGGCCGGCGGCGACCTGGACGAAGGGGTCATCGAACCAGTTGCGCTTGGGCTCGGCCGCCGTGCCTGCGCCGGCCGACAGCAGGCCCGGCAGCATCATGGCGAGGAAGGCGGCGCGCATCGACGGATCGTAGCGACGTCGGGCTACAGTGCCTGGCCGGCCTTCGACCTCGACACGCCATGGACTTCTACGACCAGCTCGCGCCGCTGTACCACCTGATCTACCCCGACTGGCCGGCCAGCGTGGCGCGGCAGGGCGCCCAGCTCGATGCGGTCGTGCAGGCCGAATGGCCCGGCGCGAAGCGCGTGCTCGACGTGAGCTGCGGCATCGGCACCCAGGCGCTGGGCCTGGCGCAGCGCGGCCATGTGGTGCGGGCGTCGGACCTCTCGCCCGGCGCGGTGGCGCGCGCGCGGCAGGAGGCCGAGTCGCGCGGCCTGTCCATCGATACCGCGGTGGGCGACATGCGCGAGGCCCATGCGCTGCACGGCAGCGGTTTCGACGTGGTGCTGTCGGCGGACAATTCGGTGCCGCATCTGCTGAGCGACGCCGACATCCTCGCGGCGCTGCGCCAGATGTGGCTGTGCCTGCGCCCGGGCGGCGGCTGCGTGCTCACGGTGCGCGACTATGCGCAGGAACCGCGTGGGCGCCATCTCGTCAAGCACTACGGTGCGCGCGTCGACGGCCGGCGGCGGCACGTGCTGTTCCAGGTGTGGGACTTCGACGGCCCCGACGCGACGCATTACGACTTCAGCTTCTTCGCGGTGGAGGAAGACCTCGACACGCAGGAAGTCAGCACCCGCGTCATGCGCTCGCGCTACTACGCGATCACGACCGATCGCCTGCTGGGGCTGATGGCCGAGGCGGGCTTCGTTCGTACGCGCAGGCTGGACGGCGCGTTCTACCAACCCGTGCTGGTCGGCACGCGGCCGGTGGTCTGAGGCCGCCGGGCGCCCGCCCTCAGCGCGGCGCGGCGCGGCGGAACTCGTCGAACAGTGCGCGGCGCTGGCCCAGCGCCTTCGCGGTCCAGTTGCGCAGGAAGCCGTTGTCCGTCTTGTCGGCGGCCGACTCCAAGGCCTTGATCTCCTGCTCGAGCGATTCCAGCACCATCTCGCGCGCCCGTTGGTCGAATTCGGCGCCGCGCAGCGTCGCGAGCCGCTGCAGCTTGGCGTGCGACTCGTCGACCATGTCGAGCGGGACCTCCGTCTTCTCGCGCTTGGCGATGTCGCTCAACCCACGGTAGAGCCCGTTCGACTGCTCGCTCAGCTTGGTGCCGAGCCCGCGCATCGGCGGCGTGGAGGCCTGCTTGCGCATCAGCGCGCCGAGCTGGCGTTCGCGGATGAGGTGGCCCGCGGCGGTGCGGATGAACAGGCGGTCGCTGTCGCGCACGCCGGCGCGCAATGTCTCGTTGCCGCGGCCCTTGTCGTCCGGCACCTGGGCGCGCGCGTCCCACGCGGTGCCCAGCGCTGCGATACCGAGGGCGAATGCGATGGTGCCTATGCGCAGACGATGCGACAGGATGCCTGCCGCCTCTTCACGGCGCGGTGTGGGGTTCGTTCGTGGATGGTCGAGCATGGGCGACTCCTTGGCTGCCATGCCCACAGCATGGCGCCCCGCGTCCCCGCTTCGATAGGCGAAGCCGCAGCCGGCCTGTCAGTCCGGTGCCCGCATGCCCGGCGCCTGGGCCAGCGCCCGGTGCACGTCGGCCGTGGCATGCACGCGCTGCAGCGGCGCACGCGCCACGTCGCGCCGGGCCACCTCGGCCACCTCGCGCATCAAGGCGCGGGCGTCCCAGTCCACCGGCCAGCCCTGCCACAGGCGCAGCGCGCCGTTGACGAACACGGCGCGGATCTGGTCGCGGTTGCCGAAGCGCACCAGCTCCCAGCTCAGGTCCCAGCTGGGCAGGAACTCCGGCGCGTCCAGGTCCAGCAAGAGGAAGTCTGCCGCGAGGCCGGCCTCGATGCGACCGGTGAGCGTGCCCAGGCCGGCCGCTTCGGCGCCGTGGTGCGTGGCGTGGTCCAGCCAGGTCCAGCCGCCGCCGCAGGAGGAGTCGCCGTTGGCCAGGCCGTGCGTGAGCCGCTGCGCGGTCTCGGCCGCGTCCATCAGCCGCAGGCCGTCGGCGCGCGTGCCGTCGGTGCCCAGGCCGAAGGGCACGCCCAGCAGCTGGAGCATGCCGGCGTCGAGCACGGCGTTGCCCTTCCAGGCGCTGGCGACCGGGTTGTAGGCGACAGCGGCCCCGCTGTCCCGCAGCAGGCCGAACTCGCGGTGCGTGAGCAGCGTGGCATGCGCGAGCAATGCGCTGTCGTTGAGCGCGCCAACCGCATGCAGCAGCTCGATGGGCCGCAGGCCGCGCGCCACCAGGGACCGCTCCACGGCCGCGAGGTGCTCGTTCACATGCGTCTGGAAGCGCCGGCCGGCCTCGCGCGTGAGGGCGGCCACGTCGTGCAGCATGCGGTCGCTCGCGGCCTCCGGGATCGAGATGGCGAGCGAAGGGTGCACCAGCGGGTCGTGCTCGAACTCGGCCAGGAAGCCCGCTGCGCGGTCGAGGATGCGGCGCACGCCGGCCTCGCCTTCGGTGTTGCCCGCGTCGTTGCAGATCAGGCCCAGCACGCAGCGGATGCCGGTGTCGCGCGCGGCCTGCGCCACGCCGGCCAGGCCTTCCTCGGAGCGGGTGCCGGCATCGACCACCGTGGTGAAGCCGCCGCGCAGCGATTCCCAGGCCGCCAGCTTGGCCGAGAGGTACGCCGCGTGGGTGCCGAGCACGCCCTCCATGGGCACCCAGATGCGCTTGAAGATCTCGGACGGTTCGCCGAAGGCCAGCGACTTGCCGAAGGCCTGCGTGAGGTGCGTGTGGGTGTCGACGAGGCCGGGCATCAGCACATGCTGCGGCAGCTCGACGAGCGCGCGGCCCGGGTGGGCGGCCTGCACGTCCTCGCGCGGGCCGACGTGCGTGAAGCGCCCACCCTGCACGGCGGCGGCCCAACCGCGCTGCGCGCCCTCGGGGCGCATCAGCCACTCGGGCGCCAGCAGCAGCGGGCCGCCGTCGGCGGGCGTCAGGTCGGATGATGAAAGCATGCGGGCCTCCCTAGGCAATGAGCAGATAGACGAACCAGGCGCCGACCAGCAGCAGCAGGCCGCTCACGAAGCGCTGCAACCACTGCCGGTCCAGGCCGCGGGCCAGGCGCTGGCCCGCCAGCGAGCCGAGCAGCATCAGCACGCCGCAGGCCGCGGCCAGGCCCCAGTCGAGCCGGTGTGCAGCCGCGTGCACGGCGCTGCTGGTCAGCGCCACCGGCAACTGCACGGCCTGGGCCGCGATCACCGCGAAGTCCACGCGCTGGCGGCACAGCATCAACAGCGGCAGCAGCAGCACCGGCCCACCCGTGCCGGTGAGCGCGGAGCCGATGCCCACCAGCAGGCCCAGGCCCGCGAGCACCGGCGCCGACAGCAGCGGCGCTGCGTCGGCATGCCGGTCCTGCGCCATGAGACCGCGCACGCCGGCGAAGAGCACCAGCGCCGTCACCCCGCCCAGCAGCACGCGCGCGGGCAGCGCCTGCACCAGCAGGGCGCCTCCGGCGGCACCAGCCAGCGCGCCGGCCAGGAGCGGCAAAGTGCGACGCGCCAGCGCCGGCTCGCGCGCCAAGGGTCGCAGCGCGACCAGCGCCGGCAGCGCGAAGGCCAGCGAGGCGGCGGCGATGGCCTGCGGCGCCGGCACCTCGCCGAAACGCGTGAGCACCGGCACCAGCAGCACGCCGCCGATGCCCGTGGCGCCGATCAGCCCGCCCGCGAGCAGCACCGCGGGCAGCAGGATCCAGGCGTGGGCGAGCAGGGCCATCGGGCGTTGTGCGAAGAGGCCTTACTCGGCCTTGATGTTGGCCTTGGTCACCACGTCCTGGACGGTGCGGCGTTCCTTGGCCAGGTAGTCGGCGAAGGCCGGGCCGGTCATGACCACCGGGCGCACCGCGATCTCGCCCAGGCGGCGCACGACCTCGGGGTCCTTCATCGTCGTTTCGACCGCCTGCATCAGCTGCTGCGCGACCGGCGCGGGCACGCCGGCGGGCGCCAGGATGCCGAGCCAGGAATCGACCTCGAAGTCCTTCAGCGCCGCGGTCTCGGCCAGCGCCGGCACGTTGGGCGCGATGGCTGCGCGCTGCTTCGAGGTCACGCCGAAGGCCTTGACCTTGCCGTCCTTGATGAAGGGTTGGGCCAGCGACAGCGGCAGCACCGCCAGGTCGAGCTGGCCGCCGGCCACGTCGGTCAGCACCTGCGGGCCCGACTTGTAGGGCACGTGCACGATGTCCATCGCGGCGCGCTGCTTGATGAGCTCGGCCGTGACGTGCAGCGAGGTGCCCACGCCGTCGGTGCCGAAGTTGAGCTTGCCCGGCTCCTTCTTCGCGAGCTGGATCAGTTCGGCCATGCTCGAGGCGGGCAGGCTGCTCTTGCCGATCAGCACGAAGGGCGACACGCCGACGGTGGCGATGGGCGCGAAATCCTTGAAGGTGTCGTAGCGCACGGCCGCGGGCGCAACCAGCGGCGCCACGTTGAGCGGGCTGGCCACGGCGAAGAGCAGCGTGTAGCCGTCGGCGGCCGAGCGCGCCGCCTTCTGCGTGCCGATGGTTCCGGCGGCGCCCGCCACGTTGTCGATCACCACCGGCTGCTTGAGCACCTCGCCCAGCTTGGTGTTGACCAGCCGCGCGGTGGCATCGACGCCGCCGCCGGCCGCGAACGGCACAATCAAAGTGATCGGCTTGCTCGGATACGACTGCGCGATGGCAGCCGGCGCACCCAGGCCGAGCGCGAGGCTGGCACCGAGTGCGGCGGCGAAGGCGCGGCGCGACGACGATTGCGGGAGATGGAAGCGGGGCATGGCAGGTTTCCTCGAACGGTTGGACGGACGGACAAAGAAGGAAGCACCTGGACGGTGCGAGAATCTACTCGTTATGACAAGTTATAACAAGCTATGCAAAGCCCATGCCAGCGCGACAGGTGGGCCTGCGCATGGCTGATCTGCCGCAGTCGCTGCATGCCCGGCTGCGTGACGCCTTGCGCGCCGACATCCTCGAAGGCCGCCTGCGCCCCGGGGACAAGCTGGCTTCCGAGTCCGAGATGCAGGCCGAGCACGGCGTCAGCCGCATCACCGTGCGGCAGGCGCTGGCGGCGCTGCAGGCCGACGGCCTGATCGTCAAGCTGCACGGAAAAGGGGCATTCGTGTCCCATTCCAAGGCATCGCAGAGCCTGAACCGCCTGCAGGGCCTGCACGAGGCGCTGGGCAACGAAGCCGGCGCCGTGAGCAACCGGCGCCTGGCCTGGCGGCAGATCAAGGCAACGGCGGCCGTGGCCGCACAGTTGCAGTTGCGCACCGGGGAGCCGGTCTACCAGCTGCAGACCCTGCGCTACCTCGACCGCGAGCCGCTCTCGGTCAACACCTCCTGGCTGCGCCCGGCGCTGGGCGAGAAGCTGGGCCGCGTGGACTTCTCGCGCCGCGACCTGATCGAGGTCTTCGAGCACGAGGGCGGCCTGGCCATCGGCCGCGCCGAACTCGAGATCGGCGCCGGCGTGGCCCGACCGGCCGATGCGAGGCTGCTGCAGATCGAGCCCGGCGCGCCCGTTCTGGAGGTGCAGCGCATCGTCTACAGCGAGGCCGGCGAGCCCGTGCATGCCGAAACCGCCGTCTACCGTGCCGACACCTTCCGCTACCGGCTGGCGCTGGCGCGCTGATTGCAAACCGCACCGCACCCATGTCCCACACCATTCCCCTGATCGACGTGTCGCCCCTTGCGGGCGACGATGCGGCCGCACGCCGCGCCGTCGCGGCCCAGGTCGGCGCCGCCTGCCGCGACATCGGCTTCTTCGCCATCACCGGCCACGGCGTTCCGGCCGCCACGGTGGACGGCACCTTCGCGGCCAGCGCCGCCTTCTTCGCCCAGCCCATGGCCGCCAAGCAGGCGCTCGCCTATGCGAGCCTGAGCCACAACCGCGGCTATGTGGGCACCGGTGTCGAGGCGCTGGACGAACACCGCGGCGCCGATCAGAAGGAGGCCTTCAACCTCATCTGGACCGACGAGGCCACGCGACCGCCCAATGCCTGGCCGGCGCTGCCCGGCTGGCGCGAGCAGGTGCAGGCGTATTTCGATGCCACGCTGGCGGCCGCGCGCCGGCTGCACCACGCCTTCGCGCTCGACCTCGGCCTGGCCGAGGATTTCTTCGACGGCAAGATCGACCGGCCGCTGGCCACGCTGCGCCTGCTGCACTACCCGGCCAGCGCCGATGCCGCGCACGACGACGGCAAGAACGGTGGCATTGGCGCTGGCGCCCACACCGATTACGGCAACGTCACGCTGCTGGCCACCGACGGCGTCTCGGGCCTGCAGGTGCAGGGCCGCGGCCGCGACCAGTGGATCGACGTGCCGCCGCTGCCGGGCGCCTTCGTCTGCAACATCGGCGACTGCCTCATGCGATGGACCAACGACGTGTACCTGTCGACGCCGCACCGCGTGCTGCGGCCGGCGCGCGAGCGCTACTCGATCGCGCTCTTCCTCGATGCCAATCCGGACGCGCTGGTCAGCGCGATCCCTTCCTGCGTGCCGCCGGGCGAGGCGCCGCGCCACGCGCCCATCACCACCCAGGCCTACCTGCAGTCGCGCTTCGACGCGACCTACGGCGCCAAGCGCTAGCGCTGCCGGGATGCTTCGCGGACCGGACGCCGGCGGTCGTCAGGGCGCCGGGCCGCCCCGAAGCAGCTGCGCGAAGAGCGCGAGCAGCTCGCGCGCGAAGAAGTCCATGTTCAGCGCGCGTTCGGACTGGCCCGTGGCCGCCACCCGGCTGTGGGTCTCGAGGCCGGCGACCGCGATGCACACGTGGCCGGGCGGATCGCCGTATGGGCTGCCCGACGGGCCGGCTGCGCCGCTTTCGCAGAGGCCCCAGGTTGCGCGATGGGCGTCGCGCACGCGCGCGGCCATCATGCGGGCATAAGGCTCCGTTTCGGCGCGCAGGCCTTCCATGTCGGCGGCCGTGAGCCCCATGAGCGCCTTGCCGGCGCGGCGCGAATAGACGACGGCGCCGCCGAGGAAGTAGGCCGAGGCACCGGGTACCGCCAGCAGCGCGGCCGAAACCAGGCCGCCGGCCGACGATTCGGCCACGGCGACGCTTTCATGCCGGGCCTTGAGCTGCATGGCCACGTCGTGCGCCAGCGCGTGGAGGGGGGGAAGGGCGGCGTGATCGGTCATGGGCCCGTCAGAGCGGATGCTCGGTGTAGAAGTGCCCGCCGTGGAAGAGCAGCGGCGGCACGCCGGGGCGATGGCTGCAGCGCTCCACCTCGCCGACGAAGATGACGTGGTCGCCTTCCTCGTAGCGGCTGCGGTTGAAGCATTCGAATACCGCCACCGCCCCGGCGAGCAGCGGGGCGCCGGCCACGCCGTCGGTGAAGTCCACGCCCTGGAAGCGTTCGGTCGAGCGGCGCGCGAAGCGTTCGGCCAGGTCCTTCTGGTCGGCGGCCAGCACATTGATGGCGTAGTGCGAGCCGGTGCCCAGCGTGGGCATGGAGCCCGATGCGCGCGCCAGGCTCCAGAGGACGAGCGGCGGCTCCAGCGAGACCGAGTTGAAGGAGTTGGCGGTGAGCCCGATGCGCGTGCCGTCGGCGCTGCGTGCGGTCACGATGGTCACGCCCGTGGCGAACATGCCCAGCGCGGCGCGGAACTCGGCGGTCGAGAAGGAGGGCGCCTGCGCGCGGCGGGGAGGGGTCACGGAGGGAGGAGCAGAGAGGGGACGCAAAGCCGCATTCTGGCGGAAGGGTGGTGGCTTCACTGTCACGCGGGCTTTCCGCACGGAAAGTGCAATCGGGCTGTAGCGCTTGCTGTGTCTGCGTTGCGGCCGAAATCGTCACGTTCGTTACTTTCTTCCTGCTTGCCTGTTTCGGGGCTCTTGATGCGGGCTGCTTCCGGCGTTGCTGGTGGATCGGCCGGCACGAAGGGCGGGGGCGCTGGCGGCGGCCGCGGGCCTGCGTTCTCCGGCGCTGGCTCGCGCTGACCGGCTTGTCGTTCTGACTGCGTGCTCGCTGTCCATCGACGTGCTTTGGGCACTGCACGGCGCCGCGAATGGCGCCTGCGCCCGCAGGCCCGCGACCACCGCCAGAGGCGCTGCAGCCAAACCCAAACGCACCCGCCTCATGCCGGTCGGGCGCTACGCCCAAACTCGTCACGAACGTGACGATCAACCGAAGAACCAGTAGCTCACCGCAATCGCCGCCACCACGCCCACCAGGTCGGCGAACAAGGCGCAGCCCACCGCATGCCGCGCCCGCTGGATGCCCACCGCGCCGAAGTACACGGCCAGCACGTAGAAGGTGGTCTCGGTGCTGCCCTGGATCACCGCGGCGGTCAGGGCCGGGAAGCTGTCCACCCCGTGGCTCTTCATCGTCTCGATCAGCATCGCGCGCGCCGCGCTGCCCGAAAAAGGCTTGACCAGGCCGGTGGGCAGGGCGTCGACGAAGCGCGTGTCCCAGCCGGTCAGGCCCACCAGCCAGCGGATGCCGTCCAGCGCCGCATCCAGTGCACCCGACGCCCGCAGCACCCCGATGGCGCACAGCATCGCCACCAGGTAGGGCAACAGGTTCTTCGCCACCTCGAAACCTTCCTTGGCGCCCTCGACGAAGGCCTCGTACACCGGCACCCGCCGCACCGCGCCCGCGATGAGGAACACGATCACGATGCCGAACAACACCAGGTTGCCCAGCAGCGACGACAACGCCGCCAGCGCCGCCGCCGACAGCGTTCCCAGCAGCAGCATGAAGCCGCCCAGCGCCGCGGCCATCGGCAGCACCCAGGCCAGCACCACCGGGTCCCAGATCCGCAGCCGCTGCACCACCGCCACCGTGAGCAGCGCCACCAGCGCCGAGACCGCCGTGGCGATGAGGATGGGCAGGAACACCAGCGTCGGGTCGGCGGCGCCCTGCTGTGCGCGGTACATGAAGATGCTCACCGGCAGCAGCGTCAGTGAGCCGGTGTTGAGCACCAGGAACAGGATCTGCGCGTTCGTCGCCTCCTGGGGCCGCGGGTTCAGCGTCTGCAGTTCGCGCATCGCCTTCAGCCCGATCGGGGTGGCGGCGTTGTCCAGCCCCAGCGCGTTGGCCGCGAAGTTCATCGTGATCAGGCCCAGCGCCGGGTGCCCGCGCGGCACCTCGGGCATCAGCCGCGCGAAGAGCGGGCCCAGCCAGCGCGCGAGCGCGGCCACCAGCCCGGCCCGCTCGGCGATGCGCAGAAAACCCAGCCACAGCGTGAGCGTGCCGAAGAGCAGCACCATCACCTCCACCGAGAGCTTGGCCATGGCGAACAGCGCCTCGACCATGGCGGCGAAGGCAGACGCGTCGCCGCCCACCAGCCAGCGGCCGAAGCCGGCGACGGCGGCGACGAGGAAGAAGGCGAGCCAGAGGCCGTTGAGCATGGGGGCGGGTGAAACGGGGGGCGGCCGATCATAGAAGCGAGGGGCCGCCCGCGAGACGAAGGCGCGGGCCGCGCATTCCCACTACATTTCGGAGCGCATGCTGTTCCTGTCCCCCTTCCCCTTGCGCACCTGGTGCCTGCTCGTGCTGGTCGCAGCCGGCCTGCTCACGGGCTGCGCCTCCCTGCCGCCTCCGCAGCCGCGCCACGAAAGCCGGGCCGTGGCCGACGTCGGCCAGACCACGCTGGGCAAGCTTTCGCGCGCCGACGCACCGCAGACGCCCGTGGGGCGCGACGGGCCGCTGTCCGCCTTCCGCCTGCTGCCCGACGCCGCCTTCGCCTTCGACGCCCGCATCTCGCTGGCGCGCAACGCCGAGAACACGCTCGACGTGCAGTACTACCAGATCGCCAACGACGACGTGGGGCTGTTGCTGCTGCGCGAACTGCGCGACGCGGCCGAGCGCGGCGTGCGCGTGCGGCTGCTGGTGGACGACCTCTACACCGCCGGCGAGGACGAGCTGTTCTCGACGCTCGATGCCTTCCCCAACGTCGAGGTGCGGCTGTTCAACCCGCTGCCCTCGCGCGCCCGCTCGCTGGCGGCGCGGCTGCTCCTCTCGGCGCACGAGTTCCGGCGCATCAACCACCGCATGCACAACAAGATGCTGCTGGCCGACAACAGCTTCGCGGTGACCGGCGGGCGCAACATCGCCAACGAGTACTTCATGCGCAGCACCTCGGCCAACTTCATCGACATGGACGTGGTGAGCAACGGTCCGGTCGTCAAGGAGATGTCGGCCGCCTTCGACCGCTACTGGAACAGCGAGCACAGCTGGCCGATCCGTCACGTGGTGCCGCCGCGCCTGTCACCGGCCGAGGCGCAGGCGCGCTTCGACGAGCTGGCGCGCCAGGCCCGGCCCGACGTGCCGATCCAGCCGCGCGACTCGTTGGGCCAGCCACCTGTCGGGCAGGAGCTGGTGATGGGCCAGATGAAGCGCTACTGGGCGCCGGCGCGCTTCTATGCCGACGACCCCGAGAAGATCGGCCGCAACGCCGAGGCTGCCTTCGCCGACAGCGTGTCGCAGTACGCGCTGTGGGCCATCGCCGGAGCGCGGCACAACGTGCGCATCATCTCGCCGTACTTCATCCCCGGGCCAATGGGGATGGAGATGATCCGCCAGGGGCGCTCGCAGGGCGTGGAGACCGTGGTGGTGACCAACTCGCTCGGCGCCACCGACGAACCGCTGGCCTACGCCGGCTACGAGCGCTACCGGGTCGACATGCTGCGCGCCGGCGTCATCCTGTACGAGATCGCGCCCGAGTTCACCGCGCGCTCGGGGCGCTTCGGCAACTTCGGCAAGTCGATCAGCCGGCTGCATGCCAAGTTCGCGCTGATCGACGAGCAGCGCATCTTCGTCGGCTCGATGAACCTGGACCATCGCTCTGCCGCCGTGAACACCGAGTCGGGCATGCTCATCGACAGCCCGGCGATGGTGGGCGACTACTACAGCGTGATTTCCAAGCGGCGCGACCAGCTCGGCTACCGCCTGCGTCTGTCGTCCGATGGCCGGCGCGCACAGTGGCTGGAGCTGGACGAGCAGGGCGGCGACATCGTCCACGAGGACATCCCCGGCGAATTCCTCTGGTTGCGCTTCAAGAACTGGCTGCTGCTGCCGATCGTGGGCGAGGACCTGCTGTAGGGCGATTCTTCAGGCCAAATCGGCCTTTAGCGCCCGCCAGTCGGTTGATGTCAGCTATCAAAAAGATAGCAATTGGATGGGCGTGTACGATGTGGTTTGACTTGTGACTGCAGCGTCTTGTCGCAGTCGATGCGTCCAATCCGCGACGCGGGCGCCTAGAATGGCTGCATGTCCGCCATCGCCCCGCCTGCCAAGCCCTCCTTCAAGGCCCAGATGCTGCAGGCGCGCGAGGACGCGATCGTGCAGACCGTGAACCGCCTGCTGGCCGAAAAAGGCTTCGACGCCATGACGGTCGATGAGGTGGCCGCTTCTGTCGGCATCGCCAAGGCCAGCCTCTACAAGCATTTCCCGAGCAAGGAAGACCTCGCCGCCGCGGCGATGGTGCGCATCATGCAGCGCACGCAGGACATGCTGGCCGCGCTGCCGGGCGACGCCAGGCCGATCGACCAGCTGCGCGCCGTGGTGCGCTGGGCCCTGCAGATGCAGCTGGCGGGCGAGATGCCCTCGCTGCCGAGCCAGAACTCCAGCCTGCGCGCGGCGCTGATGGCCAACCGGGGGTACCTCGACCGGCTGATCGCCGTCAGCGACCGGCTGGGCGGCTGGATCCAGGCGGCCCAGGCCGGCGGCTCGATCAACCCCGCGCTGCCGCCCATCGTCGTGCTCTACACCCTGTATGCGCGCGCCTGCGACCCGGTGCTGGAATTCCTGAAGGCCGGCGGGCAGCACAGCGACGAGCAGATCGTCGAGCTGGTGCTGAGCACCTGCTTCGACGGCCTGGCCTCCCGCTGAGCCCTCCCCTCAGGCCTTCACCTCGATCAGCAACTCCGGCCGGAAGCCCTCCTGCTCGCCCTTGCTGGCATAGCCCAGCGGGTTCGCCACCACGCGGCAGCCGTCCTTCACATAGTCGAAGGCGCAGTGCAGGTGGCCGTGCATCCATACGTCGGCCCAAGGCAGCAGCGCATCCAGGGCATTGCAGAAGCCCGCCGTGCCCGGCGTGAGGCCGTAGCGCGGGTCGGCGCTGGCGAGCGTCGGCGCAAAGTGAGTGATCGCCACCGTGGGGCCGTCGAAGTGGCGGGCCAGTGCGTCGCGGAGCCAGGCCTGGCTGTCGAGCGACTCATCGCGCAGTTCCGCGGCCATGAAGGGCCGGCCGTGCCGGGTGGTGGCCGCGTGCGCCAGGTAGTGGTTGGCCGCCCGCATCGCCTTGCCGCGCTTGCGTTCGCGATCTGCGGGCGGGTCTCGCGGCTCGACCAGCGCGTCGAAGTCGGCCCACAGCGTGGTGCCGATGAAGCGGACGCCGTCGATCACGCGCGCTTCGCGCTCCAGCCAGCCGATGTCCAAGGCTTCGCACTGCACCCGCAGGCGCGCATGCACGGCATCGAAGTCGTCGTTGTCGTACTCGTGGTTGCCCGGCACGTACAGCACGGGCGTGGGCCAGCCGTGCCGCGGCGAGAAACGGGCCAGACCGAAATCGGTGCCCGTCAGGCGGGATCCCGGCTGGTACGAACCGATGTCGCCGGCGAGCACCAGCAGGTCGGCGCCCGGCGCAGGGACGGGCGCGAAATCCGGGTGGGTCTCGAGGTGCAGGTCGGACAGCAGCTGGATCTTCATGGCCTGCACAGTGTAGGAAGCCCCATTAAGGGGGCGAGCTGCCAACCCTTGCACCGCCCATGTCGGCATATCCCGCACCGTATGCACGTCATGCATCAAGAGGGGGCTGTAAAAACTAGGGGAAACCCTTATTCTTCTTTCATCGTTACAACAGCGTGGCCTGGGTGCCGCGCACCATCATGTTCAACATGCTCTCGCATCTGGTTCGCTCCATCCGGCCGCAGCAGGTCCAGGCTCCGATCAGCCCGGCCGCCGCCCTGTTGGAAAGCGCAGAAGCCCGTGTCGGTTTCGATCCGCACCACGCGCAGGAACTGCGCGAAGCAGCCTCGGCCTGGCTGCGCGTCGTCCGCTGAGCGAGCGACCGACTCCCTCAGGTCAAATCTGCGTTGCCGCAGCTGAAAAGAGTTTAGCCGTAAGGTAGCGCATACTCACGCAGCGATCGCGCGAATGCGTCGCTGGCCGCACGCACCAGCGTGTCCCGCAGCCAGGCATGGGCCGGCGAGCCGTGGGTGCGCCGATGCCAGAGCGCATCGACGTGCACGAGCGGCAGGTTCAGCGGCAGTTCCCGCACCGCCAGCGCTTCGGCCATCCCCGTCGTGTTCACGAAGTGCCGCGGCAGGACCGTGAGCAGGTCGGAGTTCGCGACCACCCGTCCGGCGGTGAAGAATTGGTTCACCGTCAGCACGATGCGGCGTTCGCGCCCCAGTGCGCCCAGTGCCTCGTCGACGAAGCCCCAGGGCCGCCCCGAGAAGCTCACCAGCAGATGACGCGCCTGGCAGAAGGCGTCCAGCGTCAGCACGCCCTGCGCCAGGGGGTGCCCACTGCGCATCACGCAGACGTACTGCCCCACATAGAGCCGGTGCGATTCGAAGGCCACCGCCTCGCCCGCCTGGGCGCGGCCGGTCAGGTCGGTCATCACAGCCGGGAAGTAGCCCAGCGCCACGTCGGCAGCCTCGTCTTCCAGCAGCCTTCGGGGGTCGCGCGTGGTCAGGGGCACGACGCGCAGCGAAATGCCGGGCGCCTCGTCTTCCAGGATGCGCACGGCGCCGGGGATGACCTCGGACGCCGTGGCGTCGGCCATCGCGAGCACGAAGCTGTTGTCGGCGTGCAACGGTTCGAAGCTGGCCGGCACCAGCGAATGCTCGAGCTGGCGCAACGCATCGCGCACCACCGGCCACAGGCTCAGCGCGCGCGGGGTGGGCTCGACGCCGGCGCCCGCCCGGCGCACCAGCTCGTCTCCCAGCGCGCTGCGCAGCCGGCGCAGTGCGTTGCTCACCGCCGGCTGGGTGAGCGAAAGGTTTCTTGCGGCCCGCGTGAGGCTGCGTTCGGCCATGACCTCGTCGAACACGCGCAGGAGGTTGAGGTCAAGTGTGCGGAAATTGACGTCTATCACGGTGGCGAATGACAAGCATCAGCAATATAAATTTGAAAGTTACTAGGGCAAACCCTAATATTCCGTCATCGGCTTCGGCCAATCGTCCCACTGGAGGGATACACCATGACCACCTTCGTCCACGTTGACCAACCCGCTTCCCACCCTGGCGTGCGCCGCGCCGAGGCACTGATGGACTATGTGCGCGAAAGCCGTCAGCCCAACGACGGCACGCGCGGCCTCGCAGCCGTGCTGCTCGCCGCCGTGCTGGCAGCCCTGCTGGCCGTTGCCGACAAGTTCGTCTCGGAGTGGACCGATGGCAGCCTGCTCGCCGCCTGGATGGTGCTGTGGGCCGTCGCATTCTTCGCGCTGGCGTTGTTCTCCGGGGCCGCCCGCTCGCTGGCAGCGCGCGCCCTTGCCGGCTGGAAGGCCCTGGACCGCCGCATGGCCGCTGCCCGTGCCGACGCGCAGTTCCTGGCCACCGCACAGAGCGATCCGCGCGTCATGAACGATCTGCGCGCCGCCATGACCCGCCAGCAAGGCCAGGATGACCTGGTGGTGCACGTCGCGCCGACGCGCTCTGCCGCGGTCGACGCAGCGGCCCGCCGCTCGCAGGACGTGCGCATGCCCACGCTGTACGAAGCGATGCGCCGCATGAACAGCGCTCGCTACTACTGACCGGCCGACGCCCGCTCCCGCGGGCATGGCACGTGAAAAAGCCGCCCGAGGGCGGCTTTTTTTCTTTGGACGCTCGCGGCTGATCGGTGATCAGGCGGCCAGCCGTTCCTCGATGGCCGCCTTGGTGGCCGGCAGCTCCTGGGGCAGGTGGTGCGCGAGCTGCTCGAACAACTCGGCATGCAGCTTGAGTTCGGCCTGCCACGCGGCCTTGTCGATGCTCGTCACCGTGGCGAACTGGGCGGGGCTGAAATCCAGGCCGGTCCAGTTCAGGTCTTCGTAACGGGGGCTCACGCCGAAGACGTGCTCGGTGCCCTGGCCGCGTCCCTCGACGCGGTCGATCATCCACTTGAGCACGCGCATGTTCTCGCCATAGCCGGGCCAGACGAACTTGCCGTCATCGCCCTTGCGGAACCAGTTGGTGGTGTAGATCTTCGGCAGCTTGGCGCCCGAGGCCTGCAGCTTCTTGCCCAGTGTGAGCCAATGCTGGAAGTAGTCGCTCATGTTGTAGCCCATGAAGGGCAGCATGGCGAAGGGGTCGCGGCGCACGATGCCCTGCTGGCCGGCGGCGGCGGCGGTGGTCTCGCTGCCCATGGTCGCGGCCATGTACACGCCCTCGACCCAGTTGCGCGCCTCGGTCACCAGCGGCACCGTGGTGGAGCGGCGCCCGCCGAAGATGAAGGCGTCGATCTCCACGCCCTTGGGATCGTCCCAGGCCTCGTCCAGCGCCGGGTTGTTGGTCGCGGCCACGGTGAAGCGGGCATTCGGGTGCGCGGCCTTGGCGCCGGTCTCGCGCGCGATCTGCGGCGTCCAGTCCTTGCCCTGCCAGTCGATCAGGTGCGCAGGCAGCTCCTTGTTGGGCGCGTCGGCTTCCATGCCTTCCCACCACACGTCGCCGTCGTCGGTCAGCGCGACGTTGGTGAAGATCACGCCCTTGTCGAGGCTGGCCATGCAGTTCGGGTTGGTCTTGTAGTTGGTGCCCGGCGCCACGCCGAAGTAGCCGGCCTCGGGGTTGATGGCGTGCAGCGAACCATCGGCCTGCGGCTTGATCCAGGCGATGTCGTCGCCGATTGTCGTGACCTTCCAGCCCTCGAAGCCGGCCGGCGGCACGAGCATCGAGAAGTTGGTCTTGCCGCAGGCACTGGGGAAGGCCGCAGCCACATGGTGCTTCTTGCCCTCGGGGCTGGTCACGCCCAGGATGAGCATGTGTTCGGCCAGCCAGCCCTCGTCGCGGCCCATGTTGGAGGCGATGCGCAGCGCGAAGCACTTCTTGCCCAGCAGCGCGTTGCCGCCGTAGCCCGAGCCGTAGCTCCAGATCTCGCGCGTCTCGGGGTAGTGGACGATGTACTTGGTCTTGTTGCAGGGCCAGGCGACGTCCTTCTGGCCGGCCTCGAGCGGCGCGCCCACGGTGTGCACGCAGGGCACGAACTCGCCCTCGGCGCCGAGCACGTCGTACACCGCCTTGCCCATGCGGGTCATGATCTTCATGTTGACCGCGACGTAGGGGCTGTCGGAGAGCTCGACGCCGATGTGCGCGATCGGCGAACCCAGCGGGCCCATGCTGAAGGGCACCACGTACATGGTGCGGCCCTTCATGCAGCCGTCGAAGAGCGGCTGCAGCGTGGCGCGCATCTCGGCCGGGGCCATCCAGTTGTTGGTCGGGCCCGCGTCTTCCTTCTTTGCGGAGCAGATGAAGGTGCGGTCCTCGACGCGCGCGACGTCGCTCGGGTCGGACCACGCGAGGAAGGAGCCGGGCCGCTTGGCCGGGTTGAGCTTTCGGAAGGTGCCGGCGTCGACCAGCTGCTGGCACAGGCGCTCGTACTCTTCCTGGCTGCCGTCGCACCATTCGATGCGCTCGGGCTTGCACAGGGCCGCCATCTCGGCGACCCAGGCGATCAGCTTCTGGTTCTTGACGTAGGCAGGGGCCTGGATGGCCAGCCCTTTCACCACGGGTGCGTTCATCGGAAAACTCCTGGATAGAAAAATCGTCTTTTCGAACGGGACTCGGCCCCCGTGGAGGGCGGCGAGAGCCGTTGGAGAAAACGTCTTCCAGCGCGGGAGTTGGGCGGGGCTGAACGGGCCCCGCCGGGGGATCAAGCCATGTAGATGGCGATCGAGGCCAGCAGCAGCATCAGCACGCCGCCGGCCAGGGGCAGCACGATGGGCATGAGGGGCACGATGCCTTCGACGGCATCCTGTTCGACGCTGGCAGCGTGGCCAGGCTCGACGGGGGTGGGGTTGGACATCCGGAACCTCAGGTACTCAAACTTCGTGAATTTTACAAGTCCGGGTTCCGCGGCCTTGTCAGCGTTTTTCCTCGGCCTGGAATCCCGCATGGTGCAATGCCTCGATGACGGCGGCGAGATGCTCGCGCCCGCGCGTCTGCAGCACAAGCTCGATGTCGACGTTCTGCGCCGCCAGCATCGTGAAGGCGCGCTGGTGGTGGACCTCGTCGATGTTGGCGCCCGCTTCGGCCACGGTCGTCGTGATGCGGGCCAGCACGCCCGGCACGTCGCGCGCACCCACCTGCAGCCGGGCCAGCCGGCCGGCGCGCACCATGCCGCGTTCGATGATCGCCGCCAGCAGCAGCGGGTCGATGTTGCCGCCCGAGAGCACCAGCCCCACGCGCTTGCCGCGAAAGCGCTCCGGATGGCGGATCAGCGCCGCCAGGCCCGCCGCACCGGCGCCCTCGACCAGCGTCTTCTCGATCTCCAGCAGCATCAGCACGGCCTGCTCGATGTCGCCCTCGTCGACCAGCAGCAGGTCGTCGACAAGGCGCGCCACGATCTCGCGGTTGCGCTCGCCCGGCGTGCCCACGGCGATGCCTTCGGCGATCGTGCTGGTGCCGCCCGGGTGCTGCGTGCCCTGGATGGCGTTGACCATGGCAGGGAAGCGCGCCGTCTGCACGCCCACGATCTCGATGCCGGGCCGCCGCGCGCGCGCCGCGATGGCCATGCCTGCGATCAGGCCGCCACCGCCCACCGAGACGACCAACGTGTCGAGGTCGGGCACCGCCTCGAGCATCTCCAGCGCCACCGTGCCCTGCCCGGCGATGACGGCGTCGTCGTCGTAAGGGTGCACGAAAGTCAGGCCCTCGCGCTCGGCCAGTTCGTAGGCGTGGCCGCGCGCCGCCTCCAGCGAATCGCCGAACAGCACCACGTTCGCGCCGAAGCCGCGCGTGCGCTCGATCTTCACACCCGGCGTGAAACGCGGCATCACGATGGTCGCCGGAATACCCAGCCGCTGCGCGTGGTAGGCCACGCCCTGGGCGTGGTTGCCGGCCGACATGGCCACCACGCCGGTCGTCAGCCCCGCCTCAGCCAGCTCGGTCATCTTGTTGCATGCGCCGCGCTCCTTGAAGGACGCGGTGAACTGCAGGTTCTCGAACTTGAGGAAGACCTGGGCGCCGACGATCTGCGAGAGCGTGCGCGATTCCACGCAGGGCGTGTCGAGCACCTGCCCGCGCAGGCGCTGGGCGGCGAGTTCGATGTCGTCGATGGCAACCATGGGCGCCATTGTGGATCGCTTCCCACGCTCAGGGTTTTTCCTCTGGTCCTGTCTTCCACAACCCAAAAGTCTGCGTTATGGTCGTGCCGCAAGTGCCTGCCGGCCCGGCCCGGAATTCTTCTCCTCGGGTCGTGTTCGTCGGCGGCGCCGCGTTCTCTTCCCGCCTGAGCTTCTGGAGGTTGCCCCATGGCAAAACGTTCCGGTGTCGATGTGCTGACCGCCTCGCCGCGTGGCCAGGCGCTGCCGTCGCCCGGCCTGAAGGACGCCCCGGTGCTGGAGCTCATGTGCTCGCACTTCGTGCTCACGCTCGCGGCCAAGCAGGGGCCGAAGTTCAACGTGCGGCGCGACCTCAACGGCCTGCTGTCGCTCACCGGCCGCCACTTGGTCTGGCCGGCATCGACGCTGCAGCGGCTGCGCGAGTTCCTGGGCCGTCGGTGTGCGGGCAACGAGGTGTGGAAGGACGTCCAGGGCCTCGACAACCGCGTGCTGCTCGAGCGGCATGGCGTCTGGCGCGGCCCGTATGAAGAGGGCACGCTCTTCTTCTACCTCGACGAGTACGCCAAGGACCAGCCCAAGGACCTGCTGGCGGTGCTCTCGCTCACGCGCGACTGGCTGTCGAACACGTTGCGCAAGCAGTCCACGCTGGTCGAGAAGAACATCGACGCCCTGGCCGGCCTGCTGCAGCTGAACAAGGCCGAGCGCGCGCTGCTGCTGTACGGCACCCTCGCGCGCTACCAGCGCGACCTGCGCTCGCTGCTGGTGGAGTTCAAGGTCAACAACGCACCCGAGGCCTACGCCGCCATCGCCGAAGTGGCCGGCGTGAACGCGAGCGAAGTGGGCGAGGCGCTGCGCGCCGGCTCGCGGCTGGAGCGCATCGGCCTGGTCGAGAACCTCATTTCCGAGCACAACATCACCGACCTGGCCGACCTGATGAAGGTCAGCGAGAAGCTGCCGCCGGTGCTGATGCGTGAGTACCGCGACCACAACGAGCTGATGGCCGTGTTCACGCGGCCCTCGGCCAAGAGCGGCCTGACGCTGCAGGACTTCGACTTCGTCGCCGAGGACGCGCAGATGCTCGTCACCCTGCTGCGCGCCGCCATCGCGCGCAAGGAGCCCGGCGTGAACGTGCTGCTCTACGGCCCGCCCGGCACCGGCAAGACCGAACTGGCCAAGGTCGTGGCGCAGGCCGCGGGGCTGGAACTGTTCGAGGTCGAGTATGCCGACCGCGACGGCAATTCGCTCTCGGGCCGCGACCGTTATCGCTCGCTGCAGATCGCGCAGGTCTTCCTCAAGGGCAGCGCGCAGGCGGCACTGCTCTTCGACGAGGTGGAAGACGTCTTCCCACCCATCAGCACCGAGGCCGCGCAGTTCATGGCGCGCGCCGAGCAGATCGGGGCGCCGGCCAGCGGCAGCGTGAGCGGCAAGGCCTGGGTCAACCAGATCCTCGAGACCAACCCGGTGCCCACGCTGTGGATCACCAACCGCATCGAGCAGATCGATCCCGCCTTCCGCCGGCGCTTCGCCTACCACCTGGAATTGAAGTCGCCCCCGCCCGGCGCGCGCGAGCAGATCGTGCGCAAGGCGCTGGCCGGTGTGCCCGTGTCCGAGGCCTTCACCGCCAAGCTGGCCGAGCGCAAGGGCCTCACGCCGGCGCAGATTCGCACCGCGGTGCGCTTCGCCGGTCTGGCCGCCAGCGACGTGCTGTCGACCGAGGCGTTGATCGAGCGTCAGCTGCGCAACGCCGACCAGGCCCTGGGCACCGGCGAAACCGCTCGCCACGAGCGCCTGCAGGTCACCACCTGGGACCTCGACATGCTGCACGTCGAGACGCGTTTCGAGATCCCGCGCATCGTCGAGGCCCTCAAGGCGCGCGGCCATGGCACGCTGTGCTTCTACGGCGCGCCCGGCACCGGAAAGACAGCGCTGGCCGAGCACATCGCCAAGAGCATCGGCCGGCCGCTCATCATCAAGCAGGCCAGCGACCTGATGAGCAAGTACGTCGGCGAGACGGAGCAGAACATGGCCGCCATGTTCAGGGAGGCCGAGGCCGAGAAGGCCGTGCTGCTGCTTGACGAGGCGGACTCCTTCCTGCAGGACCGCCGCGGCGCCCAGCGCACCTACGAGGTCACCGAGGTCAACGAGATGCTGCAGGGCATGGAGCGCTTCAAGGGCGTGTTCGTCTGCACCACCAACCTGCTCGACCGGCTTGACCAGGCGGCGCTGCGGCGCTTCACCTTCAAGATCAGGTTCATGCCGCTCACCGCCGAGCAGCGCGAGCGCATGTTCGTCACCGAGGCGCTGGCCGGCGACGCCGCGGCGCTCACGCCCGAACTGCGCACGCGCCTGGCGCGCCTCGCGCAGCTGTGCCCCGGCGACTTCGCCGCCGTGAAACGCCAGACCGACATCCTGGCCGCCACCTTCTCGCCCGAGGAGTTCCTCGACCAGCTCGAGGCCGAGCACCGCATCAAGCCCGAGGTGCGCGAGGCGCGCTCGATGGGCTTCGTGCACTGAGGTTTGCTATCGAATTGATAGCTGTTCGCGTCCGTCCCGCGGGCGCTGCAGGCACTTTTCGTTCAAAGCGCGGCGCACACGCGCAGCACGTCCTCGCCGTACTTCTCCAGCTTGCTCGCTCCGATCCCGCTGATGCCCTGCAGGTCGGCCAGGGTGGCGGGGGCGCGTTCGGCGATGGCGGCCAGGGTCGCGTCGTGGAAGATCACGTAGGCCGGCAGGTTGTGCGCCTTCGCGACTTCCGCGCGCCAGGTCTTAAGGGCAGCGAAGCGGGCCTGGCCGGTGGTGTCGAGCGCGGCGGCCGCAGGCGCCGTGCTGGCGGCGGACGATGAACCGCCGCTGCGGCTGCGCGTGCGCTTGGCCGGCGGTGCCGAGATCGACGCGCGCAGGCGCACCGGCACTTCGCCCTTGAGCACGGCGCGCGAGCCCTCGGTCAGCTGCAGGGTGTTGAACTTCTCCGCATCCACATGCAATGCGCCGATGGCGATCAGCTGGCGCAGCACGCCGCGCAGCTGCACCTCGCTGTACTGCGCGCCACGGCCGAAGGTCGACAAACCGTCGTGGCCCTTCTGCTGCACCTTCTCGGTGTCCTTGCCGCGCACGACGTCCATGATGTGGCCGGCGCCGTAGCCGATGCCCTGCTGCTTGCGGATCCAGTAGACGGTCGAAAGCAGCATCTGCGCCGCCTCGGTGCCGTCCCACAGCTCGGGCGGCGTCAGGCAGTTGTCGCAGTTGCCGCAGGGCGTGCTGTGCTCGCCGAAGTACCCCAGCAGCCGCACGCGCCGGCAATCGGTGGCCTCGGCCAGCGCCAGCAGCGCGTCGAGCTTGCCGCGCATGACCTGCTTGAACTCCTCGCCGGCGGGGCTCTCGTCGATCATGCGGCGCTGGTTCACCACGTCCTGCAGCCCGTAGGCCATCCAGGCCTGCGCCGGTTCGCCGTCGCGGCCGGCGCGGCCGGTCTCCTGGTAGTAGCCCTCGATGTTCTTGGGCATGTCGAGGTGGGCCACGAAGCGCACGTCGGGCTTGTCGATGCCCATGCCGAAGGCGATGGTCGCCACCATCACGAGGCCTTCCTCGCGCAGGAAGCGGTCCTGGTGCTTCTGCCGCACGGCCGCGTCCAGGCCCGCATGGTAGGGCAGGGCGTGGATGCCGGCCTCCACCAGCGCCTGCGCCACTTCTTCCACGCGCTTGCGCGACTGGCAGTACACGACGCCGGCCTCGCCTTCGTGCTCGCGCTCGATGAAGCGCAGCAGTTGCGTGGCGGCGTCCTTCTTCTCGACGATGGTGTAGCGGATGTTCGGCCGGTCGAAGCTGCTGACGAACTGGCCGGCGTCCTGCAGCTGCAGCCGCTCGACGATGTCGGCGCGCGTGAGCGCATCGGCCGTGGCGGTGAGCGCGATGCGCGGCACCTGCGGGTAGCGCTCGTGCAGCAGCGCCAGCTGGCGGTACTCGGGCCGGAAGTCGTGCCCCCACTGGCTCACGCAATGCGCTTCGTCAATGGCGAAGAGGCTCAGCTTGCCGCGCGATGCCAGGCCGTCCAGCAGCTCGAGGAAGCGCGGCGTCGTCACCCGCTCGGGCGCGGCATACAGCAGCGTGACCTCGGCGCGCGCGAGGCGGCGCTCGACCTCCTGCGTCTGCGCCCAGTCCAGCGTCGAATTGAGAAACGCCGCGTCCACGCCCGCCTCGTGCAGCGCGCCCACCTGGTCGTGCATCAGCGCGATCAGCGGCGACACCACCACCGTCACGCCGTGGCCCGCCCGCTGGCGCGCGATGGCCGGCACCTGGTAGCACAGCGACTTGCCGCCACCCGTGGGCATGAGCACCAGGGCATCGCCGCCGTTGGTCACGTGGCCGACGATCTCCGCCTGCGGGCCGCGGAAGGCGGCATAGCCGAAGACCTCGTGCAGGACCTGCAGCGGGTCGGTGGAAGCGGACGAGGGCTGGGTGGACACGGGATGCTATGGTTTTCGTAGCTGTCGGCCCAGATGCCACGGGCGCAGACACCCGATTCGGCCGACAAGTCAATGCGAGGTTCAGTGTGACCCTTGCATTGTCGCCGGTGCGCGTGCAGGGGCGAGGCGGTCCGCCGCCAGCGCGGCTGGCATGGCGCTTGCTCACTTCGCCGCCATTCGCTGATCAATCCTGTATAGACAGCATTCTGGTGCATCGCAAGCCGCGATGCACCAAGGAAGGACCCACGACTTCGCTGGCGGTGGCACGCGGTGCGGGTTTAACCTGTATAGACAGGATGGAATGAGCGAAACACACTGCGCCGTCGCGGCCCGGATCCGCCCGGATCCGCGCGACGGGGCGCCCACCGTCATTTTCGTCCTTTGATTCAGGAGGGCCGCATGGCCAAGACAGTCTTCTTCAAGATCGCATCCCTGGCCGCCGCGGCCGCCTGCCTGGCCGGTGCCGCCGGCTCCGCCGCCGCGCAGGAGACCAAGATCGCGCTGGGCATGTCCGGCTGGACGGGCTTCGCGCCGCTCACGCTGGCCGACAAGGCAGGCATCTTCAAGAAGAACGGCCTGGACGTGGAGATCAAGATGATCCCGCAGAAGGACCGCCACCTGGCGCTGGCCTCGGGCGCCATCCAGTGCGCCGCCACCACGGTGGAGACGCACGTGGCCTGGAACGCCAACGGCGTGCCGATCGTGCAGATCTTCCAGATGGACAAGTCCTACGGCGCCGACGGCATCGCCGTGCGCAACGACATCAAGTCCTTCGCCGACCTCAAGGGCAAGACTGTCGGCGTCGACGCGCCGGGCACCGCGCCCTTCTTCGGCCTGGCCTGGATGCTGAGCAAGAACGGCATGAGCCTGAAGGACGTGAAGACCGTCACCCTGGCGCCGCAGGCCTCGGCCCAGGCCTTCGTGGCCGGCCAGAACGATGCCGCCATGACCTACGAGCCGTACCTCTCGACGGTGCGCAACGCGCCGCAGTCCGGCAAGATCCTTGCGACCACGCTCGACTATCCGATGGTGATGGACACCGTGGGCTGCGCGCCCACCTGGCTCAAGGCCAACGCCAAGGCGGCCCAGGCGCTGACGAACTCCTACTTCGAGGCACTGGAGATGATCAAGGCCGACCCGGCCAAGTCCAACGAACTCATGGGTTCGGCCGTGAAGCAGACCGGCGAGGCCTTCGCCAACTCGTCGAAGTACCTGCGCTGGCAGGACAAGGCCGCCAACCAGAAGTTCTTCTCCGGCGAGCTGGAGCAGTTCATGAAGGACTCGGTGCCGATCCTGCTGGAGGCCGGCGTCATCCGCAAGGCACCGGACGACCTCAAGGCCACCTACGACGCCTCGTTCATCAAATAAGCACGGACGGACGATGGAAGCGACTTCCGCGAGGGTGCAGGTACCGCCTTCTTCGATCGCCGCGCCGCGCCCCGCGCGCCGCGCGCGCGGCATGGCGCCGCTGGAGCCGGTGAGCCCGCGTGCGCGCTGGATGCTGGGTGTCGGCTTCTTCGTCCTCTTCGTCGCCGTGTGGGCGGTGGCCACGCTGGGCGGCTTCGTGTCGCCCACCTTCCTGGCCAGCCCGGTCACGATGGTGAAGGAGGCCTGGCTGCTCTTCACCGAATACGGCTTCATCAAGGACATCGGCATGACCGTCTGGCGCGTGCTGGGCGGCTTCATCCTGGCGGCCGTGATTGCCGTGCCGCTGGGCATCGCGATGGGTGCGTACAAGCCCGTGGAAGCCTTCCTCGAGCCCTTCGTCTCCTTCTGCCGCTACCTGCCGGCCTCGGCCTTCATTCCGCTGCTCATCCTGTGGGCGGGCATCGGCGAGACGCAGAAGTTGTTGGTGATCTTCATCGGCTCGGTGTTCCAGATCATCCTCATGGTCGCCGTGACCGTCGGCGGCGCGCGCAAGGACCTGGTCGAGGCCGCCTACACCCTGGGCGCCGACAGCCGCGGCATCGTGCGGCGCGTGCTCATCCCGGGCGCCGCGCCGGGCATCGCCGAGACGCTGCGCCTGGTGCTCGGCTGGGCCTGGACCTACGTCATCGTGGCCGAGCTCATCGGCTCGTCGTCGGGCATCGGCCACATGATCACCGACAGCCAGGCGTTGCTGAACACCGGGCAGATCATCTTCGGGATCATCGTCATCGGCGTGATCGGGCTGGTGTCGGATTTCGTGTTCAAGGCGGTGAACCGCAGGTTGTTCGGATGGGCGTCGCTGTGAAGGGCCAACTCTCCATTCGCGGCGTCTCCCGCACCTTCACCAGCGCGAAAGGCCAGGCCACCCAGGCCCTGCTGCCGGTCGACTTCGAGGTGCGCGAGAACGACTTCGTCACCATCCTCGGCCCCTCGGGCTGCGGCAAGTCCACGCTGCTGCGCATCGTCGCGGGCCTCGACTTCCCGAGCACCGGCGAGGTGCTGCTCGACGGCCAGCCGGTCGACGGCCCCGGCGCCGACCGCGGCATGGTGTTCCAGAGCTACACGCTCTTCCCCTGGCTCAACATCGAGCAGAACATCCGCTTCGGCCTGCGCGAACGCGGCCTGCCCGAAGCGCAGCAGAAGGAGCGTGCCGACTACTTCATCGCCAAGGTCGGTCTGCGCGGCTTCGAGCAGCACTTCCCCAAGCAGCTCTCGGGCGGCATGCAGCAGCGCACCGCGATCGCCCGGGCGCTGGCCAACGACCCCAAGATGCTGCTCATGGACGAGCCCTTCGGCGCGCTCGACAACCAGACCCGCGTGCTCATGCAGGAGCTGCTGCTGGGCATCTGGGAGGCCGAGCGCAAGACCGTGCTCTTCGTCACCCACGACATCGACGAGGCCATCTTCATGGCCAACCGCGTGGCGGTGTTCAGCGCGCGCCCCGGCCGCATCAAGACCGAACTGGCCGTCGACCTGCCGCACCCGCGGCATTACACGATCAAGACCTCGCCCGAGTTCATGGACCTCAAGGCGCGCCTGACCGAAGAGATCCGCGCCGAATCGATGGCGGCGGAGCATTGAAATGAAACACCCCCCATGCCGCTTCGCGGCTCCCCCCTCTCTGGCGCCTTCGGCTTGGAGGGGGGCGCACCCAGCGGCCTGGCCAAGCCAGTTCCGCGGGTGCCCTGAGGGCTTTGCTTCGCTCGCCGGCTGTGTGGCGTTTCATGCGATGCGAGTGGCGCGCAGCGCTATGGATAGCTGAAATGAAAGCGAGCACCGGCACCAGAACGCAGAGATCGCAAAAGCGCGCAGAGGTCGCAAAAGAAGGCAACAAGAAATTGGCTGTCCCTTTTGCGTCCTCTGCGAAGCCTTTGCGCCCTCTGCGTTCGGCTGTCCGTATTCAGGCCGACTCCTCCGGCGAGCCCTCCCTCGCCCTCTACGAGCAGGTCAAGGAGCACATCACCCGCCGCATCCAGGACGGCACCTGGCCCGCCGGGCACCGGCTGCCGTCGGAGCACGAGCTGGTGGCGCAGTTCGGCATCTCGCGCATGACCATCAACCGCGCGCTGCGCGAATTGGTGGAGCAGGGCCGCATCGTGCGCGTGGCGGGCGTGGGCAGCTTCGTGGCCGAGAACAAGCCGCAGTCCACGCTGCTGCAGATCGCCAACATCGCCAGCGAGATCCGCGCGCGCGGCCACGACTACGGCTACCAGTTGCTGTCGGCAGAACGCGTGGCGGCCTCGCCCGACGTGGCCGCCTGGCTCGACCTGCGTGCCGGCGAATCGGTCTTCCATTCCACCTGCCTGCACCTCGAAGACGGCGTGCCGGTCCAGCTCGAGGACCGCTATGTCAGCCCGCGAGTCGTGCCCGACTACCTGGAGCAGGACCTCGCGGCCACGCCGCCCAGCGAGTACCTGGTGCGCCATGTGCCCTTCGACCAGATCGAGCACCTGGTCGATGCCGTGCTGCCCACCGCCGAGCAGGCCGACCGCCTCGACATGGCCGCCGCCGACCCCTGCCTGCTGCTCACGCGGCGCACCTGGACACGCACGGTGCCCGTCACGGTGGTCCGCTGCCTGCACCCCGCGTCGCGCTATCGCCTGGGCAGCCGCTTCCGGGCCGACGGCAACCCGTCTTCCGCCTGAACGGCCCACCGCCCCGACTTCGCCCGCCCCTACTTGTATAGACAGGTTCCCATGACTCTCACCGCACTCACCCTCGACCCTGGCCGTGTGTCCCTGGCGCAGTTGCGTGCCATCCATGCAGGTGGCGTGCGGCTCGCGCTCGATGCGGCCACCGCCGCACACATGCAGGCCGCACAGGCGGTGGTGCAGCGCATCGTGGACCACGACGAAGTGGTCTATGGCATCAACACCGGCTTCGGCAAGCTGGCCAGCACGAAGATCGGCCACGACCACCTGGCCGAACTGCAGCGCAACCTGGTGCTCTCGCACAGCGTGGGCACCGGCGAGCCGCTCGCGCCCGCGGTGGTGCGCCTGGTGCTGGCCACCAAGGCCGTGAGCCTCGCACGCGGCCACTCGGGCGTTCGGCCGGCGCTGGCCGACGCGCTGCTCGCGCTTTTCAACGCCGGCGTCACGCCCGTCATTCCGGCCAAGGGCTCGGTCGGTGCCTCGGGCGACCTGGCGCCGTTGGCGCACCTGGCCTGCGTGCTGATCGGCGAGGGCACGGCGCAACTGCCGGATTCAATGGGGGGCCGCACGGTCCCGGGCGCCGAGGCGATGCGTGCCATCGGGCTCGAGCCCTTCGTGCTCGGTCCCAAGGAAGGCCTGGCGCTGCTCAATGGCACGCAGGTGTCCACCGCGCTCGCGCTGTCGGGCCTCTTCAGCGCCGAGAACGTGTTCGCCTCGGCGCTCATGTCGGGCGCGCTCTCGCTCGAAGCCATCCAGGGCTCGATCAAGCCCTTCGATGCGCGCATCCACGCCGCGCGCGGCCAGCCGGGGCAGATCGCCGTGGCCGGCGCGGTGCGTGCGCTGCTCGAAGGCAGCGGGATCGTGCCTTCGCATGCCGACTGCGGCCGCGTGCAGGACCCCTACTCCATCCGCTGCATCCCGCAGGTGATGGGCGCCTGCCTCGACAACCTCACACACGCCGCGCGCGTGCTGGTCATCGAGGCCAATGCCGCCTCGGACAACCCGCTGGTCTTCACGGACACCGGTGAAGTGATTTCGGGCGGCAACTTCCACGCCGAGCCGGTCGCCTTCGCCGCCGACATCGTTGCGCTGGCCGTGAGCGAGATCGGCGCCATCGCCGAGCGACGCATCGCGCTGCTGCTGGACACGGGCCTGTCCGGCCTGCCGCCCTTCCTGGTGCGCGACGGGGGCCTCAACTCCGGCTTCATGATCGCGCAGGTCACGGCCGCGGCGCTGGCATCGGAGAACAAGTCGCTTGCCCATCCCGCCAGCGTGGACAGCCTCCCCACCTCCGCCAACCAGGAGGACCATGTGTCCATGGCCACTTTCGCCGCCCGCCGTCTGGCCGACATGGTGAACAACACCGCGGTGGTGGTCGGCATCGAGGCCATGGCCGCCGCGCAGGGCATCGAACTCAAGCGCAGCGTGTCCTCGCCGCGCAGTTCCGTGCGGATCGAAGCCGAATTCGCCCGCATCCGCGAACGGGTCGCCTTCGTCGAGCGCGACCGTTACCTCGCCCCCGACCTCGAGGCCATGCGCCTCTGGGCGCTGAAGGCCGACCTGCCCGACGCGCTGCTGAACATCCTGCCCAGCCACGCCTGAACCTCATCGAAGGAGCCCAGCCATGAACGCCCCCGAAAAATTCGTCGCCGCCGATCCCCGCCACGACCCGACCCGCGTGATCCGCGCGCCGCGCGGCAGCCAGTTGAACTGCAAGAGCTGGCTCACCGAGGCGCCCTTCCGCATGCTGCAGAACAACCTCGACGCCGAGGTGGCCGAGAACCCGCAGAGCCTGGTGGTCTACGGCGGCATCGGCCGCGCGGCGCGCAACTGGGCGTGCTACGACCAGATCCTCGCGTCACTCAAGGAACTGAACGACGACGAGACCCTGCTCATCCAGTCGGGCAAGCCCGTCGGCGTGTTCAGGACGCACGCCGATGCACCGCGCGTGCTGCTCGCCAACTCCAACCTGGTGCCCAAGTGGGCCGACTGGGAGCACTTCAACGAGCTCGACCGCAAGGGCCTCTTCATGTACGGCCAGATGACGGCCGGCAGCTGGATCTACATCGGCAGCCAGGGCATCGTGCAGGGCACCTTCGAAACCTTCGTCGAGGCCGGACGGCAGCACTACAACAACGACCTGGGCGGCAAGTGGATCCTCACCGCCGGGCTGGGCGGCATGGGCGGCGCGCAGCCGCTGGCCGCCACGCTGGCGGGCGCCGTGTCGCTGAACATCGAGTGCCAGCAGTCGAGCATCGACTTCCGCCTGCGCACGCGCTACGTCGACAAGCAGGCACGCGACATCGACCATGCCTTCGAACTCATCCGGCAGCACTGCGACGCGAAGGAAGCCGTGTCGATCGCGCTGCTGGGCAATGCGGCCGAGGTCCTGCCCGAACTGGTGAAGCGCGCCAAGGCCGGCGGCCTGAAGCCCGACCTCGTCACCGACCAGACCTCGGCGCACGACCTGATCCACGGCTACCTGCCGGCCGGCTGGAGCGTGGAGCGCTGGAAGGCCGCCTGGGCCGACGAGTCGCAGCATGCGGCGCTGCGGGCCGCGGCCGCGCAAAGCTGCGCCGTGCACGTGCAGGCCATGCTGGACTTCCAGGCCATGGGCATTCCCACGGTGGACTACGGCAACAACATCCGCCAGGTCGCCTTCGACGAAGGCGTGAAGAACGCCTTCGACTTCCCCGGCTTCGTGCCGGCCTACATCCGCCCGCTCTTCTGCGAAGGCAAGGGGCCGTTCCGCTGGGTGGCGCTCTCGGGCGATCCGGAGGACATCTACAAGACCGACGCCAAGATCAAGGAGCTGTTCCCCAAGAACACCCACACCCACCGCTGGCTCGACATGGCGCGCGATCGCATCGCCTTCCAGGGCCTGCCGGCGCGCATCTGCTGGCTGGGCCTGGGCGAGCGCCACAGGGCCGGCCTGGCCTTCAACGAGATGGTCAGGAACGGCGAGCTGAAGGCGCCCATCGTCATCGGCCGCGACCACCTCGACACCGGCTCGGTCGCCAGCCCCAACCGCGAGACGGAGAGCATGAAGGACGGCACCGACGCCGTCTCCGACTGGCCGCTGCTCAACGCGCTGCTGAACACCGCCGGCGGTGCCACATGGGTCAGCCTGCACCACGGCGGCGGCGTGGGCATGGGCTATTCGCAGCACAGCGGCGTGGTGATCGTGTGCGACGGCACCGATGCGGCCGCACGGCGCATCGAGCGCGTGCTGTGGAACGACCCGGCCACCGGCGTCATGCGCCATGCGGATGCGGGCTACGACATTGCCGTCTCCACGGCGAAGCGGCAGGGGCTGAAGCTGCCGATGGTCGAGTGAACTGCCCTTCGCGGCGGCTCGCGCGGCGCATGAGCAAAGACGCGATTCGCCATATCGAAACACCCAGAATCCGGAGCCTTGCGCTGCCCGCGCATGCCACGCCATGACAGAGAACCCGATTCACATCACCTACCTCAACCATGCCGACGTCCAGGCGCTGGCGTTGACCGACGCCGAGATCGTTGCCGCGGTCGAGGAGGGCTTGCGCGCCCAGGGCATGGGCCAGACCACCATCGAGCCGCGCGTGCACCTGGTGCCCGAGAAGGACTATCCGGGCCACTTCAACGTGCTGCGGGGCTATGTCCGCACGCTGGGCGAGCATGGCATCGCCGGCGTGAAGACCGTGGGCGACTTCTACCGCAACTACGAGCGCGGGCTGCCTTCCGAGCTGGCCATCCTCAACCTGTTCGATCCGCAGACCGGGGTGCCGCTGGCCATCATCGACGCCAGCGACATCACCGACATGCGCACCGGGGCCGTCACGGCCATCGGCGCGCGCTACCTGGCCCGCAAGGATTCGAAGGTGCTGGGCCACATCGGTGCGCGCGGCACCTCGTACTGGAACGTGCGCCTGCTCGACGCCATCTTCGATTTCGACGAGATCCGCGTGCACTCCCGCCGGCCCGAGAGCCGCGACGCCTTCGCGGCGCGGCTCGAAAAGGATCTGGGCAAGAAGATCGTGGTGACCACCGACTGGGAGCACGCCGTGCGCGGTGCGGACATCGTGGTCGAGGCTTCGCGGCTGGACAAGCCCGCGCCGATGCTGCGGACTGAATGGATCAAGAAGGGGGCGTGCGTCATTCCCTACGGCACCCAGAGCGCGGTCGAGCTCTCCCTCACCGACATCATGGACAAGATGGTGATGGACGACTGGGGCCAGGCCCACGCCGGCCCCTTCGGGGCGCTGCGCGCCCACGTCGACAGCGGCCGGCTCAACAAGGACAACCTGCACGCCGAGCTCGGCCAGATCGTCGCGGGGTTGAAGCCGGGACGCGAGCGCGACGACGAGACGAACCTGTTCTGGCACCGGGGCCTGTCGCTGTCGGACATCGCCCTGGGCAGCTTCATGCTGGACAAGGCGAAGCAGCTGGGCATCGGCCAGACGCTTCGCTACCGCTGAGCCAACCGCCGAGCGAGGTCCCATGACCGCCGCCACGCCCGTCGCCAACGCACGCATGTATTCGGTTGCGCCGCAGGTGCGCGCCGACTGGAAGACCCTGCTGGCGTGGGTGCTCGAGCGTGCGGGGCTGCCATGGCCCGTCATCGACCACGACGCGCCCGCTCCGCTCAACGTGCTGTGGGCCCGCAGCGACCTCGGGCTCGTCATGATGTGCGGCCTGCCCTTCGCGCAGCGCGTACGGCCGGGCCAGAACGCCGTGCCGCGGCCGAGGCTGGTGGCGGCGCCGGTGCCGTCGCCCGCGCGTTACCAGGGGCGGGCGGTGTACTTCACCGACATCGTGGTGCGCGCGGACGCACCGGCCCGGACGCTGGAGGACACCTTCGGCGGCACGGTGGGCTACACCCTGGCCGACTCGATGTCCGGCGGGGTGGCGCTGCGCCACCATCTCGCGCCCTTCCACGCGGCGCGGGGCGGGCGCCTCTACACACGGGCCGCCGGCAACCTCATCCATGCGCGCGGCGTGATCGAGGCGCTGGCGCGGGGCGAGATCGATGTGGGCCCCCTCGACAGCTACTGCCACGACCTGCTGGCGCTGCACGACCCCGCGTTCGCCAGCCAGGCGCGCACCGTGGCGACGACCGAGGCACGGCCGATTCCGCCGCTGGTGGCCACCGCCGACACGGGCGAGCACGCCATCGCGGCGCTTCGCGCCGCGCTGAAGGCAGCCATCGCCGAGCCCTCGCTGGCCGCCGTGAGGGAACGATTGTTGCTGGCGGACTTCGCCGTGCCCGAGGCATCCGCCTATGCGCCGCTGGCCGATCTGGCCGAACAGACCATCCCGCCCTTCGAGGAGCTGTGACGATGACCGCTGCCCCTGCCGCGCGCCCGTGGGATCGCTACGAGATTCCCACGGTGTTCCTGGGCCTGGTGCTTTACGCGTCCTGGCTGGCGCTGACCTGGTGGCATGCGTCCATTCCGACCGTGCTGCTGTTCCTGGCCGGCGGCTACGTGACGCAATGGCATTTCTCGCTGCAGCACGAAAGCATCCACGGGATGCGCCACTGGCCGGCGTGGCTGCGCACCGCCTTCGTGTGGCCGCCGCTGGGCTTGTGGATGCCCTACCCGATCTACCACCGCAGCCACAGCACGCACCACGTCAATTTCTACATGACGCACCCGCAGCGCGACACCGAGAGCAACTACCAGATGCAGGACGCGTGGCCGCCGCGGAACCCGCTGCAGCGCCGCATCATCCTGCTCAACCAGCAGCTGTGGTTCCGGCTGGTGTTCGGCCCGTTCCTGCGGCTCTGGAAGCTGGCCAGGCGGGAGACGCTGCGCGTGCGCGCAGGCGACCATTCCAACCTCCCGCACTGGGGCGCCCACCTCGTCAGCCTCGCCGTCATCCTCTGGTGGGTGCTGGACGTGTGCGGCATGCCGCTGTGGAAATACCTGCTGTGTTTCGCCTGGCCGGGCATGTCGCTGGGCATGCTGCGCACCTTCACGGAGCACCGCTGGGGGGAACGGCCGATGGAGCGTGTGGCGATCGTCGAGTCCAACACGCTGATGGGCATCCTCTTCCTCTACAACAACCTGCACCTGGTGCACCACCGCCAGCCCACGCTGCCTTGGTACCGCATTCCCCGCCGCTGGCACGAGAACCGCGAGGAGATGCTGGCCACCAACAACAACTTCTACTACCGCGGCTACCTGCAGATCGCACGCCTGTTCATGTTCAGGCCCGTGTTCGATCCGCGGCACCCGCGCTGGTAGCCCGTTTTCACCCCTCGTCCCCAAGTCCCGTCCTTGCGAAAGAAGCGTCTCATGAAGCCCTCATTCATCCGCCTGCCGGCCCTCCTGGGCGCTGTGCTCCTGGCCGGCGCCGCCATGGCCCAGGACTACCCGGCCAAGACCATCCACATCGTCGTGCCCTATCCGGCCGGCGGCATCGCCGACAAGGTGGCACGCGAGACGGCCGAAGAGCTGGGCCGCCGCTGGAAGCAGTCCGTGGTCGTCGACAACCGCAGCGGCGCGGCCGGCAACATCGGCTTCGACTGGGTGGCGCGCCAGCCTGCCGACGGCTACACGCTGCTGCTCGCCCCGGCGTCCAACCTCACGGTCCAGCCCGCCCTTTTCAAGAACCTGTCGTACGACCTCGACAAGGACTTCACGCCGGTCTCGCTGCTGGTGTTGACGCCGCAGGTCCTGCTGGTCAACCCCGCCGTTCCGGTCAACACGCCCAGGGAACTGGTCGAATACTCCAAGGCGAACCCCAGGAAGGTCAACTTCGGCGTGACGCTGGGTTCCTATGCGCACCTGGCCGGCGAACTGCTCAAGACGCAGTCCGGTGCGGACTTCACCGCCATTCCCTACCAGGGCGCCGCGCCCGCGATGAACGACCTGCTGGGCGGGCAGACGCAGTTCATCTTCAACGAGGTGGTCACCGCCATCCCGCACATCCAGGCCGGCAAGCTCAAGCCGCTGGCCGTGGCCTACAGGACGCGCGCGCCCTGGCTGCCCAACGTGCCCACCTTCGCCGAAGCCGGGTTCCCGGGGTTCGAGGTCACGTCCTGGTATGCGCTGGTGGCACGCAGCGGCACGCCCAGGCCGATCGTCGACAAGCTGTCCAAGGAGCTCAACGCCATCATGCAGAGCCCGGAATTCAAGAAGAGGTATGACGACATCGGCGCGTTCACGATCGGCAGCACGCCCGAGGAGCTGGGCAGTTTCATCAAGTCCGAAAGCGTCAAGTGGACCGCCGTGGTCCGGCAGGCCGGCATCCAGCCCAATTGAATGCGCCTCCCCGAAAGGCAGTGACGGTCGCGACGATGCGGCCGATGACCGAGTGAGCCGACCGGCCATCCCCCCGGTACGCTGGTCCCGCGGCGGCGGCGCTGCGATAGTGGCGCGGTGCCCGTGCCGCGTCTGCCGGGCCTGCCGAACGGAGTGACACCGCATGCCCTACGAACGCTTCAAGCTCCACGAACTGCCCGTCAGCCCCTGGAAGAACGGTGGCGGCAGCACGCGCGAGATCCTGTGCTGGCCGCGCGGCGCCGACATGCACGGCTTCGACTGGCGGGTGAGCGTGGCCCACATCGCCGCGCCGGGCCCCTTCTCGCCCTTCCCGGGCGTGGACCGCACCATCGTGCTGCTCGACGGCGACGGCGTGTGGCTCGAGGGCGAGGGCGTGCGCCACCGCCTGGAGACCCGGTACGACCCCTTCGCCTTCAGCGGCGACGTGCCGCTGCGATGCGAGCTGCTGGGCGGCCCGTCGACCGACTTCAACGTGATGGCGCGGCGCGAGGGCGGCAGTGCCACCGTCTCGGTGTTCAGCCAAGCCCACCGGATGCCGCGCTGCACCTACGGCCTGGTGCTGAGCGTGCAGGGCCACTACCACCTGCGCGGCGCCGGCCTGCTCAAGACCGGGGACGGCCTCTGGTGGGCCGAGCAGCCGCAGGCATGGCAGCTGACCCCGGCGAGCCGGGACGCGCGCCTGATCGCGGTGCGCTGGGAACCGCGGATTTCTGAATGAAAAAGGGCTGCAATGCCCGCGAGTCGGGCGCAGGCTGCTATTAAAAAGAGAGCAAATCGATCCATGACATCCTTCGCCTTGCGGCCTTCGGCCGACGGCCTGTGGACGGGCCTGCGCGACCCCGGCGGCGCGCCGCTGGCGCTGGCCGTGGCCGACGGCGTGCTGCGCTGGGCCGGCGCGCCCGACGCCGTGCCCGCCGCCTGGGCCGGTGCGCGCGTGCACGACGGTGCCGGCGCGCTGGTCACGCCCGGCCTGGTCGACTGCCACACCCACCTGGTCTACGGCGGCCAGCGCGCCAACGAATTCGCCATGCGCCTGGCCGGCGCCAGTTACGAGGAGGTGGCGAAGGCCGGCGGCGGCATCGTCTCCAGCGTGCGCGCCACGCGCGAGGCCAGCGAGGACGCGCTCTTTGCCAGCGCCTCGGCGCGGCTCGAAAACCTGCTGGCCGAGGGCGTGTGCGCGATCGAGATCAAGTCCGGCTATGGCCTGGCGCTGGACCACGAGCGCAAGCAGCTGCGCGTGGCGCGCCGGCTGGCGCAGGCGCACGGCGTGACGGTGCGCACCACCTTCCTCGGCGCGCATGCGCTGCCGCCCGAGTACGCGGGCCGCAGCCAGGCGTACGTCGACCTCGTCTGCCGCGAGATGCTGCCCGCGCTGGCCGCCGAGGAGTTGGTGGACGCCGTCGATGTCTTCTGCGAGCGCATCGCCTTCTCGCTGGACGAGACCGAGCGCGTGTTCCAGGCCGCCCGGGCGCTGGGCCTGCCCGTCAAGCTCCATGCCGAGCAGCTGTCGGACATGGGCGGCGCGGCGCTGGCGGCGCGCTACGGCGCGCTCTCGTGCGACCACGTCGAGCACCTGTCGCAGGCCGGCATCGAGGCCATGCAGGCCGCCGGCACCGTCGCCGTGCTGCTGCCCGGCGCCTTCTACACGCTGCGCGACACGCAGCTGCCGCCCATCGCCGCGCTGCGCGAGGCGGGCGTGCCCATGGCCGTCTCCACCGACCACAACCCCGGCACCTCGCCGGCGCTGTCGCTGCTGCTGATGGTCAACATGGCCTGCACGCTGTTCCGCCTCACCGTGCCCGAGGCGCTGGACGGCGTCACCCGCCACGCGGCACGCGCGCTGGGCCTGCAGGGCACGCACGGCGGCCTGATCGTCGGCCAGAGCGCCAACTTCGTGCTGTGGGACGTTCGCGAGGCCGCGGAGCTGGCCTACTGGTTCGGCCAGCGGCCCGTGCGTACCGTCGTGCGCCAGGGCCGCATCGCCGTAGGGGAGGGCGCATGACGCATTCGCTGCATGCCGCCGACGCGCTGCTGCCCGGCGGCTGGGTGCGCGACGTGCGCCTGGACTGGGACGCGGCCGGTCGCCTCACGGCCGTGAGGCCCGGCGCCGCGGCCGATGCGTCCATCGCGCGCGCGGCCGGGCCGGTGATTCCCGGTATGCCCAACCTGCATTCGCACGCCTTCCAGCGCGGCATCGCGGGGCTCACCGAATACCGGGGCCAGGCGCAGGATTCCTTCTGGAGCTGGCGCACGCTGATGTACCGCTTCGCGCTGCGGCTGGATCCCGCCCAGCTGGAGGCGATCGCGCTGTGGCTCTACGTCGAGATGCTCGAGGCCGGCTACACCTCGGTGTGCGAGTTCCACTACGTGCACCACGACGCCGACGGCCGTCCCTATGCCGACGACGCCACGCTCGCGCTCGTGCTGCTGCGCGCCGCCGAGAAGGCCGGCATCGGCCTCACGCTGCTGCCCGTGCTGTACCAGGCCAGCGGCTTCGGCGGCCTGCCGCCCGGGGAGGGGCAGCGGCGCTTCATCCGGTCGACCGACTCGATGCTGGCGCTGCTCGAACGCCTGAAGCCGCTGTGCGACGCGCAGGGCGCGCGCCTCGGTCTCGCGCCCCATTCGCTGCGCGCCGTGCCGCCCGACAGCCTGCGCGCGGCCCTGGCCGGACTGCAAGCGCTGGACGCGACCGCGCCCGTGCACATCCACATCGCCGAGCAGACCAAGGAGGTCGACGATTGCATCGCCTGGAGCGGCCAGCGCCCTGTCGCCTGGCTGCTCGACCATGCGCCGGTCGATGCACGCTGGTGCCTGGTGCACGCCACGCACATGGACGCCGACGAGTACCGACGCGCCGCCGCCAGCGGCGCCGTCGCGGGCCTGTGCCCGACCACCGAGGCGAACCTGGGCGACGGCATCTTCGACCTGCCGGCCTGGCGTTCTGCCGGCGGCGCCTGGGGCATCGGCTCCGACAGCCATGTCTGCGTCAACGCGGCGGAGGAACTGCTGATGCTCGAGTACAGCCAGCGCCTGGCCCGGCGCGAGCGCAACGTCGCCGCCGATGCGTCGCAACCGCAGGTCGCCACCTCGATGACGCTGGCGGCGGTGCGGGGCGGCGCGCAGGCCGCGGGCCGGGCGGTCGCCGGGCTGGCCGTGGGGCAGCAGGCGGATTTCGTCGTGCTCGATGCGGCACACGTCGCGCTGGCCGGCCTGCCCGCGCCCGAGATGCTGGCCTCGCATGTCTTCGCCAGCCAGCGCACGAGCGCGATCGACGCCGTGTGGGTCGGGGGCCGGCCGCGCGCGCGGCGCGGGCGCCATCCGCTCCACGACAGCGCCGCGGCCGGCTTCGTCGCCGCGCGGCGGCAATTGCTGAACACACCATGAGCCTCTTCACCACCACCGAACCATCCTTCCGCTTCCGCGCCGGCACCCGGCCGCTGCTGATCTCCATGCCGCACGTGGGCACGCACCTGCCGCCCGCGCTGGCCGCGCGCCTCACGGACGAGGCGCGCCAGGTGCCCGACACCGACTGGCACCTCGAGCGGCTCTACGACTTCGCCGACGAACTCGGCGCCTCGGTGCTCGTCGCCACGCACTCGCGCTATGTCATCGACCTGAACCGTCCTCCGGACGGCGCCAGCCTCTACCCGGGCCAGAGCGTCACCGGCCTGTGCCCGGTCGACACCTTCGACGACACGCCGCTCTACGCCGCGGGCGATGTGCCGGGCCAGGCCGAGATCGCTGCCCGGCGCGAGGCGCTCTGGCAGCCCTACCACGACCAACTGGCCGCCGAACTCGCGCGCCTGAAGGCGCTGCACGGCGTCGTCGCGCTGTGGGATGCGCATTCCATCCGCTCGGTGCTGCCGCGCTTCTTCGACGGCAAGCTGCCCGACCTCAACCTGGGCACGGCCGACGGCGCGAGCTGCGATCCGGCACTGGCGGCGCAGCTGCTGGCCATCGCGCAGTCGAATCCCGCGTACACCGGCGTGCTGAACGGCCGCTTCAAGGGCGGCCACATCACGCGCCGCTACGGCGACCCGGCGGGCGGCGTCCACGCGGTGCAGCTCGAGATGACGCAGTGCAGCTACATGCAGGAGGCGCTGCCCTTCGATTACCTCCCCACGGTGGCGGCCGGCGTGCAGCCGCAGGTGCGGCGCATGCTGGAAGCGGTGCTGGCCTTCGTGCAGGCCTGACCGCGGGCCCCGGCCGCGATCCGGCGCTTACCATCGCGGCCTCGAACATCCAGGAGGCATCACCGCATGCGCCATCCGAGCCGAATCCTCCTCGCATCCGCCGCCTGCGCCGCCGCGCTGGGGCTGCCGCTGAGCGCGGCCGCCCAGCAGCCACCGCAGCCCGTCGACGCCGACCTGCGGGCCGGCAGCGTGCTGCGGGCCGGGCCGTCCACCCGCGATGCGGTCACGCAGCGCGTGCCGCGCACCGTGCCCGCATGGGTCTACGGCTGCACCGAGCAGCGCGGCTGGTGCGAGGTCGAACTCGAGAGCGGTGCGCGCGGCTGGGTGGCCGAAAGCCGGCTGCAGGCGGTGCAGGAAGAGGACAGCCTGGACCACCGCACCAGCACGCCGCTGCCGCAGCGCGGCGTGATCAACAACGGCGCCGTCACCGGCGTCTACGTGGTGCAGCCCTGGGGCTACGGCTACGACGGCGGCGCCACCGTCATCGAGCTCGCACCGCGCGGCGGCCCGGGCGAGCCGATGTTCCCGATGCGCCCGGGCTGGGCACGCGGGCAGCCGATGCCGCGCTGAGCGGTCTTGGCTCCATCTGCTATCGAATCGATAGCTGCTCACGCCCGGCTGGCGGGCGCCGCAGGCCGATTCGGCATGAGAAAAATCGGCCGGATCAGGCCGCCGCCAGCGGCAGCGGCGCCGGTTCGCTGGTCGCGCGGCCCTGGAAATCGGTCCAGCAGCGCCGCGTGAAGTCGTACAGCTTGCAGCGGCGCGCCGTGCCGAAGTACCAGCGCCACGAGAAGCGCTGGATCACGATGCGCCCGGGCAGCAACTCCTCGATGCGGGCCTGGGCCGCCTTGAGCTTGTAGAGCGGGATGCTCATGTCCACGTGGTGCGCCGTGTGTTCCATGATGTGGTGCATCAGGCTGCCGATGCGCCACGGGAAGGTCAGGTGCACGGTGGTCGAGACGAAGGGCTGCGCGCGCTGCCAAGCCGCGCGGTCGTCGTGCCACGACACCTTCACGTGCGTGTGGTGCACGTACACCACGAAACCGATCATCGCGAACCAGAACAGCACCGGCAGCACGAAGGCGAAGCCCAGCATCGGCAGCAGCGCGCGCCCGGTGGCGAAGGACACCGCCGCCAGCACCGCCAGCCACAGCGCTGCGAAGCCCAGCACCAGCGCGCAGTCGCGCGAGAACACCGGCCGCTCGGCGTTGGCCGACTTGTCGCGCGCGATCATGCGGCGCCACCAGATCTCGACCATGTAGTACACGCCGGGCGCCCAGCCGCTGCGGTACAGGCGCTCCATCAGCCGGCGGCCGGGCGGCAGCGCCTCGTACTCGGCCTGCGTGAGCGGTGCCCAGACGAAGTCCACGCCCTTGAGGTTGGTGAAGCCGTGGTGCACCGTGTTGTGCCCCATGTCCCACAGGCTGTAGGGCGTGAGCGAGGGCAGGAAGGCGATGCGCCCCAGCCACCGGTTCAGGTGCCGGTGCGGCGTCAGGCTCTGGTGGCAGGCGTCGTGGCCGATGATGAACAGCCGCCCGATCACGAAGCCGCAGGCCAGCCCGGCCAGGGCGCGCGCCCAACCGGCATCCAGCAGCACGGCAGCAGCGGCCAGGGCGAAGAAGAGCACGTAATCCAGCACCAGCAGCAGGACGGGGCGCAGCGTGCTGCGCTGCACGAGCGGCAGCAGCCAGCCGCGGATGGTCTTGCGGTGCGGCAGCGGCACCTCGGGTGGCAGCGGGCGGGGCGCCGGCTGGGAAGTCGATTCGGACATGAAGCTGAAGGAGGCGCGACCTGCGCGCACGGTGGACGAAAGGGAGGAAGGCGATCCGGCCGCGGCCCGGCAGGGATCGACGTGCAACCCTAACCGAGGCCTGTGGACGGTGTCATGACAGCGGTCAAACACCGGCCCGACGCCCAGGAAGTTGGCAGGGCCAGCCGGGAGTGCAGGGCGGCGCCGAGGCCGCGATTCCTACAATCGCCGCATGACGCTGCCCGCCTACACCCGTGCCCGTGAGCTGCCCGGCATTCTCGCCCAACGCATCGCCATCCTCGACGGTGCCATGGGCACGATGATCCAGCGCTTCAAGCTCACCGAGGCGCAGTACCGCGGCGAGCGCTTCCAGGATTTCCACAAGGATGTGAAGGGCAACAACGAATTGCTGTCGCTCACGCGCCCGGACGTCATCCGCGACATCCACGAGGGTTACCTCGCCGCGGGGGCCGACCTCATCGAGACCAACACCTTCGGCGCCACCACCGTCGCGCAGGAAGACTACGACATGGCGCACCTGGCGCGCGAGATGAACCTCGAATCCGCCAAGCTCGCCCGCGCCGCCTGCGACAAGTTCAGCACGCCGGACAAGCCGCGCTTCGTGGCCGGCGCCCTCGGCCCCACGCCCAAGACCGCCAGCATCAGCCCCGACGTGAACGACCCCGGCGCGCGCAACGTCGACTTCGAGACCCTGCGCGCCGCCTACTACGAGCAGACCGAGGCCCTGGTGCAGGGCGGGGCCGACGTGATCCTGGTCGAGACCATCTTCGACACCCTCAACGCCAAGGCCGCGCTCTTCGCCGTCGACGAGTACTTCGAGGCCAGCGGCGAGCGCCTGCCGATCATCATCAGCGGCACCGTGACCGACGCCTCGGGCCGCATCCTGTCCGGCCAGACCGTGACCGCCTTCTGGCACAGCGTGCGCCACGCACAGCCCTTGGCCGTGGGCCTGAACTGCGCGCTCGGCGCCGCCCTGATGCGGCCCTACGTGCAGGAGCTCAATCGCGTGGCGGGCGACACCTTCATCAGCTGCTACCCGAACGCCGGCCTGCCCAACCCCATGAGCGACACCGGCTTCGACGAGACGCCCGAGGTCACTTCGCGCCTCATCCACGAGTTCGCCGCCGAGGGGCTGGTCAACATCGTCGGCGGCTGCTGCGGCACCACGCCCGACCACATCGCCGCCATCGGCCGCGCCGTGGCGCCGCTGCGCGGCCGGGCGCTCCCGCCGGCGTACCAGGAAGCGGCCTGACGGCGCCGCCGCGTCGGCCTCGTGTGAAGCGAGGATGAAGGCGGTAGCCAAAAGTAGCGGCGGTCCACCGTGCGGCGGCCGGTGGCGTTGGCGAAAGGCAGGGTCCTACGGACAGCGCGTCCGTCGCCTGCCTACCCTGCGCCAGAAAGGATTGCCCATGACCCCCATGCCCCAGCCATCAGGCGCGCGCCGCTGGATCGCCGTCGCCGCGCTGGCACTTGCCGTGCCACTCGCCGCGTCGGCACAGGAAGCCTATACGCGCGGATCGCCAACGCTTTTTGCCGGCCCTTCCCCGGACTACCCGGCCGTCGCACGGCTGGCGCCCGGCCAATCGCTCAGCGTCGTGGGTTGCACCGACGGCTATGGCTGGTGCGACGTGGTCCTGCCCGACGGCCTGCGGGGCTGGGTCGCGGCGAACAGGCTCGAGTACGACTACGCCGGCGACACCCTGCCGCTGGCGTCGTACGGCGCGGCCATCGGGGTGCCGATCGTCGGTTTCACGCTCGGGAACTACTGGAGCAACTACTACCGCGACCGGCCCTGGTACCGCGAGCCGCGCTGGTGGGGCAACCGCCCGCCGCCGCGGCCGGAGTGGAACGGTCCGCCGCCTCAGCCGCGGCCCGACTGGAACAACGCGCCGGGCCGACCCGGCTGGGGCGGCCCCCCGCCCCAGCGGCCGGAATGGAACGGGCGCCCGCCGCCGGCCGCCGTCCAGCCGCCGCCGGTCGCGATGCCGAGGCCGCAGCCGCAGCCCCAGTTTCCTGTGCAGCCGCAACGACCGCCTGGTGCCGGACCGCAGCCGCCGATGCCCGTGCAGGTCGCGCCGCAGCCGCGCTTCCCGATGGGCAACATGCCGCCCCCGCCGGGCGGCGGCGCGACCTTCAACGGCAACAACCCGGATCGCCCCTGAGCCGGCGCCGCGTGTTCAACCGGGCGTGCGCCCCATCAGGGCCACGAAGCGGCGCGCGCCCAGCCCCAGCGGGCGCTCCTTGGACCACACGACGTCGACCCACAGGTTGAGCCCGTTGCTGAGGTTCTCGAAGGGAATCTCCACCAGCGCGCCGGCCGCCACGTGCGGGCGCACCACGTTGCGCGGCAGCCAGCCCCAGCCGAGGCCCGCGCTCACCATGTTCAGCGCCGCCAGCGCGTTGTCGGTGCGCCAGACCTGCCGCGCGAAGACGAAGCGCGGGTCGGCCGTGGGCACGTCCCGGCCCGCGACGACGATCTGCCGCGTGGCCGCCAGGTGCTGCTCGCGCAGACGGCCGCCGGCGGCGGCGAGCACCGGGTGGCCGGGCGCGATCACCAGCACCAGCGTCTCGCGCGCCACCTCCTGAAAGCCTTCGCGCCCGTCCATGCCGGGCCGCTCGAACACCAGCGCCAATTGCGCGCGCCCGCTGTGCAGCATGGCCAGGGCGTCGGCCTGCGGCGCGGCCAGCACCTCCATCTCCAGCGCCGGGTATTCGGCGGCCAGGGTGGCGAGGGCCGGCCCCCACGCCGCGCCCAGCAGCTCGGGGGCGATGGCCAGCGTGAGCCGATGCTCCAGGCCCTGTGTCAGCGCCAGGGCCTGCACCTGCAGCTGCGTGAGCTGGTCCGCCATGAGCCGCGCCTGCGGCTCCAGCGAGCGCGCGGCCGGCGTGGGGCGCGGTTCGCGCCCGCTGCGGTCGAACAGCGGCAGGTCGAGTTCGGCCTCCAGCTGGGCGATGGCCATGCTCACGGCCGACGGCACCTTGCCCAGGGCGCGGGCGGCGGCCGAGAAGGAGCCGTGGTCGAGCACCGCCAGGAACACCGCCACGCTGTCGCTGTCGAACGCCATGCTCGATCTATCAAAGAATCTGAAAGAAGATGACTTTTTATGTCAATCAAGAAGACATAAATTCTGCCGCATGCAAGGAATCCAGCGAAAGATCGTCTACATCAGCCTCTACGAGGGGCTGGCCATCGTCTGCGCCACCTTTGGGCTGGCGATGCTTTCCGACAACGGCCTGGGCCACTCGGGCGTCGCAGCCGTCATGGCGTCGGCCATCGCCATCGTGTGGAACCTGGGCTACAACAGCGCGTTCGAGTGGTGGGAATCGCGCCAGGCCGTACGCGGGCGCAGCGTGGCGCGGCGCGTGGCGCACGCCATCGGCTTCGAACTGGGCTTGGCGGTGGTGCTGATCCCGGTGTTCGCCTGGTGGCTCGGCGTGAGCCTGTGGCATGCACTGGTGATGGACGGCGGGCTGATGGTGTTCTTCCTCGTCTACACCTTCTGCTTCAACTGGGGCTTCGACCGCGTCTTCGGCCTGCCGGCCTCGGCGCAGCCCGCTTAAGCTTCTTGCCTTTAAATGACCTGTTTAAATTGAGAATCCAACGAAATCTTGTTGATTCAGTGATTTAATTGGTACATGTTGCACCGTTATGCATTTGCCAACTTCCAGTCATTTCGAGAGCGGGCCGAAGTTTCCTGGCTGCTGGACCGCAAGGTGCCTGAAGCAGTCTGGTCACACACTGCGACCAACGGCGAGCGTGTAAGCGCGGTCATGGGGGTGATCGGCCCCAATGCGGGCGGCAAGACCGCGCTGCTCAAGCCGATCTTGTTCATGGACTGGTTCGTCCGGCAATCGTTTGCGGCCGATCCCGCCCAACCCCTGCCATTTCAACCTCATGCGGCTAGCCAGGATGAGCCTTCGGAATTCGAGGCGGAAGTCGACATGGATGGCCGGCTCATGCGCTACACGCTGCGTTGCACACCTGCACGGGTGCTGCATGAAGCACTTTACGCACGGCACGAGCGCATGCGCTATGTGTTCGTGCGAGAGTGGAACGAATCCACGCAGAGCTACGACATCAAGCAACAGGACTTCGGCTTCGCGCCCGCGGAAGCGCGCAAGGTGCGGCCCAATGCCTCCCTCATTGCCACGGCGGCGCAGTACGGCGTGGCCTTGGCCCAGCGGTTGACCCAAACCCACTTGGCCACGAACATCCACCAGTACGGGCGTGTGAATAACGATGTCCAGCAGTTGGTTGCTGCAGCAGCTTATTTCGCCCGAGACGAAACACAGCGACAACATCTGGTACGTTTGCTCTCAAGTTGGGATCTGGGTTTGAGCGACGTGCAGGTGCGCGAGGTCGAGACGGTATCGCCCGACGGGAAAGCCAGCAGGATATGGGCTCCGTACGGTGTGCACCAAATCGCAGGCGGCAAGACGTTCGAATTGCCGTTTCCCCTGGAGTCCAGCGGCACACAGGGCGCGTTCATGCTGCTGCACCGCCTGCTGCCCGTTCTACAAGTGGGCGGTCTGGCGGTCATCGATGAATTCGAGAACGATCTGCACCCCCACATGCTGGAACCCATTCTTGGCCTATTTGCCAGTCGGGTGACCAATCCGCATGGCGCCCAGTTGCTGTTTACCTGCCATGCCATGGAGGTGCTGAACCTGGTGCATAAATCCCAGGTCATACTGGTAGAAAAAGGCGCCAGCAGTGAGAGCAGTGCCTGGCGGCTGGACAGCGTAGAGGGGATTCGCAATGACGACAACTTCTACGCTAAGTACATGGCAGGCGCCTATGGCGCGGTGCCGCAACTGTGAAGCCACCTATCGTGCGTCGGCAAGCCGCCCGCACTGCGTTGCTGGTTGGCGAAGGCGACGCGGAAGTCCTTTTTCTTCATCACCTCAAGGCCTTGTACGTTTCCCGCGGATCGGGCGTGGCGGTCACGATCAAGAACGCGCGTGGTCGAGGTGCGGCCCATGTGGTCGACTTTGCGCGACGCCAATCTGCCAATGCCGCATATGACATCGTCGCTGCGCTGCTCGATACCGATAAAGACTGGAACGACAAGACGCGCCAGGCCGCCAAGCGTGCCAGGGTTCATGCAATCGAGTGCGAGCCATGCCTGGAGGCCTGCCTGTTGCAGGTGCATGGGGTGTCCGTCGAAGGGCGCTCGACACTGCAATTGAAGCGAAGCTTTGCGGAGCGCTATGGCGGTCCTGCCCACGACGAGCGAGTGATGCGGCATTTCGGTGAGGAAGCCGTTGCTGCCGCCAGCGATCGGCTGATCGTATTGGCGAACCTGTTGCGACTGATGCGTGGCGAGCCACCGCAGTCTGGCGAAAGGGGCGCAGTCTCGCCGTGCGGAGACTGATCGTTAAAATTGCCGCGCCCGAGGAGCGTTGCAGCGCAATCGGTCAGCACGGTGCCTGACTGATCTCGCCAGGCTCGGGTCCTTTTCTTCGCAACGACGCTCGCCTGTTTCTCCGTGTCCCCTGCAGGTGAGCCCATGTCCTCCGTCCCGCGCGATCTTCCTTCTCCTCCTCCCATGAAGCTGTCCGGCCTCGAGCCGGTGCTCATCGGCGAGGGGACGCTGTTCGTCAACATCGGCGAGCGCACCAACGTCACCGGCTCCAAGGCCTTCGCCCGCATGATCCTCAACGGCCAGTTCGAGGACGCGCTGGCCGTCGCGCGCCAGCAGGTGGAGAACGGCGCGCAGGTGATCGACATCAACATGGACGAGGCCATGCTCGACAGCAAGGCCGCGATGGTGCGCTTCTTGAACCTGATCGCCAGCGAGCCCGACATCGCGCGCGTGCCGATCATGGTCGACTCCTCCAAGTGGGAGGTGATCGAGGCCGGCCTGCGTTGCATCCAGGGCAAGGGCATCGTCAACTCGATCTCCATGAAGGAGGGCGTCGAGAAATTCAAGCACGAGGCCCGCCTGGTGCGCCGCTACGGTGCCGCGGCCGTGGTGATGGCCTTCGACGAGATCGGCCAGGCCGACACCTTCGCGCGCAAGATCGAGATCTGCGAGCGGGCCTACCGCATCCTGGTCCATGAAGTGGGCTTCCCGCCCGAGGACATCATCTTCGACCCCAACATCTTCGCGGTGGCCACGGGCATCGAGGAGCACAACAACTATGCGGTCGACTTCATCGAGGCCGTGCGCTGGATCAAGCAGAACCTGCCGGGCGCCAAGGTGTCGGGCGGCGTGTCGAACGTGAGCTTCAGCTTCCGCGGCAACGACCCGGTGCGCGAGGCCATCCACACCGTGTTCCTGTACCACGCCATCGCGGCGGGCATGGACATGGGCATCGTCAACGCCGGCATGGTGGGCGTCTACGACGAGCTGGAGCCCACCCTGCGCGAGCGCGTGGAGGACGTGGTGCTCAACCGCCGCCCCGACGCCGGCGAGCGCCTGGTCGAGATCGCCGAGAGCGCCAAGGGCGCTGCCAAGGACGACAGCAAGAAGCTCGAATGGCGCGGCACGCCCGGCCAGCCGGTGCCGGTGGCGCAGCGGCTGTCGCACGCGCTGGTGCACGGCATCACCGACTTCATCACCGAGGACACGGAAGAGGCCTACCAGCAGATCCTCGCCAAGGGCGGCCGCCCGCTGCACGTGATCGAAGGGCCGCTCATGGATGGCATGAACATCGTGGGCGACCTCTTCGGCGCCGGCAAGATGTTCCTGCCGCAGGTGGTCAAGTCGGCCCGCGTGATGAAGCAGGCCGTGGCCCACCTCATCCCCTACATCGAGGAAGAGAAGCGCCAGGACGAGGCCGCGGGCCGCGACGTGCGCAGCAAGGGCAAGATCGTCATCGCCACCGTCAAGGGCGACGTGCACGACATCGGCAAGAACATCGTCACCGTCGTGCTCCAGTGCAACAACTTCGAGGTCGTGAACATGGGCGTGATGGTCCCGTGCCACGAGATCCTGGCCAAGGCCAAGGTCGAGGGTGCGGACATCGTGGGCCTGTCGGGCCTGATCACGCCGAGCCTGGAAGAGATGCAGTACGTGGCCGGCGAGATGCAGAAGGACGAGCATTTCCGCATCCGGAAGATTCCGCTGCTCATCGGGGGCGCCACCACCAGCCGCGTACACACCGCGGTGAAGATCGCACCGCACTACGAGGGCCCGGTGGTCTATGTGCCCGATGCCTCGCGCAGCGTGAGCGTGGCGCAGTCGCTGCTGAGCGAGCAGGCATCCAACTACATCGCCGAGCTCAACGCCGACTACGACAAGGTGCGTCAGCAGCACGCCAACAAGAAGCAGGTGCCGCTGTGGCCGCTGGTCAAGGCGCGTGCGAACAAGACGCCCATCGACTGGGCCGGCTACCGGCCGCCGGTGCCGAAGTTCCTCGGCCGCCGCGTGTTCCGCAACTTCGACCTCACCGAGCTGGCGCAGTACATCGACTGGGGTCCCTTCTTCCAGACCTGGGACCTGGCCGGGCCCTTCCCGCAGATCCTCAAGGACGAGGTCGTGGGCACCGAGGCGCAGCGCGTCTTCAGCGACGGCAAGCGCATGCTGCAGCGGCTCATCGAAGGGCGCTGGCTCTCGGCCAGCGGCGTGGTCGGCTTCTGGCCGGCCAACACCGAGCGTGACGACGACATCGTGCTCTACACCGACGAGTCGCGCACCGAAGCGGCATTGACCTGGTACGGCCTGCGCCAGCAGACCGAGAAGCAGGCCATCGACGGCGTGATGCGACCCAGCCGTTGCCTGGCCGACTTCGTCGCGCCCAGGGACAGCGGCCTCGCCGACTATGTGGGCATGTTCGCCGTCACGGCCGGCCTGGGGGTCGAGAAGAAGGAAAAGTACTTCACCGACGACCTCGACGACTACTCGGCCATCATGCTCAAGGCCCTGGCCGACCGCCTGGCCGAGGCCTTCGCCGAGGCCATGCACAAGCGCGTGCGCACCGACCTGTGGGGCTACGCGGCCGACGAGGCGCTCGGCAACGACGAGCTCATCAAGGAGCAGTACCGCGGCATCCGTCCCGCGCCCGGCTACCCGGCCTGCCCGGACCACAGCGTCAAGGGCCCGATGTTCGAGCTGCTGCAATGCCAGGAGATCGGCATGGGCCTGACCGAAAGCCTGGCCATGACGCCAGCGGCCAGCGTGTCGGGCTTCTACCTCAGCCATCCGGACAGCACCTACTTCAACGTCGGCAAGATCGGCCACGACCAGCTGGTCGACCAGGCGGCGCGCCGGCAGGCGAGCGAATCCGAACTCGAGCGCCTGCTGGCGCCGAACCTGTGAGCGCGAGGCGGCCGTCAAGGTGACCCTGCTGTTGCAGAAGCTGATCTTCGCCGCGCAGCACATCGCGGCGCTGGCCCTGTTTCTCTGGGCCGCCTGGGGCGTGGGCGACCTGGTCGGCGCCCGCCTGCGGGCCGGCCCGCCCGCACGGCACGGAACGGCCCGGGGCGACGCATGGCTGGGCCTGGCCCTGTCCTGCGCACTGGGCATCGGCGTCTTCGTGCTGCTGCTGCAGGGTCTCGGCATCGTGGGCTGGCTGCGTCCTGCGGCCACGATGGCGCTGCTGCTTGCCGCACTGGCCGCGGCGGCGATGCGAACGCCGGCCGCGTGGCGGCGGCTGCGCGCCGTCCCGCCGGCCCCGGCGCCGACGCTGGCCGAGCGCACCATGCGCTGGGTCGTCGCCGGCGCCGTGGTGGTGTGCCTGATCGAACCGCTCTCGCCGCCCTTCGCCTTCGACGAGATGATGTACCACCTGCCATGGGCACGAGAGACCGCCCTGAGCGGACGCATCGGCATCCACGACTGGCTGCGCTACCCCTGGTTCCCCTACAACTACAACCTGCTCTATGCGGCCGCGCTGCCGTGGATGGGCGACGTGTTCCCGCACCTGCTGCATGCGCTGGCGGGCTGGCTGTCGGCCCTCGTCGTCTATCGGCTGGCCGTGCTGTACACCGACCGCATCGTGGCCGGCATGGCGGTGGTCATCCTGCTGGCGGTGGGCGAATACGCCAATGCGCTGATCGACATGGCGGTGGCGCTCTTCGTCGTCGCGGCCTGCGCCGCGCTGTGGATCTGGCAAGAAGACGGCGACGGCGACGGCGGCGCCCGGCCCACGCGCTGGCTGGTGCTGGCGGCCTTCTTCCTCGGCGTGGCGGCAGGCAGCAAGTACCAGGCGCTCACTTTCCTGCCGCTCCTGGGCCTGTGGGTGCTGTGGCGGGAGCGCCGGCCCGGCCCGCTGGCACTGGGACTCGCGGCCTTTCTGCTGCCGTGCATCTACTGGTACGCGCGCAACTGGCTGCAGACGGGCGATCCGTTCAATCCCATCGGGGCGCGCGTGTTCGGCTTCACCAACTGGAACCCTGCCGACTACCAGCAGCAGCTCGACGACGTGCGGGCGCACGCCAGCCTGCCCAACGTGATGTTCTGGGCCCTGCTCGTGGTTCCCTTCGGCGTCTTCTGGAAGGCGAGGCCGGCCGTGCGTGCCGCCTTCGCGTTCGGCGTCTGGTCGCTCGTCGTGTGGGTGCTGACCTCGCGCTATCCCCGCTACATGATGGCCTCGTTTCCCATCCTCGCCTGGCTGGGCGCGATGGGCTGGCGACAGCTCTACCTCTGGGGCGCGGGCCTCGTCCGGAGCCGGGCCCCAGGACTCGCCGGCGGGCGCAGGCCTGCGATGGCGGCTGGCGCGCTCGTGGCGGTGCTCGCGGCGGCCGGCCTGTCGCGGTTCGCCGCGCATTGGCGCATCATCTCGCCCACGCCGCAGACGCGGGAAGCCTTTCTTCGCCAGCAGGTGCCGGGTTACGAAGTCCTGAGTTATCTGCGCGCGCATCCGGTGCCCGACAAGCTGTACCAGGTGGTGCTCAACGACGCGCTGTACTACGCCGGCGTCCCGGCGTGGGGCGATGTCTTCGGCCCCTACCGCTATGCCGACTTCGTGTACCTGCCCGCGGATGAACTCGCGCGCAAGCTGGCGGCCCAGGGCTTCGGCCGCATCGTGATCCGCACCGACCTGGCGCCCTATATCCATACCAAGCCGGGCTTCGATCGCCGTTTCCAGCTCATCGCGGAGCAGGGAAGCGTGAAGGCGTACCGCATACTGCCGGCCACACCATGAGCGCCCCCGACCCCCTCGCCGCATTGCGCATCGCGGCCGTGATTCCCTGCTACAACGAGGCGCTGGCCATCCCGCAGGTCATCGCCGAGTTCCGCGCCGCGCTGCCGCAGGCGGAGATCCACGTCTTCGACAACGCGTCGACCGACGACACCGCTGCCGTGGCACGCGCGCACGGTGCGCAGGTGACGCACGTGGCGCTGCGCGGCAAGGGCAATGTGGTGCGCCGCATGTTCGCGGATGTCGAGGCCGACGTGTACGTGATGGTCGACGGCGACGCCACCTACGACCTGTCGACCGTGCGCGAGCTGATCGCCGACCTGGTCGAGGGCAACCTCGACATGGTGGTGGGCGCGCGCGTCGACGATCGCCAGGACGCGCAGACCTACCGGCTTGGCCACCGCTTCGGCAACCGCCTGCTCACCGGCGCGGTGGCGCACCTCTTCGGCGGCCACTTCACCGACATGCTGTCGGGCCTGCGGGTGTTCTCGCGCCGCTACGTGAAGTCCTTCCCGGCGCTGGCCAAGGGCTTCGAGATCGAGACCGAGCTCACCGTGCATGCGCTCGAGCTGCGGATGCCCCATGCCGAGCGGCCCACGCTGTACCGGTCGCGGCCCGAGGGCTCGCATTCCAAGCTCTCGACGTATCGCGACGGCTGGCGCATCCTCGTCATGATCCTGCGCCTGTACGTCAACGAGCGGCCGCTGGGCTTCTTCAGCGCCATCGGCGGCCTGCTCGCCTTCGGCGCGATCGTGCTGGCCATTCCGCTTTTCATCACCTTCCTCGAGACCGGCCTGGTGCCGCGCCTGCCCACCGCCGTGCTGGCCACCGGGATGATGCTGGCCGCCATGCTCTCGGCCGCCTGCGGCGCTGTGCTTCGCACGGTGACGCTGGGCCGGCGCGAGGTCAAGCGCCTGCGCTATCTGGCCACGCCGGGCGTGCGCAACGCGCTGCGCCGGCCATGAACGACGCCGGCCCGCGGGGCGCCGAGTCCGGCGGCGGCGCGCGCCGGCTGGCCTTGTTCGCGGTGGCCGGCGTGCTCGGCCTGATCGTCGACGTGGGCGTGCTCTACCTGCTGGCACCCTGGCTGGGCTGGTATGCCGCCCGCGTGCTGTCCTTCCTAGCCGCGGCCACCGCGACCTGGGCCTTCAACCGACGCTTCACCTTCGCGGTCGATCGTTCCGCCTCGTTGTGGCGCGAGTACCTGTCCTATGTGCTCGCCATGCTCGGCGGCGCGGCAGTGAACTACGCGGTCTACGTGCTCACGCTGCGTTCGATCGAGGGCCCATGGGCTGCGGCGCTCGGCGTCGCGCTGGGCAGCCTGTGCGGCATGGTCGTCAACTACCTCTCGGCGCGGCACCTGGTGTTCCGCTCGCGCGGCCCGCGCTGATCGACAGCGCCACCGAAGGCCGCTAGCGTCGGGGCATGCCGGCCGTGTCCCCCACCTCGCTTCCGCCCTTCGTCCAGAAACTGCTGGTGCCGCTGCGGCCGCTCACGCCGTTGTGGCGCGCCGCCATGCTGTGGAAGGAGGCCGACGGCCTGCGCATGAGCGCCGCGATGTCCTTCTACGGCATCCTCAGCCTCGCACCGCTGCTGGTGCTCATCGTCGCCATCCTCGGCTGGTGGCTGGACCCGGCCTTCGTGCAGACGCGGCTGGTGGGCGAGATCTCCGCCGTGGTCGGCCAGCGCGGCGCCGAAGCGGTGCGCCAGGCGCTCACCAGTGCGCAGCAGCCCAAGGAAGGGATCATCGCCTCGGTGCTGGCCTTCGTGCTGCTGATCTCGGGCGCGACGGGCGTGTTCGCCGAGCTGCAGTCGGCCTTCGAGCGCCTCTGGCGCCAGGGCGGCGAGCCCGCCCCCGAGACGCCCTGGTGGTACACGGCCTCGCTGCGGCTGCGCGGGCTGGGCTACATCCTGGTCTTCGGCGTGCTGCTGCTGATGTCGCTGGCGGCGAGCACGGCCATCAACTTCATCGCCGACTGGGCCGGGCAGTGGCTGTCGCTCAAGCCGCTGCTGCGCGGCATCAACGAGCTGATCTCCTTCGCCTTCTGCACCGGGCTGTTCGCGGGCCTGATGCGGCTGAGCACCGGACCCAAGCCGCGCATGCGCTACATGCTGGTTGGCGGGGCGGTGGGCGCGGTGCTGTTCACGCTGGGCAAGCAGGCGCTGGCGCTGTACCTGTCGACGGCGGCCGTGGTGTCGGCCTACGGCGCGGCCGGCTCGCTGGTGGTGATCCTCATGTGGATCTACTTCACCTCGGCCATCCTGCTGCTGTCGGCCGGCTGCGCGCGGGCGCTGTCGGACGAAGCGAAGGCGCGCGCGCAGGCAGCGTCGCGCCCAGTCCGGGGCTGACCGGCAAAAGTGCAATCGGGCTGCAGCCCACGCCAGGCGGGCGAAGCAGCCGAATTCGTCACGGTCGTTACGATCGCTTGAGGGGGTTCAGTGGCCAGCCGGAACGACCACCGGCACCTCGGTCGCCGGCGGCGTGTTGCGGCTGCGTCCGGCCCGCACGATGCCGTCGATCATCACCATGCCCACGCCGGGGATGTCGCCCAGCTGGACACTCTCGAGCAGCGTCTTGCCGGCCGTGTGCTGCGCGCGGTCCATGAAGACGAAGTCTGCCGCGCGGCCGACCTCGACCAGGCCGCAGTTCAGGTTGCGCATGCGCGCCGTGTTGCCGGTCGCGAAGCAGAACACCACCTCGGCCGGGATGTCGGCCATCGACGAGATCAGCGACACCATGCGCAGGATGCCCAGCGGCTGCACGCCCGAGCCGGCCGGGCCATCGGTGCCGAGGATCACGCGGTGCGGGCACTTCAGCTCGATCGCGGCGCGCGCGGCGCCGATGGCCACGCGCTCGTTGCCGTTGTGCACGATCTCGATGCCGCGCGTGCTCTGCTCGCACAGCTCGCACACGTGCTTGAGCGGCAGCGAGGTGTGGCCGCCGTTGATGTGGCCGATGATGTCGGCGTCGGCCTCCAGCACCGTGTCCTTGTCGATGTAGCCCGAGCCCGGCACCGAGGGGCCGCCCGTGTGGATGGTGCTCTGGATGCCGTACTTGCGCGCCCAGGCCACCATCTCCTTGGCCTCGTAGCCGGCCTTCACCGTGCCCAGGCCCACCTCGCCGAGCAGGCCCACGCCGGCCTCGGCGAGCTCCTTGAAGTCGCTCTCGACCATGCCCTTCTCGATCACCGGCGCGCCGGCCAGCACCTTCACACCGCCGGGGCGGAAGGCGTCGAAGGCCCGCTGCGCGGTGATCGCCAGCGCCTTCAGTCCCACGATGTCCCTGGGCCGGCCGGGGTAGTGCACCTCGCCGGCCGAGATCATGGTGGTCACGCCACCGTTCATGCTCGACTCGATCCAGTTGAGCTGGCTCTGCCGCGGCGTCCAGTCGCCGGCCACCGGGTGCACGTGGCTGTCGATGAGGCCGGGCGCCACGCACACGCCCTTGGCGTCGATGACGGTCTTGGCGCCCTCGGTGTCGCAGTCCTTGAACTTGCCGACGGCCGTGATCAGCCCGTCGTTCACGACGATGGTGTCGGCATCGAGGATGGGCCGGTCGATGTCGCCCGAGAGCAGCAGCCCTATGTTCTGGATGACGACCTTGCCCGACTTGCCGCCGGTTGCGATTTCTGCCATGACTTGCTCTCTTCGTGAGGTGGGGTGTCGTTGTCGGCCGCGTCCTCGAGCCGCACGGTGCGCAGCACCGCCTCGATGACGAAGTCTTCCCAGTGCGCCACCTTGTCCGGCGCGTCCAGGGCCTCGTCCAGGAAGGTGGTCAGGGTGTAGCGGTTGGAGGTATAGAAGTAGCCCGAGGCCGCGATCAGCAGGTACACGTCGCGCGCCACCACGTCGGCGCGGAACAGCCCCTGCGCCGCGCCTGCCGCCAGGATGTCCGCGATGATCGCCACCGCACGCGAGGAGTACTCGCGCGCCCGCACCGATCGGGCGATGTGCCGGCCCTTGTGCAGGTTCTCGGTGTTCAGCAGCGTGACGAAGTCGGGGTTGCGCCGGTAGTAGCCGTGCACGAAGCGGATCACCTCGGTGAGCGCCTCGACCGGCCGCGAGGCATCGAGCGCGATCGCCGCCTCGGCCTCGTCCATGCGCTGGTAGATGCCTTCGAGCACCGCGACGAACAGGCCTTCCTTGCTGCCGAAGTAGTAGTAGATCATCCGGTCGTACGACTTGGCCGCCTTGGAGATCTTCTCCACGCTGCCGCCGTCGTAGCCGTACTTCGCGAACACCTTGGTGGCCGCCTTCAGGATCGCGTCGCGCGTCGCCTGCGCCGCCGCCTCCCGCACGCCGGTCTTGCGCTGGGGCTTGGCGACGGTCTTGCGGGTGGTCATGCGGTGTGGATGCGAATGCGGGAGCGGGTACCGAACGCAGAGGGCGCAGAGAACTCGCAGAGGTCGCAGAAGAAGACCATCGAAGATTCGGATGTCTTCTCTGCGCCCTTTGCGGACCCTTTGCGCCCTCTGCGTTCGGCGGTCCGCATTCGGCTACTTCTCCGCGAAGGCGCGCTCGACGACGTAGTCGCCCGGCGTGCTGGTGTTGCCTTCCTTGAAGCCGCGGCCTTCGAGGATTTCCTTCATGTCGGTCAGCAGACCGGGGCTGCCGCAGATCATCACGCGGTCCTCGGCCGGATTCAGCGGCGGCAAGCCCAGGTCGTCGGTGAGCTTGTTGGTGGTGATGAGGTCCGTGATGCGGCCCTGGTTGCGGAACTCCTCGCGCGTCACCGTGGGGTAGTACAACAGCTGCTTCTCGATCATCTCGCCCAGGAACTCGTGCTTGGGCAGGTGGTCGACGACCAGGTCGTGGTAGGCCAGCTCGTCGACCTGGCGCACGCCGTGCACCAGGATGACCTGCTCGAACTTCTCGTAGGTTTCCGGGTCGCGGATCACCGACATGAAAGGCGCCAGGCCGGTGCCGGTGCCGAAGAGGTACAGGCGCTTGCCGGGCAGCGTGTAGTCGATCAGCAGCGTGCCCGTGGGCTTGCGGCCGACGATGATCGTGTCGCCGACCTGGATGTGCTGCAGGCGCGAGGTGAGGGGGCCTTCCTCGACCTTGATGCTGAGGAACTCCAGGTGCTCCTCGTAGTTGGGGCTGACGATGCTGTAGGCGCGCAGCAGGGGCTTGTTGTTGACCTTCAGGCCGATCATCGTGAAGTGGCCGTTGGAGAAGCGCAGCGCCGGGTCGCGCGTGGTCGTGAAGGTGAACAGGCGGTCCGTCCAGTGGTGGACCGAAAGAACGCGTTCTTCGCTGAAGGCACTCATGGCGGTTTCGAAAACAGTGGTTGACAGAGGGAATGGCGGGCGACGGGAATGCTTGCGAACGATGGCTGGCGCGTCAACCGGCTGGGGCCGCCCAATTGTCGTTCACGGTGCACCGTCTCGGTGAATGCGCCTCGGGAAAACCACCCATGCAAGCTTCGCGCCGCACCGCTACATTCCATTCCATGTAGCAACCGCAACATGAAAGTGGAGCAAATGCTACACAAAACGATGGTGGCGCTCAAGCGGCACGCGGGCACGCTTGTTGCAGGTGAGAGCGCCTCATCTCCATGGATGACCCACGATGACTGAACACACCAAGACCGACGGGCTGCCGAGCATGGACCTGCCCGTCGTGCCCGATGCGGCGGGCCTGGGCTACGGCAAGTCGCCGGTGCGCAACGAGCGCATGAGCGCCGCCAAGGTCGAATGCAACGCCTGCCCCGTGCTCTGCCAGATTTCCGAGGGCCGCACGGGCGCCTGCGACCGCTACGCCAACCGCGCCGGGGTGCTGGTGCGCGTCGACCCGGTGGTGCTGCTGCGCCGCGAGCTGGCCACCGAGGCGCCGGCGCTGGTCTCCTTCGCACGCCCCGGCGCCGAGGGCGAGGCGGCGGACGCCGGCGTGCCGGCCGACTGGAACGGCGACCTGCTGCACGCCAACGAGGTCTTCGTCACCGGCATCGGCGCCTCCACCACCTACCCCGACTACAAGCCGGCGCCTTTCATCGTCGGCTCCAAGGCCGACGGCGTCGACATGGTGACCGTGGTGACCGAAGGCATCTTCAGCTACTGCAGCGTGAAGGTGAAGATCGACACCGACCGCTTCCTCGGCGCCGAGCAGGCCAACGTTCGCTACAAGGGCGAGGTGGTGGGCCACGTGACCACGGCCGAATACGGCTCGCAGATGCTCTCGCTCGGCGGCGTGCACCACCTCACCGGCGGCAGCAAGAAGGAAGGCCGCATGACGCTGGAGCTCATGCAGAACCTGTGCAACAAGCAGGCGGCCGAATGCACCATCGACGGCGGGGCCAGCCTCGTCATCCAGGCGGGCAGGGCGCCCATCGTCAACGGCGTCGAGGAGCAGCGCATGCGCGTGGGCTGCGGTTCGGCCACCGTGGGCATCTTCGCCAAGCAGCTGCTCGAACTGGCCGACGAGGTGGTGGTGGTCGACGACCACATCACCGGCGTGCTCACCGAGCACCAGGCCGGCCGCTGCCTGTCGATGGCACCCTCGGGCATCCAGATGCGCGGGCGCAAGTCCACGCCGGGGCGCTACTTCCAGGTCGCCAACCCCGGCAGCGGCTGGGGCGGCACCGACATCGCCGACCCGCTGTCCATCATCGAGGGCTGGGAACCCGGCGTCGCCAGGCCCGGACTTCGCCTGCTCATGACCTCCACCACCGGCGAGCAGGCGCAGTGGTACGTGCTCGACGACAACCTGCAACCCATCGAGCAGCCCATGCCGCCCGCGGTGCAGCGCGTGGTCGACCGCATCGGCGAGAACTGCGAGCCGTCCCTGTGCACCGTGCTCTTCCTCGGCGGCGCGGGCGGCAGCCTGCGCGCCGGCGTCACCGAAAATCCGATCCTTCTCACGCGCGCCATCAAGCAGGCGATGGTCAACGTGACCTGCGGTGGCGCGCCGGCCTATGTGTGGCCGGGCGGCGGCATCACCGTCATGGTCGACGTGATGCGCATGCCCGACAACAGCTTCGGCACCGTGCCCACGCCGGCCATCATCGCGCCCATCGAGTTCAGCATGCGCCTGGACGATTACGCGGCGCTCGGCGGCCACGTCGACCATGTCATGCCGCTCGGCAAGGCGCTGGCCCGCGGCGCCTGGCAGGACGACGGCGCCCCCACGGCGCGTGAGTGGCGCCGCGCGGACGGCGTCAATCCGTGGCCGCTGGGACATGGCCCCATGCTGGGCTGACGGGGCGGCCGTGGCAGCGACGCGTGCCCTGCTCGACGGCGGGCGCTGGCATTTCCAGCACGGCCCGATGGACGTCGTGCTGCAGGCCGAGGGCGAGCCGCAGGCCGTCGCGGCCGCGCATGCCGAGGCCTGGGCGCGCTTCGTGCCGTTGCTCGACGAGCTCGTGGCCGAGCTGCCGCTGCTCAAGCAGCCCATCGCGGCCGGCGCCGTGCCGGCCGGCCCGGTGGCCCGCCGCATGTGGGACGCGTGTGCGGTGCACGCGCCGCTCTTCATGACGCCGATGGCGGCCGTCGCCGGCGCGGTCGCGCAGGAACTGATCGCCGCCTACCGCCGTGCCGGCATCGTGCGCGCCTGGGCCAACAACGGCGGCGACATCGCCTTCCACCTGGCGCCCGGTACGTCGGCACGCGTGGGGCTGTACGCCGACCTGGCGCGCTTCGACCCGGCCGACGCCGCGGCCCTGCGCACCGATGGCCAGTTCGACGTGCATGCCGCCCAGCCCGTGCGCGGCGTGGCCACGAGCGGCTGGCGCGGCCGCAGCTTCTCGCTGGGCATCGCCGACAGCGTGACCGTGCTCGCCGCGACCGCGGCGGGCGCCGACGCCGCGGCCACCGTCATCGCCAATGCCGTGGACGTGTCGCACCCGGACATCCGCCGCCTGCCGGCCAGCGAATGCAAGGACGGCAGCGACCTGGGCGACACGCCTGTCACGGTGGAAGTCCCGACCCTGCCGCCCCAGGTCGTCGCACAGGCACTGGATGCGGGCGCGCGGCGCGCCCGCGCGGTGCAGGCGGCCGGACACGCCTTCGCCGCGATACTCGTTTGCCAGGGGCAATGGCGACTTGTGCAGCCCTTAAGCTCGGCGTCCGGCGAGGCCGGGCAGCCCGCACTTGGTTCAGTATTTGCTTAACGAAAAGCAAGGCATCCTTTCCATGATCGACATCCGACGCGTCTTCACCCAGGTCGAGACCATCCACCACGAGTTCGGCCCGCGCGCCGCGACGCCGCTGGTGCGTGGTGCGATCGCCGCGGTGCTGACCAATCCCTTCGCAGGCCGCTACGAGCCCGACATCCTGCCCATGATGGACCTGCTGGAGCCGGTGGGCGTCGACATGGCGCACCGGCTGCATGCCGCGATGGACGTGCCGCTCGATCGAATCGCCACCTACGGCAAGGGCGCCATCGTCGGCGCCGCCGGCGAACTCGAGCACGGCGCGCTGTGGCACGTGCCCGGCGGCTACGCGATGCGCGAGCTGCTGGGCTGGAAGGGCGACCGTGCGGCGTACAAGGCCGGCACCGTCGACGAGAAGAAGACCGGCCAGCCCGGCAACGCACTGTCGATCGTGCCCTCGACCAAGAAGGTCGGCCCGCCGGGCGCCGCGCTCGACGTGCCGCTCACCAACATCAACGCCAGCTACGTGCGCGGCCAGTTCGACGCCATCGAGGTGCGCGTGCCCGGTGCGCCCGAATCGGACGAGATCGTCTTCATCCTCGCCATGAGCACCGGCTACCGCGTGCACGATCGCGTGGGTGGCCTGCGCGCCGAGAACATCGCCCAGTGGGACGGGCTGCGGTGAATCGACAGGTCGTCGAAGACGGGCAGCCGAACGCAGAGGTCGCGAAGGTTTCGCAGAAGTCGCAAAGAAGACAAGTGAAGGATCAATGATGTCAGTCGATATTCGCAAGCTGGTGGTGCAGGTGGACGAAACGCGCAAGGAGATGGGCCGGGTCATCGACCCGCCCACGCGCCGCGCCGTCGCGATCGCCGTCATCGCCAACCCCTACGCCGGCCGCTACAGCGAGAACCTCGACGAGCTGATCGCCATCGGCGAGGAGCTCGGCGCGTTGCTGGGCCAGAAGGCCGTGAAGGCGCTGGGCATCGAGCCCGGCCAGGCCCAGAGCTACGGCAAGGCCGCGATCGTCGGCGAGGGCGGCGAGCTGGAGCATGCGGCCGCCATCCTGCATCCCAAGCTGGGCGCACCGCTGCGCGTGGCCGTCGAGAAGGGCGCGGCGCTGGTGCCGTCGGCCAAGAAGCGCGGCACGCTGGGCACCGCCATCGACGTGCCCCTGGGCCACAAGGACGCCGCCTTCGTGCGCAGCCATTTCGACGCCGTCGAGGCACGCGTCGGCGATGCGCCGCGCGCCGGCGAGATCGTCGTGGCCGTGGCCGTGACCGACAGCGGCCGGCCGCTGCCGCGCATCGGCGGGCTGCAGGTGTCCGAAATCAAGGGCGAAGATGGTCTTCGCTGAAAGCCAGAAGCAGGCAGCCGAACGCAGAGGTCGCAAAGAATCCGCGGAGGGCGCAGAGAAAGCCAAAAAAGGAATTTCTTCTGTCTTCTCTGCGCCCTCTGCGTAGTTTTTGCATTTCTTCTGCGTTCGGCTGTCCGAATTTCCTGTCGAGTTTTTCAAGGAGTCTCCAATGAATGCACTGCGTCCCGCCTTCACCGTCGCCGCGCTCGCTGCGCTGCTGGCGCCTGCCGTCCACGCCCAGGGCGTGATCAAGATCGGCGAAGTCAACAGCTACAAGGCGCAGCCCGCCTTCCTCGAGCCCTACAAGAAGGGCATGGAACTGGCGGTGGACGAGATCAACGCCGCTGGCGGTGTGAACGGCAGGAAGATCGAGCTCATCACGCGCGACGACAACGCCAACCCCGGCGATGCGGTGCGCATGGCCGAGGAGCTGGTCTCGCGCGAGAAGGTCGACATCCTGGCCGGTGCCTTCCTCTCGAACACCGGCCTGGCGCTGGCCGACTTCGCCAAGCAGAAGAAGTTCTTCTACCTGGCCGGCGAGCCGCTCACCGACAAGATGACCTGGCAGGGCGGCAACCAGTACACCTTCCGCCTGCGCCCCGGCACCTACATGCAGGCTGCCATGCTGGTGCCCGACGCGGCCAAGCTCAAGAAGAAGCGCTGGGCCATCGTCTATCCCAACTACGAGTACGGCCAGTCGGCCGTGGCTGCCTTCAAGCAGCTGCTCAAGGCGGCGCAGCCCGACGTCGAATTCGTCACCGAGCAGGCCACCCCGCTGGGCAAGGTCGATGCCGGCAGCGTCGCGCAGGCCCTGGCCGATGCCAAGCCGGACGCGATCTTCAACGTGCTTTTCGGCGCCGACCTGTCGAAGTTCGTGCGGGAAGGCAACACCCGCGGCCTCTTCAAGGACCGTGAAGTGGTGAGCGTGCTCACCGGCGAGCCCGAGTACCTCGACCCGCTGAAGGACGAGGCGCCCAACGGCTGGCTGGTGACGGGCTACCCGTGGTACGGCATCACCACGCCCGAGCACAAGAAATTCGAGCAGGCCTACCAGGCCAAGTTCAAGGACTACCCGCGCCTGGGCTCGGTGGTCGGCTACAGCATGATCAAGTCGGCCGCCGCCGGCGTGGCCAAGGCCAACAGCACCGATTCCGACAAGCTCGTCGCGGCCTTCAAGGGCCTGCAGGTCGACACCCCCTTCGGCAAGATCAGCTACCGCGCCGAAGACCACCAGTCGACCATGGGCGCCTTCGTCGGCCGCACCAAGAACGAGGGCGGCAAGGGCGTGATGGTGAACTACACCTACTTCGACGGCGCCGACGCGCGCTTCCAGCCCCCCGCGGCCGACGTCAAGAAGTCCCGCGCCGCGGATTGAAATGAAGCAACCCCCATGCGGCTTCGCCGCTCCCCCTTCTGCTTCGCGAAGGGGGCGCACCCAGCGGCCTGGCAAAGCCAGTTCCGCGGGTGCCCTGGCATCTGCGGGCGCCAGTCGCAGGGGGCGTTTGCATTGCAAAACCTGCGGGTCACTGAATTGAAGAACGGGTTATGAGCTTTTCCGGCCTGATCGTCCAGCTCCTCAACGGGCTGGCGTCCGCGTCCTCGCTGTTCCTGGTGGCGGCGGGGCTGTCGCTGATCTTCGGCGTCACGCGCATCGTCAATTTCGCCCATGGCTCCTTCTTCATGGTGGGCATCTACATCGCCTACACCCTGGCCGACAAACTCGGCGGTGCAATGGGCAGCGGCGGCTTCTGGCTGGCGTTGCCGCTGGCCGCGATCGCGGTGGGCGTGCTTGGTGCGCTGATCGAGGTGGTGCTGCTGCGCCGCATCTACAAGGCGCCCGAACTCTTCCAGCTGCTGGCCACCTTCGCGCTGGTGCTCGTCATCAAGGACGCCGTGCTCTGGCTCTGGGGCCCCGACGAACTGCTGGGCCCGCGCGCACCGGGCCTCAAGGGCTCGGTCGAGATCCTGGGGCGGCAGTTCCCGTCCTACGACCTGTTCCTGATCGTCGTCGGGCCCCTGGTGCTGGGCCTGGTGTGGCTGCTGCTCACGCGCACGCGCTTCGGCACACTGGTGCGCGCCGCCACCCAGGACCGCGAGATGGTCAGCGCCCTGGGCGTGAACCAGGCCTGGCTCTTCACGGCCGTGTTCGCGCTGGGGGCCATGCTCGCCGGGCTGGGCGGTGCGCTGCAGCTGCCGCGCGAGCCGGCCACGCTGGAGATGGACCTCAACACCATCGGCGCCGCCTTCGTGGTGGTCGTGGTGGGTGGCATGGGTTCGCTGCCCGGCGCCTATGTGGCGGCGCTGCTCATCGCGGAGATCAAGGCCCTGTGCATCTGGCTGGGCGTGGTCGACGTCTTCGGCTTCCCCATCTCCTTTTCCAAGCTCACGCTGGTGGTCGACTTCCTCGTGATGGCAGTCGTGCTGGTCTGGCGGCCCTGGGGCCTGAGGGGCCGGCCGCAGGCGCCGAGCCGCTACGTCGGCATGCAGGAAGAGCCGCTGCGCCGCGCCGGCCGCACCTACGTGATCGCGGCCGCAGCATTCGCGGCGCTGCTGGCCGTGACGCCCTTCCTCACGGCCGGCTCGCCCTACACCACCGTGCTCATGATCGACCTGCTGGTGGCCGCGCTCTTCGCCGCCAGCCTGCACTTCATCATGGGGCCCGCGGGCATGCACTCCTTCGGCCATGCGGCCTACTTCGGCCTCGGGGCCTACGGCGCGGCGCTGCTGGTGCGCGCGCTGGGCCTGCCGATGGAACTCGCGCTGGTCGTGGCGCCGCTGGTCGCGGCCATCGGCGCCTTCGTCTACGGCTGGTTCGCGGTGCGGCTCTCGGGCGTGTACCTGGCGATGCTCACGCTCGCCTTCGCGCAGATCACCTGGGCCGTCACCTACCAGTGGGACAGCTTCACCGGCGGCAGCAATGGCCTGACCGGCGTGTGGCCCTCGGCCTGGCTGTCCGACAAGCGCAACTACTACTGGCTCACGCTGGTGCTGGTGGGCGCCGGGGTGTGGTGGCTGCGGCGCGTGCTGTTCTCGCCCTTCGGCTACGCCATGCGTGCGGGCCGCGATTCGTTGCTGCGCGCGGATGCGATCGGCATCGACGTGAAGCGCATGCAGTGGGCCGCCTTCGTGGTGGCAGGCCTCGTGGCCGGCCTGGCAGGCGCGCTCTTCGCGTTCTCCAAGGGCAGCATCTCGCCCGAGTCGCTGTCGGTCGGCAAGTCGGTCGACGGGCTGGTGATGGTGCTGCTCGGCGGTATCCAGACCCTGGCCGGCCCGGTGGTGGGCGCCGTCACCTTCACCTGGCTGCACGACGCCGTGGCGCGCAACACCGACTACTGGCGGGCCACGCTCGGCGCCATCATCCTGATCCTGGTGCTGCTCTTCCCGCAGGGCATCGCCGGCTCGCTCAAGCTGCTGGCCGACCGCTGGCGCGGGCGCGCCGACGATGAAGCGGCCGATGCCGCGGGCCAGCAGCCTTTGAGGGCCGACGCCGCCACCGGGGAGGCCGCACGATGAGCACCGCAACACCGCTGCTGCAGGTCAGCAACCTCGGCAAGTCCTTCGGCGGCGTGAAGGCCGTCGACGGCATCACCTTCGACCTCGCCGCCGGCGAGCTGCTGGCCCTGATCGGCCCGAACGGTGCCGGCAAGTCGACCACCTTCAACATGGTCAACGGCCAGCTGCAGGCCGACCAAGGCTCGATCCGGCTCGACGGCACCGAGCTCGTGGGCAAGCGTCCGCGCGACATCTGGCGCCTCGGGGTGGGCCGTACCTTCCAGATCGCCGAAACGTTCTCCTCGCTCACCGTGGTCGAGAACGTGCAGATGGCGCTGATCTCGCACGACCGCAAGCTGTTCTCGATGTGGAAGCCCGCCGCCGAACACAGGCGCGACGAGGCGCTGGCCCTGCTCGACCAGGTCGGCATGAAGGCGCAGGCCGACCGGCCCTGCAGCGTGCTGGCGTACGGCGACGTCAAGCGGGTCGAACTCGCCATCGCCATGGCCAATTCGCCCAAGCTGCTGCTGATGGACGAGCCCACCGCGGGCATGGCGCCCAAGGAGCGCAATTCGCTCATGGCGCTGACCAAGCAGCTGGTGGTCGACCGCGGCCTGGCGGTGCTCTTCACCGAGCACAGCATGGACGTCGTCTTCGCGTACGCCGACCGCATGATCGTGCTGGCTCGCGGCCGCCTCATCGCGCAGGGCAAGCCGCTGGAGATCCGCGACCACCCGAAGGTGCAGGAGGTCTACTTCGGCACAGGCAAGACCTTCGAGAAGGCGGCGGCATGAATACGGGAACGGAAACCGAACGCAGAGGGCGCAAAAGTTGCGCGGAAGCCGCAAAAGAACAGCCAGAAGAGGTTCTTGATTCTCTTTCCGCGCCCTCTGCGAAACCTTTGCGTCCTCTGCGTCCTCTGCGTCCGGATATCCGCTTTCAGGATTTTTGAGATGAGCCTTCAAGACACATTGCTGGAAGCCAAATCCCTGTGCGCCTGGTACGGCGCCGCGCAGATCCTCTACGACGTCGACCTGGAGGTGCGGCGCGGCGAGGTGGTGGCGCTCATGGGCCGCAACGGGGCCGGCAAGTCCACCACGCTCAAGGCCCTGATGGGCATGCTGGCCAAGCGGCGCGGCGCGATCCGCTTCCTGGGCCACGACATCTCGAAGACCGAGCCGCACCACGCGGCGCGCCTGGGCCTGGGCTTCGTGCCCGAGGACCGGCGCGTGTTCACCGACCTCACGGTGATGGAGAACCTCGAGGTGGGCCGACAGGCTGGCCGCAAGTGGTCGGATGGGGGCGATGCGCCACTGTGGACGCCCGAGAAGCTGTTCAAGCTCTTCCCCAATCTCGGCGAGATGCCCCACCGCCCGGGCGGCCGCATGAGCGGCGGCGAGCAGCAGATGCTCACCGTGGCGCGCACGCTGATGGGCAACCCGTACCTGGTGCTGCTGGACGAGCCCTCGGAGGGCGTGGCGCCGGTCATCGTGGAGCAGATGGCCAACATGATCCTGGAGCTGAAGGCACAGGGCGTGTCGATCCTCCTTTCCGAGCAGAACATGCACTTCGCCGAACTGGTCTCCGACCGCGCCTACGTGCTCGAGAAGGGCCAGATCCGATATGCCGCCAGCATGGCCGAGCTGGCAGCCAACGAGGACGTGCGACGCGCCTACCTGAGCGTGTGAGCACCCCTTGTCGTCCCGCGGCCTCCACAGATCCATTCCAACCCCGGAGGGCTTTCCCATGCAGATCCCGCAACGCCGTCAGTTCCTTCAGGCCGCCGCCGCATTCGGCGCGGCCGGCCTCGCGCCCACCCTGTGGGCCGCCGGCAAGATCAAGCCCGGCCCCAAGGCCGCGCTCATCGTGGTCGATGTGCAGAACTGCTTCGTCGACGGCGGCACGCTGCCGGTCAAGGGCGGTGCGGAGGTGGTGCCGCTCATCAACAAGCTGGCCGAGAGCTTCGACAACGTCGTCGTCACGCAGGACTGGCACACGCCTGGCCATGCCTCCTTCGCCAGCGCGCATGCGGGCCAGAAGCCCTTCTCCAGCATCAAGCTCGACTACGGCAACCAGGTGCTGTGGCCCGACCACTGCGTGCAGGGCACCGACGACGCGGCGCTGCACAAGGACCTGAAGCTGCCCACCGCGCAGCTCATCATCCGCAAGGGCTTCAACAAGGGCGTGGACAGCTATTCCGCTTTCGAGGAAGCCGACCGCAAGACCGTCACCGGCCTGGCCGGGTACCTCAAGGCGCGCGGCATCAAGACCGTCTATGTCACCGGGCTGGCAACCGACTTCTGCGTGGCCTGGACCGCGCTCGATGCACGCAAGGCCGGCTTCGAGGCCTACGTGATCGAGGACGCCACGCGCGCCATCGACCTCAACGGCTCGCTGGCCAAGGCCTGGAAAGACATGCAGGCCAAGGGCGTCAAGCGCATCCAGTCCGCCGACATCGCCACTGCCTGAAGGAGCCGGGCCACCCATGACTTCCATTTCCAGGCGGCGCACGCTCGCCGCGGGCGCCGCCGCGCTCGCCTTCGGCCCGGCGCTGCTGCGAGGCGCCCGTGCCGAGAACGGCGTCGCCGATGGCGTCATCCGTCTCGGGCAGTCGGCCGTGTTCAGCGGCCCCGCGCAGGACTTCGGCATCGACTACCGCGCCGGCATCCAGCTGTACTTCGACCGGCTCAACAAGGCGGGCGGCGTCCATGGCCGGCGCGTCGAGCTCGTGTCGTACGACGACGTCTACGAGCCGGCGAAGACGGCCGCCAACACCACGCGCCTGATCGAGCAGGACAAGGTCTTCGCGCTCACCGGCTACGTCGCCACCGGCAACCTGGTGGCGGCCATGCCCCTGTGCGAGAAGGCCGGCGTGCCGATGTTCGCGCCGCTGGTGGGCACCTCGTCCTTCCGCACCAGCGTCAACCGGCTGCTGTTCCACGTGCGCGCGGGCTATGACCTGGAACTGCGCAAGATCATCAGCCACCTCTCGACCATCGGCATCCAGTCCATCGCCGTGGTGTTCCAGGACAGCGCGTTCGGCAAGTCCAACCTCGCGACCTGCGAGCAGCTCGCGGCCGACTTCAAGGTCAACGTGGTGCAGAAGCTGCCGATGGCCATCGCCGCGACCGATGCCAAGGACGTGGTGGCGGGCCTCAAGGCGGCATCGCCCGGCGCGGTGGTGATGATCATGGCCGGCCGCATGGTCGACGTCTTCATCCGCGACTACCGCGCGAGCGGGTCCGGCGCCCAGCTCTACACGCTGTCGGTGGGCATCACCGACGCCAAGGGCTCGGCCCAGCGGCTCGAAGGCAAGCTCGCCGGGCTGGTCACGGCCAGCATCGTGCCGCCGCCGCAGGCGCTGCGCGTGCCCATCGTGGCCGACTACCAGCGCGACCGCGCGGCCTTCGGCCAGAAGATCGACAGCTACACGGCGCTCGAGGGCTACATCGTCGGCCGCGTCATGGCCGAGGGCCTGCGGCGCGGCGGCCCGGCGCTCACGCGCGACAGCTTCATCGCCGGCCTGGAGGGCATCGGGCGCGCCAGCTTCGGCGAATTCCCGGTCGAGTACAGCGCGCGCAACCACAACGGCTCGACCTTCGTCGACCTGGAGATGTACACCGGCGATGGGCAGTTGCGACGCTAGTCCCGGGCAAGCGGCGGCGCCGGGCGCCGGCGGCTCCGCGCCCGTGCTGGCGCTGGAGGTGAACGGCCGCGCGGTGTCGGTGTCCGTCTCGCGCGAAGCCACGCTGCTGCATGTGCTGCGCAACGATCTGGGCCTCAACGGCCCCAAGTACGGCTGCGGCCTGGGCCAGTGCGGCGCCTGCACCGTGCATGTGGACGGGGTCGCCGCCCGGGCCTGCGTGATTCCCGCGCACGGCGTGGCGGGCCGATGCATCACCACCCTGGAAGGCCTGGGGTCGCGCCACGGTTTCCACCCTGTGCAGCAGGCCTTCGAACGCGCCCAGGCCGCGCAGTGTGGCTACTGCCTCAACGGCATGGTGATGCAGGCCGCGGCGCTGCTGGCCCGTGAGGCCCGCCCGTCGCCGGCGCGCATCCGCGCGGAGCTGTCGGGCAACCTGTGCCGCTGCGGCACCCACATCGAGATCCTGCGTGCCGTGGAAGACGCCGCCGCGCGGCTCGCTTCGGCATGAGCCTTCCCATGCGTGCCGGCCAGCCGCGCAGCCGTGCCGACTTCCTGGCGGCCGAGGGTGTGCTCGTCGTCGTGCGTCCGACGCCGCCCGCGCCGCCGCCGGCCCAGGGCCAGCCGGCCGCGGTGCCGGGCAATCCCGCCGAGGGCGACGAGGTGCTGCTGGCCGTGTGGGACGACGGCAGCGTCACCGCCCTGAACGGCCATGTGGACCTGGGCACCGGCATCCGCACCGCGCTGGCCCAGATCGTCGCCGAGGAACTGGATGTGCCGCTGGCCGCGGTGTGCATGGTGCTCGGCGACACGGCGCGCGCGCCCAACCAGGGCGGGACCATTGCCAGCGCTTCGATCCAGATCCATGCGCAGCCCCTGCGGCTGGCTGCGGCCCAGGCGCGCGCCTGGCTGCTGGCGCGTGCTGCGGCGCGGCTCGGGGTGCCCGCCGCGTCGCTGCGCATCGTCGACGGCGTGGTGCAGGCGGGCGATGCCGACGGCCTGCCGCTGGCTGCGCTGGCGGCCGGCCAGCGCACGGTGCTCACGCTCGACACCGCCGCGCAGGTCAAGCGCACCGAGGACTACCGCCTCGTCGGCACGCCGCAGCCCCGCGTCGACATTCCCGCCAAGCTGTCGGGCGAACTGGTGTTCGTGCACGACATGCGGCTGTCCGGCATGTTGCACGGCCGCGTCGTGCGGCCGCCCTACGCGGGCGCCGACCATGGCGACTTCGTCGGCAACACGCTGGAATCGGTGGACGAATCGTCCATCGCCCACATCCCCGGCATCCGCGGGGTGGTCGTGATCCGCGACTTCGTCGGCATCGTGGCCGAGCGCGAGGAGCATGCCGAGCAGGCGATGCGCGAGCTGCGCGTGCGCTGGAAGCCCTGGCCCGGCATGCCGGACCTGAACCATCCCGACAAGGTGGCGCAGGCCATCCGCGACAACCCCGCCACGCAGCGCCTGCTGGTGGACGAGGGCGACGTCGATGCGGCCCTGGCCGGCGCCGGCGACGCGATGCGCCGCACCTACCTGTGGCCGTACCAGCTGCATGCCTCCATCGGCCCCTCGTGCGCCGTCGCGCATTGGCTGGAGGAGCCAACTGCGCCGAGCCCCCGATCCGCAGGATCGGCCGCCCCGGCTGGGCCGGGGCCAGGGGCGAGCGCCCCCTCGGGGGGCAGCGGACCGCGCGAAGCGGGGGAGCGTGGGCGCGCGCGCCTGCGCGTTTGGGCCGGGTCCCAGAACCCGCATGTCCTTCGCGCCGACCTCGCGAAGCTGATGGGCGTTCAGGACCTCGAGGTCGACGTCGTGCGCATGGAGGCCGCCGGCTGCTACGGCCGCAACGGCGCCGACGACGTGGCGGCCGATGCGGCACTGCTGGCGCGCGCCGTCGGAGCGCCGGTGCGCGTGCAGCTCACGCGCGAGCAGGAGCACGCGTGGGAGCCCAAGGGCACGGCGCAGCTCATGACGGTGGCCGGTGCGCTGTCGCCCGAGGGCGGCATCGGCGCCTACGACTTCGAGAGCTCCTACCCCAGCAACGGCGCCCCCACGCTGGCGCTGCTGCTCACCGGCACCGTCGATGCGCAGCCGCATGCCTACGAGATGGGCGACCGCACCGCGCGCCCGCCCTACGCCTACGACCACCTGCGGGTGAAGGTCAACGACATGGCGCCCATCGTGCGCGCCTCGTGGCTGCGCGGCGTGTCGGCGCTGCCCAACTCCTTCGCGCACGAGTCCTTCATCGACGAACTGGCCACGGCCGCGGGCGTGGACCCGGTGCAGTTCCGCCTGCGCCACCTCGACGACCCGCGCGCCATCGAGCTCGTGCAGGCCACCGCGCAGAAGGCCGGTTGGCGCATGCGCACGGGACCGCAGGAGAACGTCGATGGCGGCCTCGGGCCAGGGGGCGACATCCTTTTTGGTCAGGGGTTCGCCTATGCGCGCTACATCCACAGCAAGTGGCCCGGCTTCGGCGCCGCCTGGGCCGCCTGGGTGGCCGATGTGGAGGTCAACCGCAGGACAGGCGAGGTGCATGTGCGCCGCGTGGTCGTCGGCCATGATGCGGGCCTGACCATCAACCCGGCGGGTGTCGAGCACCAGGTGCACGGCAACGTGCTGCAGACCACCAGCCGCGCCCTGAAGGAGCAGGTGCAGTTCGCACCGGCGCCGCCCGCCGACACCGATGCCGCCAAGGAGCAGCTGCCCGGCGTGCTGCCGCAGGGCGTGGTCGCGAATCGCGAATGGGGCAGCTACCCCATCCTCAGCTTCCGCGAGGTGCCGGTCGTCGAGGTGCTGCAGATGCCGCGCCCCGGCGAGCCGCCGCTGGGTGCGGGCGAGTCGGCCTCGGTGCCGGGCACGGCGGCGATCGCCAATGCGATCTTCGATGCGACAGGCGTGCGTTTTCGCGCGCCGCCCTTCACGCCCGAGGTGGTGCGGGCTGCGCTCAATCCGCTGCCACCTGCGGGTGAGGCCGCGGCATCTGACGAGGCGCCGCAGGCGCTGCCCCTTCCGGCACACGGGCTGCCGGCCGATGCACCGCTGCCGCGCCGCAAGGGCCTGTGGGCGACGGGCGCCGCCCTGGTCTTCGGCGGCCTCGGCGCCATCGCCGGCCTGCTCGGCTGGCGACCCGCCATCGCACCCGTGTCCTTCAGTGCACCCGCCTACAGCGCCGAGACCATCGAGCGCGGCCGGCAACTCGCCGCGCTCGGCGATTGCGTGGTGTGCCACACCGCGCCCGGCGGTGTGCCCAATGCCGGTGGCCGCGCGATGGAAACGCCCTTCGGCACCCTCCACACCACCAACCTCACGCCCGATGCCGAGACGGGCCTGGGCCGCTGGTCCTTCACGGCCTTCCAGCGCGCGATGCGCGAGGGCATCTCGCGCGACGGCCGGCACCTCTACCCGGCCTTCCCGTACACCGCCTTCGCCAAGACCGGCGACGACGACCTGCAGGCGCTGTACGCCTACCTGCAGTCGCTGCCCGCGGTGAAGGCACCGACGCCGGACAACGACCTGCGCTTCCCCTTCAACCTGCGGCCGCTGATGGCGGGCTGGAACGCGCTGTTCCACGACGCCACGCCCCACGTGCCCGTTGCGACGCAGAGCGCGGAGTGGAACCGGGGCGCCTACCTCGTCAACGGCCTGGGCCATTGCGGCGCCTGCCACACGCCCCGCAACGCGCTGGGGGCGGAGCAGGGCGGCAGCGCCTTCCTCGCCGGCGCCACCATCGACGGCTGGGACGCGCCTGCGCTCACGTCGCTGTCGAAGTCGCCCGTTCCCTGGGATGCCGATGCGCTGTACGCCTACCTGCGCCACGGCCATTCGCCGCGGCACGGCGTTGCCGGCGGGCCGATGGCGGAGGTGGTGCGCGAACTGCAGCAGGTGTCGGATGCCGACGTCCGCGCCATGGCCACGTACCTCGCGTCCTTCAACCCCGCGCCGGCGCCCGATCCGCAGCGGCAGGCGCAGGCCATGGTGCAGGCCGCCGCGGCGCGGCAGGACCAGCTGCTCGGCGCGCCGCAGCGCATGTTCGAGATGGCCTGCGCCGCCTGCCACCACGACAAGACAGGCGCCGGCGGCCCGACGCTGCTGGGCGTGAACACGCCGCTCGCGCTCAACAGCCAGCTGTCCGGCGACCGGCCCGACAACCTCATCCGCACCATCCTCGACGGCGTGCGCGAGCCCGCGACGAAGGACCTCGGCTTCATGCCCGCCTTCCGCAACGCCCTGAGCGACGCGCAGATCGCCGAACTGGCCGGCTACATGCGCGCGCGCTTCGCGCCGCAGGCTGCACCGTGGACCGACCTGCCGGCGCAGGTCGCCCGCGTGCGCGCGGCGCCGGGCCACGGCGCGCCGGGGCGCTGACGAAGTTCCAAGCCGAATCGGCCTCTTGCGCCCGTCCCGTCTGCGCAGGCAGCTATCGTTTCGATAGCGTCATGCGCCGCCGAAGCTGCGGCGACACTCTGGCTTTCACGACATGGAGACACCGATGACCGCGCCCACGCCTCTCGATCCCACCCGAAGCCTGCCGCAGGACGCCGAGCGCGCCACGCTCGTGGGCCGGCTCTGGCAGCCCGGCGTCGGCCCGGTGCTGGTCGCGGTGCGCGGCGATGCGCTGCACGACCTGTCGGCCCTGGCACCCACGGCCAGCGAGCTGTTCGAGCAGGACGACCCGGCCGCGGCGGCCAAGCGCCTGCTCGATGCCGGCGGGGCGCCGCGCATCGCGTCGCTGGCCGAGGTGCTGCGCAACAGCGACGCCACCGCGCGCGACGACGCGCAGCCCTGGCTGCTCGCGCCCTGCGACCTGCAGGCCGTCAAGGCCAGCGGCGTCACCTTCGTGGCGAGCCTGCTCGAACGGGTGATCGAGGAGCAGGCGCGGGGCGACGCGACCAAGGCGGAGGCGATCCGCGCCGGCCTCTCGCAGGTGCTGGGCGACAACCTCGCGGGCATCGTGCCCGGCTCCCCGCAGGCGGCGAAGGTCAAGGAAGTGCTGATCGCGCAGAACGCGTGGTCGCAGTACCTCGAGGTCGGCATCGGACCGGATGCCGAGATCTTCACCAAGGCGCCGGTGCTCGCGGCGGTGGGGACGGGCGCCGACGTCGGCATCCTCGCCAAGTCGGTGTGGAACAACCCCGAGCCCGAGGTCGTGCTGGCCATCGACAGCCGCGGCCGCGTGGTCGGCGCTGCGCTGGGCAACGACGTCAACCTGCGCGACATCGAAGGCCGCAGCGCGCTGCTGCTGGGCAAGGCCAAGGACAACAACGCCTCCTGTGCCATCGGGCCCTTCGTGCGGCTGTTCGACGCGCACTTCGGCATCGACGACGTGCGCCGCATCACGGTGGCGTTGAAGGTCGAGGGGCCCGAGGGCTTCGTGATGGAGGGCAGCAGTTCGCTTGCGAAGATCAGCCGCGACCCGCTCGACCTCGCGGCCCAGGCCATCGGCCCGCACCATGCGTATCCCGACGGACTGATGCTCTTCCTGGGCACCATGTTCGCACCCACGCAGGACCGCCACGGCCCCGGCCAGGGCTTCACGCACGTGGTGGGCGACCGCGTGACCATCGCTGCGCCGGAGCTTGGCGCGCTGGTCAACCGCGTCGTGCATGCGCACGAGGCGCCGCGCTGGGACTTCGGCATCGGCGCGCTGATGCGCAACCTCGCCGGGCGCGGCCTGCTGCGCTGAGCTCGGGCGCGCCCGCTCCTGCTGCCTGTTCCTACAGCGGCAGGCAGCGCAGCTCCACGCTGGGCGACTGCAGCCGGTCGGCGTACCAGCCTTCGCGCGCGGGCGAGATCAGCGCGCCCAGCCCGTTCATGAGCGCGACGCGGTCGTCGGGCTTGGCCTCGCGGTAGCACTTGCCCAGGCTCTCGAGGCTGGCACGCAGGGCCTGCGCCTGCTGCGGGTTGCTCTTCTCGAGCGTGGCGGCATTGCCCTTGAGCCAGTCCTCGTAGGCCTGCAGCGTCTGCTCGGGCAGCTTGGCTGCCTCGTCCTTCGGCACCATGGTGGCGTAGAGCTTCTGCAGGCTCACGGCACCGGGCTGGCCCATCTTCAGGCTCACATCGTATTGCGCCTCGAAGGCGCCCTGGCGCCAGATCACGCGGCGGATCTTGTAGTCGAGCTGGCCCTTCTCGCCGCCCAGCACCTGGATCAGTTCGCGCGCCTTGGCGTTGTTCGGGTCTTCGCCGAAGTTGGCTTGCAGCGCCTGCGTGATCTGCGCATCGTCGGGGAAGCGGATGCCGCTGGCGCTGCTGCCGGCAGTGCCCGCGCCGTCCTTGCAGGCGGTCAGCACCAGTGCGCTGCTCAGGCCTGCCGCCAGCAGCGCCGTGCGCGCAACCCGCAACGAAGACAAGGCGAAGGAAGAGCGGTGGTGGAAGCGCATGAATGGGTCGTGGAAGCTGAAAGGGACCCGAGTGTCTGCGAGTGAGTGCGTGCACCTTGTCGGACCAGTCCGACGAGGATCGCGGGGATGAAGCCGTGTTTGTGAATCGATGTTTCGACACGTCGCGCGCAAGGCCTTGCCTTCGGTTGCATGTGCGACGAGTGGCCTTGACAGCCCAGGTGCGCATCGGCTTGTGCGATCAATCCCACATGACGCGCTCGACAAGCGGCCTTTGCACACCTTCCTCTTAAAAATGAGGTCCCGAGCTCACGTTGAATGTTGTGTGAGCGCTCGCTGAAAGTTCCTCCACCTGCATCAGGAAGTGCGAGAAATTTCACGCATCGCTGCAAAGCACGCACGATTTCGTAAGCAGGCGTGACGTCAACAGCGACTTACAAATAAGGCAGGGCATGTCACTTTGCATCGGTAGATTGCGCCCCGTGGTCCGCACCGGACCGCGCTTCAACACCTTCCATCTTTCGCATCTACCAGGAGTGAACACATGAAGAAAATCGTTGCAGCCGGCGCCGTTGCGCTCGTCGCCGCCTTCTCGACCGCCGCCTTCGCACAGAGCGGTGCCATCAGCATCCCGGGCGTGGGCAAGGCCAACGGCTCGCTGGGTTCGGAAGTGACCAACACCCGCATCACGGTGAGCAACAACAAGGCGCGCGACGTGCTGGCCGGCGGCGGCGAAGCGGGCGTGCTGAAGGTGGGCGCCAACGTCAGCATGACCGGCATGGCCAACGTCAACACCGTGAACATCACCGGCTCGAAGGTCAAGGACAGCGACATCACCATCAGCGGCAACGAGGCGACCAACGTCAAGGCCATCGGCGGGACGGCCAACGTCAACAGCGTCAACATCAACTGAGCGCGCCCGGCCAGCGGCGGCCCGCACCCTGCGCGGCCGCACGCATCGCCCGGGGCCGGCGCCGCGTGCGCGCCGGCCGCTGTGGACGCGGTGAGCCTCATCACCCGTCCTGACCCACGGAGACCGCTGTGACCCAGTCCCTTCGACGAAAGAACACCGTTGCCCTCATCGCCGCGCTGTGCGGCGGCAGTTCGCTGCTCATGGCGCCGCCTGCGGGTGCGCAGGAGAGCGTGCTGCATGGCCTGGGCTGGGTCACGCAGCGCCCCGGCACCGAGCTCAAGGGCAACAGTGCCGCGCGCGCGACCGGCAACAAGGCGAATGCCGAAGTGACGGCCGGCGGCGGCAAGGCCACGGCGGGCGCCGGGCTCGGCGCCTCGGTCGACCTCATTGCGACGGCGCAGGCCAACACCGTGGGCCTGTCGGCCCTGGACGTGAACAACACGCAGCTGAACGTGCTGCAGAACCAGGTCACCGGCTTCGTCACCGCCATCGGCGGCGCGGCCACGGCCAACACGGCACTCGTCTCCGGCGGCGCGGGTCGCCGGCCGCTCACGGACAGCGTCGTCAACATCCAGAACAACCAGGCCGCGCGCATCGAGGCGCACGGCGCCAAGGCGTCCGTGCTGCTCGGTGCCGGCTCGCTGCAGCTGCCCGGCCGCGCCACGGCCAACGGCCTGCTCAGCGACGAGACCGACGTGCGTCGTGCGCGCATCGACGTCATGAACAACACCGCCGAGGGCATCGCCTCGCTCGGCGGCGCGGCCATTGCCAACGGCACCACGCTGGCGCGCAGCAACGTCGAGGACCTGCAGACGCAGCAGGTCCGCAACACGGCGCGCAACGTGCGCGCCGGCGGCGGATCGGGCGGCGCGGGCTGGGGCGCCGTCGCCCAGGCCGACCTCACCGGCGTCGCCGCGGCCAATGCGGTCACCGCCGCCGGCAGCCAGCTCAAGGGCGCGCGCATCACGCAGCAGGGCAACCAGGTCGACGGCATGTCCGCGCTGGGCGGCAGTGCGTTGGCCAACACCTTGAACCTGGCCGACTACCAGGGCGGCGACCTGCGCCAGTACCAGGCGCAGCTGTCGAACAACAAGGCCGGCCGCGTCGAGGCCAGCGGCGGCAGCGGCTCGGTGCTCAAGGGCGCGCTGGCCGACGTGCAGATGTCGGCGGCGGCGCTGGCCAATAGCATCTCGGTGCAGGGCGGGCAACTGCAGGGCGCGACGCGCCACACGCTGTCGGGCAACCAGGCCGATCAGGTGCAGGCGGTGGGCGGTGCCGCTGCGGCCAACAGCATCTGGCTGCAGAACGCGAGCTCGCGAAGCAGCAACATCACCCTGACCGACAACCGGGCCGCCGACGTCAACACGGCCGGCGGCCGTGCCACCATCGGTGGCGGCTTCGTCGGCGAGTTCGAGCGCAACGGCCGCGCGCTGGCCAACAGCGTGGCGCTGGACCGCCAGGCCACGCTGGACAACACACCGGTCACCATCGACAACAACACCGCGCGCGGCGTGCAGGGCTCGGGGGGCCTGGCGGCCGCCAACAGCGCGCTGGTGAGCGAAGGCACGGTGCGCAACGGGCGCATCGACCTCGGCGGCAACACGGCCGAGAACGTACGTGCGAACGGCTTCTCGGGAAGTGCCGCCGGCGGCCTGCTCTTCTCGTCGAAGCAGAACGCGATGGCCCTGGCCAACAGCCTGGGCGTGTTCGGCTCCACCGTCGATGCGGGCGGCGTGAGCCTGCGCGACAACACCGCGCGCGAGCTGTCGGCGCAGGGCGGCAAGCTGGTCGCCAACAGCGTGAGCGTCGAGAAAGGCGAGGGCGCCGCCTCGCGCCTGTCGGCCACCACGCAGCTGTCGGGCAACACCGCATCCCAGGTGTCCACCGGTGCCAGTTCCATGGCAGGGCCGGGCAACGCCTTCAGCGAACGCAGCGTGGCGCGCGCCGCCACCAACGCGGTCGTGCTGTACGAGAACACGCGCGTCGACAGCGGCTCGGCCCTCACGCTGCGCGACAACCGTGCCACGCAGGTGGCGGCCATCGGCGGCACGGCGCTGGTCAACGCGCTGGCGGGCTATCGCGATGCGAGCCTCTCCGGCAGCCCGGTGACGATCACCGACAACACGGCCAGCGACGTGCGCACCGGCGGCGGCTACGGCCAGGTCGCCGGCATCGGCGATGCGAAGAACGGCATCCTCGTGGCCAACGGCGTGTACCTCGAGGGCGAGAACGGCGTGCGGGTGTCGGGCTCGCCGGTCACGGTGCGGGGCAACCGTGCACAGGCGCTCAATGCCGACGGTGGCCGCATCAACGCCAACGCGCTGGCGGTCAACGGCCAGGGCGATGTGCAGGGCAGCCCCGTCACGCTGGCCGACAACCGTGCCAGCAACATCAAGAGCGAAGGCAAGGAAGGCACGATCGCGGGCCACGCCGTCATCGGCAAGGGCGTGGGTGCGGCGAGCGCCAACGCGGTGCAGGTGCTCGGCGCGCTGCGGGCGAGCAGCATGCAGCTGCTGGGCAACACCGCCGACAACGTGCGGGCCGAGAAGGGCATCGCGCTGGCCAACAGCGCGATGGTCGGCGAGGGTGCCAGCACCGAAGGCAGCCCCACCACCATCAGCGGCAACACCGCCAACGACGTGAGCACGCGCGACGGCAAGACGGCCGTGGCCAACAGCGTGTTCAACGAGGGCCGCACCAGCGGCTCGCAGGTCGCCATCACCGGCAACCAGCGCAGCGGTGCGCAAGCCGACGGCGAAGACGCGAGCGCCGCCAGCCTGCGCAACCGCAGCAGCGGCCGCATCGCCGGCTCGCAGGTGGCGATCACGGGCAACCAGGGCAGCGCGCACAAGGGCACGATCAATTCGGTGGACAACAGCGGCAACCTCGGCGGCAGCCGCATCGCCATCCTGGGCAACCGCGGCAGCGTGCAGGGCGGCGGGGTGGCCAACAGCGTGATCAACGGCGGCACCATCGCCGGCGGGCAGATCACGGTGCTGGGCAACCAGGGCAGCACGCAGGGCGGCGGCACCGTCAACAGCGTGATCAATCAGGGCCGCATCGGTGCCGGCAGCATCACCATCGCAGGCAACACCGGGTCCGCGCGCGGCGGTGGCATGGTCAACAGCGTGCACAACCGCAGCAGCGGCAACCTGATGAACGCCAACATCGCGATCGTTGGCAACCATGGCGAGGCCCGCGGCGGCGGAACGGTGAACAGCGTCGACAACCGCGGCACGCTCACCGGTCGCGTGGCGATCATGGGCAACCAAGGCTCCAGCCTACAGGGCGGTACGGTCAACTCCGTCGTCAACCACGGGTTGATGGCCGGCAACATCGTGATCGCCGGCAACCGCGGTTCCGCGATGGCGGGAGGCACGAGCAATTCCGTCATCAACCGCGGCGTCATCACGGGGACGGTGGCCATCGTGGGCAACCAGTCCGCGGCGGGCGTCGGCATGACCACGGGCAGCGTGCGCACCACCGGTGGCGTGCTGGCCGGTGCGGCCGGGGTTGCGGGCAACACGCCCTGGGCAGCGAACGCGGGCTACACCGTGACGCTGCCGTCGACCGGCGTGGTCAACCGCAGCGTGACCGTCGGGCCGGCGGTGACGGTGCTGAACATGTGAGGGCGGCTGGCGGCCGCGTGGAAGGAGCGAATCATGACGAGGGCAAACCACTGCATCGGTGCGCTGGCGGGCACCCTGGCCCTGCTCGTGTCGGGCGCGGCATCGGCCCAGCTCATCAACTACGGCGAGGCCCTCGGGGCCTACAAGGACAACAAGGACGCGGGCGTCAAGCTGATCGACGGCGTGACCCCGGGCGTCACGGCCCGTGCGCGCGTGGCGCGCGCGCTCGAGCAGAACAAGGTGGTGGAGCAGCAGGCGCTCGTGCAGCCGGACGGCACGCTCAAGCTGCCCGCCAACCAGACCAACCTGGTCATCCGCACGGACTACAGCAATGTGCAGCAGGGGGCCGACGGCCAGCTGCGCATTGCCAGCCCGACCATTCAGGGCAATGTGAGTGGCAACGTGACGCTGTTCGTCGACGGCAAGGGGGTGGAGAACATCACGGTCCTGAACAACGGCAAGTGACCGTGCTGCGCTGCGCGGCAGCGTCCGGCGAACCGGGGCCGAGTGATGCGGCCCCGCATGAACAACAACTCCCTGTCCGGTTGACCGAATGACATCGCACACCTCTTCACGCGTGCGGCGCGGGGCGCTCGCCCTGGCCGCCACGGCCGCCCTCCTGGCCGGCTGCGCCACCACCGAGAACGCCCTGAACGACGCCGACAAGCTGCTGGCCGAACGCGAGGCCGCCAAGCAGCTGCCCACGGCCAACCTCAGCAGCTATGCCGTCTCGCTCGGGCGCTTCGGCCACATGCTCGACATCTACAAGGATGGCGACCCGGTGGTCTACATGCAGACGCGCAACATCCTCGACGCCACCAACCTGTCGAACCCGCTGGTGGGTTCGGAGATCCCGGGCGACATCACCGAGATGGTCCGCACCGCGGTCAACCGCATCGGCGCGCGCATCGTGTACGTGCCCTACCACCCCGACTACCTGATCTCGCAGGCACAGCTGGGCGCGAAGTTCGGCGTCACCATGCCCGACTTCCTGATCACCGGCGCGCTCACCGAGTTCGACCGTGCGCTCTCGGGCGCGGGCCGCTCCAACTCGGCCAGCGTCGATTTCGGCAAGGGCAAGGGCGAGACCAACATCGGCGCCGACTTCAAGCGCACCGCCATCCTCTCGGCGCTGGCACTCGACCTCAACCTGGTGAGCTTCAGCACGCAGCAGATGGTGCCGCGCATCCAGGCCTCGAACGTCATCAAGGTGCTGAACTTCAGCTCCGAAGACAACGCCAGCCTGGGCTTCTATGGCGATTCGTTCGGCTTCAAGCTCGAGGGCAAGTACCTGCAGGGCCGCCACTCGGCCATCCGCACGCTGGTGGACCTGAGCGTGCTCGAGTTGATGGGCAAGGCCACCAACACCCCGTACTGGCGCTGCATTCCCAACGGCGTGCCCGACCCGGTGGTGGTCGAGAACATGCAGCGCTCCTTCGAGGGCCTGACGCCGCAGCTCAAGGTGGGCCTGATCCAGGTCATGCTGCGCAAGTACGGCGAGAACGTCACCGTCAACCAGCAGCTCGACGAGCCCACCAAGGAGGCGCTGCGCCGCGTGTATTCCACCCGCTACCCGCAGATGGGCGACACGGTCGACGTGCTGAGCTGGAAGGGCTTCGAGCCGCTGTTCTTCGGCGTGCCGATGCCGTGGGACCCGCCGCCGCAGACCGCGGGGACCGCTGCGCCGGCCGCGCCCGGCACGCCGGCCGCACCTGCGAAGGTGGGCACCTGATGCCACGGCTTCGTTCGCCGGATCCCTGGCGCGCCCAGCTTCGCGTCGGCGCTGCCGCGGTAGCGCTTGCGGCCTGCACACTGGGGCCGGCCACATCGACGGCCTGGGCGCAGGCCGCGGCCAGCACGGGGGCTGCAGCACCTTCGGCGGCTGCACGCGCGACCGTCACCGTGGGTGGCGGCACGGGCGCTCCGGCCTCCGCCGCCGCCACCCCGATCGCGCCGGCGGGCGCCACCGCGGCACCGGGTGGCGATACCGGCGCGCGCTATGTCGAATCGTGCCAGCAGGCCATCGAGCGCGGCATCGTCAATCCCGGATGCCAGGGCCCGCTCTACGCGAGCGAGATCGCGCGGCTGAAGGAAGACGCGCTGCGCACCAACAACCCCAACCTGCTCACGCTGCTGGGCGATGCCTACCAGAGCAACCGCAGCGGGGTCTCCGACATCGGACAGGCCTACCGCTGGTACCTGCTGGGCGCGGTGCGCGGCGACCCGCGCGCGATGCAGCGTCTGAGCGAGCTCTACAAGAGCGGCCGCGGCGCGCCGCAGGACAACATCAAGGCGCTGGGCTATGCGCGGCTCGCGCAACGCCTGGCCGTGCCGGGCAGTGCCAGCGCCAAGCAGGCGACCGACACCATCAACAGCCTCGGCAACGACATGGCGGCCGAGGAAGTCGTGCTGGCGGACCGCTTCGCCAGCGAACTCGAAAGCAAGCTGCGCGGCCAGAGCGCTGCGCCGGGCACGGCCTCGGCCGGCGCGCCGGCGATGGTGCCTGCACCGGCGGGTGGCCCCGCACCACGCGGCGGCGCGAACATCTCGCGCCTGCCCGGCATGGGTGCCGTGCAGGCGCAGAGTGCGCCGCCAGCGCCCGCTGCGGCGTCGCCGCTGGGCGGCCTGCCGGGCCAGGAGAGCCTGGCGCCGCGCAGCACGCCTTGAGGACCCTTCCATGCAACGAACCTCTCCTTTCCCTCGCCCCGTGCGCCGTGCCTCGTTCGCGGGCCTGGCGCTGGCCGCGCTGGGCGGCCTGCTCGGCGCGGCGCCCGCGTGGGCCGACGACCGCACCGTCATCGACAACCCGGGCCGCGGCACCAACCGCATCGAGATCACCGGCAACACCGCGACCAACGTGCAGGTGCGCTGCGGTGACGGGCGAGCGGCAGCCGCGGGCCAGGGTGCCAACGTGAACAGCGTCAATGTCGACAAGCGGGCGCTCGAGGGCCGCACGGTCATCGTGACCGGCCGCAACACGCGCGACGTCAAGGCCGACGCCGACTGCGCCCATGGCCAGCCGGGCGCGGCCAACGTGAACAGCATCAACATCCGATGACGATGGCTTCCAAGACTTCCTCCCGTGCAGCGGCTGCGATGGCCGTGGCTGCGACCCTCTTCGCTGCCGGCTGCTCCGACCGCGCGACCGATGCGACGCCGCCCGCGGTGACACCGGCGCCGGCACCGGTGGCGGCGGCGCCCACGCCTGCACCGCCGGCCGTGGCGGCTGCACCGGCGGCCCCTGCACCCGCGCCGGCCCCCGCCGCCGAACGGCAACTGCCGCTGTCCGTGCAGGGGGTGGCCAGCGCCGGGCTCACCGTGCGCGTCAAGGGCATCGAGCTGGGCCCCGATGCCACCGTGCTCACCGTGAGTGCCTCCTTCGCCAGCCAGCTCACCAACTGGACGCAGATGGCCTCGGGCGACACCTACCTGCAGGACGCCGATGGCAACAAGCTGATGCTCAAGCGCGTCGAGGACAACCGCTACCTCAAGATCAAGAACGGCGACACGATGGAAGGCCGCCTGGTCTTCCTCGGCGCCGTGCCGCCTTCGGCCGCGCAGGTCAAGCTGGTGCTCAACGAAGGCAGCCCGCAGGACGACCCCAACAGCCCCGGCCTGACGATCGACCTGCCGCTCAAGCCGGCCGGTTCATGAGCGGCCGGCGCGCGGCCGCCGCCGCGGGGCTGCTGGCGCTGTGCGCACTCGGCACCGCCGCCAGCGCGAGCGCCGAGTACCGCGTGCAGCGCAGCGCCGCCCCGCTCGCCGACACGCCCAGCCGCTTCGTGCCGCAGGCCGATGCGCCGGGCAGCGAGATGCGCCCCGCCGGCACGCCCAGCCGCTTCGGGCCCGCCGGTGCCGCGTCGACCTTCGCGCCGGCGGCCGGGCCCGCCACGCGCTTTCGCCTGGCCGAGGTGCCGCCCGCGCGCCTGGAGCGCACGTGCGAGCTGCTCGACACCCTGCAGGCCCGCGAGACGCCGCAGCAGGCCATCGTCATCGACCTGCGGGCCGACGTGCTGTTCGACTTCGACAAGGCCGAGCTGCGGCCCGATGCGCAGGCCTCGCTGGCGAAGGCGGCCGAATTGCTGCAAAGCTACGCGAATGCGCCGATCGCCGTGCGCGGCCACACCGACGCGAAGGGCAGCGACGCCTACAACGACGCGCTGTCGCTGCGCCGCGCGCAGGCGGTGGCCGAGCGCCTGCGCGCGTCGGCAGGCGGCCGCACCATCGCCACCGAGGGGCTGGGCAAGCTCCGCCCGGTGGCGCCGAACCAGCACGCCGACGGCAGCGACGACCCCGAAGGCCGCCAGCGCAACCGCCGCGTCGAGATCGTCATCGAGGCGCCGGGCACGCGGCCGGCGTCCTGACCGGCGGCCCCATCCCACGGAGACACCATGGCCCTCATCGCCTGCCCCGAATGCGGCCACCAGGTCTCGACCCTGGCCAAGAGCTGCCCCTCCTGCGGCGCGCCGGTCTCGGCGGCGCCGGCCGATGCGCCGCCGCGTCGCGAGCCGGTCGTCACCGCCGGCCTGCTGGGCAAGGTGGTCGCGGCCATCGCCGCCTGGCTGGTCGTGCCCTGGGTGGTCCGCATGGTCGCCTTCGTCGCCGGCATCGTGATGCTGATCGTGATGTTCGCGACGGCCCGTTGAGCGTTGGATCGAAACATCCATTCGGGCTGAGTTTGTTGTCGAAGCCTCGCGCGGCGCTTCGACGCGCTCGGCGTGAACGGTCTCCAGGGAATTGCCGGCTCAATCAAATCGGCCTGCAGCGCGCGTCGGTCCTGCGCAAGGCGCTACGAATTCGATAGCGATCGCGGTCGTCGGCTCATCCGCTGCGCCAGCACCAGCGCCACCACCGCCGCCACGCTGGCCACCAGCAGCACCCACAGACCCGCCGTGTAGCCCCCGGCCGGCTGCCACAGCACGCCCAGCAGCCAGGGCGCGATGGCACGCGCCACGGCGGTCGGCAGGCCCAGTGCGCCGTTGAGCGTGGCCACGTGCGCACGGCTCACGTACTGCGCGATGGCCGTGCCCTTCACGATCGTCAGCATGCCGTTGCCCATGCCGTAGAAGGCCACGAAGAGCAGGGCGGTCCAGGCGTGGCCCGCGCCGGCGAGCAGCGCCGCCAGGCCGATCGGGATCAGGCAGGGAATCAGCCGGTTGGCCAGGTGCAGGTCGAAGCGGTGCTCGAAGACGTAAAGCAGCGCGCGCCCCAGCACCTGCACGGCACCGATGCTCGCCGGCACCGCGATCGCCCACGACTCGGCCAGCCCCGCGCCGCGCAGCAGGCTCACCATGTGCGGCGGCAGCGCCGCCGTCACTGCCATCAGCAGCACCACGAACACGCCGATGAGCAAAAAGGGGGCGCTGCGCAGGTGGGTGTGCAGGCCCGGGTCGGCTGCGGCTTCGGCCGGCCCCGCGGCAGCCAGCGCCGCGGGCGGCGCGCCCCGCAGCCAGTGGAAGTGCAGCGGCGCGCATACCAGCAGATGCATCACGGCCAGACCCAGCACCGTGATCCGCCAGCCGGCGTGCGCCACGCCCCAGGCGACGAGCGGGATGAACACCGTGCTCGCCAGCCCACCGAGGAAGGTCAGCGTGATGATGGCGCGCCTGAAGTCGAGCGGAAAGCGCCGCGTGACCACGGCAAAGGCCGAGTTGTACAGCGTGCCGGCCAGCCCCAGGCCCAGCACCGTCCATGCTGCGTAGAAGCTCCACAGGCCGCTCGCCACGCTGTGCAGCAGCAACCCGGCCACCAGCAGCAGCGAGCCGCCCGTCATCACGGCGCGCTCGTGCCCGCGGTCGATCCATCGGCCCACCGGCCAGGCCATCACGCCCTCGGCCAGCAGCGCCAGGCTGAAGGCCAGCGAGGACTGCGCGCGTGTGAGGCCGAGCGACTGCTCCACCGGTTCGAGCAGCACGCCGAAGCCGTAGAAGATGCTGCCCCAGCTGATGAGCTGGCCCACCGACAGCCAGGCGACGAGGCGGCGGTCGTAGGGGGATGAGGTCATGGCCAGGGCGCGGGGTTGTGAACGAATCGGTCTGCAGCGCGTTTTGGGGTGCGTGCAATTGGCTATGCCTTCATAGGCGAGCCTACTTTCAGGTCATTGCTGTGCTAGTGCGGGAGCTGGATCCGTCGCCCACCACTTGCGCCAGCCTCGGGTAGATAGCGTCTTCAGCCGCTTGCCGGTCTCACACCGATCGCATTCATCAACTGATCCACTGTAGAGAACAGGTCCATCCTCATCTGCGTTGCCTCTTCTAGCATTCGTTCTTCGTCGGCGTCGAGCCCGAGCTCAATGCGAAGGCGGGCCAGGACTTTGATCGCTTGATCGGCAAGCTCAGACAAATGCTGGCGCATGAAAAGCTCGTAGTCGGCACGCGCCTTGGCGCTACGTCCGAATGCTGTTGAAGCGTCGGCCCACGCTTTTGCGATCAGGCCCGTCAGCCTCTGAACTTCCAGCCTTTGCGCGGTCCACTCATCAGATGTTTTTGAAAGCTGCGCTCTGTCCGTCTCTTGGAGTTCGTCGAGTTTGAGTTGCAGTGCCTTGGCGCGCGCCTCATGGGATTTCGCCGTCGCGTTCAGTCCAAATGCGTTTGTGGCGAGGGGAGTCGCCAGGATCGCAAGCCGGGCATACATCATCGATAGGCGCTGTGCGTCGATGCCGGTCTCCTGATCCGCCACAACCTGCAGCTTTGCGCTTGCTGCGGCGAAACCATTCAATCCGTCGAGGGCGTCAGGATTCTCAAGATCTCGCTTAAACATACTGCCCACGAAAGCATTTGCCTTGACAATCTCGGCGGCGCTTTCTAGATAGACCTCACGACGCATATCGGCTTCGCGTTCTACCTGGGCCTCCTCTGCTGCACGATCAAGCTGAACTGCGAGCCGGTCCGCATCGTGCAGCAGTTGCTTATCCGACTTCTCCTGATCCGCAGCGATCTGCGCAGAAGCTCGTCGGTCGTGGCTCTGGTTGGTAAGCAGTACGCCGTAGAAAGTCAGCGGGCCGACGATCAGCGCTGCCCAAAATGTGCCGGGTACGGACTGAACAAGAGTCCAATCGATGCGATGCCAAGACGCTGCCACTGCAAGGGCTGCGCCAGCAAGGGACGATGCAACACAAAGCCCGATCGTGTTTAGCGATATACCCTCGCGCACTGCAGTAGGTGGCGGTCCTTGCTCGTCGAGACGCTGCTGTAATCTTGTGGAGGTCGGCTCAGTCTGTGACATATCACGCTCACGTCATTGAACGCGGCAGATGATAAGTAGGGCTGCGGCTGAATAGTCGGCCCAGACGCTGGAGCGCTGTGTGCGAGCGTACCCACGCTGTACATGGCCGGCGCTTGGTGCCCGAGTGTCAGCGGCTCTATTTGAGGCTCACCCCACGATGGCAAGGGCGGGGGCTAGGTCGGCCGCGGCCATCGATGTTTTCTTCTTCACGCCTTTCCTCCTTCGTTGAGCACACGCCGGTACTGCATCGCCTCCGCCACATGCGCCACCGCGATCGCCTCGGCGCCGGCCAGGTCGGCGATGGTGCGCGCGACCTTGAGCCCACGGTGGGTGGCCCGCGCGCTCCAGCCCAGGCGCGCCGCGGCGTTGCGCAGGAAAGCGAGGGCGGCGGCGTCGAGCGCGGCATGGCTGTCGATGTCCGCGCCCTGCAGCGCCTGGTTGGCGCAGCCCTGGCGGGCCAGGGCGCGCTCGCGCGCCGCGACCACGCGCGTGCGCACCGCCGCGCTGGGCTCGCCGGCGGGCGCGGCCAGCAGTTCGTCGGGCGCGACGGCGGGCACCTCGATGTGCAGGTCGATGCGGTCGAGCAGCGGGCCACTCAGGCGGCCCTGGTAGCGGGCCACCTGGTCGGGCGTGCAGCGGCAGGCCTTCTGCGACGAACCGCGGAAGCCGCAGGGGCAGGGGTTCATGGCCGCGACGAGCTGGAAACGGGCGGGGAACTCGGCGCGACGTGCGGCGCGTGCGATGGTGATGTGGCCGGTCTCGAGCGGTTCGCGCAGCGCCTCCAGTGCGCTGCGCGGGAATTCGGGCAGCTCGTCGAGGAAGAGCACGCCGTGGTGCGCCAGCGAGATCTCGCCGGGGCGGGGCGGCGAGCCGCCGCCGACCAGGGCCACGGCGCTGGCCGAGTGGTGCGGTGCCGCCAGCGGGCGCTGCAGGAAGCGGCCCAGGTCGAAGCGCCCGGCCAGGCTGGCGATGGCGGCGGTCTCCAGTGCCTCGTCCACCGACAGCGGCGGCAGCAGGCCGACGAAGCGCTGGGCCAGCATCGACTTGCCGGCGCCGGGCGGCCCGACCATGAGCAGGCTGTGTCCGCCTGCGGCCGCGATCTCCAGCACGCGGCGGGCGGCGGCGTGGCCCTTCACGTCCAGCAGGTCCGGGCCGGCCGGTGCCTCGGCGGCCGCGGGCTCGGGCATGCGCGACCAGCCGTCGGTGCCACCCCTGGCCAGGGCCTCCTGTGCGGCGGCCCCATCGGGCGGCAGGAAGCGCTGGACCACGTCGAGCAGGTGGCGCGCGCCGTACACCTCGATCGATGGCACCAGCGCCGCCTCGCGGGCGCTGTCCATCGGCAGCACCAGGCGCGTCGCGGCGTCCTGCCCGTGCACCGTCAGCGCCATGGCCAGTGCGCCGCGCACCGGCCGCAGCTCGCCCGACAGCGAGAGCTCGCCCGCGAACTCGTGGCCGGCCAGCCGGTCGGCATCGATCTGGCCGCTGGCCGCCAGGATGCCCAGCGCGATCGGCAGGTCGAAACGGCCGGAGTCCTTGGGCAGGTCGGCCGGCGCCAGGTTCACGGTGATGCGGCGGTTGTGCGGAAACTCCAGGCCGGCGTTCTGCAACGCCGAGCGCACCCGCTCCCGGGCCTCCTTGACCTCCACATCCGCCAGGCCGACCAGCGTGAAGCTGGGCAGGCCATTGGCGAGATGCACCTCCACGGTGACTGGGGCAGCCAAAAGCCCCAACAGCGCACGGCTGCGCACCAAAGACAGACTCATTTGTTCTTTTCTCCCTGATTTGGTGCATTCACCGCCCACCGCCGTGGATCCGCTCATGCACCTGCCGGCATGCCGTCCGACGTTCGATGATGATTTATAGCGATTGCGCCGCGCGCGACGACGATGCCGTCCTGTCACACAAGTTCCCCGGCGCTTGCAATTTGGCACGCTCCCTGCTTTGCGGTGCTTCGATCCCCATCCACCCTTGCGAGGAGTTCTCCCGATGATGCACCGTTCCGCCCCGACGCTGGCCTTCGTGGCAGCCGCCCTGACCACATCCGGCGCTGCCCTGGCCCAGACCGCGCCGGCCGACGCTCCTGCGGCAGCGCCGCTGACCGCCAACATCACGCTGACCACCAACTACAAGTTCCGCGGGCAGGACCAGGACCAGATCGGCCACAACGGCTTCTACAAGACGCGCGGCGTCAAGCCGGCCATCCAGGGCGGCTTCGACTACGCCTTCGGCGACAGCGGGTTCTATGTCGGCAACTGGAACTCCAGCGTCAACTGGCTCTCGGGCAACAGCATCGAGATGGACTTCTACGGCGGCTACAAATTCAAGGGCGGCCCGATCGACTGGGACGTGGGCGTGCTGACCTACGTCTACCCCGGCAACAAGAACGGCAACACGACCGAGCTCTACGGCGCCGGCACGTACACCAACGACGTCTTCGGCTCCATCACCGTGAAGTACTCGCACACGGTGTCGAAGGACTACTTCGGCTACGCCGGTGCCAACACCTGGGTCTGGTACGACAACCCCTTCAGCTCGCGTCCCTCCGGCCGCAACACGGGCTACCTCAACGTCGCCTACAGCAAGGAAATCATTCCGAAGCTGACGCTCAAGGCCTCGGTAGGCTACACCCGCATGAGCAGCGACATCCGCGCTGCAGGCTACAAGAGCTACGTCGACTACAACGTCGGCGCCACCTACGACTTCGGCGGCGGCCTGAGCCTGACGGGCGCCGTGGTGGGCGCCAACAAGAAGGACAGCTACCGCCTGGCCACCGGCGACGGCATCGACCTCTTCGGCGACGGCTCCTTCGTGTACGGTGCGACCTCGCAGTCGGTCAACAAGGCCCGCTTCATCGTCTCGCTGACCAAGACCTTCTGACCATCCGGCGGAGCGGGCCCGGCATTTGCTGTGGCTCTGCTCCATCCATTCCAAGGAGAAGAACCCATGAAGCTGATCACAGCCATCATCAAACCCTTCAAGCTCGACGAGGTGCGCGAGGCACTCTCGGCCATCGGCGTGCAGGGCATCACCGTCACCGAGGTCAAGGGTTTCGGTCGCCAGAAGGGCCACACCGAGCTGTACCGCGGCGCGGAGTACGTCGTCGACTTCCTGCCCAAGGTGAAGATCGAGGCGGCCATCGCCGACGAGCTGGTCGATCGCGTGATCGAGGCCGTGGAGAGTGCGGCGCGCACCGGCAAGATCGGCGACGGGAAGATCTTCGTGTACGACCTCGAGCAGGTCGTGCGCATCCGCACCGGCGAAACCGGGCGCGAGGCACTCTGACAACAAAGAAGAAGGCACAAGAGAGCACATCGACATGAAAAAACTGCTTGTATCCCTCGCGCTCGGCCTGAGCGTGCTCACTGCCGGCGTGACCGGTTTCGCGCAGACCGCCGCGCCCGCCGCCGAGGCACCGGCCGCTGCCGCGCCCGCGCCGGCCGCCGCTCCTGCGGCCGCTGCCCCTGCTGCTGCCGCGCCCGCTGCGGCCCCGGCCGCCGCGCCGGCACCCAAGGTCGATTCCGGCGACACCGCCTGGATGCTGACCTCCACGCTGCTGGTCATCCTGATGACCATCCCCGGCCTGGCGCTGTTCTACGGCGGCCTGGGTCGCTCGAAGAACATGCTGTCGGTGCTGATGCAGGTCTTCGTGATCTTCTCGCTCATCAGCGTGCTGTGGGCCATCTACGGCTACACCATCGCGTTCACCGGTGAGGGCAGCTTCTTCGGCACGCTCGACAAGATCTTCCTCAAGGGCGTGACCCAGGAGACCTTCGGTGCGCTGACGACCATCCCCGAGTACGTCTTCATCGCCTTCCAGGGCACCTTCGCCGCCATCACCGTGGCGCTGATCGTCGGCGCCTTCGCCGAGCGCGCCAAGTTCTCCGGCGTGCTGGTGTTCTCGGTGCTGTGGTTCACCTTCAGCTACCTGCCGATGGCCCACATCGTGTGGGGCGGCGGCCTGCTGGCCAAGGACGGCGCGCTCGACTTCGCGGGCGGCACCGTGGTGCACATCAACGCCGGTATCGCCGGCCTGGTGGGCGCCTACATGGTGGGCAAGCGCATCGGCTTCGGCAAGGAAGCCTTCACGCCGCACTCGCTGACGCTGACCATGGTCGGTGCCTCGCTGCTGTGGGTGGGCTGGTTCGGCTTCAACGCCGGTTCCGCCGGCGCCGCCAATGCACAGGCCGGCCTGGCCTTCGTGAACACCGTGCTGGCCACCGCCGCCGCGGCCCTCGCCTGGATCCTGGGCGAAGCGATGCACAAGGGCAAGGCCTCGATGCTGGGTGCCGCCTCGGGCGCCGTTGCCGGCCTCGTGGCCGTCACCCCCGCCGCCGGCTTCGTCGGCCCGATGGGTTCGATCGTGCTGGGCATCATCGCCGGCTTCGTCTGCCTGTGGGGCGTGGGTGGCCTCAAGCGCATGCTCAAGGCCGACGACGCCTTCGACGTGTTCGGCGTCCACGGCGTGGGCGGCATCGTCGGTGCCATCCTGACCGGCGTGTTCGCGGCGCAAAGCCTGGGCGGCACGGGCGGCCCCACCCCCGACACCTTCAGCATGGGCGGCCAGGTCTGGATCCAGGTCAAGAGCGTGCTGTTCACCATCGTGTGGTCGGGCGTCGTGGCCTTCATCGCCTACAAGATCGCCGACCTGACCGTGGGTCTGCGTGTGACGGAGGAAGAGGAGCGCGAAGGCCTCGACATCACGTCCCACGGCGAAACCGCCTACAACCGCTGATCGCCACCGGGCGGGCCGCCTCGGCAGGCCCGCCGGTTGCTTGCAACGTACAGAGAACAGATCACCAAAGAGTTTTAGCGAGAGTCTCCTTTGGATGTTCGGCCCGCCAGCGCTTGCGCCAGCGGGCCTTTTTTTGTCCTGGGGTGCCGTGGGCGTCGCGCGCGCCCGTGACCCGCGCCTGGGGCCACAATAGCCCGCATGTGGACCGCCCTCGACAACAGCACCTGCGAGCTCGGCGAATCGCCGTTCTGGCATCCCCGCGAACAGTCGCTCTACTGGGTCGACATCGCCGGCAAGGCTGTCCTGCGCACCCGCGGCGCCATCGGGCCGGGCGTCGACGTGGAGCGCTGGGCGATGCCGCAGGAGCCGGGCTGCATCGCCCCTGCCCGCAGCGGCGGCCTGGTCGTCGCGCTGCGTGATGGCGTCTACCGGGCACGCGAATGGGGCGGCGCTCTCACCTTGATGGCGCCCGCGCTGCACGATCCTGCGGCACTGCGCTTCAACGACGGCAAGTGCGACCCGCTCGGGCGCTTCTGGGCCGGCACGTTGCACGAGCCCAAGACCGAGCGCATCGCCACCCTGTACTGCCTCGACCCGCGGGGGCCGCAGCCCGGCGCCCTGCAGCCCATGGCCAACCACGCCCTCACGGCCAACGGCCTGGCCTTCGACGGCGGCACGCTCTACTGGGCCGACACGCCGTCGCACGCGATCCGCGCCTGGGACTGGGATGTCGTGGACAACCGGCTCGGCGCCTCGCGCGTGTGGCGCCGCTTCGAGGACAAGGCCGAAGCGGCGGCCGCGCAAGCGCCCTACGGCGGCCGGCCCGATGGCGCCACGCTCGACGCCACCGGCGGCTATTGGGCCGCCATGTACGAAGGCGCCCAGCTGCAGCAACTCGATCCGCAGGGCCGCACCGTGCAGTCCTGGCCGCTGCCGGTGCAGTGCCCCACCATGCCCTGCTTCGGCGGCGAGGACCTGCGCACCCTCTTCGTCACCAGCGCGCGCAAGGGCCGCCCGGCCGACGAGCTGGCGCGCATGCCCGCTTCCGGCCTGGTGCTCTTCACCCGCACCGAAGCGGGCGGCCGGCCGGTCGACTTCTTCGACGACTGAGCCGGCGCGAAACGAACCGCCGGCCGCGCATGTCCTTCCGCTCCATCCCGCCGATCCAGTGCCTCGTCACCTTCGAGGCCCTGGCGCGCCTGCGCAGCGCCAGCCGCACGGCCGACGAGCTGTGCGTCACCGTCAGTGCCGTGAGCCATCGCGTGCGCCAGCTCGAGGCGCACGTCGGCTTCAAGCTTTTCGCGCGTGGCGATTTCACGCTCACCGCCGAGGGCGTCGCGTACCTGGCCAACGTGCGGGCCGGGCTGGCCGCCTTCCAGCGCCTGCCCGCGCGCGATGCGGCGCAGCCCCTCACCCGGCTGCGGGTGGCGGTCACGCCCACCTTCGCGCGCACCTATGTCATGCCGCGGCTGGAGACCTTCCGTACCGCCTACCCCGAGGTGGAGCTCACGCTGCAGGTGTCCATCCCGCTGATGGACGTGACGGCCGAGGAGACCGACCTCGAGGTGCGATACGGCACCGGCAACTACACCGACCGCGAGTGGCGCGTCGTCAACCCCGACGAGGTCACGCCCGCCTGCAGCCCTGGCTACCTCAGCGAGCACGGTCCCTTCGCCAACTTCGACACCGAAGCCGAACTGGCCGAGGCGCGCCTGATCCGCAGCCCGCTGGAGCCCTGGAGCACCTGGTTCGCCGCCTGCGGCGTGGCGCTGCCCGAGCCGCAGCGCGGCGCCCAGTTCAACGACCTGGGGCTGGTCTACGACGCCGCGGCCAGCGGCTTCGGCGTCGCGCTCGTGCGCACGGAGATGGCCGCGGCCTGGTTCGACAGCGGCCGCCTGGTGCGCCTGAGCTCGCGCACCGCCCCGTCGCCCCACGCCAACTACATCTGCTGGCGGCCCGGCACCCTCGAGCGCTGGGAATGCGCGGCCTTCGTCGACTGGCTGCTGCATCGGGATGTCCCGCCCGGCCGCGAAAAAATCTCAAACCCGCGCTGAAGAAACTTCAAATGCCCGGCTTGGCGGCACGCCTACAGTGCGGACGGGCCGCGCGGGCTTGCAGCGCGCGGCGGCGCGCGCCACAGTGCGGCACACGGGTGCGCGGGGCACCCCATAACGATCCACAACAACCACCGGAGACACGGCCATGACCTGGCAGCAGATCTACGACCCCTTCCACAACATGTTCATCTCCACCGCGCTGGCCGCGATCCCGGTGGTGGTGATGCTGGCGGCGCTGGGCTTCTTCCACATCAAGGCGCACGTCGCGGCCGGCATGGGCCTGGTGGCGGCCATCCTGGTGGCGGTGTTCGCCTATGGCATGCCGGTCGACATGGCCGGGCGCGCCGCGCTCTTCGGCGGCTTCACGGGCCTGCTGCCCATCGGCTGGATCGTGCTGAACATCATCTTCCTGCACCAGCTCACCGAGCAGAACGGCAGCTTCGCCGTGCTGCAGGACTCGCTCTCGGGCATCACCGAGGACCGGCGCATCCAGCTGCTGCTGATCGCCTTCTGCTTCGGCGCCTTCTTCGAGGGCGCGGCCGGCTTCGGCACGCCGGTGGCCGTCACGGCTGCGATCCTCATCGGCCTGGGCTTCTCGCCGCTGGCGGCCTCGGGCCTCTCGCTGATCGCCAACACGGCGCCGGTGGCCTTCGGGGCGCTGGGCACGCCGGTCATCACCCTGGCCAAGGTGCACGGCTACGACCTGATGGAAGTGACGGCCATGATCGGCCGCCAGCTGCCCTTCTTCTCGCTGCTGGTGCCTTTCTGGCTCATCTGGGCCTTCGCGGGCTGGAAGGGCATGAAGGAGATCTGGCCCGCCATCCTGGTCACCGGCGTGAGCTTCGCGGTGCCGCAGTTCCTGGTGTCCAACTACATCGGGCCGGAGCTGGTGGACATCATCGCGGCCATCGTGTCGATGGTGTGCCTGGTCGGCTTCCTGCGCGTGTGGAAGCCCAAGACGGTGTGGACCTCGCCCTCGCTGCGCGGCAAGGACCCGAGCGCCGCCGAGGCCAAGCCGCCGCAGCCGGTCAAGCAGCACAGCCGTGCCGCGCTGATGCAGGCCTGGATGCCCTGGGTGATCCTGTCGGTCTTCGTCTTCATCTGGGGCCTGCCCTCCGTCAAGGCCTGGCTCAACGGGCTGTTCGCGCCCTCCTTCCCGATGACGGGCCTGCACAACCTGATCGAGAAGATGCCGCCGGTCGTGCCGCAGCCGACCAAGGAAGGCGCCGTCTACGTGCTGAACCTGCTGTCGGCCACCGGCACCGGCATCCTGCTGTCGGCCCTGGTGAGCGCGCTGCTCATGAAGTACAACCCGGTCGCCATCGTGCGCACCTTCTTCAAGACGATCTGGCTGGTGAAGTACTCGCTGCTGACCATCGTGCTGATGCTGGCCCTGGGCACGCTCACGCGCTACTCGGGCACCGACACCACGCTGGGCCTGGCCTTCGCCAACACCGGCGTGTTCTACCCCTTCTTCGGCACGCTCATGGGCTGGATCGGCGTGGCCCTGACCGGCTCCGACACCGCGTCGAACGTGCTGTTCGGCGGCATGCAGAAGGTGGCGGCCGAGCAGCTGGGCCTGTCGGCCAACCTCATGGGCGCGGCCAACAGCTCCGGCGGCGTGATGGGCAAGATGATCGACGCACAGTCGATCGTGGTCGCCTCCACCGCCACGCGCTGGTTCAACCACGAAGGCGACATCCTGCGCTACGTGTTCTTCCACTCGATCGCGCTGGCCTGCCTGGTCGGCCTGTACGTCACGGCGCAGGCCTATGTGTGGCCGATGACGCTGATGGTGGTACGTTAGGCGTTCACCTGAAGCCGGCGCGCCGCGCGCGCCGGCGCCCGAGAGGTTCCACGATGAATGCCCCCCTCACCGCGCCCGAGCAGCGCGTGCTACAGAAATCGGAGCGCCAGTCGCAGGTGGTGCGAGCGCTGCAGGCCCATTTGCCTTCGCATGCGCTGCTCTGGCAGTCCGAGGACACGGTGCCCTACGAGTGCGACGGGCTCACCGCTTACCGCCAGCGCCCGCTGGTGGTGGCCCTGCCCGAGACCGAGGCGCAGGTCGCCGCGGTGCTCAAGGCCTGCCACGGCCTGGGCGTGCCGGTGGTGGCGCGCGGCGCGGGCACGGGGCTGTCGGGCGGCGCCATGCCCCATGCCGAGGGCGTGACGCTGTCGCTCGCGAAGTTCAACCGCATCCTGGCCATCGACCCGGTGAGCCGCACGGCCACCGTGCAGTGCGGCGTGCGCAACCTCGCCATCAGCGAGGCGGCCGCGCCCTTCAACCTCTACTACGCGCCCGACCCGTCGAGCCAGATCGCCTGCACCATCGGCGGCAACGTGGCCGAGAACTCGGGCGGCGTGCACTGCCTGAAGTACGGCCTCACGCTGCACAACGTGCTGCGCGTGCGCGGCTTCACGGCCGAGGGGGAGGCCGTCGAGTTCGGCAGCGGTGCGCTGGACTGCCCCGGGCTGGACCTGCTGCCCCTCGTGGTCGGCAGCGAGGGCATGCTGGCCGTCACCACCGAAGTCACCGTCAAGCTCGTGCCCAAGCCGCAGCTCGCGCGCTGCATCATGGCCAGCTTCGACGACGTGCGGAAGGCCGGCGATGCGGTGGCCGCCGTCATCGCGGCCGGCATCATCCCCGCGGGGCTGGAGATGATGGACAAGCCCATGACGGCCGCCGTCGAGGACTTCGTCCATGCCGGCTACGACCTCGATGCGGCGGCCATCCTGCTGTGCGAATCCGACGGCACGCCCGAGGAGGTCGAGGAAGAGATCGGCCGCATGACCGAGGTGCTGCGCGCCGCCGGCGCCACCGCCATCCAGTGCAGCGAGAGCGAGGAAGAGCGCCTGAAGTTCTGGAGCGGGCGCAAGAACGCGTTTCCCGCCTCGGGCCGCATCAGCCCCGACTACATGTGCCTCGATTCGACCATCCCGCGCAAGCGGCTGGCCGACATCCTGCTTGCCATCCAGGAGATGGAGAAGAAATACAACCTGCGCTGCTGCAACGTCTTCCATGCGGGCGACGGCAACCTGCACCCGCTGGTGCTCTTCGACGCCAACGATCCCGACGAGCTGCACCGCTGCGAGCTCTTCGGCGCCGACATCCTCGAGACCAGCGTCGCCATGGGCGGCACCGTCTCGGGCGAGCACGGCGTGGGCGTCGAGAAGCTCAACAGCATGTGCGTGCAGTTCACTGCCGAGGAGAATGCGCAGATGCTCGCCATCAAGGCCGCCTTCGATCCCGCGGGCACGCTCAACCCGGGCAAGGTGATCCCCAGCCTGTCGCGCTGCGCCGAATACGGCAAGCAGGTGGTGCGCGGCGGCGTGCTGCCGCATCCCGAGCTGCCGAGGTTCTGAACCGCATGCAGCTCCAGCCCTTCATCGAACGCATCCGCCGCGCTGCCGAGGCGCGTGCGCCGCTGGTCATCCGCGGCGGCGGCAGCAAGGACTTCTACGGCACGCCCGGCACGGGCGAGGTGCTCGACACCGCACCGCTGGCCGGCATCCTGAACTACGAGCCCAGCGAGCTGGTCGTCACCGTCGGCGCCGGTACGCCGCTGGCCGAGCTGGAGGCCGTGCTGGCCGAACAGCGCCAGTGCCTGCCCTTCGAGCCGCCGCATTTCGCGCACGCGGGCACGGGCGTCCGTGCGACGGTCGGTGGCATGGTCGCGGCCGGGCTGTCCGGGCCCTCGCGCGCCAGCGTCGGCTGCGTGCGCGACTACGTGCTGGGCGCCGCCATGGTCAACGGTCGGGGCGAGCATCTGCGCTTCGGTGGCACGGTGATGAAGAACGTCGCCGGCTACGACGTCTCGCGCGTGCTGGCCGGCGCCATGGGGCAGCTCGGGCTGATCACCGAGGTGAGCCTGAAGGTGCTGCCGGTGCCGCCGGCCGAAGCCACGCTCGAGTTCGCCTGCACCCAGGACGAGGCGCTCACGCTGCTGCACGGCTGGGGCGGGCAGCCCTGGCCGCTCAACGCCAGCGCCTGGCAGGCGCGGGGCGAGGGGCCGGGCGGCGTGCTGTGGCTGCGCCTGCGCGGGGCGGAGGCTGCCGTCGAGTCGGCCTGCCGGCATCTCGGCGGCGAGCGCCGCGCGCATGCCCATGCCGCCGAGGACTGGGCAGCCCTGCGCGACCAGCGCCTGCCCTTCTTCGCGCAGGCCGTGGCGCAGGGCCTCGCGCTGTGGCGCGTGTCGGTGCCGCAGACTGCGCCGGTGCTGGCCTTGCCGGGTCAGCCGCTGGTCGAGTGGCACGGCGGCCAGCGCTGGTACACGCTGCCCGTCGACGCGGCCGGCACGGTGCGCGAGGCGGCACGCGCCGCCGGTGGCCATGCTACGCTTTTCATAGCGCCTCGCGCAGACGGGACGGGCGATGCAGCCCGATTCGATGCAGAAAATCTGCCCCGCTTCGACACCCCGAGCCCGGCGCTGCTGCGCATCCAGCAGCAGCTGCGCGAGCGCTTCGACCCGGCCGGCATCTTCAACCCCGGCCGCCTGCTGGCCTGAGTCCGGGCACCCCGTGCGACGCCTGCGCCACCTCACCGGCCGCCACCGCGCCCCGTCCACCAACCGGATGCTGGGGCTGCTGCTCGCCTTCAATGCGGGCGCGATGAATGCGGGCGGCTTCCTGGTGCTGCACATGTACACCTCGCACATGACCGGCTTCGCCTCGCAGATCGCCGACGCCATCGTGCTGGGCCACACCACGCTGCTGCTCAATGCGCTGGGCGCGATCCTGGCCTTCGTCTGCGGCGCCGCGGTGGCGGCCATCCAGATCAACTGGGGCCGCCAGCACCGGCTGCGCCATCCCTACGCGCTGCCGCTGCTGCTGGAAGCGGCGCTGCTGCTGCCCTTCGGCCTCATGGGCGCGCTCACGCTGACCTGGCACACGCCCTTCGCGGTGCCGCTGACGGTGCTGCTGCTGTCCTTCACCATGGGGCTGCAGAACGCGCTGGCTGCCAAGACCTCCGCCGGCAAGGTGCGCACCACGCACATGACCGGCAACCTCACCGACCTGGGCATCGAGCTGGGCAAGATGCTCTACTGGAACCGGCGCGACCGCGCGGACGGCGAGCGCGTGCGTCACGACAGCCCGCGCCTGCGCTTCTTCGGCGGGTTGGTGCTGATGTTCATCGCCGGCGGGCTGGCGGGCGCCGCCGGCTTCAAGTACTTGGGCTTCATCTGCGTGCTGCCGCTGGCCGCGCTGCTGCTGTCGCTGTCGCTGCCGCCCTTCCTGGAGGACGTGCGGCGCTCGCGCGAACTGCGCCAGGCCCTGCAGGCCGTGTCGGACGTGCTGCGCCTGCGCCGCCGCCGCCCGCCGCCGGGCGACGCACCGCGTCCCCCCGCGTAGGCCTGCCGCTCCCGACGACCCCACGAGACATCCATGCAAACCGAACTCGCCCCCGAATTCCAGGGCACGGCCGAAGGCCAGGAGGCCGAAGCCATCCTGCGCAAGTGCGTCCACTGCGGCTTCTGCACCGCCACCTGTCCCACCTACCAGCTGCTGGGCGACGAGCTCGACGGCCCGCGCGGGCGCATCTACCTCATCAAGCAGGTGCTCGAGGGCGAGCAGCCCACCCGTGCCACGCAGCTGCACCTGGACCGCTGCCTGACCTGCCGCAACTGCGAATCCACCTGCCCCAGCGGCGTGCAGTATGGCCACCTGGTCGACATCGGCCGCAGGATCGTCGACGAGAAGGTGCCGCGGCCGGCGATGGAGAAGGCCGTGCGCTGGACCCTCAAGGAGGGCCTGCCCTCACCGCTCTTCGCGCCGGCGATGAAGCTCGGCCAGTCGGTGCGCGGCCTGCTGCCCGCATCGCTCAGGGCCAAGGTGCCCGAGCCGCAGGACCCTGGCCTGTGGCCCGCGCGCGAGCATGCGCGCAAGGTGCTGCTGCTGGCCGGCTGCGTGCAGCCCGCCATGGCGCCCAACATCAATGCCGCCACGGCGCGCGTGCTCGATGCCGCGGGCATCCAGTGCATCGTGCCGCCCGCGGCCGGCTGCTGCGGCGCGGTGAAGTTCCACCTCAATGACCAGGACGGCGGCAGGGCGCAGATGCGCGCCAACATCGATGCCTGGTGGCCGCACGTCGACGCTGGCGAGGTCGAGGCGATCGTCATGAACGCCTCCGGCTGCGGCGTGACCGTGCGCGAGTACGGCCACACGCTGGCGCATGACCCGGCCTATGCCGAGAAGGCGCGCCGCATCAGCGCGCTCACGCGCGACCTGAGCGAACTGCTGCCCGATCTGGTGCCGCAGTTGAAGGCCCGCGTGCGGGCGCCCGAAGGCGTCATCGCCTACCACCCGCCCTGCACCCTGCAGCACGGGCAGAAGCTGCGCGGCGGGGTGGAGACGCACCTGCGCCAGCTCGGCTTCGACGTGCAGGTGGCGCGCAACGAATCGCACCTGTGCTGCGGCTCGGCCGGCACCTACTCGGTCCTGCAGCCCGAGCTGTCGTACCGGCTGCGCGATCGCAAGCTCGAACACCTCGTGCAGTTGCAGCCGCGCGCCGTGGCATCGGCGAACATCGGCTGCATCACGCACCTGCAGAGCGGCACCGGCCTGCCGGTGCGGCACTGGGTGGAGTGGCTCGACGCGGCGCTGCAGCCGGCCTGAGCGCGGCGGCGGCTCGTCCGGCGCCGGCGTCGGACGCCGGCCATCGGCACGGTCCGACCCCGCGGCGCCGGCCTGCGTGCCACGATGCAGCGCATATCCAGAACTCCCAGGAGAACGCGCCATGCGCCGCACCTCTTCCCTCCGCTTGTCGTCCATCGCCGCCGCCCTGGCACTGAGCACCGCCTGCCTCGCGCAGGCCCAGACCATGACGGCGCCGGCGCCGGTGATGCCGGCGCAGCCCGCCGTCGCGCCCGGCGCACCTGCAGCACCGATGGCCGCCACCGGCCTGCCGCGCATGCGTGGCGAGGGCAATGCACGCTACGTCTGCGGTGGCATCGGCTCCGACGAATCGACGGCCATGCGCGCCGCCATGAAGGACCACCCGCTCTCGCTGCTCTTCGCGCGGCCCGACGGCGCCTACCTGGCCAACGTCGATGTCGACATCAAGGGCGAGGGCGGCTCGGCGCTGCGCCTGCGCGCCGATGGTCCGGTGTGCCTGGTCGACCTGCCGGCCGGCAAGTACACGATCGACGCCAGCACCGAGGGCCGCAGCAAGAGCCAGTCGGTCACCCTCGGCGGCGGCCCGCGCACCGTCGATTTCCGCTTCTGAGCGGACGCGTTCAGGGCCGGGGGTGACGCAGCGCGTCCACCGCCCGGCGCCAGCTCCACAGCAGGCCAGCCAGGCTGATGCCCAGCAGGGGCGCGGCAGGCGGGAGCCAGAGGGCGCCCCAAGCCAGGAGCGCGGCGCAGGCGGCGAGGCTGCCCGCCGACATGGCGACGACCCAGACGGCCGCCGAACGGGGCCACCACGCGCACATCAGCAGCACCAGCCAGATCGGCAAGGCCGTCCACAAGGCGCGCGCCGCGCCTTCCGGAAAACCGATGGTGCGGCCTGCGCGCAGCGCATGGATCGCGTTGGCATGCACCTCCACGCCTGGCATCGGTGCCGCGAAGCGCCGGGCGGGCACGTTGAGGTCATCACCGAGCAGCGAATCCGTCAGCGTGCCCACGAGGAGGATCCGATCGCGCAACTGCTCTGTCGGCACCTCGCCCCGCAGCACGTCGACGAAGGAGAGCACCGGGTACGAGGCGGCGGTACCCGCGAAGCGGAAGCCGAAGCGTCCCTGCATGCGCCAGCCGTCGTCGCCGCGCTCGGCCGGCCGGCCGCGGGTGGCGGGCAGGTCCAGGCCGCCGCGCGCCGCGACCAGCATGCCGAGGTAGGGGACCTGCTGCCGGCCATCGCCCTCGAAGCGGTTGATCTCGCGCACCGCGCCGTCGCTGTCCACGAGCAGATTCACGTGGCCGACGCCCGCCGCCGCGCGTGCCAGCACCGGCACCGGCTGCAGGAAGCGCGATTGCGGCCGCGCGGCGGTGGCGGGATCGAAGCGCACCGTCAGGAACACCGGAACCCGCGCCATCGCTGCGGCCAGCCGGGCGTCGTCCTCGGCGCGCGGCGCGGGCTGCGTCATGAACAGGTCGAACATCACCGCGCGCGGCGCCGCCGGCGCCAGGCGGTCGAGCAGGTCAGCCTCCAGTCCCCGCGGCCAGGGCCAGGGGCCGAGGGCGGCGAGGCTCTTCGCGTCGATGCCGATGATCGCAATGCCCGGGTCCACCGCCGGCCGCCGCAGGTGCAGCAGCCGGTCGTAGAGGAAGAGGTTGGCCTCCTGCAGACCCGGGCGCTGCGCCAGCCAGCCAAGCAAGGCCGGCAGCAGCAGCGCGATCAGCAGGCACTCGACCCGCAGGCGGGTACTGCGGACCGCTGGGGGCATCGGGCGCGGGGTCCGACGACTCAGGCGGCGGCCAGCGCCGCCTCGACGTCGCGGGCGAGCGACTCGGGCTTGTCCAGCGGCGCGTAGCGCTGCAGCACGCGGCCGTCGCGGCCGACGAGGAACTTGGTGAAGTTCCACTTGATGGCGGTGCTGCCCAGCAGGCCCGGCCTTTCCTTCACCAGCCACTGGTAGAGGGGGATGGCGCCGCTGCCGTTGACGTCCGCCTTCGACATCATCGGGAAGCTCACGCCGTAGTTCTTCGTGCAGAAGGCACCGATCTCGTCGTCGGTGCCCGGGTCCTGGTTGGCGAACTGGTTGCTGGGGAAGCCCAGCACGGTGAAGCCGCGGTCTCGGTACTGTTCATAGAGCTTTTCGAGCCCGCCGAACTGCGGCGTGAAGCCGCAGTGGCTGGCCGTGTTCACGATCAGCAGCACCTGTCCCTTGAAGCGCGAGAGCGGCACCTGCGCGCCGTCGATCTGCCGGACCTCGAAATCGTAGATGTCGGTCATGGGGCCTCCTGAGTGCGGTGCGGGATTGTGCGCCTGGCGCCCGTGTCAGTGGTGCTTGTCGCTGCGCGCGATCTGCAGCAGGTGCTCGACCTCTTCCGGGTACTTGCGCAGGTTGCTGCGGTGCCAGGCGCGAATGATCCACATGAAGCCCGCGACCACGATGCCGAAGGCCGTGATGGCGCCGAAGGCCGACAGGCCCAGGCCCGTGCAGGCGCTGTAGAAGGCGCCCAGCAGCAGGATACAGGCCTGCTCGTTGAAATTCTGCACGGCGATGGAGCGGCCCGCGCCCATGAGGTTGTGGCCGCGGTGCTGCAGCAGCGCGTTCATCGGCACCACCAGGAAGCCGCCCAGGCCGCCCAGCAGGATCAGGAAGGGAATGGCGACCCACACGTTGTCGATGAAGTTCATCGCGATCACCAGCAGGCCCATGCCGATGCCCATCGGGATCACCTGCGTGGCCATGTCCAGCCGCATGCGCACCGAGGCAACCACCGCGCCGACGGCGGTGCCGATGGCGACGACGCCGGTCAGCGCCGACGCCTGGGCCGTGTTGTAGTTCAGCGCCAGCGAGGCCCAGGCCAGCACGATGTACTTGAGGTTGCCGCCCGCGCCCCAGAAGAGCGTGGTGGTGGCCAGCGAGATCTGGCCCAGCTTGTCGCGCCACAGCCTCGCGTTGCACGACCAGAAGTCGGGCAGCAGCGCGACGAGGTTGCGCACGAAGCCGTGGTTCGGGTTGCTGCGCAGCGGCCGCATCTCCACGCCGGTGTGCGGGATGCGGGTGTTGAACCAGGCCGCCAGCATGTACACGCCGATCAGCACCGAGATGGCGGCCGCGGGCGGGGTGTCGACGCCGGTGTCGATGAACGGGAAGTCGAAGGCCAGGAGGTGGCTCGACACCGTGTGGCCCACGAGTTGGCCGCCCAGCACGATGCCCAGGATGATCGAGGCGATGGTGAGCCCCTCGATCCAGCCGTTGGCCTTGACCAGCTGCGAGGCCGGCAGCAGTTCGGTGAGGATGCCGTACTTGGCCGGCGAGTACGCCGCGGCGCCCAGGCCCACGATCGCGTAGGCCATCAGCGGGTGGCCGCCGAAGAGCATCATCAGGCAGCCCACGACCTTGATCGCGTTGCTGATGAACATCACCTTGCCCTTGGGCAGGGCGTCGGCGAAGGCGCCCACCAGCGGCGCCAGGGCGACGTAGAAGATGGCGAAGATGGGCACCAATGCCGCGCGCTGCCACTCCGGTGCCCCTGCGGTGCGCAGCAGTTCCACGGCAGCAACGAAAAGCGCTTGGTCGGCCAGCGACGAAAAGAACTGCGCCGACATGATGGTGTAGAAACCGCGCTTCATCGATAGGCTGGCTGGCCGGGCAGGCTGGGGGCTGGCGGTGGTAACAGTGGTTGCGCCCGTGAACGGGTCCGTGGTTATAGCATGGGGGTACGGTGCCAAAATGACCCGTGGCCCCATCCCACCGGTGGGTGTTTTCCCCCCTCAACCCGTGCCGTTTCCGTGCCCCGTCCGATCCTCGCCACCATCCATCCACAGGCCCTGCGCCACAACCTCGAGCGGGTGCGCCGCTCGGCCCTGCAGTCGCGCGTCTGGGCGGTGGTCAAGGCCAACGCCTACGGCCACGGCATCGAGCGCGTGTTCGACGCCCTGCGCGGCGCCGACGGCTTTGCGCTGATCGACCTGGCCGAGGCCGAGCGCGTGCGCGCGCTGGGCTGGCGCGGCCCGGTGCTGCTGCTCGAGGGCGTCTTCGAGCCGCGCGACCTGGAACTGTGCTCGCGCCTGAACCTCTGGCACGCCGTCCACTGCGACGAGCAGATCGACTGGCTGGCGGCCCACAAGACGCAGGTGCCGCACCGCGTCTTCTTGAAGATGAACTCCGGCATGAACCGCCTGGGCTTCACGCCCGATCGCCTGCGCACCGCCTGGACGCGCCTGTCGGCGCTGCCGCAGGTGGACGAGGTGTCGCTGATGATGCATTTCAGCGATGCCGACGGCGCCAAGGGCATCGAGGCGGCGATGCGCGACTTCGAGCGCGTCACGCAGGACCTGCCGGGCGAGCGCAGCCTGGCCAACAGCGCGGCCACCCTGCGCCATGCCGACGCGACGCGCGCCGACTGGGTGCGTGCCGGCATCGTGCTGTACGGCGGCGCGCCCGACTTCCCTGAACACGACAGTGCGCATTGGCAGCTGCAGCCGACCATGACGCTGTCCACCCGCCTCATCGGCATCCAGCACCTGCAGCCCGGCGACACCGTGGGCTACGGCTCGCGTTTCACGGCCGAGGCACCGATGCGCATCGGCGTGGCCGCCGTGGGCTATGCCGACGGCTACCCGCGCCATGCGCCCAACGGCACGCCGGTGCTGGTGGACGGGGTGCGCACCTGCGTGGTCGGCCGCGTCAGCATGGACATGGTCACGGTCGACCTCACCCCCGTGCCGGGCGCCGGTTTCGGCAGCGAGGTCACGCTCTGGGGCCGTGCCGGCAACGGCGCCGTGCTGCCCGTCGACGAGGTCGCGCATCCGGCCGGCACCATCGGCTACGAGCTGATGTGCGCGGTGGCTCCGCGCGTGCCGGTGGTGGTCGAGGGCGCGCCCGGTGCGCCCGGGGGCGCGTGAAGGTCCTCTCCAACTGGCGCTCCGTGCGTCTGTGGGAGACGCAGCTCGAGCGCGACCTGCACCGCCGCTACAGCCTGCGCACGCACGGCCTGTTGATCGGCAGCGTCACTCTGCTGCTCATGTGGGCGATCTCGGCGGCGCAGATGTGGATGGGCGTCGGGTCGCTGGCGCTGCGTTACCTGGTCACGCTGGGCGCGGGCTATGCGCTGTACCTGCTGGTGCTGCGCTGGTGGGCGCAGCGGCTGGTGGAAGACCGCGCCGACATCGATCCCGATGCCGGCGACGTGGTCGACGTGGCGGACCTGGCCGGCAACTTCGTGCCGTCGTACCAGGCGCCGCTGCGCTCTGGCGCGCGCGTGGCGGGTGAAAGCAGCAGCAGCGCCTCGGGCAGTGGCGTCGGCGACGCGGCAGGCGGCGTGCTGGACGCGCTGTCCGGTGCCGACGAGGGGGCCGTCATCGTCGTGCCCGTGCTTGCCATCTTCCTCATCGGTGCTGCGGTCGTGACCGGCGCCGGCGCGCTCGCGCTGCTGTACTTCGGCTGGGACGCACTGCTGGCCGTGGCCATCGAGGTGGCCTTCTCGTACGTGGCGGCGCGCGCCGCGGTGCGCGTCACCCGCGAGGGCTGGCTCACCGCCGCCGTGCGCCTGACCTGGAAGCCGCTGCTCGGTGCCTTGCTGTGCGCCGTGCTGCTGGGCTGGAGCATCGACCACTTCATCCCGCAGGCGAATTCGCTGCCGGATGCGGTGCGGGCGATCCTGAAGCGCTAGCGTTTTCGCAGGCCCAGCACCATCACCGCGCCCACCACGAGCAGCGCGCCCAGCACCTGCACCGGCGCCACGGCCTGGTCGAGCAGCAGCCAGGCCAGCACCAGTGCGAACACCGGCTCCACGTTCATGATCGCGGAGTTGCCCACCACGCCCAGTCGCGGCAGCACCGTGAACATGATGGTGAAGGCCGTGCCGTAGAGGAAGGTGAGCACGGCCAGCCCCCACCAGCCGGGCGCGGCGGTCGGGAAGTGGAAGCCGCCGCGCGTGGCCACCATGGCGAGCGCCACGACGCCCGCGATCGCCATGGTGGTGGCGGTGCGCACGCGGCCGTCCACGTCGCCCGCCTCGTGCTGCGTGACCACCAGCGCCAGGCCGAAGGTGGCGGCCGCCGCCAGCGCGAAGCCCACGCCCGCGCCGATGCGCGCCCACTGGCCCGAGGCACCCAGCCCCGAGGCGGCGCCGAACACGTCGAGCGCCAGCGCCAGCCCGACCAGGATCACCGGCATGGCGTAGAGCAGCGCGCGCTCGGGCCGCTGGCGGTACAGCAGGCGCGCCCACAGCGCGGTCCAGATCGGGTAGGTGTTGAAGGCCAGCAGCGCCAGCGCCACCGGCAGGCGCGCCACGGCCGAGTACAGGCACAGGCTCTGCACCCCGATCAAGCCGCCGATGACCGGCAGCACGCGGCGGTGGTGCGCGGTGAAGCGCGGCCGCACGCCCGAAAGCAGCACGATCGCGCTGACCACCGCCGCCGTCACCACGCTGCGGATCACCACCGCCGTGGCCACGTCGGCGCCGTGGTTGAAGGCGAAGCGCGCCGATACGTGGTTGGCACCCATCATCAGGGCGATGAGCAGCAGCGTCGCGAAGGCGCCGCCGCTGAGGGCGCGCGTGCGGGCGTCTTTCACGCGCGCTCAGTACAGCCCGAGCTCGCGGGCCTGCAGGCGCGCGAGCCCCAGCAGCGCGTCGGTGAAGGGCGTCGGCAGGCCCACGCCCTGGCCCAGCTCGCGCACCGCACCCACCAGGGCGTCGAGTTCGACCGGGCGGCCGGCCTCCACGTCCTGCAGCATCGAGGTCTTGAAGGCACCGAGCTTGCGCGTGACGGCATGGCGGTCCTCCGGGCTGTCGGCGATCGGCACGCCGATGCGCGCGCCGATCTCCCTGGCTTCGAGCATCACGGTGGAGATGAACCCGCGCACCAGGTCGTCGCCCAGGATCCTGTCGGTGGTGGCCCCGGTCAACGCGCTGATGGGGTTCACGGTCATGTTGCCCCAGAGCTTGTACCAGACGTCCTTCTGGATCTGCGGCGACACGGTGGCCTGGATGCCGCCCTGCACCAGCATGGCGGCCAGCTTCTGCACGCGGGGGGTCGCCTCGCCCGAGGGCTCGCCCAGGATCAGGCCGTGGCCGAAGTGGTGGCGCACGATGCCCGGGCCATCGAGCGAGCAGCTCGCATGCACCACGCCGCCGATGACGTGGCGCGCGGGGATGGCGGCGGCGATGCGCCCGTCCGGGTCGACGGCCGTCAGGCGCCGCCCGGCCAGCGGGCCGCCGAAGCCGCCCTCCAGGAACCACCAGGGCACGCCGTTCATGGCCGTCAGCACGACGGTGTCGGGGCCGAGCAGCGGGCCGATGCGCTCGGCCACCGCGGCCAGCGCCGGCGCCTTCACCGCGACGACGACCAGGTCCTGCGGGCCGAGCGCGGCCGGGTCGTCCACCGCATGCACCGGCACGTGCGTGCGCGTCTCGCCCCCCTCGGCCTTGCGCACGATGGCCAGGCCGTCCCGTTGCAGCGCCGCCAGCGTCGCGCCGCGTGCCACCGCGTTCACGCGGGCGCCGGCCTGTGCCAGCCCGGCGGCGATCCAGCCGCCGATGGCGCCCGCGCCGTAGATACAGATCTTCATAGGAAAAAGTGGCTGCAGCGCCCGCGCAGCAAGCGCGAGCAGCTATGAAAAACGTAGCAAAACGATGGGGCGCTCAGGCCCGGTACCCGGTGTCGATCCGGTCCACCTGGCGCACCAGCGCGTCGAACACGTCCTGGCCGGCGCCGTGGTTGGGGTTGAACTGCAGCGCGTCGCGCGTGCAGCGCTCGGCGATCGCCTCGCTCACGGGGATGGGACGGCCCATCGACAGCGTGGCCATCTGGATCTCGCAGGCGCGCTGCAGCGTCCAGAGGATGGCGAAGGTCTGCGGCAGCGTGTGGCCCCAGGCCAGCAGGCCGTGGTTGCGCAGGATCACCGCGTTGCGGTTCCCGATGCTCTTGAGCAGGCGCGGCCCTTCGTCGGCATGGATCGTGATGCCCTCGAAGTCGTGGTACGCCACCATGCCGTGCAGCTGCGCGGTGTAGAAGTTGGTCTGTTGCAGCCCGCCCTCGAGGCAGGCCACGGCCACGCCGGCGGTGGTGTGGGTGTGCATCACGCAGTGCGCGCCCTCCAGCCCGTCGTGGATGGCGGCATGCACCGTGAAACCGGCCGGGTTGACGGGGTGCGTGGAGCCGTCGAGCACCCGGCCTGCGAGGTCGATCTTGACCAGGTTGCTGGCCGTGACCTCGCTGTAGTGCAGCCCGAAGGGGTTGATGAGGAACTGCTTCTCGCCACCCGTCACGCTGTCGGGCAGCCGCACCGTGATGTGGTTGTAGATCATCTCCGTCCAGCCCAGCATCGCGAAGATGCGGTAGCAGGCCGCCAGCTGCACGCGGGCCGCGCGCTCGTCGGGGTGGATGGACGGATGGACCAGCGCCGCGGACGATGCTGGGGTGGCGAGGGGGTTCATGGCGATGGAGTTCCTTTGTTGCATCTGCCGCTCGCCCTGAGCCTGTCGAAGGGCTTCGACAGGCTCAGCCCGAACGGACGGGGGTCAGCCCTCCGCCGTGAAGCCGACCTGTTTCACGATCGGCGCCCACTTGGCGGTGTCTTTCTTGATCAGCTCGGCCAGCTCGCCCGGCGTGGACGACATGGCCTCCAGGCCGAAGGTGCCCAGGCCGTCGATGACGTCCTTCTGCGCCAGCGCGTTCTTCATCGCGTTGTTCACGCGCAGCACCACGTCCGAAGACGCCTTGGCCGGCAGGAAGAAGGCGAACCATTCGCTGTGCGCCATGTCGATGCCCTGCTCCTTGAGCGTGGGCACGTCCGGCGCAAAGCGGCTGCGCTTCTCGCCCGAAACGCTGAGGATGCGCACCTTGCCGGTCGAGAGGTGTTGCGTGATGTCGCCGATCGGGCCCGAGACGGCCGAGATGTTGCCGCCGAGCAGGTCCAGCATCGCCGGCTGGGTGCCGCGGTAGGCGGCATGCTTGAGTTCGACGTCCCCGCTCTTGCCGATCAGCGCGCCGACGAAGTGCGGCGTGGAGCCGGCCGCGGGCGAGCCGAAGTTGGCGCCCGCCGGGTTGGCCTTGGCCCAGGCGAGGAACTCCTTGATCGACTTCACGCTGGCCGGGACCGCAGGGCCGACGGCGAAGCCGAAGTCGAACACGCAGCCGACGGTCACCGGCGTCAGGTCGGCCACCGGGTCGTACGGCAGCTTCTTGTAGATGTGGGGGTAGATCGTGAGCATCGACGTCGGCGTCTGCAGGATCGTCGCCCCGTCGGCGGGCCGGCCCTTGACGTAGCCGATGGCGATCTGGCCTCCGGCGCCGGTGCGGTTTTCCACCACCACCGCCTTGGCGTAGTCGGGCTGCATCTTCTGCGCCACCCGGCGGCAGATGGTGTCGGAGGTGCCGCCGGCCGCGAAGCCGGTGACGATGGTGGCGGTCTCGATGCCGGCCTGGGCGAAGGCCTGCTGGCCGAGGCCGGCGAGCAGGGCGGATGCGCCCGTGGTCTGCAGCAGTTGGCGGCGGTTGAAGTTCATGGCGGACGCTCCTCGGGAGTGTTCTGAATCAGGATTCGTCCCGCAGCCAGGTCACGGCGCCCGAGTGGGTCACCGCGCCCTGGTGCGCCGGACGGACGGAGAGCGCGTATTTTTCCAGCAGCCCACCGTGCGGCACCCCCGCGTTTACACCGCCTTTTTCGTTCAATCGCATCACTATCTGCTCGGCCGTCAGGTCCACCGAGATCGACCGGGCGCCCGCCGTGGCGTCGATCGACACCATGTCGCCGTCGCGCAGCGCCGCGATCGGCCCGCCGGCCGCCGCTTCGGGCCCGGCATAGCCGATGCACAGGCCGCGCGTGGCGCCCGAGAAGCGCCCGTCGGTCAGCAGCGCCACCTTGTCGCCCATGCCCTGGCCGTAGAGCAGGGCGGTGATGCCCAGCATCTCGCGCATGCCAGGGCTGCCCTTGGGCCCCTCGTTGCGGATCACGATCACGTCGCCGGCCTGGTAGCGCATGGCCTGCACGGCCGCCTGCGCCTCTTCCTCCGACTCGAACACCCGCGCCGGCCCGCGGTGCACCAGCGTCTTCAGGCCCGCCGTCTTGAGCAGCGCGCCCTCGGGGCACAGGTTGCCCTTGAGCACGGCCAGCCCGCCGTCGCGCGTGATCGGCTCGCCGGCGCGGCGCACCACGCGGCCGTCCGGGTCGTTGGCGCCGGCCACTTCCTCGGCCAGCGTGCGGCCGGTGAAGGTGAGCGCATCGCCGTGCAGGAAGCCCTGCGCCAGCAACGTGCGCAGGATCACGCCCGCCCCGCCGATGTAGTACACGTCACGCGCCAGGTACTTGCCGCCGGGGCGCAGGTCGGCGATGAGCGGCGTGCGCGCGAAGACCTCCGCCACGTCGTCGAGGTGGAACTTCACCCCCGCCTCGTGTGCGATGGCCGGCAGGTGCAGCGCGGCGTTGGTCGAGCCGCCCGTGGCCGACACCACGGCGCAGGCGTTTTCCAGTGCCTTGCGGGTGACGATGTCGCGCGGCAGCGGGCCGCCGCCGGTCGCGCTGGCGAACACCGCCTGCATGAGCTGCTTGGCGGCGCGGCGCATCAGCGGCGCCCGCTCGCTGAACACGGCCGGCACCATGCTCGAGCCGATCGGCGCCAGGCCCAGCGCCTCGCTCACCATGCCCATGGTGTTGGCGGTGAACTGGCCGGCGCAGGCCCCTGCGGTGGGCAGGCAGGCCTGGCTCATCGCCTCCAGGTCGCGCTCGGTGGCGGTGCCGGCCAGCACCTGGCCGATGGTCTCGTAGGTGTCGACCACGTTCAGGTCGCGCCCGTCGGGGCCCGGCATCTGCCCCGGCAGCGCCGAGCCGCCGTGCACGAACACCGAGGGCACATTGCAGCGCACCATGCCCATCATCAGGCCCGGCAGGTTCTTGTCGCAGGCGCCGATGGCGAAGATGCCGTCCCACTGGTGGCCACGCACCGACGCCTCGACGCTGTCCGCGATCAGCTCGCGCGAGATGAGCGAGAAGCGCATGCCCGAATGCGCCATCGTGAGGCCGTCGCTCACCGACACCACCGGGCACTCGTGCGGCGTGCCGCCGCCGGCGTAGATGCCGGTCTTGGCGTGCTGCGCCTGGTCGCGCAGGTTGAGGTTGCACGGGCTCATTTCGCCGCCGGTATGGAACACGCCGATGTGCGGGCGCGCAATGTCTTCGTCGTCCTGGCCCAGCGCGTGCAGGAAGCTGCGCGTGGTCGCGCGGATGGTGCCGCGGCGGATGATTTCGGAGCGGAAGCCCGGGGCGGCGGGATCGGTGAGGCGCGTGGTCATCGGGCTGGCGTATCGGCTGGCGAGAAAGGTGGGGGGGAATGAAGGAAGGCGTCGGGCTCAGAACATGGTGTTGGTGTTGGCGGCCTTCTCCGGGATCGGCTGGACGACGTCCCAGTGCTCGACGATCTTGCCGTTCTCGAGCCGGAAGATGTCCACGATGGCGTTGCCCCGCGTGCCGGGCTCGCGCACGGCATGCACGTGCAGGATCACGTGGTCGCCGTCGACGAAGCTGCGCTTGATCTCGCTGTGCGACTTCGGAAACTTCTCGCGCAGGAAGTTGACGAACTGGCGAAAGCCCTCGGGCCCGTCCGGCGCCGTGGGGTTGTGCTGCACGTAGCGCGTGCCGAGGTATTGCAGGGCCGCGTCGGCGTCCTTCTGGTTCAGGCCCTTCTCGTAGAAGGCCAGCACCGCCTGGCGGTTGGCTTCCTGCTGCGTGCTGCCCGTGGGGCGTGCGGACCCCATCGGCGCGCAGGCCGCGAGGGCCAAGGCGGCGGTGGCGAGAAGGGCGGCGAGGCGTGTGCGTGCCATGGGGAGATCTCCGTGCATCAGTAGCTGTTCGGCCCGGCAGCGGGCGCGGTCTTGTATTTGGCCAGCAGTTGCCTGGCCGCGGCCGTCAGCAGGATGGTGTCGACGCCCACGGCGACGAACAGCGCCCCGGCATCGAGCCATTTGCGCGCCTGCTCCTCGGTGGTGGACAGGATGCCTGGCGCCTTGCCGGCCTTCAGGATGCGGGCGATGCCGTCGGCGATCGCGGCCTGCACCTCCGGGTGGCCAGGGTTGCCCACGTGGCCCATCGAGGCCGACAGGTCGGCCGGGCCGATGAACACGCCGTCCACGCCGGGCGTGGCGGCGATGGCGTCGAGGTTCTTCATCGCTTCCACCGTCTCGGCCTGCACCAGCAGGCAGGTCTGGGCGTTGGCCTCGTGCAGGTACTGCGGGTAGGCCTGCCAGCGCGAGGCGCGCGCGAGCGCACTGCCCATGCCGCGGATGCCTTCGGGCGGGTAGCGCATGGCCTGCACCAGCTGCGCGGCCTGCGCGGCGGTGTCGACCATCGGGACCAGGATCGTCTGCGCGCCGACGTCGAGCACCTGCTTGATGAGCACCGTCTCGCCGACCGGCACGCGCACGATGGGGTGCGAGCGCGTCGCGTCGGGCGGCAGCGCGGATGTCGCGCTGGCGATGCCCTGGAGCTGCGCCAGTATCGAGCGCACGTCGTTGGGTGCATGCTCGCCGTCGACCAGCAGCCAGTCGTAGCCGGTCCCGGCCAGCATCTCGGTCGCGTAGCCGTCGGCCAGGCCGACCCACAGGCCGATCTGGGGCTGCCGGGCGGCGATGGCTTGCTTGAAGGTGTTGGTGGGGGTCTTCATGCGGCTCTGTTGTTTCAGACGAACTTGAACTCGAAGCGTCCGAGCCGTCCGTAATCGGCATCGAACACGTCGCCGCGCTTCGCGGCCACGGGCCGTGTGAAGGACCCCGCCAGCACCACCTGCCCAGGCAGCAGGGCCTCGCCCCAGGGCGCGAGCTTGCGCGCGAGCCATGCGACGCCGATGGCCGGGTGCCCCTGCACGCCGGCGGCCAGGCCGGTCTCTTCGACGGCGCCGTTCTGGCGCAGGATGGCGCCGCACCAGGGCAGGTCGACCTCGCCGGGCCGCACGCGCTCGCCACCCAGCACGATGCCGGCGTTGGCGGCGTTGTCGGAGATGGTGTCGAACACTTTGCGCATGACCTTGGTGTGGCGGTCGAACTGCTCGATGCGCGCGTCGATGATCTCGATGGCAGGCTGCACGTATTCGGTGGCGGCGAGCACATCGTCCACGGTGACGGCCTCGCCCTCGAGGCGAGACCTCAGGATGAAGGCGAGTTCCACCTCCACGCGCGGCGCGATGAAGCGCTCGGTGGGAATGTCGCCGGGCGCGAAGAACATGTCGTCCAGCAGCGTGCCGTAGTCGGGCTCGTCGATCTGGCTGGCGATCTGCATGGCGCGCGACGTGAGCCCGATCTTGTGGCCCTTCACGGTGCGGCCCTCGGCCAGCTTGGTCGTCACCCAGGCGCGCGAGATGGCGTAACCGTCTTCCACGGTCATGCCGGGGAAGCGCTTGGAGAAGTGCTCGACCTGCACGCGCGACCGCTCGCTGGCGTGGAGTTCGGCCGCAAGTTGTTCGATGACGTCGGACGGGAGCATCGGGGGTCAGGCCTTGTTGAAAAGGGGATGCAGGTTACTGTGCTTGCCGTCGTAGACCTGTCCCAGGCTTTCGTCGATCTGCAGGGTGCAGCCCATGAGCTGCGTGTCGAATATCGGGTCGAAATGGGCTTTCACGCCCGCCAGCAGGGCGTCTCCAGCTCTCTTTTTGATAGCGTCGGAGCGGCCTGCGCCCATGCGCAGGTTCAGGTACACGAAGGCGTAGTCGGCCTTGCCGTCGGCCACCGCATGGTGCGCGGCCGGAAAGGCCAGCACCCGGGTGCCCCCGGTCGGGAAGACCTGGCGGCCGTCCTCGTCGCGCTGTTCGAGCATCGTGTCGGCCAGCCGGCGGCACAGCGCCGTCATGTCGGTGCGGGCGTCGAGGTTGGGGGTGTAGAGGATGACGAGGTGGGGCATGACTGCTTACCGTCCGGGCGCGCGCGCCGTGGATGGGGGCCTGGGGCGCGGGCTCATGGTGGGGCGGTCGGCTGCGCCGACTTCCTTGCGGTGCTCGCGAAGCCGGGCCGCGGCAGAACTCGCTGCGTTCACTCCGTTCACTCCGCTCAGACAGCTGCCGCGAGTCAGTTCACGAAGCGTGCCCTGTCCTTCGGCAGGGCACGCGCCCGGCTTCGCTGCGCTCCTCAGCGCCCCACAAATCGCCCGCGCCCCAGGCCCCCATCCACGACGCGTGGAAAGGCTGGTGGTGCATCGTTGACCGTGGGGGATCGACGGCGGTCGTTCAACCCGAGCGCAGGACCGGGCCCCGGCATGGGGGCGGTGGCGCGCCTGTGGAGCGCCGAGAAGCGCAGGGTGGCCGGGCTGCATGCCTGCCGAAGGACAGGCATGCTTCGTGATCTGACTCGGCGCAGCTGTCTGAGCGGAGTGAACGCAGCGAGTTCTGCGCCGGCCCGGCCATCCGAGCATCGCAGGGCAGTCGGCGCAGCCGACCGCTCCACCGAAGCGCCGCCGCCCCCATGCCGGGGCCCGGTCCGGACCAACAGAAACGGCAGCAACTTTCACAACCGCGACACCGCCTGAAACCCATCAGCACTCGACGCCTGCGCTTTCGGCACAGCCCGCCCATCCTGCGGCGTCACCGGCAGCACCACGTTGATCTGCCCCGTCCCCGACGAGCCGAAGTACGGCGTCACCACCTCCGCCCGACCGTCGTAGGCCGACCAGCCCAGCGCCCCCAGCAGCATGGCCGTGTCGTGCATGAAGCCTTCGCCGTGCCCCTTCACCGCGTACTCTGGCAGCATGGCGCAGAAGTCGGCCCACTCGCCGTCCTCCCACATCTTCACCACATCATGGTCCATGCGTTCGAGCAGCGGGCTCCAGATGCGGTCGGCGAACTGCGGCGCCAGGCCGTTCTGCGCGAAGCGGTGCGACATCGACCCGCTGGCGAAGAAGGCCACCGTGCCGTCGTAGTGGTCTTCCACCGCGCGGCGCATCGCCCAGCCCAGGCGCGCGCTGTCGTTGAGGTAGTGGCTCGTGCACAGGGCCGACACGCAGATCGCCTTGAAGTGCAGGTCCTCGTTCATGTAGCGCATCGGCACCAGCGTGCCGTACTCCGGGCCCAGCGTCGTCGCGTCGTGCGCCAGCGTCTCCACGCCCCATTCGTTGCACGCCTGCGCCAGCAGCTTGCCCAGCCGCGGGTTGCCCGGGATCTCGTAGGGCATGTTGCTGATGAAGTGCGGCAGCTCGTTGCTGGAGTACACGCCCTTGAAGTGCGGCGCGCAGTTCAAGTGGTAGCTGGCGTTGACCAGCCAGTGCGTGTCGAACACCACGATGGTGTCCACGCCCAGTTCGCGGCAACGGCGGCCGATCTCCTTGAGCCCGTCGATGGCGGCCTGCCGGCTGCCCTTGCGCGGGCCGTCGAGCTCGCTCAGGTACAGCGACGGCACGTGGGTGATCTTGGCGGCGAGTGCGAGCCTACCCATGGCGAGCACCTCCTCGGTTTGCGAGCTTGCCCATCGGTCAGCCCTCCAGCGTGATGTTGCCCTTGCGGATCACCTCGGCGTACTTGGCGATCTCGCTGCGGATGAAGGCCGTGAACTGCTCCGGCGTGCCCGAGAGCGAGGCGATGCCACCCTTCTCGAAGGCCGCCGTCACCGCCGGCGCGGCCAGCGCGCGGTTCACGGCCGTGTTCATGGCCTGCACCACCGCGTCGGGTGTGGACGCGGGCGTGAGCAGGCCGTTCCAGGAATTCGATTCCACCGCCACGCCCTGTTCGGCCAGCGTGGGAATGTCGGGCGCGTAGACCGAGCGCTGCTTCGTCGCCATGCCCAGTGCGACCAGCTTGCCCGACTGCACATGGCCGCGAAACTCGGGCCAGTTGCCGAACATGACCGTCACCTGCCCGCCCAGCAGGTCGGTCAACGCCGGCCCCTGCCCCTTGTAAGGCACGTGGACGAGCTCGATGCCCATCTGCTGCGCGAGCAGCGCGCCCGACAGGTGCGCCGAGGTGCCGCTGCCGAAGGAGGCATAGCTGACCGAACCCGGCCGGGCCCTCGCGGCCGCGCGCAGGTCGGCAATCGTCTTCAGCCCGCTGCCGGGGTGCGTGGCGAGCACGTGCTCCGACATGCCCATCAGCGCCACGGGGCGCAGGTCTTTCAGCGTGTCGTAGGGCAGCTTCTTCACCAGCGTGGCGTTGGCGCAGAAGCTGTTGGCCACCGTTACGAAGTGGCTGCCGTCGGGCGCCGACTTGGCGACGTAGTCGACGCCGATCACCGTGCCCGCGCCGGGCTTGTTGTCGATGATCACGGGCTGGCCGAGCGACTTGCCGAGTTCGGTGCCGACCAGGCGCGTCACGTAGTCGGTGGTGCCGCCGGGCGGGAAGGGCACGACCAGGTGCACGGGCTTGCCGGGCCAGGCGCCCTGGGCATGCGCGAACAGCGGCCAGGCGCCGATCGCGGCACCGGCCTGCAGCAGCGCGCGGCGGGAAAAGGATGGCGGCATCGGCGTGTCTCCGTCGTTGTTCTCTTGCGTCCGGGCCGCGTCGTCAGACACCCCAACGGGGAATATGGTGCGAGCCCAGCGACACCGCCACGTTCTTCGGCTCGCAGAACACCTCGTAGCTCCAGGTGCCGCCTTCGCGCCCCGTGCCGCTGGCCTTGGTGCCGCCGAAGGGCTGGCGCAGGTCCCGCACGTTCTGGCTGTTCACGAAGCACATCCCCGCTTCGATGGCGGCGGCCACGCGGTGTGCGCGGCCGATGTTCTCGGTCCACACATAGCTCGACAGGCCATACTGGATGTCGTTGGCCAGCTCGATCGCATGCGCCTCGTCCCGGAAGGGGATCAGGCAGGCCACGGGCCCGAAGATCTCGTCCTGCGCGATCTTCATGCGGTTGTCGACGTCGGCGAACACGGTGGGCGCCACGTAGTTGCCCTTCTTCACCCGATCGGGCAGGCCGGCCGGCGCGTCCAGGCCGCCGCACAACAGCGTCGCGCCCTCCTTGGGCCCCAGTTCGATGTAGCTGCGCACCTTGGCCAGGTGGCCCTGGCTGATCATCGGGCCGACGATGGTCTTCTCGTCGAGCGGGTCACCGACGGTGATCTTCTTTGCACGCTCGACGAACTTCGCCACGAAGTCGGCGTAGATCGACTGCTGCACCAGGATGCGGCTGCCCGCCGTGCAGCGCTCGCCGTTGTTGCTGAAGATCATGAACACGGCCGCATCGAGCGCACGCGCCAGGTCGGCATCGTCGAAGACCACGAAGGGCGACTTGCCGCCCAGTTCCATGCTGAACTTCTTCAGGCCTGCCGTCTTCACGATGCGGTTGCCCGTCGCCGTGGAGCCGGTGAAGCTGATGGCGCGCACGTCCGGATGCGCCACCAGCGGCTCGCCGGCCTCCTTGCCGTAGCCGTGCACCAGGTTCAGCACGCCGGCGGGAATGCCCGCCTCGAGCGCCAGCTCGCCCAGGCGCGCGGCGGTCATCGGCGACAGTTCGCTCATCTTCAGCACGGCGGTGTTGCCGAAGGCCAGGCAGGGCGCGACCTTCCACGTCGCCGTCATGAAGGGGACGTTCCACGGGCTGATGAGCGCGCACACGCCCACGGGGTGGAACAGCGTGTAGTTGAGGTGCGTGGGCGTGGGGTAGGTATGGCCATCCACCCGCGTGCACATTTCGGCGAAGTAGTAGAAGTTGTCGGCCGCGCGCGGCACCAGCTGCTTGCCGGTCTGCGCGATGACCTGGCCGCAGTCGTTGGTCTCGGTCTGCGCGATCTCGGGCACGTGCTTCGCGATCAAGTCGCCCAGCTTGCGGATCAGCTTGGCCCGCTCGGGCGCGGGCGTGTTGGCCCACTTCGGGAAGGCTTCCTTGGCCGCAGCCACGGCCGCGTTCACCTCGGCCTCGCCGCCCTGCGCCACTTCGGCCAGTACCTCCTGCGTGGCGGGGTTGACGGTCTGGAAGTAATCGCTGCCGGCGACGGCCTTGCCGGCGATGAGGTGGTCGATGCGCATCAGGACTCCTGAATGATGTTCGTGAGCGCGCCGATGCGCTCGATCTCGGTGACGACGACGTCGCCGTGCCTGCAGTCCACCACGCCGTCGGGCGTGCCGGTCAGGATCAGGTCGCCGGGCTGCAGCGTCATGAAGGCGCTGAAGTACTCGATGAGGAAGGGCGCGTCGAAGATCATGTCCTTCGTGCTGCCGCGCTGCGTGACCGTGCCGTTGACGGTGGTCGAGAGCGCCAGGTTCATCGGGTCCGGCACATCCGCCGCGTCCACCAGCCAGGGCCCGATCGGCGTGCAGGTGTCGCGGTTCTTCACGCGCAGGTTGGGGCGATACCAGTTTTCGAGGTAGTCGCGGATCGCGTAGTCGTTGGCGACGGTGTAGCCGCCGATGAAGTCGTAGGCATCGTCCCGGCGCACCTTGCGTGCGGTGCGGCCGACGACGATCGCGAGCTCGCATTCGTAGTGCATGAACTGCACGCCGGCCGGGCGCCGCGTGACCTGCCGGTGGCCGATCAGCGTGCCTTCGCCCTTGACGAAGACCAGCGGCTCCTCGGGCGCCTTGAACTCGAGTTCCTTGGCATGGTCGGCGTAATTCAGGCCCAGCGCGAGGATGGTGCGCGGGCGTGGCGTGGGGGCCAGCGGCGGCAGCCAGGTCACGGCGTCGAAGCCGGCGGTGCGGCCGTCGGCGAGCAGCAACCGGCCGTCGCGTTCGGTGGCATCGTGCACCTCGCCGTTGAGCATGACGCGTGCGTGCTTCATGCGGCCTCCTTTACCAGCGTGTTTACCAGCGGCTCGAACCCTGGCGCGCTGATCTCGATGCGCTCGCCCACCTTGGCCAGCGGCCGCCCTGCGTTGCAGCCGAGCATGAGCACGTCGCCCGCGCGCAGCGTCATGAACTCGCCCACGTCGGCCAGCAGGCGCGTGGCGGGACGGACCAACCGGGAGAAGTCGGCCGTGTGCCGCAGCTCGCCGTCGATGCGCACTTCCAGCGTGAACGTGTCCGGGTCGCCGTCCGTGCGCAGCGCCCCGCCGATGCCCAGGAAGCCGTCGAGGCACTTGAACTTGACCGGCGGGCGGAAGAAGCTCGCATGCGGCACCGAGAGGTCGTTCATCAGCACATAGCCGGCCACCGAGCCGCGCTCGCCCATCACGAGGCCGACGGTGGCGCCGACTTCCACCTCGGGCGCGCGCGCCGGCATGGGCACGGTGCCGCCATTGGGCGTCCAGGTGTTGGCCGTCTTCACGTACAGCACGGGGGCCTTGGGCGGCGCCTTGTAGGGCGGCTGGTCCATCTGCGGTGCGAGCGCTTCGACTTCCGCGCGGAAGTTCAGCAGCACGCCGTACACCGTGCCCGTCGGCAGGTAGCTCATGGGTCTTCCTCTTCGGTCTGCACAGCGGTGGCCGGCGCCGGTTGTTCCAGCGCGATCAGGTCGTCAAGCAATGCATAGAGCTGCATCAGCTTGGCCTTGCCGAGCGAGCGCTCCATCCACTGGTAGTGGGCCTCGATGCTGGTCGACAGGCGCTTGACCAGGCGCTTGCCCTTGGGCGTGGCCTCGATCACGGTGCGGCGCTGGTCCTCGGGGTCGCGGTAGCGCGTGATGAGCTCGTCGCGCTCCATGCGCGCCAGCACGCCGGTCAGGCTGGGCCCCAGGATGAAGGCCTCGCGCGCCACGCGGCCGGTTTCCACCGCACCATGTTCGCCCAGCACCCGAAGCACGCGCCACTGCTGGTCCGACAGCGCGTGCTCGCGCAGGCTGGGCCGCGTGTGTGCCATCACGGCTTCGCGCGCCTGCAGGAGCAGGCGCGGCAGGTTGCGGTGCGCGAAGGTGGTGGCCACGTTACGGTCTGTCTCGCTCGAGTTATTTAATATGTTAAATGAATGAGGCAGCCGGCGCCCCCTCGGGTTTACCCGTGCTCCCTACACTCGCCCGATGGCCAAGGAAAAGTCCGTCTACGTCTGCACCGAATGCGGTGGCACCAGCCCCAAGTGGCTGGGCAAGTGCCCGAGCTGCGGCGCCTGGAACACGCTGATCGAGCAGGCTTCGACGCCCGCGTCGGCCGGCGGCGGACAGAACCGCTTCGGCACGCAGTTCGCCGCGCTGGCCGGCGCCTCCGAGTTGGCGGTGCTGTCGGAGATCGAGGCCAGCGACGTCGCGCGCACGCCCACCGGGCTGGACGAACTGGACCGCGTGCTGGGCGGTGGCATCGTGGCCGGCGGCGTGACGCTGATCGGCGGCGATCCCGGCATCGGCAAGTCGACCCTGCTGCTGCAGGCGGCCGACGCCCTGCAGAACGCCGGCCAGCTCGCGCTCTACGTGACGGGCGAGGAGAGCGGCGCACAGGTGGCCATGCGCGCGCGCCGGCTGGGGCTGGAACGCTCGCAGGTGCAGGTCATGGCCGAGATCCAGCTCGAGAAGATCCTCGCCACGCTGGACGCGAACCGCCCCGCCATCGCCGTCATCGATTCGATCCAGACCGTGTACTCGGACCAGCTCACCTCGGCGCCCGGCTCGGTGGCGCAGGTGCGCGAATGCGCGGCGCACCTCACGCGCTTCGCCAAGGCCAGTGGTACGGCGGTGGTGCTGGTGGGCCATGTGACCAAGGAAGGCGCGCTGGCCGGCCCGCGCGTGCTGGAGCACATGGTCGACACGGTGCTGTATTTCGAGGGCGACACGCACTCGAGCTTCCGCCTCGTGCGCGCCATCAAGAACCGCTTCGGCGCCGTCAACGAGATCGGCGTCTTCGCCATGACCGAGCGCGGCCTGCGCGGCGTGGCCAACCCGAGCGCCATCTTCTTGTCGCAGCACAGCGAGCCCGTGCCCGGCAGCGTGGTCCTGGTCACGCTCGAAGGCACGCGGCCGATGCTGGTGGAGATCCAGGCCCTGGTCGACGATGGCGGCCCGAGCCCGCGGCGCCTGTCGGTCGGCCTGGAGCGCGACCGCCTGGCGATGCTGCTGGCCGTGCTGCACCGCCACGCCGGCGTGGCTTGCATGGACCAGGACGTGTTCGTCAACGCGGTGGGCGGCGTGCGCATCACCGAGCCGGCGGCCGACCTGGCCGTGATGCTCGCCATCGCGTCGAGTCTGCGCGGCAAGCCCCTGCCCAAGGGCTTCATCGCCTTCGGTGAAGTCGGTCTGGCCGGCGAGGTGCGCCCGGCGCCGCGCGGGCAGGAGCGGCTCAAGGAGGCGGCCAAGCTCGGCTTCTCGGTCGCCATCGTGCCCAAGGCCAACGCGCCGAAGAAGGGCGCGATCGAGGGGCTGACGATCCACGCCGTCGAGCGCATCGAGCAGGCGCTGGATGCGGTGCGGGGGCTGGATTGAGGGCTGGTGAAATCGGGCAGCCGAACGCAGAGGGCGCGAAGGGTTCGCAGAGGGCGCAGAGAAAACCCAGAAAGGAATTCCAAGCCGCGCTGATCGTCGACGCGCGGGCGGGCTCTACCGACCCCGGGAATTCGCGCGTCCTCGGGCGCAGCAACCCTTTTCGGCTGTTCTTCTGCGCCCTCCGCGAATCCTCTGCGCCCTCTGCGTTCGGCTGCCCGATCCCGTATTGCCGGCCGCCACGGCGACAATCGCCGCCATGACCCTTCAGAAGATCCTCGCGCCGCTGGTCGGCATCGGGCTGCTCATCGCGGCCTGGCGCTCCTACGGGTGGCTGGGCGTGGCGTTCGTGGCCACCGGCATCGTCATGTTCCTGCTGCTGCATTTCAACCGCACGATGACGGTGCTCAAGCGGGCGGCCGACCGGCCGATGGGCTACGTGGGCAGCGCGGTGATGCTCAACGCCAAGCTCAAGCCGAAGATGACGCTGCTGCACGTGGTGGCCATGACCCGTTCGCTCGGCCTGCAGCGCACGCCCAAGGACGAGCAGCCCGAGGTCTACCGCTGGACCGACGGCGGCGGCTCGTACGTCGACGCCACCTTCGCCAGCGGCAAGCTGGTGCAATGGCAGCTCACGCGCCCGCCGCAGGACGCGGCCGACGCACCCGCGACTTCGATGGGCGAACTGCCGCCGGCCTGAGCGGCTTCGCCTTCGCTCAGAACGGTGCGTCTTCCGTCGCCGTTTCGGTGGCCGGCGCGGCTTCGGCGCGCGGGGCCGCGGGCGCGGCACCGAAGGCCATCTCGCCGCCCAGCGCCTCGACCAGCGCCGGCAGCAACTGGCCCAGCTCGCCGGTCACGATGGCCGCGTCGGTGTCGAAGTTCTCGTCGCTGCCCTTGCCGCCCCTGGATTCGCCGCCCTCGAACACGCCCTCGAGGAAGGCCAGCTTGCGCAGCTGGCCGCCTTCGGTGAGCTCGAAGGACACGCGGTCCTCCCAGGTCATGGCCAGGCGCGTGGGCCGCTTGCCGGCGGCGATGTGCTCGCGCACCTCGTCGATGTCCAGCGGGTGCTTGGCATAGCGCACCACGGCCTTGGAATCGTCGGTGGCCTTGAGCTCGCAGTCGCGGGCGATCGTGAAGCCGGCGGGCGGCTCCTGCGTGGCCAGCCAGCCGGCCATGGCGCTGGCGGGCTCCACCTGGGTGTTCACGGCGCCGACGGCAAAGCCGGGGATCGCCTGCACCAGCGCGGTGACGACCGAGTCGGCCCGGGCCATGTTCGAGGTGTCGAGCGTGAGGCGGCGCTTGTCGGGATCGATCCACACCGCGGTGCGCGCATGGCGCGTGAAGGCCAGCGGCAACAGCTCGTGGGTGATGTCCTCCTTGAGCTGCTTCTTCTCCTTCTTGCCGGGGGCGCGGCCGGTGGTGGCCTCGATCTGCGCCGCGCGCTCGTCCACCTTGCGGCGGATGACCGAGGCGGGCAGGGCCTTGCTCTCCATCATGTATTCGAGCAGCCACTGGCCGCCGACGGATTCGAGGAGCAGGCCATGTTCCTGACCGCGCGGCGGCACCCAGCCGGCGGACGATTCCTGCGAGGGGCCGCAGGGCACGAAGGCGGCGGCGTTGAGCTGTTCTTGTGCGGCGTCGAAGGCGGGCGTCCAGCTCGGTTCGATGCGGAAACTGATGACGTTCTTGAAACGGGGCACGGAAAGGGGGTCTCGGTGTCGGTGAAAAGCCGCCGATTGTGCGTCGGCGTGGCGCCGTGCCGCGGCCGCGCGGCATGTAATTCCGAGTAAAGGTGCCGGAAGTCGGGCGCCGTAAAATCGCCGGCTTCCCCGCATTCCCCCTCAAGGACAACACATGAGCGCGCTCCCCTCGCTGGCCGACCGTGACGGCAAGATCTGGATGGACGGTGAACTCGTGGACTGGCGCGACGCCAAGATCCACGTGCTCACCCACACGCTGCACTACGGCTGCGGCGTCTTCGAGGGCGTGCGCGCATACAAGACCGTCGACGGCACGGCCATCTTCCGCCTGGAAGAGCACACCGAGCGTCTCTTCAACAGCGCCAAGATCCTGCGCATGAAGCTGCCCTTCAGCAAGGAGCAGATCAACGAGGCGCAGAAGCAGGTCGTGCGCGAGAACAATCTCGAGAGCTGCTACCTGCGCCCCCTGGTGTGGATCGGCTCCGAGAAGCTGGGCGTCTCGCCCAAGGGCAACACCATCCACACCATGGTCGCGGCCTGGGCCTGGGGCGCCTACCTGGGCGAGGAAGGCCTCAAGCGCGGCATCCGCGTCAAGACCAGCAGCTACACCCGCCACCACGTCAACATCACCATGACGCAGGCCAAGGCGGTGAGCAACTACAGCAACTCGATCCTCGCCAACATGGAGGCGCTGGACGACGGCTACGACGAGGCGCTGCTGCTCGACTCGGCCGGTTTCGTGTCCGAGGGCGCGGGCGAGAACATCTTCGTCGTCAAGAACGGCGTGATCTACACGCCCGACCTGTCGGCCGGCGCGCTCAACGGCATCACGCGCAACACCATCCTGCACATCGCCAAGGACCTCGGCATCGAAGTCGTGCAGAAGCGCATCACGCGCGACGAGGTCTACATCGCCGACGAGGCCTTCTTCACCGGCACCGCCGCCGAAGTGACGCCCATCCGCGAGCTCGACCGCATCGAGATCGGCATCGGCTCGCGCGGCCCGGTCACCGAGAAGGTCCAGTCGGCCTTCTTCGACATCGTGAACGGCAAGAACCCCAAGTACGCGCACTGGCTCGCCAAGGTCTGAACACCATGTCCAACCACAACAGCACGCTCGTCGACCAGGTCCAGTCCGCCGACCGCCGCTCGCTGGTCGAGCTGGCCGCCAAGGACCTCAACCACCAGGGCGGCATCTTCTGCCCCAGCCCCAAGGCCGACATGAAGCTCTGGAACAGCCACCCCAAGGTCTACCTGGACGTGGCGCGCACCGGCGAGGCCAAGTGCCCGTATTGCGGCACGGTATACCGCCTCAAGGCGGGCGAGCACTTCGGCGGGGGGCACTGACCGGCCTGCGTCTCGGCGCTCCGACGCTCTCGGCGGCTGCGCTCCGGGTTCGCGAGAACCGGGGGCCAGCCGTTTTGCTTTGCAGGGGATCGCTCTTCGGGCCGCTCGGGCGAGCAGGAATGCCCGGGCCCGCCTGTCGCATGCGCGTCCGGAGGGAGTGGGGTTAACGCGGTGCAGCGCACCGCGGCGCGAGGCAAGAATGGCTGCCGTGGAAAAGCTCGCCGTCGACACCCGCCGCATTCCGGAGCGTGAACGCATCGACGCCTGGCAGCAGATCCTTTGCGACATCGGCGGGCCGATCCAGGTCGACCCGATCGCCGGCGAGCCGTTCATGGGCGAGCTGAAGCTGGTGCGCCGCGGGGCCATCGCCTTCTACGACATGTGCTACAGCGGCATGCGCCTGTGGCGGCGGCCGGTGGACGTGGCCAGGATGGACAAGGAGATGTTCGCCCTCTCGCTGACGCAGCCCTTCTGCAGCCTGCGCGTGGAGCGCGGCGGCCAGGCGCTCGAGTTGCAGGGCGGCCGGTCCTACCTGTTCGATCACGCCGCTCCCTACCGCACCGAACCGCCGAGCGCCTACAAGACACGCAGCATCGCCTTCCCGAGCAGCCTGCTGCGGCGGCGCGTGCGCGGATTGCGGCCCTTCTACGCGTTGACCGACTGCGTGGCGAGCACCGGCGGCCTGGAACTGGTCAACGTCTTCGCGCAGCACCTCGCGCAGGGTGCCGCCACCTGGTCGGACGACGAGGTCGACACGCTCTCCGGCCAGCTCCTGGACCTGCTGGCGCTGTTCCTGGGCACCGGCGACCGGGCGGTCGCCGGGTCCGAGCCTCCGATGCGGGCGGCCCACCGGCAGCGCGCGCTCGAACACATCCGCCGGCATGCGCGTGATCCAGAGCTGACCCCTGCCCGGGTGGCGCAGGCCTGCGGCATTTCGCTGGGTTACCTGAACGAAGTCTTCCGCGGCCACGGCGCGGGTGTGGAAGACACCATCTTCGACGAGCGCCTCGAGGCCGCGAGCCGCCTGCTGAGCGATGCGCGCCGCCGGCGGGTGGCGATCCAGACGCTGGCGTATGAAGCCGGCTTCAACGATCCCTCGCACTTCTCGCGTCGCTTTAAGCGCCGCTTCGGTGTCACGCCGGGCGAATGGCGCGCCGAGGCCTCGAGCGCGAAGGCCACGCACTGAAGGCCACGCGGTCGGCCGCGCGATTCAGCCGGCGGCCGCCGCGCCCGCGGCCGCTGCCACTTCCGCGTGCAGCTCCTTCTTCGACAGCTTGCCCACCGGCGTCTTGGGCAGGGCGTCGCGCAGTTCGAGGGCCGTGGGCATCTCGTGCCTGCCGAGCCGCTCGTGCAGGAAGGCCCGAAGCGCCTCCAGCGACAGCGGTGCAGCGCCGGCCTTGAGCTTGACGTAGGCCTTGGGCGTCTGGCCGCGGTAGGCGTCGGGCAGGCCGATCACGATGACCTCCTCCACCGCGGGATGCTGGTAGATCGCCTCCTCGATGTGGCGCGGGTACACGTTGAAGCCGCTGCAGATCATCATGTCCTTGGTGCGGTCGACCAGGTAGACCCGGCCCTGCGCCGTCATGTAGCCGACGTCGCCGGTGCGCAGGTAGCCGTCGCCGTGGAAACTCTGCGCCGTCGCCTCCGGGCGCTGCCAGTAGCCAGCCATCACGTTGGGGCCGCGGATGCACAGCTCACCCCTCTCGCCCAGCGGCAACTCGCGGCCGGTCTGGGTGTCGAGGAAGAGCAGGTCGACACCGGCCACCGGCACGCCCGCCGAGCCGGTGACGTGCTCGCCGGCACCCGTCGACAGCGTGCCCACCCCGCAGGTCTCGGTCATGCCCCAGCCTTCCAGGAGGCGGCATCGCGCCTTGTCGACGAAGTGGCGATGGCTTTCCAGCGACAGCGGCGCACCGCCCGAGTTGCACAGCTTCAGCGAGCTCAGCTGTACGTGCGTCACGGCCTCGTGCGTGGCAAGCGCGACGAAGAGGGTCGGCACGCCGAAGAACACCGTGATGCGTTCGCGCTCGATCGCATCCGCGGCGCCCTGCGTGTCGAAGCGCTGGTGCAGGGTCAGTTCGGCGCCCACGCTCAGCCCGAACAGCATGTTGGCCACGAGCGAGTAGATGTGGAACAGCGGCAGCACCACGAGGAAGCGTTCCTCGCCCTCGGCCACGAGCCCCCCGTCGAGCCACATGCCTCGCAACTGGCCCAGGGCGCTGCTCAGGTTGGCGTGCGTGAGCATCGCGCCCTTGGGGTGGCCGGTGGTGCCGCCGGTGTACTGCAGCACGGCCAGCGCCTGCAGGTCGTGGCCGGACGGTGGGCGTGTCTGCTGTACGCCGCCGCGTCCCTCGGCTGCGGCTTCGGCCGCGAGCAGGTCCGTGAAGCGGACGCACCGCGCATCGCCGCCGGCCGCGGGCGGCTGCCGGGCCGCTGCGTCGAGCCGGAAGTCGTCCACGCTGCCCAGCACCAGCGTCGACAGCCGCGTGCTGTCCAGGAAGCCTCGCATCCGGTCGGCCAGTTCGGGCACGTCCAGCGTCAGGATGAGGTCGGTGCGGCTGTCCTCGATCTTGTGGGCGAGCACGGGACCGGCGTCCAGCGGCGAGTAGTTGACCACCGTGGCGCCGGCACGCAGCACCGCGAAGAAGCCGATCACGTAGTGCGGCGTGTTGGGCAGGTACAGGCCGACGTGCGATCCGGGCCGCACGCCCAGCCGCGTGAGGGCCCGGGCGAAACGGTGGCAGGCCTCGTCGAGCTCGGCGTAGCTCAGCGCGGTGCCTTCGAAGCGCAGCGCCGTGCGCCGTGGCCACCGCGCCGACGCCCGGTCCAGCACCTCGGGGAGGACGCAGGTGGGCAGGGGCGCGTCCCAGCGGGTGCCGGGCGGGTAGGCGCCGATCCAGGGGCGTGCAGTCATGGTGCGTCCTCAGGCCGGCGGGCGCTCCATCTGGCAGGTGGTGGGCTGCATGCTCTCGGCCGGGCTCCAGACCTTTTCGGAGCGGAAGCCGTAGCCGGTGCGTTCGGCCTCGTACTTCACGCCCGGGCTGCCCTTCTTCGCCCAGATGCCCAGGTACAGCGGCGCCTGCAGCTGGTGGTCGTCCCTGCGCATCTCGACCTCGCCCATGGGGCTCCTGTACTTCATGCCCTCCAGCGCGAAGGCGACCTTCCTGGGGTCCGTGGACTTCGCCTTGCGCATCGCCTCGCGCAGCATGTGCATGCTGTTCCAGTGCGCGGCGTAGATGAAGTCCTCGCCGTGCTTGTCCTTGTACGCCACCGCGATCTTCTCCAGCTCGGGGGTGGGCGCGTTGGAACCCCAGTTCCAGATCACGCCGACCTTGTCCGCGCCCCACGATCCCATCTGGGTCGGAATGCCCGGGTTGTTGGCGTTCATGGTGTAGAAGTTGATGTTCAGTCCGTAGTCGCGCGCCGCCTTGAGCAGCAGCCCCAGGTCGCTGCCCCAGTTGGAGGTGATGACCGTGTCGGCGCCCGACGACGCGATGCTGGCGACATAGGGCGCGAAGTCGCGCACGGTGGCGATCGGTACGTACTGCTCGCCCACGATCTCGACGTCGGGCCGCTTCCTCGCCAGGTACGCACGCGCGGCCTTCGCGGTCTGCTGGCCGTGGGTGTAGTTCTGGTTCAGCAGGAAGACTTTCTTCACCTCGGGCTTGCCCTGCAGATAGGACGTGAGCGCTTCGATCTTCATCTCGCTCGACGGGTAGAAGCGGAAGTGCCAGAAGTTGCACTTGTCGTTGGTCAGCCCCGGGTCCATGGCCGAATAGTTGAGGTAGACCATGGCGCTGTTGGGATCGCGTTTGGTCTGCTTGTTGATGGCGTCGACCAGCGCGAAGGCCACGCCCGAGCCCCCGCCCTGCGTCACGTAGTGGATGTTCTGGTCGTAGGCCGCGCGCAGCACGTTGGTGCTTTCCTGCGGCGTGCCCTTGCCGTCGAAGGGGACGACCTCGAACTTCGGATCCTGCGGGCCGGACGACGCGTTGAGCTGGCTCACGACGTCACGCAACTGGGCGAGCGAGCCCATCCCGGTCTGCGCGAAGGGGCCCGACAGCACTTCGACGAAGGCGATCTTGACGGTCTCGGCGGCCCCGGCGAGCGAACCGGCGGCCAGGGCCGCGACGCACAGGGCCGCGCGGGCCGTGCGAGCGATGACGAAACGAGGCATGTCTGTCTCCACGCGCCGGCGCGGGCCGGCGCACGTTGGTCGATGAAGGAAGCCGCTTCTTCGTGGGCGGCCGGCCTTCATCCTAGGGACAGTCGGGCCGATGCCGTTGACCCAGCGGCTGCCATCTCTTGACCCAGCCGCAGGCGGTGGCGGCAACGATGTCGCAGGCGACGCGATGGATGGATGCCGGCGGGCGCCGCCGCCGGCCCGGGGCGCGTGCTCAGGCCGCCCGCTGCCAGCGCCGCGGCGGCACCTCGCGCCACGGCTCGCCGGATTCGACCGGCTCGCGCGCCAGCCGCAGGCAGACCATCGCGATCCACAGCAGCGACAGGCCGATCTGCGCATCGCGCAGCGCCGAGTTCACGCTCGTGGCCATCAGGAGGATGAGCATGGCCGCGAAGGCGATGCGGCCGGTCAGGTCGGGCCGCTTCCAGCCCTGCCAGACCCCCGTGAGCACGATCGCCAGCAGCGCCAGCAGGCCCGGAAAGCCGGTCTGCGAGCCCATCCACAGGTAATCGTTGTGCGGCATGTTGTAGTCGGCCAGCAGGGCCGGGCCGCGCAGGCGCCATTCGCTGTTCCAGGCACCGATGCCCCAGCCGGCCAGCGGCTTCTCCAGGATCATGCGCGCCGTTTCGGTGTACATGTAGTAGCGCACCACCCAGCTGCCTTCGGACACCGCGCCCGCCTTGGCGGCTTCGATCTCCTGCACGCCGGTGGCCAGCTTCTGCTCGATGAAGGGCGGCGCGTTCCAGGCCGCCGCGCCCACGAGCACGCCGCCCACGGCCAGGGCGATGAGCAGCGCGCGCCATTGGCGACGCCACTGGTGCACGCAGACGGCAGGCAGCACCACCAGCAACGCCAGCAGCGAGGTGCGCGACATGAGGTTGAAATTGATGATGACCACCGTGACGGCCGTCACGCCGAAGGCCAGCAGCGCCGCGCCCGGTCGATGCCGGGTCATCCACAGCAGCCCGCAGGCCGCGGCGCCCGCGCCCAGCACCGTGAAGAGCAGCGCGTTGTTGATCGACTTGTTGCCGACCAGGAAGATCACGCTGCGGAACAGGTTGGGCGGCACCGAGGGCGTGTGGCCGCTGAAGACGATGCCGTAGAACACCACGATGTAGGCGATGTTCACCACCGCGATGCCCAGGAAGCCGCGGATCGCCCACACCGCCTCTTCGCGCGTGAGCGCCAGCGCCATCAGCATCGTGGCCGTGAGCCGCAGGCCGTGCCAGAGGTTGACCGGCGTCTCGTCGTAGTGGGGGCCGAAGGCCAGCACCGCCAGCTGCCACGCCAGGAAGGCCATCACCGGCCACCACAGCGGATGCTGACGCACGCGCGCCGCGCGCTCGCGCCAGTCGCCGGCCGCCAGCATGGCCAGCAGCAGCAGGAAGAAGCCAAGGTAGTTCACGCCGACCGGCATGAAGACCACCGCGCCCCACAGGCACGCTGCGGCGCGGGGGAGGAGAAGTCTGCGCATGTTGGCCGCGATTCTAGGCGGTGCCCCTCTCGGGTCTGCTATCGAAAACGTAGCTGACCCGCCAGTCAGCGCGGGCGCTGGCGGCCGATTCGATGCATGAGGTTTCGGGCGCGTGCCGGCCCGCGCCTCAGCCGCCCCTCGGCAGTTCGATGACGAAGCTCGCGCCGCCGCCGGGGCGGTCTTCGCAGCGCACCTGGCCGCCGTGGCGTTCCACGATCGACTTGACCAGCGCCAGCCCCAGCCCCACGCCGCCCTCGCGCTCGCTGGCGCCCGGCAGGCGGTAGAAGGGCTCGAAGATGCGCTCGCGCAGCGCGGCCGGCACGCCGGGACCGCGGTCGTTCACGCGCACCACGGCGCGCGTGCCGTCGGCGCTGGCGGCCAGTTGCGCCTCGATCGGCGTGCCGTCGCCGTAGCGGCGCGCGTTCTCCAGCAGGTTGCGCACCGCGCGGCGCAGCAGGCGCGGCACGCCCCGCACCGTGAGCGCGGCCACGTCGGTGCCCTCGGCGATGTCCAGGTCGGCCTCGACGCGGGCGCATTCCTCCGCGGCCAGTCCCATCAGGTCGACGGTCTCGACGGTCCCCATGTCGGCCTCGCGCGCATCGAGGCGGCTGGACAGCAGGATCTCGTCGATCAGCTGGTCCAGCTCGGCGATGTTGCGCGAGATCTCGGCCTTGGCCGTGGGGCTCGGGGTCTCGCCCATCAGTTCGAGGCCCATGCGGATGCGGGTCAGCGGCGAACGCAGCTCGTGCGAGGCGTTGGCCAGCAGCGACTTGTGCGAGCGGATCAGCTGCTCGACGCGCGTCGCCGCGTCGTTGAAGCGCCGCGCCAGGTCGGCCACCTCGTCCTCGCCGTCGTCGCGCGCGCGGGCGCTCAGGTCGCCCTCGCCGAAGCGCTGCACGCTGCGCTGCACGCTCTCCAGCCGCTGCGTGAGGCGGCGCACGATCGGGAACAGGCCCAGTGCCGTCGCCAGCCCCACCATGCCCAGCAGCCAGAAGATGCCGGTGCGCGGGTCCAGCCAGGGCGGCGGCGAGGGGCGCCGGTCGCCGCGCGGGCCCAGCTCCATCACGAACTGCTGGCCGTTGTTGAGCGTGATGGTGAACTCCAGCGGCTCGCCCGGCCGGCTGGTGCGCAGCGATTTGCCGGTGCCGATGAGCTGGTCCTGCGTGTCTCGCAGCGTCACGTCGCGCGGCAACGGCTGCGTGCGCTGCTCGTCGGCCTCGCGCCAGGCCCACCCCGCCGCGATCACGACCACGGCCACCCCGGCCAGCACGGCCAGCCAGATGCGCACGTAGAGGTGGCGGGTGAAAAGCTTGATCATCGGATGCGAGGCGGGCGGAGACGGAAGGTGGGGTACGAGCGTGACGATGTGTTGACGAACCGTTCGGCCTGAGCCTGTCGAAGGCGGGACCGGGGCTTCGACAGGCTCAGCCCGAACGGGCGGGGTGTGGCGCTGGGTCTGAATCAATCCTGCTGCTTGGCGAACACGTAGCCCACGCCGCGCACCGTCAGGATGCGCTTGGGGTTCTTGGGGTCGGCCTCGATGGCGGCGCGGATGCGGCCCATGTGCACGTCGATGCTGCGGTCGAAGGCCTCCAGCTCGCGGCCGCGCACGGCCTCCATGATCTGGTCGCGCGTGAGCACGCGGCCGGCGCGCTCGGCCATGGTCACCAGCAGGTCGAACTGGTAGGACGTGAGTTCGGCCTGCTGGCCGGCCACCGTCACGGTGCGGGCGTCGCGGTCGATCTCGAGCGAGCCGAAGCGGATCAGCGTCGCCGGCGCCGCCGCGGCGGCCTGCGCGCCTTCGCCCCGGCGGCGCAGCACGGCGCGGATGCGCGCCAGCAGCTCGCGCGGCTCGAAGGGCTTGGGCAGGTAGTCGTCGGCGCCCAGCTCCAGGCCGATGATGCGGTCCATCGGGTCGCCCTTGGCCGTCAGCATCAGCACGGGCACCTTGGCCTGCGCACCGGGCAGCGCGCGGATGCGGCGGCACACGTCCAGCCCGTCGGTGTCGGGCAGCATGAGGTCGAGGATCACCAGATCGGGCGTGCGGGCCTGCAACTGTTCGAGGCCCTTGGCGCCGTCGCCGGCGTGCACCACCTCGAAGCCCGACTGCGTGAGGTATTCGCTCACCATCTGCGCCAGGCGCGCGTCGTCTTCGATCATCAGGAGTTGAGGCGTCGTCATGCGGTCTCTTCTTTCTTCGCGGCCTGCTTTGCCAGGCCGAATGCACTCATGCTGCCTGCGTGCGGGCAAGCGGGCTTGAATGCCCTGTAAAGCTGCCGTAAAGCGCAGCGGCGTTCAGGCCCGGCTTGCTTCGAAAAGCATAGCGCCCTGCGCCCGATCCACGGGCGTTGCGGGCATGTTCTGCTCGAGAAGTGCATCGAGCGCCGCATCCTGCAGCTGCGGATGGGCGCGCTGTGCCTCGTCGCGGATCTGCGCCGCCAGCGTGCGCAGCTGCGCCACGCAGCCGCGCACCCGGGCCTGGAACTCGCGGCTGTCGGTGCAGGGCCGGCGCAGGCTGGCATTGAGCTCGGCGAACCACGGCAGCGAGGCCTGGTCCAGCATCGCCGGCGGGTTGGCGCGCTCGCTCACCGCCGACCAGGCCCGCAGGAAGGCCTGCATCGCGATGTTCAGCTGCTGACAGTGCTGCAGTTCCTCGCGCAGGTTGCCCAGCGACGCGAGGTCGGTGAGCCGTTCCTGGAAAAACAGCTGCGACAGCACGCCCCAGTAGTAGGTGTAGTCCCAGATCACCTTCACCGGCAGCACCTCCGGGTCGCCGAAGAGCGGGTACTGGTCCTGGTAGAGCGCCAGCGTGCTTTCGTAGAAGGAGTGGTAGATCTGGTCGTACAGCTGCGCCCGTGCATCCACCGAGCGCCCCGCGCGGTCGTGCCCGATCAGGTCGCAGATGAAGGTGTTGCTCATCGCGATGAAGTCGCTGCCCGGCGAATAGAACGGGTCGAGGAAGAGCCCCGCCTCGCCCGTCAGCGCCCAGCGATCGCCGCTGAAGACCTGCTTGCAGCCGTACGAGAACTTGCGGAAGAACATGAAGTCCTGCAGCAGGTGGCGCTTGCCGTCGAGCGCGTCGAACAGGCGCGGCTGGTAGGTGCGGAACCAGTCCATCGCCTTGTCGAAGCTGTCCATCGTGTCCAGCGGATGCAGCTTGGGATCGGCCACGATGCCCACCGAGTGCGAGCCCGAGGCCAGCGGGATCAGCCACACCCAGTAGCCGGCTCCGCACAGGTGGTTGGTCGACAGCCAGCGCCGGCCCTCGGGCTCGCAGCGGGCGCGCCAGTCCGGGTCGTCGCTCCAGTCGTCGATGGCGATGCGCTCGCCGATGCGGAACCACACCGCGTTGGCGTCGTGCGCGTTCGGCTCGGCCAGGCCCAGCTTGCGCTTGAGCAGCCCGGCGCGCCCGCAGGCGTCGATGAGCCAGCGGCACTCGGCCTCGTGCGCTTCGCCGTTCTCGGTCCAGCCGATGCGGTGCCCGCCCGCGGCGGCATCGAGCGAGATGCTGCGCACCAGCGCGTTGTCGACGAAGCGCACGCCGCGCGCGGCGGCCTCCTCGCCGAGGTAGTTCTCGAAGATGCCGCGGTCGATCTGGTAGCTGGGCGTGGCCAGCACGCGGCTGGCGCCGATCTCCGTCACGCGGTCGATGTCGCGCCGGCCCTCGCTGAAGAAGAAGCGGAAGCCGAACTTGCGCAGCTGCGCGCTGTCCAGGTGGTCCTTCAGGCCCAGCACCGTGTCGAAATAGTGCGCGCCGATCTCCACCGACGACTCGCCCACCTTGTGCGCCGCGTGCGGCACCGGGTGCGCCCGGCGCTCCAGCACCAGCACGTCGATGCCCTCGAAGCGCTGCTTGAGCTGCAGCGCGAGCGTGAGGCCCGCCAGCCCGCCGCCCATGATGATCACGTCGTGGTGGTCGAGGGCGGCATCGGTCATGGGCGAGTCCTAGGCGGGTCGGAGGGTCAGTTCGAGCGCGAGCTGCGGCGACAGCGGCATGCGCAGCGGCGGGCTGTCGGGCCCCAGCGTGGCCAGGGCCTCGAAGAGCGGCAGCAGGTCGGAGATCGCGTTGGGCGGCAGCGCCTGCGCCGCGGCCGATTGCAGCGGAGCGCGGGCGGCGGGGCCGTGCACCAGCGTCCAGTCGACGGCCGCCACCGTGCGCTCGGTGCGCTCCGGCGCGAGCACGAAGCCGCCGGCCAGCAGGCCTTCGCTCACGTGCACCTGCTTGAGCGGGCCTACCGCCTCGGCGTCGAAGCCCACCACCAGCAGCGGCTGCGCGTCGGCCGCGCACTGGGCAGCAGCCTCCAGCAGCGCGGCGGCGAAGGTGTTGTCGAAGGCGCTGAGCGAGTTGCTGGCCTGCTGGCAGCCGGTGCCGATGGTCCAGTAGCCCACCGCGGCGTTGTGCACCGAGTTGTGGAACTTGATCGGCGACAACTGCGTGGGCGCCGTGGCCAGCGTGGCGCACATGTAGTCGTTGATGGCCAGGTCGCCATGCGCCGACGCGAAGACGCAGGGCAGGTCGGCCGCCGCGCGGCCCGAGGCCGCAACGCTGGCGCCGGCCACTTCGAGCGCCAGCGCCACCGTGTCGGGCGCCCGCCGGCGTTCGGCCGGGGCCAGCACCTGCGGCGACGGGCGCTTGGCCGGCGGGTCGGCCGGCGCGCCTTCGCCGCGGAAGGCGGCGCGGGCGACGTCCCAGCCGGGCAGGGTGGGGGCCCAGAACGCCAGCCCTTCGATATACAGCGTCGGCGCGCTCATGCCGCCGCTCCCTTGCCGAAGATCAGCGCGCAGTTGTTGCCGCCGAATCCGAAGGAGTTCGACAGCGCATAGCGCACCTCGCCCTTGGCCGGCTTCAACCGGATCTGCGGCCCGCACACCGGGTCGGGCGTCACGCTGTTCACGGTGCCGGGCATCAGGCCCGTCTCCAGCGCCAGCAGGCTGATCACCGCCTCGACGATGCCGGCCGCGCCCAGCGTGTGGCCGGTGAAGCCCTTGGTCGAGCTGGCATGCGTGCGCGCCGGGAAGCGGCGCGCCACCAGCGCGGCCTCGACCTCGTCGTTCTTCGCGCTCGCCGTGCCGTGCATGTTGATGTAGTCGATCGCGTCGGGCGCGAGGCCCGCACGGGCGAGCGCATCGTTGAGCGCGCGCTCGGCGCCGGCGCCTTCGGGGTGCGGCGTCGACATGTGGTGCGCGTCGCTCGCCTCGCCGTAGCCCAGCAGTTCGAGGGGGCCCGTGCCACGTTCCAACAGCGCGAAGCCGGCGGCCTCGCCCAGCGAGATGCCGCCGCGTTCCACGTCGAAGGGCTGGCAGGGCTTGTTCGACACCAGCTCCAGCGAGTTGAAGCCGAAAAGCACGCTGCCGCACAGCGTATCGACGCCGCCGACCACGGCCGCATCGATCAGGCCCAGGCGCATCAGCCGTTCGGCCGAGGCGAAGACCTTGGCGCTGGACGAGCAGGCCGTCGACAGCGTTTCGTTTGGGCCTTCCAGGCCCAGCGCCGCGGCCACGAACAGGCCCAGCGAGTGCGTGGTGTGCAGCTCGCTGTGGCGCATGCGTTCGGGAAAGCGCCCCTCGGCGTCCATCTGCGTGTAGGCCAGCTCGGTGTCGCCGATGCTGGAGGTGGAGGTGCCCACGATCACCGCCACGCGGTGCGCGCCGTAGCGTTCGCGCGCGGCGCGCGCCGCCTCGATGAAGCCGTCGGCGTTCAGCCCCTTCCAGGCCAGGCGGTTGTTGCGGCAGTCCCAGCTCGCAAGCTCGGGCGGCAGGGCCACCTCTTCCACGCCGTCGACGCGGCCGATGAAGGTGGCCAGGCGCTGCTCGGCCGGTTCGCCGAAATCGTTGGCCCGCAGGCCGCTCCTGGATTGTTCGAGCCCTTCGAGCAACGCGGCCTTGCCGGTGCCCAGGGCGGTGGTGGCCGTGAAGGCGCTGATCTTCAGGGGTGGGATTCGCTGGGGCACGGTCGGTGTGTCAGGAATGTGGCCGGGAGGGGGAGCGCCGAGCGTACCAGCCCGCCTGCCGCCGGCTGTCGGCGCACGGCGCAAACCACAGTGCGCCAAACTGCTATCGAATTAATAGCTGTCTCCGCCCGTCTGGCGGGCGCTTCAGGCCTTTTTGGCTCGAGAAGCCAGGGCCACCAGCACCAGCACCGGCACCCCCAGCAAGGCGGTGCTCACGAAGAACATCTGGTAACCAAAAGCATCGACGAACACGCCCGAATAGCCCGCGATGAACTTCGGCAGCAACAGCATCATCGAGCTGAACAGCGCGTACTGCGTGGCCGAGTAGCTCACGTTCGTCAGGCTCGACAGGTAGGCGATGAAGGCCGCCGACGCGATGCCGCCGGCCAGGTTGTCGGCCGACACCACCGCCACCAGCGCCGTCACGTCGTGCCCGCGGGTGGCCAGCCAGGCAAAGAGCAGGTTGCTCGCGGCGCTGAGCACCGCGCCCAGCATCAGCACCCGCATCACGCCCAGGCGCATCGACAGCACGCCGCCCACGAAGGCGCCCACCAGCGTCATCACCACGCCGTAGATCTTGCTGACCGTGGCGACTTCGTCCTTGGTGAAGCCCATGTCCACGTAGAAGGGGTTGGCCATGATGCCCATCACCACGTCGCTGATGCGGTAGATGGCGATCAGCGCCAGGATCAGCGCCGCCTGCCAGCGGTAGCGGCGGATGAAGTCGGCAAAGGGCTCCACCAGCGCGCTGCGCAGCCAGTCGGCCGCGTTCTTCGCGGGCGGCAGCGCGCGCCGCGCCGGCTCGGGCGACAGCAGCACCGTCAGCACGCCCACCGCCATCGAGGCGGCCATCACCAGGTAGGCCGTGCGCCAGGCGCCGTTATGGTAGCCGGTGGCGGCGGCGCCGGCCGCCGAGGTCTCGGCCCAGGCCGCCACCCACAGCACGCCCGCGCCGGCCCAGATCATCGCGAGACGGTAGCCCGTCTGGTAGGCCGCGGCCAGCGCCGCCTGCTTGCGCGATTCGGCCGACTCGATGCGAAAGGCGTCCAGCGCGATGTCCTGCGTGGCCGAGCCGAAGGCCACCAGCAGCGCGCACCACACCAGCGGCTCCAGCCCCGCGCGCGGGTCGTTCACCGCCATGCCCGCCAGCCCCGCGATCACCAGCCCCTGCGCGAACAGCAGCCAGCCGCGCCGGCGCCCCAGCAGCGTGGTGAGCGGCGGCAGCGGCAGCCGGTCGACCAGCGGCGCCCACACCCACTTGAAGCCGTAGGCCAGGCCCACCCAGCTCAGGTAGCCGATGGTGGCGCGGTCGATGCCCGCCTCGCGCAGCCGGAAGCTCAGCGTGCCCAGCACCAGCAGCAGCGGCAGCCCGGCCGCGAAACCCAGCGCGAACATGCGCAGCGTCGCGGGTTCGAGGTACACCTTCAGCGTTTCGTGCCAGGGGAGCCTGGCCGGCGCCTCGGCAGATGCGGCCGGCTCGGCGCGTGAGGCCGCCGTGTCGGCGGCGCTGCGTGGGGGAACGGACATGGGCCGCCATTCTCCCCGAGCCGTGCGGCCTCGGGCCTGACCGCCGCTCGGTATGCCTCCCTCTCCCCCCGGGAGAGGGCCGGGGCGGGGGCACTCAGCCTCTGCAGCAGCACCCGCCCGAAAAATGACCTTGGCCGTCCCCACCCATCGCTTGGGTTTTCCCCGCCGCACCTCTATCTTCCCGCCCATGTGCCAACGCTGCGCCTCCGCCCTCGCCTCTCCGTCATCGCCATCGGCCGCCCGCGCTCATTGGCAGCCCCGCCGCGCCTTCCTGCTCGCGGCCGCGGCCACGGTGGCCGCCGGCCCCGCGCTGGCCCAGGTCGACGTCGGCAAGCCGTCGATGACCCGCACCCTCGTCCCCGCCGACGCATTGGAAAAAGCCGCCGTGCAGCAGTACGGCCAGCTGCTTCAACAGGCTCAGGCCAAGAAGGCGCTGGCGCCCGAGAGCAACGCGCAACTGCAGAAGCTGCGCGCCATCGCCAGGAAGCTGATCCCCTTCACCCCCAAGTGGAACGAGCGCGCCGCCGGATGGAAGTGGGAGGTCAACCTCATCGGCAGCCAGCAGGTCAATGCCTTCTGCATGCCCGGCGGCAAGATCGCCTTCTTCACCGGCATCCTCGACCAGCTGAAGCTCAGCGACGACGAGATCGCCATGGTCATGGGCCATGAGATGGCGCATGCCCTGCGCGAGCACGCCCGCGAGCGCCTGGCCAAGACCACCGGCACCAGCGCCGCCCTGCGCCTGGGCGCGTCGGTGCTGGGCCTGGGCGACTGGGGCGACCTGGCCGCGCGCGGCGGCTCGCAGCTGCTCGCCCTCAAGTTCAGCCGCGACGACGAGACCGAGGCCGACCTCGTCGGCCTGGAGCTGGCCGCCCGCGCCGGCTACGACCCCAAGGCCTCCGTCAGCCTGTGGAACAAGATGGCCCAGGTCGGCAACGGCAAGGGCACGCCCGGCGCACTGAGCTTTCTGTCGACCCACCCCACCGGCCCCGACCGCATCAAGCGGCTGGAAGCCAACGTGCCCAAGGTCGAGGGCCTGTACCGCGCCGCCACCGGCAAGGGCTGAGCAAGCGCCATCCGTTCGTGCCGAGTCCACCCCCATCCGTTCACGCTGAGCTTGTCGAAGCGCAGCCCAAGGCTTCGACAAGCTCAGCCCGAACGGATGGATTTGTGGACCGACGCCCGCCTGTCATCCCACACCGCTAGCATCGGCCATCCCGCCGCACCCACCCAGGCATGGCCCGCGTGTTGCTTGTAAAACGTGCACGCCCGCCCGTCTTCCCCTCATGGCCGCCATCCTCATCCGCGAACAGACCCTCGGCGAAGAAATCGCCAACGCCATCAGCCACGGCCTGGGCTGCCTGCTGGCCATCGCGTCGCTGCCCATCCTCGTGCAGCACGCGGCGCAGCGCGGCGACCTGGCGCAGGTCGTCGCCGCCAGCGTCTTCGCCGGCACGGCCATCCTGCTGTACTTCGTCTCCACCCTGTATCACGCACTGCCGGCCGGCCGCGCCAAGGGCTGGTTCAACCGGCTCGACCACGCGTCGATCTACCTCTTCATCGCCGGCAGCTACATGCCCTATGTGCTGGGCGTGCTCAAGGGCGCCTGGGGCTGGTCGCTGTTCGCGATCGTGTGGGCCGCCGCGGCCCTCGGCGTGGGCGCCAAGCTGCTCGACCGGCTGAAGCACCCGCTGTGGTCCACGGGCCTGTACGTGGCCATGGGCTGGGTCGCCGTCGTGGCCGCCGTGCCGCTCATCGAGCGCATGTCGGCCGCGGGGCTGTGGTGGCTGCTGGCGGGGGGCGTGTCGTACACGCTGGGGGCGGTGGTGTTTCTGCTCGATTCACGGGTGCGGTATGCGCACTTCGTGTGGCACCTGTTCGTGCTGGGGGGCAGCACGTGCCACTTCTTTGCGGCGTTGTGGCATTCGGCGGCGTGAATGCCGACCGCGCCCTCGTCGCCCCACTTTCGACGCCGATGAAGCACGGCAGGCCAGGCCTGCGCATGGCAGCCGAGCCTATTTGAAGATCATCGCCATGGAGTCTTCGAAGGCAGGGAGGTCCGTCCCGACATGCGATGTGTCGTAGGTATTGAGCACCAGCGTGAACCCCGCATAGCGGCGCGCCTGCAGGTCTGCGTAGACCTTGCCCACGGCGTCGTAGTTGCAAGCGGTCGTGCTGGAGCACCGCGCAAGGATGAGGGTGGCCGGGAGCACCCTGTCTTTCATGGTGTCATACATCTTCCCTGCCAGTTCGTCGGTGCCCGATTGCTGGAAGGAGCCTTCGAAAGACAGGAAGTGCGTGAAGGTGAGCGTGCCCGTTGCGCCTTCCATGAACAGCGCCTGGCCGGTCATGCTGCCGCCCAATGACAGCCCGGTGAGGATGCGCATGCTCGGGTCGGCGCGGTACTTCGACTCGACATAGGGAACCAGTTCGCCCGCCAGGAAGGCGTGGTAGGCCACATAGCCGGGAGCCGTGAAGTCGATCGCCCTGCGATCGGTTCGACCGATCCCCACCAGGATGGCCCGCACGCCTCTGCGCTCCAGGATCGCCTTGAGGTTCTGGAATCGACCCGCGGGCGGGTAGGTCGCATCGCCGTCCAGTGCATAGATCACAGGAAAGCGCTTGTCGCTGGTGTCGTACGACGGAGGCAGGTAAATGCTCAGCTCGTACGTGACCCCCACATTCCTGGAGGCCACCGAGTCGGTCACCGTTCGGCTGGCGCCGGAGCTCGCTGGAGGCGTCGGCGGCGTCCCGGGAGCGGCGGGCACGACGGCCGCGATCAGTGGAGCCCCGCCGCCGCCATCACCCCCGCCGCCGCACGCGGCCACCAGAAGGCCACCGAGCGCGGCAGCAGCAAGTCCGCGCCATGCACGGAAACACCCGGGTGCGGAGATCTGCATCCAACGTCCTTTCGCGGCCATCACACGGGGTGGCCGCGGGCGCATCGTGCATGGCGAGCGTTGCGAGTGTCAACGTCGGCAGGGTCGGACCAGATGCGCAAGAACCTGCGCGTGGCGGGCAATGCGCTCAGCCGCTCGATCAACGCCCAGGCCGAGCACTGGATGCGCGTCGGCATGCTGGCCGAGATGCACCCCGAGCTGGACCACCGCGAGATCGCCCGCATGCTGGTGCAGGCCGAACTGGCCGGCGGGCTGGACCTGGCCGCCGCCGTCGCCCCACCGGCGACCACCGCCAGCAGCAGCGGCACCGGCAGCAAGACCCGCGGCGCCGCCACGGCCCGCAAGCATTGAAAGCCGAAGGGCGCGCAGCCAGCATGACGGCCACCCGCCACGGCGTCTCGATCAAGACGCCCGAAGAAATCGCCATGGCGCGCCGCGCCGGCCAGCTCGCCGCCGAGGTACTGGCCATGATCGAGCCGCACGTCGTGCCCGGCGTGAGCACCGACGCGCTGGACCGCATCTGCCACGACCACATCGTGAACGTGCAGCGCACCATCCCGGCCAACCTGCGGTACCAGGGCTACCCCAAGACCATCCTCACCTCGGTCAACCAGGTGGTGTGCCACGGCATCCCGTCGCCCGACAAGATTTTGAAGAAGGGCGACATCGTCAACATCGACGTCGCCGTCAATCACGACGGCTGGTTCGGCGACACCAGCCGCATGTACTACGTGGGCACGCCCGGCGTGCTGGCCCGCCGGCTGGTCGAGACCACCCACGAAGCCATGATGGCCGGCATCGCCCAGGTACGCCCCGGCGCCACCCTGGGCGACGTCGGCCACGCCATCCAGTCGGTCGCGCAGCGCGAGCGCTTCAGCGTCGTGCGCGAGTTCTGCGGCCACGGCATCGGCCGCATCTACCACGACGAACCCAACGTGCTGCACTACGGCCGCCGCGGCGAAGGCCTCGTGCTCGAGCCCGGCATGGTCTTCACCATCGAGCCCATGCTCAACGCCGGCGCCCGCGACATCCGCCACCTGCCCGATGGCTGGACCGTCGTCACCAAGGACCGGTCGCTGTCGGCGCAGTGGGAGCACATGGTGGCGGTGACGGGGGAGGGGTGTGAGGTGTTGACGGAGCTGCTCTAACGTCGACTGCTACGGCTCGCATGGCAAGCCACTCCGGACGTCGAACCTCGTTGCAAAGCCGGGTCTGCTGGCTGCCGCTAGGCGACTCTCGCAGACGGTCGATTCAGCGTAGCGCCTACAGGTTCTTGATCACTTCGTCGGCTTGCGCGCTGACGTTAAGCGGGGCGCCGGAGGCTCCGGCTGTGGTTCGCTCATACGTCAGGCGAAGGCGGCCGGGAAAATGCTGCTCATACCACGCGCGTTTGGCCTCCCACCTTGCCAGGTAGTTTGGATCAGTAGTGCGACCAACGTGCTCCCAGTAAATTTCTTCGCCCTGCCAGATAAGCGTGAAATCTGGCAAATACATTGTCCCATCCGGCGCAAAGAGCGGCTTCTCGTAGAAGAAGGTGATCGCTCGTTCGTGAAGCATATTCGCGATGATCACTTCGGACTTACTCCTCACCATGTCGCGTGAGAGTGCCTCGTGAATCTTGCCGGCCTCGTACCACCCCTCGAGCTTCAGCAGCTGCGGCGGCGCTACATGCCATCCCAGGAGGGATGAGTTGATGCGGCTCAGCCAGCACCGCTCTCGGCGCCGCATGTCGATGAGCGCCCCGGCATCGCGCTGAATCAGCAGGGTGCAGTGGCGCTTGCCTCGCGTCAGCGCGGTGTACAGGAGTTCCTGACTGAGAAGCTGCCGCTTCGAAGCCGGAATGACGACATAGATCCGATCGAACTCGCTTCCCTGAGCCTTGTGGACCGAGATTGCGTAGCCCAGCTCCAGGTTCTCTTCCACACGCTGGTCCGGGAGATATCGGCCACGAGCGTCCTTGCCTAGTTCGGCGCCGTAGTTGATACGGATGTCACCCTTGCGCGAGAACTTGACGGCGAAGCGCTGCAGGCGGAAGTTCCACCTCTTCCAGTCGGCCTTGTCATAGCCGTGCGGGCCGACGAAGCCCAGCTCGCCATTGAACACGTCGCACTGATCGACGCGCTGGGTTCGGAAGTCATATCCGTAGATCGGATCCGACATGGTCCGGTTCCGGATCTGAATCACCTTGTCGAAGAGCGCGATGCCGTCCAGCGCGCCTTTGCGCTTGATCAGGTCGCCGCTCTTGTGCAACTGCACAGCAAGGTTCAGCGCCTCAATTCCGTAAAGCTCGCCGCGGTAGGGGCTCAGAACCTGCGCATACTCCGGGCGCCAGTCAAACGCCCTGTCCCACAGCGCAAAGAACGGCACTGTGCTCGGGTCACGCCGTCGACCTGCAACAGTGCAGCGGCGTGGGCACGGTCGGACGGCGCTGCGGCGCCGTGGGCGGAAACGGGCGCCGGAGCGGGCACGGCGCGCACCGGTGCTGGGCCGGGCGCGGCGCGGAGGGCGGTGGTGGCCGAAATCATGTGAAAGCTCGTTTGCTATGAAAACAGTAGCTGCTTGCGCCCGTGGGACGGGCGTTGTAGGCCCTTTTTGCTTAAACGTTTCGAGTTGGGCTCAGGGGCTTGAGCATTCTTCGTGCAAGTCACGATCCGTTCGCGCTGAGCCAGTCGAAGCGCTGTGCCGGGGCTTCGACAGGCTCAGCCCGAACGGTTGTAGGGGGGAGCGAGCTGTTCGCACTGGCCCTCGACTGCCGGGCCGTGCGCTCAACTGCCCGGCTGCGCATACGCCTCGGGGAAGAAGTAGTCCTTCCACGACGCGGCCTTGTTCTTGAGCACGCCCAGCTTGTGCAGCTCGTCGGCGTACACCTGCGTGCGGTGCGGCGAGACGGTGAAGTCGTTCTCCGGGTCTTCGACGATGCGGCGCATCAGCGCGGGGTCGAGCTTCGACTGCTGCACGCGGATGAAGATGTCGGCCGCCTTGGCCTTGTCGGCCTTCACGATCTGCGCGGCCTCGACCAGCGCGGCGTAGAAGGCGCGGTACACCTTGGGGTTCTCGTCGCGGTACTTCTGCGTGGTGTAGAGCACGTTGAAGGTCGCCGGCCCGCCCAGGATGTCGTAGCTGCTGATCACCTTGTGCACCGCCGGGTTGCCTGCCAGCGCCTGGTAGTAGAAGGGCGCGCTCGAGAAATGCGTGTTGATCTCCGACCCGCCCTTGACGAGCGCGGCCGTTGCATCCGGGTGCGGCAGGCTGACCGAGATGTTGTCGAAGCGCTTGAAGTCGGCCGGCCCGTACAGCTTGGCCGTCTCGATCTGCAGGGTGCGCGACTGGAAGCCCACGCCCGCCGCGGGCACGGCGATGCGGTCCTTGTCGCTCAGGTCCTTCAGCGTCTTGACGTTGGGGTTGTTGGTGATGAGGTAGTTGGGCAGCGAGCCCAGCGCCGCCACCGCCTTCACGTTCTGCTTGCCCTGGGTGCGGTCCCACAGCGTGAGCATGGGCGGCACGCCGGCCGAGACGATGTCGAGCGAGCCGGCCAGCAGCGCCTCGTTCATGCCCGTCGCGCCGGAGATGGCCGACCACTCGACCTCCACCACCGGCAGGCCTTGCGCCTTGGCGTGCTTCTCGATCAGTTTCTGGTCGCGCACCACGTCCAGCAGCAAATAGCCGATGCCGAACTGCTGCGCGATGCGGATGCGCCCTTCGGCGTGCGCAGCCAGCGAGGCCGCGGCCAGGCCCAGGGCGGTGAGGACGGCCGCGGTGCGGCGGGTGAGGGGGGTCATGTCGGTGAGGGTTGAAATGCAGAGAGAGAGAGAGAAATGCGGGCAGCCGAACTCATAGGGCGCGGAGGTTTCGCAGAGGGCGCAGAAGTTTTCTTTTTTGAATGTCTTCTCTGCACCCTTTGCGCGGCTTTTGCGACCTCTGCGTTCGGCTGTCCGGCTTCCAGCGGCGTGTCAGTTCGCCCCCGCCCCCACCACGTCGTCGAAGAAGTACTCCTTCACCGACTTCGGCTCGTTCTTGATGGCGCCGACGCGGTGCATGAACTGGCCCAGCACGAGCGTGTTCTGCGGCTCGGTCTTGAACTGCACTTCGGGGTTGTTGATGATCTTCAGCAGCAGCGCCTTGTCGGTCTTGGCGCCGCTCACCTTCAGGTAGATGTCGGCCGCCTGCTCGGGGTTCTTGCGGATGAACTGCGCGGCCTCGTCCAGCGCGGCGACGAAGGCCTTGTAGGTCTTCGGGTTCTCGGTGCGGAATTTCTCGGTCGCGTACAGGACGGTGGCCGACGAGGGGCCGCCCAGCACGTCGTACGAATTGAGCACGATGCGGGCATTCGGGTTGCCGGCCAGTTCCTGCTCCTGGAAGGGCGGGTTGCCGAAGTGGCCCGTGATCTCGGTGCCGCCCTTGATGATGGCGGCGGCCGCGTCGGGGTGCGGCACGGCGACGCTGATCCTGTCGAGCTTCGCGAACTCCTTGTCGCCCCACAGCTTGGCCGACGCCAGCTGCAGCACGCGCGACTGCACCGACACGCCCACGGCGGGCAGCGCGATGCGGTCCTTCTCGGTGAAGTCGGCAATGGTCTTCACCGACGGGTTGTTGGTCACCAGGTAGTACGGGAAGTTGCCCAGCGACGCCACGCCCTTCACGTTCTGCCGGCCCTTGGTGCGGTCCCACAGCGTGAAGAGCGGGCCGACGCCGGCACCCGCGATGTCGATGCTGCCCGACAGCAGCGCGTCGTTCACCGCCGAGCCGCCCGACAGCTGCAGGAACTCGACCTTGGCGTCGACGCCCGCGGCCTTGGCGTGCTTCTCGATCAGCTTCTGCTCCTGCGCCACGTTGAGCAGCAGGTAGACGATGCCGAACTGCTGCGCGATGCGGATCTGCCCTTCGGCATGGGCGGCGAGCGAGGCGGTGGCCAGGCCCAGGGCGGTGACGAGTGCGGCGGCGCGGCGGGTGATGGGTTTCATTTCAGCGGTAGGTTGGGAGAGGAGACAAATCGGGCAGCCGAACGCAGAGGGCGCAGAGGTTTCGCAGAGGGCGCAGAAGTTTTTTTGGTTGTCTTCTCTGCGTCCTTTGCGTGTCTTTGCGGCCTCTGCGTTCGGCTGCCCGTATCCGGATCAATACGGCACGTCGCCTTCGATCGTGGTGCGATACAGCTTGCGGCGCAGGTGGTCCGGGGTGCCGGCGGCCAGGTGCTGCACGGAGCGGTTGTCCCAGAACACCATGTCGTTCGGCTGCCAGGGGTGGCGGTACTGCAGCTGCGGCTTCACGGCCAGGGCGAAGAGCTCGGCCAGCACGGCGGCGCTCTCGTCCTCGGGCAGGTCGACGATGCGGGTGGTGAAGTGCTCGCTGACGAACAGCGCCTTGCGGCCGGTCTCGGGGTGGGTGCGCACGATCGGGTGCACGACCGGCTTCACCTCGTCGAGCTGGGCCTGCGTGAGCTTCGGCCGCCAGGGGCTGCGCGCGCGCAGTTCCTCGTACTTGGCCAGGTAGCTGTGCTCGGCGCGCAGCGGGGCGATGGTCGTCTTCAGCGCCTCGGGCAGTGCGTCGTAGGCGGCGTGCTGATTGGCGAACAGCGTGTCGCCGCCCTCGGCGGGCAGCTCCTGCGCGTGCAGCAGCGAGCCGAGGCTGGGCTTGTCCTTGTACGACAGGTCCGAATGCCAGAAGTGGCCGGCGTCGCCCAGGCCGATGGGCTCGCCGTTCTCCTTGATGTTCGAGACGACCAGCACCTCGGGATGGCCGGCGAGCTGGAATTTCTTCTGCACGTGGATCTGCAGCGGCCCGAAGCGGCGGCTGAACGCGACCTGCTGCGCGGGCGTGATGCGCTGGTCGCGGAACACGAGCACATGGTGGTCCAGGTGCGCGCGATGGATGCGCGCGAAGTCCTCGTCGGCCAGCGGGCGGCTCAGGTCCAGGCCGATGACTTCGGCGCCGAAGGGCGCGTCGAGGGCGCGGATGACGAGGCCCGCATCGGGCGTGGCGGAATCTGGGCGGACGGGGGACGAGGCGAGGGCGGACATGGTGCAGGCCGGCGGCGGACGCCGCATGGGATGCCCGCACTCTAGGCAGCGCGCGCCGATGGGGGAACGAACGATTTCTCGGTTGCTAACAACGGAAACATCTAAGTCGCCACGCGCGCGGGCGCGTGCTGCAGGTTCAAGCCAAAAGTGCCTGTGGCGCCCGTCCATCGGGCGCGAGATGCTATCGATTCAGGAGCATCAGGGCTCGGCCGCGACGTCGCCCTGCGCCAGCGCCTGCTCGATCACGTCCTGCGTCAGCGTCGGCGCGAAGGACTCGATGAAGGCGTAGACGTACTTGCGCAGGTAGCCGCCGCGCCGCACCGCCAGCTTGGTCTCGTTGATGCCGAAGAGGTGGCCGGCATCGATGGCGCGCAGGGCGGTGTCGCGCTCGGCCTCGTAGGCCACGCTGGCGACGATGCCCACGCCCATGCCGAGCTGCACGTAGGTCTTGATGACGTCGGCGTCCATCGCGGCCAGCGTGATGTTCGGCTCCACCCCGGCCGCGGCGAAGGCCGCGTCGATGCGCGTGCGGCCGGTGAAGCCGGCGTCGTAGGTGATGAGCGGGTGCGCGGCCAGCGCCTGCAGCGTGAGCGGCGCCTGCAGCAACGCATGGTCCGGCGGCACGACCACCGCGTGCGTCCAGCGGTAGCAGGGCAGCGCCACGAGTTGCGGGATGTCGGCCAGCGCCTCGGTGGCGATGCCCACGTCGGCCTCGCCGTCGAGCAGCATCTGCGCGACCTGACGCGGCGAGCCCTGGTGCAGGTTCAGCTTGACCTGCGGGAAGCGTTCCCAGAACTCCTGCACCGCCACCGGCAGCGCATAGCGCGCCTGCGAGTGGGTGGCCGCGATCGACAGCACGCCGCTTTGTTGCGCGGCGAACTCCTCGCCGGCCAGCCGCAGGTTGCTGCTTTCCATGAGCACGCGCTCGATGATGGGCAGCACGTGGCCGCCCGGCTCGGTGAGGCCGGTGAGCCGCTTGCCGGCGCGCACGAAGAGCTCGATGCCCAGCTCCTGCTCGAGTTCGCGGATCTGGCGGCTCACGCCGGGCTGCGAGGTGTTCAGGGCCTGGGCGACGTCGGTGAGGTTGAAGTTGCAGCGCACGGCCTCGCGGACCGAGCGCAGCTGCTGGAAGTTCATGGCGGCGGCAACGGAATCGACACGGCAGCGCGGGGCGCGGCTGCCGGGCCGCCATTGTGCGAAGCGGCGCCCTGCACGGGAACGACCGTTTCGCTGGTTGCTCATGATCAAACTGTCTTTGGGCCTTCAGGGCGTGCGCGGGGGCAGGTCCTTGAGCCGCTCGTAGCCGCTCAGCTCCAGAAAGCCCCGCCCTTCGAGCGCGCCGGTGACCTTCACGGCGCCTTCCCAGTACACGTTGGCGCTGGTGATGCCGGCGTCGAACTCGGCGTTGGACACGAAGGGCTCCACCTCCAGGGTGCCGGCCGGCACGTTCACGCGCCATGCCACCGGGTAGCGGATGCCGGTGGCCGGGCTGGTCCATTGCCGCACCGGCTGCAGCTGCACGCTCTCGCGGGGCAGCGGGGTGGAGCTGCCGTCGGCCAGCGTGTGCGTGCCGGCAGTCACCACCGGCCGGCCCGTGCGGTCGAACAGCTCGTAGATCATGAGGTCGGAGCCGTCCGAGAGGTGCAGCGCGAACCAGTTCCAGCCCAGCTCCAGCACGTCGAACTCGCCCCACTGGTGGTCGTACCAGACGGTGCCGCGCACCTGTGTGCTCTGCCCGCCGACCTCGACCATGCCGTTGGCCGGCAGCCGCGGGCGCGAGTAGTAGTAGCTGATGCCGCTGCTGCCGAAGTCCAGCAGCCCCGGCGTGGTCGAACCGTCCGCCCGGTGCGCCACCAGCGGCGGCGCGTCGGCGAGGTCGAGCGTGAAGGAGGCGCCGCCGTCCAGGCTGGCCTGCAGCGTGTGGCTGCCCGCCAGCCTGGCGAAGCGCCAGCTCCCTTGGCGGAAGTCGAAGCCGTCTCGCACCGGCGCGGTGGCGACGCCGGCGGTCCGGTATTGGCCGTCGTAGCGCTTGCCGGTGCGCAGGTCGGTCAGCGCCACGTGCATCACCGTGTGCCGCACCAGGCCGCTGGCGACGAAGACGGCCACGTGGAAGGCGTAGCGCGGCCCCTCGTCGGCATCGAGGATGCCGTTGTAGTACCACCACTCCATGGCCGAGCCGTGCGGCGCCTCGTCCGTCGGCAGGTTCAGCGGGGGCAGCGCGGCGGTGCGTTCGCTCGGCAGGCCCGCGGCCTTCGCCGCGTCGGCTGGCGCATCGGCCTGCGCGAGGCGCGGCGCGCTGTCGGGCGTCGACGCGGCGAAATACCAGGCGATCGCCCCGATTGCCAGCATCGCCACCGCGAAGGCCATGCTCCGCATCAGGGCCCGGCGGCGGCTGCGCCGGCTGCGGTGGCGCTGGAATCGGCTGTAGCCGTCGCGCTTTTTGCCGAAGTATTTCAAGACCGCTCCTTGCAACTAAAGTTTGCATGGAGCCTATCACCGCTGGCGCGCCAGCGGCGGACGGATCAGCCCGCGGTCGTGAAGCCGGTGTCGAAGGTGGCGGCCACCTGCAGGGGCTGCCGGATCAGGCCCACCTCGCGGTAGAAGTCGGCCGTGCGCTGCTGGTCGGCGATCACGGTGGCGTCGATCGGCACCCACTTCTGCTGGCGCCGCTCGAACTGCAGCTTCGCCGCCTCGGGCGGGATGCCGATGATGCGCGCCAGCGTGGCCGAGAAGGCGTCCACGTTGCGGTACGACCAGGCCTGGGCGCGCACCACGCGCTGCAGGAAGTCCTGCAGCACCGGGCGCTTGGCCGCGATGGCGGCGTCGGTCGCCGCCAGGTAGCTCAGGCCGGGCAGCAGGCCGCGGCCGCTGGCCAGCACGCGCGCATGGCCGCTGGTCTCGGCCAGCGCGGTGTAGGGCTCCCAGGTCGCCCAGGCGTCGACCGAGCCCTGCGTGAGCGCCAGCTTCGCGTCGGCCGGCGCGAGGAAGCGCAGGTTCACGTCTTCGGGCTTCAGGCCGGCGGCGGTGATCGCCTTGAGCGTGACGAAGTGGCCGATCGAGCCGCGGTTGGTCGCCACGCTGCGGCCCTTGAGGTCGGCCGCGGTCTTGAGCGGCGAGTCCGGCCGCACCAGCACCGCCGTGCCGTAGGCGTCGCTGCGGTTGGCGCCGATGGCCTTGACCTTGGTGCCGGCGGCCAGCGCGAAGATCAGCGGCGCATCGCCGATGGGGCCGCTGTCCACCGCGTTGGCGTTCAGCGCCTCGGCCAGCGGTGCGGCGGCCGGGAATTCCGACCACTGGATGTCGTAGGCCAGGCCCTGCAGCGCATCGGCGGCCTCGAGCAGCGCGCGCAGGCCGCCCTTCTGGTCGCCGGCCTTGAGCACGGGGCGGCCCTGCGCGTGCAGGCCGATGGCCGGCAGCGCCAGGCCGGCGGCTGCGAGTCCCGCGCCGGCGACGAGGCGGCGACGGCCGAGGGAGGAAGGTGGGCGAAAAGTCATGGAAGCTCCGGGTGTCGTGCGATGAAGAAGAAGAGGAAGGGGGTCAGTGGATGAAGCCGCCCTTGACGAAGCGCACCGGCTGCGCGTCCATGCGGGCGATCAGCGCGCCCAGGCCGTCGGCCGGTGCCGTCGTCGAGGCGGACCTCGGCGGCGCGTCGCTGCGGCACAGCAGGTCGTCGTCGGACCAGCCGGCGCGCGTGGGGCTGCTGCGCGCGCGCAGGTAGCCGTCGCGGTCGACGATGAACTGCAGGCCGGCCGGCGAATCGACGCCGGCCAACAGCGCCAATGCCTGCCAGGCCTCGGGCGTGCGGGCCACGCAGCCCTCGGCCACCGGATCGTCGCCGGGGCGCACCTGCACCGTGACCAGGCGCGGGTCTTCGGGCGGCGGCGGCGTGCCTTGGCCCGCCACGACCAGCCGCAGCCGCTGGCCGCGCCAGCTCGACAGCGGCCGCGTGCGGCCGTCGGCGCATTGCACCGGCGCATCGGCCAGGCGCACCGGCCGGCCCCACTGTCCGGTCGCGCGCAGCATCTCGCCGGCGGCCTGGGCTTTCATGGCGTCGATCAGCGCCCAGGCATCGGCATCGCTCAGGCGGTCGCCGAAGGCGGGCATGGTGGGGCGGCCCTGCGTGTCGCGCAGGCCGTGCTGCAGGTGCCAGAGCAGGTCGCCGTCCGCGCGGCGCCACAGCAGCGGCCCCGCCAGGTTCGGCGGCCAGACGGCGAGCGACGCGGCCTGCGGCCCCTGCCCCCGCCCGTCCGTGCCGTGGCACTGCACGCAGTGCTGCGCATAGAGCGCCTGCCCGCGCACCACGCCGGCGGCGCTCGGCAATCCGGGCGGAACGTGGAAGCTCGCCGGCGTCGCGGGCACGCGCAGGGCCGACGCATCGGGCCAGGGCACGGTGATCGCCGCCAGCGGCAGCGTGGCCAGCAGGTACCAGCGCCCGCGCCGCCACGCCCAGGCCACGGCCAGCGCCAGCAGCGCGAAGGCGACGAAGGCCAGCGCCGCGGCCAGCCGCCGCGCCTGCCCGAGTTCGATCAGCAGGTTGTCGCCCGACAGCCGCCAGGCCCAGGGCCAGGCCGGTTGCCCGTGCACGTCGCCGACGATGCCCAGCGCGTGCAGCGCCCGCAGCAGGGCGAGCTGCGCCGACTGCAGGCCGTCGATCAGCGCCTGCAGCCATTGCGCCTCGATCGCGGCCTCCACCGTTCACCAGCTCGCGTCCAGCCCGAGGTGGCGCAGCGCCTCGTGGCGCAGGTCGGCCAGGCGTGGGTGGCCGCGGTGGCGGGGGTAGGGCAGGTCGACCGTGAGTTCGGCCACCACGCGCGCCGGGCGGTCGCTGAGCACGATCACGCGGTTGGCGAGGAACAGCGCCTCTTCCACGTCGTGCGTGACCAGAAGGGCCGAGAAGCCGCTGCGCTGCCACAGGGCGACCAGCTCGCTCTGCATCGCGATGCGGGTGAGCGAGTCGAGCTTGCCCAGCGGCTCGTCGAGCACCAGCAGGCGCGGATCGTTGACCAGCGCACGGGCCAGCGCCACGCGCTGTGCCATGCCGCCCGAGAGCTGGTGCGGGAAGGCCTTGGCGAAGTCGGCAAGGCCCACGCGCTGGAGCGCCTCGTCGACGCGGTGCCCTTGCGTCTTCAATACACCCCGCGCCTGAAGCCCGAGCGCCACGTTGTCGCGCACGCTGCGCCAGGGGTAGAGCGTCGGGTCCTGGAAGACGACGATGCGCGAGGGGTCGGGGTGCGTGATCGGCGCGCCGTCCTGGGTGAGGCGCCCGGCCGTCGCCGGCTCCAGCCCCGCGACCAGCCGCAGCAGCGTGGACTTGCCGCAGCCGCTGGGCCCGAGCAACGCGACGAACTCGCCCGGCGCCACCTCGAGGTCGATGTCGTCGAGCACCTGAAGCGGCGCGGCCGCGGTGCCGAACCAGTGGCTCACGCCCTGGATGCCGATGCGCGCGCCGCCGGCGGCGGTCGTCGGCGCGGGTGGCAGGGCCGCGTTCACCATTTCACGGTCCCCTTCTGCCACGACAGCACGCGGTCGCGCACCGTGAAGAGCAGCGTGATCAGGCCCGAGCACAGCACCGCCATCACCAGCAGCGCCGCGTACATGTTGGCGTAGGCGGCCCAGCCCTGGGCCCACTGGAGGTACCAGCCCAGGCCGGCCTTCACGCCCATCATCTCGGCCGTCACCAGCACCGAGAACGAGGCGCCCAGGCCCATGAAGAGGCCGACGAAGACCTGCGGCAGCGCGGCCGGCACGGCCACGCGCCACACCAGGAACCATTCGCTCGCGCCCAGCGTGCGCGCCACGTCGTAGTAGCTCTTGTGCACCGAGGCCACGCCCGACCAGGCGAGCACGGCCACCGGGAAGAAGGTGGCCAGGCCGATCAGGAACACCGCCGCCGCGTAGCTCGACGGCGCGAAGAAGAAGGCCAGCGGCAGCAGCGCCGAGGCGGGTACCGGACCGAGGAAGCGCAGCACCGGATGCACCCAGTAGCCCGCGATGCGCGACCAGCCGATCCACACCCCGGTGGCAAAGCCCACCAGCGCGCCGAGCACGAAGCCATGGGCCAGCAGGCGCACCGAATGCGCGGTGGACAGGCCCAGCCGCGCCCAGTCCTCGTAGGCCACGTCGATCAGGCTCTGGGGCGGCGCGAAGAAGGGCGGCGGCAGCGCGCCGAGCTTGGCCGTGAGCAGCTCCCACAGCGCCAGCAGCAGCGGCGCGGCGACCAGCCACTGGCCTGCGCGGTGCAGCGCCTGCGCGATGCGCCCGCTGCGCGGGCCGGCCAGCGCCCAGGCGAGCACCGCCGCCGCGATGCCCAGCGCGAGCACGCCGAATTCGTTGGTGAAGTTCCAGTCCGAGAAGCCCACCTCGCGGTTGGGCCAGGCGAGCGTGAGGGCGCCCAGGCCCACCCAGGCTGCTGCAGAGACGATGCCCGTGCGCCAGATGCGCCGTCGCCGGGACGCGGCCGTGGCCGCGACGGCCGGTGCGCGCTGGGCGCGGGGCGCCGCGGCGTTCGTGTCGTAGGCGCGTGCGAGCGTGCCGTCGATGGCTGCTGTCATGCCTCGGGCTCCTTCAGGCCAGCACGTCCACCGACACGTGGTTCGCGAGGCGCGCCGGGTCTGTGGAGGACTTGAGCACGCCCACCGAGCGGAAGTCGCGCGCATAGAACTCGACCTCGTCGCGCAGGTTCCTGCCCACGGGGTGGTGCTGGTGCGTCAGCGTGCCCAGCAGCGCCTGCAGGTCCTCCACGGCCACCTTGGGCGAGTACTTGGCGAAGAGCTTGGCCGACTCGTTGGGGTTCTCGGCCACGTAGTCGGAGGCCTGCACGATCGAGCGCACCAGTGCGGCCACGGTGGGCTTGTCCTTGCGCACCAGCTCGCCGCGCGCGCCGACGATGCAGCAGACCTTGTCCTTGTATTCGCCCGAGAGATTGGTCGCCAGCTCGGTGAAGCGGCCCTTGTTGCGCTTCTCGATCAGGTAGAGCGTCGGGTCGCCGTCGGCAATCGCCTGGATCTCGCCCTTGTTCACGGCCACGTCGAGCAGGTCGGCCGGGTACTGGCGCCACTGCACGTCCTTGTCGGCGTCGATGCCGTTCTTCTTGAGCAGGATCGAGAAGAAGTTCTTGCCGGGGCTCGCGATGTCCGACACGCCGATGGTCTTGCCCTTGAGCTGCTGCAGGCTCGTCACGCCCGCCTCGTTCACGCCCACCATCCGCACGCAGCCGCCGTGCGAGCTGCCGACGATCTTGACGTCGAAGCCCGACTCCAGCGGCTTGAGCCAGCGGTGGATCATGCCCACCGCCGCATCGGCCTTGGCGGTGGCCAGCGACTCGAGCAGCTGGTCGGTCGAGCCGGTGTAGTTGATGAGATCGACCTGCAGGCCGTTCTTCTCGAAGATGCCGCGCTCCTGCGCCACCACCACCGGCGACAGGCAGAAGGCGCTGGCGTTCCAGGCGAAGGTGAGCTTGCGCGGCTGCGACCAGGCGCGCGAAGCGAGCAGGCCGCTGGCGGCCACGGTGGCGGCGGCACCGGCAATGCGCAGGGCGCCGCGGCGGTTGAGGGGCGGATGGGTCATGGTGTTGGGGCGAGAGGGTGGTGGATCAATCGAGCAGATCGGGCTCGCTCTGGACGAGGCCCTCGTACAGGCTCTCGAAGGCATGCAGCGCGCCCTCCGGGCCGCCGATCTGGCCGTGCGTGTGGCGGGCCGTGGCCTCGTCGATGGGCTGGGGCGTGCCGGCGGCCTGCGCCAGCAGCTGCGTGTGGCAGGCGTTGTCGAGCGCGATGTACCACCACGCCGCGGCTTCGACCGTCGGGCCCGCGGTGAGGATCCCGTGGTTCTTCAGGATCGCGCCCTTGGCCACGCCGCCGGCCTCCTTGGCCAGCGCCTGCGCGATGCGGTCGCCCTCGCTGGTGTCGACCACCATGCCGGTGAAGTCGTCGAACAGCGCCACGTCGCCATGGAACACGCAGCTGTCCTGCGTCAGCGTCGCCAGCGGCTGGCCCAGGGTGGAGAAGGCCTTGCCGAAGGTCGAATGCGTGTGCGCGGCGGCGACGACGCCGGGGTGGCGCTCGTGGATGGCCGCGTGGATCGCGAAGGCGGCCTTGTTGAGCGGGCGCCGGCCGATCACCGTCTCGCCGCGCGCGTTGACCAGCAGCAGGTCCGACACCTTGATGCGCGAGAAGTGCACGCCCAGCGGGTTGACCCAGAAGTGGTCGGCGAGTTCGGGGTCGCGTGCCGTGATGTGGCCGGCCAGGCCCTGCGCGAAGCCGAAGCGCGCGAAGAGGCGGAAGGCGCCGGCCAGGCGCTCCTGGCGGTGGCGGCGCTCGGCCTCCAAGCTCGGGCGGGCCGGCGGCGCCTCGAACCAGAAGTGCTGGCGCGGCGTGGCGTTGAAGCGCTCGCGCAGGCCGCGCGGTGCCGTGGCCGGACGTTCGATGGACAGGATGGCGCTCATTGGAAGACCTCCGTGCTTCGCACTGCGGTGCGAGCTTGCTTGGGGCGGCCCGGCGCGGCGCTCATGCGGTTCTTCCGAAGGGCTTGCGGGTGCATGGCCTCAGGCCGCGCGGCGCTGGCCCGCGATGCGTTGCGCGACCAGCTCGCGCGTGCGCGGGATCAGTGCACGGCCGTAGTCGGTGGCGTCCTCCAGCGGGTCGAAGCCGCGGATCAGGAAGGTGCTCACGCCCAGGTCCCAGTAGTCGAGCAGCGCGTCGGCCACCTGCTCGGGCGTGCCCACCAGCGCGGTGCTGTTGGAGCGGCCGCCCGTCTCCTGGGCGATGGCGGTCCACAGGCGCTTGTCCACGCGCGGGCCCTTGTCGGCCGCGGCCAGCAGGCGGCGTGCGCCCTCGCTCTGCTGCGGGCCGCCGCGTGCGTAGCCGGCCACCACGCGCAGGCGGCGCGTTTCTTCCAGGATGCGGTCGGCCCGCGCCCAGGCGGCGTCCTCGGTGTCGGCCAGGATGGGCCGGAACGAGACCGAGAAGCGCACGCTGCGGCCGTGCCGGGCCGCCTCGGCGCGCACGCGGGCCGTGAGCTCACGCGCCTGATCGAGCGATTCGCCCCACAGCGCGTACACGTCGGCATGCTTGCCGGCCACGGGGATGGCGGCCTCCGAGGCGCCGCCGAAATACACCGGCACGTGCGGCTTGCCGCCCTGCGTCTGCAGCGGCTTGATCTCGGAGAAGGCGCCTTGCGCGCGGTAGTGGGCGCCCTCGTGGTCGAAGGGCTTCTCGGCCGTCCAGACCTTGCGCAGCACGTCCAGGTACTCGTCGGTGCGGGCGTAGCGCTGGTCGTGGTCCAGCCAGTCGCCGTCGCGTCGCTGTTCCTCGTCGGAGCCGCCCGAGATGTAGTGCACCGCCAAGCGCCCGCCGCTGAGCTGGTCGAGCGTGGCGAACTGCCGCGCCGCCAGCGTGGGCGCGACGAAGCCCGGCCGGTGCGCCAGCATGAAATGGATGCGCTCGGTGACGGCCGCCGCATGCGCCACGGTGAGCGTGGCGTCAGGGCTGGTCGAGTGGTGCGGCACCAGGATGCGGTCGAAGCCCGCCGCCTCGTGGGCCTGCGCGAAGGCGCGGATGTACGCGGGGTCGAACACCGGGCCGCGCGGGGCATGGATCTCCGAGACCTTCTGGCCCTGGATCATGCCGATGAATTCGACGTCGTTCTGGCTCATGTTGTGTTCCTTGTGAATGAGGGCCGGCGCGTGCGGTGCGCAGGCGGGAGAGAAGCGGAGCGTCACCGTATCGGCCGCGCGCGGCGTCGTGAACGTAGAAAAACGCGCTTGCATATGCGCCTTCCGTCGTTTACCGCACGGCGCCGCGCGCCTAAGGTGCGCGGCATGCGTGTGCTTGCCCATTCCGTTCCACCCCCCTTCACCCAGGCCCCGGCGTCCGGCAGCGCGCCGCCCGACCGCGCGCTGCTCGACCGGCTGACGCGCGAGTTCGCCGCCACGGCGGACGCGCTCGACGCGAGCGGTGCCTTTCCCCATGCCAACTTCCGCGCCCTGCAGGCCGCGGGTCTCGTGGCACTCGTGGCGCCAGCCGCCTGGGGCGGCGGCGGCGCCACGCTCGCCCAGGCGCGCGAGGTGATCACGGCCGTGGCGCGCGGCGAGCCGGCCACCGCGCTGATCCTGGTCATGACCTACCTGCAGCACCAGGGCCTGGGCCGTCCCGACGGCCGCTGGCCGCGGCACCTGGCCGAGCGGGTGGCGCGCGATGCGGTGGCGCACGGCGCGCTCATCAATTCGCTGCGCGTGGAGCCGGCGCTGGGATCGCCGGCGCGTGGCGGCCTGCCGGGCACGGTCGCGCGGCGCGAGGGCGAGGCGTGGGTGATCTCCGGCCACAAGCTCTACACCACCGGCATCGAAGGCCTGAGCTGGCTCGCCGTGTGGGGCCGGACCGACGAGCCCGCACCGCGCACCGGCGTTTTCCTGGTGCCGCGCGAGGCCGCCGGCCTGCGCGTGATCGAGAGCTGGGACCACCTGGGCCTGCGCGCCTCGGGCAGCCACGAGGTGGTGTTCGAGGACGTGCGCATCCCCCTCGACCACGCCGTCGACCTGCGCGACCCCGCCGAGTGGGCGCCCGGAGCGGGCGGCCCGCCCGACATCGCCGGCCAGGCGAGCCAGCAGGCCTGGATGGTCGCGCTGCTGGGCAGCCTCTACGACGCCGTGGCGCAGGCGGCGCGCGACTGGCTGCTGGACTTCCTGCGCACGCGCGCGCCCGGCAGCCTCGGCGCGCCGCTGGCCGGCCTGCCGCGCGTGCAGGAGGCGGTGGGCGAGATCGAGGCGCTGCTGCGCAGCAACCGCGCGCAGCTCGACGCGCTCGCCGCCGACGTGGACGCCGGTCGCGCGCCGCCGCCGGCCGACAGCGGCCTGGTGAAGTACAGCGTCACGACCCAGGCCATCCGCGCCGTGGAGATCGCGCTGCAACTGAGCGGCAACCACGGCCTGTCGCGCCGCAACCCGCTGCAGCGGCACCACCGCGACGTGCTGTGCAGTCGCATCCACACGCCGCAGAACGACGCGGTGCTGGTGGCCGCCGGTCGTCGTGCGCTGGCGGAGGTGGTGTCGTGAGTCCCCGCCCGGCCGCTCCCAAGGGGGCTCGCACCGCAGGCGGAGCCGGAGGTGCTCGAAAGAATGGCGGGTCGTGGCGGCCGAGCCGCCGGCAATGGCTGCATGGCGGTGCGGCGCTCGCGACCGCCTGGCTGTGGCCGACCGTGCAGGCGCAGGCCCGCACCGCGCTCGTGCTGGGCGACCAGGCGCGCGGCCTGAGCGCGCTGTTCGAAGCGGCCGGCGCGCTGAAGGACGCGCCCTTCGATTTCCGCTGGGCCAACTTCCAGGGTGCGGCGCCGCTCTTCGAGGCGCAGCGCAGCGGCGCGGTGGACACGGCCATGGCCGGCGACCTGCCGGTGCTCGCGGCGGCCGTCGGGCGCACGCCGCTGAAGATCGTCGCCACCCGTGCCGGGCGGCCCCAATCGCTGGGCATCGTGGTGCAGCCCGACTCCGCGCTGCAGCGGGTGGCCGACCTGCGCGGCAAGACGGTGATCGTGTCGTCGGCGCGCGGCAGCATCTCGCAGTACCAGCTCTACGGTGCGCTGGAAGAGGCGGGCGTGCCGCTCGCCGAAGTCACGGTGCGCTTCGTGCTGCCGACCGATGCGGCGACGGCCTTCGCCTCGCGCCAGATCGAGGCCTGGGCCACCTTCGACCCCTACTACACGGTCGCCCGCCAGCACGGCGGCCGCGTGCTGCGCGACGGCCGGGGCATCAACACGGCGCTGGGCTTCATCACGGCCAGCGAGCAGGCCCTGGCCGACCCGGCGCGGCGTGCCGCGATCGTGCAGTTCCTGGACCGGCTGGCGCGCGCCGGCGAATGGGCGCAGGCGCATCCGGAGGACTACGCGCAGGTGTACGCCGGCCTGTCGCGCCTGCCGATCGAGTCGGCACGCGCGATCACCGCGAACGCCGCCGTCGCCGCCCGGCCGGTGACCGAGGACGACGTCACGGCGCTGCAGCGCGTGGCCGACCGCGCCGCGCGCGACGGCATCCTGCCCCAGCGCGTGGACGTGCGCGCCATCACCGACGCCACGCTGTGGCGCAGGCCGGCATGACGCGGCCGCTGCGCGAGTTCGTCCATGCCTTCGGCCTGCTGCTGGACACCCGCCCCGACGAGCCGCACCTGCTCGCGCAGGGCGGTGCGCTGCTGCACACGCTGGTCGCGCGCGACGACTGGCTGCCCGAGGCCTTCGCCGAGCCGCACCCGGCGTACTACCGGCAGTACCTGCTGCATGCCGATTCGACCGAGCGCTTCTCGGTCGTGAGCTTCGTGTGGGGGCCGGGGCAGGCCACGCCGGTGCACGATCACACGGTGTGGGGACTGATCGGCATGCTGCGCGGCAGCGAGTACAGCCAGGGCTACGTGGAGCGCGAGGGCGCCTGGGTGCCCGGGGGCGAGCCGGTGCGGCTGCAGCCCGGCGATGTCGAGGCCGTGTCGCCGCGCGTCGGCGATGTGCACCGCGTGCGCAACGCCTTCGACGACCGCGTGTCGATCAGCATCCACGTCTATGGCGCCAACATCGGCGCCGTGCGGCGCCATACTTACCCGCCCGAGGGTGGGCGCCGTCCCTTCGTCTCGGGCTACTCCAACACCCTTCTGCCCAACCTCTGGGACCGCAGCGCCGAGCTGCGCTCCGCCACCGCATGACCGACACGCTGCTCGCCACGCGCCCTGCCCCGCAGGCCGCGCCCGACCTTCCCGCCCTGAGCGCCGCGCAGGTGCGTGCGCACCTGCTCGCGCGCGACACCGAGATCGCCCTGCTCGACGTGCGCGAGGAAGACCCCTACGCGCAGGCCCACCCGCTGTGGGCCGCCAACCTGCCGCTCTCGCGCATCGAGCTGGAGGCCTGGCGGCGCATCCCGCGCCGCGACACGCGCATCGTGCTCTTCGGCGCGCATGCGGGCGAAGACCTGGCGCCGCGCGCGGCCGCCGTGCTGCGGCGCCTGGGCTACACGCAGGTGCATGCGCTCCAGGATGGGCTCGACGGCTGGCAGGCTGCGGGCTTCGAACTGTTCCGCGACGTCAACGTGCCCAGCAAGGCCTTCGGCGAGCTGGTGGAGCACGAGCGGCACACGCCCTCGCTGCCGGCGCAGGAGGTGCAGGCCCTGATCGACGCGAAGGCCGACGTGGTGGTGCTCGACGCGCGCCGCTTCGACGAGTACCAGACCATGAGCATCCCCACGGCCACCAGCGTGCCCGGCGCCGAGCTGGTGTTGCGGGCGCGGGCGCTGGCACCCGATCCGCGCACGCGCATCGTCGTCAACTGCGCCGGCCGCACGCGCAGCATCATCGGCACGCAGTCGCTGGTGAACGCCGGCCTGCCCAACCCCATCGCCGCGCTGCGCAACGGCACCATCGGCTGGACGCTCGCCGGCCAGGCGCTGGACCACGGCGCCGACCGCCGCGCGCCGGCGGACATCGACCCGGCCGTGCGCGCGCAGGCGCAGGCCGATGCACGCCGCGTGGCCGAGCGCGCCGGCGTGCGCTGGCTCGATGCCGCTGCGCTGGCCGCCCTGCGCGAGCCCGGCCGCACCGTGTACCGATTCGACGTGCGCACGCCCGAGGAATACGCCGCCGGCCACCGGCCCGGCTTCGCCAGCGCGCCCGGCGGCCAGCTGGTGCAGGAGACCGACCACCACGTGCCGGTGCGCGGCGCGCGCATCGTGCTGTCCGACGAGGGCGACGGGGTGCGAGCACCCATGACCGCCTCGTGGCTGGCGCAGATGGGCTGGGAGGTGCACGTGCTGCAAGGCCCGGCCGAGCTCGGCGAGACCGGCGTGCCCGCCGCCGAACTGCCGGCCCATCGGCACGACGTGGACGGCATCGCCCCGGCCGCGCTCGCCGCGCTGCTGAAGGCGGGCGACGCGGTCCTCATCGACGTCGGTGCCAGCGCGAACTACGTCAGGCGGCACATCCCCGGCGCGTGGTTCGCGGTGCGTGCCCAACTGCCGCAGGCGCTGGCGCGGCTGCCGCGCGCCGGCACGCTGGTGCTCACCTGCGGCAGCAGCCTGCTGGCGCGCTACGCAGCCGACGACGTGCGCGAATGGCTCGATGCGCAGGGTGATGCCCGCGAAGTGCGGGTGCTCGACGGCGGCAACGCCGCCTGGTTCGCCGCCGGCCTGCCCGAGGAGGCCGGCGAGGCGCACCTGGCCACCCCACGCACCGACCGCTACCGCCGCCCCTACGAGGGCACGGATGCGCCGCGCGAGGCCATGCAGGCGTACCTGGACTGGGAGTTCGGCCTGGTCGCCCAGTTGGAGCGCGACGGGACGCACCACTTCCGTGTGATCTGAGTCGAATGCTGCGAAATCTATAGCTGGTCGCGCAGGACTGGCGGGCGCTGTCGGCCTGTTTTCTTCAAGAACTGGCAGACCGCCTCGTAGCGGGTGGCGAGCAAACAGAGGCCGTTCGGGCTGAGCCTGTCGAAGCTCTGCGCGGCGCTTCGACCCTTCGTCGAGCTCAGGACAGGCCAAGCTCAGCGTGAACGGCTCCAGGACTTTGAACGCAATCCGGCATCAGGTCCCGGCCACGTAGGGATTGCTGCGCCGCTCGCGTCCGAAGCTGCTCTCCGGCCCGTGGCCGGGGATGAACACGGTCGCGTCGCCCATCGGCCACAGCCGCTCGGTGATGCTGGCGATCAGCTGGTCGTGGTTGCCGCCGGGGAAGTCGGTGCGCCCGATGCTGCCGGCGAAGAGCACGTCGCCGACGAAGGCGCGCTCGGCCGTGGCCGAGTGGAAGACCACGTGGCCCGGCGTGTGCCCCGGGCAGTGGCGCACCGTCAGCGTCTCCGCGCCCAGCGTGACGGTGTCGCCGTCGTGCAGCCAGCGGGTGGGGGCGAAGGGCTCGGCCGGCGGGAAGCCGAACATCGCGCTCTGCTGCACCAGGCCGTCGATCCAGAACTGGTCGCCCGGATGCGGCCCGACGATCGGCAGCCCCAGGCGCCGCGCCAACTCACCGGTGCCTCCGGCGTGGTCGATGTGAGCATGCGTGAGCCAGATCTGTTCGAGCGACACGCCCAGTGCCTGCGCCGCGGCGATCAGCCGGTCCAGCTCGCCGCCTGGGTCGACGACGGCGGCCTTCATCGTCGCGTCGCACCAGAGGATGGAGCAGTTCTGCTGGAACGGGGTGACGGGGACGGTCTGGTACTTCAGCATGGCAAGGGCTTGCGGGAATCGAAGCCGGCCATTGTCGCGACCGGCGCGGCCGCGCGCTGCCCTCACTCGTCGCGGATGCCGTTGCGCAGCACGCCGATGGCATCGACCTCGATCTCGCACACGTCGCCCGGCTTCATGAACACGGGTGGGGTGCGCTTGTTGCCCACGCCGCCGGGCGTGCCGGTGACGATCACGTCGCCGGGTTCCAGCGGGATGAATGCCGAGATGTAGGCGATCTGGCGCGGGATGCTGTGCACCATCATGTCGGTGGTGGCGCGTTGCATTTCCTGGCCATTGAGGCGGGTGACCAGCGTCATCTTCTGGTCGGGCGCGATCTCGTCGGCCGTGACCATCCAGGGGCCGAAGGCGCCGGTCTTCCAGAAGTTCTTGCCCGGTGCCCACTGCGAGGTGTGCACCTGCCAGTCGCGCACGCTGCCGTCGTTGTAGCAGCTGTAGCCGGCGATGTGCGACCACGCATCGGCCTCGCCGATGTGGCGGCCGCCTTTGCCGATGACGATGGCGATCTCGCCTTCGTAGTCCAGGCGCTCGGAGGCCCTGGGGCGCACGATGTCCTCGCCATGGGCCAGCTGCGAGTCGGCCACGCGCAGGAAGATCACCGGCTTTTCGGTCTCGGTCTTGCCGGTCTCGCGGATGTGCTCGCCGTAGTTCAGGCCGATGCAGAAGATCTTGCCCGGGTTGGGGATGACCGGCAGCAGCTTCACCTCGGACAGCGGCAGCGTGGCGCGTGCGGCCTCGACATGGGCAGCGGCCTGCGATGCCAGGCCTGCAGCGATGAAGGCCTTGAGGTCCGGCGCCTGCGCGCCGAACACCGCGCGCAGGTCGACCACGCGGTCGCCGACGACGGCGCCATAGCCGTCCTGGCCGTTGTACTGGTAGCTGATGAGTCTCATGGTGATTCCTTGGGAAGGGGAGAGGAGGGTGGAGCTAGGCCAGCCGACCTCCGATCCGCGTCGCGGCCTCGGTGATCAGACGGACCATCTTTTCAAGGTCGACGATCGCCAGGCGCGAGGTATCGAACACGAGGGAGATGGCGGCCCAGGCGCCGCCATCCGACTTGAGAACGGGCGCGGCCACGGCCGCCAGCTGGGGTTCCAGCTCGCCCTTGGAGACATAGTGGCCGGCCTTGCGGATGGCCGCGAAGTAGCGCCGGAACTCGGCCCAGTCGCCGGGCAGGCCGCAGCGAATGGCCTCGTCGCGGCGCGCGTCGAACAGCTTCTTCAGCGGCGCCGTGCCCAGCGTAGCGAGCAGCACCTTGGGTGCGGCGCCCTGGAACAGCGGCCGCGGGCGGCCGCGCGTGTAGGCCAGCGTGGCGGGCGTGTCGCCCATCTCGCGGTGCGTGTCCAGCACCTGCTGGCCGAAGGCCTCGGTCACCACGCAGTCGAAGCCGGTGGCATCGACCAGCTCGCGCAGCACGGGCAGGCCCACTTTGAGCACCGGGTCGGCGCGGCGGATGTAGTGGTCCAGCAGGATGATGCGCGGACCCAGCGCGTAGTGCGAATCCTCCACGCGCTGCAGCAGGCCCACCTGCAGCAGCTGGCGTACGTAGCGGTAGCTGGTGGGCAGCGAGACGTCCAGCGCCTTGGCGATGTCCTCCGCGGTGCGGGTGATGTGGTGGTCGTCGAAGAGGTCGAGCACGCCCAGCATGCGTTCCAGGCTGGACGAGGACGAAGGTTCGGACAAGATGGGGCCCCGGGGTGTGGGTCGTCATGGCGCCACCGGGAGGTACTGGGAGATATGGTCCAGCTCGGAGCCCGTGCGCGCCACGCCGACGATGTAGCGGTCGGGCCGTAGTATCACGGCGCCCGCTTCGTGGCTGCGCAGCCAGTCCGCCAGCGGCGGATCGGGCTCGTCGATGACCAGGGCCTGGCTGCGAGCCCAGCGCTCGGCGGTGCCGGGCGCCGCGGCGTCCAGCAGTTGGCGCTGGCCGATCACGGCGCTGCGGCGGCCCAGCAGCTCGTCCAGCAGCCGGCCGTCGGCCAGCCGCGGCTGGGGGAAGGGCCGGCCCGCCAGGTCCTGCTGCAGGGCATCGAAGGCGCCTGCGCCCAGCAGTTGCGGCGGCAGCTCGAAGACCTCGGGCTTGCCGCTGGCGAAGCGGGCGTCGCGCTCGGCCGCGGCGGCCGGGTCGGTGGTCTGGATGATGCCGCCCAGGCGCACGGCCAGCTCGATCAGGGTGCGCACGTGGGGCTTGCGCTCGGACTCGTAGGTGTCCAGCAACGCCTCCGGCGCGCGGCCGGCGAGCACCGCGTCCAGCTTCCAGGCCAAGTTGGACGCATCGCGGATGCCCGCACACATGCCCTGGCCCAGGAAGGGCGGCGTCTGGTGGCAGGCATCGCCCGCCAGCAGCAGCCGGCCCTGGCGCCAGCCCTCGGCGATCACCGAATGGAAGGTGTAGATGGCGGCCCGCTCCAGCCGGGCCTGATCGGGCCGTACCCACCGCGAGACCAGCTTCCACAGGTTTTCGGGCTGCACCAGCGCCTCGCGGTCGTCGTCCGGCAGCACCATGATCTCCCAGCGGCGACGGTTGCCGACCACGTTGCAGTAGGTCATGGGCCGGCGCGGGTCGCAGTGCTGCACGGTGTGCGGCGGCAGGTCCACCGGTTCGGTCAGCACCACGTCGAACACCAGCCACGGCTGGCGCAGGCCCAGGTCCACCATCGGGCTGCCCATGTGCTGGCGCACCGGCGAGCGGGCGCCGTCGCAGCCCACCACCCAGCGGGCGCGGGCCTCGAAACGCGCGCCGTCCCCGGTGCGCTCGCAATGAAGCGTGGCGCCCGCGCCGTCCACGTCGAGGGCAGCGAGGGCGGTGCCCAGCCGCACGTCCACCTGCGGGAAGCGCGCCAGGCCTTCGCGCAGCACGGCCTCCAGCTCGGGCTGGTGGAAGTAGTAGTTGTTGGCGCAGCCATGCGGCCCCAGCGCGGCGGTGCCACCGCGGATCAGCAGGGTCTGGCCCGCGCCGTTGACGAAATGCATGCCCTGCGTGCCGGGCCGAGAGATGGCCAGCACCTCTTCGCGCAGGCCCGCGGCCTGGAAGATGCGCAGCACCTCGCCGTCGTAGTGGATGGCCCGCGGCAGGGGAAAGAGACCGGCTTCCTTCTCGAGCACCAGCACCGAGTGCCCGGCGGCGCCCAGCAGGTTGGCCAGCGTGGCGCCGGTGGGCCCCAGGCCGACGATGGCGACGTCGTAGACGGGCGGCTGCTCAGACACGCTGGTCTTCCTGCATGCGGCGAGCGACCTCGGCCTGCCATTGGGCGCGGCTCATGAACTTGGGAAAGCGCTTCGCAATGGCCTCGGCCTGCGCCAGGATGGCCTCGTCGGACTGGGCCAGGTCGATGGGCTCGCGCAGCGGCTGTTCGCAGTACCAGGGCGTGTCCATGAACAGCTCCAGCCGGTTGCCTTCGGGATCGCGGCAGTAGACCGAGATGGCGTTGCCGTGCGTCACCGGGAGCATCTCGCTCGCGCCTTCGGCCAGCAGCCGGCCATGGAAGGCGCGCAGCGTGGCCAGGTCGGGCACGCGGAAGGACAGCTGGTTGACCACGTTGAAAGCCATGTCCGCCGGGCGCCCGGTCGCCAGCACCAGTTGGTGGTGCTCGCCGGGATCGCGGCTCAGGAAGACCAGTTGCACCGGGCCCAGGTCGCCCGCGTCGGTCTGGGTGAAGCGCAGCGCCTGCTTGTAGAAGCGGGCCATTCGCGCGAGATCGGTGACGTACAGGCCGATGTGGCTGAAATGAAGTTGCATGGGGTGCTGAGGGGTCAACTTTGTCTCCGCAAGAGAACGGACCAGCATTTGGATCGTTCTGTTGTGGGAATATTATTGTTATTATCGTATTTTGACAATAAAAAATGTATTTGTATGATTTGACTCCGTGCAATCGGCACGCGTTCGCAAACGGAGACATTCATGACCTACATCAAGAGGCTTGCTGCTGCGGCAACCGCCTTGCCGCTGGCAGTGGCCCTCGCCCTGGCACCCAGTGGCGCGGGCGCCCAGGCCGACTACCCCACCAAGCCCGTGCGCATCATTGCCCCCTTCCCGGCGGGCAGCGGCCCCGACGCCAACGCCCGTGAACTGGCGGCGGAGCTCACGAAGATCCTGGGCCAGTCCTTCTATGTGGAGAACCGCCCGGGCGCCTCCAACATCATCGGCACCGAGGTGGCGGCCAAGGCGCCCAACGATGGCTACTCGCTCTACATCGGCACCACCAGCTCGCTGTCGGTCGTGCCGCACCTGTACGGCAAGCTGCCCTTCAATGCCGAGCGCGACTTCGCGCCCATCAGCCTGCTCGGCGTGCTCAACACGGGGTTGATCGCTACGCCCTCGGTGGCGGCCAAGGACGCGCGCGAACTGGTCGCCCAGCTCAAGGCCAAGCCCGACTCGGTGACCGTCGCCACGGCGGGCATCGGCAGTTACTCGCATCTGTCGGCCGTGTGGTTCAACAGCGTGGCGGGCGTGAAGTCGAACCTGGTGCCCTACAACAGCAACAGTCCTTACGCGGACCTCCTGGCCGGCCAGATCCAGCTCATGTTCGACGGCCTGCCCGCGGCGGCCAGCAACGTGCAGGCCGGCAAGCTCAAGCTGCTGGGCATCACCGGCCGCGAACGGCACCCGAGCTTTCCGAACGTGCCCACCTTCGCCGAGCAGGGCCTGCCCGACTACACGCCCATCGCCTGGCAGGGCCTGCTGGCGCCAGCCGGCACGGCGCCGGCCATCCTGGAGAAGCTCAGCGCCGCCATGGCCAAGGTCTGCCAGTCGCCCGAGTTGGCCAAGAAGTGGCGCGACTACGGCGGCGAGCTGCGCTGCAACACGCCGGCCGAATTCACGGCTTTCATCCAGGCCGACCGCGCCATGTGGGGCAAGGTGGTTCGCGCCGCCGGCGTGAAGCTGGACTGAACCCCGGCGCCGCGCCCGGCGGTCACGACAGCCGGGCGTTGGCGCCACCACGGCGCCGCTGCGCCTGCGGGCGCGCAGCGGATCGGCCAGGACACGCTGCAACCCGAGGCGCACAGCGGCCGCGCATGGCACGCTGCTTGCATCACATCTTGTATCCAAGTCTGGATGCCTTGATATGGTGCACGAAGTTCCTCCCCTCGACGCGAAGCCGACGCCTGCCTCGGTCCCTCCCCCTGACGTCGCGCCCGACGGCCGCCCCGAGGCGGCGTGGATCAGCCGACCGGTCGCGCCCGTCGCCGGCGCGGCCTCGGGCCCGCTCGCCGGGCTGCGCTTCGGCGTCAAGGACAACATCGACGTCGCCGGCCTGCCCACCACGGCGGCATGCCCGGCCTTCGCCTACCTTCCATCGGCCCACGCCACGGTGGTGCAGCGCCTGCTGGCAGCCGGTGCATCGGTGTCCGGCAAGACCAACCTCGACCAGTTCGCCTGCGGCCTGAACGGCACGCGCTCGCCCTACGGTGCGGTGCCCAACAGCTTCGATGCGCGCTACGTCTCGGGCGGCTCCAGCTCCGGCTCGGCCTACGTGGTCGCGACCGGCGAGGTCGACTTCGCGCTCGGCACCGACACGGCCGGCTCGGGCCGCGTGCCGGCGGGCCTGAACAACATCGTCGGCATCAAGCCCACGCGGGGCCTCCTGAGTGCCCGGGGTGTGGTGCCGGCGGCGCAGAGCGTGGACTGCGTCTCCATCTTCGCGCGCACGGTCGAGCTGGCCGCGCAGGTGCTGGCTGCGGCCCTGGGGCCCGATGCCGGCGATCCCTATTCGCGCACGCTGGCCCTGGCGCCCGCCCACTGGCCGGCGCGCTTCCGCTTCGGCGTGCCCTCCTTGCGTGCCTTCTTCGGCGACACGCAGGCCGAGGAGGCCTGGGATGCGGCGATCGAGCAGTTGCAGGTGCTGGGCGGCACCCCGGTCGAGATCGACTATGCACCGCTGGCCGAGGCCGCCGCGCTGCTCTACGACAGCGCCCTGGTGGCCGAGCGCTACGCCGCCGTGCGTCCCTTCTTCGATGCACACCCCGACGCGGTGATGGAGCCGGTGCGCGGCATCCTCGCGCAGGGCACCGGCTACGGCGCCGCCGATCATGTCGACGCGCTGACCCGCCTGCGGGCGCTGGGCCAGCGTGCCGCCGCCATGTGGGCCGGCATCGACGTCCTCATGGTGCCCACCGTCCCTACGCACTGCACCATCGCCGACATGCAGGCCGACCCGGTGGCGCGCAACAGCCGCATGGGCGCGTACACCAACTTCGTCAACCTGCTGGACTACGCCGCGATCTCGGTGCCCTCCAGCCTGCGACCCGACGGCCTGCCCTTCGGCGTGACCTTCATCGGCCCGGCCGGCAGCGACTTCGCGCTCGCGGCGCTGGGCCAGCGCTACCACCAGGCCACCGGGCTGCCATCGGGCGCCACCGGCCAGCCGTTGCCCCCCGCAGCGGCACTGCCCCAGCCGCCCATCGCCGGGCCGACGGTGCGCGTGGCCGTGGTCGGCGCGCACCTGTCGGGCATGCCGCTGAACGTGCAGCTGCAGGAGCGCGGCGGCCGCCTGCTGCAGGCCACGCACACCGCGCCGGACTACCGCCTCTTCGCGCTGCCCGGCACCGTGCCGCCCAAGCCCGGCCTGGTCCGCGCCGCGGCGGGCGAGGGCGCCGCCATCGCGCTGGAGGTCTGGGAGCTGCCCGCCGCGCACTACGGCAGCTTCGTCGCGCTCATCCCGGCGCCGCTGGGCATCGGCACGCTGACGCTGGCCGACGGCTCGGCCGTGCAGGGCTTTCTCTGCGAGGCGCAGGCGCTGGCCGGCGCGCAGGACATCACCCACCACGGCGGCTGGCGCGCCTACATGGGCAGCCGCCCGGCCGCCTGAGGCGCCGCCGCCTTCCTCCTTTCACACACACAACCGCACAGGAGTCCTTGCCATGTCCCTTTCCCGTCCCTCGCGCCGGCAGCTGCTGCAGACCGGCAGCGCCGCACTGGCCGTGCTGGCCGCGCCCGCCATCGTGCGCGCGCAGACGCCGAAGATCCGCATCGGCTACTGGCCGGTGGCCGCCGGCCTGCCCTTCTTCGCCGCGGTGGAGAAGGGCTTCTTCAAGGAGGCGGGGCTGGACGTCGAGCCACTGAAGTTCGCGGGTGCGCAGCAGGTCATGGAGGCCATGCTCTCCGGCCGCGGCGACGGCAGCGCCAACGGCACCGGCTCGGCCAACCTCGCCATCGGCGAGATCGCGCAGCCGGGCCTGTTCAAGATCTTCTGCACCAACCCGAGCAATGCCAAGTTCGTGCTGGAGGAGTTCCTCGTGCCCAAGGACAGCCCGATCAAGAGCGTGGCCGAGCTCAAGGGCAAGAAGGTCGCCTCGGGCCCCGGCATCCAGAACGTCACGCTGGCCAAGACCATGCTGGAGCGCGCCGGTGCAGGCGCCATCAACGTGACCGAGCTGCCCATCGGCCAGCACGTGGCGGCGCTGGCGGCCGGCCAGGTCGACGCCGTTTACACGCTCGAGCCGACCGGCACCGTGGGGCGCCTGAACGGCACCACCCGCGTGCTGGAGGCCGGCGTGGTGGCGCACTACATCCTCGGCGACCCGATGGCGCCCTGGCACGGCGGAGCGGCCAGCCTCACGACCGAGTTCATCAAGAAGAACCCCGAGCTGGCCAAGAAGTACATCGCCGCCTATGCGAAGGGCGTGGAGTTCGTGCGCACCCAGCCGGCCGAGGCGCGGCAGTACATGAAGGGCTACACCGCCATCGAAGGCGCGCTCACCAACGAGGTGCCGCTGGCCTCGTACATGCTCTTCAACGAGTTCAAGACCAGCGACGCGGCCTACTTCCAGAAGTTCTACGACCTGTTCACCGAGAAGGGCATCTTCGAGAAGAAGGTGACGGTGGACGGTCTCCTCTACAAGGGCTGAGCCATGGCCGACGCGAGCACCACCACCGCCACGCCCTGGACGCCGCCGGCCGCCACGGCGAGCGCCGCACCGAAGACACCGCTCCTGCAGCGCCTGCTGCCGGCCATCGGGCCGGTGGCCCTCTTCATCGTCTGGGACCTCGTCGTGCGGCTGGGCTTCATCAAGCCCATCCTGCTGCCGGCACCGGCCGACACGGTGGGCACGCTGCTCACCGGGCTGGCCGGCGGGCCGCTGCTGTCGGACTTCCTGGTGACGGTGTGGCGCACGCTGCAGGCCTTCCTGATCGCCGCCGTCGTCGGCGTGCCGCTGGGCGTGCTGCTGGGCAGCAACGAGAAGGCGTACCGCAGCGTGGAGTTCCTGATCGACTTCTTCCGCTCCACGCCCAGCTCGGCGCTGATCCCGCTGTTCCTCATGATCTTCGGCACCTCCGACGTGAACAAGGTCGCCATCGCGGCCTTCGGTGCGCTGCTGATCGTGGTGTTCAACAGCGCCTACGGCGTCATCAACGCACGCAAGCAGCGCGTGATGGCGGCCAAGGTGATGGGCGCCACCCGCTGGCAGACCTTTCGCGACGTGCTGGTGTGGGAAAGCCTGCAGCCCAGCTTCGTCGGCCTGCGTTCGGCGGTGTCGATGGCCCTGGTGATCGTGATCGTGGCGGAGATGTTCATCGGCGCGGATTCGGGCCTGGGCAACCGCATCATCAACTCGCAGCAGGTGCTCAACGTCAAGAGCATGTACGCCTCGATCCTCGCGGCCGGGGCGCTGGGCTACGCGCTGAACATCCTGTTCCTCGTCGCGGAACGCAAGATCGTCCACTGGAGCGGAAGATGAAAATGGCTGCAGACATCGTGTTGAACGGTCCGGTCTACGCGGACGTCCCCAAGCCGAAGTTCGCGCCCGGCCCCGCCGGCACGCACATCACCATCCGCGGCCTGACCAAGTACTTCGCGGGCTGGCCGTTGTACGAGAACTTCGACCTCGACATCCCCAAGCACGCGATCGTCTCGGTCTTCGGACCCAACGGCTGCGGCAAGTCGACGCTGATCAACATGATCGCGGGGCTGATCCCCATCGACCGCGGCGAGATCCTGTTCGACGGCAAGAGCCTGAAGGACACCAAGATCGGCTACGTGTTCCAGAACTATCGCGAGGCGATGTTCCCGTGGATGCGCACCATCGACAACATCGCCTACCCGCTCAAGCTCGAAGGCCGCAGCAAGGCCGAGGTCGACCGCCGCATGGCCGAGCTGGTGGCGAGCTTCGACGTCAAGTTCGACCTCAACCGCTACCCCTACGAGCTCTCGGGCGGGCAGCAGCAGACGGCCTCGATCATGCGGGCCCTGGCGCCCAACCCCGAGGTGCTGTTCCTCGACGAGCCCTTCTCGGCGCTCGACTTCGAGATGACGCTCTTCATCCGCGAGAAGCTGCAGGAGGTGTTCATGCAGACCGGCACCACCATGCTGCTGGTCTCGCACGACCTGGAGGAGGCGGTGTACCTGGCCGACCAGGTGCTGCTGCTGACCAAGCGGCCGACCAAGGTGGCCGAGATCCTCAGTTATACCGATGCGCGCCCGCGCACCCTCGAGACGCTCAGCTCGCCCAGCTTCGTCGCGATGAAGAAGCTGAGCCTGGAGATCTTCCAGCGCGAGGTGCGGCGATGAACGCCTTGGTACCAGCGCGCGGAGACCGGCCATGACACCCCAGGAAGCCGAGAAGTACGTCGACGCGACGGCCGCGGCGCTGGGCCTGCCGCTGCGCAGCGACCACCGCCCGGGCGTGCTGCGCTACTTCGGACTGGCGGCCGGCTTCGCCGCCCTGGTCGAGGCGGTGCCGCTCGAGCCGCACCATGAGAGCGCGGTGAGCTTCGTGCCCGTGCCGCCGGAGCCTGCCGAATGACGCCCGCGGAGTGGCTGCGCCAGGATGCGGCCGCCATGGCCGAGGCGGTGCGCAGCGGCGCGCTCAGCGCCGTGGCGCTGGCCGAGGCCGCGCTCTCGCGCATCGACGCGACCGATGCGCGCGTGAACGCCTTCACCGACGTCGTCGCGCCACGTGCGCTGCGCCGCGCCGCGCAGGTCGATGCCGCGCTGGCCGGTCCCACCGCCGAGCGGGCGCGCGCGCTGCCGCTGCTGGGCGTGCCCTTCGCGGTGAAGAACCTCTTCGACGTGGCGGGCCTGCCCACGCTGGCCGGTTCGAAGATCGAGCGCACCGCGCCGCCCGCGCGAGCCGACGGCCTGCTGGTGCGGCGGCTGGAGCAGGCCGGTGCCGTGCTGGTGGGCGCGCTCAACATGGACGAGTACGCCTACGGCTTCACCACCGAGAACAGCCACGCCGGCACCTGCCGCAATCCGCACGACCTGACGCGCATCGCGGGCGGCTCCTCGGGTGGATCGGGCGCCGCGGTGGCGGCGGGGCAGGTGCCGCTGGCGCTGGGCTCCGACACCAACGGCTCGATCCGCGTGCCGGCCTCGCTCAACGGCGTGTACGGCCTCAAGCCCACCTTCGGCCGGCTGCCGCGCACCGGCAGCTATCCCTTCGTGGCCAGCCTCGATCACCTGGGGCCCTTCGCCCGTTCCGTGCGCGACCTGGCCCTGTGCTACGACGCCCTGCAGGGCCCGGAGATGCGCGCACCGCGCGATCCCGGCTGCGCACAGCGGCCGGTCGAGGCCGTCGCGCCGCTGCTCGAGCGCGGCGCGGAGGGCCTGCGCATCGGCGTGCTCGGCGGGTGGTTTCGCCAGTGGGCGCAGCCCGAGGCCATCGCAGCCGTCGACATCGTGGCGCAGGCGCTGGGCGCACGGCAGATGGTCGAACTGCCGCTGGTGGAGGCCGGCCGCGCGGCGGCCTTCCTCATCACCAATGCCGAGGGCGCCGCGCTGCACCTGCCGGACCTGCGCCGCCGGCCGCAGGATTTCGAGCCGCTGTCGCGTGACCGCTTCCTGGCCGGCGCCCTGTTGCCCGCGGCCTGGGTGGCGCGCGCGCAGCGCGTGCGCCAGCGCTATGCCGAGGAGGCGGCGCGCGTCTTCGGCCGCTTCGACATCCTGCTGGCGCCGGCCACGCCCTGCGCCGCCACGCCCATCGGCACCGAGTTCTTCGAGCTCGACGGCCAGCGCCTGCCGCTGCGCCCCAACGTGGGCGTGCTGACGCAGCCCATCTCGTGTATCGGCCTGCCGGTGGCCGCGGTGCCGGTGTGGGGCGCCCATGCCGCGCTGCCCATCGGCGTGCAGGTGATCGCCGCGCCTTGGCGCGAAGACCTCGCGCTGCGCGTCGCTGCCGCGCTGGAGCGTGCCGGCGTCACCCAGGCGCCGGTGGCGGACCTGGAAGGAAGCTGACCATGATCGACGTTGCCGACATCAACCTGCCCGACGTGGTGGCCGAGGTGCGCGCCGCCTTCTCGCTGTACGAGGACGCGCTGGTGCACAACAAGGTCGAGATGCTCGACGCCCTGTTCTGGAACAGCCCGCACACCCTGCGCTACGGCGCCACCGAGAACCTCTACGGCTACGAGGCCATCGCCGCCTTCCGCGCCTCGCGGCCTTCGCAGGGCCTGATGCGCGACCTGCTGCGCGTGGAGATCACCACCTACGGCCGCGACTGCGCGACCGCCAACTGCGAGTTCCGCCGCGAAGGCAGCACCCGAACGGGGCGCCAGAGCCAGACCTGGATGCGCACCGCACAAGGCTGGCGCGTGGTGTCGGCGCATGTGAGCCTGCTGGAGTGAAACAGTCCCTCCTGCGAGCCGCCCAAAGCTGGCATGCGTTATGCGTACTGACTTGTATCCAAGATTGAACCGTTCCGCGCCACCGGCGCATCTTTCTTCCGGAGCCACTCCATGAGCCAGTTCAACCGTCGCGATTCCCTCAAGTCCCTGGCCGCCCTCGGCGCCGCCTGCAGCCTCGGGCTGCTCAGCCCGCTCGCGCGGGCGCAGAAGCCGCTCACCGTGGGCGTGATCTACGTCGGCCCGCGCGACGACTACGGCTACAACCAGGCGCACGCCCAGGCGGCGGCCGAGGTCAAGAAGATGCCCGGCGTGAAGGTGGTCGAGGAAGAGAACGTGCCCGAGACCGCGGCCGTGCAGAAGACCATGACCGGCATGATCCAGCAGGACGGCGCGTCGCTGCTGTTCCCCACCTCCTTCGGCTACTTCGACCCGCACATCCTGGCGGTGGCGCCCAAGTACCCCGACGTTCGCTTCTCGCACTGCGGCGGGCTGTGGACCGAGAAGAACCCCAAGAACGTCGGCAGCTTCTTCGGCTACATCGACGAGTGCCAGTTCCTCAACGGCGTGGTCGCGGCGCACATGACGAAGAGCAACAAGATCGCCTTCGTGGCCGCCAAGCCGATCCCGCAGGTGCTGCGCAACATCAACGCCTTCACCCTGGGGGCGCGATCGGTCAAGCCCGGCATCACCTGCAGCGTGATCTTCACGGGCGACTGGTCCATGGCCGTGAAGGAGGCCGAGGCCACCAACAGCCTGGCCGACCAGGGCTGCGACGTGTTCACGATGCACGTGGACGGCCCCAAGGTGGTGGTCGAGACGGCGGCCAAGCGCGGCAAGATGGTGTGCGGCTACCACGCCAGCCAGGCCAAGCTGGCGCCCAACGCCTACCTCACCGGGGCCGAGTGGAACTGGCTCACCGCCTACAAGACGATCATCGACGCGGCGCGTTCCGGCAAGCCGCACCCGAACTTCCTGCGCGGCGGCCTGAAGGAAGGCTACGTGAAGACCTCCGCCTACGGCCCCATGGTCACCGACGCCGCCAAGAAGCAGGCCGACGACATCAAGGCCAAGATGATCGCGGGCACCTTCGACATCTTCAAGGGACCGCTCAAGGACAACAAGGGCAAGGAAGTCATCGCCGCCGGCCAGGTGCAGAAGCAGACCGACCTGGAGCTCGAAAAGATGAACTACCTGGTCGAAGGCGTGATGGGCTCGATTGGTTGATCAACCCAGGTGGAATGACCGGGATGCGCGCCGCCCTGCGTGAAGCCCTGCTGCCCGTGCTGGCCATCGCGGCCGCACTGCTGGTGTTCGGCCTGTTCGTGGCCATCGCCGCGGGCGCCGATCCGGTGGAAGCCTGGTCGGTGCTGTTCCAGGGCGCCTTCGGCAGCTGGTTCTCGTGGCAGAACACGCTGCAACGCGCGGCGCCGCTGATGCTCACGGCGCTGTGCGTCGCCATTCCGGCGCGCGCCGGGCTCGTCATCATCGGCGGCGAAGGCGCGCTGGTGCTGGGCGGGCTGGCCTGCGCGGCCATGGCCTACCTGGTGCCCGTGCCTGCGAACATCGTCGGTACCGCGCTGGTGTGCCTCGCCGGCGCTGTGGCGGGCGCGCTGTGGATCATGCTGGCGGGCTGGCTGCGGCAGTACCGCGGCATCAACGAGACGATCAGCAGCCTGCTGCTGGCCTACATCGCCATCGGCATCTTCAAGCACCTCGTCGAGGGCGTGCTGCGCGATCCGGCCAGCCTCAACAAGCCGTCGACCTATGCGCTGGCCGAGGGCCTGCGCATCGGCGGCATCGGTGGTTCGGACGTGCACTGGGGCCTGGTGCTGGGCGTCGTGGCCTGCATCGGCCTGGGGCTGTGGCTGCGGGTCACGGCCTCGGGCTTCTCGATCCGCGTGGTGGGCGGCAACCCGCGCACCGCCCAGCTGGTGGGCCTGCCGGCCAACCGCCTGATCCTGCTGGCCTGCGCGCTGGGCGGGGCTTGCGCGGGCCTCGCGGGTGCGGTCGAGGTGGCGGCGGTGCACACCAACGCGAATGCCTCGCTGATCGCGGGTTACGGCTACGCGGGCATCCTGGTCGCGTTCATCGCCCGGCAGAACCCGCTGGCTGTCATCCCGGTGGCCATCCTCTTCGGCGGCTTCGGCGCCGCGGGCAGCCTGCTGCAGCGCCGGCTGGGCCTGCCCGACGCGTCGGTGCAGGTGCTGCAGGGGATCGCCTTCGTGCTGATCCTGGCCAGCGAGGCCCTGCGCGGCACCACGGGCAAGGCGGTGGCCGCCAAGCTCTTCGCGCGGCCCTTCGAGGAACTGGAGCAGTTGCCGGTGCGTGCGGCCGAGCCCGATGCCGGCACGCCGCAGCGGCGCGAGGCGCCCGCGTCACGCAAGGAGGTGTTCGCATGACCGCGGACCAATGGGTGGCGCTGGTCGCCGCGATCGTCGGCGGCGCGCTGCGCGTGGGCGCCCCGTTCCTCTTCGTCAGCCTGGGCGAGTGCCTGACCGAGAAATCGGGCCGCATCAACCTCGGCCTCGAAGGCGTGCTGGTGCTCTCGGCCATGGCGGCCTTCGGCGGTGCGTACTGGAGCGGCTCGCCCTGGATCGGCGTGCTGGTGGGCGCCTTCGCTGGCGCGATGCTGGCGCTGCTGCACGGCCTGCTGTGCTCGCTCGACGGCGTCAACGACGTGGCCACCGGCATCGCCCTGATGCTGCTGGGCACCGGGCTGGCCTTCTACCTGGGCAAGCCGCTGATCCAGCCGCAGGCGCCGCAGCTGCCGGCCATCGCCCTGGGCAACTGGAGCGACAACAGCGCGGTGCGCGCGGCGTTGCAGGTGAACGCGCTGGTGCCCATCGGCCTGCTGCTGGCGCTGGGCCTGTGGTGGGGCTTCGCCCGCACGCGCGCCGGCCTGCTGGTGCGCATGGCGGGCGACTCGGCCAACGCCACGCGGGCGCTGGGCTACTCGGTGTCGGGCCTGCGCATCGCAGCCACCACCGCCGGCGGTGCCATCGCCGGGCTGGGCGGTGCGTCGCTCACGCTCTTCTACCCCGGCAGCTGGAACGAGGGCATCTCCAGCGGCCAGGGCCTGATCGCGGTGGCGCTGGTGATCTTCGCGCGCTGGAGCCCGCTGCGCTGCGTCTACGCGGCGCTGCTCTTCGGCGGTGCCGGGGCCATCGGGCCGGCCCTTCAGTCCATCGGCGTGGGCTGGGGCTACCACCTCTTCAACACCGTGCCGTACGTGCTCACGCTGGTCATCCTCGTGGCCACCTGCAGGCCGGGCAAAGTCGCGGCCGGCAGCCCGGGCGAGCTGTCGTCGACGCGATGAACACAACACACAGGAATGCATCCATGAGCGGACTGGGCGGTCTCAACAAATCGGCGAACGGCGTGGTGGTGGGACTGGTGCAGCTGCAGTTGCCGGTCGTTGCCACGCGCGAGCAGCTGGCGGCACAGACGCAGCGCATCTGCGAGCTGGTGGGCAAGGCCCGCCGTAACCAGCAGACGATGGACCTGGTGGTCTTTCCGGAGTATTCGCTGCACGGACTCTCGATGGACACCAACCCCGAGATCATGTGCAGCCTCGACGGCCCGGAGGTGGCGGCCTTCCGCGCGGCCTGCAGGGAGCACCGCATCTGGGGCTGCTTCTCCATCATGGAAGCCAACGAGGGCGGCAACCCCTACAACAGCGGCCTGGTCATCGACGACCAGGGCGCGATCCGCCTGTACTACCGCAAGCTGCACCCCTGGGTGCCGGTGGAGCCCTGGGAGCCCGGCAACCTGGGCGTGCCGGTGTGCGACGGACCCAACGGCAGCAAGCTGGCGCTCATCATCTGCCACGACGGCATGTTCCCGGAAATGGCGCGCGAGGCGGCGTACAAGGGCGCGGACATCATCCTGCGTACCGCCGGCTACACGGCGCCGATCCGCCACGCCTGGAAGATCACCAACCAGGCCAACGCCTTCTGCAACCTGGCCTACACCGCCAGCGTGTGCATGTGCGGCAGCGACGGCACCTTCGACTCGATGGGCGAGGGCATGTTCTGCAGCTTCGACGGCACCGTGATGGTGGAGGGCGGCGGCCGGCCCGACGAGATCATCACCGCCGAGCTGCGGCCCGACCTGGTGCGCGAGGCGCGCACCGGCTGGGGCGTGGAGAACAACATCTACCAGCTCTATCACCGCGGCTACGTGGCGGTGAAGGGCGGCGCCCAGGACTGCCCCTACACCTACATGCACGACATGGCGGCCGGCCGCTACCGGCTGCCGTGGAGCGACAAGGTGCAGGTGACCGACGGCACCTCCTGCGGCTTCCCGTCACCGGTGCGGCTGTACGGCGGCGCCGGCTCGCATCCGCTGGTGCCGCCGCCCGCACCCGACGTGCCCGAGAAGGAACGCCTCAAGACACTGGATTGACCCAAGATGGACGCCACGACGACACCGACCACCGACGCGCCGCGCTTCGCCGCCGCCGAGCCCTACCGCTGGCCCTACGACGGCGACCTGCGTCCCGACAACACGGCGCTCGTCGTCATCGACATGCAGACCGACTTCTGCGGCAAGGGCGGGTACGTCGACGTGATGGGCTACGACATCTCGCTCACGCAGGCGCCGATCGAGCCGATCCGCCGCCTGCTGGCCGTGATGCGGCCGCTGGGCTACACCATCATCCACACCCGCGAGGGCCACCGGCCCGACCTGTCGGACCTGCCGGCCAACAAGCGCTGGCGCTCGCGCCAGATCGGGCAGGACGGCGTGGGCATCGGCGACGACGGCCCGTGCGGGCGCATCCTCATCCGCGGCGAACCGGGCTGGGAGATCATCCCCGAGCTGGCACCCATCGACGGCGAGGTGGTGATCGACAAGCCGGGCAAGGGCTCCTTCTACGCCACCGACCTGGAGATGATCCTGCGCACCCGCGGCATCCGCAACATCGTGCTCACGGGCATCACCACCGACGTGTGCGTGCACACGACGATGCGCGACGCCAACGACCGCGGCTTCGAGTGCCTGCTGCTGTCGGACTGCACGGCCGCCACCGACCCGGGCAACCATGCGGCGGCGCTGAAGATGATCACGATGCAGGGTGGCGTGTTCGGAGCGCATGCCACGTCCACCGCGCTGATCGCGGCCTTGCAGCCATGATCGCCCCCGTCGCCGCCCCCGCACGCGCCGCCGGCGCGCTCGCGCTCGACACCTACGAGCTGACCAAGCGCTTCGGCAGCTTCACTGCGATGGACCGCGTGACGATGCACGTGGAACCGGGGACCGTGCACGCGCTGCTCGGCGAGAACGGCGCGGGCAAGAGCACGCTGGTGAAGTGCGTGGCCGGCTTCCAGCGCGCGGAGGAGGGCAGCATCCTCATCGACGGGCGCGAGCAGGACATCGCCAACCCGATCGTCGCGCGGCAGCTGGGCATCGGCATGGTCTACCAGCACTTCACGCTGGCACCGGGCATGACGGTGGCCGAGAACCTGCTGCTGGCCGGCGGCAAGACGCCGGCGCTGATCGACTGGAAGGCGCAGCGCGCCGGGCTGAAGGAGTTCCTGGCGACCACGCCCTTCACGCTCGACCTCGATGCCCGTCCGGCCGAGCTGGCGGCGGGCGAGAAGCAGAAGCTCGAGCTGCTCAAGCAGCTCTACCTCAAGCCGCGCCTCCTGATCCTGGACGAGCCGACCTCGGTGCTGACGCCGCAGGAGGCCGACGAGGTGCTGGGCCATGTGCGCGAGTTCGCCCGCAGCGGGCTGTGCACCGTGCTCATCATCACGCACAAGTTCCGAGAGGTGATGGGGTACGCCGACGCCGTGACCGTGCTGCGCCGGGGCAAGGCGGTGCACCACGCGCGCGTCGCCGACACCGACCCGCGCCGCCTGGCGCAAGCCATGATGGGCGCGGGCCAGGAGGCGGTCCAGCCGCCGCCCGAGGGTGAGACGGCCGCTGAGCACCATGCGGCGATTGCAGAAGAAAAAGAGGCTGCAGCGCCCGTCCAATCTGCCTCATTTGCTATTAAATCAGGAGCAAACGCCGCGTCGCCCGCGCTTGACGTGCAGGGCCTGAAAGCCGAAGGCGACCGCGGCACCCTGGCCGTCGACGGCCTCAGCCTCGCGGTGCGGCCGGGCGAGATCCTCGGCGTGGCGGGCGTGTCGGGCAACGGCCAGCGCGAGCTGGTGGAGGCCCTGGTCGGGCAGCGCCCGCGCGCCGGCGGCACCGTGCGCGTCATGGGCCAGCCCTACGCCGCGAAGCGGGCCGAGAACCGCGCGCTCAAGGTGCGCAGCCTGCCCGAGGAGCCGCTGCGCAACGCCTGCGTGGGCGAACTGAGCGTGGCCGAGAACATGGCGCTGCGCGACTTCGACCAGCCGCCGCTGGCCTCGGGCGGGCTGCTGCGCTTCGGCCAGTGGAAGCGCCGCGCGCGCGAGTGGATCGCCGAATACGGCGTGAAGACGCAGGGCGAGGGCGCGCCGATCAAGAGCCTGTCGGGCGGCAACGTCCAGCGCGCCGTGCTGGCGCGCGAGCTGGCCGGCGAGATCAACGTGCTGATCGCCGCCAACCCGGTGTTCGGCCTGGACTTCGCGGCCGTGGCCGAGATCCACGGGCGCATCGTGCAGGTGCGCAACCAGGGCGGCGCGGTGCTGCTGGTGAGCGAGGACCTGGACGAGCTGCTGGAGCTGTCGGACCGTATCGTGGTGATGAGCGAGGGCAAGATCGTCCATGAGACGACAGCGGCGAACGCCGACCGTCATGAACTCGGCGCCTTCATGGGCGGAGGAGCGCACTGAATGAAGATCGACGCCCAACCCTTCGCCTACGCGTTCGAGCTGCCGCACACGGCGCTGGTGCTCATCGACATGCAGCGCGACTTCATCGAGCCCGGCGGCTTCGGCGAGACGCTGGGCAACGACGTGTCGCTGCTCGAGGCCATCGTGCCGGCCACGAAGGCGGTGCTGGCGGCGTGGCGCGCCGCCGGCGGCCTCGTCGTGCATACCCGCGAGGCGCACCGGCCCGACCTGTCGGACTGCCCGCCGGCCAAGCGCGACCGCGGCAACCCCCGCCTGCGCATCGGCGACCTCGGCCCCATGGGCCGCATCCTCGTGGCCGGCGAACCGGGAAACCAGATCATCGACGCCCTGGCGCCGGCTCCCGGCGAGCTCGTCATCGACAAGCCGGGCAAGGGCATGTTCTACGCCACCGGCCTGCACGAGACGCTGCGCTCGCGCGGCATCACGCACCTGCTGTTCGGCGGCGTGACGACCGAGGTCTGCGTGCAGACCTCCATGCGCGAGGCCAACGACCGCGGGTACGAGGGCCTGCTGCTGGAGGACTGCACCGAGAGCTACTTCCCGCAGTTCAAGGCGGCCGCCATCGAGATGATCCGTGCGCAGGGCGCGATCGTCGGCTGGACGGCCCCCAGCACCGCGCTGCACGCGGCGTTGGCCGCGGGCTGAGCGCGTACCATCCCGTGGTGTCCACCGTCCTGCGCCCTCCCCGCCGATCGAACCCCGACGACAGCGGCGCCTTTCGCTCCCGCGCCGACGAGGTCCATGCCCAGCTCAAGCGCGACATCGCCGAGTTCACGCTCGTGCCCGGCGACCGCTTCACCGAGAACGAGATCAGCGAACGCCTGGGCGTCTCGCGCACGCCCGTGCGCCAGGCGCTCTTCCGGCTGCAGCAGGAGGGCTTCGTCGAGGTGCTGTTCCGCAGCGGCTGGCGCGTGCTGCCCTTCGACTTCGACCAGTTCGAGCAGCTCTACGACCTGCGCATGGTGCTGGAGACCACCGCCGTGCACCGCCTGTGCGAAAGCGACCGCCGCATCGACCGTGCGCTGCTCGATTCGCTGATGAGCATCTGGCTGGTGCCCGCGGCCGATCGCAGCGCCGACGGCGTGCAGGTGGCGCAGTGGGACGAGGCCTTCCATTGCGCGCTGGTCGAGGCCGCCGGCAATGCCGAGATGGCCCGCGTGCACCGCGACGTGACCGAGCGCATCCGCATCATCCGCCGGCTCGACTTCACGCAGCAGCCGCGCATCGACGCGACCTACGACGAGCACGCCAAGATCCTCAAGGCCATCCGTGCCAACCGCGGCGACCAGGCCGCGATGCTGCTGCGTGCGCACATCGAGACCAGCCAGTCCGAGGTGCGCAAGATCACGCTGCACCAGGTCCACCTCGCGCGGCACGCAGGACGCTGAGCGCTCGGCCCATTGGCCGTTCGTGCACCGGCGGAAGGCGGGGTCGACGTGCCGGTCCATGGCTTCGTCGACCGTCCACTCGCCGTCGTCGAGCAGGTCGACGATGGCCCCCTCGATCACGGCCGTCGCCGTCAACGCACCGTGAGCACGATCTTGCCCTGGAGGCTGCCTTGTGCGGCACGCTCGTGCGCGCGCCGCGCGTCGGCCAACGCAAAGGTGCTGTCGATGGCCACGCGCACCGTGCCCGCGTCGAGCAGTTCGGCGAGCCGTGCGAGCTGTGCGCCGCTCGAACGCACCTGGGTCGTCGACACCGTGACACCGCGTGCCGTGGCCTCCTCGGCGCCGTCGAAGCCCAGCGGAAAGATGGGGAACAGCGAGCCGCCGGTCCGCAGGGTGCGCAGGAAGCGGCCGCTGGTGGGGCCGCCCACGGCATCGACGACCAGATCGACGTCGCGCACGAGGTCCTCGGGCCGCGTCCGCGTGTAGTCGATGAACTGCTCTGCGCCGAGCGCGCGCACAAAGGCTTCGTGCCGCCCGGAGGCCACCGCGATCACGCGTGCACCCCGCCACCGTGCGAGCTGCACCGCGAACTGGCCCACACCGCCCGCGGCGCCGTTCACCAGCACGGTCCGGCCCTCGAGCGGCACCGGCACATGCTGCTTCGGCTGCAGCGGGTTCGGCTGGTCGTGGCCGAGTTCGATCAGGAACTGCCAAGCGGTGAGCAGCGACATGGGCGCGCCCGCGGCGTGCACATGGTCGAGGGTGCGCGGCTTGAGGGCGAGTTGGGCGACCGGCACGCTCACCCACTCTGCATAGGCGCGGCTTCCCCCTGCGAGGCCTTCGGGAAAGCGGACCATCGCGTAGACCTCGTCCCCGACGGCGAAGGCGTCGACGTCGTCTGCCACCGCGTCGACCACGCCCGAGACGTCGGTCCCGAGGATGAGCGGGAAAGACAGGGGCGGCTGCCACTCGGGCGGCAGCATGCGGTAGCCCTCGCGCAAGTACCAGTCGGGCGGGTTGATGCCCACGGCGTGCACGCGCACGCGCGCCTCGCCGGGCGCCAGGCCGGGCATCGGCGCGCCTTCGTAGCGCAGCACGTCGGGGCCGCCGACGGTGTGCTGAAGGATCGCTTTCATGGTGGGGGTGGTCATCGTGTTCCTTTCAGATTCCATGGCCTCGGGCATGCCGAACGCCGGCGCCTCGGGGCGCGCAGCGGCCCGGAGGCGCGGCGCGGACCCCAAGTGTTCGTCATTGCGATGAAATTGATAATCGGGACGAAGATCAATTGTTTTGTGCCATGAAAGAACGAATGACCCTGGAGCGCCTGACCGGCATCGTGGCGTTCGCGCGTGCCGCGTCGTCCGGCAGCTTCACCGCGGCGGCGAGGTCGCTGTCGGTGTCGCCCTCAGCGGTCAGCCGGACGATCGGGCGCCTGGAGCGGCAACTGGGCGTGCGGCTCTTCAGCCGGACCACGCGCTCGCTCACGCTCACGGCCGAAGGGCAGGCGCTGCACGACCGCGCGCTGCAGCTGCTGCAGGCGGCCGAGGAGGTGGTTCAGTCGGCCGCCGCCGCGCGCTTGGAACCCGCCGGGGTGCTGAAGGTGGCAGCGTCGATGCCCATCGGCGTGCGGCTTCTGGCGCCGGCGCTGCCCGAGTTCCACCGGCGCCATCCGAAAGTGCGCGTCGACCTGCGCCTGGGCGACCGCTTCGTCAATCTGGTCGAGGAAGGGATCGACGTGGCGGTCCGCATCGGCCACCTGGCCGATTCGGGCCTGGTGTCGCGCGGCCTGGCGCGTACGCGGATCGGCGCCTTCGCCTCGCCCGCCTACCTGGCCAGGCGGGGCGTTCCGGCCCACCCCGAGGACCTGAGAGATCACGACTGCGTGAGCTTCCGCTACCAGGCGTCGGGGCAGGTGATGGCGTGGTCGTTTCGGGTGGGCCGTCGCATCGTGGAGTTCAGGCCCGACGCATCCATGGTGGTGGATGCCAGCGACGCCATCGCCGAAGTGCTCGCCGCCGGGGGGGGCATCGGCTTGCTGGGGTCCTTCATCGCCGAGCCCTACGTCGAGCGGGGCCTGCTGCGGCCGGTGTTGGGACGATTCGCGATCGATGGCGCACCGATCACCGCGGTGTGGCCCGAGAGCCGGCGGGCGAGCCCGAATGCAAGGGCCTTCATCGCCTACCTGAGCGAGGTCTTCGCGCCGCTCGCCTCGGATGGCGTCGGGGAGCCGGCAGGTGCGGCACCGGCCGGCATGAGCGCAGGGGCTCAGCCTGCCCCTGCACCGAGCGCCGCCAGCCGTTCCCGCAGGAATTCGGCGAAGGCGTAGGCGATCACCGGCAACTGACGTCCGCGCAGGCAGCCCAGCACCAGCTCGCCCTGCGGAAAGGCCCGGTCCTCGATGGCGCGGGCCACCAGCTCGGGGTCGCCCAGCTCGGTGCCTACTGCCATCTGGAAGGTGATGGACCGGCGGTCGGCCAGGCAGCCGCGCAGGAACTCGAAGCTGTTGCTCTCCACCATGGGCTGGAAGCGGGTGGAGCTGCGCGCCAGGAAGCGCTCCAGCAGCTGGCGCCCGCCGATGTCGCGGTTGGGCAGCACCACCGGATAGTCGGCGCAGTCGCGCAGCCGCAGGGCGCTGCGGCCGGCCAGCGGATGCTCGGCATGCATCATGGCCATCAGCCGCTGGCCGGCCACGTCCAGCCGCTGGATGTCGGACTCGGCGGGCAGGTTGAAGACCAGGGCCAGGTCGGTGTCCAGACTGCGCAGGGCCTCGGCGGCGTGCACGTGGTCGCCGATGCGCGCGTCGAAGGCCACCAGCGGATGCGACTCGCGGAAGGCTGCGATGGCCGCCGGCAGGAAGCGCGGCGCCAGGGCCTGGCTGGCCACCAGCCGCACCCGGCCGCGGCGCAGGCCCTGCAGCTCCTCGATCTCGGAGCGCACCCGCTCCAACTCGGCGCCGCGGTCGCGCACGTAGCGCACGAACAGCTCGCCCGCGGCCGTGAGCCGCATGCCGCGCGGCAGGCGCTCGAAGAGGGGCGTGCCCAGCTCCTCCTCGATGTCCTGGATGCGGCGGTTGACGGCCGAGGGCGCCACGTGCAGCCGTTCGGCCGCCTGGCGGATCGACCCCACGCGGGCCACTTCGTCGACGTAGCGCAGCAGGCGCAGGTGGTTCATGCGCCCATTGTGGTGTCTGCGTGCTCGCGCAGCAGGCGCGCCAGTTCGGCGCTGGCGGCGGTGCCCTTCAGGGCCGATTCCCACAGCCGCGCAGCCAGCGTTTCGTGCAGGCGCAGGGCTTCCTCGTCCTCGCTGATCATCGCCACGCCGTAGTGCAGGTTGGTCGGCTCCACGATGCGGAAGGGGCTCGTCACCAGCACGCGGCGCCCCGGCGGCAACTGGATCAGCTGGAAGCCGCTGGTCGGCAGCGGCTGGGTGGTCAGCACGATCTGCACGCCCATCGGCGGCGAGGCGATGAGGCCGGCCAGGCGTTCCATCTCGCGCCGCGCCGCGAGCCGCCGGGCGGCGCGTTCGGCCGCCGGCAGCAGGGGGTGGCCGCCGAGGCCGTGGGTCAGGTAGCGCTCGATGTCGCTCACCGGCACGATGTTGACGAGCGCTGGCCTGTTGCGCGCAAAGGCGGCCTTGCGCTTGGCCAGGAGGTGCATCAGGCGTTCGGCCTCGGCCGCGCTCAGGGGGGTCTGGTCGGCGCGCCGGTCGACCAGGCGCTCGGCCAGCGCGGTGTCGTAGGCGTCGGAGCTCAGCATGTAGGCCTGCGGCCCGAACACCACGGTCATCTGCGTGGCCTCTGCTTCCAGCCGCTGCTGGCGGTCGAAGAACAGCATGCCGTGGGTGATGTACTCGTTGCCCAGGCCGAGCAGGGCGCCGGTCGAGGTCTCGTACAGCCGGGCCAGCTTTTCCAGCACCTCGAGCTTGACCACTTCGCCCGACTCGTAGCGATAGAGAAGCGCGCGCGAGATGCCAGCCGCGCGCGCCACCTGCTCGGTGCTCAGGCGCGCGTTCTGGCGCCGGCTGCGCAGGCGCTCCCCGATGTGGGCGTAGAGGCGGGCGGTGGTCATGGCTGCTGCCGTCTCGTTAATGAGTCAGTTCGCGAAATTGCACGTTGTGACGCCGGTCCGGCCGGCCTACGCTGGCCTGGCCATCCCGCCATCTCACGCAACGAACATGCCCACCATCTCCGTCGACGGGGTGCCCGTCCACTACACCGAGTCCGGCAGCGGCCCGCGCGCCATCGTCTTCCTGCACGGGGGTTTCGGCAGCTCCTCCGAACTCTGGGAAGGTACGCTGCAGGCGCTGCCGCCCGGCTGGCGCGGCTACGCCATCGACAACTTCCTGCGCTCGGCCGCGCCGCCCGACGGCTACAGCGTGCAGTCGCTGGCACGGCGAGTGCGCGGCTTCGTCGACGCGCTCGGCCTGGACGCGCCGGTGATCGGCGGCCATTCGATGGGCGGCGTGGTGAGCCAGATCGCTGCGTCGAACGATCCCGAGCGCTATGGCGGCGTGGTGCTGGTGTGCACCGGCGCGGTGATGACCAACCACACGCTGGGCCGCGTGCTGCTGCAGGACCTGCGCGACAACGGGCATGCCAACCTGCGCGAGATCAGCGCGCACTGGTTCCGCGAGCTGCCCGAGGGCTTCTTCGAGGGCTACGTGGCCCGAGCCGAAACGGCGCCGCTGGACGCCATGATCGACGTCCAGCAAAGCCTGCTCGATACCGACTGCCGGCCGCTGCTGCCGAAGATCACCGCACCCACGCTCGTCGTGTTCGGCGCGTACGACACCGGCCGCACCATCGACCACGCGAACACGCTGCTGGCCGGCATCCCCTACAGCCGCCTCGCGCACATGCCCGACAGCGGGCACACGCCGATGGTCGAGACGCCCGCGGCGTTCGATGCCGCGCTGCACGCTTTCCTGCTCGAAACCCACTGAGGACTTCCACCATGATCCGACGCTCCATCCTCGCCCTGTCCATGACGGCCTGCGGGGCCTTCCTCGCGATGCCGGCTGCCCTGGCCGACACGCTCGACGACGTGCAAAAGGCCGGGGTACTGCGCGTCGCCATCACGCTCGACTACCCGCCCTTCGGCTCGGTCGACGCCAGCATGAGCCCGCAAGGCTACGACGTGGAGTTCGCCAACCTGATGGCGGCCGCGCTGGGCGTCAAGGCAGAGCTGGTGCGGGTGACGGCGCAGTCGAAGATCCCGACCATGGCCACGCGCAAGGCCGACCTGCTGCTCAACATCGGCCGCAACGAGGAGCGCGCCAAGGTGGTGGACTTCACCCAGCCCTACGCACCGTACTACATCGGCGTGTTCGGCCCGGTCGACCAGACCGCCACCGGCGTGGCCGATCTGGCGGGCAAGAAGATCGCCGTGACGCGCGGCACGCTCGAAGACCAGCTGCTCACGAAGATGGCACCGCCCGAGGCCGCGATCCAGCGTTACGAGGACCACAGCAACACGATCAGTTCCTTCCTGAGCGGGCAGAGCGACCTCATGTCGGTCGGAAACATCGTGGCTGCGGCCATCATGGAGAAGAACCCGCCGCGCAAGCCGGAGCAGAAGTTCCTGCTGATGAACTCGCCCGTGTGCGCGGCCGTCACCAAGGGCGAGCAGCGGCTGCTCGACCGGATCAACGCCGCCATCACCGAGATCAAGGGCAACGGCCGGCTCGCCGGCATGGCCACCCGCTGGCTCAAGCAGCCGCTGCCGGCCAATCTCTGACGGGCAGGTAGAGCGTTGCCGTTATGGCAACGCCGCTGCCGCGATAAAGCGGCGGAAAGTGAGCGCTCGTGGCACGCGCGATGCGTGCATCCGGCGCATGCACAGCGATGAACGCACTCCCGGCACCAAGTTGGGCGCAGGCCCGGGCAGCCCCGCCGGCTTCGGCCCTGCGGCCGCCAACCGCTGGCAAATGCAGGACGGCACCCTGAACCTGGTCCGCACGCCGCCGGCGCCGCGGCCCCTTGCCCTGCCGGCACAGCCCGAAGCGCTCGTGATCGACCTTGCCCGCACCGCGCTGGTGGTGGTCGACATGCAGAACGACTTCTGCCACCCCGAGGGCTGGTTCGGCCAGAAGGGCCTGGACGTGCAGGCCGCGCGCCGGCCCATCCCGGTGCTGCAGGCGCTGCTGCCGGCCTGGCGCCGCGCGGGCAGCCCGCTCATCTGGCTGAACTGGGGCATCCGCGCGGACCTGCGCAACCTGGGCCCCACGGTGCAGTTCAAGGGCAAGCGCACGGCCGAGGGCGTGGGCTATGGCGAGCGCTCGCCCATCGACCATGGCCCGTCACTGGTGCAGGGCAGCTGGGGTGCGGCACTGGTCGACGAGCTTGCGGCCGAACCGGGCGACCTCCTGGTGCACAAGCACCGGCTCTCGGGCTTCTGGGACAGCGAACTCGACAGCATCCTGCGCAACGCCGGCATCACCACCCTGCTGTTCGCCGGCATCAACACCGACCGCTGCGTGTTCTCCACGCTGCAGGACGCGGCCTTCCTGGGCTACGACTGCGTGCTGCTGGAGGACGCGTGCAGTACCTCGTCGCCCGACTACGTGACCGGAGGCGTGCTCTACCTCGTGCGCCTGCTGCACGGCTTCACCGCGACTGCGGCCGACCTGGGTGCGGCCCTGGCCGACCTTCCCGACCTTCCTTCCAACCCTGCCTGAGGAACCTTCGCCATGACCTCGACCCTCTCCCTTCTCGCGCGCTGGACGCGCCCGCTCATCGGCGCCGCCGCCCTGGCCCTGGCGGCCCTGCCCACCGCCGCGCAGACGCCCGTCAAGCTGGTGCTCAACTGGAAGTACGAAGGCCCGCAGGCCTGGTTCTTCCTGGCGCAGGACCGCGGCTATTTCAAGCAGGAAGGCCTGGACGTCAGCATCGACCAGGGCGAGGGCTCGGCCGCGTCCATCCCGAAGGTCGCCGCCGGCACCTACCAGGCCGGCTTCGGCGACATGAATGCGCTGATCGACCTGGCCTCCAAGCGGCCGGCCGATGCGCCGGTGGGCGTGTACATGCTCTACAACACGCCGCCCTTCGCGGTGGTGGTACGCAGCGACAGCCCGATCAAAAGCCCCAAGGACCTCGAGGGCAAGACCATCGGCGGCCCGGCCAACGACGGCGCGCTCAAGCTCTTCCCGGCCTTCGCCAAGCTGGCCAAGGTCGATGCCGCCAAGGTCACCATCTCCAACATGGCGCCCAACCTGCGCGAGCAGATGCTGGTGCGCGGCCAGATCGACGCGGCCTTCGGCTACGTGACCACCGTGAGCTTCAGCGCCCGCGGCATGGGCCTGGACCCGGCCAGGGACCTGCGCTTCATCCGCTACGGCGACCACGGCATGGACCTCTATGCCAACACCGTGTTCTTCTCGCGCAGCTTCGTGCAGGACAAGCCACAGGCCGTGGCCGGCTTCGTCAAGGCGCTCAACCGCGCCATCAAGGAGGTGCTCGCCAATCCCGAGGCCGGCATCGACGCAGTGATGAAGCGCGAGCCGCTGCTCAAGCGCGAGGTCGAGAAGGACAAGCTGCTGGCCACGCTGAAGAACGACATGAGCCACCCCGAGATCGCCCGCATCGGCCTGGGCGACGTGGACGACGAGCGCCTGAAGAAGGCCATCGGCATCGTGGCCGAGGCCAACCAGCTGCCGCGCCAGCCCGAGGTGGGCGAGGTTTTCGACCGCCGCTTCCTGCCGGCGCGCGCCGAACGCCCGTCCAGCACCGTCGCGCCCTGAACACCACCGACAAGACCCCCTGAAGAAAGAAGAGACCGCCATGGATCTGCAACTGCGCGACAAGGTCGCCATCATCACCGGCCCGGCCAAGGGCATGGGCGCCGCCATCACCCTGGCCTTCGCCCGAGAAGGCGCCAGGCTGGTGCTGGCCGGCCGCGACACCGCCGCCATCGAACCCGTGGCCGCCGAGGCCCGCGCGCTGGGCGTGCCGGCGCAGGTGGTGGCCTGCGACCTCATCGTCTCCAGTCAGACCGAGGCCCTGGCCACGGCCGCGCTGGCGGCCTTCGGCCGCATCGACATCCTGGTCAACGTGGCCGGCGGCTCCGGCCCCATCGGCAAGACCGGCTGGGAGACCACCACCGAGGAATTCGACGAGATCGTGCGGCTGAACATGACCGGCTGCTTCAACACCATCCGCGCCGTCATGCCCGCGATGGTCGAGCAGCGCAGCGGCAAGATCGTCAACGTGGGCGGCACCTTCGGCCTGCGCGGGCGCGCCGGGCGCATGGCCTATTCGGCCTCCAAGTGGGGCCTGCGCGGCATCACCAAGAGCTTTGCGCTGGAGGCCGGGCCGCACAACATCAACGTCAACAACGTCGCGCCAGGCATGGTGGACGGCCCGCGCTTCCGCGAGAAGGTGTGCGCCAACATGGCCCAGCGCCTGGGCATCACGCTGGAGGAGGCCATGCAGCGCCACGCCGCCGACTATGCGCTGCGCCGCGTCTCCACCGACACCGACATCGCCAACGCCTGCCTGTTCATGGCCAGCGAGGTCTCGCGGCAGATCACCGGCGCCGACCTGCCGGTGGACGGCGGCTGGGCCGCTCTCTGAGAACGGGAGCGAACACCATGCGACCCGAAGTCGACCTCGTCATCCGCGGCGCGAGCGTGGTCTCGTCCGACGCCATCGTGCCCGCCAGCGTGGCCATCGCCGGCGAGCAGATCGTGGCCGTGGGCCACGACGACACCATGCCGCCGGCGCGCGAAGAACTGCGGGCCGACGGCCTGTTCCTGCTGCCCGGCGCCATCGACAGCCATGTGCACTTCCGCGACCCGGGCTATCCGCACAAGGAGACCTGGCGCACCGGCTCGGCCGCCGCCGCGCTGGGCGGCGTGACCACCGTCTTCGACATGCCCAACACCTCGCCGGCCACGGGCACGGTGGAGGCGCTGCGCCTCAAGCAGAAGGCGGCCGAGGCGTCCTACTGCGACTTCGGCATCCACGGCCTGCTGGGCGACGACACCATCGAGCGGCTGGAGGAGCTGCTGGAGGCCGGCGTCACCAGCTTCAAGGCCTTCGTCGGCAACACCTTCGGCAACCTGCCCGCGCCCACCGACGGTGCGTTGCTGGAGGGCTTCGAGACGCTGGCGCCGCTGGGCGTGCGCACGGTGGTGCATGCGGAGAACTCGTCGATCCTGTTCCGCCGCCAGAAGAAGATGCAGGAGGCCGGCCGCATCGACGCGATGGCCCATCTGGCGGCCCGTCCGGCCGTGGCCGAGATCGAGGCCATCGGCCGCGTGCTGACGCTGGCCGAATGGACCGGCGCGCGGGTGCACATCGCCCACCACAGCGCGGCCGATTCGCTCTTCCTGCTGCGCGAGGCCAAGCGCCGCGGCGTGGACGTGACGGCCGAGACCTGCCCGCAGTACCTGCTGCTCAACACCGAGCACATGCGCAAGCTGGGCGGCGTGATGCGGCTGAACCCGCCCATCCGCGAGCCGCGTCACAACCAGCCCCTGTGGGACGCGCTGATGGACGGCACGCTGGACATGATCGCCACCGACCATGCGCCGCATGCGCCCGAGGAGAAGACGCGCGAGAGCATCTGGGACTGCGACTGTGGCTTCCCGGGGGTGGAGACGCAGATGCCGCTGATGCTCACCGAGGTCAACCGCGGCCGCGCCACGCTCATGGACTACGTGCGCTGGAGCGCCGTGGCGCCCGCCAAGGCCTGGGGCCTGTACGGCACCAAGGGCGTGATCGCGCCCGGCGCCCATGCCGACATCGCCATCGTCGACATGGCGCGCCGGGGCCTGCTGTCGCAGAACCGGCTGCAGAGCATCAGCCGCATCTCGCCGTGGAACGGCCGCCCGGTGCAGGGCTATCCGCTGCACACGCTGCTGCGCGGGCGCTTCGTCATGCGCGACGGCCGTCTGGTGGAGGACGCCGTGGGCTGGGGCCGCTCGGTCAAGGCCGTGCAGAAGATGCCCACGCCGCGGCCGCGCAACACCGAGCACTACAGCCGCGCCATCCTGGAGACGCCGCCCGGCGTGCCGCCGACGGCGGTGCCGGTGGGCGAGGTGGACTGGAGCGCGACGTGAGCGGCATCGTCCCCCAGCATGTGGACGCGCACGTGGTGCCCTGCCGCGGCCCCGGCGACCTGAGCGGCGTGCAGGCCCTGGTCGAGGCCGGTGCGCTCGATCCGCGCCACATCGTGGCTGTGATGGGCAAGACCGAGGGCAATGGCTGCGTCAACGACCACACCCGCGACTTCGCCGCCATGGCCTGGTGCCACTACCTCGCGCCGCACCGCGGCTGCACGCCGCAGGCGGTGCATGCGCAGGTGGCGCTGGTGATGTCCGGCGGCACCGAGGGCGTGCTGTCGCCGCACTTCACCGTGTTCACCCGCCGTCCCGCACTGCCGCACGAGGTGGTGGAGGGCGATAAGCGTCTGGTGGTCGGCATCGCCCACACGCGCGACTTCGCGCCGGAGGAGATGGGCCGCCAGGCGCAGATCGCGGCCACGGCCGAGGCGGTGCAGGCCGCCATGCGCGATGCCGGCATCGGCGATGTGGCCGACGTGCACTTCGTGCAGGTCAAGTGCCCGCTGCTGACCGCCGCCAAGGTGGACGACGCGCTCGGCCGCGGCCAAGACACCGTGACGCGCGACACCTACGAATCGATGGGCTACTCGCGCGCCGCCTCGGCGCTGGGCGTGGGCGTGGCGCTGGGCGAGGTCGATGCGGCGCGCGCCACCGATGCGGCCGTGCTGCACGACACCACGCTGCACTCGGCCCGCGCCTCCGTGTCGGCCGGCATCGAGCTGGAGGGAAACGTGGTCATCGTGCTGGGCGAGGCCGCGGGCAGCGCATCGCCGCTGCGCATCGGCCATGCGCTGATGCGCGACGCGGTGGACACGGCGGGCCTGCGCGCGCTGCTGCGCGAGCACTTCGGGCTGGACCCGGAGGTCGACGCGGCCCTCATCGCGCAGCGGCTGGTCAACCTGCTGGCCAAGGCCGAGGCCAGTCCCGATGGCCGGGTGCGCGAGGCGCGCCACACCATGCTGAACGACTCGGACATCCATTCCACCCGCCATGCGCGGGCCGCCGTCGGGGCCGTGCTGGCTTCGGTGGTCGGGCGCACGGCGCTGTACGTCTCGGGCGGTGCCGAGCATCAGGGCCCGCCCGGCGGCGGCCCGGTGGCTGCGCTGGTGCGCGTGGCCTGAGCTTCCATTCCTTGCTGGAACATCCCATGAGCCAGAGCTTCATCCAACTCTCCAACGTGATGCTGCGCTACGGCGGCGGCACCATCGCCCTGGACCACACCACGCTGGGCATCGACCGGGGCGACTTCGTGGCCCTGGTCGGCCCCAGCGGCTGCGGCAAGTCGACCATCCTCAAGCTGCTGGCCGGACTGCTGCGGCCCACCTCGGGTGCGGTGATCGCCGGCGGCCGCGAGGTCGGGCCGGCGGGTGCACGCCCCATTGCGGCCGGCCGGCCGGCGCTGCGCATCGGCCTGGCCTTCCAGAACCCGACCATGCTGCCGTGGCTCACGATCCGCGAAAACGTGATGATCCCGCTGAAGATCGTCGAGCCCTTCCGGCAGGACTACGCGCGCAAGAAGCGCGGCGAATACGCCGAGCGCGCCGACGCGCTGCTGGCCCAGGTGGGCCTGCGCGGCTTCGGCGACAAGCGGCCCTGGCAGCTGTCGGGCGGCATGCTGCAGCGCGCCTCGCTGTGCCGCGCGCTGGTGCACGAGCCCGAGCTGCTGCTGCTGGACGAGCCCTTCGGCGCCCTCGACCAGTTCACCCGCGAGGAGCTGTGGGACATCATGCAGACGCTGTGGATGACCCAGCGGCCCACCGTGCTGCTGGTGACGCACGACCTGCGCGAGTCGGCCTACCTGGCCAACCGCATCTGCGTGATGAGTGCGCGGCCCGGCCGCATCCTGGAAACGCGCGACGTGGACTTCGCCCGGCCGCGCACGCTGCAGTCCAGCTACGACCCGGCCTTCGGCGCGCTGGTGCAGCAGCTGCGCATGCGCATCGCCGAGGCGCGCTGCGAGAGCGACACGGCCGCTGCCGCAGCTGCCATGCCCACTGCGCTGCAGGGGGTGGCGGCATGAACGCGCGCGTGGACACCGCGGACGCGGTCGAACCCGCAGCCGAAGCCGCCAGCCCCGCCGTGCCGCGCCTGTCCCCGCTGGCGCGCCAGCGTCTGCTGTCCGGCCTGGCGCTGGTCGGCTTCTTCCTGGCCTGGGAGCTGGTCTGCCTGGCCAGCGGCATCTCGGACCTGGTGCTGCCCCGGCCCAGCCAGATCGCCCGCGTGCTCATCGAGCGCATGCCGCTCCTGTGGCCGCACACGGTGCAGACGCTCTACACCACGCTGCTCGGCTTCGCGCTGGGCGTGGCCGCGGGCATCGTCATCGGCGTGGGCATCGGCTCTTCGCGGCTGGCCTATGACGTCACCTATCCGCTGCTGGTGGGCTTCTCCAGCATTCCGAAGGTGGCGGTGGTGCCGCTGTTCGTCGTGTGGTTCGGCGCCGGTACCGTGCCGGCGGTGCTCACCTCGATGGTCATCAGCATCTTCCCGGTGGTGGTCAACGTGGCCACCGGGCTGGCCAGCACCGAGCCCGAACTGGAGGATGTGCTGCGCGTGCTGGGCGCGCGCAAGCGCGACATCCTCTGGAACGTGGGCCTGCCGCGTGCCATGCCCTACCTGTTCGCGTCGCTCAAGATCGCCATCACGCTGTCCTTCGTGGGCACCGTGCTGTCCGAGACCGTGGCCTCCAACCGCGGCATCGGCACCGTGATGATGATCGCCAGCGGCAACTTCGACGTGCCGATGGTGTTCGCCGGGCTCTTCCTGCTGGCGGCCATGGGTGTGCTGCTCTATGCGCTGTCGGCGCTGGTGGAGCGCCGCGTGACCGGCTGGTCGCAGCGCAAGACCGACCTGGCGGCGACGGGGGCCTGAGATGCGGGTCAGTGAACCCAGGACCGTTCGGGCTGAGCCTGTCGAAGCCGGGGCGCCCACTCGCCAAAGCCCTTCTTCTTTTGCCTTCCAAGGAGCTTCCATGTCCCGCCCCTTCTCCCGCCGCAGCGCCGGCCTGGCGCTGTCGGCGCTGTCGCTGCTGGTGGCTCTCGGCGCTGCCCTGGCGCCGGCACCGGCCGCCGCCCAGGCCGACACCCCGATCAAGTTCGTGCTCGACTGGAAGCTGCAGGGCGTGCATGCCTGGTACTACCTCGCGCAGGACCGCGGCTACTTCGCCCGCGAGAAGCTGGCCGTGACCATCGACCAGGGCGACGGCTCGGCCGCCACCGTCACGAAGATCATGGCCGGTGCCTACCAGGCCGGCTTCGGCGACGTGAACGCCATCGTGCAGAACGCCACCGCCAAGCCCGGCCAGGCGCCGGTGATGGTCTACATGCTCTACAACCGCGCGCCCTTCGCGCTGATCGCCAAGGCCGACGGGCCGATCCGCACGCCGCAGGACCTGCAGGGCCGCACCGTCGGCACGCCGGCCGGGGGCGCGGCGGCCCGCATGTTCCCCGTCATCGCGGCGCGCACCGGCATCGATGCCGCCAAGGTCGCCTGGACCAATGTGGCGCCCAACCTGCAGGAGCAGCTGCTGCTCAAGGGCCATGTGGATGCCGCGGCCGTGTTCTCGGTCACCAGCTACATGAATCTCGTGGCGCAGGGCGTCGACCCCGACAAGGACATCCGCTGGTTCCATTACGGCGACTACGGCGTCGAGCTCTACGGCAACGGCGTGATGGTGTCGCAGCAGCTGCTGCGCGAGCGGCCCGAGGCCGTGGCCGGCCTGGTGCGCGCGATCAACCATGCGGTGCGCGACACCATCGCCGACCCCGAAGCGGCCATCGCGGCTCTGTACAAGCGCGAGCCGCTGCTCAACAAGGAGCTGGAGAAACGCCGGCTGCTCTACACCCTCAAGACCGTCATGCTCACGCCCGAGGTGGCCACGCAGGGCCTGGGCGATGTGAGCGATGCCCGTTTTGCCCGCGCCTTCCTGCAGCTCAAGGAGGCCTTCGACCTGCCGCGCGTGCCCACGGCGTCCGAGGTGTTCGAGCGCCGCTTCCTGCCGCCGCTGGCCGAGCGCACGGTCGCCAAGCGATGAGCGACACGGCCGCGCCCGCCGCCATCGACTGCGCCTGGCTGCTGGCCGAGCCCGGGGCTGCGCCCGCACAGCGCGACCGGCGCATCCATATCGAAGGCGGCCATGTGGCCGCCATCGAGGCGCTACCCGCCCCGGTGCCCGGCCGCCGGCGGCTGGCGCTGCCGGCGCTTGCCAACGCGCACGACCATGCGCGCACCGTGCGCAGCGCCACGCTGGGTGCCTTCGGGCAGCCGCTCGAAAGCTGGCTGCCCTTCCTGGGCGTGGTGCCGGGCATGGACCCGTACCTGTGCGCCGCGACCTCCTTCGCCCGCTCGCTGCGCAATGGTGTGGTGGACCTCATGGTGCACTACACCCGCGTGCAGGGCGGCCTGCCCTATGTCGACGAAGCAGCCGCCGTGGGCCGTGCCGCGCGCGACGTGGGCGTGCGCATCGGCTTCGCGGTGGCCCTGCGCGACCGCCACGGCCTGGGCTATGCCGACGACGCGACGGTGTTGGCGGCGCTGCGCCCCGCGATCCGCGACGACATCGCCAGGCGGCTGGCGGCACCCTCGGTGGCGCCAGCGCTGCAGCTCGCGCTGGTCGAGGAAGTTGCCCAGCGGATCGCTGCCGACGGCCTGGGTGCCCACGTGGACGTGCAATACGGCCCAACCGGCGTGCAGTGGTGCAGCACGCCGCTGCTCGAAGCCATCGCCCAGGCCTCGGCAGAGACCGGCCGGCGCGTGCACATGCACCTGCTGGAGACGCAGTACCAGCGCGCCTGGGCCGATGCCGCGCACCCGGGCGGCATCGTGCGCTTCCTGGACGACATCGGCCTGCTCGGCCCGCGGCTCACCCTGGCGCATTGCACCTGGGCGCGGCCGGAGGAGCTGGCCCTGATCGCCGAGCGCGGCGCGACCATCGCGGTCAACACCAGCTCCAACCTGGGCCTGAAATCGGGCATTGCCCCGCTCGCGCAGATGCTGGCCCAGCGCTGCCGGGTGGCCATGGGGCTGGACGGCATGGCCTTCGACGAGGACGACGACGCCCTGCGCGAGGCCCGCCTGGCCTATGCGCTGCACCGCGGCTGGGGGTACGACACCACCATGACGCCGGCGCAGCTCTGGCGCTTCGCGTCGCGCGGGCGGATCGCATCGGGCGAGCCGGCGGACCTCCTGCTGCTCGACTGGGATGCGCTGGACGACGACGCCCTGTTCTACGATATCAATCCGCTGGACCTGCTGCTCGCCCGCGGCAGCGGCCGGCACGTGCACACCGTCATCGCTCGCGGCCGCACGGTGGTCGACGCCGGCCGCGTCCTGGGCGTGGACGAGGTGGCCCTGCAGGTCGAACTGCGGGAGCGCATGCGGTCGGCGCTGGCAGCGGATGGCCCCCATGCCGGCTGGCGCCGCAGCGTGCAGGCCCTGGCCGAGGACGTGGCGCCTTTCTACCGGAGCGGCCGCTTCCTGGGAGGCTGCTGCTGAATCTTCCGCTTCGCGGGCGCCTCAGCCCCGACGCGTCAGCGCCTGCTGCACTGCGCGCACTTCGTCGTAGGCCTGGCGCACCACCTGGGCCGCCTCGCCGCGTTCGAGCACCTCGTCCAGGTCGATGCCGCACTGCGCCGGCTCGCGCGAGAACTCCTCGAAGGGCGACTGGGTCTGGGCCATCAGGTTGGCCAGCTGCAGCACGTCGCCCAGCGTCTCGGGCGGCGCGATGACGTAGCCGCGCCAGAGCGTTTCCATCGCCTCGGACAACTCGTCGGGCACGTTCAGGGCCGACAGCAGGCGCCGGGTGCCGACCGCCAGCACGGACTGGCTGCGCTCGGGCGGCTCGGGATCGCCGACCTGGGTGCGGCCGGCCAGATCGATGCTCAGCGCCGGCACCTGCTCCTGGGCCTTGGCCAGCACGTAGAAGCCGGCGATGTCGTGCAGCATGCCCGCGAACAGCGCGGTTTCGGGGGCGACCTGGGTGAAGCGCCGTGCCAGCACGGCGGCCAGTGCCGCCACCTCGGTGCTGTGGGCCCACAGGCGTCCGACGGCCGGCTGGTTGACCTGCGCGGCGCGGTCGGCGAGCTGGGCGGTAACGAGGGCGGCGGCCACGGCGCGCAGCATCTTCAGGCCGAGGATGCTGAGCGCCTCGCGCGCATTGGTGACGGTGCGGCCCGGGCGGCCATAGGCGGCGCTGTTGGCCATGGCGACCATCTTGGCCGAGACCAGGGGCTCGCTGTGCACCAGCCGCGCCACGTCGTCGATGGTGCAGCTGTCGCTGCTCGCACGGTCGATCAGCTGGATCAGTCCCGTGGACGAGGTGAGAAAGGTCAGTGATTCCTTCTCGATGCCGCCGAACAGCCTCTCCTGAAGGTCCAGCCGACGCGTCAGTTCCAACCGCATGGGTGCCTCTCCTGTGTATTTGCGCGCATCGCTGCGCCGGCAGCGAATACCAAAGAGGTAATTTTCGCCAGAGGGCGCATGGCTGCAGGCCCCGGTGCGAAAAAATAGGCGGCCGACGGTCGACGGCTGTTGGACGGGCACGACGGATCGTGCGGATGGACTGCGCGCCGCCCGCGGCAGACGGGCCGTCTACAGCGTGAACGCGTAGTCCACCGTGATCGGCGCGTGGTCGCTGAACTTGATGGTCTTGAAGATGTGCTCGCTACGCGCCAGCTGGGCCAGGGCCGGGGTGGCGAGGTGGTAGTCCAGGCGCCAGCCCACGTTCTTCGCGTAGGCCTGGCCGCGGTTGCTCCACCACGTGTAGCAGGCGTCGGTGGTGTCGGGCTGCAGATGGCGGTAGACGTCCACCAGGCCGGCGCCCTCGGCCCCGGCATCGAGCAGCCGGGTCATCCAGGCGCGCTCCTCGGGCAGGAAGCCGCTGTTCTTCTGGTTGCCTTTCCAGTTCTTCAGGTCGGCCTCCTTGTGGGCGATGTTGATATCGCCGCACAGGATGAACTCGCGGTCTTTCTTGAGCGCGACGAGATAGGGCATGAAGCCGGCCAGGAAGCGGAACTTGGCGGCCTGCCGTTCCTCGCCCGAGCTGCCGCTGGGGAAGTAGCAGCTGATGATGGACAGCTTGCGTTGCGGCGTGTCGAAGCGCAGTTCCAGGTAGCGGCCCTCGGCGTCGAACTCGGTGTTGCCCCAGCCGATCACGATGTCGGTGGGCTCGTGCCTGGTGTAGATCGCGGTTCCCGCGTAGCCTTTCTTCTCGGCGAAGTGGAAGTGGCCCTTGAGGCCGGCCATTTCCTCGAAGCGGCCCTCGACGTCGCTGGCCGAGACGCGGATTTCCTGCATGCAAATACAATCCGGCGCCGTTTCGGCGACCCAGTCGGCCACCCCCTTGGTGGCGGCCGAGCGCAGGCCGTTGAGGTTGAGGCTGGTGAGTTTGAACACGACGAGGAATTCCCGATGGCTGAGGTGAGAACGGATGGGGCGCTGGCGCAGGACTTCGTGCAGTTCGCGCTCGATGCCGGCGTGTTGCGCTTCGGGCAGTTCAAGACCAAGGCCGGCCGCATCAGCCCCTATTTCTTCAATGCGGGGCTGTTCAACGACGGCGCCCGCATCGCGAGGCTGGCGGAATTCTATGCAGCGCGCCTGATCGATTCCGGCCTCGAGTTCGACATGATCTTCGGGCCCGCGTACAAGGGCATCCCTCTGGGCGCCACCGTGGCGGCCGAGTTGGCGCGCCGCGGCCGCAACGTGCCCTTCGCCTACAACCGCAAGGAAGCCAAGGACCACGGCGAGGGCGGCACCCTGGTCGGCGCACCGCTCGCCGGCCGGGTGCTGATCGTCGACGACGTGATGTCCGCCGGGACGGCGGTGCGCGAGTCGATCGCCACCATCCGCGCCGCTGGCGCCACGCCCCATGCGGTGGCCATCGCGCTGGACCGCCAGGAGATGGCGACCGAGAACGGGGTGGACGTCCCGCACAGCGCAGTGCAATATGTCCGCAACCAGTTGGGCATGCAGGTGATCGCCATCGCCACGCTGGACGACTTGCTAGAGTATCTGGACCAGCGTGCGAGCGACGAGTTGCGCGCGCACCTTGAGGGAGTGTTGGCGTACCGGACGCGTTACGGCGCGGTCTGATGCCGTTTCGACCCGGAGACCCTGTGCCGCTGAATGCCGTCCTCGTTCCCTTCGCCCGTGCTCTTGCGCTCGGGGCCTGCGCCTGGTTGGCCTACGGGGGCGCCTGGGCGCAGCAGGGGCAGGGCCCGGCCAACGGCGGCAGTATCTACAGCTGCGTGGATGGCAGCGGCCGTACCATCACCTCCGACCGGCCGATCCCGGCCTGCTTCGACCGCGAACAGGTCGAGCTCACGCCCAGTGGCACCGTGCGCCGCCGCATCGAGCCGCGCTACACGGCGCGCGAGCTGGAGCAGCGCGAGGCGCGTCAGCGCGAGGCCGAGCAGGCGGCGCTGCGTGCGCGCGAGGAGCGTCGGCGCGAGCGCGCGCTGCTCGTTCGCTACCCGAACGCCGCGACCCATGACCGCGAGCGGAGCGAAGCGATGAAGCAGATCGATGCCGTGATCGGCGCCGCGCGCACGCGCCTGGGCGAATTGGCCGAGGAGCGCCGCAAGATCGACGGCGAAATGGAGTTCTACAAGAAGGACCCGAGCAAGGCGCCGCCCTCGCTGCGTCGCCAGCTCGAGGACAACGACCAGAGCGCGGCGGTGCAGAACCGCTTCATCGCCGAGCAGGACGCCGAGAAGCGCCGGGTGAACGCCCGTTTCGACGAGGAGCGCACCCGCCTCGTACAGCTGTGGTCGCCCGAGAACGGCGGCTCGGCGCAGCGCCCGGCGCCGTGAGGCGCCCCTGGCCCGCGTCGCGGTTGCTCACTTTTTGATAGCTGATCGCGCCCGTCGGGCGGGCGCTCCGGGCACTTTTCCTTCGAAAGCGTCGGCTTGAACGGTCAGCCCAGTTTGGCCTTGAGCAGCGCGTTGACCTGCGCCGGGTTGGCCTTGCCTTTGCTTTCCTTCATCACCTGGCCCACCAGGGCGTTGAAGGCCTTGTCCTTGCCGGCGCGGTACTCGGCGATGTTCTTCTCGTTCCTCGCGAGCACGTCGTCGACGATCTTTTCCAGCGCGCCGGTGTCGCTCATCTGCTTGAGGCCCTTGGCCTCGATGAGGGCGTCGACGTCCTGGCCCTCGCCGGTCCACAGCGCCTCGAAGACCTGGCGCGCGGCGTTGTTGGAGATCGTCCCGTCGGCGATGCGGCCAACGAGTTGCGCCAGCTGCACGGCGCTCACCGGGGCGGCTTCGATGCCGAGTTCTTGGGCGTTGAGGCGCTTGGAGATCTCGCCCTGCAGCCAGTTGCTGGCCAGCTTGGGCGCCGCGCCGGCAGCCACTGCCGCCTCGAAGTACGCCGCATGCGCCGGGCTCTGCGTGAGCTGCGTGGCGTCGTATTCGGAGAGGCCGTGCTCGCGCACATAGCGCGCCGCCATGGCGCGGGGCAGCTCGGGCATTCCGCTTTTCACGCGCTCGATCCACTCGGCGGCGATCGCCAGCGGCGGCAGGTCGGGGTCGGGGAAATAGCGGTAGTCGGCCGCATCTTCCTTGGTGCGCATGGCGCGCGTTTCGCCGGTGTCGGGATCGAAGAGCACGGTGGCCTGCTGGATCGCATGACCGTCTTCCAGCTGCTCGATCTGCCAGCGGATCTCGAAGTCGATCGCCTGCTGCATGAAGCGGAAGCTGTTGAGGTTCTTGATCTCGCGCCGCGTGCCCAGCGGCTGGCCCGGCTTGCGCACCGACACGTTGGCGTCGCAGCGGAAGGAGCCCTCCTGCATGTTGCCGTCGCAGATGCCGATCCAGGTCACGATCTTGTGCAGCTCCTTGGCATAGGCGACGGCCTCGGCGGTGGAGCGCATGTCGGGCTCGGTCACGATCTCCAGCAGCGGCGTGCCGGCGCGGTTGAGGTCGATGCCGCTCATGCCGACGAAGTCCTCGTGCAGCGACTTGCCGGCGTCTTCCTCCAGGTGCGCGCGTACCAGTCGCACGGTCTTGAGTTCATCACCCAGGTAGAAGCTCACCGAGCCGCCCTGCACCACGGGGATCTCGTACTGGCTGATCTGGTAGCCCTTGGGCAGGTCGGGGTAGAAGTAGTTCTTGCGGGCGAACACCGAGCGCGGCGCGATGTGCGAACCCAGCGCCAGGCCGAGCTTGATGGCGCGTTCGACGGCGCCCTTGTTCATCACCGGCAGCGTGCCGGGCAGGGCCAGGTCCACCGCGCAGGCCTGCGTGTTCGGCTCGGCACCGAAGGCCGTGCTGGCGCGGCTGAAGATCTTGCTCGCGGTCGAGAGCTGGGCGTGGGTCTCGAAGCCAATGACGACTTCGTAGCCTTGGACGAGGGGCGGGGTGGTGCTCATGGCGTGTGGAATACGGGCAGCCGAACGCAGAGTGCGCAAAGGTGACGCAAAGTGCGCAGAAAGAAAACCAAAAGATTTCTCATGAATTCTTTTGCGCCCTCTGCGAAGCCTTTGCGTCCTCTGCGTTCGGCTGTCCGGCTTTCATGAATCTCAGAAACCGGCAGGTGCTCGCACGTGCCAGTCGGTGGCCTGCTGGAAGCGGTGGGCGGCGTTGAGCAGCTTCGCTTCGGCAAAGTAGTTGCCGATGAGCTGCAGGCCCACGGGCATGCCCGCATCGAAGCCGGCGGGCACGCTCATGCCGGGCAGGCCGGCCAGGGAGCCGGGCAGGGTGAAGATGTCGGCCAGGTAGTCGGCCACGGGGTCGTCGCCGTGCTCGCCGATCTTCCAGGCGACGGTGGGTGCGGCCGGGCCGGCGATGATGTCGCAGTCCTTGAAGGCGTTCTGGAAGTCGTCGGCGATCATGCGGCGCACCTTCTGCGCCTGCAGGTAGTAGGCGTCGTAGTAGCCGTGTGAAAGGACATAGGTGCCGATCATGATGCGGCGCTTGACCTCGTCGCCGAAGCCCTCTTCGCGCGTCTTGGCGTACATGTCGGCCAGGTCCTTGTACTGCGCGGCGCGGTGGCCGAACTTCACGCCGTCGAAGCGGCTGAGGTTCGAGCTGGCCTCGGCGGCGGCGCAGATGTAGTAGACCGGGATCGACAGCTCGGTGCGCGGCAAGCTCACCTCGACGCGTTTGGCGCCGAGCTTCTCGTACTCCTTCAGGGCCGCATCGATGGCCGCGCGCACGCCGGGTGCGACGCCCTCGCCGAGGAATTCCTTCGGCACGCCGATGCGCAGGCCTTCGAGCGAGCCGTTCAGGTCGCGGCCGAAGTCCTCGGCCGGCCGGTCCAGCGAGGTCGAGTCGCGGTCCGGGTCGGGCCCGCACATCGCGGACAGCAGCAGCGCGCAGTCCTCGGCCGAGCGGGCCATGGGGCCGGCCTGGTCCAGGCTGGAGGCGAAGGCCACCATGCCGTAGCGCGAGGCGCGGCCGTAGGTGGGCTTGATGCCGGTCACGCCGCAGAAGCTCGCCGGCTGGCGGATCGAGCCGCCGGTGTCGGTGCCGGTGGCGGCGGGCGCGAGGCGGGCGGCGACCGCGGCCGCACTGCCGCCCGAGGAGCCACCGGGGATGCGGGCCGCGTCCCAGGGGTTGCGCACGGGCGTGGCCTGGGCCGTGCCCACCGCCGGCACGGCGATGTTCTCGTTGGCCGAGCCCATGGCGAACTCGTCGCAGCTGAGCTTGCCCAGGGTCACCATGCCGGCACCGCCCGGCTCGCCGGGCGCTCCGATCCCCAGCTTGCGCACCACCGTGGCGTCGAAGGGCGACTGGTAGCCGGCCAGGATCTTCGAGCCGGCGGTGGTCGGGAAGGCGGTGGTGACGAAGATGTCCTTGTGGGCGACGGGCACGCCGGCCAGCGCCGGGGCGTGGCCGGCGGCCAGGGCGGCGTCGGCGGCGCGGGCCTGGGCCAGCGTGGCCTCTTCGTCGACCGCGACGAAGGCGGCCAGCTGCTGGTGCGCTTCGATCCGGGCCAGGAAGTGCTTGGCCGTTTCGACCGCCGACACCTCGCGGGCGGCCAGCGCCCTGGCCAGCTCCGCCACGCTTTTCTCGTGCAACTGGCTCATTCGATCACCTTCGGCACGAGGAACAGCCCGGCCTCGACGGCGGGCGCGCTCTTCTGGTTGGCGGCCCGGTTGTCGGGCTCCGTGACGACATCGTCGCGCAGGCGCAGGGTGATGTCCTCGATGGCAGCCACGGGATGGGCCAGCGGCTCGACGCCGGCGGTGTCGACGGCGCGCATGCGCTCGACCAGGTCGAAAAAGCCGTTGATCTGGTTGAGCATGCGCTCGCTTTCGTCGGGAGCCAGTTTCAGCTTCGCCAGCGAGGCGATGCGCGCGATGTCGGTGGAAGTCAGTGCCATCGGAAGAAGGCGCCTGTGAGGGGCGCATAACGGGACGCCGTTCCACGCTCCGGAGGGGCGGGAAAACACGGGATCCAGGGGGGATTCGGGTATTATCCCGCCTTTGCCGCAACGCGCGCGATCGCGCAGGTTCAAGGCCCCGTCTGGCCCCAAAACCCGCCCAAAATCTGCTTTCTTCTCCCACCCAATAACAAGGGGCGACGCCCGGCCGAAGCGCCGCCGTGCCCCCAAGGACTCTCGCCATGTTTGGAGCCTTCCGTCGGTACTTCTCCACCGACCTCGCGATCGACCTCGGCACCGCCAACACCCTGATCTTCGCCCGCAACAAGGGCATCGTGCTCGACGAGCCCTCGGTCGTCGCCATCCGCCACGAGGGCGGGCCGCACGGCAAGAAGGTCATCCAGGCCGTGGGCGCCGAGGCCAAGGCCATGCTGGGCAAGGTGCCCGGCAACATCGAGGCCATCCGCCCGATGAAGGACGGCGTGATCGCCGACTTCGTGATCACCGAGCAGATGATCAAGCAGTTCATCAAGATGGTGCATCCGCGCACGCTGCTCACGCCCAGCCCGCGCATCATCATCTGCGTGCCCTGCGGGTCCACCCAGGTCGAGCGCCGCGCCATCAAGGATGCGGCCGAAGCGGCCGGCGCGACCTCGGTCTACCTCATCGAGGAGCCCATGGCCGCCGCGATCGGCGCCGGCCTGCCGGTGAGCGAGGCCAGCGGCTCCATGGTGGTGGACATCGGCGGCGGCACCACCGAGGTGGGCGTCATCTCGCTGGGCGGCATGGTCTACAAGGGTTCGGTGCGGGTGGGCGGCGACCGCTTCGACGACGCCATCATCAACTACATCCGCCGCAACTACGGCATGCTGATCGGCGAGCCGACGGCCGAGATCATCAAGAAGAGCATCGGCTCGGCCTTCCCCGGCTCCGAGGTCAAGGAGATGGAGGTCAAGGGCCGCAACCTCTCCGAAGGCGTGCCGCGCAGCTTCACCATCAGTTCCAACGAGGTGCTGGAGGCGCTGACCGATCCGCTCAACAACATCGTGTCGGCCGTCAAGAACGCGCTGGAGCAGACCCCGCCCGAGCTGGGGGCCGACATCGCCGAGCGCGGCATGATGCTCACCGGCGGCGGTGCGCTGCTGCGCGACCTGGACCGCCTGCTGGCCGAAGAGACCGGCCTGCCCGTGCTGGTGGCCGAGGACCCGCTGACCTGCGTGGTCCGGGGCTGCGGCATCGCCCTGGAACGCATGGACCGCCTGGGCAGCATCTTCACGAGCGAGTGATTGCACGCTAGTCTCGCGAGCCGGCCTCCCAGGCCGGCTTTTTGCCATCTGACCTAGCGCTTTCCTCTCCTTTCCATGCCGCTCGGCACGCTCGACCGCTCCGCGCCGCCCCTGTTCAACCAGGGGCCCTCGGCGCTGTCGAAGCTGATCTTCTTCAGCGCGCTGGCCCTGTTCCTGATGGTGGCGGACGCACGCTTCGACGTCGTCAACCCGCTGCGCGCGGCGGTGAGCGCGGTGCTCTACCCCGTGCAGTGGATCGCGATGAAGCCCGTGCAGGCGGTGGCCGGCGCCAGCCAGTACCTGGAGGACCTGAGCACCGCGCAGTCGAACGAGGCGCAGGCGCGCCGCGCGCTGGCGCTGCAGGCCGAGCGTGCCAGCCAGGCCGACACCCTGGCGCGCGAGAACGCGCGCCTGCGCGCCTTGTTGGAACTGCGGCAGAACTCGCCCGCGCCGGGCCGCGCCGCCGAGGTGCTGTTCGACACCGCCGACCCGTACACCCGCAAGGTCGTGATCGACCAGGGGCTCACGCAGGGCATTGCGCCCGGCTCGCCGGTGATCGACGAGCAGGGCGTGCTGGGCCAGGTGACGCTGGTGCAGCCCTTCTCGAGCGAGGTCACGCTGGTCATCGACCGCGACCTGTCGATCCCCGTGCAGAACACCCGCACCGGCGTTCGCAGCGTGGCCTTCGGCGACGCCACCACGCACGGCGGCGGCATGGAGCTGCGCTTCATCGCCGCCAATGCCGACATCCAGGAGGGCGACGTGCTCGCCACCAGCGGCGTCGACGGCGTCTACCCGGCCGGCCTGCCCGTGGCCCGCGTCGACCGCATCGACCGCCGGGCCGACTCGGCCTTCGCGCGCATCCACTGCACGCCGCTGGCGCGGGTGAATGCGGCGCGCTACGTGATGGTGCTGGCGCCCGTGGGCACGCCGGCCGCCGCGCTGGCGCCCGCCGCAACCCCCGCGCCGTCGTCCAAGAAGGCCGAGGCCAAGAAGGCGGACAACGGCAAGGACAGGAAGGCCGGCCCCGGCCGTCCGAGCCGCCAGGAGGGCACCGCGCGATGATCATGCGCCCCGGCCAGGAGCAGCTGCTGCTGCCCGTCAGCCCCGTCTTCATGTGGTGCAGCCTGCTGGCCGCGCTGATGGTGAACCTCCTGCCTCTGGGCCGCCTGGCCTGGACGCCCGACCTGCTCGCGCTGGTGATCGTGTTCTGGGGCGTGCACCAGCCGGCCCGCATCGGCATGGGCGCGGCCTTCGCCTTCGGGCTGGTGATGGACGTGCACCAGTCGGCGCTGCTGGGCCAGCATGCCCTGAGCTATGCGACGCTGAGCTTCTTCGCCGTCACCATCCATCGGCGGCTGCTGTGGTACCCGGTGGTGTCGCAGGCGCTGCAGCTGGTGCCGCTGTTCGCCGTCTCGCACCTCATCGAGCTGGCGATCCGCATGATCGGCGGCGGCGTGTTCCCGGGCTGGACGATGTTCGCGGCCCCCGCCATCGAGGCCGCGCTGTGGCCATTGGTCACGGTGCTGCTGCTGGCACCCCAGCGCCGGACGCCAGAGCCGGACGAGAATCGCCCGCTCTAGTCGTGCCGCAGCCCGCAATGAATACTATTGATTTCATAGCGCGTTGCGCAGACGGGACGGGCGCTGCAGCCCGATTTGCCTTGAAACGACGGCGCGCCTAAGCTGCGCCACGCCCGCCCTCCCTCCCATGACCGAAATCCGCAACGTCGCCGCCGAACTCGTGCGCTTCAAGCGCCGCGTGCTGGTGATCGTGCTGGTCGTGCTGGGCGCTTTCGCGCTGCTGGGCGCGCGCCTGTTCTACCTGCAGGTCACCCGCCACGAGGACCTGGCCGAGCAGGCCGAGAGCAACCGCACGGCGGTGGTCCCGGTGGTGCCCAACCGTGGCCTCATCCTCGACCGCAACGGCATCACGCTGGCCTCCAACTACTCCGCCTACACGCTGGAGATCACGCCCTCCAAGGCCGGCGACGTCGAGGACACGATCGACCAGCTCTCGCAACTGGTGGACATCCAGCCGCGCGACCGGCGGCGCTTCAAGCGCCTGCGCGAGGACTCGCGCAGCTTCGACTCGGTGCCCATCCGCACCCGGCTCACCGACGAGGAGGTGGCCCGCTTCGCCGCCCAGCGCTACCGCTTCCCCGGCGTGGAGATCAAGGCGCGGCTGTTCCGCAACTACCCCTTCGGCGAACTGGGCAGCCATGTGCTGGGCTACATCGGCCGCATCAACCAGCGCGAGAAGGCCGCGATGGAGGACTGGGAAGAGGAAGACCAGGCCAACTACAAGGGCACCGACTACATCGGCAAGCTGGGCGTCGAGCAGAGCTACGAGAAGGTGCTGCACGGCCAGACCGGCGTCGAGCAGATGGAAACCTCCGCCGGCGGCCGCGCGGTGCGCAAGCTGGGCAGCCATCCGGCCACGCCCGGCAACACCGTGATGTTGACGCTCGACATCAAGCTGCAGAAGCTGATCGAGGACATGTTCGGCGAGCGCCGCGGCGCCATGGTGGCCATCGACCCCAAGACCGGCGAGGTGCTGGCCTTCGTCTCCAAGCCCACCTTCGACCCGAACCTCTTCGTCGAGGGCATTGACTCCGAGAGCTGGGCCGCGCTCAACGAGTCGATCGACAAGCCCCTGCTCAACCGCGCGCTGCGCGGCACCTACCCGCCCGGCTCGACCTACAAGCCCTTCATGGCCATGGCCGCGCTGCAGCTGGGCAAGCGTTCGCCCAGCGCGATCGTGAACGACCCCGGCTTCTACACCTATGGAGGCCACACCTTCCGCAGCCACGAGGGCGGCCTGGGCGCGCTGGACATGCACCGCGCCATCCAGTTCTCGAGCAACACGTATTTCTATTCGCTCGCCGTCGACATGGGCGTGGATGCCATCCACGACTTCATGAAGCCCATCGGCTTCGGCCAGCTCACCGGCATCGACCTCGGCGGCGAGGTGCGCGGCACGCTGCCCAGCACCGAATGGAAGCGCAACACCTACAAGCGCGCCGAAATGAAGCGCTGGTACTCGGGCGAGACGGTGTCGCTGGGCATCGGCCAGGGCTACAACAACTTCACCATGCTGCAGCTGGCCGTGGCCGAGGCCACGCTCGCCAACGGCGGTCTCAAGCACCGGCCGCACCTGGTGCGCGCCATCAAGGACACGGTGAGCGGCCAGGTCGAGCTGGTGCCGCAGCCGCCGGCTGACGACCTGGGCTGGCTGCCCAAGAACGTCGACATCGTGCGCAACGCGCTGGTGGCCGTGAACAAGGGCGGCACGGGCACGCGTGTGTTCGCCGGTGCGGGCTACACCTCGGCCGGCAAGACCGGCACCGCGCAGGCCGTGTCGCTCGGCCAGGGCGTGAAGTACAACGCCAAGGCGCTGGAGGAGCACCAGCGCGACCACTCGCTGTTCGCGGCCTTCGCTCCGGCCGAAGACCCGAAGATCGCCATCGCCGTGATCGTCGAGAACGCCGGCTTCGGCGCCGCTGCGGCTGCGCCCATGGTGCGCCGCGCCTTCGACTACTGGCTGATGGACCAGTATCCCAACGAGCAGGACATGGCCGCGGTGCGCCAGGGCAAGGCTGCCGCGCCCATCGGCAAGCCGCTGGTGGCCAGCGAGATGCCGTGGCCGCCGACGGGGCCGTCGCCGAGCACCGCACCCTGAGCAGCACGGCGCGGGTGCCGGCCTGCGCGCCGCCTCACCACTGGTAGCCCGCCTGCAGCCGGGCGCCGACCTGGCTGCCGTTGCCCGTGGCCACCGACAGCCCGCCGCCGACCTGCCAGTTCGTGTCGAGCTGGTACGCGAAACCCAGGCCCAGCGCGCTCTGCCCGGCGTAGTTCGCCGCCGCCGCGCCGATCCAGCGGCGGCCGGGCTGCAGGCCGGGGGCGGTGGGCATCGCCATCGCCTGGGCCACGCCGCGCGCCGCGAAGTCGCGCACGCCCTGCAGATCGGTGCTGAACTGGCTGGTCAGCCGGGCCGCCAGCTGGGCACCCGCGCTGTCGAGTTGCGCGCGGTTGACCGCGTCGGTGGGCGCCGTGCCCGGGGCGACGTTCGCGATCTGCCGCGGCGCGGCGCTGCTGCCCACGCTGACCGTGGAGGGCCGGTCGGCGATCGAGCCCTGGCCCAGTGCCACCGATTCGGGCGCCAGCGCCTGGGCGTTCGCACCCAGCGCCACCGCGTTCACGCCGCTGGCCAGCGAGCCCGCACCGATGGCGGTGGTCGGGTCGGCCAGTGCACGGGCGCCGTCGCCGATCGCCACCGAGCCGGCATACCGGGCCTGCGCCTGGCGGCCGATGGCCTGGGCGCCGTCGCCCTGGGCCGAGGCGCCGATGCCGACCGCCACCGCCCCGTTGCCGGTCGCGGCCGCAGCGGCCTGCCCGGCCACCGAGCAGCGCAGGGCGCCGCCGTCCACCGTGCAAACGCCCAACTCGCCATTGACCACCGCCTGCAGTTGCACCGACTGCGCCTGGATCTGTGTGTTCTGCACCTGCAGTTGCGTGTTCTGCGCCTGCAGCTGCTGGGTCATGTCGATCACCTGCGCGCCCTGGTTCGTCGCCAGGCTCAAGGCCTGTTCGGCGGTGCCGCGCACGCCGTACAGCTGTGCGCCGTTGACCGCATCGGTCGAGGTGACGCTCACCTCGCCGGCCGTGACGCCGCCGATGCGCCCCGCGTTCACGATGCCCGCGCCCCGGTTGTCGATGCCGCCCTGCGTGACGAGCGGGCCGCCGACGCTGGCGCTGCCCGACACCACCAGGCTGTTCCCGCTCACACGGCCGCTCGCTTCGACGTCGGCGACGTTGATGAGCGAGCGCCCGCCGCCGCCGCCGCCCAGGGACACCACGTTGCTGCGGCCGTCGTCGCTGCTTCCGGCGCCGAGTGCCACGGAGCCGGCGCCGGTGGTCGAGCTTCCCGTGCCGAATGCCATCGACTGCGAGCCCCCTGCGAATGCGCTCCAGCCGACGGCGATCGACTGCGCCCCATAGGCCTGGCTCGAGCGGCCCACCGCCACCCCGTTCTCGCCGAACGCAGAGGCGGCGTAGCCGACGGCCAGCCCGCCCGTGGCCGATGCGCGCGCCGCCGAGCCCAGGGCCGTGCTGCCGAAGGCCCGTGCATCGCTGTCGGCGCCAATGGCCGTGCCGCGCTCGTCGCGTGCCTGGCTGCGCGTACCCAGGGCCGTGGCGAACTGCCCCGCGGCGCTGGCGTCGGCGCCGCTCGCCACCGCACGTTCGCCCTCCGCCACGCTGCGGTAGCCGATCGCGATGGAGGAGTCGCCGCTGGCGTTGGCGACGTTGCCGGCCGCCAGCGACGAGCCACCGCTGGCCTGCGTGTTGGAGCCCACGGCGGTGGCCGAGTTGGCGCTCGCCCGGCTGTTCACGCCGAGTGCACTGGCCCCGTTGCCGGAAGCCTGTGCACGGACACCGTAGGCCGAGGCACTGCCGCCGCTGGCGGTCGTGCTGCGGCCGATCGCCGTGTTGCCGGTGGTGAGGTCGATGCCGGCCATCGATTCGGCACCGCCGGCGATGTTGCTGGTGCAGTCGGCCTGGACCACGTTGGCCGCGGTGCTGAAGCCCGAATAGGCGTTCTCGTCACGGCTGCCATAGAGCGTGCCGCCGGGGCACACATTGGGGTTGATCACCTGCGCGTGCAGCCGGTCCGCCGCACCGGCCAGCGTGCAGCACAGCAGTGCGGCCGCAAGTGTGTGGCCGCTCAGGGGTCTGGTGGATTTCATCGGGTGCTCCTCGCTCGTCGCGGCATGCCGCCGCCCGCCGATGCTGGGCCCGCGCGGGCCTGCGCCGATACCGCGCTTTGTGGTAGCCTCGCGCGCCTTTTTTCGCGTGCCATGCCTGCCGTTCGCACACCATCGCCCGCCCCGCACGGCCCGCGCATTGCCGACGGCGAGCCCGTGGCGCTCCTGCGCCTGGCGCGCACCACGCCCGGCGAACACTTCCAGCAGCAGCTGTTGCAGCGGCTGCTCGAGTTGTTCGGCGCCGACCACGGCGCCATCAACACCTGGCACCCGCGCTGTTTCGTGTCCTCGGCCGGCATCGGCTACGACCTCGCCGCCATGAGCGAGGAGTGGAACCGCATCGGCGGTGGTGCGATGGACTTCATCACCTTCGCGATGCGCGCGCAGCCGGAGCAGGCCGACTTCGCCAACGCCAACGATCCGCGCTGGCAGCACGCGCCGGCGGCCTGGCGCGAGTTCCTCACGCGGCACGGGATCGTGCATCAGATGGGCGTCGCCATCCCCTTCGAGGGCAGCGAGACCTTCGCGCATCTGTACCTCAATCGCGGCCCTGCGTCGCCACCGCTCACGCCGCACGATGCGCGCGCGCTCACCGCGCTGGCGCCACACATCCGCGAGGCGCTGCTCGTCAACCGGCTCTATGCGCATGCCCGGCAGGGCCTGGACGAGCAGTCCCGTCCCATGGCCCTGGTCGACCCGCAGGGCTGGGTGCTGTTCGCCAACCGGGCCTTCTGCGCGGCCTGGCCCGAGCTCGCGGACCTGGCCGGCGCGCAGGCGCCCCAGCTGCCGGCGGACTGGCTGGCGCCGCGCGCCACCGCTTCGCACCGTCGGCTGGCCGCCGCCGGCTGGACGCTGGAGCTCGCCGCCGATGGTCCGAACCTGCGCGTCGCCCTGCAGCGCCGGCCGGTGCGAGGCGCGGCGGCCCGGCTCACGCCGCGCCAGGCCGAGGTGGCGCGTGCCTACAGCGACGGCTACAGCAGCAAGGACATCGGCCTGCGCCTGGGCCTGTCGCCGGCGACGGTGCGCGTGCACCTTCGCAACGTGTATGCCCGTGCCGGCGTCGGCAGCCGGTCCGCGCTGCGTGCCTGGATGGCGCAGGACGGCTGACGCGCTGCGCCGGCGCCTGCGCCCTCAGAGGCCCAGCACCTGCTTGGCGATGATGTTGCGCTGGATCTCGTTGCTGCCGCCGTAGATCGACATCGCGCGCCGCCAGAAGTAGTTGGCCGGCGCGCCGCGCAGGCTGGCGTCGATGCCGTCCATGTCGCCCTCGCCGTGCGCGAGCGCCATGTCCAGGCGCTGGCCCGCGGGGCCGGCGGCCTCGTACAGCAGTTCGGTCAGGCGCTGGCCGATCTCCGTGCCGCGGATCTTCAGCGAGGATGCGAGCCCCGCGCCCGGCGAGCTGCCGCTGCCCATGCTCGACAGCGCGCGCAGCGTGTTCATCTCCAGCGCCTTGAGCTGCGCCTCCACCCGCGCCACCTTGGCGCGGAACAGCGGCTGCTCGATCAGCGGCCGGCCGCGGTGCTGCACCGTGCGCGCCATGCGGTGCAGCCGCCGCAGCGCGAAGGTCGAGAAGCCGATGTTCGAGTTCTCGACCCGCTCGTGCTCGAGCAGGAACTTCGCGTAGTGCCAGCCGCGGCCTTCCTCGCCCACGAGGTTGGCCTTGGGCACCTTCACGTCGGTGAAGAACACCGCGTTGAAGGAATGCGTGCCCTCCAGCATCGGGATCGGCTGGATCTCGATGCCGGGTGACTTCATGTCGATCAGCAGGAAGGAGATGCCCTCCTGCTTGCGGCCCTCGCGGCTGGTGCGCACCAGGCAGAACATCCAGTCCGCATGGTGGGCGTACGAGGTCCAGATCTTCTGACCGTTGACCAGGTAATGGTCGCCATGGTCGTCGGCGCGGGTGGCGAGCGAAGCGAGGTCCGAGCCCGACTGCGGCTCCGAATAGCCCTGGCACCACCACACCGTCGAGTCGCGGATGCCTGGCAGGTGCTGCGCCTGCTGCGCCTCGGAGCCGAAGTTGTAGATCACCGGGCCCACCATGCGTGGCCCGAAGGGCTGGATGGTGGGGCAGTTCATCTCGCCGCTGATGGTCTCGAACAGGTAGCGTTGCGTCGCCGTCCAGCCGGGCCCGCCCTGCGACACCGGCCAGGTGTAGGCGTGCCAGCCGCGCCGGCCCAGGATCTGCTGCCAGCGCATGTGGTCCTCCCGCGTGAGGTGCAGGTCGTGTTCCACGCGGCGCGAGATGTCGGCCGGCAGGTGGTCGCGGATGAAGCCGCGCACTTCGTCGGCGAAGGCTTGTTCCTCGGGAGTGAAGGCGAGTTCCATGGCTGTCCTCGTGAAGGCGCTCAGGCCGGTGAGAAGATGAAGTGCACGCCGCCGACTGTGACGCGGTCCTCGGCTTCGGGCAGGCCGCGCGCACGTGCGGCGGCGCGGATGGCTGCGGCATCGCGTACCTGCAGCATCACGGCGGCCAGGCCTTCGCCGCGACCGTCGGTGTCGGGCACGAACTGCAAGCGGGCGTTGTCGAGCGGCACTTGCGTGCCGCGCTCGGCCGGTCGCTGCAGGATCTCGGCCCAGCGCTGCGCAAGCCTGGCGGGCTCGCCGGCCTGCAGCACGGCGCCGGCCAGGCCGGTGACGCGCTCGGTCGACACATGCCGCTGCCAGTGCGGGCCGGCCGGCCAGTAGGGGCCGTCGAGGCTGGCGCCGTTCTTCGTGCAGTTGATCTCCAGCAGGGCGCCGCCGGTGTCGCGCGGATGCAGCTGCAGGCCCTCGTAGTCGCCCAGTGCCAGCGGCGCGGCCACGCGCACGCCCACCTGCGCCACGTGGCTGCGCCAGCGCGGCAGCGACTCGCTGTCCAGGATCACCATGTAGCCGCCGTCGCCGCCGCGGCGTTCCAGGTAGCGGCCGGCGGTGGTGCCGTCCTGTACCGGGGCCACCACCTCGATGAACTGGCGGCCGAAGGGCATCAGCGCGTTGTGCAGTCCGAACTGGCCGACCTCCGGGTCGTGGTGGCACACCTGCACGCCAAAGACGGCGCACAGGTCGTCCACGACCGGTGCCAGTTCTCGGGCGACGAGGCAGATCTGTCGCAGCCGCAGGTAGGGTGGGGCGGCGGCGGACGGTGCGTCGGCGCGGCCATGCTGAGCCTGGTTCATCGGGTTGTCTCCTGAAAATATGATATAACAAATTAAACAAGACACGCCGCTGTCGCTGTGCCGGGCACGACAGGGCCACATTCCGGAGACACCCGCCCATGACTTCCCTCGACGGCCTGCGCGTCCTCGACCTCTCGCGCTTCATCGCCGGGCCCTACTGCGCCATGATGCTGGGCGACATGGGCGCCGAGGTGGTCAAGATCGAGCCGCCCGGCGACGGCGAGTACGCGCGGCGCGCGCTGCCCGCGGTGGAGGGGCAGAGCCTCTACACCTTCATCGTCAACCGCAACAAGAAGAGCCTGGCCATCGACCTGCGCCACCCCGAGGGGCTGACCACGCTCAAGGCATTGATCGCGAAGGCCGACGTGCTGGTGGAGAACTTTCGCCCCGGCACGATGGAGCAGATGGGCCTGGGCTGGGAGGCGGTGCACGCCCTCAACCCGCGGCTCGTGATGGCGCGCATCTCGGGCTTCGGGCAGGACGGCCCGCTGGCGCAGAAGCAGTGCTTCGACGGCGTCGCCCAGGCCATGAGCGGCCTGATGGACATGACCGGCCAGCCCGACGGGCCGCCGACCATGATCGGCTCCTTCATGTGCGACTACACCACCGGCATGTACGCGGCGCTGGGCATCCTCGCGGCGCTCAATGCCCGCCACGCCACCGGCGTCGGCCAGCTGGTGGACGTGTCGCTGCTCGAAAGCGCGCTGTCGATGCTGATGACCGCGATCCCGCAGCACAAGCTCTTCGGCCAGACCATGACCCGCGTGGGCAGCCGCGACCGCTATGTCGCGCCGTCCAACACCTTCCAGGCCGGCGACGGCCGCTACGTGCTGATGGTGGGCGGGGACGACAACATGTTCCCGCGCGTGCTGCGCGCGATGAAGCGGCCCGCGCTCATCGAGGACCCGCGCTTCGCGACCATGGCCAGCCGCCTCGAGCACCGCGAGGCCGTGGAAGGCATCGTGGCCGACTGGATGATGGCCCACACCGCCGACCAGGTCGTCGCCCGGCTCGAGGCCGAAGGCGTGCCCTGCGCCAAGATCGCGCGCGTCGACGAGGTGGTCGACAACCCCCAGCTCGCGCACCGCGGCGCCATCCGCGACGTGCCCTTCGGCGACGCCACCGTGCCCATGCAGGGCGTGACCATCCACCTCTCCGGCACGCCGCTCGCCATCCGCCGCCCGCTGCCGCGGGTGGGTGAACACAACGCCGAGGTGCTGGCCGCATGGCTGGGCCACGGCCCCGACCGCGTGGCCGCGCTGCAGGCGGCCGGCGCGCTCTGACACACACACTGCACCAGGAGACATCCGGCCCATGACGACCGAACTGATCGAAGCGCGCGACGGCGGCGTGCTCACCCTCACGCTCAACCGGCCCGAGCGGCTCAACGCGCTCACGCCCGCCATGACAGACGCCCTGCTCGCCGCGCTGCGCCGCGCCGCCATCGACCCGGCCGTGCGTGCCGTGGTGCTGACCGGCGCGGGCCGCGGCTTCTGCGCCGGCGGCGACGTGAAGGCGATGGCCGACGGCGACGGGCCGCCCGCCACGCTGGAGGCGCGCACGCACCAGCTGCGCGAGCACATGGAGTGTTCGCGGCTGCTGCGCGAAATGCCCAAGCCGACGCTGGCGGTGGTGCGCGGCGCCTGTGCGGGCGCCGGCCTGTCGCTGGCGCTGGCCTGCGACCTGCTCATCGCGTCGGACACGCTCAAGCTCACCTCCGCCTTCGCCAAGGTCGGCCTGTCGGGCGACTTCGGCAGCACCTGGTTCCTCACGCAGCTGCTGGGCCCGCGGGCGCGCGCCTTCGCGCTGCTCTCGCCCGTGCTCAAGGCCGACGAGGCGCTGCAGCTGGGCCTGGCCACGCGCGTGGTGCCCGACGCGGAACTCGACGACGCCGGCCGCCAGCTCGCGCGCGAGCTCGCCGAAGGGCCGACGATCACGCTGGGCCACATCAAGTCCAACCTCAACGCGGCCGAGCAGGGCGCGACGCTCTCGCAGGCGCTGGACCACGAAGCCATCCGCCACATCCGCTGCGCGATGACCGAGGACCACGTCGAGGCGGCGCGCGCCTTCGTCGAGAAGCGCACACCCGTGTTCGCCAACCGCTGAAACCCCGACACACACAGAGAGAAGGAGACGCCATGGACAGCCTGTCGTTGAAGAACAAGACCGCGATCGTCACCGGGTCCTCGCGCGGCATCGGCCGCGCGATCGCCATCGCCTATGCGCGCGCCGGCGCCCGCGTGGTCATCACCAGCCGCAAGGCCGACGCCTGCGCCGCCGTGGTCGACCAGATCCGGTCCGAGGGCCTGGAGGCCACGGCCATCGCCTGCAACATCTCGCGCAAGGACGAGGTGCTGGGCCTGGTCGACCAGACCGAGAAGGTCTACGGCACGGTCGACGTGCTGGTGTGCAACGCCGCCGTCAACCCGTACTACGGCCCGATGTCCGGCATCAGCGACGAGGCCTTCTCCAAGGTGATGGACGTCAACATCCGCTCCAACCTCTGGCTGGTGAACCGCACGGCACCGGGCATGGCGGCCAAGGGCGGCGGCTCGGTGGTCATCATCAGCTCGATCGCCGGGCTCACGGGCTCGCGCGTGCTGGGCGCCTACGGCATCTCGAAGGCGGCCGACATGTCGCTGGCACGCAGCCTCGCGCTGGAATGGGGCAAGCAGGGCATCCGCACCAACTGCATCGCGCCCGGCCTCATCAAGACCGACTTCGCCAAGGCGCTGTGGGACAACCCCGAGACGCTGGCCAATGCGCTAAAGTCCAGCCCGCTCAACATGATCGGCGAGCCCGAGGACATTGCCGGCGCGGCCCTGCTGCTGGGATCGGATGCGGGCCGCTTCATCACCGGCACCACGATCGTGATCGACGGCGGCGCCACCATTGGCGGCGGGGACGAGGGCTGAGCCATGGCGTACGGCAACATCACCGTGGCCACGCAGGACGGCGTGTGCACCATCACCCTCAACCGCCCTGAACGGCTCAATGCCTGGAACCAGGCCATGGAAGACGAATACCGCCAGGCCGTGCTCGGCGCCGAGGCCGACGCGGCAGCGCGCGCGATCGTCGTCACAGGCGCCGGCCGTGGCTTCTGCGCGGGGGCCGACATGGACATCCTCGAGGCCGGCGCATCGGGCAGCGCCGACGCCGACGCCGCGCGCTCGGCGCCCGCGGCCGACGCGCTCGAGGGGATCGACCGCAACTACGTCTGGCGCTTCAGCTACCTGCTGAAGGTGCGCAAGCCCATCTTCGCGGCCATCAACGGCCCCATCGCGGGCATCGGCCTGTGCATGGCGCTCTTCTGCGACTTCCGCTACATGGCCGAGGGGCAGAAGCTCACCACCGCCTTCGCCAAGCGCGGCCTCATCGCCGAGCACGGCGCCTCGTGGATGCTGCCGCGCCTGGTGGGCGTGACGAATGCGCTGGACCTGCTGATGTCGGCCCGCACGCTGCTCACGGCCGAGGCGGCGCAGCTCGGGCTGGTGAAGGCGCTGCCGGCCGAGGGCTTCCTGGCCGCCGTGCAGGGGATCGCGCGCGAGCTGGTGCACAGCGCCTCGCCGCGCTCCATCGGCGTCATCAAGCGGCAGGTGTACGACAGCCTGTTCCAGGACCTGGACGAGGCCTGGCGCCGGGCCGACGAGGCCATGGTCGCGTCTTTCGACAGCGAGGATTTCAAGGAAGGCGTGGCGCATTTCCTGGAAAAGCGCGCGCCGAACTTCACCGGCCGCTGAACGCGCCGCTTGGCCGACATACGATATAACCTATTTCAAATTGAAGGCCATCCGGCCCATCCCGACCATGGACGACGCCCCGCTCACCCGCGACAGCCTCAACGGCCAGGCCTACGCACGGCTGTGCCGCGACCTCAAGGCGGGCCGCTTCGCGCCGGGCGAGAAGTTGAAGCTGCGCGACCTGGCGGCCGAGATGGGCATCAGCCCGACGCCGGTGCGCGAGGCGCTGGCGCGGCTGATCTCCGAGCAGGCACTGGAACAGGTGGGGCACCATTCGGTGCGCGTGCCGGTGATGGACGAGGTGCGCTTCGCGGAGGTCTGCGAGCTGCGGCTGCTGCTCGAAGGCCGGGCCGCGGCGCATGCCGCCGACCATGCGACGGCTGCCGACGTGCGCCGCCTCGAGGCGCTGCACGAGGACATGGCCGCGCAGCGCGAAGCCGGCGATGCAGCGGCCGAACGCCTGGCGGCCGAACGCTTCCACATGGAGGTCTATGCCCTGGCCCGCATGCCGGTGCTGCAGCGCATGGTCGAGGGGCTGTGGCTGCAATGCGGTCCGCTGATGCGGGCCCTGCAGACCCACGCGCTGGCGCAGCCGCGCAAGCAGCACCCGCACCACCTCGTGCTGCGCGGCCTGCGCAAGGGCGACGGCGAGCTCGCGCGCAAGGGCATCGAGGACGAGATCGAGCGCACCGCCGCGCCGATCCTGGCCTACCTGCGCGAGCGCGCCGGCCAGCCCGAGCCGGCGCCTCGGCGTAGCGCGCGCGCCGCGGCCTGACGGGTCCGCCGCCGGCCGCGCGGCGATGCATGCAGCCGCCACATGGGCGGGCATGCCGAATATTCATTGCCGGCGCCTTGCCCTGGGGCGGGCCCTGGCCGATCATCCGGGCACAAGCGGGACAGGAGCCGGGGCGCGCAGACGCCCTGCCTGAACCCGCACGGCCGACAGGCCGACCGATCCGGAGACAAGCCAGCATGATCGACTACCGCCACGGCCGCCGGCCGCTGCACGAGTATTTGCGGCTCCATGCCCGCGCGACGCCGCACAAGCCGGCCATCGTCTGGTACGGCCGGCGCATCAGCTATGCCGAGCTCGACGACCTCAGCGACCGATTCGCCCAGAGCCTGCGCGATCGCGGGCTGGCGCAGGGCGACGTGGTGGCCCTGTTCATGCACAACTGCCCCGAGTACGTGATCGCGCACCTGGGCGCGCAGAAGCTCGGCGCCGTCGTCAGCCCCTGCAACCCGCACGCGCGGCTGTACGAGCTGGCCCACCAGCTCACGGAGCTGGACGCCGCCGCGGTGGTGGCGGGCGAAGAGGGTCTGGCCCTGGCGCACGAAGCCATCGGCGGGCGCGCCGGCTGCCACCTGTACGCGGTGCGCTACGGCGATCTGCTGCCGGCGGTGCTCGCCATCGACGTGCCGCCGTGCATCGCGCTTCCCGGCGACGTGCATCCTCCCTGGCCGGCCGGCACGCTGGGCTTCGCGCAGGCACTGGCAGCGGCCGGGCCGTTCGAAGCGGTGCCCGACCTCGCGCTGGAGGACGTGGCGCTCATGGCCTACACCTCCGGCACCACCGGGCTGCCAAAGGCCGCCATGCTGAGCTACGAGTGCGCGCTCTACAAGACGGCCGCCACGGCGCAGAGCCTGGACATCCGGCCCGACGACGTGCTGCTGGCCGACGTCCCGCTGCACCACATCTCGGGCCTCATCACCGGCCTGAACGCGGTGATCTACTGCGGCGCCACGGTCGTGCTGCTCGGCCGCTTCGACGCCACGGCCGTGCTGCAGGCCATCGAGGCCTGCCGCGTGAGCTGGTGGTACACCATGGCGCCCTCGCTCGACTCGGTGATGGCCTGCGAGGACGCTGCCAGCTACGCGCTCTCCTCGTTGCGCATCACCGCCGCGACCAGCTTCGGCACCGTGCTCACGCGCGAGCTGGGCGAAGCCTGGCGCCGCTTCACCGGTGGCTGCCAGGTCTTCGAGACGGGCTACGGCCTGAGCGAGACCCACAGCTCCGACGCGCTCATGCCGGCCGATGCCGTGAAGTGGGGCACCAACGGCAAGCCCATTCCCGGCACCGAGCTGCGCATCGTCGACCCCGACACGGGCGCCGTGCTGCCGCCCGGTTCGCCCGGCGAGATCCAGGTGCGCAGTCCCGTGCCCTTCAAGGGCTACTGGATGCGGCCCGAGGCGACGCGCGCCATGCTGGTCGACGGCTGGGTGCGCACAGGCGACATCGGCGCGATGGACGAGGAGGGCTACCTGCGCTTCATCGGCCGGCACAAGGAAATGATCAAGGTCTGGAGCTACAGCGTGTTCCCCGAGGAGGTCGAGGCCATCCTCGCCACCCACCCCGACGTGCGCCAGGCCGCGGTGGTCGGCCTGCCCGACCCCGACCGCGGCGAGGCGCTGCAGGCCTACGTGGTGCTCAAGGACGCGGCGACGCGCGACATCCGCGTCGACGGCTTTGGCCACCGGCGCGACCGCACCGACCAGCGCCTCATCGAGTGGTGCCTGCAGCACATGTCGCACTACAAGGTGCCGCGCTCCATCGTGTTCCGCGACGGCCTGCCGGCCGCGGGCAACGGCAAGCTGCTGCGGCGCATGCTGCGCGAGCCGGGCATCCTGCCTTTCGGTCCGCGCGCGGCCTGAGGCGGCACTGCGCCGCATTTGCTATTGTTTTGATAGCTATCGGCGCAGGCGGAGCGGGCGCTGCGGCCCTATTTGCTTCGGGACTGCGGCTCAGGCGACCTTGGGTCGGTACATCGCCAGTTCCTGCTTGGCGACCGCGTTGCGGTGCACTTCGTCGGGACCGTCGGCCACGCGCAGGTGGCGCGCGTAGGCCCAGAAGTTCACCAGGTGCGTGTCCTGGCTCAGGCCCATGGCGCCGAAGGCCTGCATCGCATCGTCGATCACCTGGATGCAGTTGTTGGGCGCGATGACCTTGATCATCGCGATCTCCTTGGCCGCCACCTTGTTGCCCACCGTGTCCATGCGCCAGGCCGCATGCAGCACCATCCAGCGCGTCTGGTCGATCAGCATGCGCCCCTTGGCGATCCGCTCGCGCCACACACCCTGCTCGGACAGCGGCTTGCCGAAGGCCACGCGCGAGACCACGCGCTCGCACATCATCTCCAGCGCCGACTCGGCCATGCCGATCATGCGCATGCAGTGGTGGATGCGGCCCGGGCCCAGCCGGCCCTGCGCGATCTCGAAGCCGCGGCCCTCGCCCAGCAGGATGTTGGCGGCAGGCACGCGCACGTTCTCGAAGATCACCTCCGGGTGGCCGAAGGGCGCGTCGAAGTGGTTCACCAGCGCCATGTCGCGCTTGACGGTGATGCCGGGCGTGTCGGCCGGCACGATGATCATCGACTGCTGGCGGTGCCGGTCGGCGTTGTCGGGGTCGGTCTTGCCCATCAGGATGAAGAGCTTGCAGCGCTCGTTCATCGCGCCGGTGATGTACCACTTGCGGCCGTTGATGACGTACTCGTCGCCGCGTCGTTCGATGCGGGTGGCGATGTTGGTGGCGTCGGAAGACGCGACGGCCGGCTCGGTCATCGCGAAGGCCGAGCGGATCTCGCCGTCGAGCAGCGGCTGCAGCCAGCGCGCCTTCTGCTCGGCGTTGCCGTAGCGCGCGATGACCTCGGTGTTGCCGGTGTCGGGCGCGCTGCAGTTGAAGGCCTCGGCGCTCCAGTAGCGCCGGCCCATGATCTCGCACAGCGGCGCGTATTCCAGGTTGCTGAGGCCGGGGCCGTGTTCCGCCTCGGGCAGGAACAGGTTCCACAGGCCGGCGGCGCGGGCCTTGGGCTTGAGCTCCTCCATCAGCGGCAGGCCGGTGTAGCGGCCGCCTTTGTTCACGGCGTTGAGGTAGGACTGGTGCGCCTCCTCGGCCTGCCGCTTCTCGTTGGGATAGATGTGTTCTTCCATGAAGGCGAGCAGGCGCTCGCGCAGGTCCTGGACGCGGGGGCTGTGGTTGAAGTCCATGCGATGTTCTTTCGTGTGCGGGGATGAGGGAGAGAAGACGGATCAGGACCAGGAGAACAGGCCCAGCGTGACGGCGACGAGGGCCGGCTTGTCCTGCCCCTCGATCTCCACGGTGTTCTCGCAGCGCAGCAGCACCCAGCCGTCGTCGCGCGGCTCGGCCGCCAGCAGCCTGATGTGGTTGCGCACGCGCGAGCCGGCCTTCACCGGCGACATGAAGCGCAGCTTGTCCATGCCGTAGTTGACCGACTTCGTCGGCTTCAGGCCGCCGAGCAGTTCGTACGAGGTGATGGGCAGCAGCGACAGCGTGAGGAAGCCGTGCGCGATGGGCGCCTTGAAGGGGCTTTCGCGCGTGGCGCGCTCCACGTCGATGTGGATCCACTGGCGGTCTTCGGTGCACTCGGCGAAGGCGTCGATGCGCGATTGCGGCACCTCCACCCAGGACGAGGTGCCGATCGACTGGCCGACGTGCTGCTGCAGGTTGTCTCGGGTCAGGACGGGCATGGCAAGGCCGGCGCGCGGGCCGGGCGAAGTTCGGATGCAGCGATGGTGCCCGCAACGGCCCGGCGCCGGACGCTGGAGCCATGCAGTCTTTTCATCGGACGCATTCGGAGCGCTGATGCGCTGCGCGCGCGTGCCGGCGGAACATCGGCGCTCCACTCTGAAAGGACTCCCGTGAGCGGCAGCTACGACGTGCAGGACGGCATCGCCGTCGCCACCATGGACACGCCCCCGGTCAACAGCCTGGGGCTGGCCAACCGGCGCTTCATCGCCGACGCCATCCGCCGCGCCGAGGCCGACCCGGCCGTGCGGGCCATCGTGCTCACCGGCCGGGGCCGCGCTTTCTGCGGCGGCGCCGACATCCGCGAGTTCAACAAGCCCGAGGCGACGATGGCGCCCGACCTGATCGACGTCATCGACCTCATCGAGCGCTGCGAGAAGCCGGTCGTCGCCGCCATCCACAGCATCGTGATGGGCGGCGGCCTCGAGCTCGCCATGGGCTGCCACTACCGCGTGGTGCAGCGCGGCACCAGGGTGTCGCTGCCCGAGGTGCGCATCGGCATCCTGCCCGGCGCGAGCGGCACGCAGCGCCTGCCGCGCCTCATCGGGCTGGAGCCGGCGCTGAACATGATCGTCACCGGCAACACGGTGATGAGCGAGGTGCTGGCTGCCATGCCGGGCCAGAAGCTCTTCGACCGCATCGTCGACGCCGAGGTGCTGCAGGCCGCGATCGCCTTCGCGCGCGACCATGCCCAGGTGCGCCCGTTGCCGCGCGTGCGCGAGCTGAAGGTGACGCACCCGGCGCCCGAGGCCTACCTGCAGTTCGCGCGCAACATGGTCGCTGCCATGTCGAAGAACTACCCGGCGCCGCTGCGCTGCCTCGACTGTGTCGCGCAGTCGGTGCGCATGCCCTTCGACCAGGCGCTGGCCTACGAGCGCGCCGGCGTCACCGAATTGGTGTGGACGCCCGAAAGCGCCGCGCTGCGCAACGCCTTCTTCGCCGAGCGCGCCGCCAGCAAGATCCCCGACGTGCCCGAGGACACGCCGCAGCGCACGATCAAGACCGTGGGCGTGATCGGCGCCGGCACCATGGGCGGCGGCATCACGATGAACTTCCTGAACGCCGGCATTCCCGTCACCATGCTCGAGATGAAGCAGGAGGCCCTGGACCGCGGCGTTGCCACCATCCGCAAGAACTACGAGGCCCAGGTCAAGAAGGGCAAGCTCAAGCAGGACAAGTACGAGCAGCGCATGGCCCTGCTGAGCACCACGCTGGATTACGCGGCGCTGAAGGACTGCGACCTCATCATCGAGGCCGTCTTCGAGGAACTGGGCGTCAAGGAAAAGGTCTTCAAGCAGCTCGACGAGATCGCCAGGAAGGGCGCCATCCTCGCCTCCAACACCTCCACGCTGGACGTCGACAAGATCGCCGCCTTCACCAAGCGCCCGCAGGACGTGGTCGGCATGCACTTCTTCAGCCCGGCCAACGTCATGAAGCTGCTGGAAGTCGTGCGCGGCAAGGAAACGGCCAAGGACGTGCTGGCCACCGTCATGGCCGTGGCAAAGAAGATCAAGAAGACGGCCGTCGTCTCCGGCGTGTGCGACGGCTTCATCGGCAACCGCATGATCGAGCAGTACTCCCGCCAGGCCGGCTTCCTGCTCGACGAGGGCGCGACCCCGCAGCAGGTGGACAAGGCGATCGAGAAGTTCGGTTTCGCCATGGGCCCGTTCCGCATGGGCGACCTGGCGGGCAACGACATCGGCTGGGCGATCCGCAAGCGCCGCGCCACCGAGCGTGCCGACATGAAGTACAGCAGGACGGCCGACAAGCTGTGCGAGCTGGGCCGCTTCGGGCAGAAGACCGGCGCGGGCTGGTACGACTACCAGGCGGGCAAGCGCGACGCGATCCCGAGCGAGCTGGTGAACAAGATGATCGAGGACCACCGCAAGGAGCTGGGCATCACGCCGCGCAAGATCAGCGACGAGGAGATCGTGCAGCGCCTGGTGTACGCGCTGGTCAACGAGGGTGCGCACATCCTGGAGGACGGCATCGCGAGCAAGTCGGGCGACATCGACATGGTGTACCTCACGGGCTACGGCTTCCCGATGCATCGCGGCGGGCCGATGCACTACGCCAGCCAGGTGGGCCTGTACAACGTGGCCGAGACGATGAAGCGCTTCGCGAAGAACCCGCGCGACGATGCGGCCTTCTGGCAGCCGGCACCGCTGATCCAGAAGCTGGTGGCCGAAGGCCGCCCGTTCGCCTGAACGCAGGTCGTAACGAATGTGACGAGTTTGGCGCCAGCGCCCGTCCCGCGGGCGCTGGCGGCCGATTGCACTTTCTTCTTTCGGGGCTCAGCGCGGGGCCTGCCGCACGCGCAGGCCGGCGGCGATCCACGAACCGTCGCCTTGCACCGGCAACCCGTGCGCCGCCGCGCGCTGCGCGGTGGACAGGGCGTCGGGGTCGGCGAGCACCAGCGCATCGACGCCTGCGCCCTCGAAGGCCGAGGCGGGCACGAAGCGCACCGGCACCGGCCCGGCCTCGAGGCGCGGCACGCCGTCGGTGTCGCGGCCCAGGGGCGCACCGAGCAGGCGCGCCCAGTGCACGGCCACGCTCTCGGGTGCGCGCACCCGCAGGTCGATGGCCGCCAGCCGCGGGCCGGGCACGGGCGGCGCCATCGCGACGTCCTGCGGTTCGCGCAGTTCGACCGCGCAGGCACCGGTGTCCACGGCCTCCAGGCGCAGCCCGGCGCCGCAGCCGAACTCGGCGCCATCCAGCGCCGCGAGGCCCAGGGTGGCGAGGTGCCGCCGTCGGTGGGCCAGGTCGCCCTGGCGCCACTGCAGGGCATCGACGGCGGCGGGGCGACTCGTTCCGGCGTCCCGCACATCGGGCGCAAGGGGTGCGCTGCGGACCTCCAGGCGCAATCCGCCGAGCGCATAGTGGCGGCGCGCGGGCCGGCCCGCTGCCGCGGGCGGCACGACCGGGATGGGCACGAGGCCGAGCACCCGCTCCATCACCACCGCAGCGGGCTCCAGCGCCGCGAAGCCGAGCCGCAGCCCGTGCAGGGCCGGGGCGATGGAAGGATGTGCCGCGCCCACCGCTTCTCAGCCCGCGGCGCGCGCGTGCCGCCAGCCCAGTTCCGCCAGCTGGCGCGCCTGGCGGCCGGCGTCCAGCGCATGCAGGTTGGACGCATTGCCGGCCAGCGCACGCCCCATGATCCCCTGCGCGATCGCCGCCGCGCGAAAGAGGTTGAACGCGCCGTAGAACTGCCAGGTGGCCGCGTCGATGGCCGGCAGGCCGCGCCGTGCGAGGTAGCGGTGCAGGTAGTCGGGCACCGTGGGCAGGCCCAGGGCGCGCAGGCCCGCGTCGTCCAGGTCGCCCAGGCCCCGGAACGGCGGCGGCAGCTGCCAGGCCATGCAGTGGTAGGCGAAGTCGGCCAGCGGGTCGCCCAGGGTCGAGAGTTCCCAGTCGAGCACCGCGACCACGCGCGGCGCGTCGGGGGCGAACACCAGGTTGTCGAGGCGGTAGTCGCCGTGGACCAGGCGGGTCGCGCTGTCGGGCGGCTGGCGCGCCGGCAGCCAGTCCATGAGCTGCTCCATGGCCTCGATGCGCTCGGTCTCGCTGGCGCGGTACTGGCGGCTCCAGCGGTCGATCTGGCGCGCCACGTAGCGGCCGCTGCGGCCGTAGTCGGCAAGCCCCGCAGCCTGCACGTCCACCTCGTGCAGCGCGGCGATCACGCGGTTCATGTCGTCGCAGACCGCGGCGCGCTCGGCGCTCGAAACGCCCGGCAGCTTCGGGTCCCAGAGAATGCGGCCTTCGACGAAATCCATGACGTAGAAGGCCGAACCGATGACCGCCTCGTCCTCGCACAGCGCATGCATGCGCGGCACCGGCACATCGGTGCCCTCGAGCGCGCGCATGACGCGGAACTCGCGGTCCACCGCATGGGCCGAGGGCAGCAGCTCGCCCATCGGCTTGCGCCGCAGCACGTAGCGACGCTCGGCCGTGGCGACGAGGAAGGTCGGGTTGGATTGGCCGCCCTTGAACTGCGACAGCGCGAAGGCCCGGCGGGCGCTGCCGTCGACATGGTCGGCGAACCAGTCGCGCAGGGCGGTCTCGTCGAAGCGGTGGCCCTCGCGGACGGGCGTGGTGCCGGTGAAGGATTCGGACATGGCGGGGCGCCCGGGCGGGCGTGTCTCGTCGGGGAATGCGCAGGCTGCCGCGTGCAGGCATGATCGCGGCTCGAGCCGGCGAGGCTAAACGCGTCCGCCAGCGCCGGCCAATGAATGCGCGGCATGCGCCCGGATACAGCCCATGCATATCTCGAGGGTCGACCTCAACCTGCTCGTCGTCCTGGACACCATCTACACCGAAGGTGGCATCACCAAGGCGGCCGAGAAGCTGCACCTCACGCAGCCGGCAATCAGCCATGCCCTGGGCCGCCTGCGCGACCTCTTCAACGACCCGCTCTTCGAGCGCCAGGGCCACAAAATGGTGCCCACGGCGCTGACCAAGCGCATGATCGACCCGCTGCGCGGCTCGCTGCAGTCGCTGGGGGCGCTGCTCAACGACACGCAGAGCTTCGAGCCGGCCAGCACCAAGAAGCGCTTCGTCATCGGCCTGCGCGACTTCATGGAATCGACCGTCATGCCGCCGCTGATGCGCACGCTCGCGCGCGAGGCGCCCGAGGTCGAGATCGCGAGCGTGCGCGCCAACCGCCGCAGCCTCGAAGGTGAACTGGCCGCCGGCACGCTCGACCTGGCGGTGGACGTGCTGCTGCCGCTGTCGGATGCGGTGAAGTTCACGCGCATCAGCGTCGACGGCGTGGCCGTGGTCGCACGCAGGGACCATCCGGCCATCCGTGGCAGCATCGACCTGGACACCTACCTGGCGCAGCGGCACATCCTCGTCACCACCCGGCGCCAGGGGCCGGGCTTCGAGGACATCGAACTGCGCCGCCTCGGTGTGCAGCGGCAGATCGCGCTGCGCTGCCAGTACTACTTCGCCGCCTGCCGCACCGTGTCGCAGACCGACCTCGTGCTCACCATGCCCGAGAGCTATGCGCACATGGCGAACCAGCAGTTCGGCAACCAGGTGCTGCCGATGCCGGCACCGGTGTCCTCCATGGACGCCTACATGTACTGGCATGCCAGCACCGACAACGACGCCGCCAACCGCTGGCTGCGCTCGGTGATGCTGAGCTGCTACGCGCGCTGAGCGCGGCGGCGCCCGCGTCCTCCTTCTCTCCTGCGTCTGCGCCCGCCCGCGTGTGCGGCACGCCCTTGCGCGCCGGTGCGGCGCCGCGTCTACGGGTTTGTGCCAGTGACAGCCGGCAGCCACATCTTCACCATCTGCAATCTGTTATAACAAATCACGCAAAAGGCAGAGCATGCCGGCGTGGGCAGGAGACAAGAGCCATGCAGATCAAGCGACGTCAGTTCCTCCATGGCACCGCGGCGGCCGCGGTGCTCGGTGCGGTCGGCACGCGCCCCGCCTTCGCCCAGGGCGGGCCCATCCGCATCGGGCTGATGCTGCCGATGAGCGGCATCGGCGCCGAGGCCGGCGCGGCCTGGCTGGCCGGCGCCAAGGTGGCGGTGGGCCAGTGGAACGAGAAGGGCGGGGTGCTCAAGCGGCAGGTCGAGCTGGTGGTGCGCGACGACAAGTTCACCAGCGCTGGGGCCGTCGCCGCGGCGCGCGAACTGGCCGGCAGCGGCGTCAACCTGCTGATCGGCGGCTCGCAGTCGCCCATGGCGCTGGCCACCGCACCCATCCTGCCCGAGCTGAAGGCGGCGATGGTCGCTCCGTGCCCCACGGTGATGTCGCTCACGCACGAGGGCTTCCAGAAGAATTTCTTCCGCCTCTCGTGGAACGCCTACATCGCCTTCGCCGGCATCGGCAACATGCTGACCAGCCGCTTCAAGGAAGTCGAGACCTGGTCGTGCATCGTGCCCGACAGCGAGAACGGCCGCGACATGGCGCGCTTCTTCACCATCGGCGTGCAGCGCGCGGCGCAGAAGGCCGGCCGCCAGGTCAAGGTGCTCGACCCGGTGTTCGCGAGTCTCAACAAGGCCGACTACAAGGTGGAGATCAACAGCCTCATGAACGCGCCCTCGCAGGGCCTGTTCGTCGGGCTCACGGCGGCGCCGTGCATCAGCCTGCTGCAGCAGGGGCGTGCGGTGGGCATGGACAAGAAGTTCAAGGTCATCGGCGACGCCGGCACCGAACTGATGATCGCCAAGGCGATGCAGAAGTCGACGCCGGCCAACCTCTGGAGCATCAGCTACTGGGTGCCCGGCACCGAGGCCGGCAGGAAGCACCCCATGAGCGCGGCGCTGTACGACGGCTACGTCAAGCTCACCAACGACAGGAACCCGCCCAGCATCGTGCAGTCCAGCCACCGCTGCGCGCTGGCGCTGTTCAACGCGATCGAGAAGGCGAAATCCACCGAGACCGATGCCGTGATCACGGCGCTGGAGGGCCTGGATTTCGAGACTGCGACCGGCAAGTACCACATCCGCAAGGAAGACCACCAGGGCCTGGGCGAGGCCTACATCGCCAAGGTCGGTGCGCGCGACGCCGACCCGGGCTACGGCATCGTCGATGCCATCGCCTACAACGAGGCCGACGTGGCCGAGCCGCCGAGCCCGGGCAAGCCGGTCGCCCTGTGAGCACGCGGAGGACCCCGACATGAGCATCCACAGACGTTCCCTGCTGCGCGGCGCCGGTGCCGCGGCGGTGCTCGGCGCCACCGGCGTGCGCTTCGCACGGGCCCAGGGCGGCCCGGTGCGTATCGGCACCATGCTGCCGATGAGCGGCATCGGTGCCGAAGCCGGCGCGGCCTGGCTCAACGGCATCAAGGCCGCGCAGATGCAGTGGAACGAGAACGGCGGCCTGCTGGGCCGCCAGATCGAGATCGTGGTGCGCGACGACAAGTTCAGCAGCGCCGGGGCCGTGGCCGCGGTGCGCGAGCTGGCGGGCGAGGGCGTCAACGTGTCGATCGGTGCCGGGCAGTCGCCGATGGCGCTGGCCATCGCGCCGATCCTGCGCGAACTCAACGCCGTGGTGGTCGCGCCCGCCCCGACCGTGATGTCGGTCACCCACGAGAACTTCAGCCCCAACTTCTTCCGCGCGGCGTCGAACGCCCTGATGCTGTACGGCGGCATCGGCAGCCTCATGGCCACGCGCTTCGCCGATGTGAAGACCTGGGCCGTGATCGCGCCCGACAGCGAGAACGGCCGCGACGTGGTGCGCTTCTTCAACAAGGGCGTGAGCGACGCGGCCGCCAAGGCCGGCCGCCAGGCGAAATTCGTCGAGCCGGTCTACGCCTCGCTCAACAAGGCCGACTACAAGGTCGAGATCAACAGCCTCATGAACTCCGGCGCCGACGGCCTGTTCATCGGCATCACGGCCGCGCCGTGCGTGAGCCTGCTGCAGCAGGGCCGCGGCGTCGGCATGGACAGGAAGTTCAAGGTGATCGGCGAGGCCGGCACCGAGTTGATGATCGCCAAGGCCATGGGCAAATCCACGCCCAACAACCTCTGGGGCACGACCTTCTGGGCGCCCGAGCTCGAGCCGTTCAAGAGCGAGTTCCCGGTCAGCAAGCAACTCTCGACCTACATCCAGAAGGTCGCCGGGACACCCTGGGTGCCGGGCATCGTGCAGGCCTCGCACCGCTCGGCATTGGCGATCTTCCACGCGGTGAAGAAGGCCAACAGCACCGAGACGCCGGCTGTGATCCAGGCGCTGGAAGGCCTGCAGTTCGACACCGCCGCCGGCCCCTACCGCATCCGCAAGGAGGACCACCAGGGCATCGGTTCGTGCTACTTCGCCAAGATCGGGGCGCGCGATGCGGCCCCGGGCTACGGCCTGGAGGAGGTGGTGCGGCTGGACGAGAACCTGATCGCCGAGCCCCCTGCGCCCGGCAGGAAGTACGAGCTCTGATGGCCAACGAAATCCTTTTCGCGTTCTTCAACGCGGCCGCCTTCGGCATGGCGATCTTCGTGGTCGCCGCCGGGCTCACGCTGATCTTCGGCCTGCTGCGCCTGCTGAACATGGCGCAGGGCGGCTTCTTCATGATCGGCGCCTACGTGGCCTACTCGGTCATGGGGCGCGACGTGCAGTCGCTGGGCATGTTCCTGCTCGCGGCACTCGCTGGCGGCGTGGTGACGGCGCTGCTGGGCCTCGTCACCGACCGGTTGGTGCTGCGGCGCCTGCGCAACGTCGACCCGCACTACGTGCTCATCGCCACCTTCGCGCTGATGATGGTGTGCACCGGCGTGACCAAGCTCATCTGGGGCGTGGACTTCTTCTCCGTCAATCCGCCGCCGGGGCTGGACCAGCCGCTCAACCCCTTCGGCCTCTTCTTCTCGGCCTACCAGATCTTCGTGATCGCGGCGGGTGTGGTGGTGTACATCGTGCTGGAGGTCGCCATCCACCGGATGTGGTTCGGCAAGCTGATGCAGGCACTGGCGGCCGACCCGTGGATGTCGGGCGTGCTGGGGCTGAACGTGTCCTTCGGCATTGCGCTCAGCGTGATGGCGAGCTTCCTGCTCGCGGGCCTCGCGGGCGGCCTGCTGCTGCCCAACCAGAGCCTGTCGACCGGCCTGGGCGACTCTTACCTCATGTACGCCTTCTTCGCCGTCATCATCGGCGGCCTGGGCAACATCCGCGGCGCCTTCATCGGCTCGCTGGTGCTGGGGCTGGTGCAGAGCCTGAACACCGTGCTGCTGCCCTCGGTGCCGGGGCTGGCGATCTACGTGGTGCTCGCGGCCTTCCTGCTGTGGAAGCCCAATGGCCTCTTCCCGGCGGTGGGCATGCAGGCCGAGGGCGCGCACGAGTCGCACGGCGGCGGCGCCCTGCACCGGCCGCGGGTGCCGCGGCGCGTGTGGCAGGGCCTGGGCCTGCTGCTGGTCGCCGTCCTGGCGTCGCTGCCGCTGTGGGTCGGGGCCGGTCCGCTTTATGTCGTGGGCACAGTGCTCGTGCAGGTGATCTTCGCGCTGTCGTGGAACATCCTCTTCGGCTACACCGGGCTGGTGTCCTTCGGGCATGCGGGCTTCTTCGCCATCGGCGCCTACCTCACGGCGCTGGCGCTGCGCCACGTGGAGGGCGTACCCTTCCTCGGCGTGCTGGCGGCGGCCGCGCTCTTCGGCGCGGTGGCGGCCTGGGGCATCGGGGCGCTCGCACTGCGCCGCATGACGGGCGTGTTCCTGGCCGTGCTCACCGTGGCGCTGGCCGAGGCGCTGCGGCTCATCATCGGCTTCAGTTCCTCCCTCGGCCGCGAGGACGGCATCACCGACATCCCGCGCCCGAAGCTGGGCCTGGGCGTCGTGCAGATCGACCTCACGAACTCGAACGCGTACTACCTGTTCCTGCTCGTGGCCTGCGTGCTCATCACGGCACTGCTGTGGTGGGTGCTGCACAGCCGCTTCGGCCGCACGCTGCAGACCATCCGCCAGGACCCGGAGCGCGCTGCCTTCATGGGCACGAACGTCGCGCGATATCGCCTGGCTGCGTTCGTGATCTCAGGCTCTGTCGCGGCCGTGGCCGGCGCGCTCTATGCGCCCTGGTCGCGCATCGTCACGGTGGAGGAGGTGCACTGGCTGGCCTCGGCGCAGCCGATGCTCAACACCCTGCTCGGCGGCGTGAGCTCGTTCTGGGGCCCCGTCGTGGGAGCGGGGCTGTTCGCGGCCATCACCTACGCCACGCGCACGCTGGTCGGCCTGTCGGAACTCATCGTCGGCTGCGGCCTGCTGGCCATCATCCTGCTCGCGCCGAACGGCGCCGTGGGGCTGTGGCGCAGCCTGGAGGCGCGCCTGTGGGGGCCGCGCCCAACGCGCGAGCCGCACAGCCCGCCCCGGCCGGTGGCCACGGGCGATGTGCAGCCTGCCGGGGGCGTGCGATGAACGGCCCGCTGCTCCAGGTCCACGACGTGCGCAAGAACTACGGCCCGATCGAGGTGCTGCACGGCGTGAGCCTGTCGGTCGACCCGGGCGAGGTGTTCGCCATCATCGGCCCCAACGGCGCCGGCAAGACCACCATGTTCCGGGTGATGACCGGCGAGGTTGGCAGCAACGGCGGCACCATCCGCTTCGGCGGCGAGGACGTCACCCGCCTGCCCGCGCACGAGCGCGTGCGCCGCGGCTTCGGCCGTACCTTCCAAGTGGCGCGGGTGTTCCACGACTTCACCGTGCTGGACAACGTCATCGTCGCCGTCGAGGCGCGGCGCCGTCACACGAAGGAGGCGCTGGGCCCGTGGCGGCGCTGCGCACCGTCGGACGAGGTGCAGGCCGAGGCGATGGCGCTGCTTGCCGACCTCAAGCTGGACGGCCAGGCCGCGCAGGGCGCGCGCTTCCTCTCGCACGGCGACAAGAAGCGGCTCGAATTCGCCATCGCCCTGGCGGGACGGCCGACCATCCTGATGCTCGACGAGCCGACGGCCGGCATGTCGCCCAGCGACCGCACCGACATCGCGAAGCTGGTGGCGCGCATCCAGCAGGAGCGCGGCATCACGGTGGTGATGACCGAACACGACATGGACGTGGTGTTCGGCCTGGCGCACCGCATCATGGTGATGAACTACGGCGAGGTGGTGGCCACGGGCACCGTCGACGAGGTGCGAGCCGACCCCAGGGTGCGCGAGGTCTACCTCGGCAAGGAGATGGTCGGTGCTTGACGTCCGCGACCTCGACGCCTTCTACGGCGACAGCCACATCCTGTTCAACCTGCGCCTGGCCGTGGGCGCCGGCCAGCGCGTCGCGCTGCTGGGGCGCAACGGCGCCGGCAAGTCGACGCTGCTCAAGAGCGTGATGAACGCCGGCCCGCGCGTGCGCGGCACGGTGCGTTTCGACAACCAGGACATCGGCGCGCTGCCCACGCACCGCCGCACGCGGCTGGGCCTGTCGCTGGTGCCGGAGGACCGGCGCATCTTCACCCACCTCACGGTGGCCGAGAACATCGCCATGGCGCGCTACGGCGCGAGCGCGCAGCGGCCGGCCGTGCCGGTGTCCGAGATCATGCAGCGCTTTCCCATGCTGGCGCCGCTGCAGCAGCGCTACGGCGGCCAGCTCAGCGGCGGCCAGCAGCAGCTGCTGGCCGTGGCGCGCGCGATGGCCGCCAGCCCGAGCCTGCTGCTGCTCGACGAGCCGACCGAGGGCCTGGCGCCCATCATCGTCGAGGAGATGGCGCACGACGTGGTGCGCAGCTGCACCGAGCGCAACGTGGCGCTGCTGCTGTGCGAGCAGAACATCTGGTTCGCGCGCCGCTGCACCCAGCACGTGTACGTCATCGACACCGGCCGCATCGTCTTCGAGGGCGACTGGCCCACCTTCGACGCCAACCCCCAAGTCCAGCAGCGCTACCTGGCGCTATGACCCACCCCCGTTTCTTGCGCACTTCGTGCTCGAACTGATTTGACATGGACCTTCAATACACCCCCGAACAGACCCAGTTGCGCGAGAGCGTCGAGCGCTTCGTGCGCGAGGCCTACGACTTCGCCCACCGTCGCAAGCTGGCCGCCGGCGAACTCGGCCACGACGAGGGCTGCTGGCGCCAGTACGCCGACTTCGGCTGGCTGGCCATTCCCTTCAGCGAGGAGGAGGGGGGCATCGGCGGCGACGCGACCGACACCGGCATCGTGATGGAAGGTGTCGGTCGCGGCCTGCTGCTGGAGCCTTACCTGGCCAGCGTGGTGCTGGGCGGCGGCATGCTCAGCGCGCTGGGCAGCGCGGCGCAGAAGTCCGAGTGGCTGCAGCCCATGATGGGCGGCGAGCGCAAGCTGGCGCTGGCCTATGCCGAGCCCGGTTCGCGCTACGAGACCACGCACTGCGAGACCAGCGCGCGCCGCGACGGCGGCGGCTACGTCCTCGACGGCAGCAAGACGCTGGTGTACGGCGGGCCGACAGCCGACCAGTTCATCGTCGTCGCACGCACCGGGGGCGCCGCCGGCGACCGTGAAGGGCTGAGCGCCTTCGTGGTCGATGCTGGCGCCGGGGGTGTGGCGCTCACGCCCTATGCGACGCACGACGGCCAGCGCGCGGCGGACCTCGTGCTCAGCGGTGTCCGCGTCGATGCCGGGCGGCGCCTGGGCGAGGAGGGCGCGGCCGGCGAGGCGCTGGAGCGGGTGATCGACCAGGGCATCGCAGCCCTCGCGTCGGAGGCCGTCGGCGCCATGGCGGTGCTGGTCGACAGCACGTTGGAGTACCTCAAGACCCGCCAGCAGTTCGGCCGCCCCATCGGCACCAACCAGGCGCTGCAGCACCGCATGGTCGACATGTACATCGCCCTCGACGAGGCGCGCTCGATGGCGCTGTACGGCGCGCTGATGCTGCGCGAGCCCGATGCCGCCGCGCGGCGCAAGGCGCTGTCGGCCACCAAGATCGAGATCGACCGCACGGCCAAGCGCGTGGGCCAGGAGGCGGTGCAGATGCACGGTGCCATGGGCGTGACCGAGGAACTGGCCGTGGGCCACTACTTCAAGCGGCTCTCGATGATCGCCACCACCTTCGGCGACAGCGACTGGCACGTCGAGCGCTACATGGCGAGCTGAGCCGCACGATGGACCTGACCCTTTCTCCGGCCGAGCAGGCCTTCGAGGCCGAGGTGCGCGCCTTCATCGGCGAGCAGCTGCCGGCCGACATCCGCGAGAAGGTGCGGCTGGACCGCTTCCTGGACCGCGACGACTTCATGCGCTGGCAGCAGATCCTCGGCCACCAGGGCTGGTTCACCGGCGCGTGGCCACGCGAGCACGGCGGCCAGGCCTGGTCGGCCATGCAGACGATCATCTTCAACCGCGTGGCCGGCGAGATGCACTGCCCCGAGCTGCAGGTCTTCGGTCCGGCGATGGTCGGCCCGGTGATCTACACCTTCGGCACCGAGGCGCAGAAGGCGAAGCACCTGCCGGCGATCCGCGATTCGTCGGTGTGGTGGTGCCAGGGTTATTCGGAGCCCGGCGCGGGCTCGGACCTGGCCTCGCTCAAGACCCAGGCCGACGACCATGGCGATCACTTCGTCGTCAGCGGTCAGAAGATCTGGACCTCCTACGCGCACTTCGCCGACTGGATGTTCTGCCTCGTGCGCACCGGCCGCGAGGGCCGCAAGCAGGAGGGGATCTCCTTTCTGCTGATCGACATGAAGACGCCGGGCGTGACGGTGCAGCCGATCCGCATGCTCGACGGCCGGCACTACCTGAACGCGGTGTTCTTCGACGACGTGAAGGTGCCGCGCGAGAACCTCATCGGCGAGGCCGGCCGCGGCTGGACCTATGCCAAGTTCCTGCTCGAGCACGAGCGGGTGGAGAACGCCAACCTGCGCTTCATCACGCAGGAGCTGCAGAAGCTGCGGCGCGTGGCCGGCGAGGTGCGATCCGGCGGAAGGCGCCTGATCGACGACCCCGCCTTTGCGGCCGAGGTGGCGGGCGTGGAGGTGCAGTTCAAGGCGCTGGAGATCGGCCTCCTGCGCATGCTGTCGGACATGCACGCCGGTGCACCGGCCGGGCCCGGCAAGTCCTCCTTCATCAAGATCCGCGGGACCGAGATCGCGCAGCGCATCACCGAGCTGCTGGTGCAGGCCGCCGGCCCCGACGGCCAGCGCTACCAGCCCGGCCCGCTGCTGGGCGTGAACGACGAGCCGCTGGTCGGGCCCGAGCATGCGCTCGGCCCGGTGCCGAGCTACCAGTTCTGCCGCGCGATGACCATCTACGGCGGCAGCACCGAAGTGCAGAAGAACATCATGGCCAAGCACGCGCTGGGTCTTTGATGGAGCGACTTGGATCGTCCTGACCGTTCGGGCTGAGCCTGTCGAAGCCCTGCGCGGCGCTTCGACAGGCTCGGCATGACGGGCGGGAGCATTGCCCTGGATGCCACTCATGAGTCACGTCAACATCGACTACCCCTTCGGCGAGCAGCCGCTGCACGAGTACCTGCGCGAGCACGCGCGGCGCCACCCCGGCAAGGCCGCGCTCGTCTGGTACGGCCGCGAGATCAGCTACGCCGAGCTCGACCGTCTGAGCGACGCCTTCGCGCAGACCCTGCACCGCATCGGCGTGGGCAAGGGCGACCGCGTGGCGCTCTTCCTGCAGAACTGCCCGCAGTACCTCGTCGCCCACTTCGGCATCCAGAAGCTGGGCGCGATCGTGAGCCCGTGCAGCCCGATGTTCAAGGCGCACGAGTTCGCCTACCAGGTCGGCGACCTGGGCGCCAAGGCGATCGTGGCGGCCGACCACCTGGTGCCCATCGTGCAGTCGGTGCGCGACAGGGTGGACGTCTCGCACGTCTACAGCGTGCGCTACAGCGACTTCCTGCCCGACGACCCGCCCATCCGCGTGCCCGACGAGGTGGCCGCGCGCCGCCCGGTGCCCGAAGGCACGGTCGACTTCGCCGAGGCCGTGGCCGACCCGGCACCCAACCCGCCGCGGCCGGACCTGTCGATGGACGACGTCGCCCTCATGACCTACACCTCGGGCACCACCGGCATGCCCAAGGGCGCGATGCTCAGCTACCGCAATGCGCTCTACAAGACGGCGGTCGGGGCGCAGATGTTCCGCATCCGCAACGACGACACGATGCTGGCCGTGGCACCGGTCTATCACATCGCCGGGATGATCTGCGGCGTCACGCTGCTGGCCTTTACCGGCGCGACCATCGTGCTGCTCAACCGCCTGGACGCGCTGGCCGCGCTGCAGTCCATCGAGCGCTTCCGCGTCACCTGGTGGTACGCCATGGCGCCCATGCTGGTGGCGGCGATGAACGAGCCGGGTGCGGACCGCTTCGACCTGTCGAGCCTGCACACCACCATGGGCACCAGCTTCGGCATCAAGCTCACCGAGGAGCTGGCGCGCAAGTGGAGCGCCTTCGCCAACGGCTGCCTGGTGTACGAGGCGGGCTACGGCCTGTCGGAGACGCACACCAACGACGTGCTGATGCCGCGCGATGCGGTGCGCTGGGGCACCAACGGCGTGCCCGGGCCGGGCGTGGAGCTCAAGATCGTCGGCGAGGACGGCGAATCGCTGCCGGTGGGCGAGACGGGGCAGATCGTGGTGCGCAGCGCCGGCGTCTTCCACGGCTACTGGAACCGGCCCGAGGCCACGGCCGAGGTGCTGAAGGACGGCTGGGTCCACACCGGCGACATCGGCAAGCTGGACGAGGACGGCTACCTCACCTTCATCGGCCGGGTGAAGGAGATGATCAAGGTCTCGGGCTTCAGCGTGTTCCCGGAAGAGGTGGAGTCGATCCTCATCCTGCACCCGTCCGTCAAGCAGGTGGCGGTGATCGGCGTGCCCGACGCCGACAAGGGCGAGGTGGTGAAGGCCTTCGTGGTGCCGAACGGCGACGCGGCCAATGCGCCCGCCTTCGACCGCGACGGGCTGATCGCCTGGGCGAAGGAGAACATGTCGCACTACAAGGTGCCGCGCCAGCTGGAATTGCTGGACGCGCTGCCTGCCACCGGAACGGGAAAGGTTCTGCGGCGGCTGCTGCGCGGCTGAAATTTCCTGCCCAGACGGCGGCCGGCTCGCCGGCGAAGGGTCCACGCGGCACGCGAACTGCACCGCGGCGGGCGCCGTGCCCCAGACCGAGGCGCTCCCGGGAGTGCCCTGCCGGCATGGCCGCCGGAACACCTGGAATGCCGAGGACGGGACGGGCGCCTCACCAGCCCGGCAGGCGCCCACGGCCCCAATCCGGCACGCCATGGGGAGAGCGAGGCCGATCCCACGACCATCCGTGCCTCCCGGAATGACGGCCTGGGATTGCTCCTGTTTTGATAGCGCCTGACGCCCGCCTGCCGGCCGCTGTCGGCCTATTTGACTCATCAGCCGAGGCTGCCCGGCCCGCCGACGAGGGCAAGAAAAAAGCGCCGACCAGCGGCGCTTTGAAATCGACGGGCGCCTCGTGTGCCGGGCGCCGTGTTCTGGCTGTTCTTGTTCTTGGAAGGGGTTTGTCTCCTCGGTCCCTCGCGTGCCACGGGGGAGGCCCGTTGCGAGTGCGCTGACTGTAGGGGGTGCACCGGCGCAGTGCATTGGTACTAACCCCCTGGACTCCGCACCGAATTGCAGCAGTGAGTTGCATTAGTGACAAAAGGTTAATGTGTGGCACGGCTCGTGCTCGCACCCGCGCCTTCAGCATCTCCACCGCAAAGGACGCCCGGATGGCCCTCGTTCCCCAGACTTCCATCAACGGTGCCGACACCGCCTGGCTGATGACCTCGACCGCGCTGGTCCTGCTCATGACGTTGCCGGGCGTGGCGCTGTTCTATGCCGGCATGGTGCGCAAGAAGAGTGTGCTCAATACCATGGCCAACGTCGTCGGCGTGGCGGCGGTGGTGTCGATCGTGTGGTTCGCGCTGGCCTATTCGCTCGCCTTCGGTGCCGGCTCGCGCTGGATCGGCAACCTCGACCGCGCCTGGTTCGCGGGCCTGGACTACGTGAAGGACGCGGGCACGCTCGCCGTGAGCCATGTGGCGCCCAACGTGCCCGAATCGGTGTACGCGATGTTCCAGCTCAGCTTCGCCATCATCACGGCCGCGCTGGTGGTGGGCGCCTTCGTCGAGCGCATGCGCTTCTCGGCGGTGCTCTGGTTCGCCGCGTTGTGGACCGTGCTCGTCTATGCCCCGGTCGCGCACTGGGTGTGGGAACCGGGCGGCTGGCTGGCCGAACTCGGTGCGCTGGACTTCGCCGGCGGCTCGGTGGTGCACGTCAATGCCGGCGTGGCCGGCCTGGTCTGCGCCTATGCGCTGGGCCGGCGCACCGGGTATGGGCGCGAGCCCTTCGAGCCCTACAGCCTCGCCTTCACGATGGTGGGCGCCGGGCTGCTGTGGGTGGGCTGGTTCGGCTTCAACGCCGGCTCGGCCGTGGCGGCCGACGGGCGCGCCGGGCTGGCGATGGCGGTGACGCACATCGCGGCCGCCGCCGGCGCGCTGGGCTGGATGATCGCTGAATGGACCGTGCGCCGGCGCCCCTCGCTGCTGGGCCTGTGCTCGGGCCTGGTCGGCGGCCTGGTGGCCATCACGCCGGCCGCCGGCTTCGTGCGGCCCGGCTCGGCGGCGCTGATCGGCCTGATTGCCGGGCTGGCCTGCTATTGGGGCGCGACCGCGCTCAAGCGCCTGCTGCAGGCCGACGATTCGCTCGACGTCTTCGGCGTGCACGGCATCGGCGGCATCGTCGGTTCGCTGCTCACGGGCGTGTTCGCCGACAAGCGCATCTCGGGCGTGAGCGGCGACGTGATCACCCAGGCGACCGCCGTGGGCGCGGTGGCGCTGTACAGCGCCATCGGCACGGCGGTGGTGCTCGCCATCGTGCGCGTGCTGGTCGGCCTGCGCGTCGACGAGGAGGCCGAGCGACTGGGCCTCGATCTTGCTGAGCACCGGGAGCGCCTGGGCCACTGAAAAGGCCGCTGCAGGCGTGCAGTACTACAAAAGGATGAGTCGTCATGACCGAGAGCGAACGCGTCGCCATCGCCGCTCGCCTGCATGTCGCCCTGCGACGCAAGACCGGCCGCGTGACCGACACCGAATGGATGGCCGTCAACGTCGAGTACGCGGCCGAAATGGTGCGCTTCGCCCGCGCCCACGCGGCCGAGTCGAAGGACACCGAGCTGGCCGAGATCGCGACGCGCCTCGAGGAAGTGATGGCGCCCGTCGCCGCCGAGCAGCGCGTGCGCGCCGCCACGCAGCAGAGCGTGGCCGCCGGCACCGCCACCGCACCGCAGCGCACGCTGGCGCGCTACATCGGCGGTCTGCGCTGAAGGCTCCCGGCGCGCGTCAGCGCAGCACCGCCATGGCGTGCACGTCGTGGTAGATGCCGTCGATGCAGCTGCCGCGACGCCGGACTCCCTCGTGTGCGAAGCCCAGGCTTTCGTAGAGCGCCCGGGCCCGGTGGTTGTCTTCCCGAACCGTGAGCTCGATGCGTGTGAAGCCGCAGTCCCACGCGCGCGCGAGCGCCGCCTGCAGCAAGGCCCGGCCCAGTCCCTGCCCGCGCGCCTCCGGCCGCAGTCCCATGCCCACCGTGCCGATGTGCGCGCGCGATTCCCCCATGAGCGGCGCGATGTCGCACCAGCCCAGCACGAGGCCGTCCGCGGCCACGGCGACCACGTGCGGCAGTCCCTGTGCAAGCAGGTCCCTGTAGAAGGCCTGCGATTGCTCCCAGGGCGGCGCGGCGGTGAAGGCGAGGTACAGCCGCTCGCGCGCGACGATGTCCAGCGCCTCGTGCAGCGAGCGCAGGTGGGCCTCGGTGGTCGGAACGACGCGCACGCCGGAGCTCATGCGCCGGTCCGGATCCACCCGGCGGCCTTCTCGGCCATCATCAGCGTCGGGCTGTTGGTGTTGCCGCTGGTGATGGTGGGCATCGCGCTCGCATCCACCACGCGCAGGCCCTGCACGCTGCGCACGCACAGGCGCGAATCGAGCACGGCCATCGGGTCGTCGGCCGCGCCCATCTTGGCCGTGCCCACCGGGTGGAAGATGGTGGTGGCGATGTCGCCCGCCAGGCGCGCCAGGTCCTCGTCGCTCTCGTACTGCGGGCCGGGCTTCCATTCCTGCGGCTGGTACTTCGCGAGCGCGGGCTGGGCGGCGATGCGGCGCGTCACGCGCAGCGAGTCGGCCGCGACCTGGCGGTCCTCGTCGGTCGACAGGTAGTTGGGTGCGATGGCCGGCGCGTCCTCGTGCCGCGCGCTCTTGATGCGCACCGTGCCGCGGCTCGTCGGGTTGAGGTTGCACACGCTGGCGGTGAAGGCCGGAAAGCTGTGCAGCGGGTCGCCGAAGGCGTCGAGCGACAGCGGCTGCACGTGGTACTCGATGTTGGGCCACACCCGATCCGGCGAGCTGCGCGTGAAGGCGCCCAGCTGCGAGGGCGCCATGCTCATCGGTCCACTGCGCCTGAGCACGTACTCCAGGCCGATCCGTGCCTTGCCGACCAGCGAGGAGGCCAGCACGTTCAAGGTCGGCGCGCCGTTGATCTTGTAGACCGCGCGGATCTGCAGGTGGTCCTGCAGGTTGGCGCCCACGCCGGGCAGGTCGGCCAGCACCGGGATGCCGTGCCGTTGCAACAGGTCGGCCGGCCCGATGCCCGACAACTGCAGCAGCTGTGGCGAGCCGATGGCACCCGCACAGAGGATCACCTCGCGCGTGGCGTTCGCGGCCACCAGCTCGCTGCCGTTCCACACCATCGCACCGGTGCAGCGCTGCGTGCCATCGGCATTTTTCTCGACCGTCAGGCGCGTGACCTGCGCGCCGGTCCACAGCTCGAAGTTCGGCCGGCCGTAGCAGGTGGGCCGCAGGAAGGCCTTGGCCGTGTTCCACCGCCAGCCGGCCTTCTGGTTGACCTGGAAGTAGCCCACGCCCTCGTTGCTGCCGCGGTTGAAGTCGGTGGTGTGGGGCACGCCGGCCTCCTGCGCGGCCTGCGCGAAGGCATCGAGGATGTCCCAGCGCAGACGCTGCTTCTCCACGCGCCATTCGCCGCCATGGCCATGGAAGCGCGCGAAGTCGGGGTCGCGCCGCGCGGCCTCGGCGGCATCGCCGAGGTAGTGGTCCTCGTGCTTCATGAAGGCCGGGAGCACCTCGTCCCAGCGCCAGGTGTCGTCGCCCGTGAGCCGGGCCCACTGGTCGTAGTCGCGCGACTGGCCGCGCATGTAGATCATGCCGTTGATGCTGGAGCAGCCGCCCAGCGTCTTGCCGCGCGGGTAGCGCAGCACGCGGCCGTTCAGGCCCGCATCGGGCTCGGTCTGGTAGAGCCAGTCGGTGCGCGGGTTGCCGATGCAGTAGAGGTACCCCACCGGAATGTGGATCCAGTGGTAGTCGTCCTTGCGGCCGGCCTCGATGAGCAGCACGCGCAGGTTGCGGTCGGCGCTCAGCCGGTTGGCCATCAAGGCGCCGGCGGTGCCCGCCCCGATGACGATGTAGTCGAAGGTGATGTCGCTGCTCAACGCGTTGTCTCCGGTGGTTCTTCTTTGGTGCCGCAAGGTTCAGCCTCTGAGGGCTGTTGTACCAGGGCTCCCGCGGAACCGGCTTTGCCGGGCCGCTGGGAGCGCCCCCTTGAGGGGGGATGCGAGCGACACGCAGTGCGCGAGAGTCGGGGGTGGGCTTACTTTGCAGTGGGCATCACGAACTCCGCGCCCTTGCCGATGCTCTCGGGCCAGCGCTGCATGATGGACTTCTGCTTGGTGTAGAAGCGCACGCCCTCTTCGCCGTAGGCATGCATGTCGCCGAAGAGCGAGCGCTTCCAGCCGCCGAAGCCGTGCCACGCCATGGGCACCGGGATCGGCACGTTGATGCCCACCATGCCCACCTGGATGCGGCGGCCGAACTCGCGCGCCACGTTGCCGTCGCGCGTGAAGCAGCTCACGCCGTTGCCGAACTCGTGGGCGTTGATGAGGTCGACCGCCTCCTTCAGGTCGGGCACGCGCACGCAGCTGAGCACCGGCCCGAAGATCTCTTCCTTGTAGATGCGCATGTCCGGCGTCACGTGGTCGAACAGCGTGCCGCCCATCCAGAAGCCGTTGTCGCAGCCGCTGCCGGCCTTCGCGCCGTCGAACACGCGACCGTCGGCCAGCAGCGTGGCGCCTTCCTTCACGCCCAGGTCGATGTACCCGGTGATGCGCTCGTGCGCGGCTTTGGTCACGATCGGGCCCATCTCGGCCTCGAGGTTTTCGCCGTCCAGCACCTTGAGCGTCCTGGTGCGCTCGATCAGCTTGGGCAGCAGCCGGTCGGCCACGTCGCCCACCAGCACCGCCACGCTGATCGCCATGCAGCGCTCGCCGGCCGAGCCGTAGCCGGCGCCGATCAGGGCATCGACCGCCTGGTCGATGTCGGCGTCGGGCATCACCACCATGTGGTTCTTCGCGCCGCCCAGGGCCTGCACGCGCTTGCCGTGGCGGGCCCCGGTCTCGTAGATGTAGTTGGCGATCGGCGTCGAGCCGACGAAGCTGATGGCCTTGACGTCGGGGTGCTCCAGCAGCGCATCGACGGCCACCTTGTCGCCCTGCACCACGTTGAACACGCCGTCGGGCAGGCCGGCCTCCTTCAGCAGCTCGGCCATGCGCAGCGACGCGCTGGGGTCGGTCGGGCTGGGCTTGAGCACGAAGGTGTTGCCCGCCGCGATGGCGACCGGGAACATCCACATCGGCACCATCACCGGGAAGTTGAAGGGCGTGATGCCCGCGACCACGCCCAGCGGCTGGCGCAGGGTCCAGTTGTCGATGCCGGTGGAGACCTGCTCGGTGAAGTCGCCCTTGAGCAGTTGCGGGATGCCGCAGGCGAACTCGACGATGTCGATGCCGCGGGTGACCTCGCCCTGTGCGTCGGTGAACACCTTGCCGTGCTCGGCGGTGATCAGGTGGGCCAGTTCGTCGCGGTGCTTGTTCAGCAGTTCGAGGAACTTGAACATCACGCGCGCACGGCGGATGGGCGGGGTGTCGGCCCAGGCCGGGAACGCCGCGGCCGCGGCCTTCACGGCGGCGTCCACCTCGGCGGCCGAGGCCAGGCCCACCGCGCCGGTCACGGCGCCGGTGGCGGGGTTGGTCACGTCCTGCGTGCGGCCCGAGGCGTTGGGCACCACGCGGCCGGCGATGTAGTGGTCGATGGGGGTCTTGGTGATCTGCATGGCGGAGAAGTTCCTGCAAGGGGTGAAGGGGCGCGGCGAGCGCGGCAACGGCCGGAGTTTAGGAATCGCCGTGCCTCGCGCCTAGGCGCGGCGCTTGAATTGATTGTTCATTGCAGTGAACAATCGCCGCATGGATCGCCAAAAGATCGAATCGCTGTGGCCGCACCTGCACTGGCTCACGGTGCTGGCGCAACTGGGCAGCTTCACGGCTGCGGCGCAGCGCCTGGGCGTGAGCAAGGCCGGCGTGAGCCAGCGCATCGCCGAGCTGGAGCGCGAGGCCGGCGTGCCGCTGGTGCAGCGCACCACCCGCAGCGTGCGCCTCACCGAGGCGGGCCAGCGCCTGGTCGACGAGACCCGCGCGCCCTTCGAGGCCATCGCCCACAGCTTCGCGCGGGTGCGCGACCTGGCCGCGTTGCCCAGCGGCCAGCTGCGCGTGACGGCGCCGGTCGCACTCGCACGCCAGCAGATCGTGCCGCGCCTGCCCGACTTCCTGCGCGCGCACCCCGAGGTGCATGTGGAGCTCGACCTGTCGGACCGCCTGGCCTCGCTGGCGGTGGAGGGCTTCGACCTGGCGATCCGCCACACCGCCGCGCCGCCCGACACGCACGTGGCCTGGACGCTGTGCCGCACGCGCACCGTGCTGGTCGCCAGCCGGGCCTACCTGCGCCGGCGCGGCGTGCCCGCCGACCCGCAGGCGCTCACGGCCCACGACTGCCTCTACTACCCGCGTGCGCAGGCCACGCCGGCCTGGCATTTCCGCGCGCCCGATGCGCGCGGCACGGCGCCGCGCATCACGGTGCCCGTGCGCGGCCCCTTCGCCGCCAACAACAGCGAGGCCCTGCGCGATGCGGCGCTGGGCGGGCTGGGCATCGCGCTGCTGCCGGACTTCAGCGCACAGGCGGCGCTGCAGGCGGGCCGGCTGGTCGAGGTGCTGCCGCAGTGGGCCTCGGTCGGCGCCTTCGGCGAGCACCTGTATGCCATCCGTCCCTACGCGGCGCATGTGCCGCGGGCGGTGTCCGTCTTCGTGGCCTGGCTGCGCGAGGCGCTGGCCGAGGGTTTTCCGACGGGCGCCGCGCGCGCCCGAGTCCCTGTCGGAGATCGGCGCGATCCACACGGACAGTCGTAACCACCGGTTAGGATGCCCGGTCGATCAGCCCCGGGTCAGCCATCGCCTCCATGCCGTCCGCCGCGCCGCCTCCCGCGTTCACGGAACGCCGTGACGACGCATCGCCGCGCGTGGAGCGCGCGCAGGCCGAGGAACACGGTCCCTGGGCGCCTCGCGGCCGCTGGACGGCGCTGGCGTTCTCCTCCCCGCGTCAGTGGGCCGCCCTCGAGAAATCGCTGGACGAAGCGGTCGGCCCGCAGGCCGGCGGCTCCACCGCCTGGGACCTGCGCGGCATCGAGGCGCTCGACCACATCGGCGCCCAACTGCTGTGGAACCACTGGGGGCGTGCGTGGCCGGCGCACATCGAGATGACGCCGACGCAGAAGGCCGTGCTCGACCAGGTGGCCCGCTACAGCACCGCGCCGCCCAAGGCGCCGCACTTCACCTTCTGGGACGAGATCCGGCGCCATTTCGCCAAGGGTCCCGCCCTGCTGCGCCTGGCGCGCGACGCGATGCTGCTGGTCGGCCAGCTGACGCTGGACCTGCTCAAGCTGATGCGCGCACCGCATCGCGGGCCGTGGCGCGACCTGTCGGGCCACCTCTACCAGATGGGCACCACGGCACTGCCCATCACGGCGCTGGTGGGCATGCTCATCGGCGTCGTGCTGGCGTATCTCACCTCCAACCAGCTGCGCAACTACGGCGCCGAGAGCTTCATCGTCAACATCCTGGGGCTGTCGCTGATCCGCGAGCTGGGCCCGGTGCTGGCCGCGGTGCTGGTGGCCGGCCGCTCGGGCTCGGCCATCACGGCGCAGATCGGCGTGATGCGCGTCACCGAGGAGCTCGATGCCATGCGCGTGATGGGCATTCCGCACGGCTTCCGGCTCGTCATGCCGCGCGTGCTGGCCCTGGCCATCGCCATGCCGCTGATCAGCATCTGGACCTCGATCGCCGCGCTGCTGGGCGGCATGCTGGCGGCCGACTCCACGCTGAACATCTCGCCCGTGTTCTTCCTGCAGCAGCTGCCGCGCGCCGTGCCCTTCAGCAACATCGTGCTGGCGGTGGCCAAGTCGGCCGTCTTCGGCGTGCTCATCGCGCTCATCGCCTGCCACTACGGCATGCGGGTCAAGCCCAACACGGAGAGCCTGGGCCGCGGCACCACGGCCTCCGTCGTCACCTCGATCACCATGGTGATCCTGGTCGACGCCCTGTTCGCCGTGCTGTTCCGCGGCATCGGATTCCGCGCCGGGACATGAGCACCTCGGCCTGGCAACACCTGGACCACGGCGATGCGCCGGTGGTCGACATCCACGGGCTCTGGACCGTGTTCGCCAACGACAAGGGCGAGCAGGTCGTGCACCGCGACCTGCAGCTGACCATCGAACGCGGCGAGATCCTGTCGCTGGTCGGCGGCTCGGGCACCGGCAAGACGGTGCTGCTGCGCCAGATCCTCGGGCTCGAGCACCCCACGCGCGGCGAGGTGCGGGTGCTGGGCACGCCGCCGAACGCGCTCAGCGCCAAGGGCGCGGCGGTGGTGGGCATGCTGTTCCAGCACGGCGCGCTGTTCTCGGCCTTCAACGTCATCGACAACATCGCCTTCCCGCTGCGCGAGCTGAAGCTGCTGCCGGAGGAACTGGTGATCGATGCCGCGCTGGTCAAGCTGCAGATGGTGGGCCTGGCGCCCGAGCATGCCTACAAGATGCCGGCCGACCTTTCGGGCGGCATGATCAAGCGCGTGGCGCTGGCCCGCGCGCTCATCATGGACCCGCCGCTGCTGCTGCTCGACGAGCCCACCGCGGGCCTGGACCCGGCCGCGTCGGACAGCTTCTGCGACCTGCTGCGCGGCCTGCACCGCGAGCTGGGGCTGACGGTGGTGATGGTCACGCACGACCTCGACACGCTGCTCGACCTGTCGACCCGCATCGCCGTGCTGGCCGACCAGAAGGTGATCGTTGCCGGCACGGCCGACGAAGTGACCCGCTTCGACCACCCCTTCATCCACGACTACTTCCTCGGCGGCCGCGGCCAGCGCGCCATGCTCGCCCTGAAAGACATGAAGGCCCCCACGCTCCCCGCTTCGCGAGGTTCGCTGCCCCCCGAGGGGGCGCCCGCCGCCTTGGGGCGGCCCGGCGGCGGCGGCACCGCCTCCCCTGAGAAGGACGATTGATCATGGAGAACAAAGCCCATGCCCTCGCCGCCGGCGCCTTCGTGCTCGGCCTGGTGGCGGTGCTCGTTGCGCTGATCCTCTGGTTCACGCGCGACACGACGGTGCGCAATACCTACGAGTTGTCCACCCGCGACGCCGTGAGCGGCCTGCAGCCGCAGGCCGCGGTGCGCTACCGCGGCATCATGGTCGGCAAGGTGACGGGCATCGATTTCGACCCCAAGCAGCGCGGCAACGTGCGCGTGCGCATCAGCGTCGACGAGCGCGTGCCCCTCACCACCTCCAGCTACGCCACGCTGGCCTACCAGGGCGTCACCGGCCTGGCCTTCATCGCGCTGGACGACAAGGGCAAGGGCGACGAGAAGCCGCTCGTGCCCAACAACGACGACCCGCCGCGCCTCCCGCTGCGGCCCTCGGCGCTGGCGTCGCTGCAGGACCATGGCGAAGAGATCCTCTCGCAGGTCGAGGAGATCACGCGGCGCGCCAACCGGCTGCTCAACGACCAGAACCAGCAGCGGATCGCCGACGCGCTGGAGAACATCGCCCAGGTGGCCGCCAGCGCCAACCGCGTGACCCAGGCCTTCGACAACACGCTGAAGACCCGCATCGACCCGGCGCTGGCCGCGATCCCGCCGCTGGCCGGCAGCGTGCGCAGCACGGCCGCCGACTTCGCGCGCGTGGCGCAGACGCTCAACACCACCATCGCGCGCCTCAACGCCGAGGGCGGCACCATGGACCGCCTGGGCAGTGGCACGGCGGCGCTGCAGCAGACGCTCGAGTCCATCAACAACGGCACCTTGCCGCGCCTGAACCGCGCGGCCGACGACACCTCGCTGGCCGCGCGCCGCGTGGGCCGGCTGGCCGACACCATCGCCGACAGCCCGCAGTCGCTGGTCTATGGAACCGGCACGCCGGCGCCGGGTCCGGGCGAGGCGGGCTTCGTCGCGCCCACGGCCACGGGCCGGTGAGAAGGAGAGTCCGAAGATGGGACTATTTGCTATGAAATCAGGAGCTGATCGCGCAGGCGGGACGGGCGCTCTGGCCGTTTTTTGCTTGGGTTTTCTGTTACTTGCCGGCTGCAGCGCGCTGCCCGACAAGCCGCATCGCACCGTGCTCTACGACTTCGGCCCCGGTCCGCTGGCCGTCAGCGCACCGCCTGCGGTCGGCACCGCCGCGCTCCCGCCCATCACGCTGGCCGACCTGGACACGGCGGCGTCGCGCCTGGAGGGCACCGGGCTCAACTACCGCCTCGGTTATGCCGACGCGAACGAACTGCGGCCCTACGCCGGCTCGCGCTGGACGCAGCCGCCACTCCAACTCTTCCGCCAGCGCCTGCGCGACGGCCTCACGCCCAGCCGCACCGTGCTCGGCACGCTGGAGGCCGCCAACCTGAGCCGCGAGGGCCGCAGCACTGACGTGCTGCGCATCTCGCTCGACGAGTTCAGCCACTACTTCGAGTCGCCCACCGCCAGCGTGGGCCTGGTGCGCGTGCGCGCCACGCTCGTGCGCGGCTCGCCGGCTGGCGAGCGCGTGCTGGGCCAGCGCGTGTTCACCGTGCGCCAGGCCGCGCCCACGAACGACGCCGCCGGCGGCGTGAAGGCCCTCACTGCGGCCAGCGACGAGGCGGTGGCGCAGATGGTGGCGTGGGTGAACCAGGCGCGCTGAGGCGTGGCCCCGCGATCCGGTGGGCGCGACCGGCGATCCGGCCGCCGACGGCGGCATCGCCTCGGTGGTCGACGCCCGCGGCGAGCGGCGTTGCTGTGCGCCGGTCAGGCGCCATCCAGTCCGGCGTCCTGCGCCCACTGCACCGCGTCTGCGCCCGCCGGGATGTGAAGGGGCGTCGACGGATCGGTGGCGGAACGCCAGACCGCCTCGGCCACGTCCTGCGCCCGAGTGCCGGGCCCGGTGGACGCGAGCGCTCGCGCCACGATCTCCCGCATGAACGCGCCGTAGACCTCGTCGTCGAATCCCTTCGCATGTGCTCGGGCGGTCTCGCGAAAGCGCGTCTCGCCTGAAGAGCCCGGCAGCACGATGTGCACGCGCACGCCGAAGTGCTGGACCTCGGCTGCCAGCGATTCCGAGAACGCGTTGACCGCGCTCTTGGCGGCACGGTAGGCGCCGACCAGGGGCAGCGGCTTGAGCGTGGCGCTCGAACTCACGTTGATCACCACGCCCTGGCGGCGTTCGCGCATTTGCGGCAGCACCGCCTGCGTCACGGCGATGGTGCCGAAGGTATTGGTCTCGAAGAGCCCGCGCACCGTGTCCATGTCCGTGCGCTCCACGGGCGCGGGTGCGCCGAATCCGGCGTTGTTGACCAGCACGTCGATCGGGCCGGCCGCCTCCACGGCGTCCCGGATGCTGTGCGGATCCGTGACATCGAGCCGCAGCACGCGCAGGCGCGAGGAGGGGGCCAGCAAGTCCTGGCGCGGCGAGCGCATGGTGGCGACGACCTGCCAGTCGCCCTGTTCAAGGAAGTGGCGTGCCGTTTCGAGGCCGAAGCCGGACGAGCAGCCAGTGATCAGGATGGTCTTCATCGCGTGCCTTTCACATCAGGGATGCTGCAACGATAGGCCGGAAGATCGGAACTATCTACAATGAAAAGTCCATAAGTCATTTGTAAAAGTCCAGAAAGGGCTTGGCTTGGTCGATCCGCTCGCCGAGGTGGTCTCTTTGCTGCATCCGACGGCGCGCTTCTCCAAGCAGGTGGTCGGCGCCGGCCCGTGGAAGGCCCGCCGGTCTGACGCCGGCCAGCCCTTCTACTGCGCCGTGCTTGAAGGCGTGTGCCAGCTCGCACTCGACGGCAATGCGGCCGTCGAGCTACGGGCCGGCGACTTCGCGCTCGTTCCCGCGGCCTTTGACGTCGCCATGTCCAGCCTGGACGCGCCGCCCGACGGCACCGCCGAAACCCCCGTCGCCGTGGGGCCGGGGCTCCACAGGATCGGCCGGCAGGAGGGACCCACCGACCTGCGCATCCTTGCGGGCCATTGCAGCTTCGGCTCGCCGGATGCGACCTTGCTGGTTTCGCTGCTGCCCCGTTTGATCCACGTGCGTGGTGCACAACGGCTGGCCACCTTCGTGCAACTGCTTGGCGAGGAGTTGCGCGAAGACCGGCCGGCGCGCGAAGTCGTTCTCACGCGACTGCTCGAACTGCTGCTCATCGAAGCACTGCGCTCCTCGGACGGAACGGCCAGCGCGGCGGGGCTGGTGCGGGGGCTGGCCGACGAGCGGCTGGCGGTGGCCATCCGCGCGATGCACGAGCGGCCGACGCGGCCATGGACCGTCGCCGAACTCGCCAGAACGGCTGCGATGTCGCGCTCGGCCTTCTTCACCCGCTTCAGCCGAGCCGTGGGATTGCAGCCGATGGCGTACCTGCTGGCATGGCGCATGGCGCTGGCCAAGGACCTTCTTCGCCAGCAGAACATGGGCATCGCCGATGTCGCCCAACGCGTCGGGTACGGGTCGGCGAGCAGCTTCAGCGTCGCCTTTTCCCGCCATGTCGGACAGGCGCCGACCCGGTATGCGCGCGCGCAGGCGGCCGATGCGTCGGCAAGGCATGCCGATGTTCTGGCGCCTGTTCCGTGAGACCGCGTGAACGCCGGCCCCGGGGGTGCCCGAATCTCAAGCCGTTCGTTCGAGAATCGGAAACAGCTTCCCCAGCCCGTTGGCCATCACCTCCACCGCCAGCGCGGCGAGGATCAGGCCCATCAGCCGCGTCATGACGTTGATGCCGGTCTTGCCGAACACGCGGGCGATGGGCTCGGCGAGGCGGAAGGCGAGCAGGGTGATGATCGCGACCACGATGCCGTAGCCGACCAGGATCGCGAGCTCCCACCACTGGCGCGTCTGCGTGGCGTAGATGACCATGGTCGAGATGGTGGCCGGCCCGGTGAGCAGCGGGATGGTCAGGGGCACCACCGCGATCGACGCGCCCATCGCGGCCTTGACCTCGGTGGCGCGCACCTCCTCGGCGCTGGCCTTGGCCTCGGCCGGCTGCGCGTTGAGCATCGACAGCGAACTGATGAGCAGCAGCAGCCCGCCACCGACCTGGAAGCTCGCAATGGAGATGCCGAAGAAGCCGAGCAGCTGCTGGCCGATCAGCGCGCTGATGCTGATGACGAAGAAGGCGCTGATGGCCGACACCTTCGCCGTGCGCATGCGCTGGGCATGCGTGTAGCCCTGCGTGTAGTGGATGAAGAAGGGCACGATGCCCAGCGGGTTGACGATGGCCACCAGCGTGACCAGCGGCTTGATGAGGTCCATCGAGGTGGCCATGGCTATCCCTCCGGTGTCGCTTCGCCAGTGGGCGGCAGCACGCCCCGGCGCGAGAGGCCGCGGAGCAGGCCATGCGGGAACATCCGCGGAACGGGCTTCGCCCGGCCGCAGGATGAGCCCCCTTGCAGGGGGTTGGCGGAGCGGAACGAAGTCCGCGAAGACTGGGGGTGGGCCATTTATCGTCCGCCGCCCACGTCGAGCAATGCGCCGGTGGTGTAGCTCGCCTCCGGCGAGAGCAGCCAAACGATCGCCGCGGCCACCTCGTCGGCCGTGCCCACGCGCTGCATCGGCACCTGCGGCGCGAGCTGGTGGTGGCGGTCGGGCAGACCGCCGGACGCATGGATCTCGGTGTCGATGAGGCCCGGCCGCACGGCGTTGACGCGGATGCCCTCGGCCGCCACTTCCTTGGCCAGGCCGAGGGTGAAGGTGTCGATCGCGCCCTTGCTGGCCGCATAGTCGACATACAGGTCCGGCGAGCCGATGCGCGACGCGGCGCTGCCGACGTTGACGATGGCGCCGCCGTCGCCCCCATGCGCGGTGCTCATGCGGCGCACCGCCTCACGCGCGCACAGGAAGCTGCCGGTGACGTTGATGCGGAACATGCGCTCGAGCCGCTGCACGCTCATCTGGTCGACCCGTGCGCGCCGGTCGACGATGCCGGCGTTGTTGACCAGCGCCGTGAGGCGGCCGAGCTTGGCGTCGACCTTCTCGAACATGGCCACGACCTGGGCCTCGTCGCCCACGTCGCCCTGCACCGTGATCGCGCTGCCGCGCTCGGCGCGGATGCGGCGCACCACCTCGTCGGCCGCGAGGGAATGGCTGGCGTAGTTGACGGCGACCGCGAAGCCGCGTTTCGCGGCCAGCAGGGCGGTGGCGGCGCCGATGCCGCGGCTCGCGCCGGTGATCAAGAGCACTTGGGGGTCCAACGCGGTTTCTCCTGCATGAAGGCGGCGCCTGGGGTACAACCGGTGCCGGCGCGGGATGCTTGGTCCCGCCGCCGCCCACCTCCTGGGCCGGGATTAGACCATCGGCCTCGCGCATGCCGCGCCGTCCGGCGCACCGGAGACCTGTTTGCCCTCGACCGTCGATTATTTCTTCGCGCCGCACAGCCCCTGGACCTACCTGGGCCATGCCCGTTTCATGGCGATGGCCGACGCAGCCGGTGCGACGGTGCGGCTCAAGCCCATGGACCTGGCCCAGGTGTTCCCGGTGTCGGGCGGCCTGCCCTTGGCCAAGCGCGCGCCGCAGCGCCAGGCCTATCGGCTGGTGGAACTGGCGCGCTTCGCCAAGCACCTGCAACTGCCGCTGAACCCGCAGCCGCGCTTCTTCCCGGTCGACGGCAACGAAGCCGCGCGCCTGATCCTCGCCGTCGATTCGGCCGACGGCACGCTCGCCGCGCTGCAGCTCGCCGGCCGCGTCATGGCCGCCGTCTGGGCCGATGAACGCGACATCGCCGACGCCGAAGTGCTGGCCGACCTGCTGCTGGCGCTGGGCCTGCCCGCCTCGCGGCTGGATGTTGCGCGCACGCCGCCGGTGCAGGAGCGCTACCAGGCCTTCACCCAGGAGGCCATCGACACCAGCGTCTTCGGCGCGCCCACCTACGTGGTCGACGGCGAGATGTTCTGGGGCCAGGACCGGCTCGATTTCGTCGAACGCGCGCTCGCCCGCTGATCGCGCCTTCATCTGTTCTTCTTCTCTCTCTCTCATCCCACTCACCCGCACCAGGAGCATTACATGGGCCAGTTCATCGATCTCACCGCCAAGGATGGCTTCACCTTCCCCGCCTACGTGGCCGAACCCGCGGGCACGCCCAAGGGCGGCGTCGTCGTGGTGCAGGAAATCTTCGGCGTCAACTCGCACATCCGCGAGGTGGCCGACGGTTATGCGGCGGCCGGCTACCTGGCCGTGGCGCCGGCCACCTTCCACCGCGTCAAGCCCGGCGTGGAGCTGGGCTACACCGAGGCCGACATGAAGGCCGGCTTCGAACTCAAGACCGCCGTCGAGGCACTGCCCGCGCCCGGCGTGCTGCAGGACATCCAGGCCGCCATCGACTACGCCGGCAAGGCGGGCAAGGTCGGCATCGTGGGCTACTGCTGGGGCGGCCTGCTGACCTGGCGCGCGGCCTGCGAACTCGAGGGCCTGGCCGCCGCGGCACCGTACTACGGCGGCGGCATGACCTCGCCCGAGGAAACCGCGCGCAAGCCCAAGGTGCCGGTGATGGCGCACTTCGGCAACAAGGACCACTGGATCCCGCTGGACACCATTGAGTCCTTCGAGAAGGCGCACCCGGAGGTCGAGGTGCACGTCTACGCCTGCGGCCACGGCTTCAACTGCGACCAGCGCGGCTCCTACGATGCCGGCGCGGCGGCCACCGCCAAGGAGCGCACGCTGTACCTGTTCGGCAAGTACGTCGGCTGACCGGCGCCGCATGGTGCGCCGTCGTTTCGAGCCGAATCGGCCTGCAGCGTCCGCCCGCTGGGCGGCGGCAGCTATCTTTTCGATAGCACTCTCCGGCCTGGCGCGGGCCGCAGACTACGCCGGCCCGATCTTCGACACGCACCTGCACTACAACGAGGAGGCCTGGAACGGCGACGCCGGCCCCTTCCCGCCCACCGAGGCGCTGGCCCGCATGCAGCGCAACGGCGTGCGCGCCATCGTCGGCAACTCGCGGCCCAACGAAGGCACGCGCACGCTGGCCGCGCTGCGCGAGACGCGCGAGGCCGGCGTCACCGTGGTGCCCTTCGTGCGCCTGTACCGCACGCGGGCCGACTACACGAACTGGTTCCGCGACGAGAGCATCCACGAGATGGTGCTGGCCGAGCTGGCGCGCGGCACGGCCAGCGGGCCCTACCGCGGCATCGGCGAGTTCCACCTGTACGAGAGCGCGAACGCCAACGGTCCGGTCGCCAGGAAGCTGATGGTGCTGGCCGAGCAGCGCCAGCTGGCCGTGCTGGCACATGTGGACGACGAAGCCGTGGACCTGCTGATGGCGCACACGCCGTCCAAGGGGCGCGACAACCGCCTCATCTGGGCGCATACCGGCATCGGCGGTGCGCCCGTGGCGCGCGTGCGGCAGATGATGGAGCGCTACCCGAAGCTGATGGGCGAGCTGTCGTACCGGCCGGGGCTGACATGCGAAGGCGGCAAGCTTTGCGCGGAATGGCGTGCGCTGATCGAGGCGTTCCCCGACCGCTTCCTTGTCGGTTCCGACACCTGGATCAACCAGCGCTGGAGCTCCTACGACGAGATCATGCGGGGCTACCGCGTGTGGCTCGGCGACCTGCCGCCAGCGCTCGCGCGGCGCGTGGCCTGGGACAACGCGGCGCAGATCTTCGGCGTGCGCTGATCTTCCGGCTCAGTCCGCCTGCTCGCCCTTGCGCCCGGCCCGCGCGCGCTGGGCGCTGGCTTCGCCGTACTTGCCGCGCGCACTGATGCGCGTCTGCAGGAAGTCCAGCAGGGCACGCAGCGCCGCGCTGTTGTGCTTGCGCTGCAGGTAGGCGGCGGACAGCCACATGTCCTTGCGCGCATAGTCCTGCAGCGCCGGCACCAGCTCGCCGTGGTCGATGTGCGGCTGCACCACCAGCGCGGGCACGTAGATCACGCCGAAGCCGCGCATCGCCACCTGGATGAGCGGCGCGCCTTCGGTCGCTTCCATGCGGCTCTTCACCGGCACGTCGATGACCTGGCCGCCGTCCTCGAAGCGCCACACCGGGTGCGCGCCCTGCCGCAGCAGCGTCAGCGCGTCATGCCCGGCCAGATCGTCGGGATGCGCCGGCGTGCCGTGCTTCTTCCAGTACACGGGCGAGGCGCAGACCACCATGTGCATCTGCAGCAGCTTGCGCACGATGAGGTTCTCGTTCTCGATCGGGCCGAAGCGCAGTTCCACGTCGATGCCGTCCTCGGCCAGGTCGGTGTGGTTGCTCAGCTGCAGGGTGATCGTCACCTCGGGGTAGTAGCCCATGAACTCGGCCAGCAGGTTCGGGAGGTCGCCGCTGGCCATGCCGTAGGGCGCGGCAATGCGCAGGCGGCCACGTGGCTCGTTGGCGCGCTCCTGCAATTCGGCCTGCGTGAGCTCCACCATCTCCAGCACCGGCTGGCTGCGGTCCAGCAGCAACTGCCCGGCGTCGGTGAGGCTGACCGAGCGGGTGGAGCGATTGAGCAGGCGAACGCCGAAGCGGGTTTCCAGTTCGGCCACGTACTTGCTCACCGTGGCCTTGGACATGTCCAGCCGCTTGGCGGCCTTGGAGAAGCTGCCCAGTGCAGCCACTTCGCGGAAGGTGCGGATCAGGTCGAGGCTGTCCATGAGGAAGGGAGTATCAAGGCCCGCGATTGTTTCTCGATCGCGAACACGGTGGTTCGAATTGTGCGGGTTTGTACCTAACGAATCTCCCCACAATTCATCCCACGGGCCAGCGACATGAAGCGGACCCGGGTTGAACCAGGCCCCGAGCGCGGCGGCACTCCGGTCCACGAGACGGAGCCAGCTTCCCACCCCCGACCCCGTTCTGTCGTCGACCGTATTGCCAAGGAGTAAAGAAATGAAGACCTCGAAGATTCTCGCCGTTGCCGCCCTGTCCCTCGTCGCCGCCGCTGGCGTCGCGCAGGCGGAGGAATACCAGGGCGTGACCACCGTCAACTCGGTGGCCAGCCGCGCCGAAGTGAACCAGCAGGCCGTCGTGGCCGCCCACTCGGCCAACCCGTACGCCGAAGGCGCCAACGCCGGCGTGCCGGCCGCCATCGTGTCGCAGGCCGACCGCAACGCCGTGCGCACCGGTGCCGTTGCCGCCGCCCATGACCCGACCTGGAACCTGGACCGCAAGGCCTTCGTGAACAGCACGATCCCTTCGCAATACACCCAGGGCAGCCTGGCCGTGCGTCGCGCCGCGACCCGCAGCGCAGCGCTCTGATCCGAAGTACCTCGGGCCGCTGAATCCGGCGGCCCTTTTCCTGTCCCGCCCATCTCCTGGAGACCCGCATGAACACCCAACGACTCATCGCCGCCGCTGCCCTGTCCCTGCTGGCCGCCGCCGGTGCCCATGCCGAGAGCTACGAAGGCGTGCACGCCCCTGCCTCGGCCCTCAGCCGCGACGCCGTCAACGCCGAGGCCGTCAAGGCCGCCTCGGCACCGAACCAGAACGTGACCCGCGGCTCGCGCGGCCCCGAAACCGTCGCCGTGTCGAAGGACCGCGTGCTGGTGCAGGCCGAAGCCGTCCGCGCTGCCGCCGCGCCCGACCAGAACGTGAGTTCCGGTTCGCGCGTCAACAGTCGCGTGATCTCGACGATGGAAAACCCGATCGACGTGCGTGCACGCGCCGCAGGCGGCGCTTCCAAGCTGTAAGCACTGCGCCCTTCTGGCTCTGAAGCCCGCCGGTCATCGACCGGCGGGCTTTTTTCGTGCACGCCTTCAGCGTGCGGTTCTCGCCAGGTAGCGCTTGCGCCAGAAGACCAGCACCAGCCCGATCGCGATGAGCACCATGGAGCCCATCGCGATCCAGAAGCCGTCGGCCTTGTGGACCAGCGGGATGAATTCGAAGTTCATGCCGAAGATGCCCGCGATCAGGTTCAGCGGCAGGAAGATGGCGGTCAGCACCGTCAGCACACGCATGATGTCGTTGGTGCGGTGGCTCTGCACGTTGAAGTGCAGCTGCACCGCGGTCTCGGCGTTCTGCTCCAGTCGGCGCACATGGTGCACCACACGCTCGATGTGCTCGAGCACGTCGCGGCTGCGCACCAGCAGCAGCTCGCGTTCGCGTGCCGCGGCCGGCGTGCCGGGCGCGGGCAGGGCCTCGAGTGCGTCGATCCAGTCCTGCACGGCGGCACGCTGGTCCTCGCAGATCTCGTCGAGGTGGTGCAGCGACTGGCGCGACTGCATCAGCGCCGCCCAGTTGGTGAAGCGCGTCTTCGGGTCGATCAACTCTTCCTGCCAGTGGTCGAGCTGCTTCGTGAGGTCGCGCCGCAGCGCGAGGTAGCTGTCGACGATCTGGTTGACCACCCGCAGCATCAGATCGGCCGGCCCGGTCGGCAGGCGGGCCGAGGTGGCCCGCACGTCGATGGCCGGCGCGCTCGCCGGTGTGCTGGCGGCGCTGAGCTTGGCGGCGACGGCATCGCGCACCGCGCCATCCTCGGGGTGCACCGACAGCAGCACGCGGTCGAACACCGCAAAACCCACGGGCCGGGTGTCGATGCGGCGCAGCGCGGGCGGGCCTGCCTGGCGGCGCATGGCGTCGTCGGCCGGCGGGGGCGCCGGGGCGTCGGGTTGGCTTGCCGCGAGGCGGCGCACCACCAGCAGGTCGTACTGCGAGGTGTAGTCGTAGTGCGAGGGCAGCTGATCGTTGAGCAGGTCGCTCACGTGCAAGTCGACCAACTGCGTGCCGCACAGCACCTGCAGAAGCTCCTGGACCTGGCCGAGCGTGGCCTGCAGTTCGCTGCGGGTGAGCGACAGCCACAGGAAGCTCGCGTCGCAGGCGCCCGGGTGCATGAAGCGCGCGAGCGAGGCGTGTTCGTGCGCCTGGCTGGCGCTGATCTCGAGGATGCGCATGGGCCCGGGTTATACGCCGGATTTCAAGCCGAATCGGCCTGCAGCGCCCATCCGACGGGCGCTGATAGCTACTGTTTTTGTAGCAGTCGTGCCGCGTCCAGCGCGAAATAGGTGAGGACGCCGTCGGCGCCGGCGCGCTTGAAGGCCAGCAGCGATTCGAGCACCACGCCATCGTGGTCGAGCCAGCCGTTCTGCGCGGCGGCCTTGAGCATCGCGTACTCGCCGCTCACCTGGTAGGCGAAGGTGGGCACGCGGAACTCGTCCTTCACGCGCCGCACCACGTCCAGGTACGGCATGCCGGGCTTCACCATCACCATGTCGGCGCCCTCGGCGATGTCGATCGCCACCTCGCGCAGCGCCTCGTCGGTGTTGGCCGGGTCCATCTGGTAGACCTTCTTGTTGCTCTTGCCCAGGTTGGCGGCCGAGCCCACGGCATCGCGAAAGGGGCCGTAGAAGACGCTCGCGTACTTGGCGCTGTAGGCCATGATGCGCGTGTGCACATCGCCGCGCGCTTCGAGCGCGTTGCGGACGGCGCCGATGCGCCCGTCCATCATGTCGCTGGGCGCCACGATGTCCACGCCGGCGGCCGACTGGGCGAGGGCCTGCTTCACCAGCACCTCGACCGTCGGGTCGTTGAGGATGTAGCCGTTCTCGTCGAGCAGGCCGTCCTGGCCATGGCTGGTGTAGGGGTCGAGGGCAACGTCGGTCATGATGCCCAGGTCGGGGAATTCCTTCTTCAGCGCTGCCACCACGCGCGGGATGAGGCCGTCGGGGTTGAAGGCTTCGTCGCCATTGGGCGTCTTGAGCGCCGGGTCGATCACCGGAAACAGCGCCATCACGGGAATTCCCAATGCCACGCACTGTTCGGCCACCGGCAGCAGCAGGTCCAGGCCCAGCCGCTCCACGCCCGGCATCGACGGCACGGCATGTCGTTGGCCCACCCCTTCTTGCACGAACACTGGATAGATCAGGTCATGCGCCGTGAGTGTGTGCTCGCGCACGAGATTGCGAGTGAAAGCGTCGCGGCGCAGCCGGCGTGGGCGGCCGGCAGGAAAGGGGGCGTGCAGGGTCATGCCGAAAATTGTGCCCCAAGGCTCGGGAGCGCCGACCACCTCCGCGAACGCCCATGCGTACAAGCAAATCCGCGGTTTGATAATCCAAAAGAACTATTTGACCTTTGGTGATCGTCAAAAAAAGTTACCCGCATGCTTGATAGGGCCTGGTGGCTTTGTTAAATTTCGTCTCGGACGGTTCGCCGTCTCCCGCTTTTCCTCCCTGAGCGGGTGCCTTGATGTGTGACAGCAAAAGGGCTTCGTGGCCCGGCGTTTTTGAACGCCGGGCTTTTTTTTGCCCGCGGGGCGCGGTGGGGCGCTCCGTACACTGCGGGCCATGCTCTGGGTCAAGTCCTTCCACATCGTCTTCATCGCGAGCTGGTTCGCGGGCCTGTTCTACCTGCCGCGCATCTTCGTGAATCTGGCGATGGTTCCGCCCCAATCGGTGGCCGAGCGCGCCCGCTTGCTGCTGATGGCGCGCAAGCTGATGCGCTTCACCACCTTCCTGGCCGTGCCGGCCATCGCGTTCGGCCTGTGGTTGTGGCTGGGCTACGGCATCGGCCGCGGCGCGGGCAACGGCTGGATGCACGCCAAGCTGGCGCTGGTGGCGGCGGTGCTGGGCTACCACCACGGCTGCGGCGTGCTGCTGCGCCGCTTCGAGGCCGGCCAGAACCGCCGCAGCCACCGCTGGTACCGCTTCTTCAACGAGGTGCCCGTCCTGCTGCTGCTGGCCATCGTCATCCTGGTGGTCGTGAAGCCGTTCTGACGACGTGACCCCGCCGCCCGGTCCCGCCCGCCACAAGACCACCGCCCTGCCGCTGGCGCTTGCCTACACGGCGCTGATCGCCTACGCGAGCCTGTATCCCTTTTCGGAGTGGCGCGACCAGGGCATCGTGCCCTGGGCCTACCTGGCAGCGCCCTGGCCGAAGTACTGGACGGGCTTTGATTTCGGCGTGAACGTGGCGGGCTACATGCCGCTGGGCTTCCTGATCGCGCTGGTCGTGCTGCGCACCTGGCCCGGTGCGGGTGCGTTGCGCGCCGTGGCGCAGGCCACGGCGGCCGGCGCGGCCCTGGCCTTCGGCATGGAGACGCTGCAGAGCTACCTCCCGTCGCGCATCCCCTCGAACGTGGACCTCGGCCTGAACAGCCTCGGTGCGCTGCTGGGCGCCATGCTCGCGGCCGCTGCCGAGCGGCTGGGCTTCGTCGCGCACTGGAGCCGCGCACGGGCGAGCTGGTTCGTGGACGAGGCGCGCGGCGCGTTGGGCCTCCTCGCGCTGTGGCCCGTGGCGCTGCTCTTCCCGCCGGCCGTGCCCTTTGGACTGGGCCAGGTCTTCGAGCGGCTGGAGACGGCGATCGCCGAATGGCTGGCCGACACGCCCTTCCTGGACTGGTTGCCGGTGCGCCAGTTCGAGTTGGAGCCGCTGGTGCCTGCGGTCGAGCTGCTGTGCGTGATGCTCGGCGCCCTCGTTCCCTGCCTGCTGGCCTTCACCGTGGCGCGATCGCCCGGGCGGCGGCTGGCCCTGCTGGTGCTGATGCTGGGGCTGGGCCTGGCGGCCAGCGCGCTGTCGGCGGCGCTGAGCTACGGGCCCGAGCACGCCTGGGCCTGGTTCGGCCTGCCGGTGCGGATCGGCATGCTGGCGGCGGTCATCGTGGGCGTGGTGCTCACGCCGCTGTCACGCCGCCTGTGCATGGCCTTGTTGCTGGTGGCCCTGGTGCTGCACCTGAGCCTGCTCAACCAGGCGCCCGAAAGCGCTTACTTCGCGCAGACGCTGGCGACCTGGGAACAGGGGCGCTTCATCCGCTTCCACGGCCTGGCGCAATGGCTGGGCTGGCTGTGGCCCTTCGCCACCATTGCCCACGCCCTGGCGGCGCTGGCAAGGCGCCCCGCGCGCCAGGGCGGCTCCTAGAATCCGGCGGATGGCCAGTTCATCCTCCAGCGCGCCGGGCGGCTACTACGCCCGCCACATCTTCTTCTGCCTGAACGAGCGCACCAACGGCGAGGACTCCTGCGCCCGGCACAACGCGCAGGCGGGCTTCGACCACTGCAAGTCGCGGGTCAAGAAGGAGGGGCTGGCCGGTGCCGGCAAGGTGCGCGTCAACAAGGCCGGCTGCCTGGACCGCTGCGCCGGCGGGCCGGTGGCGGTGGTGTACCCCGAAGCGGTCTGGTACAGCTTCGTCGACACGGCCGACATCGACGAGATCGTCGAATCGCACCTGAAGAATGGCCAGGTGGTCGAGCGCCTGGTGCTGCCGCCCGACGTCGGACGCTGAAGCGGCCGGAACTTTTCAAGCCTTTCGGGGCTCCAGCGCCCGTCGCTCCTGCGGGAGCAGCTATTGAATTCGTAGCAGATCCATGAACGCACAGACCGAGAAGCTGCAGCTCGAAGGCCCCGCCGGTGCCATCGAGGCGGCGCGTGACCGGCCGGCCGAGGGCGTCGCGCCCGTGGGCACGGCGGTCATCGCCCATCCCCATCCGCTCTTTGGCGGCACGATGGACAACAAGGTCGTGCAGACGCTGGCGCGCGCCTTCGTCGCCACCGGCTGGACGGCCATCCGCTTCAACTTCCGCGGCGTGGGCGGCACCGCTGGCACGCACGACGAAGGCCGCGGCGAGGCAGAGGACTACCTGCGCGTGGTCGAGCAGGCGGCGGGCAGCGGCCCGCTCGCGGTGGCGGGTTTTTCCTTCGGCGCCTTCGTGGCCGTCAACGCCCTGCAGGCGCTGTGGCCGGCGCGCGAGGTCGGGCAGATCGCGCTGGTCGGCCCGAGCGTGGCGCGCGTCGTGCCGCCGCCGCTGCCGGCCGACGCGCACCTGCGCACGCTGGTCGTCCACGGCGAGGCCGACGACACCGTGGCCCTCTCGGCGGTGATGGACTGGGCGCGGCCGCAGTCACTTCCTGTCACCGTGATCCCCGGGGGCGGCCATTTCTTTCACGGACAATTGCCGCTGCTGAAGTCGCTCGTGACGCGCCACCTGCTCGCAGGCCAGTAGAAGAACCACCCGGCGCGCTGCTCCCACGGGCCCTTTCTCCTTCTTTCGTTCCCTCGCATTCCCATGATCCGTTTCCCTGACGTGCTCCGCGCGTTCGTGTTCGCCGCGGCCGCCCTGGTCGCCTCCGTCGCCGGCGCGCAGGCGCCCGTGCCGCCCGAAGTGGCCGCGCGCAGCTACCTGCTGCTGGACGTGACCTCCGGCCAGCTGCTGGCCCAGAAGGATGCCGACTCGCCCATCGAGCCCGCCTCGCTGACCAAGCTCATGACCCAGTACCTGGTCTTCGACGCCCTGCGGGCCAAGAAGATCACGCTCACCCAGACCCTGCCGGTGAGCCAGCGCGCCTGGAAGATGCCCGGCTCGCGCATGTTCATCGATCCCAAGATGCAGGTGCCGGTCGACGACCTCATCAAGGGCATGATCGTCCAGTCGGGCAACGACGCCACCATGGCGCTGGCCGAGGGTGTGGGCGGGACGGCCGAGCATTTCGTGCAGCTCATGAACGACCAGGCCAAGGCGCTGGGCATGAAGAACACGACGTACAAGAACCCCGAGGGGCTCACCGCGCCGGGCCACACCACCACCGCACGCGACCTGAGCATCCTGGCGACGCGGCTGATGCGCGAATTCCCCGAGTACCTGCATTACTACGCGATCAAGAAGTACCGCTACCCGGGCACGCCGGCGTCCAACGACACCAACCGCAACCTGCTGCTGTTCCGCGACCCGACCGTTGACGGCCTGAAGACCGGCCACACCGACGCCGCGGGCTACTGCCTGATCGCCACCGCCAAGCGCGATTTCCCGAACCTTCCGGGCGGCCGCCGCCTGCTGTCCATCGTGCTGGGCGCTGCCAGCGACAACGCGCGGGCCAACGAGTCGCAGAAGCTGCTGAACTGGGGCTACACCGCCTTCGACGACGTGCGCCTGTTCGATGCCGGCCAGGCCGTGGCCACGCCGCAGGTCTGGAAGGGCAAGGCCAACACCATCAAGCTCGGCCGGCCCGAGGCGATCGTCGTCTCGGTGCCTTCGGGCCAGGCGGCGAAGCTCAAGACGCAGGTGGCGCGCCCCGACCCGTTGGTGGCGCCCTTCACCAAGAACCAGCCGCTGGGCAGCCTCAAGATCTCGCTGGACGACCAGCCGCTGGCCGAGGTGCCGCTGGTGGCGCTCGAGCCGGTGGAGCAGGCCGGCATCCTGGGCCGCGCCTGGGACGCCGTGCGCCTCTGGATCAAGTAGGCGCCCCCACGGCCAGGCTGCGCCCAGCCCGCCCCCGAGGGGCAAGACCACTTGGGGCGGCCCGGCGTTTTCTGGTGGGCGCCGGGCGCCGGTGAGCCTGCCGGCGCCTCGACAACCGCCCGGATTTGCCAGCCACTGGCCGGCGGGCTAGAATCGCGGGCTTTTCGGAAATTTCCGAAGGGTTTCATGTTTTCGTCATTTCCCGTGCTTTGCCTTCACGTCTTGGGCGGGCTGCGGGAGTTTTGGGACCAATTCATTCATGCCAACGATCAATCAACTGGTGCGCCAGGGTCGCGAGGTCGAAACGACCAAGTCGAAGAGCCCTGCCATGCAGAACTCGCCGCAACGCCGCGGCGTCTGCACCCGGGTCTACACCACGACCCCCAAGAAGCCGAACTCGGCGCTTCGTAAAGTCGCCAAGGTCCGCCTGACCAACGGCTTCGAAGTCATTTCCTACATCGGCGGTGAAGGCCACAACCTCCAGGAACACAGCGTCGTGCTGGTTCGCGGCGGTCGTGTGAAGGATCTTCCCGGCGTGCGCTACCACATCGTTCGCGGTTCGCTGGACCTGCAGGGCGTGAAGGATCGCAAGCAGTCGCGCTCCAAGTACGGCGCGAAGCGTCCGAAGAAGGCCTGATCGGCTTACTTCTCCCGTTCGATTCAATCGGTGTTCGGCTGCCTTGGCAGGCGGTGCGAACGAAGTGACCCGAAGCGCCATGTCGGCGTGGGTCGAGTAAGTGAGGGTCCTGATGGCTCTCGCGGTATCGCCGGAAGGCGGTGCCAACTGAAGCAAAGAGGTTCAGAAAAATGCCACGTCGTCGCGAAGTCCCCAAACGTGAAATCCTGCCGGACCCGAAGTTCGGCAATGTCGAGCTGTCCAAGTTCATGAACGTGATCATGGAAGGCGGCAAGAAGGCTGTTGCAGAGCGCATCATCTATGGCGCGCTCGACTTCATCGAGAAGAAGAACCCCGGCAAAGACCCGCTGGAAGCATTCGTCATCGCCATCAACAACGTGAAGCCGATGGTCGAAGTGAAGTCGCGCCGCGTGGGCGGTGCGAACTACCAGGTGCCGGTGGAAGTGCGTCCTGTGCGCCGCCTGGCGCTGTCGATGCGCTGGATCAAGGAAGCCGCCCGCAAGCGCGGCGAGAAGTCGATGGCCCTGCGTCTGGCCAACGAACTGATGGAAGCCACGGAAGGCCGTGGCGGCGCGATGAAGAAGCGCGACGAAGTGCACCGCATGGCCGAAGCCAACAAGGCCTTCAGCCACTTCCGCTTCTAAGTCCTTCTCTTTCAATACATCAGGCTGGAAGCCCGACCCACCGCGCGGTGGGCGGGCTTTCATCCGTTAACGGAGTAAATCCATGGCCCGCAAGACCCCCATCGAGCGCTACCGCAACATCGGTATTTCCGCGCACATCGACGCCGGCAAGACCACCACGACCGAGCGCATCCTGTTCTACACCGGCGTGAACCACAAGATCGGTGAAGTGCACGACGGCGCCGCCACGATGGACTGGATGGAGCAGGAGCAGGAGCGCGGCATCACGATCACCTCGGCCGCCACCACCTGCTTCTGGAAGGGCATGGACATGTCCTTCCCCGAGCACCGCATCAACATCATCGACACCCCCGGCCACGTGGACTTCACCATCGAGGTGGAGCGTTCCATGCGCGTGCTGGACGGCGCCGTGATGGTGTACGACTCGGTCGGCGGCGTGCAGCCCCAGTCCGAGACGGTCTGGCGTCAGGCCAACAAGTACAGGGTGCCCCGCCTCGCGTTCGTCAACAAGATGGACCGCATCGGCGCCAACTTCTTCCGCGTGCGCCAGATGATGGTGGACCGCCTGAAGGCCAACCCCGTGCCGATCGTGATCCCGATCGGTGCCGAGGACCAGTTCAAGGGCGTGGTCGATCTGCGCAAGATGAAGGCCATCATCTGGGACGACGCCTCCCAGGGCATGAAGTTCACCTTCGAGGACATCCCGGCCGACCTGGTCGAGTCCGCCAAGGAATGGCGCGAGAAGATGGTCGAGTCTGCCGCCGAAGCCAGCGAAGAGCTGATGAACAAGTACCTCGAGGAGGGTGACCTCACCGAGGAAGAGATCACGCAGGGCCTGCGCACGCGCACCATCGCCGGCGAGATCCAGCCGATGCTGTGCGGCTCGGCCTTCAAGAACAAGGGCGTGCAGCGCATGCTCGACGCCGTCATCGAACTCATGCCCTCGCCGCTGGACATTCCGCCGGTGCAAGGCACGGACGACGACGAGAAGGAAGCCAGCCGCAAGGCCGACGACAACGAGAAGTTCTCGGCGCTCGCCTTCAAGCTGATGACCGACCCCTACGTCGGCCAGCTCACCTTCGTGCGCGTGTACTCGGGCGTGCTCTCCAAGGGCGACAGCGTCTACAACCCCGTCAAGGGCAAGAAGGAGCGCATCGGCCGGATCGTGCAGATGCACGCCAACGAGCGTCTGGAAGTGGACGAGATCCGCGCCGGCGACATCGCCGCCTGCGTGGGCCTGAAGGACGTGACCACGGGTGAGACCCTGTGCGATCCCGACGCCATCATCACGCTGGAGCGCATGGAGTTCCCCGAGCCCGTGATCGCGCAGGCCGTCGAACCGAAGACCAAGGCCGACCAGGAAAAGATGGGCATCGCGCTGCAGCGCCTGGCCCAGGAAGACCCGTCGTTCCGCGTGCGCACCGACGAGGAATCCGGCCAGACCATCATCTCCGGCATGGGCGAGCTCCACCTGGAAATCATCGTGGACCGCATGAAGCGTGAGTTCGGCGTGGAAGCCAACGTGGGCAAGCCCCAGGTGGCCTACCGCGAAACGATCCGCAAGTCGGTCTCGGACGTCGAAGGCAAGTTCGTTCGCCAGTCGGGCGGCAAGGGCCAGTACGGCCACGTGGTGTTCAGCATCGACCCGCAGGAAGCCGGCAAGGGCTTCGAGTTCGTCGACGCCATCAAGGGCGGCGTGGTGCCGCGCGAGTACATCCCGGCGGTGGAAAAGGGCGTGATCGAAGCCCTGAACACCGGCGTGCTGGCCGGCTACCCGGTGGTCGACGTGAAGGTCACGCTGACCTTCGGTTCGTACCACGACGTGGACTCGTCGGAACAGGCCTTCAAGATGGCCGCCATCTTCGGCTTCAAGGAAGGCTGCAAGAAGGCGTCGCCCGTCATCCTCGAGCCGATGATGGCCGTGGAAGTCGAGACGCCCGAGGACTACGCCGGCAACGTGATGGGTGACCTGTCGTCCCGCCGTGGCATGGTGCAGGGCATGGACGACATGGTCGGCGGCGGCAAGGCCATCAAGGCCGAGGTTCCGCTGTCGGAAATGTTCGGCTACTCGACCACGCTGCGCTCGATGTCGCAGGGTCGCGCCACGTACACGATGGAGTTCAAGCACTACGCCGAAGCGCCGCGCAACGTGGCCGAGGCGATCGTCGCCGCCCGTTCGAAGTAATCAGGATTTCAAGCGAAATCGGCCTGCAGCCCGCAACCAGCGGGCGCAGGCAGCTATCAATCCGATAGCAAAGCCGTCTGCGATCAAGTGCCCCTCGTTGCCCGTGGCGAGGGATCCAGCAACCCGATGCAGACGTAAAACCAACACACGGGCGTGTTCTTTTTCAAGGATTGAGAAATGGCAAAAGGCAAGTTCGAGCGCACCAAGCCGCACGTGAACGTGGGCACGATTGGTCACGTGGACCATGGCAAGACGACGCTGACGGCGGCGATCGCCACGGTGCTGTCGGCCAAGTTCGGCGGTGAAGCCAAGAAGTACGACGAAATCGATGCGGCGCCCGAAGAAAAGGCACGCGGCATCACCATCAACACCGCCCACGTCGAGTACGAGACGCAGAACCGTCACTACGCCCACGTGGACTGCCCTGGCCACGCCGACTACGTCAAGAACATGATCACCGGCGCTGCCCAGATGGACGGCGCCATCCTGGTGTGCTCGGCCGCCGACGGCCCGATGCCCCAGACCCGTGAGCACATCCTGCTGGCCCGCCAGGTGGGCGTGCCCTACATCATCGTGTTCCTGAACAAGTGCGACATGGTCGACGACGCCGAGCTCCTGGAGCTGGTCGAGATGGAAGTGCGCGAGCTGCTGGACAAGTACGAGTTCCCTGGCGACGACACCCCCATCATCCACGGCAGCGCCAAGCTCGCCCTGGAAGGCGACAAGGGCAAGCTGGGCGAAGAAGCCATCATGAAGCTGGCCGACGCGCTGGACACCTACATCCCCACGCCCGAGCGCGCGGTGGACGGTGCCTTCCTGATGCCCGTGGAAGACGTGTTCTCCATCTCGGGTCGCGGCACCGTGGTGACCGGCCGTGTGGAGCGTGGCGTGATCAAGGTTGGCGAGGAAATCGAGATCGTGGGCATCCGCCCGACGCTCAAGACCACCTGCACCGGCGTGGAAATGTTCCGCAAGCTGCTGGACCAGGGCCAGGCGGGCGACAACGTGGGTATCCTGCTGCGCGGCACGAAGCGTGAGGAAGTCGAGCGCGGCCAGGTGCTGTGCAAGCCCGGCTCGATCAAGCCGCACACGCACTTCACCGCCGAGGTGTACGTGCTGAGCAAGGACGAAGGTGGCCGTCACACGCCGTTCTTCAACAACTACCGTCCGCAGTTCTACTTCCGCACGACCGACGTCACGGGCGCCATCGAGCTGCCCAAGGACAAGGAAATGGTCATGCCGGGCGACAACGTGTCGATCACCGTCAAGCTGATCGCACCGATCGCCATGGAAGAAGGCCTGCGCTTTGCCATCCGCGAAGGCGGCCGCACCGTCGGCGCCGGCGTCGTGGCCAAGATCATCGAGTGATGCTGTTTGCAGTCCGGCGGTGCGCGACGGCGTGCCGCGGGGCTGCAGATCGATGGATGCCGTAGGGGTATAGCTCAATTGGCAGAGCGTCGGTCTCCAAAACCGAAGGTTGTAGGTTCGATTCCTACTGCCCCTGCCACCTGAAGGTGGCGAACTAGAAAGCAAAGCCCGCCGTGATCCGGCGAAGAATGCAAAAAGCCCGCCGTAACCCGGCGGGCTTCGGCGTCTCCAGCAGACGCTTGCAGTGAAGGCCGCGAGGCCGCAGGAAAACCGCCCAAGATGGCCACCTCTCAAATCGAAACCGTCAGTACCGGCGCCGACAAGGCCAAGCTGGCTGCCGCCGTCGTTCTGGCGGTGGCTGCCATCGTGGCTTTCTATGCGCTGAGCCGGCAGGGTGCGCTCGTCCAGTGGGGCGCGCTGCTGGTGGGTCTGGCTGCGGCCGTGGGTGCTTTCGCCAGCTCGGAGAACGGGCGCCGCCTGTGGAGCTTCGGTCGCGATTCCTGGCGCGAGGTGAAGAAGGTCGTGTGGCCGACCCGCAAGGAGTCGATCCAGATGACGGCCTATGTGTTCGGCTTCGTGGTGATCATGGCCATCTTCCTGTGGCTGACCGACAAGACCGTCGAGTGGGTGTTCTACGACCTGCTGCTGGGTTGGAGAAAGTGATGAACGACACCGTGGACAACACGACGACGCTGGCGGCTCCCGCCAATCCCGACCTGCGCTGGTACGTGGTGCATGCGTACTCTGGCATGGAAAAGGCCGTCGAGCGCAACATCACCGAGCGCATCAACCGCGCCGGCATGCAAAGCAAGTTCGGCCGCATCCTGGTGCCGAGCGAGGAAGTGGTCGACGTCAAGAACGGCCAGAAGCGCACCACCGAGCGCCGCCTCTTCCCCGGCTACGTGCTGGTCGAGATGGTGATGGACGACGAGAGCTGGCACCTGGTCAAGCACACCAACAAGGTCACGGGCTTTGTCGGCGGCGCGAAGAACCGTCCGGCGCCGATCTCCCAGAAGGAGGTCGAGGACATCGTGAACCAGATGCAGCAGGGTACCGAGAAGCCCCGCCACAAGGTCGAGTTCATGGTGGGCGAGTTGGTGCGCGTCAAGGAAGGTCCGTTCACCGACTTCAACGGCACCGTCGAGGAAGTGAACTACGAGAAGAACAAGGTGCGCGTGTCCGTGATGATCTTCGGTCGCGCGACGCCGGTCGAGCTGGGCTTCGCCGAAGTCGAGAAGACCTGAACGGAGGGAACACGGCCTGAAGGCCGTGTCCTTGAATGCCCTGCTTTCCCGACTCGGCAGGTGCGTAGAAGCAAGAGTCGATAACCCCGGGGAGCTGCGGCCTGCGTGCCCAGCGTCAATACCCGCAAGGAGAAAAGCATGGCGAAGAAAATCGTCGGCTTCATCAAGCTGCAAGTGCCGGCTGGTAAAGCCAATCCGTCGCCGCCGATCGGTCCCGCTCTGGGCCAGCGCGGTCTGAACATCATGGAGTTCTGCAAGGCGTTCAACGCCCAGACCCAGGGCGTCGAGCCCGGTCTGCCGCTGCCGGTGGTGATCACCGCCTTCGCGGACAAGAGCTTCACCTTCATCATCAAGACGCCTCCGGCGACGACGCTGATCAAGAAGGCCATCAAGCTCGACAAGGGCTCGGCCAAGCCGCACACCGACAAGGTCGGCAAGATCACCCGCGCCCAGCTCGAGGACATCGCCAAGGCCAAGATGAAGGACCTGACCGCCGCCGATCTGGACGCAGCGGTCCGCACCATCGCCGGCTCCGCCCGTTCGATGGGTGTCAACGTGGAGGGCGTGTGAGATGGCCAAGCTGACCAAGAAAGCCAAGTCGCTGCAGGGCAAGGTCGACACGACCAAGCTGTACCCGCTGAACGACGCCATCGCGCTCGTCAAGGAAGCCGCCACCGCCAAGTTCGATGAATCCATCGACGTGGCCGTGCAGCTCGGCATCGACGCCAAGAAGTCGGACCAGGTGGTGCGCGGCGCCGTCGTGATGCCCAACGGCACCGGCAAGACCAAGCGCGTGGCCGTGTTCGCCCAGGGCGCCAAGGCCGAGGAAGCCAAGGCCGCCGGCGCCGACATCGTCGGCATGGACGACCTGGCTGCCCAGGTGAAGGCTGGCGACATGCCCTTCGACGTGGTGATCGCTGCCCCCGACGCGATGCGCGTGGTGGGGACGCTGGGCCAGATCCTCGGCCCGCGCGGCCTGATGCCGAACCCCAAGGTCGGCACCGTGACGCCCGACGTCGCCCAGGCCGTGAAGAACGCCAAGGCCGGCCAGGTGCAGTTCCGCGTCGACAAGGCCGGGATCATCCACGGCACGATCGGCCGTCGCTCGTTCGACACCGACAAGCTGCAGGGCAACCTCGCTGCGCTGATCGACGCACTGGTCAAGGCCAAGCCGGCCTCGAGCAAGGGCGTGTACCTGCGCAAGGTGGCCGTGTCCTCGACGATGGGTGTGGGCGTCCGCGTGGACACCCAGACCATCGCCCAGTCCTGATCCAGGGCTGGAAAAAGTGATTTGCCGCCGGCCTCGCCTCGTGCGAGGGCGGCGGCAGATGTGGTGGGTCGGCGGGGTTCTCCCGCCGGGCCATCCAAGACCGCTGGTGGACGGTTCGCCGTCCTTAATGGGTCCAGAGTCCTCGTGACGAAGGGCCGGCCAGCGCAGATGGCGATCCCACTGCAAGGAATCTCGTTTCCGAAACAGTTGGTCGCTGCATGAAGGCGCTGCCGGGTGCATTTCGCAACCGGCGGCATTGAAAAGGAGTAGACCTTGAGTCTGAATCGCAGTGAGAAAGAAGCGGTCATTTCCGAAGTGACCGGCCTCGCCGCTAAAGCTCAAACGCTCGTGATGGCGGAATACCGTGGCATCACGGTCGCCGACATGACCCGTCTGCGCAACGAAGCCCGTGCGAAGGGTGTGAGCCTGAGTGTTCTGAAGAACACGCTGGCCCGCCGCGCCGTGGCAGGCAGCGCATTCGAAGTCGTCGGTGACCAGATGACCGGTCCGCTGATCTATGGCTTCTCCGAAGACGCCGTGGCCGCCGCGAAGGTGGTGGCCGATTTCGCGAAGACCAACGACAAGTTGGTGATCCGCGGTGGCGCTTTCGGTGGCAAGGCCCTGGATGTCGAGGGCGTGAAGCAACTGGCGAACATCCCTTCGAAGGAAGTCCTGCTGGCCCAACTGTGCGGCCTGCTGATGTCCCCGATCTCGCGCACGGCCGTGGTGCTGGGCGCGCTGGCCGCGAAGAAGGGCGAAGGCGCTGCAGAGCCTGCAGCCGAAGCCGAACCCGCCGCGGCCTGATCCATCGCTGGATTTCGCGGCAACCAACCCAATCTGTTTTAGGAAATCAAAATGGCATTCGATAAAGACGCATTCCTGACCGCGCTCGACAGCATGACGGTCCTCGAGCTCAACGACCTGGTCAAGGCCATCGAAGAGAAGTTCGGCGTGAGCGCCGCTGCGATGGCTGCCCCGGCTGCCGGTGGTGGCGGTGGCGCCGCTGCTGCGGTCGAAGAGAAGACCGAATTCAACGTCGTGCTGACCGAAGCCGGCGCGAACAAGGTGTCGGTCATCAAGGCCGTGCGCGAAATCACCGGCCTGGGCCTCAAGGAAGCCAAGGACCTGGTGGAAGCCGCTCCCAAGGCCGTCAAGGAAGGCCTGCCGAAGGCAGACGCCGAGGCCGCCAAGAAGAAGCTGGAAGAAGCCGGCGCCAAGGTGGAACTGAAGTAATTCAGCCCTCTTGCGAGGCTGGAAGTGCCCGAAAGGGCCTTCCAGCCTTTGCCGCTTTCAGAGCGCACCCGAAAACCGGCTGATCCCCGATTTCCCCGCGACCGGCAGGTCGATGGGAAGCCCGGGAAAATACGGCTTTCGAGTGTCTTCTGACCCCGACTACAGAAGACCCCTTGGTTCGGGCGATGTGCAATGCATCGCCGTCCGCCATCGCTGGTAGTGGCCAGCCGCCAAGCAGGAACGCCGCCCCGCGCGCCTGACCCCAGTCGCTGATGACCTCAAGCCCCGGAGCTCTCATGGCCCAAGCATCGACCTACAGTTACACCGAACGCAAGCGCATCCGCAAAAGCTTCGGCAACCGCGACAGCGTCGTCGAAATCCCCTACCTGCTGCAGATGCAGAAAGATGCGTACACCGCCTTCCTGCAAGCCGGCACCGCCCCCCAGAAACGCACCGACGAAGGCCTGCAAGCCGCCTTCAACGCCGCCTTCCCGATCGTCTCCCACAACGGTTTCGTGGAGATGAAGTTCCTCGAGTACAACCTGGCCAAGCCGGCCTTCGATGTGCGCGAGTGCCAGACGCGTGGCCTGACCTTCGCCTCGGCCGTGCGGGCCAAGGTGCAACTGATCATCTACGACCGCGAGTCGTCGACCTCGCAGTCCAAGGTGGTCAAGGAAGTGAAGGAGCAGGAGGTCTACATGGGCGAAGTGCCGCTCATGACGGACAAGGGCTCGTTCATCATCAACGGCACCGAGCGCGTGATCGTCTCGCAGCTGCACCGCTCGCCGGGCGTGTTCTTCGAGCACGACAAGGGCAAGACCCACAGCTCGGGCAAGCTGTTGTTCTCGGCACGCGTGATCCCCTACCGCGGCTCGTGGCTGGACTTCGAATTCGACCCGAAGGACATGCTGTACTTCCGCGTCGACCGCCGCCGCAAGATGCCGGTCACGATCCTGCTCAAGGCCATCGGCCTGAATCCGGAATCGATCCTGGCGAACTTCTTCGTCAACGACAACTTCCGCCTCATGGACAGCGGCGCGCAGATGGAGTTCGTCTCCGAGCGCCTGCGCGGCGAAGTGGCGCGCTTCGACATCACCGACAAGTCGGGCAAGGTCATCGTCGCCAAGGACAAGCGCATCACCGCGCGCCACACGCGCGAGCTGGAGCAGTCGGGCACCACGCACGTGAGCGTGCCGGAAGACTTTTTGGTCGGCCGCGTGCTGGCCCGCAACATCGTCGACGCCGATTCGGGCGAGATCCTGGCCAAGGCCAACGACGAGTTGACCGAAGCGCTGCTCAAGAAGCTGCGCGCCGCCGGCGTGCAGGACATCCAGTGCATCTACACGAACGAGCTGGACCAGGGCGCGTACATCTCGCAGACCCTGCGGATCGACGAGACGGCGGATGAATTCGCCGCCCGCGTGGCCATCTACCGCATGATGCGCCCCGGCGAGCCGCCGACCGAGGACGCGGTGCAGGCCCTGTTCCAGCGCCTGTTCTACAACCCCGACACCTACGACCTGTCGCGCGTCGGGCGCATGAAATTCAACGCCAAGATCGGCCGCGAAGAGTCGACCGGCCCGATGGTGCTGACCAACGAGGACATCCTGGCCGTGGTCAAGATCCTCGTGGACCTGCGCAACGGTCGCGGCGAGGTGGACGACATCGACCACCTGGGCAACCGTCGCGTGCGCTGCGTCGGCGAGCTGGCCGAGAACCAGTACCGCACCGGCCTCGCCCGCATCGAGAAGGCCGTCAAGGAACGTCTGGGCCAGGCCGAGCAAGAGCCGCTCATGCCCCATGACCTGATCAACAGCAAGCCGATCTCGGCGGCGCTGAAGGAATTCTTCGGCGCCTCGCAGCTGTCGCAGTTCATGGACCAGACCAACCCGCTGTCCGAGATCACGCACAAGCGCCGCGTCTCGGCCCTGGGCCCTGGCGGCCTGACCCGCGAACGCGCCGGCTTCGAAGTGCGTGACGTGCACGTCACCCACTACGGCCGCGTGTGCCCGATCGAGACGCCGGAAGGCCCGAACATCGGCCTGATCAACTCGCTGGCCCTGTACGCCCGCCTGAACGAGTACGGCTTCATCGAGACGCCGTACCGCCGCGTGGTCGACAGCAAGGTCACGATGGACATCGACTACCTGTCAGCCATCGAGGAAGGCAAGTACGTCATCGCCCAGGCCAACGCGGTGCTGGACAAGGACGGCAAGCTGACGGGCGACCTGGTGTCGGCGCGCGAGAAGGGCGAATCGATCCTGGTCGGTGCCGAGCGCATCCAGTACATGGACGTGTCGCCCGCGCAGATCGTGTCGGTGGCCGCCTCCCTCGTGCCCTTCCTGGAGCACGACGACGCGAACCGCGCACTGATGGGCGCCAACATGCAGCGCCAGGCCGTGCCCGTGCTGCGCCCCGAGAAGCCCTTCGTCGGCACTGGCATCGAGCGCGTCTCGGCCGTCGACTCGGGCACCGTCGTCACCGCCACCCGCGGCGGCGTGGTCGACTACGTCGACGCGACCCGCATCGTGGTGCGCGTCAACGACGACGAGGCGCAGGCTGGCGAAGTGGGTGTGGACATCTACAACCTCATCAAGTACCAGCGCTCTAACCAGAACACCAACATCCACCAGCGTCCGATCGTCAAGCGCGGCGACAAGATCGCCAAGGGTGACGTGGTGGCCGACGGTGCCTCGACCGACCTCGGCGAGCTGGCTCTGGGCCAGAACATGCTGATCGGCTTCATGCCCTGGAACGGCTACAACTTCGAAGACTCGATCCTGATCTCCGAACGCGTGGTGGCCGACGACCGCTACACCTCGATCCACATCGAGGAACTGGTGGTCATGGCCCGTGACACCAAGCTGGGCGCCGAGGAAATCACCCGCGACATCCCGAACCTGGCCGAGCAGCAGCTCAACCGCCTGGACGAGTCCGGCATCATTTACGTCGGCGCGGAAGTCATGCCCGGCGACGTGCTGGTGGGCAAGGTCACGCCCAAGGGCGAGACCACGCTGACGCCGGAAGAGAAGCTGCTGCGCGCGATCTTCGGCGAGAAGGCCTCCGACGTGAAGGACACTTCGCTGCGCGTGGACCAGGGCTCGCAAGGCACCGTGATCGACGTGCAGGTGTTCACCCGCGAAGGCATCACTCGCGACAAGCGCGCCCAGCAGATCATCGATGACGAGCTCAAGCGCTTCCGCCTCGACCTGAACGACCAGCTGCGCATCGTCGAGGCCGATGCCTTCGACCGGATCGAGAAGCTGCTGACCGGCAAGGTCGCCAACGGCGGCCCGAACAAGCTGGCCAAGGGCAGCAAGCTCGACAAGGCCTACCTGTCGTCGGTCGAGAAGTTCCACTGGTTCGACATCCGTCCGGCCGACGACGACGTCGCGGCGCAGCTGGAGTCGATCAAGAACTCGCTCGAGCAGACCCGCCACAGCTTCGACCTGGCCTTCGAAGAAAAGCGCAAGAAGCTCACGCAGGGCGACGAGTTGCCGGCGGGCGTGCTCAAGATGGTCAAGGTCTACCTGGCCGTCAAGCGCCGCCTGCAGCCCGGCGACAAGATGGCCGGCCGCCATGGCAACAAGGGCGTGGTGTCGAAGATCGTTCCGGTCGAGGACATGCCCCACATGGCCGACGGCACGCCGTGCGACATCTGCCTGAACCCGCTGGGCGTGCCTTCGCGCATGAACGTGGGCCAGGTGCTCGAGGTGCATCTGGGCTGGGCCGGCAAGGGCATCGGCCAGCGCATCGGCGACCTGCTCCAGCAGGAAGCCAAGGTGGCCGAGCTGCGCAAGTTCCTGGAACAGTTCTACAACGGCTCCGGCCGCAAGGAAGACCTGAGCCAGCTGAGCGACGGCGACGTGCTCGAGATGGCGCAGAACCTGCAAAGCGGCGTGCCCTTCGCGACCCCGGTGTTCGACGGTGCCTCGGAAGAGGAAATCCGCGCGATGCTCAAGCTTGCCTTCCCGGACGACATCGCCAAGGCCAAGGGCCTGACCGAGACGCGCACGCAGGCGTACCTGATCGACGGGCGCACGGGTGAACCGTTCGAGCGTCCGACCACCGTCGGCTACATGCACTTCCTGAAGCTGCATCACCTGGTGGACGACAAGATGCACGCCCGTTCGACCGGCCCGTACTCGCTCGTCACCCAGCAGCCGCTGGGCGGCAAGGCGCAGTTCGGCGGCCAGCGTTTCGGGGAAATGGAGGTGTGGGCGCTGGAAGCCTACGGCGCCTCGTACGTGCTGCAGGAAATGCTCACCGTCAAGTCGGACGACGTGCAGGGCCGCACCAAGGTGTACGAGAACATCGTCAAGGGCGAGCACGCCATCGAGGCCGGCATGCCGGAGTCGTTCAACGTGCTGGTCAAGGAAATCCGTTCGCTGGGCCTCGATATCGAGCTCGAGCGTTCGTAATCAGGAAGAAGAGGAAAGAGTCTTATGAAGTCGCTACTCGACCTGTTCAAGCAATTCACGCCGGATGAGCATTTCGATGCCATCAAGATCGGCATGGCCTCGCCCGAGAAGATCCGCTCGTGGTCCTTCGGCGAGGTGAAGAAGCCCGAGACGATCAACTACCGCACCTTCAAGCCCGAACGTGACGGTCTGTTCTGCGCCAAGATCTTCGGCCCCATCAAGGACTACGAGTGCCTGTGCGGCAAGTACAAGCGCCTGAAGCACCGCGGCGTGATCTGCGAGAAGTGCGGTGTCGAAGTCACGCAGACCAAGGTGCGCCGCGAGCGCATGGGTCACATCGACCTGGCTGCGCCCTGCGCCCACATCTGGTTCCTGAAGTCGCTGCCGTCGCGCCTGGGCCTGGTGCTCGACATGACGCTGCGCGACATCGAGCGCGTGCTGTACTTCGAAGCCTACGTGGTGACCGATCCCGGCATGACCCCGCTGAAGAAGTTCAGCATCATGTCCGAGGACGACTACGACGCCAAGCGCAAGGAATACGGTGACGAGTTCATCGCCAAGATGGGCGCCGAGGGCATCAAGGACCTGCTGCAGGGCATCGACCTCGAGACCGAGATCGAGAAGCTGCGCGGCGATCTGACCGGCTCCGAAGTCAAGGTCAAGAAGAACTCCAAGCGCCTGAAGGTGCTGGAAGCCTTCCGCAAGTCGGGCATCAAGCCCGAGTGGATGGTGCTGGACGTGCTGCCCGTGCTGCCGCCGGACCTGCGTCCGCTGGTGCCGCTGGACGGCGGCCGCTTCGCGACCTCCGACCTGAACGACCTGTACCGCCGCGTCATCAACCGCAACTCGCGCCTGCGCCGCCTGCTGGAGCTCAAGGCCCCGGAAATCATCGCGCGCAACGAGAAGCGGATGCTGCAGGAAGCGGTGGATTCGCTGCTGGACAACGGCCGCCGTGGCAAGGCCATGACGGGCGCGAACAAGCGCGCCCTGAAGTCGCTGGCCGACATGATCAAGGGCAAGAGCGGCCGCTTCCGCCAGAACCTGCTGGGCAAGCGCGTCGACTACTCGGGCCGTTCGGTCATCGTGGTGGGTCCGACGCTCAAGCTGCACCAGTGCGGCCTGCCGAAGCTGATGGCGCTCGAACTGTTCAAGCCCTTCATCTTCTCGCGCCTGGAAGCCATGGGCATCGCCACGACCATCAAGGCGGCGAAGAAGGAGGTCGAGAGCGGCACGCCGGTCGTGTGGGACATCCTGGAAGAGGTCATCAAGGAGCACCCGGTTCTGCTGAACCGCGCCCCGACGCTGCACCGCCTGGGCATCCAGGCCTTCGAGCCCATCCTGATCGAAGGCAAGGCCATCCAGCTGCACCCGCTCGTCTGCGCGGCCTTCAACGCCGACTTCGACGGTGACCAGATGGCCGTCCACGTGCCGCTGTCGGTGGAAGCGCAGATGGAAGCCCGCACGCTGATGCTGGCCTCCAACAACGTGCTGTTCCCGGCCTCGGGCGAACCGTCGATCGTGCCCTCGCAGGACGTGGTGCTGGGCCTGTACTACACCACCCGCGACCGCATCAACGGCAAGGGCGAGGGCCTGATCTTCTCCGACATCGGCGAAGTCCAGCGCGCGCTCGACGCCGGCGTGGTCGAGCTCACGGCCAAGATCAGCGTGCGCATCACCGAGTGGAACAAGAACAAGGACACGGGCGAGTTCGAGCCCTCGACCTCGCTCGTGGACACCACGGTGGGCCGCGCGCTGCTGTCGGAGATCCTGCCCAAGGGCCTGGCCTTCTCCAACATGAACAAGGCGCTGAAGAAGAAGGAGATCAGCAAGCTGATCAACGCCTCCTTCCGCAAGTGCGGCCTGAAGGAGACCGTGGTCTTCGCCGACAAGCTGCTGCAGAACGGCTTCCGCCTGGCGACCAAGGCCGGTATCTCGATCGCCATCGACGACATGCTGGTGCCGCCGGAGAAGCACAAGATCATCGAGGACGCCTCCAAGGAGGTGAAGGAGATCGAGCAGCAGTACGTCTCGGGCCTGGTCACCGCCGGCGAGCGCTACAACAAGGTCGTGGACATCTGGGGCCGCGCAGGCGACGCCGTGTCCAAGGTCATGATGGCGCAGCTCTCCAAGCAGAAGGTCACCGATCGCAACGGCAAGGAAGTGGACCAGGAGTCCTTCAATTCCATCTACATGATGGCCGACTCGGGTGCTCGCGGTTCCGCCGCCCAGATCCGCCAGGTGGCTGGCATGCGGGGCCTGATGGCCAAGCCGGACGGCTCGATCATCGAGACGCCCATCACGGCGAACTTCCGCGAAGGCCTGAACGTGCTGGAGTACTTCATCTCCACCCACGGCGCCCGAAAGGGCCTGGCCGACACGGCGCTGAAGACGGCGAACTCCGGCTACCTGACGCGTCGCCTGGTCGACGTGACGCAGGACCTGGTCGTGACCGAGCAGGACTGCGGCACCCACGACGGCACCGCCATGCGCGCCATCGTCGAAGGCGGTGAAGTCATCGAATCGCTGCGCGACCGCATCCTGGGTCGCACCGCGGCCGACGACGTGCTGCATCCCGAGAACCGCAGTGTGCTGGTCAAGGCCGGCGACATGCTGGACGAAGACGTCATCGAGGTGCTCGAGGCGGCAGGCGTCGACGAGGTGAAGGTGCGCACGGCGCTGACCTGCGCCACGCGCTTCGGCCTGTGCGCCAAGTGCTACGGCCGCGACCTCGGCCGCGGCGGCCTGGTCAACATCGGCGAAGCGGTCGGCGTGATCGCCGCCCAGTCGATCGGCGAGCCCGGCACGCAGCTGACGATGCGGACCTTCCACATCGGCGGTGCGGCATCGCGGGCGGCCGTCGCCTCGAGCGTCGAAGCCAAGTCCAACGGCGTGATCGGCTTCAACGCCACGATGCGCTACGTGACCAACAGCAAGGGCGAACTCGTGGTGATCGCGCGTTCGGGCGAGATCGTCATCCATGACGAACATGGCCGCGAGCGTGAACGCCACAAGGTGCCGTACGGCGCGACGCTGACCGTCAAGGCGGACCAGCAGATCAAGGCCGGCACCATCCTCGCCAACTGGGACCCGCTGACCCGCCCGATCATCACGGAATTCGCCGGCCAGGTGCGTTTCGAGAACGTCGAGGAAGGCGTCACCGTGGCCAAGCAGGTCGACGAAGTTACCGGCCTGTCCACGCTGGTGGTGATCGATCCGAAGCGCCGCGGTGCGACCAAGGTGGTGCGTCCGCAGGTCAAGCTGCTGGATGCGTCCGGTTCGGAAGTGAAGATCCCCGGCACCGACCACTCGGTGACGATCGGCTTCCAGGTCGGCGCCCTGATCCAGGTGCGCGACGGCCAGGACGTGGGCCCCGGCGAAGTGCTGGCCCGCATCCCGGTCGAAGGCCAGAAGACCCGCGACATCACCGGCGGTCTGCCGCGCGTGGCCGAGCTGTTCGAGGCGCGTTCGCCCAAGGACAAGGGCCTGCTGGCCGAGATGACCGGTACCGTGTCCTTCGGCAAGGAGACCAAGGGCAAGATCCGCCTGCAGATCACCGACCCCGAAGGCAAGGTCTGGGAAGAACTCGTGCCGAAGGAGAAGAACATCCTGGTGCACGAAGGCCAGGTGGTGAACAAGGGCGAATCCGTGGTCGACGGCCCGGCCGATCCGCAGGACATCCTGCGTCTGCTGGGCTCCGAGGAACTGGCGCGCTACATCGTGGACGAAGTGCAGGACGTGTACCGTCTGCAGGGCGTGAAGATCAACGACAAGCACATCGAGGTGATCGTTCGCCAGATGCTGCGTCGCGTCGTGGTCGAGAACGCCGGCGATTCGGGCTACATCCAGGGCGAGCAGGTCGAGCGTTCCGAAATGCTCGACACCAACGACCGCCTGCGCTCGGAAGACAAGCTGCCGGCGACGTACACCAACCTGCTGCTGGGCATCACGAAGGCTTCGCTCTCGACCGACAGCTTCATCAGCGCCGCATCGTTCCAGGAAACGACGCGCGTGCTGACCGAAGCGGCGATCATGGGCAAGCGCGACGAGCTGCGCGGCCTGAAGGAAAACGTCATCGTCGGTCGCCTGATCCCTGCCGGTACCGGCCTGGCCTACCACCAGGCCCGCAAGGTGAAGGACGCCATGGACGAGGCCGAGCGCCGCGCCATCGCCGACGCCGAAGCGGCCGAGCTGGCGGCGTCCTCGTCGACGCCCGAAGCGGCCACGGCGGAGGCCGGCGAAGGCACGGCGGACAGCGCCGAGTGATCGACCTGCGTCGTCGCTGACGCCTGCATGGCCATGAACGGCCTCCAGCGCCCCCCTTCCTCCCCGGGAAGGGGGGCGTTTTTCGTCATGGCTGGACTGCGGCGCAGGCGGGGAAGCCCGTCATGAGCTGGCTCAGCAATTCGCTGCTGGGCTGGGCGGGGGCGGCCGTGTTGCTGTTCTGGTTCGTCGGGGCGCACAACCGGCTGGTGCGGCTGCGCTCGACGGCCCTGCAGGCCTACGCCGCCCTCGACGCTTTGCTGGTGCGCCAGCTCGACTTCGTGCAGGCGTCGCTCGACGTGCCGTCGTCGGGAGGCGAAGCATCACGGGTGGCCACCCCCGCCTTGCAGGCAGCGGCCGGCCAGGCCCTCACCGTGCTCGGCGCCACGCGCGCCAGACCCCTCGACCCCGCGGCCATGGGCGCGCTGGCCACCGCCCTGCGCGTGCTCGTGGCCGCCTGGGAGCGTGTGCACCCTGACGATCTCGTGAGCTTCGAAGCGGACGGCACGCTGTCGCGCCCGGCCAGCCTGCTCGGTCCCCGCGAGAGCGGCACCGGCCCATCGCCGGCACCCGCGACCGCCCCCATGGCCTGGCCCGAACCTTCGGCGCTGGTCGAAATCACACGCGCGCAGTTCAATGCCGCCGTGCTGCAGTACAACGCGGCGATCCGCCAGTTCCCGGCTGTCTTCGTGGCCTGGGCCTTCCGGCTCAGGGTGGCGGCACCGCTGGTCTGAACGGCACCGCCCCGACCCCTTACCATCCCCCGACCTTGCCAGACCCATCTCCGTCCAGCGGCGACATGCCGCCTTCCCAGTCCCCGATGGCGCCTGCGCTGTGGCGCCAGCTGCAGCAGGTGGCCGGCGCGCTCGCGGCGATCCGCGCCGGCACCTCCGGCGGCGTAGCGCTCGACGCCGTCGACCCGGAATTGCGCCCCGGCGTGCAGGCACTCCTCTTCCACGCCCTGCGCTGGCTGGGCCGCGGCGAAGCCCTGCGCCGGCACCTGGCCAAGCGCACGCCGCCGCCGGCCGCCGACGCGCTGCTGTGCACGGCCCTGGCCCTGGGCTGGGACGCGTCGCGCGCACCCTACGAGCCCTTCACCCTGGTCGACCAGACCGTGGAGGCGGCCAAGCGCCAGGCCGGCACCCGCGCGCAGGCCAGCTTCATCAACGCCTGTCTGCGCCGCTTCCTGCGCGAACGCGATGAACTGGTGGCGGCCACCGATCGCGAGCCCGTGGCGCAGTGGAACCACCCGCGCTGGTGGATCGAACGCCTGCGCCGCGCCCATCCGCAGGCTTGGCAGCGCGTGTTGGAGGCCGACAACACGGCCGCGCCGCTGACGCTGCGGATCAATGCATCAAAAACTTCGGTAGACCAATACCTGCCTGCGCTGTCTGCTATTAATTTGGGAGCAAAACGGGTCGCCGAGACGGGACTGGAACTGGCCAGGGCCCGCCCCGTGCAGCAGCTTCCCGGCTTCGAGGCCGGTGAATTCTCCGTCCAGGACGCGGCCGCCCAGCTCGCGGCGCCACTGCTCCTGGAGGGCCTGACGGCGCCGGGCTCCGGTGGGCTGCGGCTGCTCGACGCCTGCGCCGCTCCGGGCGGCAAGACCGCACATCTGCTGGAGCGCGGGGGCGATCGCGTCGCCGTGACGGCGCTGGAGATCGATGCGGTGCGCAGCCGCCGCATCGACGAAACCCTGGTCCGGTTGGGCCTTTCCGCCGACGTGCGGGTGGCCGACGCCTCGCGTCCCGCCGAATGGTGGGATGGACGCCCGTACGACGGCATCCTGCTCGACGCGCCCTGCACGGCCTCCGGCATCGTGCGCCGCCATCCCGACGTGCGCTGGCTGCGCCGCGAGAGCGACATCGAGCAACTGGCCCTGCAGCAGGCCATGCTTCTGGCCGCGCTGTGGCCGCTGGTACGGCCCGGCGGCCGTCTTCTTTATTGCACGTGCTCGGTCTTCCGCGAGGAAGGCAGCGCGCAGATCGATGCGTTTCTTGCACACAACACCGATGCTCGATTGCTTCCATCGCCCGGCCATTTGCTGCCCCAAAGCGGGGCAGGCGCCCGCGGGGTCCTGGAGAATGACCTCGGTGAGCACGACGCCTTCTTCTACGCCCTGCTGGAAAAGCGGCCCCGTTGAGCCGCGGACCGGCCGCCTGTGGCTGGCGGCCCTGTGGGTGGTGGCGCTGGTGCTCTCGCTCTTGCCGCTGCGCGGCCATGCGCAGCCCCACACCGCCGAGGTGACGCAGCTGCGCCTGGAGCGCGGTGACGACGGGGTGTTCCTCAGCGCCGCCGTGAAGTTCGACCTGCCGCCCTCGGTGCTCGAGGTGCTCGACAAGGGCATCGCCATCCACTTCGTGGCCGAGGCCGAGCTTTACCGCGAGCGCTGGTACTGGGCGGACCAGAAGATCGCCCAGGTGGCGCGACATATGCGCCTGACCTACCAGCCGCTCACGCGGCGCTGGCGGCTCAACGTCTCGCCGTTCCCGATCACCAATGCGGTGGCCGGCATCACCCTCAACCAGAATTTCGACACGCTGGACGAAGCCCTGGATGCGGTGCGCCGCATCGGCCGCCTGCGCATGGGCGACGCGTCGGAGATTCCCGACGACAGCCCGCAGACGGTCCTGTTCCGTTTCCGCCTCGACACCTCGCAGCTCCCGCGGCCCTTCCAGATCGGGTTGGTCGGCCAGTCCGACTGGAACGTCTCGGTCGAGCGCACGGCCAAGTTGCCGGTGGAGAAGTTGCGTTGACCGAGCCGTCGGCGTCGCCGGTGGCGCTGCCGCGGCGCTCGCGCGGCGTGCGCTGGGCGATCGGCGTCGGCGCCGCCGCAGTGACGGCCATCGGCCTGGTGCTGATGTTCCTGCTGGCCCAGGCGACCAACAACCGAGCCCTCTACGAGCGCAACTATGCGCGCCTGTTCACCATCAACGTCGTGGTGGCCGTGCTGCTGGTGCTGGTCATCGGCTGGGTGGCCTTCCGGCTGGTCCGGCGACTGCGACAGGGCAAGTTCGGCAGCCGGCTGCTGATCAAGCTCGCCGCCATCTTTGCGCTGGTCGGGGTGGTGCCGGGCATCCTGGTCTACACGGTGTCTTACCAGTTCGTGGCCCGTTCCATCGAGAGCTGGTTCGACGTCAAGGTCGAGGGCGCGCTCGATGCGGGCCTCAACCTCGGCCGGGCCACGCTCGATTCGCTCTCCGACGATCTGGCGGCCAAGACGCGGGCGGCGGGTGCGCAACTCTCGCAGGTGCCGGATGCCAGCGCCGGGCTGGCGCTGGACCGTCTGCGCGAGCAACTCGGCGCCAGCAACGTGATGCTGTGGAACTCCTCCGGCCAGCTCATCGCCAGCGCCGGCAGCTCCCGTTTCGAGCTGAACCCCGAGCGGCCGGCGCCCCAGCTGTTGCGCCAGGTCCGCAGCGACCGCGTCGTGTCACACATCGAAGGCCTGGACGACACTGCGGAGGCCGGTGCTGCGGCGGGGGCGCCACCGACACCCGCGCTGGTCAAGGCCCTGGCGGTGGTGCCGCGGCCGGGCTTCGACCTGAGCAGCGAGCCGCGCTTCCTGCAGATCACGCAGGCGCTGCCCCCGGCGGTGGTGGCCAATGCATTGGCCGTCCAGGAGGCCAACCGCGAGTACCAGGAGCGCGCCCTGGCCCGCGAGGGCCTGCGGCGCATGTACATCGGCACGCTCACGCTCAGCCTGTTCCTCGCCGTCTTCGGCGCCGTGCTGCTGGCGGTGCTCTTCGGCAACCAGCTCGCCCGCCCGCTGCTCGTGCTGGCCGATGGCGTTCGCCAGGTGGCCGCAGGCGACCTGCGGCCCACCCAGGTGTCGCAGGGGCGTGATGAGCTCGGCGGGCTCACGCGCTCCTTCGCGGTGATGACGCAGCAACTGGCCGACGCGCGTGCGGCGGTCGAGCAGAGCATGGGGCAGGTCGACGCGGCCCGTGCCAATCTGCAGACCATCCTGGACAACCTCACCTCCGGTGTCATCGTGCTCGACGCCGACGGCGTCATCCGCTCGACCAACCCCGGCGCGACGCGCGTGCTGCGCGCGCCGCTGGCCGCGTACGAGGGCCGGCCATTGGCCGAGGTTCCCGGGCTCGCAGAGTTCGCGCTCGGCGTGCAGCAGCAGTTCGACGAGTTCGAGGTCGATGCCGCGCAGCACGGGCTGGACCACTGGCAGCACGCCTACGAGCTGCATGCGAGCGGCACCGGCGTCGAACGCAACGCAGTGAACATCGTCGCGCGCGGCGCCAGCCTGCCGGGCGCGGGGCGCCTGCTCGTCTTCGACGACATCTCGGAGATCGTCTCGGCACAGCGCGCGCAGGCCTGGGGCGAAGTGGCGCGCCGGCTCGCGCACGAGATCAAGAACCCGCTCACCCCCATCCAGCTGTCGGCCGAGCGCCTGGAGATGAAACTCAGCGGCAAGGTCGCTCCTCCCGAAGAGGCGGTGCTGACCAAGTCCGTCAAGACCATCGTTGACCAGGTCGATGCGATGAAGCGCCTGGTCAACGAATTCCGCGACTACGCACGTCTGCCCACTGCCCAGCTGCAGCCGGTGGACCTGAATGCGCTCGTGACCGACGTGCTGCATCTCTACGGCACCGAGAACGCCAAGGTGCCCGTGCAGGCCGAACTCGACCCGCGCTGCCCCCCCATCCGTGGCGACGAGCAACAACTTCGACAGGTAATTCACAACCTGTTGCAAAACGCCCAGGATGCCACCGAAGCGGCGGCTGCGGGCGCCGATGCGGTGCATCCCGTGATCATCCGGACGCGCTTGGCCGACTCGGGCCAGCGCGTGCGTCTCACCGTGCTCGACAGTGGTTCCGGCTTTGCGCCGCACATCCTGCAGCGTGCCTTCGAACCCTACGTGACGACCAAGAGCAAGGGCACCGGACTGGGGCTTGCCGTGGTCAAGAAGATCGCCGACGAGCACGGCGCACGCGTCGAACTGTCCAATCGCAGCGCCGACGGGGCTGTGGCCGGTGCACAAGTGTCGCTATCATTCGTGATCGCAGTCCAGCGGACGCCCAACACATCGAAGAACGAGCCCAACGCGTCCGCCCCGACCACCTGATCGTCTGCTGTGCGGGCGACCCGATCACGCAACGCGAGCAAGCACACAACATTCATGGCAAACATCCTGGTGGTCGACGACGAGTTGGGGATCCGAGACCTGCTCTTCGAAATCCTCAACGACGAAGGCCACAACGTCGAGCTTGCGGAGAACGCTTCTGAAGCCCGTGCCGCCAGACAGCGGGCCCGCCCCGACCTCGTGCTGCTCGACATCTGGATGCCCGACACCGACGGCGTCACGCTGCTCAAGGAATGGTCCACGGCCAACCTGCTGAGCATGCCGGTCATCATGATGAGCGGCCACGCCACCATCGACACGGCGGTGGAAGCGACGCGCATCGGCGCTTTCGCCTTCCTCGAGAAGCCCATCACCATGCAGAAGCTCCTCAAGGCCGTGGAGCAGGGGCTTGCGCGCGAGGATGCACGGCGTGCGGCGGCCAGCGTGGTGCCGCCGACCAGCAGCGGCTTCGCGCCCACCGTCACCAGCGGCAGCGTGCCGGGCGCGATGGCGGCCGCCCTCGCGCCCGTGCCGGTGGTCGACCCCGGCCCGCAGGCGCTGCAAAGCTTCGACCTCGATCGTCCGCTGCGCGACGCGCGCGACGGTTTCGAGAAGGCGTACTTCGAATTCCACCTCGCGATGGAGAATGGTTCGATGACGCGCGTGGCCGAGAAGACCGGCCTCGAACGCACGCACCTCTACAGAAAACTCAAGCAACTCGGCGTCGACCTGTCGAGGGGCCGCCGAAGCGCTGTATAATCTGAGGCTCCCTCGGTTCCACCCGGAAGCGAGACGGCCCGGTAGCTCAGTTGGTAGAGCAGCGGATTGAAAATCCGCGTGTCGGTGGTTCGATTCCGCCCCAGGCCACCAAACATCAAGGCCCTTGATTCGTCACCGGATCAAGGGCCTTTTCTCTTGCCGGCGGTCCTCGTCCAAGCGAAGGGGCAAAGAGGCGAAGCACGCAGGCCATGACCCGCGTGCGTACCGGACTCAGAAGTCCACCAGGCTCACCCCCACGCTGAACACCGTGCGCTTGCGGTTGTAGTCGACCAGCGTGTCGCCATACCCGTGGAAGAGCTGTGTGTGGAAGCGCAGGTTGCTCTTGGCCGGGTCGCCGATGGCGCGCATCCACTCCAGCTTGACCGACCCGCGGCCGGTGCCGCCGATGGCGCCGCGCACGGTCGCGGCGAGGGTGTTGTCCTTGTTCACGTACCAGCTGCCGGTGATCTCGCTGTGGCCGAGGTAATTCGTGATGTCGGGGTTGTCGTCGTCGGCTGCGCTCTCGTTGATGCGCTTCCAGATCCTTGCGGTGATGGCGAACTGGTTGTCCAACTCCACGCCACCCATCAGGTAGACGCGGTTCCAGCTGCGCGACAGCGGCAGGCTCTGCCCGTTCGACTGGTGCACGATGCCCAGCCCCGCATAGCGCCAGCGCCAGCCACCCGGCAGCTTGACGTCGGTGGGATAGACGTACATCAGCTCGGGCTCGTGGTCGGTGGTGCGGAAGGGCCGCGAGATATCGCCGTTGAAGAGCTGCCAGGTCGACTGCTGCGAGTACGCGAACCACAGCGAGTCCTTCTTCACCGGGTCGCCCTGCGTCAGCATGCCCTGCGCCAGCTTGGTCCGCACCGACAGACCGATGCGCATCTCGTTGGCCTGGTAGTTCACCGGCTCGGCGGTGTGGCCGGGCGAGGGCGAGGTCGGCGTATCGGGCTTGTGGTTGGCAGTGGTCACGGACAGGTTCAACGGCCGGTAGCCGCGGAAGGTGAAGGTGCCGCAGTCGGTGCCGTTCTCCAGTTCCCAGAAGCGCGAGAGCGTGGAGTACTGGCGATTGCGGCAACCTTCGTCATCCACGGTCACCACGCGCGTTGCGGGCACGTTGGCATCGACGGGCTGGTTGGCCGCCGGTGCGCCCTGCGGTTGCGCGCTGGCCAGTGCCGCAGGCGCGGCCGGCACGGCGGCTGCAGGCAGCGTCTGCTGCTGCGCCCAGCGGTCGAAGCAGGCCAGGCGCGCGTCCTTGTCGGCGGCCAGGCGCGTGCACTGCTGCCAGGTGAGCTGCGCATCGGCCAGCGGGCTGGCAGGCTCGCCCGACGGCGCGGTCTGCGCCTGTGCACCGGCTGCACACAGGGCGGCGGCAGCGGTCAGCGTCCAAGGCCGCAAGAGGGAAGGGCGCCGCTTCATCCGGGCGCCCGCGAAATCAGGGTGATCACGGCGGGCCGTTTGGCCTCGTCGCCTGCGTGTTGCCATGTGCCTTTGAACTCCTTGCCGCAGGAGTCGGGCTGCACCGTCAGCGTCCAGGTGGCGCTGATCGTGCGGCCGTCCTCCGATTCATCGAGGGCGAGCGTGCCCTCATCGTCGACGTCGCCCGCGAGCTGGGCGACGCCACTGGGGCGGGTCAGTCGACCGCGTACGCCCGCGTACTCGGGGTGCGGGCCCAGTTCCGCTGTGGCGTCGGGCTGTCCGTCGATGCGAACCTGCCAACGCCCGTACAGAGTGTCCACTTCGGGGGGCGAGGAGGCGTGTGCGCAGTCGGCGCTCTTGCGCGTAGGCCCGGCGCTTCCATCGGATTGAGCGTCATTTTGGACCGGAACGCCCGCACAGCCTGCGCAGGCAGCTATCAAAAATGTAGCGACAAGTGTTTTCATGGCGTGCCGGACGCCGCAGCGGCCGCTGCGGCGGCGCTGGCCTGGGCCTTGCGCGCGAACTCCTCGCGCAGGGCCTTGAGCTTCGCGCGCGGATCTTCGTGGGCGGTGGTCTTGTCCAGCGCCATCTCGGCGATGAAGCGGCTGGGCAGGGCCTGCACCATCTCGCGGCCCTTCTTGCGCCGCTTGGTCCAGCTCACGGCCAGGCTGCGCTGCGCGCGGGTGATGCCCACGTACATCAGGCGGCGTTCCTCCTGCAGGCGCTCGACCACGCTCTCGTTGACTTTCTCCTGCCGGCCCTCGTCATCGTCCAGCTTGAAGGGCAGCAGCCCTTCGTTCACGCCGATCAGCAGCACATGCGGCCACTCCAGGCCCTTGGAGGCATGCAGCGTCGACAGGGTGAGCACGTTCTGGTCCTGCTCGCGCTCGCTGATGGTGGAGAGCAGCGAGATGGTTTGCGCCACCTCCAGCAGGCTCTTGGGCTCGTCGGTCACGGTGTTGGCGCCGCTCGCGTCGCCGATCTGCCCACCGCAGCGCTGCGCCATCCAGTCGCAGAACTCCATCACGTTGGTCCAGCGCGCGGCCGCGGCCTGCTCGCTGTCCTCGCCCTCGTAGAGGTGCTGCTCGTAGCCGATCTCCTTCAGCCAGGTGTTCAGGAAGGCCCGCGCGTCCTCGGCGCCCTTGGTCTGGCGTGCGCGGTACTCCAGGTCGTTGATGTAGCGGCCGAACTCGTGCAGGCCCTCGATACCGCGCTTGCCGACGGCGCTGGGCAGCGAGTTGGAGAACAGCGCCTCGAACAGGCTCTGCTTGTATTGGGTGGCGAACACGCCCAGCTGCTGCAGCGTGGTGTGGCCGATGCCGCGCTTGGGCGTGGTCACGGCGCGCAGGAAGGCCGGGTCGTCGTCGTTGTTGACCCACAGGCGGAACCAGCCGCACAGGTCCTTGATCTCCGCGCGGTCGAAGAAGCTCTGGCCGCCCGAGACCTTGTAGGGGATCTGCGCCCGGCGAAGCGCCTGCTCGAACACGCGCGCCTGGTGGTTGGCGCGGTAGAGGATGGCGAAGTCGCGCCACTCCTTATGCTGCGAGGTTTCGCGCAGGCCGAGGATTCGGGCGACGGCGCGTTCGGCCTCGTGCTGTTCGTTGTCGCAGTCGACCACCCGCACCGGCTCGCCTTCGCCCAGCTCGCTGAACAGCGTCTTGGGAAAGAGCTTGGGGTTCGGCCCGATCACGTTGTTCGCCGCGCGCAGGATGGCGCTGGTGGAGCGGTAGTTCTGCTCCAGCTTGATGACCTTGAGGGTCGGGTAGTCGACCGGCAGCTTCTTGAGGTTGTCCAGCGTCGCGCCTCGCCAGCCGTAGATGGACTGGTCGTCGTCGCCCACCGCGGTGAAGCTGCCGCGCGTGCCGGCCAGCGCCTTGAGCACCTCGTACTGCGTGGCGTTGGTGTCCTGGTATTCGTCCACCAGGATGTGGCCCAGCTGCTTCTGCCACTTCTCGCGCACTTCCGGGTACTTCTGCAGCAGCGCCAGCGGCATGCCGATCAGGTCGTCGAAGTCCACGCTCTGGTAGGCCGCCAGGCGCTCCTCGTACCGCGCCATGATGCGGGCCGTGACGCGCTCGTTGTCGTCCTGCGCCTGCGCCTCGGCCTCGGCGGCGTTCAGGCCCATGTTCTTCCACTTGCTGATGGTCCACTGCCAGATGCGGGCCGTGGCCGCGTCCGTGGTGCCCCCCGCGTCCTTCAGGATCTTGGTCACGTCGTCGGCATCGAGGATGCTGAACTGGGGCTTGAGGCCCAGCACGCCGCCGTCCTCGCGCATCATGCGCACGCCCAGTGCGTGGAAGGTGCAGACGATCACGTGCCTGGCGTCGCGGCCGATCAGCCCCTTGGCCCGCTCGCGCATCTCGGCCGCGGCCTTGTTCGTGAAGGTGATGGCCGCGATGCGTTTCGGTTCCATCCCGGCCTGGATCAGCCGCGCGATCTTGTGCGTGATGACGCGCGTCTTGCCCGAGCCCGCGCCCGCGAGCACGAGGCAGGGCCCGTGCAGGTAGTTGACGGCGTCCTGCTGGGCGAGGTTGAGACCGGACATGGGGCGGGAGCGATGGCTGGCGGCGAGCGGCGCCGGCCGCGAAAGCGAAGCGCCGCATCATACGGAAGCCGCTTTCCGCGATGCGGGGTGCGGCGGCGGCCCACGGGCTCCGGCGCTCGGCGGTGTGGCCGGGCACAATCCCGCGTCGCCGTGCTCGCCATCTTCCTCGTCACCTTCCCCTTCTTCGCGCTGATCGCGGCCGGCTACGGCGCGGCGCGCGGGCGCATCCTGCCGCTGGAGGCGATCCCGGGGCTCAACAGCTTCGTCCTGTACTTCGCGCTGCCATGCATGCTGTACCGCTTCGGCGCCAACACGCCGATCGCGCAACTGCTCGACGGCGGCGTGGCGCTGGCGTGGGGCGTGGCGGCCTTCATCGTCGTCGGCCTGACGGTGTGGCTGGCGCGGCGCGGCGGGCTGGGTTGGAACGATGCGGCCTTCGGCGCGCTGGTGGCGGCCTTCCCGAACACCGGCTTCATGGGCGTGCCGCTGCTCGCGGCCATCCTTGGCGCCTCGGCGGCGGGGCCGGTGATCATCACCATCGCCTTCGACATGGTGGTCACGTCCTCGGTGTGCATCGCGCTGTCGCGCCTGGATGCCGGGACCGGTGCGGCCGGCGAGCGCGCCGCCGCGCAGGCGGTGCGCAAGGCGCTGGCGGGCATCCTGCGCAACCCGATGCCCTGGTCGATCCTGCTGGGCGCCCTGGCCTCGGCGCTGCAGTGGCGCCTGCCCGGGCCCATCGACCGCACGGTGGCCATGCTGGGCGAGGCCGCCTCGCCGGCAGCGCTCTTCACCATCGGCGCGGTGCTGGCGCGTTCGGCCTTGCTTGCTCGTGCCGGCGGGGCGCGGCCCTCATACCGCGCGGCGTTGCACGACGTGCTGCCGGTGGTGGCCATCAAGCTGCTGCTGCACCCGCTGCTGGTGGCGGGGCTGTGCTGGGCCCTGCGGGCTGCGGGGCTGCCGTTGTCGGCGCCAGCCACGGCGGCGCTGGTGCTGGTGGCCGCGCTGTCGAGCGCGAGCAACGTCTCCATGCTGGCCGAGCGATACGGGGCCGACAACGGACGCATCGCCCGCATCATCCTGTGGACCACGGTTGCGGCCTTCTTCACCTTTCCGCTGGCGGTGGGCTGGGTGCGGTGAGCACCCTACGCCGAGCTGCTATTGTTTTCATAGCTGCTCGCGCCCGACACACGGGCGCCTCGGCCCGATTCGATGCCCGAAGCGCTCAGGGCGTCAGCACGCCGAGCTTGTACGGGTCGGCATCGCTGAGCAACGCGCACTTCGACGGATCGCGGCCCTGCGTGCCGTCGCACCAGTAGCTGTTGTAGATGCGCCCAAAGAACGTGGGCGTGGACGTGAAGAGCAGGCCCTGCGCAGGCAGCCAGGGCTCGCGGGCGGGCGCCGGGGCGCTGCCGGCCGCCGGGATGGCGGGCGGCGTGCGGAACTCGACCAGCGTCCTCTCGATGTCTGCCGCCGTGGTGCGTGTGCGCAGCGGCACCAGGAGGCTGTTGACGTGCAGGCCACGGCCGAAACGGTGTTCCTTGCCCGAGAGGAAGGCGTACGCGCAGGCATCGTGGCACATGCCGCGCACCTCGGTGCTCGCGCCGGCGCGGCGGATGGCCTGGGCGTAGCCCTCGGCCACCTCGAAGGACCCGCCGGTCGAATCCTCGAACACGACGGTGCGCACCTGGCCGCCGGCCAGCTGCTCGGCGAAGGCGGCGGCGCTCTCGCCGTCGAGGGTGCCCGTGACGTGCAGCCGCGCGCCCTCGGCCTCCAGCCCGGCCGCCTGCGCGGGCATCGAGGCGATGCCCACGGCGCACAGTCCCCACACCACCATCGTCTTGACCACGGCCGACCTCCAGCGTTGTCCCGCCCACGAGGGGCGCGAATCATTGTTGAGCGTATTTCCTACCGATCACTGACCGCAATAGAGTGATAGTGTTACTTCGTGCGTCGCCGTCCTCCGCCGGGGGGATCGGCGACGGGTCTGGTCTGGAGGCTCCGATGGCTGCGTTGATCCATCTCGTTCTCTGGTGCGCCGTGGTGGTGACGGGCGCACTGCTGTGGCGCACCGGCGCCGGTGGTCTGATGGGCACGGCGGTGCTGGCTGCACTGGCCGCCGCCGCGTTGTGGGCGGCCTGGCGTGCCCGCCGGGCGGCGCGGCGCCGGCGCGGTTCGCTGCAGTACGTGCAGATGGCCAAGCAGCCCATCGCGCTGGGCTGACACCGACAGTTCGCCGTCATCCGCGAACCCGCGGCCTCAGATTGCCTGCGGGTCCACGTCCACCAGCCAGCGGATCACGCCCTTGCCCTCGGGCGTGCGACGCAGTTCATGCAGCAGCGGTTGCCAGGCGGCCAGCAGGCGTTGCAAGGCTGCGCGTGAACCGCTTTCGACCAGCATCTGCGCCCGCTCCACGTTCGCCACCCGCTGGATCGCCAGCGGCACCGGCGGGTAGCGCGTGACCGTGCCGGCATCGGGCAGCGTGTCCGCCGCCGCGCTCGCGGCCTGCAGGAAGGCCTGCGCCGCCTCCTGCGTGCGCGCGTCGGCCCGCAGGAGCGCCTGGTAGGCGAAGGGCGGCATGGCGGCCATGCGCCGCTCCTCGAGCTGCTGCTGCGCGAAGCTGGCGTAGTCGTGCCGGCGCAGCGCTTCGAACAGCGGGTGCTTCGGGTGGTGGGTCTGGATCCACATCTCGGCCGTGCTGCCCTGGGCCTGCAGCCAGGCGCCGTCGCGGCCCGCGCGGCCGGCCGACTGCATGAGCAGGCTGAACAGGCGCTCGGGCGCACGGAAGTCACTGGAAAAGAGCGCCCCGTCGGGGTTGACCGCCGCCACCAGCGTGATGCGGCGGAAGTCGTGCCCCTTGGCGATCATCTGCGTGCCCACCAGCACGTCGACCTCGCCGCCGTGGACCTGGGCCAGCTGCTGCTCGAGCGCGCCCTCGTGGCGCGTGCTGTCGGCGTCGATGCGTGCAATGCGCACCGGGCCGCCGTCGGGCCGCGTCACCGGCGCGAGCAGCTGTGCGAGCTGTTCCTCCAGCCGCTCGGTGCCGCGGCCCACCGGCGCGATGTCGGGGTTGCCGCAGGACGGGCAGGCGCGCGGCACGCGCTCGGTGAAGCCGCAGTGGTGGCAGCGCAGCGTGCGGTCGATCTTGTGGAACACGCGATACGCGCTGCAGTGCGGGCATTCGCTCTTCCAGTCGCAGTCGCCGCAGGCCAGCACCGGCGCGTAGCCGCGGCGGTTGAGGAAGACCATGCTCTGCTCGCCGCGCGCGACGCGCTGGCCCAGTGCCTCGAGCAGGCCCGAGGACAGCACGGTCTTGGGCGGCTGCAGGTTCATGTCGACCAACCGCACCCGAGGCAAGGCGCCTTCGCCCACGCGCGAAGGCATCGCCAGGCGCTGGTAGCGGCCACCGGCATCGTCGGCGCCCGGCGGGCGGCTCTGGTGCCAGCTTTCGAGCGAGGGCGTGGCCGAGCCCAGCAGCACCTGTGCGCCCTCGCGCCGCGCGCGCCACACCGCCAGGTCGCGTGCCGAGTAGCGCGCGCCCTCCTGCTGCTTGTAGCTCGGGTCGTGCTCCTCGTCGACCACGATCAGCGCCAGCCGCGGCAGCGAGGCGAACACCGCCATGCGCGTGCCCAGCACGATGCGCGCGTGGCCGCTGTGCGCCGCCAGCCAGCTGGCCAGGCGCTGCGGCGGCGTCATGCCGCTGTGCATCGACACCACTGCGCCGGCGCCGAAGCGTGGCGCGAAGCGGGCGACGAAGCGCGCCTCCAGCTGCGGCGTGAGGTTGATCTCCGGCACCATCACCAGCGCTTGGGCCTGCGGGTCGCCTGCCAGGCGCGCCTCGACGGCACGCAGGTAGACCTCGGTCTTGCCGCTGCCCGTGCTGCCGAAGAGCAGGAAGGGGCCAGGCCCGGCCGCCAGCGCGTCGAGTGCGGCCTGCTGTTCGGGCGTGGCGGGCGGCGGCGTTTCGGCCTCGTCGGTCTGGCCTGCGCCGGCGTTCGCGCGGGCCTGGCGCTTGAGCCGCCGCGCCAGCTGGACGACATCGAGCGCTCGCAACTGCGGCGGCAGGGCGGCCAACGCCACCTCGCCCAGCGAGCGCTGGTAGTAGCGCGCCGCGAACGTCACCAGATCGCGCCAGGCCTCGGGCAGCGGCGCCAGCGCGTCCAGCGCGGCCGCGACCGGCTTGAGGACCACGCCGTCCTCGTCGGCCCCCGCGACGGCCGGCGCGCACGCCCAGACCACGCCGAGCACCTCGCGCCGGCCCAGCGGCACACGCACCAGCGTGCCGGGGGCGAGCGCCACGGGCGAGACGTAGCTGAGCAGGTCGCCCACCTGGCTGTGGGCGGGCGTCTGAACTGCCACATCAATACGAAAGGCCTCAGTGCTCATGCAGGCGATGGTTGCGAATCATTCTTGAAGTGCGCTGGAGCAAGAAGGCCTAAGTCGTTGATTTCACAGTGCTTTGGGAGCCATCCAGAGATACTGTGGATAACTTTGTTGATATCGCCCTTCGAAGCGCGCGGAAGGCCCGCAAATCAAGGCTTCCACTGATTTGCCCGCAAAAATGGCAAAACTCAAAAGCCTTTGAAATCAACGACTTGCAGTCGCTATCGCTTTCGTAGCAACAAAGCGTGAACTTCAGATCTTTTTGCGCACCGCAGCACGCGTTTTGTGCATAAGTCAAGCCGGGCCTGCCTGCAGCTCTTGACAAATGCGCTTGCAAGACAATCGGTCTTACAAACCGTCACGCAGGTGAGTGGCGACTCAGGCGGCGAGCCGCTGCGCGCGGGAGTGCCGGTGCACCGCATCGACCAGCACAGATACATGCTCGGGCGGCGTGAACTGGCTGATGCCGTGCCCCAGGTTGAAGATGTGGGTCGCGCCGCGTGTCGCCGTGTCGGTGTGCGGGCGGCCGAAGCTGTCGAGCACCTTCGCCACCTCGGCCTCGATGCGAGCGGGTGGCGCGAACAGCACGTTGGGGTCGATGTTGCCCTGCAGCGCCTTGCCATGCGGGCCTTCGCCCACCCGTGCGCGGGCCGCACCGAGGTTCGCGGTCCAATCCAGGCCCAGCACTTCGCATTCGAGCGTGCGCATCGCATCCAGCCACAGCGCGCCGCCCTTGGTGAAGACGATGCGCGGCACCGGCTGGCCGTCCGCGCCGTCCCGCTTGAGCTGGCGCAGCACGCGGGCGGTGTAGGCCAGGCTGAAATCCTGGAAGGCGCCGTCGGCCAGCACCCCGCCCCAGCTGTCGAACACCATCACGGCCTGCGCACCGGCGTCGATCTGGGCGTTCAGGTACGCCGCCACCGCGTCGGCGTTGACGGCCAGCAGCCGGTGCATGAGCTCGGGCCGGCCATAGAGCATCGACTTGACGAGGCGGTAGTCGCTCGACCCCGCACCCTCCACCATGTAGCAGGCCAGCGTCCAGGGGCTGCCCGAGAAGCCGATCAGCGGCACCCGGCCTTCCAGCGCGCGACGGATCGAGGCCACGGCATCGAACACGTAGCGCAGCCGGTCCATGTCGGGCACCTCGAGCGCGCCGACCGCCGCCTCGTCACGCACCGGCCGTGCGAAACGCGGGCCCTCGCCGGCCTCGAAGGACAGGCCCAGGCCCATCGCATCGGGCACCGTGAGGATGTCCGAGAACAGGATCGCCGCGTCGAGCGGGTAGCGCGCCAGCGGCTGCAGCGTGACCTCGGTCGCGAAGTCCACGTTCGTCGCCAGCCCCATGAAGCTGCCCGCCTTCGCGCGCGTGGCCACGTATTCCGGGAGGTAGCGCCCGGCCTGGCGCATGAGCCAGACGGGGGTGTGGTCGGTGGCTTCGCGCCAGCAGGCGCGCAGGAAGGTGTCGTTCTTCAGGGGGGCGAAAGGCATCGGGCGATTGTCGCCGTCCTCGCCCGGGATCGCCGGCGGCGGCATCCGCGCATGCGCTCTCTCAAGCGCCAGCGTGCGTCCGTCTCACGCCGCGGGGACGCGCACGGCCTCGGGCGCGGCCATCTGCCGCTGGCGACGGTACAGCGTCAGGGTTGCAATGAGCCCGAACACCGCGGCGAGGGTCATCCACAGCCCGGGGGCGGCCTTGTCGCCCGTCATCTCGATGAGTCCGGTGGCGACTGCCGGGGTGAATCCGCCGAACAGCGCGGTCGCCAGGCTGTAGGCCAGGGAGAAGCCGGCGGTGCGCACGCTCACGGGCATCACCTCGGTCAGTGCGACGACCATGGCGCCGTTGTAGCTGGCGTAGAGGAAGGACAGCCACAGCTCGACTTCGAGCATGTGCGCGAAGCTCGGCGCCGCCACCAGCCATTTCATGGCCGGGTAGGCCGTGAAGATTGTCAGCACGGTGAACGCGACGAGCAGCGGCTTGCGCCCGACGCGGTCCGACAAGGACCCCATGATCGGCAGCCAGATGAAGTTGGAAACGGCCACGCACAGGGTGACGATCAGCGCATCGGTCGTGCTCAGGTGCAGCACCGCCTTGCCGAAGGTGGGCGTGTAGACCGTGATCAGGTAGAAGGAGACGGTGGTCATCGACACCAGGAGCATGCCGGCGATGACCAGCCCCCAGTTGCTCAGCATCGACTGGAAGATCTCGCGCGCATCCGGCCGGTGCTTGCGCGCCATGAATTCTTCCGTCTCCTGCAGCGAACGCCGGATGACGAACAGCGCCGGGACGATCAGGCAACCGACGAAGAAGGGCACGCGCCAGTAGAAGTCGCCGATCTCCTGCGGCGTGAAGCTCACGTTGAGCCAGTAGCCGAGCGCCGCGGCCGCCACGATGGCGACCTGCTGGCTCGCGGACTGCCAGCTCACGTAGAAACCCTTGTGGCCGGGCGTGGCCATTTCCGACAGGTAGACCGACACCCCGCCGAGTTCGACGCCGGCCGAGAAGCCCTGCAGCAGCCGCCCGATGAGCACCAGCAACGGCGCCAGCGCGCCGATGGTCCCGTACGACGGCACGCAGGCGATCAGCAGCGTGCCAGCGGCCATCAGCGCCAGCGTGACGATCAACCCCTTGCGGCGGCCGACGCGGTCGACGTAGGCGCCCAGGAAGATGGCCCCCAGCGGGCGCATCAGGAAGCCGGCGCCGAAGGTCATGAAGGTCAGCATGAGCGAGGCGAACTCGTTGCCGGCCGGGAAGAATGCCTTCGAGATCTGCGTGGCGTAGAAGCCGAACAGGAAAAAGTCGAACATCTCCATGAAGTTGCCGCCCGTGACACGCAGCACGGTGGCGAACTTCGACGATGAATGGCTGGCGGGGGTGTGCATCGACCTGTCTCCTCATCCGGTTCACACGAAAGTGGCGGATGGTAGGGACGGGACCTGCCCCTGACCTGACCAAGAAGTCAGGTGCTTCGATGCGAAGGGTCTTGTGTCAGGTCTTGTACTTGATCGAGCAGCCGTAGGCCCGCGTGCTCGCCGCAGAGATCGGCTTGCCGCCGAAGGCCTCGCCCAGCGCTTGGTTCACGTAGTTGGTGGCCTGCTTGATGTCGTCGGCGCGCGCGGAGGCGATGCTGTCGATGCCGCCGGCGTACACCAGCATGCCCTGGGGATCGATGATGAAGATGTGCGGCGTGGTCCGCGCGCCATAGGCCTGGCCGATGACGCCGTCCTCGTCCATCAGCACGGCCGTCGCGGCGGCCGAATGCTCCTTCATCCAGGCCGACAGCTTCTCGGGTGCCAGGTAGTCGCTCGCAGCGCGCTCGGTCGAGTTCACGGCCAGCCAGACCACGCCCTTGGCGGTGGCGGCCTTCTGGGTCGCGGGCATGTTGCCGCTGCCGTAGTGCTTGCGCACGAAGGGGCAGCCGGGGTTGGTCCATTCGAGCACCACGTACTTGCCGGCGAAGTCGGACAGCTTGTGGCGCTGGCCGGCGGTGTCGACGGCGACGAAGTCGGGCGCGGGCTGGCCCACCGCCGGCGCGGCGTGGGCGGGCGTGCTGATCAGCATGCTCGCGCCCAGCGCCATGGCGGCGGCCATCACGGCGCGGCGCGAGGCGCGGGACAGTGCGGCGCGCGCGGCCCGCACGTTGTTCTGGGCGGCGCGCAGCGATCGCGCACCGGCGTTGGACGACGACGTTTCGGTCGACATGTCGGTTGGAGCTCCTGTGGCTGGAGGAGCGCGCCCGGTGCCGGCCTGGATGGCGGTTGGCGATGGGCGCGGCTCCGTTGAAATTCGAGCAACGGCCACAGCTTAGAACGCTTTGTTCAAGCCCTTGCGACAACCCGTATCCAGACGGGGTCTTGGCGCGCGCGGCAGCGCGTGGCCGGGATTCAGAGCCCGGCCAGCGCCGTCTTCACGTCGCCGGGCGACAGCAGCTCGCTCAGCACCACCGGCGGCTTGCCGGGCGCGGCCAGCACGTACAGCGGCACCCCGCTGCGGCCCAGCGTGCCGAGCGCGGCGGTGATCGCCGGGTCGCGCCGCGTCCAGTCGGCGCGCAGCAGCGCCACGCCGCGGCGGTCGAAATCGGCCAGCACGGCGCTGTCCGTGAGCGTGGTGCGCTTGTTGACCTGGCAGGTCACGCACCAGGCCGCGGTGAAGTCGATGAACACCGGCCGGCCTTCGCCGTGCAGTTGCGCCACGCGCTCGGTCGACCAGGGCTGCCAACGCTCGCCTGCCTGCGCCGCCACCGGCGGCGCGGCAGGCTGCTGCACCACGTTCGGCCCCAGGACGGCGATCAGCGCGGCAAAGCCGGCCAGCGACAGCGCCGCCAGCACGACGCGCGTGCGCCCGCGCAGCGTGAAGGCCCAGACCACGGCCGCGCCCGCCACCAGCAGGCCCAGCAGTGCGGCTGCGCCGTCGATGCCGCTCTGCTGCCCCAGCACCCACACCAGCCAGGCCACGACCGCGAACATCGGGAAGGCCATGACACGGCGCAGCGTGTCCATCCACGGCCCGGGGCGCGGCAGCAGGCGCGCGACGGCGGGCACGAAGCCGGCCACCAGGTAGGGCAGCGCCAGGCCGAAGCCCAGCATGGCGAACAACAGCAGGGCCTGCGCGGCGGGCAGGCCGATCGCCAGGCCCATCGAGGCGCCCATGAAGGGCGCGGTGCAGGGCGAGGCGACGACCACCGCCAGCACGCCCGAAAGGAAATCGTTGGCGATCGGATGCTTCACCTGCGCCGAACACACGGACGCCGGCGCGAGCATGCGGACCTCGAACATGCCCGCCAAGTTCAGGCCAATGGCGGTGAACAGCGCCGCCAGCACCGCGACCACCACCGGCGACTGCAGCTGGAAGCCCCAGCCCAGTTGCGCCCCCATCGCCCGAAAGGCCAGCATGGCGGCCCCGAGCGCGAGGAAGGAGGCCAGCACGCCCGCGGTGTAGGCCAGCGCAGCCTTGCGGTGGCCCTTGCAGTCGTCGCCCTGGCGCGCGAAGCCCAGCACCTTGATGGCCAGCACGGGGAACACGCAGGGCATCAGGTTGAGCAGCAGGCCGCCCACCACCGCACCCAGCAGGGCGGCCCAGAAGGCGGCGCTCGTCACCTGCGCCGGCGCCGCGGCCGCCGCAGCGTTGCTGTCCAGCGCGGCCTGCAGTTCGGGCGACACGGTCGCGCGCGGGGCCGTGCTCGGCCAGGTGCCCGACACCGGCGCCTCGGCACGCCAGCCGACCGACCGGCCTTCGGCTTCGGCCGCGCGGCGGTCGTCGCCGTCCAGCGCCAGCACGATCGGCATCGCGGCGGGGCTGGCGGCGCGCTGCTCGGCCAGCGGGAGGGTGGCGGTCCACACGCCGTCCGCCCAGCGCTGCGTCCAGTCCTGGCCCGACACGGCGCCGTTGCGGATCACCTCGCCGGTCTCGGGGAAGAAAGCCAGCGTCTTGCCGACCGCGGCCGCGGGCAGGCCGGCCACGCGCACAGTCAACTGCTGGCCTTCGACCGTGACGGAGGCCGTGCCGTCCTGGCCCAGCGCCGCGGGGCGGGCGGCGAGGGCGCGGTCGAACTCGCCGGCATGCATCGCCGTGGAGCCCTGCGCGGGCAACTGCAACGTGAACTCGCCCTCTTCGGGAATGCACTCCTTGCGGCACACCAGCCAGGACGCCGACAGCTTGACCGGCACGGTGGCCGCCCCGGCCAGCGGCACCGGCGGCTTGAAGTTCTCGGCCACCTGCACCGGCACGGGCAGCAGCACGGTGTTCTCGTAGCCGTAATTGGCCAGGTTGCCGATCGGGATCTTGTGCGGCGTCGGCCAGTCGATGTCGCCCGCCACCAGGCCGGCCGGCAGCGCCCAGCGGAATTCGGTCGGCAGGCCGGAGTCGCCGGCGTTCTTCCAGTAGGTGTGCCACTCGGGCTGGTGGGCGATCTGCAGGCCCAGCCACACCGTGGCGCCGGGCGTCAGGCCCTGCGGCGCCTGGGCCAGCAGCTCGGCCCGCACGTGCGGCGTCGTGACGACCGCGCTGCCCGCCGCGTTTTGCGAGCCCAATTGGGCTGCAGCCGGCATGGAGGCTACGGCGGCAGCTATCAAAAAAGGAGCGGCCAGCCAGGCGGTCAGGGACAAGGTGCGGGGGCGCATGCGGCGGGTCGGAGCAGGGGAGGGGCGCAAAGTTCCGGTTGGGGGCTCAGGAGGCCCACCCCAGGACCACCCTGCGGGTGGTCGCGCTCTTCTTCTCTATCTTGGTCACCAGCACGGCGCCGATCTCCTGGGTGTTGGCCACGTGCGTGCCGCCGCAGGGCTGCAGGTCGATCGGCGACTCGCCACCGCCGATGCGGATGGTGCGCACGGTGCCGCTGCCGCGCGGCGGCTGCACGCTCATGCTCTTGACCAGCGTCGGGTTGGCGTCGAGTTCGGCGTCCGTGATGGCGCCCACCGTCAGGGCGTGCGCCTCGCCGACGAGGCGCGCCAGGCCCTGCGTCAGCAGGTCCTTGTCGAGCGGATCGGTCATGTGGAAATCGAGCCGGGCGTACTCGGGCGTGATCGAGCAGCCGTTGACCGGCTGCGCGACCAGGTGGCACAGCAGGTGGGTGGCGGTGTGGAAGCGCATCAGCCGGTGGCGGCGCTCCCAGTCGATCCGCGCGGTGACGGTGTCGCCGGCGGTCAGTCGCCCGAGCTGCGCCTCCTGCCCGGGGGCGGGCACATGGACGATCTCGGCGGTGGGCCGGCCCTCGGCATCCTTGCCCTTGCGGGTGTCGGCGATCGCGAGTTCGGCGCCGTCGGCCAGCCGCAGCACGCCCGCGTCGCCCGCCTGTCCGCCGCCCAGCGGGTAGAAGACCGTGCGGTCCAGCACCACGCCGTCGGCATCGGCGCGCAGCACGCGTGCCTCGCAGTCGCGCAGGTAGGCATCGGTGCGGAACAGGTCGAGCGTCATCGGGGGATGAAAAGGGGAGCCAGCCGGCATGGTAGTCGCGCACGGCCGGACGGGCCGGCGGACGACAGGACAACCCGTCGCGGCGCAGGATGATCGCGGCTGTGATCCCATCCCTCCGGAGACTCCCGATGCCCCTTGCCGCCGCCCTTCCCCGATCCCGGCTGGCCGTCCTCGCGCTCGGCGCGGGCCTGCTGCTTGCCGGTTGCGGCGAGACCGCGCGGCTGCCTTTCGAGGCCGGCACCGGCCCCAACCCGCAGCTGCCGCCGCCGAACAAGACGCTGATCCCCACCGTGCACATCGCCAAGGCGGTGGGCTGGACCGACACCGCCGGTCCCACGGCGCCGCCGGGCTTCAAGGTCACGGCCCTGGCCCGCGGGCTGGACCATCCGCGCTGGGTCTACACCCTGCCCAACGGCGACGTGCTGGTGGCCGAGAGCAACAAGCCCGCCGCCCAGGCCGAGACACCGCCGGGCCTGTGGGACCGCATTCGCCGCAAGGCCATGAACGCGGTGATGAAGCGCGCCGGGGCCGGCGTGCCCAGCGCCGACCGCATCACCCTGCTGCGCGACACCAACGGCGACGGCGTGGCCGACGTGCGCACCGTGTTCGCCAGTGGCCTGACCTCGCCCTACGGCATGGCGCTGGTGGGCAAGGAGCTCTTCGTCGCCAACGCCGATGCGCTGGTCAAGCTGCCCTACGCCGAGGGCCAGACCCAGGCCGGCGGCGCGCCGGTGAAGGTGACCGACCTGCCCGCCGGCATCAACCACCACTGGACCAAGAACGTGATCGCCAGCGGCGACGGCAGCAAGCTGTACGTCACGGTGGGATCGAACAGCAACGTGGGCGAGAACGGCCTGCCCGCCGAAGAGGGCCGCGCGGCCATCTGGGAGGTGGACCCGAAGACCGGCGCCAAGCGCCTCTTCGCCACCGGCCTGCGCAACCCCAACGGCCTGGGCTGGGAGCCGGACACGCAGGTGCTGTGGACGGTGGTCAACGAGCGCGACGAGATCGGCAGCGACCTCGTGCCCGACTACCTCACCTCGGTCAAGGACGGCGCCTTCTACGGCTGGCCCTGGAGCTACTGGGGCGGCGTGGTCGACGTGCGCGTGCAGCCGCAGCGGCCCGACCTGGTCGCCAAGGCGATTGCGCCCGACTACGCGCTGGGCACGCACGTCGCGCCGCTGGGGCTGGCGTTCTCGAACGCGCGCGGCATGCCGCCGGAGTTCGCCAACGGCGCCTTCGTCGGCGAGCACGGCTCGTGGAACCGCAAGCCGGCCTCCGGCTACAAGGTGGTGTTCGTGCCCTTCATCGGCGGCCGGCCCAGCGGCGCGCCGGTGGATTTCCTCACCGGCTTCCTGAATGCCGACGGGCAGGCGCAGGGCCGGCCGGTGGGCGTGGCGCTGGACAAGGCCGGAGCGCTGCTGGTGGCCGACGACGTCGGCAACGCGGTGTGGCGCGTGGCGCGCGCGCGGTGAAGCGGCGTGCCGCCCGCCGCGCGAGGCGCCGTGGGACGGTCTGTAGACTTTGATGCCAACGGTGCGGCCGCCGACGGGGCCGCGCCCAGGGAGTCGTCTGATGTTTTCTTCGTTCTGGAGCGTCCTGTTGATGGGCGCCGCGGTCCTGGCCCTCGGGGTTGCCGCCTTCCTGCTCTTGCGTGAGCGCCTGCTGAACAGCGGCCGCACCCGGACCGTGGCGATGGTGCGCCGCCGCCGGGAACTGACCGAACGCCTGCACGAGCTCGCCGGTGAGAGCGGTGGCAGCGAGCTGGCGCGCCTGGAGGCGCGCCGCCAGGGCGACGCCAGCACCAGCATCCCGGTGCTCGAGGCCGCCATCGCCCGCGCAGAGCGCCAGTTGGCGCGCGAGCGCGAAACCGCCGCCCAGCGCCTGCGCTGAACGGTCGCGGCCTAAGATGCCGCCATGGCCGCCGCAGCTCCCCACGCCTCCCCTACCCGCCGCTTCTGGGCCGAACTCGGCACCCGCGACTTCGCCGCGCTCGATCCGGCCGCCACCGTGGCGGTGCTGCCGCTGGGTGCCACCGAGCAGCACGGCCCGCACCTTCCATTGGGTGTCGACACGCTGCTGGCCGACGGCATCGTGCGCGCCACGCTGCCGCTGCTGCCGGCCGAACTGCCGGCGCTCTTCCTGCCGACCCAGCCCGTGGGACTCAGCCCGGAACACGCACGCTTTCCCGGCACGCTCACCCTGTCGTCCGAGACGGTGATGCGGCTGTGGAAGGAGATCGGCGCCGGCGTCGCGCGCGCCGGGCTGCGCAAGCTGGTGCTGTTCAATGCCCACGGCGGGCATGTCGGCGCCATGGACATCGTGGCGCGCGAGCTGCGCGAGTCGCACGACCTGCTGGTCTACAGCGTGAGCTGGTTCCACCTGCCGCTGGTCGACGCCGGCGGGCAGCCGCTGGCGACTGAGCGCTTCGACGTGCACGCCGGCGAGTCCGAGACGGCCCTCATGCTGGCCCTGGCGCCCGAGCTGGTGCGTGCCGAAGCGGCGGAGGACTTCCGGCCCAGCTCGGAGCAGCGGGCGCGCGAGTACCCCATCCTTGGCAACGGCCGCAGCGCCAAGCTGGGCTGGGCCATGCAGGACTACCACCCGGCCGGAGCCGCCGGGAACGCGGCCGCCGCCACGGCCGAGCAGGGCCGGGCGTGGCTCGACGCCGCGGCGCGTGCCTTCGCGGCGCTGCTGGCCGAAGTGTCGCGACTGCCGCTGTCGACGCTGGCCGACGATCCGGTGCGATGAATACACCGGTTTGCTATCTTTTCGATAGCTGATGGCGCCCAACGGACGGGCGCTGCGGGCATTTTTTGTTCTAAAGCCTCAGCCGGCCACCGCCGGCGCACCGCCCGCGAGCGGAATCTTTCCGTCGGGTCGTTCGTAGGTGCCGATCAGCAGGCCGCTGGCCAGCGCGCGTTCGCGCACCGCGTCCAGCACCTCGTCGCGCCCCGGCGTGTCGGAGAAGGGTGGCCCTTCGGCCAGCGCATAGAGCTGGAAGGCATAGCGGTGCACGCCGTGCCCGGGCGGCGGGTCGGGCGGCAGCCAGGCGGTCTGGAGGTAGGAGTTGCGGCCCACGTGCATCGCATCCGGAGCGGCACCTTCGCCCTCCGCCAGCGCATCCTCGGCCAGGGCACCGTCGCCCGGCGGCAGGTCGACGGCGATCGCATGCACCAGCGGGCTGGGCGTTGGCGAGTCGGCGTCCTCCACGATCAGCACCAGCGAGCGCGCCTCGGCCGGGACGCCGGTCCACGACAGCGGCGGAGACACGCCCTCGCCGTCGGCGGTGTAGCGCGCCGGGATCGGCGCGTGGTCGGCGAAGGCGAGGCTGGCCAGCTGCAGCGTGCCGTGGCCCGCGCGCAGGCCCAGCGTGTTGAAGGCGATCTCGTCCAGCCCGGCGCGCACGCCGGACAGCACGTGGCCCACCACTTCAGGGAGTTTCTCGAGCATGGCGACCACATTAGCCGCCCGCCGCCCACGCGCTTGTAGGACGTTGGGTGACACGCCATGCCGCGCGCCGCCCCCAGAATCCGCGTGAACCCAGGAGATGCCAGGAGAAGCCATGCCTCTTACTTCCGCGCCGGCGAGGCCCCAGGCGCGCGCGACCACCGGCATCGCCGGGCTCGACAACGTGCTGGGCGGCGGCCTGCCGCGCGGCCACCTGTACCTGGTCGAGGGTTCGCCGGGAGCCGGCAAGACCACGCTGGGCCTGCAGTTCCTGCTCGATGGCCGGGGACGCGGCGAATCCGGCGTGTACATCACCCTGTCGGAGACCCGGACCGAACTGGCGTTGGTGGCCGACTCGCACGGATGGTCGCTGGACGGCATGGAAATCTTCGAACTGGTGAGCGAAGAGGGCCTGTCGCCCGACGCCGAGCAGTCGATCCTCTACCCCTCCGAAGTCGAACTGGGCGAAACCACCCGTGCCGTCATGGACACCGTGCGCCGGCAGAAGCCCGATCGCGTGGTGTTCGACAGCCTGTCCGAGATGCGCCTGCTGGCGCAGGACCCGCTGCGCTACCGGCGGCAGATCCTCGCGCTCAAGCACTTCTTCGCCACCCAGGGCTGCACCGTGCTGATGCTCGACGACCTCAGTGGCAGCCAGGGCCAGGGCGACCTGCAACTGCACAGCATCGCGCACGGTGTGCTGGCGCTGGACCAGTCGATGGCCGACTACGGCCCGGTGCGCCGGCACCTGCGCATCGTGAAGATGCGCGGCGTGCGCTACCGCGGCGGCGAGCACGACCTGGCGCTGGACACCGGCGGCCTGAGCGTCTTCCCGCGCCTGATCGCGGCCGAGCACCGCAGCGACTTCGAGTCCTCGTTCGTCTCCACCGGCACGCCGGCGCTGGACGCGCTGCTGGGCGGCGGGCTCTCGCGCGGCAGCAACACCCTCTTCATCGGCCCCTCGGGCGTGGGCAAGACCACCACGGCGGCGTCGGCCGTCACGGCCGCGCTGGGGCGCGGCGAGCGCGTCGTGTACTACATCTTCGACGAGGGCCTGGGCACGCTGCTGCACCGCTGCCGCGCACTGAACCTGCCGCTGGAGCGCTACGTCGCCTCGGGCCAGCTGCAACTGCTGCCGCTGGACCCGGGCGAGATGTCGCCGGGCCAGTTCTCGAACATGGTGCGCCATGCGGTCGAGCGCGACGGCGCCGGCATGGTGGTGATCGACAGCCTCAACGCCTACATGCAGGCGATGCCCGGCGCCAAGTTCCTGCTGCTGCAGATGCACGAGCTGCTGAGCTACCTGAACCAGAAGGGCGTCGTCACCATCCTGGTCATGGGCCAGCACGGGCTCATCGGCGAAGGCCGCAACGACCTCGACCTGAGCTACCTGTCCGACGCCATCGTGCTGTTCCGCTTCTTCGAGGCGCACGGCCAACTGCTCAAGGCGGTGTCGGTGGTCAAGAGCCGCACCAGCCGGCACGAACTCACCATCCGCGAGTTCAGGCTCACCGAGGAGCACGGCGTCGAGGTCGGCGCTGCGCTGACGGACTTCCGCGGCGTGCTCAGCGGCGTGCCCTCGTACGACGGCGATGTCGAGCTGATGGGCGAAGCCGACCAACGCCGCCGCCTCCGCGGCGGCGCGAAAGCCTGAGGCATGGAGCGGCGGGTCCTGGTCCACGCCCCGCGCGGGCGCGATGCGCTGGTGGTGCAGCGCGTGGTCGAACAGATGGGGCTCACCGCCGTGGTGTGCGGCTCGCACGACGAATTGCTCGCGCGCATGAGCGAAGGTGCCGCCGCGGCGCTGCTCACGGAGGAGGCCCTTCTCGGCCTGCCGGAGGAGCCTCTGCATGCCTGGCTCACGGCGCAGCCGAGCTGGTCCGACTTCCCCTTCATCGTGCTGGCCACGCGCGAGGCGCGTTCGATGCGCGCCCTGGCCATGATGCAGACGCTCGGCAACGTCGTGGTGCTCGAGCGGCCGGTGCACACGCAGACGCTGGCCCGCGCCACCGACGCCGCCGTGCGCCAGCGCCGGCGTCAGTACGCCACGCGCATGCACCTGGAGCAGCTGGAAGACGCGCGCGCCGAGGTCGAGCGGCTCAATGCCCAGCTGGAGGAACGCATCACCGCGCGCACCCACGAACTGGCCAGCGCCAACGACCGGCTGATGGCCGAGATCGCCGAGCGCGAGCGTGCGCAGGCGGCACTGCTGCAGGTGCAGAAGATGGAAGCCATCGGCCGCCTGACGGGCGGCATCGCGCACGACTTCAACAACCTGCTGCACGTGGTCAACATGAACCTCGACCTGCTCGGCCGCGTGTCGAAGGAGGCGAAGGTGGGCGAGATCGTGGGCCGTGCCAAGGGTGCGGTGGGCAAGGGCTCGCGCCTGACCGGGCAACTGCTGAGCTTCGCGCGCAACCAGTCGCTGCTGCCGCGGCTGACCGACGTCAACGCGCTGATCGAAGGGGTGCGCGACCTGGTCAGCGTGTCGGTCGGCCCGCAGATCCAGGTGCTGCTGGTGCTGTCCGACGCGCCCTGCTGGGCCGTGCTCGACGCCAACCAGCTCGAGATGGCGGTGCTGAACATGGCCGTCAACGCGCGCGATGCAATGCCTTCGGGCGGCACCCTGCGCATCGAAACGGCGCTGCGCCGCGATGCGGGCGGCGAACTGCCGCCGGGCGAGTACGTGAGCGTGTCGGTCAACGACACCGGTACCGGCATTCCGACGCATGTGCTGGCCAAGGTCTTCGATCCCTTCTTCACCACCAAACCCGTCGGCAGCGGCACCGGCCTGGGCCTGAGCCAGGTCTACGGCTTCGCCAAGCAGTCGGGCGGGCTGGCGTTCGTGCGCAGCCAGGAAGGGCAGGGCACCTGCGTCGAGATGCTGTTCCCGGCCTCGGCCGAGCGTGCGGTGGCCGAGGCCATTCCTGCCACGGCCGAGGCCGCCGCCGCCGAGCAGGGCCACCATCGCGTGCTGGTGGTGGAGGACGACGCCGAGGTGCGCCGCGCCATCGTCGAGAGCCTGGGACTGCTGGGGTACTCCGTCACCGAGGCTGCCGACGGCGACGCCGGGCTGGCCGCGCTGGCGCGCTCCGTGCCCGACCTCATGGTGGTCGACTACGCCATGCCCGGCATGAACGGCGCCGAGTTCATCGGCCGCGCCCGCGAGGCGGCCGGCCGCATTCCCGTGGTGCTCGCCACGGGCTATGCCGACATGGCCGAGGTGGGGCGCGTGCTGGGCACGCAGCGCATCCTCATCAAGCCCTTCGACATCTCCACCCTGGCGACCACCGTGCGCCAGGCGCTGGTGAGCGGCGCGCCCGTATCATGAAAACGGCAGCCGCTCCACACGCGACAACCCATTCCAACCACCGCTGCCACTTCAAAAAGGGAATCTCATGAGCATCATCTGGACCATCCTGATCGGCTTCGTCGTCGGCCTCATCGCGCGCGCGATCAAGCCGGGCAACGACTCGGCCGGCTTCATCGTCACCACGGTCATCGGCATCGTCGGTTCGCTGATCGCCACCTACCTCGGCCAGGCCATGGGCTGGTATGCGGCGGGCGAGGCGGCCGGCTTCATCGCCTCGGTGGTGGGCGCGATCGTGCTGCTGTTCGTCTGGGGCTTCATCAAGCGCAAGACCTGAGCAAGGCGCCGGCCGGGCGCTTCCGGATCGGCGCTTTGCTATCTTTTCGATAGCTACGAGCGACCGGCCCGCGGGCGCTGCAGGCCGATTTCCTTCGAAATCAGCACTCGACCACGTTCACGGCGAGCCCGCCCAGCGAGGTTTCCTTGTACGTGGACTTCATGTCTTCGCCGGTCTGCTTCATGGTGCGGATCACGGTGTCGAGCGACACGTAGTGGCTGCCGTCGCCGCGCAGCGCCATGCGCGCGGCGTTGATCGCCTTGACGGCGCCCATCGCGTTGCGCTCCACGCAGGGGATCTGCACCATGCCGCCCACGGGGTCGCAGGTCAGGCCGAGGTTGTGCTCCATGCCGATCTCGGCGGCGTTCTCGACCTGTCTCGGTGTGCCGCCCTGCGCGGCGGCCAGGGCGCCGGCCGCCATCGAGCAGGCCACGCCGACCTCGCCCTGGCAGCCGACCTCGGCGCCGGAGATGGAGGCGTTGGTCTTGTAGAGCATGCCGATGGCCGCGGCCGTGAGCAGGAAGTCGACCACGCCGGCCTCGCTCGCGCCGGGCACGAACTTCACGTAGTAGTGCAGCACCGCCGGCACCACGCCGGCGGCACCGTTGGTGGGCGCCGTCACCACGCGCCCGCCGGCGGCGTTCTCCTCGTTCACCGCCATCGCGAAGGCGTTGACCCAGTCCATGGCCGCGAGCGGATCGGCGCTCGCCGCCCCCGTCGACAGGCTGCGGTAGAGCTCCGGCGCGCGCCGCCGCATGTGCAGAGCGCCGGGCAGCGGTTCGGCCGCCTGCGGGTTGCCGATGCCGAAGCCGCGCTGCACGCAGGCCTGCATCACCTGCCAGGTGCGCAGCAGCCCGGCACGCACCTCGGCCTCCGGCCGCCAGGCGCATTCGTTGGCCAGCACCAGCGACGCGATGGAGCGCTGCTGCGCCGCCGCGTGGGCCATGAGTTCGTCGCCGGTGCGAAAGGGGAAGGGCAGCGCCACCGCATGGGCCGCGGCGGCGGGCGCCTCGGCGCCACCCTCGACCACGAAGCCGCCGCCGACCGAGAAGTAGTGGGCCTCGTGCAGCGGTGCACCGCCGGCGTCGAAGGCGGCCACCCGCATCGCGTTGGGGTGCTCGCGCATCGAGCGTTCGCCGAGGAAGGCGATGTCGCGCCGCGGGTCCAAGGCGATCGGGTGCGTGCCCAGCAGCGCCAGCGTGTGTTCGCGGCGCACGGCCGCCACGCGGTCGGCGATGCCCTCGGGCTCGACGGTGTCGGGCGCCTCGCCCATCAGGCCCAGCAGCACGCCCAGGTCGGTCGCGTGGCCCCGGCCCGTGGCGCCCAGCGAGCCGAAGAGCTGCACCTCGATGCGCGCCACGCGCCCCAGCAGGCCCGCCGCCGCGAGCGAGCGCGCGAACAGCAGCGCGGCCCGCATCGGGCCCACGGTGTGCGAGCTCGAGGGGCCGATGCCGATCTTGAAGATGTCGAAGGCCGAGAGCATCAACGCATCATGCAATGGGGAGCTGCTGCCTGACCAGCGCCACCCAGTACGCCGCGCCCAGCGGCAGGATGTTGTCGTTGAAGTCGTAGTAGGGGTTGTGCACCGGCGGGTCGTTCGCGCCTTCGCCGGCGCCGATGCCGATGTACGCGCCGGGCCGCTTCTGCAGCATGAAGGCGAAGTCCTCCGAGCCCATCGCGGGCGGGATGTCGGTGTGCACCTGCGTTTCGCCCACCAGGCTGGCGGCGGCGGCCACGGCGGCGGCGGTCTCGGCGGGCGTGTTCACCACGCCCGGGTAGCCGCGCATGTATTTGAGCGCGACCTTCGCGCCGTGCGTCTGGGCCACGCCCTCGCACACCTGCCGCATCGCGGCTTCGGTGCGGTCCTGCACGGCCGGGTCCAGCGTGCGCACGGTGCCGCGCAGCACCGTGGTCTCGGGGATCACGTTCCAGGTGTCGCCGCCGTGGATCTGCGTCACGCTCACCACCGCCGATTCGGTGGCGCCGGTGCGGCGGCTCACGATGGTCTGCAGCGCGTTGACCAGTTGCGAGGCGACCACGATCGAGTCGATGCCCGTCTCGGGCATGGCACCGTGGCTGCCCTTGCCGGTGACGCTGATCTCGAAGGTGTCGAGGAAGGCGGTCATGGTGCCGGTGCGGATGGCGAAATGGCCGCGCGGCATCTGCGGGAAGTTGTGCATGCCGAACACCGCGTCGGCCGGGAACTGGTCGAACAGGCCCTCGTCGACCATCACGCGGCCGCCGCCCTCGTTCTCCTCGCCGGGCTGGAAGACGAAGTGCACCGTGCCCCGGAACGGCTTGTGCCGCGCCAGGTGCGCGGCGGCGCCCAGCAGCATGGCGGTGTGGCCGTCGTGGCCACACGCGTGCATCTTGCCCACGCACCTGGAGGCATGCGCCTGAGAGCCCAGCTCCTGCATGTTCAGCGCATCGAGGTCGGCGCGCAGGGCGATGCTCGGGCCCTCGCCGTTCTTCAGCGTCGCCACCACGCCCGTCACCGCCAGGCCGCGGTGTACCGGCAGGCCCATCAGCATCAGGGCCTGCGCCACCACGTTCGCGGTGCGGTGTTCCTCGAAGGCGGTCTCGGGGTTGGCATGGATGTCGCGCCGCCAGGCGACCATGCTCTGGCGGATGTCTTCGGAGATTTCGGGGTCGCGGTACATCGTGTGTGCTCTCGAGGGGTCAGTGGAAGAATTCGGCGATCAGTGTCGCGCCGAGGAAGGTGCCCGCAGTGGCCGTCAGCGACACCACCACGATGCGCCAGCCCAGCTGGCGAAAGAGCGGCAGGTCCTTGGCGACCGAGAAGCCCGCCAGCGCCAGCACCGGCGTGGTGAAGGCCAGGAAATTGAGCTTGCCCGTGAGCGCGAGCACGGTGTCGGTGAAGGGGAACAGGCCCGGGATGCCGACCACCGTGGCCACCACCGAGAGCACCAGCACCAGCGGCAGCTTCGGCACCAGCCGCTTGATCGCCTCGACCACGGCGACGATGGCCACCACCACCCCCATGCCCTCGAGCGACACCAGCGCCGGCACCTTGTACGAGAGCGCGTTGGCGATCACCACGCCGCCCGTCATCACCAGCCAGGCCAGTATCGTGTCGGCCAGGGTCGTCGCAGGGGCAGACGCCGGCTGGCCCAGGGCCGCGGCGGGCGCCGCTTCGGCGACGGGCGCCCGGCCGCGCTTCGTCAGGCGGCCCAGCACCGGCTCCAGCCGGCCGTACAGCCACGAGCAGGCCGGCAGCGACAGGAAGAGCGTGAAGTAGAAGCCGACCACCGAGGTCAGCAGGTTCGAGGCAGCGGCGATGGCGGTGAGCTGCGGCACCATCTCGGCCGGCTGCTGCGCCGTGATGGCGCCCAGCGCCGCCGCCATGAGGCTGCCCGAGCCCACGCCCACCCCCATGGCCAGCGAGCGCGGGTCGAAGATGTTCAGGCTGGCCACGAAGCCCGCCAGCACCGCGATGAAGAGGGCGCCCAGCACCGTGCCGGTGATGTACTCGGCCAGCACGCCGCGGCCCTCGGGCGAGCCCATGCCGTACTTCTCGCCGATGATGACCAGGTTGCCTTCGCGGCCCACCGAGAAGGTGGCGCCCACGGCCTCGCGCTTGATGCCCAGCAGCAGCGCCAGCGGCAGGCCCAGTGCCAGCGTGCCGAAGGCATGGCCGAACTCCTGGAAGAACAGGGCCCACCCGGCCTGCCGGACCATGGGCAGCGCCGCGCCGACGGTGAGGCCGAGCTTCACCACGAAGAGCAGCAGCCCGGCGTTGAGCAGGCCGCCGGCCAGCGTCTGCAGGCCGGTGTCGATGCGCACCGCGGCCGGCACGCGCCGCTGCGCGATGCCCCAGGCGGCGGCTATCAGCAGCGCCCACAGCATGGGCAGCAGCACCACCTTGCCGGGGCCCAGCTTGAACTGGGCCGGGCCGATCAGCTCGGCGAGCGCCACGACGATCAGGGTGACGAGCAGCAGCTTCAGCTTGCCGCCGGCGGTGACGGAGAACGCAGGGGCGACCGGAAGGGCCGCGGAAGGGGGCACGACAGGGTTCATGGGGCGGTGGCGTCTGTTGGAGGGGTACTTCGCCGGCAACTGCGCAGCGGCAGGCCGAAAGTCTCGCCACGGCTGGCTGTTGCATCAATGACCGGAAGTTGGGATATTTGTTGCATGCAATGCAACACTCGCCCCAGCCGCCCGCCATGCTGAGCCCGATGGACGACCGGCTCGACACCCGCCGGGTGCGCTATTTCATGCAGGTGCTCGACAGCGGCTCGGTGCGCGGCGCCGCCGAGGTGCTCGGCATGGACCCCTCGGCCGTCAGCCGCGCCATCGGCGTGCTGGAGGACGACTGCGGCACGCGCCTGCTGGAGCGGCGCGGGCGTGGCGTGGTGCCCACCGATGCCGGCGAACTGCTGGCCGGCTACGTGCGCCGCCAGCACAGCCAGAAGCAGCACCTGCTGGCGCAGCTCGACAGCATCCAGAAGGTGGAGCGCGGACACATCGACATCGTGGCGGGCGAGGGTTTCGTCGAATGGCTGATGCGCCACAGCCTGCGCGACTTCATGGCCTCGCACCCGGGCATCACGGTCGACCTGTCGGTGGGCAGCACCGACGGCATCGTGCAGCACATCGTCGACGAGCGCGCCCACATCGGCATGCTCTTCCAGCCGCCGAAGGACGAGCGGCTGCGCTCGCACCACTCGCATTCGCAGCCGATCCAGACGCTGGTGCTCGACACCCATCCGCTGGCGCGCATCGACCGCCCCCTGCGCCTGGCCGACCTCGCACCCTACCCCGGCGCCACGCTGCACCGCAGCTTCGGCGTGCGCCAGCACATCGAGGCGGCCGAAGTCAGCGAAGGCGTGCGCCTGCACACGCTGCTGACCACCACCTCCTTCAGCGCCGTGGGGCACTTCGTGGTGGCGGGACTGGGCTACGCGCTGTCCACGCGCATGTCGCTGCCGCCGCACCTGGACACCTCGCGCGTGGTGGCCCTGCCCATGAAGAACCCGCTGCTGTCGCAGGGCCGGGTGCATGTGGTGTCGCGCCACGGCCGCGTGCTGTCGCCGGCCGCCGCCACGCTCTTGCGGCAGATCGTGGCCGACATCGGCCGCCCGCCCGGGCGCGAGGCCTGATGGGCCGGCCGCACCACCACGTGTACGTCGTCGAGCTCGACGACCGCGTTTGGAACAGCGCACGTTTTCGCCGCGCCAACCCGGGCTGGCAGTTGGGCAGGCCCTTCGTCTACGTCGGCATGACCGGGCTGGACCCGGACGTGCGCTTCGACAAGCACAAGGCCGGCCTGCAGGCCAATGCCTTCGTGCAGCAGTTCGGCCTGCGGCTGCTGCCGGCGCTCTACGAGCGATACAACCCGATGACCTACAAGGAGGCGCAGTCGATGGAGGTGGAATTGGGCATCCGGCTGCGCGCGCTCGGCTACGGCGTGTGGCAAGGGTAGATCTTCACCCCCCGAGCAGCTTCGCCGCTCCCCCCTCTGCTTCGCGAGGAGGGCGCACCCAGAGGCCTGGCAAAGCCAGTTCCTCGGGTGCCCGCGGATTCAGTTGCGCCTTAACTTTCGATGAGAGGAGCCTCCGATGACCGACACCGCCTGCATCGTCATGACCACCGCCGGCACCGAGGACGAGGCCGACCAGCTCGCCGACGCCATCGTCGAGGCCCGCCTGGCGGCCTGCGTGCAGATCCAGCGCGTGCGCAGCGTCTACGCCTGGCAGGGCGAGACCAAGCGCGAGCCGGAGTGGTTGCTGATGGCCAAGACGCGCACCGGCCGCTTCGCCGAGCTCGAGGCCTTCATCCGCGAGCGCCACAGCTACGAGTTGCCCGAGGTCGTGCAGCTGCCCATCACCGCGGGCTCGGCGGCATACCTGCGGTGGCTGGGCGAGGCGACGACCTGAGGCGCGGCCACCTTCTCAGGAGTAGGTGACCCAGTCCTCGTAGACCGGGCCGTCCAGGTGCGGCAGCGTGTTGTAGGTCACCAGCATGTGGCGCTTGGGCGTGAAGGCGAACTCGGTCACCGAGGTGTTGCGGATGCGCAGGTTCAGCTCGATCGTGGTCTCGGCGCTGGTGCCCAGCACGTGGCCCACCGCCGTCGAGATCGGCCCGCCGCTGCTGACCACCAGCACCTTGGCGCCGTGGTGGCGGTCGCGCACATGGTCCAGGGCCGTGGTCACGCCGGCCAGGAAGTCGATGTAGCTGGGCATGCCGACAGGCTCGGTGCGGCCCTGCATCCAGGCCGACAGGCCGTCGCGCAGCAGCCGGAAGTGCTTGCGGTACAGCTCGGGGGTGTCGGGTTTCTCCAGCTTGCCGGGGTGGATGGTCGCGACGATGGCTTCGCTGTCGTACTCGTTCAGGCCAGGCCACGGGAGCACGTCGTGATCGGTCAGCCCCAGACCTTTTGCGATGCCCTCCCAGGTCTCGCGATGGCGGCGCAGGGTGCCGGTGATGACGGCGTCGAAGCGCATGCCGCGCTCGTGCCAGTACTCGCCCAGGCGCACGGCCTGCCGGTGGCCGAGTTCGCTGAGCTTGTCGTAATCGTCTGCGCCGAACGAGGCCTGCCCGTGGCGTACGAGGTAGAGCGTTCCCATATGGCCGATTCTCGCGGGCGCTCCCGCGGCATTTGTCCCGGCGGCGACCCATGGGAGCGTGCAAGTCACGCCGGCGACGCCTCCTCCATCGCCCGCTCTGTGACTTTTCCTCGCGTTTTTTGGCGCTATCGGCCTTCGCCTACGGCTCGTTAAACTCGACAAACTAATACTTCAGTTTTCTTTTTTAACAACCGTCGCGCCCATCTGCACCGATGCGCCGGCGGTTTCGGCTTTCAAAAGGGCTAGATGTGAACAAATGTTATAGAAGTCGGTGGAACGCGGCGCTGGGCACTTGGGTCGCGGCCCCTGAAACCAGCCGTCGCCACGGGCGTTCCGGCCGGGCGGTCCTGCCGCTGGCCGCCCTCGTGCTCGCATTGCCTGCGATCGGCCTCGCGCAGACGACCATCAACCCCGGGGACAACCTGTTCGTGACGAATCCGTCGGCACAGGTGACCGGAACACTGACCATCAATGGCGGCACCTTGGGTGGCAACGTCGACATTCCCAACCCGGTGACGATCAACGGGAGCTTCGTCATCGATCCGCGCGATGGTGGCGGCAGCACGGCGTCTGCGAACGGCGGTTTGCTGCTCGGGGGCGATGTGGCGCTCAACGGCACGCCGACCATCAGTTTCATCACGCCCCCCAACTCGCTCTCGTACCTTCTGAGCTTCCGCGGCACGCTCTCGGGCAATTCGGGCCTGACCATCGAGTCGAACGCGGCCGCGCCGGAATGGGGCGACGTCGACTTCGTCGGAACGGCCTCCAACACCTACACAGGCCTCACCACGGTCCGCGGCAACGCGGTACTGGCGCTGCGCCGCACGGGTGGCGCCACCTCCGTCGCCGGCGATCTATCGGTCGAGGGCACGTCCACCGTCGGTGTCGAACAGAACGAGCAGATCGTCGACAACGCCACGGTCACCGTCAACAGCCAGGGCGGCGTCAAGCAGGGCTTCGCCGTACCGCTGCCGGGACTGGTGTTCTACGCGCCCAACCTCACCGAGACCATCGGCACGCTCAACGGCAACGGCACCGTCGGCCTGGGGTCGAGCACGCTGGCGGTGGGCGCCGGCGACTTCAGCGGCGTGATCGGCGACCCGTCGGTGACCCATCCCGGCACCGGAGTCGCCTCGGGCACGGGCGGCAGGCTCGTCAAGTACGGCCCCGGCGTTCTCACGCTGAGTGGCGCCAACACCTACTCGGGCGGCACCACGCTGAACGCGGGCACGCTGCTGGCCAACAACGACAGCGCGCTGGGCACCGGCGCGCTCACCATCAACGGCGGGGCGCTGGGCACCGGCCTCGCGGCCACCACGCTCGCCAACGCCGTCGTGGCGAACGGCGGCTTCGACGTGCTCACCACCGCGCCGGGCAATGCCAGCCTGACGCTGGACGGCAACGTGGCGCTCAACGGGCCGGTGCGCATCAACGGTGCATCCGCCGGCCAGGCCACCTTCGGGTTCGGCGGGGCGATCAGCGGCGGCCAGGGCCTCACCTTCGATGCGACCGGCAGCGGCGCCAATACCTTCAACCTCTTCGGCGCCACCAGCAACAGCTACGGCGGCCCGACGACCGTCCAGGGCAATGCCACGCTGATGCTGTCCAAGAGCAACGGCGCGACGGCCATTCCCGGCGACCTCGCCGTCAGCGGCACGGCGTCGACCCTCGTTGCGGGCAGCGAGCAGATCGCCGACGGCGCCACCGTCACCGTCAACAGCACCGGCCATGCGACGCCGCTGGCCGGCACGACCTTGCCGGTCGAGGGCCTGGCGCTCTACAGCAGCGCGGCCCCGGTGGTCGAAACCATCGGCGCGCTGCAGGGCAATGGCTCGGTCGGGCTCGGCGCGGGCACCTTGCGCGTGGGCGCCGGCGACTTCGCCGGAACGATCTCCGACGGCAGCTCGGCCGTCGCGCTGAGCGGTCCGAACGCCGTCGGCGGCACGCTCGAGAAATACGGCCCCGGCACCCTGAGGCTCGGCGGCGCCAACAGCTACACCGGCGCCACGAGGGTGAGCGGCGGCACGCTCCAGGCCGCCGCAGCCAACACCTTCGCTCCCGCGAGTGCCTACTCGGTGGCCAGCGGCGCCACGCTCGACCTGGCGGGCCACAGCCAGACCATCGCCTCGATGGCCAACAGCGGCACGGTGTCGCTGCTGGGCAGCGCGCCGGGCACCACGCTGACCGTCAACGGCCCGTGGGTCGGCAACGGCGGCCTGCTGTCGATCGGCACGGCCCTGGGCGACAGCGCCAGCGTGAGCGACCGGCTCGTTCTCAACGGCCCCAGCGCCGTTGCCAGCGGCACCACCAACCTCCAGGTCACCAACCTGGGCGGGCTCGGCGCGCTGACCACCGGCAACGGCATCGAGGTCGTCAGCGCCACCAACGGCGCCACCACCACCGCGCAGACCACGAAGAGCGCCTTCAGCCTCGTGGGCGGCCATGTGGATGCCGGCGCCTACGAATATCGGCTCTATGCGGCCGATGCCAGCGGCGCGGGCGAGAACTGGTTCCTGCGCTCCACCACGGCCGTCACCCCGCCCGCCGGTGGCGGTGGCGGCAACGGCGGTGGCGGTGGCGGTGGCGGTGGCGGTGCCGGTGGCGGTGGCGCGCCCTCCACGCCTTCCGCTCCTGCCGTGAACGTGCCCACCTACCGCGCCGACGTCCCGCTGTACGCCGCCTTGCCCGAGCAACTGCGCCAGTCCAACCTGGCCATGCTGGGCAACATGCACCAGCGCATCGGCGACGACGGCGGCACGGGCAGCAGCACCGGCAGCCCCGACCAGGGCTACCGCCAGGCCTGGGGCCGGGTGATCAGCATCGACCGCGACATCCAGCAGTCGGGCACGGTCTCGCCGCACAGCGAGGGGCGCCTGACCGGCTTCCAGGCCGGCACCGACCTGTGGGCCAACGCCAACTGGAGGACGGGCGTGTACGTCGGCCAGCTCGAGGGCGACATGAGCGTCAGCGGCTTCGCCCGTGGCGTCATCAACTACGCCTCCGGCTCCAACGATCTGCGCAGCCAGTACCTGGGTGCGTACGCCACCTGGAAGAACGACTCGGGCCTGTACGTCGACGGCGTGCTGCAGGCCGGGCGCCACCGCTACACCGTCAATCCCGCCCTGGCCTTCTCCAGCAGCGGCAAGGGCGACAGCCTGCTGGCCTCCGTCGAGGTGGGCCAGGCCTTCGCCATCGCGCCGAACTGGACGATCGAGCCACAGCTGCAGCTGGTGCACCAGCGCCTGAGCCTGGACGACACGGGCATCGTGGGGGCCACCGTGCACCAGAACACCGACGGTGGGTGGATGGCCCGTGCCGGGGTGCGCATCAAGGGCGAGTTCCAGACCGGGATGGGCACCCTGCAGCCCTATGCGCGGGTGAACGTGTACAAGCGCGGCAGCGGCACCGACACCACGACCTTCATCGGACCGGCGGCCAGCACGCCGATCCTGACGAGGACGGGTGGCACGAGCAGCGAGGTGGCGCTGGGTGCGACGTGGCAGCTGAGCCAGAGCACGAGCCTGTACGGCGAGGTGGGCAAGCTGTGGGCTTCGGGCGGGGACGCGAAGACCAAGGGCGGCGTCAACGGCAGCCTGGGTGTGAAGGTGCGCTGGTAAGCGCCGGGCACCGGCACTTCCAGGCCAAAAGTGGCTGCAGCGCCCGCGGGGCGGGCGCTGGCAGCTATGAATTCAATAGCAATGCTGTTTCAGCGCGTTTCCATGCCGACGCAAGCTTCGTGAACTAGTTCACTGAATTTTGTTGGCGTCTTGCGCGCCGGCGCGCGTTGCAATCGATTTCTTGTCGCAGGGCCGCCGCGCGTGGGTGCGGCCGGCCCTTAGACTCACCCGCCATGTTCTCCCGCAGCCGTGCACGTTCGGCGGCTGGCGCGACCCCCGTTCTCCCGGCGCAGGCCGAGCGCGTCGAGCGGTGGATGCGGCGGCGGCTCCTGTCCTTCGCCCGAAAGACTTTTGCTCCCCATGCCCTGTCGGCCGCGCTGGTCGCCGGGCTGTACTGGTCGCTGACCCACCGCCGGGCCGTGTTCCTGTGGCTGGGGCTGGCCGCCCTGGCGCTGGTGGCCCGTCTCACGGTCGCCCTGGCGAACGAACGGCGCTATCCCGTGGCCGACCATCCCGACGGGCCGCCCGGCGGCGAGCGCCCCTACCTGGGGCCTCTGCTCGCGCTCTCGATCGTGTGGGGGCTTTCGCCCTTCCTGTTGCTCCCGCCCGGCGCGTTGAACGTGGAGCTGGCCGCGCTGCTCGGGGTGGCACTGTGCGCGATGCTCATGGGTTCGGTGCCGGCCGTGGCGCTGTGGCGGCCGGCCATCGCGGCCTGGCTGGTTCCTCTCACTGCGGGCATGGCCTTGTACGGCGCGATGCATGGCGGTCCGGCCGGGTGGTTCCTGTGCCTGGGCATCCTGCTCTTTTCGGCCTGGATCGCGCGCCTGGCCCTGGCGCAGCGGCAGATGATCGCGCGCAGCGTGGCCATGCAGTTCCAGACGGAAGCGCTGAGTGAACAACTGGCGGCGCAGAAGGGCGACCTGGAACGCCTCAACGAGGAGCGCACGCGCTTCTTCGCATCGGCCAGCCACGACCTGCGCCAGCCGGTGCACGCGCTGGCGCTGCTGTCGGACGCCATGCGCCGCGAACTGGCGGACCATCCGGCCCGCCCGATGGCCGAGCAGGTGGGCGCGGCCACGGCCTCGGTCGGCCACCTGCTGGACGCCATGCTGGACATCTCGCGCATCGATGCCGGCACCGTGCAAGCCGTGCCCAAGCCGGTGGCGCTGGTGGACGTGTTCGCACAGCTGTCGCAGGTGCAGGGGCCCCGCGTCGAGGCGGCCGGCCTGAGTCTGCGCGTGCAGGCCAGCGGCCACACGCTCGACACCGATGCGGCGCTGCTGCTGCGCATCCTCTCCAACCTGGTGGACAACGCCATCAAGCACGCGCCGCGCGCGCTGGGCGGCCGCCGCATCCTGGTCACGGCGCGGCGCCGGGGCGCCGGCGTGCGCATCGCCGTGCGCGACGAGGGGCCCGGCGTGCCGGCCGAGCACCTGCCGCGCCTGTACGAGGAGTTCTACCAGGTGGGCAATCCCGAACGCGATGCCGCGCACGGGCTGGGCATCGGCCTGGCCATCGTGCGTCGGCTGGCCCTGCTGCTGGGCGGGCGCACCGGGGTGCATTCGGTGCCCGGGCGCGGCAGTGCGTTCTGGATCGACCTGCCGCTGGGCGCGGGACAGGGGACCGTCTCGGGCTTCGGCGACAGCACACTGGCGCCGATGACGACCGTGGCGAGCGGGCCCATGCATCTGGAGCCCGTGCACTCGCACACGCACACCCTGCATTCGCGCCGGCCCAACGTGCTGCTGCTGGACGACGAGCACGCGGTGGGCGACGCCATGCGCCTGTGGCTGCAGCCGTACTGCAGCGCGGTGCACGCCACGCGCACCCTGGCCGAGGCGCAGGGGGTGGTGGCGCGCGAGGGCGCCGCGCTCGACGTGATGCTGGTGGACTTCCGCCTCGCCGGCGCGGTCAACGGCATCGAGGCCGTGCAGCGCCTGCGCCGGGCGGCGGGGCGCGAATTGCCGGCGATCCTCATCACCGGCGACACCGACCCGGCGCGCGTGCGCGCCGCCTACGGAAGCGGCCTGACGGTCGTGTTCAAGCCGGTGCAGCCGCAACTGCTGGCGCAGATGCTGCAGGCGGCGGCTGCAACACCCGGCTGAAGACGTCGGCGTCCACGTTGCCGCCGGTCAACGCCACGCCGATGCGCCGGCCGGCCCAGCGCCCGCGTTGCTGCCACGCAGCGGCCAACGCGGCAGCACCGGCTCCCTCGGCCACGTTGTGCGTGGCGCCGTAGAGCAGGCGCATCGCGCCGGCCACCTCCTCGTCGGTCACGGCCACCACGTCCTCCGCCTCGCGGCGGATCACCTCCAGCGATTCGGGCACCGGCGTGCGGCAGGCCATGCCGTCGGCCAGCTGCGTGCCCGCCGGCGCATCCATCGGCCGGCCGGCGCGCCAGGAATCGAGGTACGCCGTGGCATGCGCCGACACCACGCCGACCAGCTTCGTCCTCACGCCCACGTGCGCCCGCGCGGCGGCCGCGCCGGCGAAGCCCGAGCCCAGGCCGATGGGCACGAACAGCACCTCGGGCGGCGCGTGCTTCACCGCCTCGAAGAGCTCGACGTACGCGGTCGCCACGCCGCGCACCAGGTCGCGGTGGAACGAGGGCACGCGGTGCAGATCCTGCGTCACGGCCAGCGCAGCGGCGTGGTCGGCCGCGGCCTGGAAGTCCTCGCCGTGCTCCACCAGCGTCACGCCCAGCGCGCGCATGGCGGCGTTCTTCTCGACCGAGTTGCCGTGCGGCACCACGATGGTCGCCGCCAGGCCGTGGCGCCGCGCCGCGAAGCCGACCGACTGCCCATGGTTGCCGCGCGTGGCGCTGATCACATGGCGCACCCCAGGCTGCAGCCGCGCCAGGGCCTCGAAGTAGGTCAGCCCGCCGCGGATCTTGAAGGCGCCTGCGGGCGTGTGGTTCTCGTGCTTGACCCACACCTCGGCGCCCAGCGCCTCGGCCAGCAGCGGCCAGGCGTACTGCGGCGTGGGCGGCAGGGCGGCGTAGACGGTGCGCTGCGCGTCGGCGATCTCTTCGCGGGTGAATGTCATCGGCGCGGCCATCACTTGCGCTCCGGCATGGCGATGCGCAGGGCCAGCAGGGCCAGCACGCTGCCCATCAACCAGCGCTGCGCGCGCAGCCAGGCCTCGCTCTTCGAGAGGAAGGCCGTGATGCCCGCCGCACCCACCACCAGCGCGCAGTTCACCGCGCCGCTGATGCCGATCTGCACCAGGCCCAGCTGCAGGCTCTGCAGCAGCACCGAACCCTTCTCGGGATGCAGGAACTGCGGGAAGAACGAGAGGTAGAACATCGCCACCTTGGGGTTCAGCACGTTGGTGACGAAGCCCATGCTGAACAGCTTGCCGGGCGGGTCGGCCGGCAGCACACGGGCCTGGAACGGTGCCGTGCCGCCCGGCCGCACCGCCTGCCACGCGAGCCACAGCAGGTAGGCCGCGCCGGCCAGCCGGATCGCGTCGAACGCGAAGGGCACGGCCGCCAGCAGGGCGGTGAGGCCCAGCGCCGCCGCCAACAGGTGCACCACGAAACCCAGCAGCACGCCGCCGAGCGAGATCAGCCCGGCCGCGCGCCCCTGGCACAGCGCGCGCGAGACGCAATAGATCATGTTCGGGCCCGGCGTGAGCACCAGCACCAGCGCGGCGAGGGAGAAGAAGAGGAGGTCGTGCAGTGACAGCATCAATGCCGCCCGGCCGCCCGAAGGCATTGAAGCGCCCCCGAGGGGCTGAGGGCCGCGGCTCCCAGCTTGCCTGCGCAAGCTGGGACGGCCCGAAGGGACGTCGCGTCTCGCGACGTCTTGTCCAGCGATGCGCGAAGCGATGAGCGTGGGGGCTTTGTCATTTCACAGTCCTTTGGATTCGAGGGCCACGGGGCCCTTGGGCGTCATCAGTTGTGCGATGAAGTTGGGTGTGCCGGCTTTCACCGTGATCAGGTCCCTGGCGCCGACCGTCGCGAGCGCAGCCTGCAGCACCTCCGGCCGCGGATGCGTGGCCTGCAGTGCCAGCAGGCTCAGGCCCGAGGGCGCGAAGCCGTCGGCCGGATGCACGCCGCCCCACTGGATCAGCGTCGGCAGCGCGCCGTAGAACAGGCGCTGGCCGTCGTCGCGCACGGTGATCTGCCAGTCCAGGCGGCCCTGGGGCGTCTCGCGCGAGGCGGCCAGCACCTGGCCGCGGTCGATGTGCGCCGGCTCCGCAGCGAGCGCGTGCACGGCGGCCCGCGCATCGGGGACTCGCGCGACCCAGTGCACCAGGCGCGGTCCCTCCTTGGCGAGCGCGGCCCTCAGCACCGGATCGTCGAGGTCGAACCAGCGCCGCTGGTGGCGCGCACGCGCGGGCACGGCCGCAGGGTCGATGGCGATGATCTCGAAATAGCAGCGCGGAAAGCGCTCGCCGCCCAGGCCAAGCAGCCGGTTGTGCGTGCCCATGAGCGGGTGCTGGCCGCCCGGGCCGGGTACCACGCCCAGGGTGGCTTCGCACCAGGCGACGCCTTCGTCGCGCGTGGCGGCGGCCACGACGAGGTGGTCGATCTGCGCGGCCGGTGTCACAGCGTGACCTGCCCTTCGACGCAGGTCACGGAATGCCCGCCGACCCACACCTGGTCGGCCGCGTCGCGCTCGATGAATACCCGGCCGTCACGGTCCAGGCACTGGCCCTGACCGGCCACGTAGCGTGCAGGCAGGTGGCCATCCGCGATGAGCCATTGCGCCAGGCCGGCGTTGAGGCTGCCGGTGACAGGGTCCTCGTCGACGCCGACCGGGGCGGCGAAGGCGCGGACCTCGATATCGACCTTCAGTTCCGGGGCGCGTTCGGCAACGGCGGCACCCGCACCACCAAACGCCCGCGCCTCCCGGTTCGATCTCACTATCAAAAGAGGAGCATGCTCCGCAGCAGGGACGCCCGCTACGCCCACTTTCAGCCCCAATTCCCGCAGCGCGCGGTGGTCCGGCCGCAGCGACAGCACGGCCTCGTCGTCGGCCAGCAGCAGGCCCAGCCACACGGGGCCGTTGTCCAGCAGTTGCGCCGCGGTGATCTGCGCCGCCTTCAGCCCCAGCGCGTTCGCGACCTTGGCCAGCAGCATCGGGCTGGGTGCGCTGCGCTTCAAGGGCGGCGCGGCGAAGGCCAGCCGTTCGCCGGCGGCATGGCCTGTCTCGCGCCGGATCTGCACCAGCCCTGCGCCGCACTGCTGCACGACGCGGCCCGGCGTCTTCGGCGCGCCGCCGGCCAGCAGCCACGCGTGACAGGTGCCGAGCGTGGGATGGCCGGCGAAGGGCAATTCGCCGCCGGGCGTGAAGATGCGCACGCGGTAGTCGGCCGCCGGGTCGGTGGGCAGCAGCACGAAGGTGGTTTCCGACAGGTTGGTCCAGCGTGCGAAGCGCTGCATGGCCTGGTCGTCGAGGCCCTCGGCATCGAGCACCACGGCCAGCGGGTTGCCGCGGTAGGGGGTGTCGGTGAAGACGTCGACTTGCTGGAACGGACGCGAGCGCATGGGAGGGGGGGGAAGAAAGGAATGGAAGAGAGAGCTATTCGAGCGCTAGATCGAGCACGCCGCGCGCGCCGGGGCGCTGCAGCATCTGCGCGAACCAGCGCTCCAGGTTCGGCCAGCTCGGGCGGCGGTAGTCGGCCGGCGGCAGGCCGAACCAGCGGTGCACCTCGCAGCCGATCGGGATGTCGGCCATGGTGAAGCGCTCGCCGGTCATGAAGCTGCGCGTGGCCAGGTGTGCATCGAGCAGCGCGAAGAGCGGCTCCGTGGCGCGCACGGATTCGTCGATCACGGCCGCATCGCGCTGCTCCGGCGCCACGCGCACCAGTTGCACGAAGGCGCCGCCGCTGGCGCGGTTGAGCGTGGTCTGCTGCCAGTCCATCCAGCGCTCGGCGTCGAAGCGCTCGGGCAGCTGTTCGGGGTACATCTGGTAGGTCCAGTGCCTGGCGCAGAGGTAGCGCACGATCACGTTCGATTCCCACAGCACCACGCGGGCGTCGCCCTCGCCGTCGTCGATGGTCGGCACCATCGCGTTCGGGTTCATGGCGCGGTACTCGTCGGACTGGACGATGCCGAATTTGCCGCCGGCCTCGGTGCGCTGGAAGTCGAGCCCGAGCTCCTGCGCGCACCACACCACCTTGCGCACGTTGATCGAGCTGATGCGGCCCCAGATGTTGAGCATGTCGCGTGTTCCTTGAAGTCGTGTCAGGCCGTGATCATGCGCGCGCTGCCCGAGACGCGCACGGAGGCGCCCGGCTCGGGCGGAATGTCGACATGCAGCCGGCAGACGACGCCCATGTCCTCGCCCTGCACGATGTCGATCGCGCCGCCGTGCGGCCAGCCCCGGTCGCGCAGGTATCCGCCCAGCGCCGCGGCGGCGGCACCCGTCGCCGGGTCCTCGACCACGCCGCCGCCGGCGAAGGGGTTGCGGGCGTGGAAGCGTCGGTCCGTCTCGGCGTGCACCAGCGCGATGGTCGCCAGGCCCGCGCGCTGCATCAGCTCGCGGCCGGCGTCGAAGTCGTAGCGCATCGCAGCCAGCGCGGCCCGCGTGCGCAGGGCCAGCACGACATGGTCGGCGCCGCCGTGCGCGAGGGCTGGCGGCAGGCGCGGGTCGAGCTCGTCCTCGGCCAGGCCGAAGAGCGCGAGGGCCTCCGCGCGAAGATCCGCTGCGAGCGGCGCACTGCGCGTGGGCGGCGACTGCAGCGCGGCGTTCACCAGCGCACCCTCGCGCCGGCCTGCGACGGTGATGCGCGCGTGGTTGATCGCGAGATCGAACACGCCGTCGCCTTGCGCAAGCGCCAGGGCGGCACCGAGCGCGATGGTGGCGTGGCCGCAGAAGGGCACCTCGGCCGCGGGCGAGAAGTAGCGCACGCGCCAACCGCCTCCGGGCTGCGGTGCGGCGAAGACGCTTTCGGAATAGCCGAGCTCGGTCGCGAGCTGCTGCATCCGGGCGTCGGGCGGCAGGGCGTCGCCGATCACCACGCCGGCAGGATTGCCGCCGCGGGCGCCGTCGGAGAAGGCGGCGATGTGCTGGACGTTCATGGGGTCTGTGACAGGCAAGGAAGAGTTCACGCGGCGGCCGGCCGCGCCATGACGAGCAGCCGCAGGGCCAGGCCGAACATCACGCCCGCCAGCAGCCGCTGGCGCAGCCGGGCGCCGCGCTCGCTGGCCGCCACGCGGCGCGCCAGCACACCGGCCGCGCTGCCGAGCGCGGTGTTGAAGAGCAGCGACACGAGCGACATCACCACGCCGAGCTGCACCATCTGCGCGCTCACCGATCCCTGCGCCGGGTGCACGAACTGCGGCAGGAAGACGACGAAGAAGACCAGCGCCTTCGGGTTCATCAGCGTGTTGACGAAGCCCATGCGCGCGACCCGCGCAAGGCCGGCGGGCGGCGCGCTGGCCGTATGCGTGTTCGGCGCGCCGGAGCGCAGCGCCTGCACGCCCAGCCACACGAGGTACGCTGCGCCGCCCCAGCGCAGCAGGTCGAAGGCCGGCGCCCACGCCGCCATCAGCGCCGCCACCCCGCTGGCGGCCGCCAGCGCGAGCACGAAGTCCGCCAGCGCGATGCCGACGGCGCCCGCGAAGGCGCCGCGCGGCCCGTGCGCCGCGCCCTGCGCCAGCACGAAGGCCATGTTGGGGCCGGGCGAAACCATCAGCGCCAGCGCGGCGAGCACGAAGAGGCCGAGGGTGGGCAGCGTGACCATGGCGCCGTGCCTCAGGCGTGGATCGCTGCCGCCGCGGGCAGGTAGGGCGTGACGGCAGCCAGCGCGCGGGCGACGTAGCTGTCCTTCTCGCCCACGGGCGCGACATAGTGCAGGGCCGAGCTCGCGGCCGCCAGGCCCTCGCTGCGCGCGATCAGCCAGGCCGCGAGGTAGGGCGAGGCGAGGCAGCCGCCGGCTGTCGCGACGTTGCCCTCGGCGAAGAAGGGCTGGTCGAGCACCGCGACGCCGGCCTCCTGCACCCAGGGCTTGGTCGTGAGGTCGGTGCAGGCGGGCACCGCGCCCAGCAGGCCGAGCCGGGCGAGCACCAGCGTACCGGAGCACTGCGCGCCGATCAGCTGGCGCGCGGGGTCGAGGTGCAGGCGTGCCATCAGCGCCGCGTCGGCCACGATCTCGCGCGTGCGGATGCCGCTGCCCACCAGCACCGCGTCGGCCGTCGCGGCCTCGTCCAGCGAAGCGGTGGCCTCGAGCGTGACGCCGTTCATCGAGGTCACGCGGGCGGTCGGCGCCGCCAGCGTCACGCGCCAGCCGGGGCGCTTGATGCGGTTCAGAACACCGAGCGCGATCAGCGAATCGAGCTCGTTGAAACCGTCGAAGGTGAGGATGGCGATGTGCATGGGCAATCCCGATTGCTATCGAAACAATAGCTGCCGCCGCCCGTCCCGCGGGCGCCGGCGGCCGATTCGGCTTGAAAGCCTCTTCGTCAGGCAGTCGCTGCGAGCTGCTGCGTGATCTGCGCCGCCGTGCGGTGCGCCAGCGCCTCGCGCACCGTCGCGGCCAGGGCGGCGATCGCGGTGTCGATCTGCTCCACCGTCGCCGTCACGAAGGACAGGCGCAGCGTGCGCATGTCGGGCTCGCCGGCGTAGAAGGGTGCGCCGGGCACGAAGGCGACGTTGCGCTCCACGGCCTGTGCCAGCAGGGCGGTGCTGTCGATGCCCTCGGGCATGCGCAACCACAGGAACATGCCGCCCTTGGGCACGTTGAACTCCACGTCCAACCCCTTCATGTCGCGCTTGAGCGCCGTCACCATCGCATCGCGCTGCTGCTTGTACAGCGCGCGGATGGTGGGCACGTGGCGGTCGAGGAAGCCGTCCTTCATCACCGCCGACACCATGCGCTGGGTGAAGATCGGCGTGTGCAGGTCCACCGCCTGCTTGGCCTGCAGCAGCTTCGGGTAGATGGCCTTGGGCGCCACCAGGAAGCCCAGGCGCAGGCCGGGCGCGAGGATCTTGGAGAAGGAGCCCAGGTACATGCAGCCCTCGGGGTTGCGCGCGGTGAGCGGCAGCGGCGGGGCCTCGTCGAACCACAGGTCGCCGTAGGGGTTGTCTTCCACGATCGGCAGGCCGGCGGCCTGCGCCGCGGCGCTCACGGCGGCGCGGCGCGCCTCGCTCATGGTGCGGCCGGTGGGGTTCTGGAAGTTGGGCAGCAGGTAGACGAAGCGTCCCCCTTCCGCCTTCGCCGTGAGGTCGTCCGGCAGCACGCCCTCGCTGTCGCTGGCCACGCTCACGGGCTGCGGCTCCATGGGGCTGAAGGCCTGCAGCGCGCCGAGGTAGGTGGGCGTTTCGACCAGCACCTTGCTGCCCGGGTCGAGCAGCACCTTGGCGATCAGGTCCAGGCCCTGCTGGGAGCCGGTGGTGATCAGCACCTGGTCGGGGTTGACGTCCCAGGGCAGCATGTCGGCCACCGCGCGGCGCAGCGGCGCATAGCCTTCGCTCGCGGCGTACTGCAGCGCGGCCTGGCCGTCGTTGGCCAGCACGTCGGCGCAGGCCTGCGCGAAGGCGCTCACCGGGAAGGTCTTGGGCGAGGGCAGGCCGCCGGCCAGGCTGATCACGTTCGGCCGCTCGGTCACCTTGAGGATTTCGCGGATGGCCGAGGGGTTCATTTTTTTCGCGCGTGCGGCGAGGGTCCACTTCATGTCGTCGTGCTCCTGGGATGTGCCGCCGTGGGCGGTGAAGAAGTCGGGGGTTGCGAGAGGCGTTTGCCCACCACCACCGTGGCGACCACGGCGGCGGCGAAGCCGAGGGTGACCGCGTCGAGCGGTTCGCCCAGAAGGGGGATGGCGGCAAGGATCGAGAGGAAGGGCTGCAGCAGCTGCGTCTGGCTCACGCGCAGCGCGCCGCCGATGGCCAGCCCGCGGTACCAGGCGAAGAAGCCCATCCACATCGAGAACACGCCGAGGTAGACGAAGCCGATCCATGCCGAGGTGGCGACCGGTTCCTCGGGCCACAGCAGCAGCGTGGCGGGCAGGGTGAGCGGCAGCGCCATCACGCAGACCCAGCAGATCACGCGCTCGGCGCCCAGCGCTGGCGTGACCTGTGCGCCGTAGATGTAGCCGAAGGAGGCGGCGATGACGGCGCCCACCAGCAGCAGGTCGGCCCACTCGAAGCCGAAGCCGTGGCCCTGCTGCTGCGCCCGCAGCAGCGAGAACGCCACCACCAGCGCGCTGCCCAGCACGGCGCAGACCCAGAAGCCCAGCCGTGCGCGCTGGTGCAGCACCCAGGCCGCGACCATGGCCGAGACCAGCGGCAGCAGCGCCGTGATGACGGCCGCGTGGCTCGCCGTGACCACGCGCAGCGCATAGGCCAGCAGCAGCGGGTAGCCGATCGCGTTGCCCAGCACCGCCATGCCCAGCGGCTTCCACTGGTGGCGCTGCGGCAGCGGCGAGCGCGTGGCGAGCAGGAAGACGGCCGACAGCCCGCCCGCCAGCGCCGCGCGGCCCAGCGTCACGAACCAGGGCGAGAGCTGCGGCGCGTCGACCGTGCCCGTGGCCAACCGCGTCATGGGCAGCGTGATGGCGAAGATCGCGACGCCCAGCACGCCGAGCCACAGGCCCAGTGTCTCCCTGCGCGTGTCGGCCGGTGCGCTCATGCCTTCACCATCCATGCGGCCGTCAGCACCAGCACCGCCGCCATGCCGCGGTTGAACCACAGCAGCCGCCGGCCCTGCGCCAGCCAGGCGCGCAGCAGCGCACCCACGGCAGCGTACGCGAGGTTGCTCGCGAAGGCGAACACCAGCATCACGGCGAGCAGCACCGCCACGCGCTGCACCGGCTCGGACTGGCCGGCGACCCAGCCCGCGACCAGCGTCAACGCCAGCAGCCAGGCCTTGATGTTGACGAACTGCAGGCCCACGCCCTGCCAGAAGCCCACCTGCATCCGCCCGGCGTCGGCCTGGCCGAGCTGGCCGCTTCGCGAGAGCTTGAACGCCAGCCACAGCAGGTAGGCGATGCCCAGCACCTTGATCGCCACGCGCGCCGTGGGCGCGGCCGTGACGAGCGCGCCCACGCCGCCCGCACACAGCAGCAGCAGGGCGCTCCAGCCCACCGGCACCGCCACCACGAAGCGCATGGCGCGCCCGAGGCCGCCATTGGCGGCCAATGCGGTGGACAGCGTGGTGTTGGGCCCCGGCGAAAAACTCATCGCGGTGGCCAGCACCAGCAGCGCGGTGAATTCTTGCCAGTTCATGGACACAGACTCTAAACTCGCGACCATTACAGTGCCAGTACAGATGATCGGACATACAGCCCCGTCTGTACTGGCCGGGGCACCGACACACATGCTGACCCGCACCTCCGCCCAGACCCTGACCGACCAACTCGCCGAGCGTTTCGCGGAGCGCATCCGCAACCGGCTGATGGCGCCCGGAACGCGCCTGCCCTCGGTGCGCGAGTGTGCGCGCCAGCAGGGCGTGAGCCCGCACACGGTGGTGGCCGCCTACGACCAGTTGCTCGCGCAGGGCCTGGTCGAGGCCCGGCGCCAGCGCGGCTTCTATGTGCGAAATGATGCCGCAGCGCCCGCCGGACGGGCGCCGGTAGCTATCAAAAGCGTAGCAGATGCGACGCAGCCGGCGATCACCATGCTGGCGCGGGCGCCGGCCGACGCGAGCACGCTGATCCGCGGCATGTTCCACCGCCAGAGCGCCAAGCCGCAACCCGGCATGGGCGTGCTGCCGCCCGACTGGCTGGAGAGCACCTTCATGCCTACGGCCGTGCGCAAGGTCACCAGCGTGAAGGCGCTCCAGGAGTTTTCGCTGCAGTACGGCGACCCCGCGGGCGATGCCGGCCTGCGCGCGAGCCTCGCCAAGAAGCTGGCCGGCATCCAGCTGGAGGTGGCGCCCTCGCAGATCGTCACCACCGTGGGCGCCACGCACGCGCTCGACATCGTCAGCCGCACCCTGCTGCGTGCCGGCGACCCGGTGATGGTCGAGGAGCCCGGCTGGGCCGTGGAGTTCGCGCGGCTGGAGGCATTGGGCATGCGCGTGCTGCCGGTGCCGCGGCTGGCCGACGGCCCCGACCTGGCCGTGATGCAGCGCTATTGCGAGGCGCACCAGCCCAAGCTCTTCGTCAGCGTGAGCGTGCTGCACAACCCCACCGGCTACAGCCTCAGCCCGGCCGGCGCGCACCGCGTGCTCCAGCTGGCCAACCAGCACGACTTCCACATCGTCGAGGACGACACCTACAGCCACCTCGCGCCCGAGCACGCGACGCGGCTGTCGACGCTCGACGGGCTGTCGCGCACCATCTACGTCAGCGGCTTCGCCAAGATCCTGGCGCCCAACTGGCGCATCGGCTTCCTCGCCGCGTCGCCGCCGCTGGTCGAGCGCCTGCTGGAGACCAAGCTGCTGGCCACGCTGACCACGCCAGCGCTCTTCGAGCGGGCATTGGCCTGGTGCATCGACCAGGGGCAACTGCGCCGGCATGTCGAGCGCATCCGCGTGCGGCTCGACGGCGCGCGCAGCCGCGCGGTGAAGCTCGCGCTGGCGCACGGCTGCACGCCGGCCTCCGAGCCCGCGGGCCTGTTCGGCTGGATCGAGACCGGTGCCGACACCGACGCGCTCACGCAGCGCATGCTGGACGAGGGCTACCTCATCGCGCCGGGCTCGCTCTTCCATGCCCGCCGCCAGCCCACCACGCTGATGCGCATCAACTTCGCGACCACGCAGGACGCGGCCTTCTGGAAGGTGTTCTGCCGCGTGCGCGACGGGCTTTAGGGCCTGTTGACGCTATGCAAGGGGATCGCGTTGCTTCGCCAAGGGGCTGGATGCAAGGCGCCTGCGCGCAGCAAGGCCGAGGCCTTGTGAGCTTCGCGACCCCTTGCATAGCGTCAACAGGCCCTAGCCGCGCGATACTGGCCGCTTGGCACCGCCGATCCTGACGGAGGCTTCGTTGGCCAGGCTGGACCCCCTGAACACCTCGCGCTACTGGCACGCTCCTGGCGTGCCGGGCATGGACCTGCTGCACGCGGACTTCACCACGCACGAGTACGCGCCGCATGCGCATCCCTCCTTCGTGGTCGCGGTGACCAAGGCGGGCGGTGCGGAGTTCAGGAGCCGCGGCCGCCCGGGTGTGGCCGAGCCGCAGGCGCTGCTCGTCTTCAACCCGTCGGAACCCCACTCCGGGCGCATGGGCGGCAGTGCGCGCTGGCGGTACCGCGCCTTCTATCTGGCAGAGCCCGGCATTCGGCATCTGATGGCGGCGCTGGGGCTGGACGAGGCCCGGCAATTCGAATCGAACGCCCTCGGCGATCGGGCCCTGATCGACGCCTTCCTGGCGCTGCATCGCGCCTTCGATGCCAACCCCGGGCCGGATGACCCACTGGGACGCGACGAACGCTTCGTGCACACCTTCGGCACGCTGTTCCAGCAGCACGCCAGCCAGGGGCGGCGCGTGCCGGCCGCGCCCGCCGGCGCCGCCGTGCTCGCGCCGGTGCTGGAACTGCTGAACGATGCCTTTGCCCAGCGGCTGAGCCTCGAGCAGATGGCGGCCGTGGGCGGCCTGACGTCCTTCCAGCTCATCGGTGCCTTCAAGCGCGCGACCGGCCTCACACCCCACGCCTACCTGACGCAGTTGCGGCTGCGGGCCGCCATCCGCCACCTCGGCGCCGGGCAGCCACTGATCGACGCCGCCGTGGCGAGCGGCTTCTACGACCAGAGCGCGCTCACCCGGCATTTCAAGCGCACCTTCGGGATGACGCCGCTGCAATACGTGCGCGCCCGGGCCGGCTGAGGCCCGCGCAGCGGCAGCACGCTGCAATTTCCGCCAATACAGCGCACCGCCGGCGGCCTACCGTGCGGCCCAGGCGTCGGCCTCTTCCTTGCGCGGTCCGCAGACCGCCCGGGGCCGGCGCCAGGCCACGCGCATGACCCCCACCCTCGCACGACCCGCCGCCTCGACCGGCAGCCTGTTCTCCTTCCTGGCCCTGGTGCTCGGCGCCGCAGCGCTCGCGCTGGGCGGCGTCTTCCTGCGGCACAGCGAACTGCCGCCCACGGCCAGCGCGGTGTACCGGGTGGCGCTGGCGATCCCGGTGTTCTTCCTGCTCGACCGGCTGTCGGCCCGGCACGAGGCCCGGCACGAACCAGCCGGCGCGACAGGTGCGCCGGCCATGCCGGTCCGGCTCGTGCTGGTGGGCTTCATCTTCTCGGGCAACCTCGCGCTGTACCACTGGTCGATGACGCTGACCACGCTGGCCAATGCCAACCTGCTGGCCAACTTGGCGCCGATCTTCGTGGTGCTCGGCGCCAGGCTCTTCCTCGGCAAGCGCTTCAAGCCCGGCTTCCTGTTCGGCATGCTGTGCGCATTGGCCGGCGCCTTCGTGCTGATCGGCCACCGGCTCGACTTCGGCTCGAGGCACATGGCCGGCAACCTGCTGGGCTTGCTCTCGGCGGTGTTCTATGGGGCCTACCTGCTGGCCGTGAGCCTCGTGCGCGCGCAGCACCGGACGATGACCGTGATGGCCTGGAGCAGTGTCGGCACGCTGATCGTGCTGCTGCCGCTGACCCTCGCGCGCGGCGAATCGCTGGTGCCGCACACGCCGCACGGCGTGCTGATGCTGGTGGCGCTGGCCCTGGTGTCGCACGTCGGCGGCCAGGGCCTGATCGCCTATGCGCTGGCCCGGCTGCCGGCCGCGCTGTCCTCGATCACCCTGCTGGTGCAGCCCGTCATTGCCGCCGTGCTGGGCGGCTGGCTGTTCCACGAATACCTCAGCCCCGTCGAATTCGCGGGGGCCGTGGTCATCCTGGCCGGCATCGTGATCGCCCGGCGTTTTTCATGAGCGGGCCGCGCGGCCCCCACGAGGAAAAAAGATGTCTCCCTACCTGTGCCACATCGAACCGGACTGCCTGCGCTTCGAGGCCCGCGTGGTCGCTCGGCGGCCCGACGCCGTGCTGCTCGACCGGTCGTTCTTCTACCCGGGCGGGGGCGGCCAGTTGGCAGACCGCGGCACGCTCGCCTGGGAAGGCGGCGGCACCGTGAGGATCGACCGGATCGAGATGCAGGGCGCCAACGCCTGGCATTGCTTCGACGCCGCCGACGCCGGCCGTGTGCCTGGCGATCGGGTCGTCGCGAACGTGGACCCAGGCTTCCGCTTCCTGATGAGCCAGCTTCACACGGGCCTGCACCTGCTCAACGCGCTGGTGTACCAGCGCTTCGAGGGTTCGCTGGTGACCGGCGTGCAGATGGCCGCCGACGGCACGGCACGCATCGACTTCGACCTGCCCGCGGCGGACAACAACGCACTGCGCGCGCTCGAACCGGCGCTCAACGGCCTGATCGCGGACGGCCGGCCGGTGAAGGCGCTGTGCCTCGACGCCGCCGCGCTCGCGCGCGAGCCCGGCGTGCTGCGCAGCCGTTCGGTCGCGCCGCCGAGCCAGGCCGACGGCACCACGCGGATCATCGAGATCGAGGGCCTCGACCGGCAGGCCTGCGGCGGCACCCACCTGTCGAACACCTCGCAATCGGCGCCGCTGCGCATCCTGAAGATCGAGAACAAGGGGCAGCACAACCGGCGGATCCGGATCGGCCTCGTCGGCTAGACAGGCGGCACCCTGCGGGCGCACCGCATGACCACCACCGAGATCCTGCGGCGCCTCGTGGGCTTCGACACCACCTCGCACCGCTCCAACCTCGGCCTGATCCACTGGATCGCCGATTTCCTCGCCGGCCACGGGGTGGAGGCGCAGCTCCTCCCCGGCGGCGACGGCAACAAGGCCAACCTGCTCGCCCGCATCGGCCCCGATGCGGCGGGCGGCATGGTGCTCTCGGGCCACAGCGATGTCGTGCCCGTGGACGGCCAGGCCTGGCGCTCCGACCCTTTCGTGCTGGCCGAGCGCCACGGCCGACTGCACGGACGGGGCGCGGTGGACATGAAGGGCTTCATCGCCGCCTGCCTGTCGGCGGTGCCCGCGTGGCAGCGGCAGCCCTTGCGCCGGCCGATCCACCTGGCGATCTCCTACGACGAGGAGGTCGGCTGCCTCGGCGTGCCCAGGCTGGTGGAGCGGCTGGTGGGGCAGGCGCCCGCGCTGGCCATCATCGGCGAGCCGACGCAGATGCGGATCGGCGTGCGGCACCGCGGCTTCTTCGGCCACCGTGCCCTCTTCACCGGGCTGGCTGCGCACTCCAGCGATCCGTCGCTGGGCGCCTGCGCCGTCGAGCCCGCGGCGCACCTGGTCACCCGTCTGGCCGGCCTGCGGCGCCGCTTCGCCCGCGAGGGCGGCCAGGCCACCCTCAACATCGGCCGCATCGACGGCGGCACCGCGATCAACATCGTGCCGGGCCGTTGCGAAGTGCTGTGGGAATGCCGCCCGCCGGACGAAGCCACCGCGCGGCTCGTGCGTGACGCCGTCCACAAAGTGCTGGCCGGCCTGCCGCCCGGCGTCACGGTCGAAACGGAGCAGGTGGCCGCCGTGCCGCCGCTGTCGGCCTGCGGCAGCGATGCGGCCGTGGCGGTCGTCTGCGGGCTGGGCGCGCTCCGGCCCGAGGCCGACCTGCCTTTCGGCACCGAGGCCGGCTTCTTCCAGCGCGCGGGCATCCCGGCGGTGGTGTGCGGCCCTGGCGCGATCGCCCAGGCGCACCAGCCCGACGAGTGGATCGCGGCGGCGCAGTTGGAGGCGGCCGACCGCTTCATGCAGGCGGCCGGCGGATGGGCGCTGTCCGAAGCGTCGGCTGCAATCCCTGCGGTTCGCGGGCGACGACCCGCCAGCGCGCTCAGTGGCCCGCCGCCAGCAGGCCCAGGTTGTAGTGCACCCAGCCCCAGTAGTGGTCCAGCGTCTGGCCCTGGCGCTGTGCCTCGGCCCATCGCTCGCGGGTGAAGACCGGGTGCTGCGCACCATGGCGGGCCGCCAGTGCGACGGGTTCGAGCCCGAAGTCCGCTGCCAGGTGCGCGTCGACCTCGGCAGGGGATGCGGCGTCGACGGTGTCCGGCCGAACGGGCGCGAAGGCATTGCCGACCCGGTCGCGTCCTGCGGCCTTGGCACCGAGCAAGGCCATGTCGGCGCGGCGCAGCGTGTCCGTGGGCGCCTCCGAGGCTTCGCGGGCCGCGACGCCCAGGCTGGCCGTCACGACGAGCGCGTCGCGGTCGAGCGCCAGCGGCTGTGCGCTCACCGCCCGCCGCAGGGCGTCGGCACGGGCCAGCACATCGGCCTCGTCGGCACCGCACAGCAGCACCGCGAACTCGTCACCGCCCAGGCGGGCCAGCAGTTCCCGCGGTCCCAGCGCCGCGGCCAGCCGGTTCGCCAGCTCGGTCATCACCGCGTCGCCGGCATCGTGGCCGAAGCGGTCGTTGATGGCCTTGAAGTGGTCGACGTCGATGAGCGCGATCGCCGTCACATCCTTCCGGTACACCAGGGCCTGTTCGAGGGCGCGGCGGTTGGGCAGGGCCGTGAGCGGGTCGCTCAGGGCCATGCGTCGCAACTGCACGTTCAGGCCTGCCAGCTCGGCGTGCGCCTTCGCCAGGGCCTGCTCGCGGTCGGCCAGCTCGGTCACGTCGGTCCACATCGATGCGATCCCGCCGTGCAGGGGGTGCTCCTCGATGCGGTAGCTGCGGCCACTGCTGCCGCGCAGCGTGACGGGGGCAGGCAGCGGACCCGTCTGCCCGCTCTCGCACAGCGCACGGAAGGCCTCGGAGGGCTGGAACATCGCCGTGTAGCGGCGCCAATACTCACCCTGGACGTGGCGCTCCCGGATGTCGGGCACCTCCCGCAGCACGGGCAGGAAATGCGCCGAGAAGAAGCGGGAATTGGCGTAGCGCAGCCGTCCCTGTGCGTCGTGCAGGATGACGCCGAGGTTGGTCACCGTCAGCAGCTCCAGCAGCACGCTTGCGTCGGTGCCCTCGGTGCCGCTGTGGGTGACGTCGGTCCACAGCTTGATCCGTCCCCCGGGCATGGGGAACATGCGCAACTCCAGCCAGCGGCCGCTGTCGGCGCGCTGGTAGCGCAGCGGCCCTTGTTCCTCGCGGTGGCGCCACACCGCATTGGCCAGGGCGGCCTCGAGTTCCGCAGCCGTGGCCCCCGGATGCTGGCGCTCGAGAAAGGGGCGCAGCGTGTCGGCCACGGGCAGGCCGACCCGCACGTGATCACGCATTTCCGGAAAGAACTCCAGGTAGCGCGTGTTCCAGGCGCTGACGCGGTCCTCGGCGTCGTAGCAGCACACGGCCGAAGCGCCGAAGGCCAGCAGCAGGCCGCCGGCCGCCTGCATCCAGCGGGTGTCTTCACCGTGAAGCGGAGGGGGAGGGGGCGCGGACACTTCTTTCCAGGACACAGACGATGGCCGGCGCTGGCGGTGAAGGCGTGCGCGGGCTGTCGAAGGGGCCACAGTATGCCTGCGCGGCCCGCGCCCACGCCGCATCGCCGTGCCGCAGCGTCGGCATTGTTACAATCGCCGCCCCGGCACATGGCCCGCCGGCGTCCCGATTGCGCGACGCAGGCCGGCCCCAGGTCTGCCGGCCCTTGCTGACAGCGCGGCGCCGGGCGGCGACCTCTGGCACATCGGGCCGCCCTGTCTTGCCACTCCATCTCAACTCCGCCGGCGCGCCGACCCCAAGGCCGTGCCTGCCGCATCCGTTTCGCGCGTGCGGCCGCCGGCCTTTCAGGGAGGAGCCATGCAGCTCATCGTTTCGGCCGGATTGATTCTGGCCATCGTCCTCTGGGGCGTCGTCGCGCCCAGCCATCTGGGCACCGTCTTCGACGGCGCACTCGCCACGATCACCCGCAACTTCGGCTGGTTCTACCTGTGGGTGGTGCTCGGCCTCGTGGTGCTGGCGCTGGTGCTCGCCTTCGGGCGCTACGGCCGCCTCAAGCTGGGCGCCGAGGACGAGGAGCCCGAGTTCTCGCTCGGCTCCTGGTTCGCCATGTTGTTCGCCGCCGGCATGGGCATCGGGCTGGTGTTCTGGGGGGTGGCCGAACCGGTGTCGCACTACGGCACACCGCCGCCGGGCATCGCGCCGAACACGCCCGAGGCGGCCGGCGCGGCCATGCGCTACAGCTTCTTCCACTGGGGGCTGCATCCCTGGGCGGTGTACAGCATCGTGGCGCTGGCCATCGCCTTCTTCCAGTTCCGGCGCGGCGGCTCGGCGCTGGTCAGCACGGCGGTGCAGGCACTGCCCTGGGCGCCCTTGCGCCGCCTCGGCCCGGTCGCCAACGTGCTGGCCGTGATCGCCACGGCCTTCGGCGTGGCTGCCTCGCTGGGCATGGGCGCACTGCAGATCAACAGCGGCCTGGCCGCCGTGGTCGGCGTGCCGGTGAGCAAGACGGCGCAACTGGCCATCATCGCCGTGACCACGGTGCTGTTCGTCTCGTCGGCTGTCAGCGGGGTCGACCGCGGCATCAAGCTGCTGTCGAACTTCAACCTGATCCTTGCGGCCTTGCTCGCGCTGGCGGTCTTCGTGCTCGGCCCCACGGTGGCGATCATCGACACCTTCACCTCGACCCTGGGCAGCTACGCCAGCGAATTCGTGCGCATGAGCCTGCGCATGACGCCCTTCCGCGACAGCAGCTGGGTGGGCACGTGGACCATCTTCTACTGGGCCTGGTGGGTGTCGTGGTCGCCCTTCGTGGGCCTGTTCATCGCGCGCGTCTCGCGCGGGCGCACCGTGCGCGAGTTCGTGCTCGGCACGGTCGCCGCGCCGACGATCGCCGCCTTCCTCTGGTTCTCGGTCTTCGGCGGCACCGCGCTGAACCTGGAAATCATGCAGCACGTGCCGATCGCGCAGGCGGTGAAGGCCGATGTCTCGACGGCGCTGTTCAGCATGTTCGGGCAACTGCCGCTGGGCACGCTGCTGTCGGGCATCGCCACCGTGCTGGTCGTCGTGTTCTTCGTCACTTCGGGCGACTCCGCTGTCCTCGTGCTGGGCACGATGAGCACCGGCGGCCGGCAGGATCCGGGCGCGCGCGTCAAGATCGCCTGGGGCCTGCTGATCGCCGGGGTGGCGGCCAGCCTGCTCATGGCGGGCGGCCTGAAGTCGGTGCAGACCGCGACCATCGTGTTCGCGCTGCCCTTCACCGGGGTGATCCTGCTCATGGCAGTGGCCCTTTGGCGCGGCCTGCGCGAAGACCACGAGGACGAGGAGCGGCGCGAGCGCGCGCTGCGCCGGCGCATGCGCGAACTGGCCGGCTCCGCGGTGCCCAGGGCCTGAGGGCGCCGCTACACCACCGACACGCCCGACTTCAGCGGCCGCATCACGAAGCTGGTCTTGCAGTCCTGCACGCTGGGGTGCTTGAGCAGCGTCTCCATGACGAAGCGCGTGTAGTGGTCCATGTCGGCCACCACCACCTTCAGCAGGAAGTCCATGTCGCCGCTGAGGGACACGCACTCGACCACCTCGTCCCACGTGGCCAGTTCGGCGGCGAAGTCGTCCATGGGCGTTCGCTTGCCGCGCCCGCTGTGCTTCTCCAGGCGCACGTTGATGTACGCCGTGAGGCTCAGGCCCACGCGCCTGGAGCTCACCAGGGCGGCATAGCCGGCGATCACGCCGGCGTCCTCCATGCGGCGCACGCGACGCAACGCCGCCGAGGCCGAGAGGCCCACCTGGCCGCCGAGCTCGTCGAAGGAAATCCGGCCTTGCTTCTGCAGTACAGCCAATATGCGCCGGTCCAGCGAATCGAGCTCGATCATGTCGTCCATCGACAAATGTTCGCACGATTCCGGCGCAGGAGGTGCCAAATGCTCCCGAGATTGCAAGATAAATGCGTCACGGAATGCCTAAAGTGGGCGGATGCCCCGGCCGCCGGCCGCCCCACCTTCGGAGACGATGAAATGACCGATCTGTTCGACAACCCCATGGGCCTCGCCGGCTTCGAGTTCGTGGAGTTCGCCTCCCCCAGGCCGGGCGTGCTGGAGCCGATGCTCGAGAAGCTGGGCTTCACGCTGGTGGCCCGCCACCGCTCCAAGAACGTGCTGCTGTATCGCCAGGGCGGCATCAACTTCATCGTCAACAACGAGCCTGGGCAGGCCGCGTACTTCGCGGCCGAGCACGGCGCCTCGGCCTGTGGGCTGGCCTTTCGCGTCAAGGATGCGCACAAGGCCTACCGGCGCGCACTCGAACTGGGTGCCCAGCCCGTGGAAATTCCGACCGGCCCGATGGAGCTGCGCCTGCCGGCCATCAAGGGCATCGGCGGCGCGCCGCTGTACCTGATCGACCGCTACGAGGACGGCAAGTCCATCTACGACATCGACTTCGAATTCCTGCCCGGCGTCGATCGCAACCCCAAGGGGCACGGCTTCCAGGTGGTGGACCACCTGACGCACAACGTCTACCGCGGCCGCATGGCGTACTGGGCTGGCTTCTACGAGAAGCTCTTCAATTTCCGCGAGATCCGCTACTTCGACATCTCCGGCGAATACACCGGCCTGACCTCCAAGGCCATGACGGCGCCCGACGGCCTGATCCGCATCCCCCTGAACGAGGAGTCCAAGCAGGGCGGCGGCCAGATCGAGGAATTCCTCATGCAGTTCAACGGCGAGGGCATCCAGCACATCGCGCTGCTGACCGACGACCTGCTGAAGTCGATCGACGCGCTGCAGATGGCCGGCATCCCGCTGCTGACGGCCCCCAACGACATCTATTACGAGAACCTCGAGAAGCGCCTGCCCGGCCACGGCCAATCGGTGGGCGAACTGCAGGCGCGCGGCATCCTGCTGGACGGCACCACCGAAGGCGGCCAGCCGCGCCTGCTGCTGCAGATCTTCTCGGAGCCGATGCTGGGGCCGGTGTTCTTCGAGTTCATCGAGCGCAAGGGCAACTACCGCGAAGGCTTCGGCGAGGGCAACTTCAAGGCCCTGTTCGAATCGCTCGAGCGCGACCAGATCAACCGCGGCGTGCTCGCCGTGGACGACAAGGCGCCCCGCAAGGAAACCGCCTGACGCCAGCGGCCGGGCCTGCGCGAGGAGTCCCCATGCTCAAGCAACCCAAGGAATCCGCCAAGCACGGCCTGGCGGCGGGGAAGGGGCACGCGCCGGCCCGTCCCGACTGGACCATCGACCAGGGCTGGTCGAACTACAGCGCCGAGGAGCATGCCGTGTGGCGCACGCTTTTCGAGCGCCAGTCGAAACTGTTGCCGGGGCGCGCCTGCGACGAGTTCATTCGCGGCATGCAGGACCTGCCCATCGGCCCCGAGCAGATTCCCGATTTCGAGCAGATGTCGAAGGTGCTGAAGAAGCGCACCGGCTGGGAGGTCGTGGCCGTGCCCGGCCTGGTGCCCGACGACGTGTTCTTCGACCACCTGGCCCACCGGCGTTTCCCGGCCGGGCAGTTCATCCGCAAGCCGCACGAGCTCGACTACCTGGAAGAGCCCGACGTCTTCCATGACGTGTTCGGCCATGTGCCGATGCTGATGAACCCGGTGATCGCCGACTACATCCAGGCCTATGGCGAGGGCGGGCTGCGGGCGCACCGCCTGGGCGTGCTCGACAAGCTGGCGCGCGTGTACTGGTACACGGTCGAGTTCGGCCTGGTGCAGCAGGCCGACGGCCTGCGCATCTATGGGGCGGGCATCGCCTCCTCGGCCAGCGAAACGCGCTTCGCGGTCGAGGACGATTCGCCCAACCGCGTGCGCTTCCGGCTCGAGCGCGTGATGCAGACGCGCTACCGCATCGACGATTTCCAGGAAACCTACTTCGTGCTGGGAAACCTCGACGAGTTGCTGGAGCTGGCGCGGATCGATTTCGGGCCGCTGTACGAACGCCTGGCCGGGCGGCCGGAGCACGAGGCCGGCCAGCTGTTGACCGACGACACGGTGCTGACCCGCGGCACAGGCCGCTACCACCGGGCCAGGCGCGAGGCGGCCGGCGGGCAGGCCGCCGCGGCCTGAGGACGGAGGCGGGTGGCGGGCTGCCGTCCGGCCGGGCCGCGCCGCCTTGCCTGACAGACGCGTTCGGGCCAGGCGGGCAAGCTGCCCCGCCATGAAGCGCATCCTCGATCTCTTCCCCATCGTCCACGCCCTGATGGCCGTGGTCTTCGCAGCGGCCTCGCTGATGCTGCTGGTGATCGCGGCGCGCATCGGCTGGGACGCCTTCGGCAGCGGCCTGGACCGCGGCTCGGCGGCCAGCATCATCGAGGCGCTGGGCGTGCTCGCATCGGCCGTGGTGGCGCTGCAGATCTCCCGCACCATCGCCGAGGAAGAGGTCGTTCGCGAAGCTCACATCAGCGGGCCGACGCGCGTGCGCCGCTTCCTCTCGCGCTTCCTCGTCGTGCTGGTGGTGGCGCTGGCCGTCGAGGGACTGGTGGCTGCGTTCAAGGCGCAGAAGGAGCCTGCCGACATGCTCTATGCCGGCGCGCTGGTCGTCGCCGTGGGGGTGCTGCTCGCCGGCTGGGGCGTGTTCATCCACTACAACCGCGAAGCCGAGGAGCTCGAACCCGAGGCCATGGCCGAAGCCAAGGAAGAGGACGACAAGGTCAGCTGACAGGCGGGACCACCCGTGCGCATGCGTGTTCGTCGACCTGGACACTCTGCGGCGGCGCGGCGCCTGCGGTCGGCACGATCCAGTAGCGCACCGCGATGCGGTGGTGCACCAGCACCCAGTCCTTGAACACCGCTGCGTTCTGGTCGGCCCGGGTGCGGCAGTCCGCATGGATCGACTGCCCCGGCGCCAGCGCCCTCAACGGCGAGACGTAGTGCAGGGTGCGCGCACCGATGTCGAAGCCGCCCGACGCGCAGCCGGCCAGGGCGGCCGCGGCGAGCGGCAAGAGCAGGGAGGCGCGCCGCCGCATCGGCTCAGCGGCCTTGGCCGACGAGTTCGGGCGGCAGGTCGGTGCGTTCCCACCAGCCACCGCCCAGCGCCTGGAACAGCGCCGTGACGTCCGCATGGCGCGCGGCCCGCGCCTGGACCAGGGACAGGCCGGCCTGGACGCGCGCCTGCTGCGCCGCCTGCACGGCGGGGTAGGCCACCGCACCGGCCTGCCATTGACCTCTTGCGATCTGCCAGCTGCGTTCGGCGGCGGCATCGAATTGCTGTGCGAGCAGCAGCGCACGTGCGTCCGCCTCGATGGCATGCAGCGTGTCGGCGACATTCTGGAAGGCGGCAAGCACCGTGCTGCGGTACTGCGCGGCGGCCTGCCGCTCGCCGGCCCGCGCCGCCTCCTCGCGGCGGGCGAGCGCGCCGGCGTCGAACAGCGGTTGCGCCAGATCGCCGGCGACGCCCCAGAACCCGCTGCCGGCGCGCCCCAACTGGCCGAGCGTCAGTGCCGAGATGCCGAGGTTCGCCGTGAGATTCAGGCTGGGCAGCCGGGCGGCGGTGGCGACCCCGATCTGCGCGTTGGCGGCCTCGAGTTGTGCCTCGGCGGCTCGCACGTCGGGGCGCTGCCTCACCAGGTGCGAGGGCAGGCTCAGCGGAAGCGTCGCCGGCATGCGCAGTTGCCGCAGGTCGATCTCGGGCAGGTCGTTCGCCTCGGCCGGCGTGCGGCCGGTCAGCACCGCCAGTTGGTCGCGCAGCAGCGCCAGCTGCTTGTCCAACGGGGGCGCGAGCGCGGCCACCTGGGCTTGCGTGGCCTCCTGCGCCGCCACGTCCGCGGGCCCGCTGAGACCCGCGGCGTGTTGGCGCCGGACCGCATCGAGCTGCTCTGCGGCGAGCGCCACCATCTCGCGCACCGCGTCGCGCTGCGCGCGCGTCGACGCTTCCTGGATGGCCGTCGCCACGACACCGTTCGCCAGCGTCAGCCGCGCCGCTTCGCGCTGGAAAGCCTGCGTCTTGGCCTGTGCGCGGGCGTTCTCGACCTGCCGTCGCCCGCCTCCGAACAGGTCCGGCGAATAGGCAATGTTGAGCTGCGCGGTGTGCAGGGTGTAGATCGACGCGCCCGAGGCCAGGGGGCTGGAGGTGGACGCGGCGATGGACTGGCGCGTCGGCTGCAGATGCAGGTCCGCCGAGGGCCAGAGCGTCGCCTGCTGCGCCTGCGCCAGGGCACGCGCCGCCTCGAGAGCGGCGTCGGCACTCTTCAGGTCCGGGTTGCGCGCGAGCGCGTCCTCCACGAGGCGATCGAGCGCCCCGCTGCCGAATGCTTGCCACCAGCGCGGGTCCACCGGCGCGCCGGGGGCGAAGCGCTGCGCCTCGCCGCCCGGCCCCGGGGTGCCCGTGGTCGCGGCGGGCAGGTCCTGCGCGGTGTAGCGGTCGACGGCGGGCGGTTGTGGCACACGGAAATCCGGCCCGGCGGTGCAGCCGGTCAACGCGACGATCGCCGCCACCACGCACAGGCTGCCCACGCGCATCGGTCCCCGGCTCATGTCGCGGCTCCCATCGGCCCGGCCGCGTCGACGGGGGCCGGTGCGCGGCGCTGGCGCCTCTCCACATGGGCCTCCACCAGGTAATAAAGGGCCGGCAGCCACACCAGTGTCAGGCCCGTGGCGGTGAAAAGTCCCCCCACCACCACCGTCGCGAGCGGCCGCTGCACGTCGCTGCCGAGCCCGCGCGCGAGCGCTGCCGGCAACAACCCCAGGGCTGCCACGCTGGCCGTCATGAGCACCGGCCTCAGCCGTTCGCGGGCGCCGCGCACCACCGCTTCGCGCAGCGCCGTCCCCGCTCCGCGCAGCCGGTTGATGTTGGACACCACGAGGATGCCGTCCATCACGGCCACGCCGAACAGGGCGATGAATCCGACGGCACTCGACACGTTGAGCGTCATGCCGCGCAGGTACAGCGCCAGGAGCCCGCCCAGCGCGCCCAGCGGCACGATCAGCAGCACGAAAGCCGGTTGGCGCAGATTGCGGAACTGGGCGAACAGCAGCACGAACATCAGCGCCATCACCATCGGCATGATCAGTGCCAGCCGGGCCTGCGCGCGCTGCTGGTTCTCGAACTGGCCGCCCCACGTGATGCGGAAGCGGCTGGGGTCGTAGTGAAGCCGGCCTTCGACGCGACCTTGCGCGTCGGCCAGGAACGAGGCCAGGTCGCGGCCGTGCAGGTCCAGGCGGACCGTCAGGTGCCGGTGGCCCATCTCGCGCGTGATCGTGCTTTCGCCTTCGTCCAGACGGATCGAGGCGACCTGCGAGAGCGCGACGCGCGCGCCGCCGGGCGTGGTCAGCACCAGGGCACCGATGGCGCCCGGGTCGCTGCGCGAGGCGCCGTTGAATCGCACCGCGATGTCGTAGCGCCGCTCGTCGATGTAGAGCTGGTCGACCGGCGTGCCCGCGATGCCGGTGCCGACGAGGTCGGCGACGTCGGCCACGTTGATGCCCAGGCGCGCGGCCGCCTCGCGGTCGACGACGATGCGCACCTGCGGCAGCGGGGGCTCCTGGTCGATGGCCACGTCGCGCGCGCCGGGCACTTCGCGAAGCACGTCGCGCACGCGACCGGCGAGCGCGCGCGTTTCGTCGAAGTCGTTGCCGTAGATCTTCACGACGAGGTCGCTGTGCGCCCCCGCGAGCTTGTCCAGCACGCCGTCGATCATCGGCTGCGAGAAGCCCACCGTCATGCCCGGCAGGCGGGCGAAGCGGGCCGACATGCGGTCGATGAGCTGCGCCTTCGAGTCGCCGGATTTCCAGCTCGCATAGGGGTGCAGCCCCACGCTGGCTTCGATGTGCGACGGCGTCCACGGGTCGGTGCCGTCGTCGTTGCGCCCGAGCTGCGTGACGATGAAGGCGACTTCGGGGAATTCCAGCGTGGCCGCGCGCAGTTCGTTGGCCATCGACGTCGCCTTGGCCAGCGAGATGCCGGGCGGCAGCGTGACCTGCAGCCAGATCGAGCCCTCGTCCAGCGTCGGCAGGAAGTCGCGTCCGATCGCGCTGCCCAGGAGCAGCACGCCGGCCACGGCCGCCCCGAGGGCCGCGACACCGATCGTGCGGCGGCCGACCACGCCCTCGAGCAGCCGCCCGTGCCAGGCCTGGAGGCGTTCGAGCACCGGGTTGTGGAAGACGCGGCGTGGCCTGCGGTAGGCCACGTAGGCCAGGCCGGGAATCAGCGTCAGCGCCACCACCAGCGCACCCAGCAGCGCGAAGCCCACCGCATAGGCCATCGGCGCGAACAGCTTGTACTCGATGCGCTGGAACGCGAAGAGCGGGAGGTAGGCGGTGATGATGACGACCATGCCGAAGAACAGCGGCCCGGCCACCTCGCGCACGGCGGCCAGCACCTGGCTGGCTTCCAGCGGCTGCCCCTCGTTCTCTTCGCGGATGCGCAGGATGCGCTCCATCACCACCACGGCGCCGTCGACCACGATGCCGAAGTCGATCGCACCCAGTGAAAGCAGGTTGGCCGGCACATGGAACTGGCGCATGAGCGCGAACGCGAACAGCAGCGCGAGCGGAATGGTGAGCGCCACGATCAGCGCCGCCCGCGGGCTGCCCAGGAAGAGCAGCAGCACCAGCGTGACCAGCAGCATGCCTTCCGTGAGCGTGCCCGACACCGTGTGCAGCGTCGCGTCCACCAGCGTGGTGCGGTCCAGGTAGGGCACGATGCGCACGTCCGCCGGCAGCACGTGATCGTTCAGGTCCTGCACGGCCGCGTGCACGCCCTCGAGCACGCGCGACGGGTTCTCGCCCTTGAGCAGCAGCACGATGCCCTCGATCGTGTCCGGATTGCGGTCCTTGCCGAGCACGCCCTGGCGCTCCTGCTCGCCCAGGCGCACGGTGCCCAGGTCGCGCAGCAGCACGGGCGTGCCGCCCTTCTGCGTCACCGCGATGCGCTCGATGTCGGCGATGCCGCCGATCAGGCCCACCCCGCGCACCACGAAGCCCTGCTCGCCGCGCGTGACCACGCTGCCGCCGGCGCTCGCGTTGTTGGCATTGATGGCCTGCCTGATCTGCGCCAGCGAGACGTTGTACTTGGCCAGGCGCGCCGGGTCGAGGTCGAGCACGAACTGCGTCGTGATGCCGCCGAAGTTGCTCACGTCCGCGATGCCGGGCACCTGCTTCAGTCGCGGGATGACCTTCCATAACTGCAGTTCGGACAGCGCGCGCAGGTCGCGCGCCTTCGACTCCAGCGTGTAGCGGTAGATCTCGCCGATGGGAGAAGTGAGCGGGTCCAGGCCGGGCTGTGCCTTGTAGGGCAGCGACACGGCAGCCAGGCGCTCCTGCAGCCGCTGTCGCGACCAGTAGTCCTCCACGCCGTCGCGAAAGACCACGGTGATGAGCGACAGGCCGAAGGTGCTCTTGGAGCGCATGACCTGCATGCCCGGCGTGCCCATGATCTCGCGTTCCAGCGGCACGGTGATCTGCTTCTCCACCTCTTCGGCGGCCAGGCCCGGCACCTGCGTGATCACCTGCGAGGTGGTGTCGGCGATGTCGGGGTAGGCCTCCAGCGGCAGCTGCGTCCAGCACCAGGCGCCATACAGCGCCGCGGCCGCGAAGACCAGCCAGACGATGGCACGGCGCTGCAGGCAGACGGCGACGAGGCGGTCAATCATTGAGCAACACCCCGTCCCTGACGACCACGCGCTCGCTTGGGCGCAGGCCCTGGGTGATCTCCGTCTGGCCGTTCGAGGGCGTGGCCGTGCGCACGGTGCGGGCCTCGAAGGTCCAGGGCGCGGTCTCGACGAACACGCGGGTGTCGAAGCCGCTTTGGACCAGCGCCGTCTCGGGCACGGTCACCGCCCGGTGGGCCGGGCCGGCCAGCACCACGTGCGCGAACATGCCCGGCCGGTAGCGGCCCTGCGCATTCGCGAGCGGCAGGCGCAGCTTGACGCTGCGGGTGTCCGCATCGAGCAGGGCGCCGACATAGCGCACGGTGGAATCCACCGTCTCGTCGCCGTAGGCGTCGAAGGCGATGGTCGCCGCCTGGCCGGCCGAGACGGCCGCGAGGTCCCGCTCGCCCACGCTCGCGACCACCCATTCCTTCGAGAGGTCGGCAACCACGAGGATCGGCGCCGTGGTGTCGCTCCAGAACGCGCCGCGTGCGCCTGCGACCTCCACCACCTGGCCGGAGATCGGCGACGTCTGCACATAGCGTCGCGATGCACCCGCGGCCGCGTCGACACCGCCGCCCAGCTGCGAGAGGCGCTGCTGCGCGCGCTCGGCTTCTGCGGCCGCCTGTTGAAGGTCCGCCTGGGCCTGCTCCAGGTCGCGCCGCACCCCGATGTGCTGCTGGTCGAGCTGCGCCTGGCGCTGCAGGTTCTGCCGGGCCACGGCCAGGGCCGCGCGGGCCTTCTGCGCATCGGCGCCGGCCGCGGCCATGTCGGGTGCGTCGAGAACGAACAGCGTCTCGCCGGCCTTCACGGCCTGCCCGGGCTGGTCTGCCAGTTGCACGATGCGGCCCGCCACCGGCGGCACCATGCGCACCAGCCGGCCGGGGTCGGCCTCGACCACGGCCGGCAGCGTCAGCGAACGCTGCACGCTGCGTTCCTCGGCGGCGGCGATCTGCAGCGACTGGCGCAGCGGGGAGGACTCGGGAATGAAGATCGCGCCGCCGCGCCGTTCGATCGCGCGCGGTGCAGGCACGTCGCTGCCGGCCTGCTTCGCATCGTTGCCGGCATGGCAGGCGCACAGCATGGCGGCCAGTGCCGCGAGCAGCCAGGGGCGGGTGGCCTGCCACGCGTCCGGGGCGTTCGGCAGGGAGCTTCTTGTCGTTGTCATGGTGATTCGCCGCGGTGTGCGCCGGGCTTCGGCGCGGGCCGGGAAATCTTAGGCAGCGGGACCTGTATTTCCGATGACGAAGGCCTGAATTGTTCTTCAGGCAGGCCGGCAGACCCTGAAGAAAAACTCAGCCTCAGTAACGTGCATTGCGTGCGGTGCACCGCGTTGCGGCGGCGCGCGTTGTCGTCCACGATGCGCGCCTTCGCGCATGTTTTTCGACGACCGCATCCATGCCCTTCGCCAGCGCCGCCAGCAGAACATCCGAACCCGCCCCGCGGCCCTGTGCAACTCCGATGCGGGACGGGGGCGCGGCGATGGACCGCCGGGTCGTCGTCGGCCTGCTTCTGATGGCCGTGGCGTGGGCACTGTCCTCCTCGCTGCTCTTCCCGTCGCCGCCGTGGGACAACGTGGAAGAGCTCTTCTGGGCCAGGAGCTTCGAGCTCGGCTACTACAAGCACCCGCCGCTGCCGAGCTGGATCATGGGCGTGCTGGTGCGCATCGCGGGGCCGCAGCCCTGGCTGACCTATGCGGCCGGCCTGGCCTGCGGCGCGGTGGCATTGGGCATCGTCTGGGCCTGGTCGCGCGAGGTCGCGGGTCCGCGCCGCGCGGCGCTGGCCCTGGTGCTGGGCACGCTGGTCACCTACCACGTGCAGCGTGCCGTGGTCTTCAACCACAACACGGTGCAGCTGTGGTCCATCGCCGGCTACTGGTGGATGTTGTGGCGGGTGCTGGCGAGGCCGCACGCGCGTTGGCGCGAATGGGCGGCGCTCGGCGCCTTCGCGGGCCTGGCGCTGCTCACCAAGTACAGCGCCGTCGTGCAGCTGGCCGTCGGCTTCGCCTTCATCGCATGGGAAGGGCTGTGGCGCGAGGCGCGCGTGTGGCGCGGCGTGGCGCTCGCTGCCGCGGTGGCAGGTTTGCTCGTTGCGCCTCACCTGCTCTGGGTGCTGGGACACGATGGCGAGTCCGCGGCCTATGCCATGGCATCGGTCCAGCCCGGGGCGCACGCGGTCCATGGCCGGATCGCATTGCTCAAGATGGTCCGGCTGCAGGTCGTCCGGCTGGCGCCCATGCTGGCCGTGATGGCGTGGGCCTGGTGGGCGCGACCGCGCTTGACCGGCTCCCCTGTCGAATCGGCCGGGCCCGGCACCGCGTTCGACCGGCGCTTCCTGTCCTGGGCCGCGTTCGGCCCGACGGCCGCGGTCGTCGTCGTCGCTGCGGTGTTCGGAGTGCGCATCGTGCCCGCCTGGCTCACCACCTTCTTCCTGCCCGTGGCACTCTGGGCCGTGCTGTGCTGGCCGGGGCTCGAGGCCGAACGCTGGTCGCCGCGCCGTTGGCGCGTGCTGGTGGGCGTGGTCGTCGCGGCCCATCTGGCGGCCGCGCTCGGGCAGGGCCTGTTCGACGGTGCAGTGGGGCGCCGATTCGGCCATGCCTCGCGCACCAACCTGCCCGCCGACGACGTCGCAGTGGCCTTGCAGGCCCTGTGGACCGAGCGGACCGGCGGGCAGCCGTTGCGGCTGCTGGTGGGCGACACCTGGTTCGCCGGCGCCGTGGCGCTGAAGGCCGGGCCGCAGGTCGATCTGCTCGTCGACGGCGAGGTGCGCGACTCGCCATGGCTGGCGCCCGGCACGCTGGCGCGTGACGGCGCCATGGTCCTCATCCTCGACACCCCGGGCTTCGAGTCCCAGGGTGTGAAGCTCCCGGCGCTGCTGGCCTCGGCGCAGTGCAGCGGCAGGCTTCGGCTGCCCTGGACCGGCGGCCGCGCGCCCAGGCAGGTGGATCTGCGCTGGGGCATCGTGCTGCCGGCGGGCGTTGCCGCGCCCGCCTGCGTCCGCTAGCGGGAGCTCCCGCGGGCTGCCACACCGCAGGCGAGGCCGATGGCCTGCTGCGTCGCGAGCACGGCCGGCGCCACCTGCGTGCGCAGCGTCTTCGGCGACAGCGCATAGGCCGGCCCGCCGCAACTCAGCGCGTACAGCTCGCCGCGCGGTCCGCGCAGCGTGAAGCCGATCGCGTTGATGTCGCGATGCCATTCCTGGAAGGAGCTGCCGTAGCCGTGCGCCTCGACGTCCGCGGCGCCGCGCAGCAGCATCTCGCGCGCCGCCTTCCAGCGCTGGGGCGCCTCGCGCCGGTAGTCCTGCAGCAGCGCCTCGCGTTCCGCCGGAAGCAGCGCGCCGAAGTACGCGCGCCCGCAGGCCGAGGTGGCGATGTCCATGCGCGTGCCGATGTCGGTGCGCGTGAGGATCACGGCCGAGCGCGGGCGCACCGTGTCGATCATGAGGATGTCCAGGCCGTCGCGCAGGCCCAGGTGCACGCTTGCCTGCGCATGCTCGGCCAGCTCGGCCAGGTAGGGCCGGCACAGCGCGCGCATGTCGAAATTGCGCAGGTAGGCACTGCACAGGTCGAGCAGCGCCGGGCCGAGCTGGAAGCGCTCGCTGTCGGGGTCCTGCTGCACGACCCCCCCGGCCACCAGCGTAGCGGCGAGCCGCGACACGGTGGCCTTGGGAATGCCGGTCGCGTCGGCCAGGGCGCGGTTCGACAAGGGGCCCGGCGCGTCGGCCAGCGCGCGAAGCACCGACAAGCCGCGCGCCAGTGCCGAGACCTCGTCGCGTGCGGCAGGGGCTTCGTCGGCGGCATCTGCGGGGGGGAGGGGCGTGGGCTTCGGTCGGCGTGGCATGGCGAAGGCGATTGTGGCGCGCCGCTGGACAGGGCTTGCGAACAATGCGATTATTTCAAAACACTGTTCCAAAATAATCAGGAGACATCATGCAACGACGCCGATTCCTTCACGGCGTGGCCCTGGCCGCGTCCGCCGCCGGACTGCCCGCGATGGCCGGGGCGCAGCCCGCGGCCGCGAACTTCCCGAAGCAGCCCGTGAAGATGATCGTGCCCTTCCCGCCCGGCGGCCCGACCGACACCATGGCCCGGCTGATCGCGGTGAAGCTGCAGGAAGGCTGGGGCGGCCAGACCGTGCTGGTGGATTACAAGCCCGGCGCCGGCACCATCATCGGCATGGACTACATCGCCAAGTCGGCACCCGACGGCTACACCTTCGGCATCGCCAACTCGTCGCTGGCCGTCAACCCGTACCTGCACAAGACGCTGCCCTACGACACCGCGAAGGACCTGGCCGGCATCACGCAACTGGTGCTGCTGCAGCAGGCCATCGTGGCGCGCGTGGACGCGCCCTTCAACAGCCTGGCCGAGATGATCGCGTGGGCCAAGAAGAACCCCGGCAAGCTGACCTACGGCACCCCCGGCGCCGGCAGCACCACGCACCTGGGCGGCGAGCTGCTCAAGCGCGAGGCCGGCTTCGACATGCTGCATTCGCCCTTCAAGGGCAGCGCGCCGGCGCATACCGAACTGATGGGCGGGCGCATCGACATCGTGATCGACCCCTTCCTCTCGGTCATTCCCTACGTGCAGGCCGGCCGCATGAAGATGATCGCCACGCTGGGCGACAAGCGCGTGCCCGGCTACGACTTCCCCATCGCTTCCGAGACGGTGCCGGGCTTCTCGGTCATCGGCATGCTGGGCTTCGTCGCACCGGCCGCCACGCCCCGGCCCGTGGTCGACAAGATCCAGGCCGACACCGCGCGCGTGCTGGCCGTGCCCGAGACGCGCAAGCGCATCGAGGACCTCGGCATGCAGGTGGTCGCATCCACCCCGGCCCAGTTCGACGCCCTGCTGCGCAGCGAGATGAAGCGATGGTCCAAGGTCATCGCCGACGCGCGTATCTCCCTCGATTGAACACGGAGCCTTTCCCCATGTCGTCCCTTCAACTTCAACCCCTGCATCCGCACTTTGCCGCCGAGGCGTCGGGCATCGACCTCGCGCAGCCGCTGGCCGACGCCGACGTGCGCGCCATCAACGCCGCGATGAACCGGTATGCCGTGCTGGTGTGGCGCGGCCAGCCGCTCACGGCGCAGCAGCAGCTGCGCCTTTCCGGCAGCTTCGGCCCGCTGGACATCGGCCTCAAGCGCGTCTTCAAGCGGCCCGAGCGGCTGGAGGACGAGCGGCTGATCGACATCTCCAACGTCGACGCGCAGGGCCAGGTGGCACGGCGCGATTCGCCCAAGAACCTGTCGAACTTCGCCAACCAGCTGTGGCACAGCGACAGCTCCTTCATGAACCCGCGCGCCGCGTACTCGATGCTGCATTCGGTCATCAACCCGAGCTGGGGCGGCGAAACCGAGTTCGCCGATCTGCGTGCCGCGCACGACGCGCTCGACGCCCGCATGCGCGACACGCTGGCCGGTCTGAGCGCCGAGCACTATGCGCTGCACACGCGGCTGCTGCTGGGCGACGAGGCCTACACCGACGCGCAGAAGAAGGAGATTCCGCCGGCGGTCTGGCCGCTGATCGACACGCACCCGGGCTCGGGCCGCAAGGTGCTGTTCGTCGGCGTGCATGCGCGCCAGATCGTGGGCTGGCCGACCGCCGAGAGCCGCATGCTGCTGCTCGACCTGCTCGAACATGCCACGCAGCGCGAGTTCGTGTACCGCCACGAGTGGCAGGTGGGCGACACGGTGATGTGGGACAACCGTGCCACGCTGCACCGCGGCCGGCGCTACGACATCGCCGAGCGCCGGGAATTGCGCCGAACCACTGTCAACGACACGCCCGAGGCGATGCTGCAGGCCGCCTGAAGGGCCGCTTCATCGCGCTGCGGTCGCGTCCGGCCGCAGCGCCGTCTGTGCGACCGCACGGCCGACCTGCTGGAAGATGGCATCGACATCCTTGTGCTCGTCCATGCCGGCCGCGCAGACGGCCACCACCACCGCGTGGGCGCCGCGGTCCTGCGGGCGCAGCACGCCGGCGTGGCAGGCGCGCTCGTACTGCGTGCCGGTCTTGTGGATGAAGGGCTCGCCGCGCGGCAGCCCCGCCTGCAGCCGGTGGTTGGTGAAGGTGCCCAGCTTCATCGCGGCGTAGAGGCGCTGCAGGCTGGCGGGCTGCAGCAGCTCGCCGCGCACCAGCTTCTCCAGCATGGCGCCGTAGGCGTCGAGCGTGGCCGAATTGATGTCGTGCCGGTAGTAGCGGTCGTAGGCATCGTCGATGGTGCGCGCCTGCAGGTCGCCGTCCTTGAGCTTCAGGGCGCGTTGCACGGCCTGCACCCGGCCGGGGCCCAGGGGCGCGTTGGCCACCTGCACCAGCGCCGTGTTGGGCAGCTCGCGCGCCGAGGGGTGGATCTCGGCATAGACGTCGCGCCGCATGGTCGCGAAGTTGGTGATGCGCTTGAAGCCCTGCGTGCCCAGCGCCTGCGCCGCGCTGCGCTGCACGGTGTCTTCGCCCACCGTGCGGATGAGCATGTTGGCAGCGGTGTTGTCGCTGTCCTTGAGCATGCGGTCCAGCAGGGCGTCGACGGTGTAGCGCCGGCCGGTGCGTTCGCGCACCACGCGGCTCACGTCGATGCGGTCGGCATCCTGCAGCTCGACCGTGTCCGAGAGCTTGAGCTTGCCCGCGTCGACCTGCTGCAGCACCGCGATGGCGATCGGCACCTTGGTCATCGAGCCGAGATACCAGAAGCGCTCGGCGCCGTGGCGATAGGTCTCGCCGCCGTCCAGCCGCTTGACGAACACGCCCAGCTCGCCCGGCGTGCCGCGGTCGATGCGTTCGATCTGTGCGCCGAGCGCCTCCCGCCAGTCGGCCGCACGCGCGCGTTCAGCGAGCGGCAGCAGGAGCAGCGGCAGGCACAGCAGGAGGGCAAGTCGGCGCATCGGGAACTCCTCGGGTCAGCAGGCCGGAGCGGCACAGCGCGGCGCCCACCTGCTGCAGCGCGCTTTCGGAGCGCTCCAGCGACAGGTCGCCCCGCACGCATGCCACCACCAGCACCGGCGCCGCATCGGATCGGCGTGGCGTGGTGATGAGTCCGGCATCGCAGATTCGCCGGCGCTGCGTGCCGGTCTTGTGGGCGAAGCGCGCATCCGGCGGCAGGCCGGCCTTGATGCGGCGCGTCCCGGTGGCGGTGCGTTCCATGACCTGCAGCAGGTAATCCGTCATCGGACGGCCCAGGGCACGGCCTTCCACCAGCAGCGCCAGCAGCTCGCCGTAGGCATCGAGCCGGCCGCTGTTGACGCCGCTGGCGTAGTAGGCCGTGTAGGCGTCCTCCAGCGGCATGCGAAAGCGCGACACCGGCACGTCCAGCAGTTGCGAGACCTTGCGCACCCGCGCCTCGTCGCTGCGCTCGCGGTGGATGGCCAGCAGGTCGACGCCCGACAGGCGCGACGCGGCGGGCGTGAGCTGGCCGTAGACCTGCCGCCGCACGTCGCCCAGCGTGGTGATGCGGCCGATGCCCTCGGGCACCAGCGACTGCACCACCTCGTTCACCGCCTTCAAACCCACCAGGTCGATCAGCATGTCGCTGGCGGTGTTGTCGCTGTGGATGACCATCTGGTCGATCAGGGCGCGCACCGTGCGCTGCGCACCCACCGTCGCATGGTTGGTGCTGCCGGCGCCATCCACGTAGTCGGACGCGCGCACGGTGACCGGGGTCTCCAGCGTCAGGCGCCCGGACTCCACCGCGCGCAGCACCGCGATGGCGACCGGCACCTTCACCATCGAGGCCAGGTACCAGCGTTCGCCGGCGCGGTAGCTGGCGTCCTCGCCGCTGGCAAGGTCGCGCACGTACACGCCCAGGGCCGAGCCTTCGCCACGATCGATGGCGGCGAATTCACCCATGAGCCGCGCATGCCAGTTGGGCAGGGCCTGCGCCGGCAGGGCGGCCGCGAGGAGGGCGGTGCCGACGCCGCAGGCGGTCAGGCGGCGGCGCAGCGAAGAAAGAAGAAGCGGGACGAAGGCGGGCGCGCGGCGGCGCGGCGGTGCAGGCGACAGGGGCATCGACGCGAGGGGCGGGGCGGGTGGAACACGGCCCCATGCTGCCGCGGATGCGGACCCTGCCGCGCAGGCGATCACGCCGTCCGCATGTCCCGTCGGGCGCGGACAGGCGGATTTTCATGACGTTTTCGGGCTCCAGCGCCCGTCCCACCTGCGCCTGAAGCTATGAAATTGATAGCAACGGAAAGCGCTCGACCACGAGGTCGTGCAACGCCTGGGCCGCTGCCGACAGGCTGCCCTCGCGCCGTCGCACCAGCAGCATGCGCCGGCGCAGGGCGGGCAACGGCAGCGCACGCGTCACGATCGTGTCGCGCCGGAACTGGTAGAGCGTGAGCGTGGGCACCACGCTGATGCCCAGGCCCGCCTCGACCATGCCCATCACGGTGGCGAGCTGTTCGACCTCCAGCACGGTGTTCATCTGCAGCGGATGCAGCGCGGCCTCCAGCGCCTGGCGCACGCTGGAGTTGCGCGTCATGTGGATGAAGGGCCAGGGCGCGAGCTGGCGCAGCGTGAGGCGCGGCGCGGTGGCCAGCGGGTGGTCGGCACGGCACACGAGGTGGAATCGCTCGCTGCCCAGCACGTGCGTGTGCAGCTCGGCGGCATCGCTGCCGCGCAGGCCGGCGGCCGCCAGCGCGAAATCGGCCTGGCCGCCGCGCACGAGGTCGATGCAGGCGTCCGACAGCAGGTCCGACAGCGCGATCGTCACGCCCGGCCATGCGGCGCGGTACTCGGCGAACAGCGCGGGCAGCCAGCCGGCCGCGAGCGAGGGCAGGGCGGCGACGTGCACGCGGCCCTTGCGGCGCTCCACGTGGTCGGTCAGGTCGGCCAGCGCGCGCGACGCATCGGCGAGCAGTTGCCGCGCGGAGGGTTCGAACAGCCGTCCCTCGGGCGTGAGCTGCACGCTGCGCGTGTTGCGGTCGAACAGGCGCGTGCCCACCGCGTCCTCGAGCGAGCGGATCAGCGCGCTGAAGGCCGGCTGCGAGAGGTGCGTGGCCTGCGCGGCGCGGGTGAAGTTGCGCAGTTCCACCAGCGCCAGGAAGGCGCGCAGTGCGCGGGTCGACAGGTCGGGCGTGGCCATTGATCTGCAATGCGGATCAATCGATCCGAACTTTCGATTTTACGGATGACGGTGCGTTGCCTACATTGCGCGGACAACGACGACACCGGAGACATGACGAGCCCTGCGCCCTCCCCCTTGCTGATCGGCTGCGCCGCCGGCTTCTCGGGCGACCGCACCGACGCTGCCGGCCCGGTGGTCGACACCCTGATCGCGCGGCTGCGCGCCGCCGACGCGCCGGCCGGCCAGCGCGCCTTCCTCATCTTCGAGACGCTGGCCGAGCGCACGCTCGCGCTGGCCCAGCTGCGCCGGCGGGCCGACCCCGAATCCGGCTACGAGCCGCTGCTCGACGACATGCTGCGCCCGGTGCTGGCCCGCTGCCTCGCGCACGGCATCCGCATCGTGAGCAACTTCGGCGCCGCGAACCCGCGCGCCGCCGCGCGCCACATCGCACGCATGGCGGGCGAGCTGGGCCTGGCCGTGCCGGCCATCGCGGTGGTGGAGGGCGACGACCTCTCCACGCCGGCGCAGCGCGCGCTGCTGCGCGGGCAACTCGGCGCCGGCTTCGACGCGCTGCAGGTGGTCAGCGCCAACGCCTACATCGGCGCCGAGCCGATCGCGGCGGCGCTGCGTGCCGGCGCGCAGGTCGTGGTCTGCGGCCGCGTGGCCGACCCGTCGCTGACGGTCGGCCCGGCGCTGGCGCACTTCGGCTGGGCGGCGGACGACTGGGACCGCATCGCCCGCGCGACCATGGCCGGCCACCTGCTGGAGTGCGGCGCCCAGGTGTGCGGCGGGTACTTCGCCGACCCGGGCTTCAAGGACGTGCCGGCGCCCGAGGCGATCGGCTTTCCGATCGCCGAGGTCGATGCCGACGGCGGCGTCGTCATCGGCAAGGCCGATGCACCGGGCGGTGTGGTCAGCGAAGCCACCGTCAAGGAACAACTGCTCTACGAGGTGCACGACCCCGCGGCCTACCTCACCCCCGACGTGGTGGCCGACATTGGCGAGGCCGAGGTCGTGCAGGTCGCGCCGAACCGGGTGCGCCTGTCGGGCGTGCGCGGCCACGCGCGTCCGCCCAGCCTCAAGGTCAATGTCTGCCACGAGGGCGGCTGGTTGGTCGAGGCCGGCATTTCCTACGCCGGCGCGCGGGCCGAGGCGCGCGCCCGCCTAGCGGCCGACACGCTGCGCAAGCGCCTGCCAGGCCTCGCGTTGCGCGTGGACCTGATCGGCGCCGTGAGCCTGTTCGCGGACGACGATGGCCGCCTGCTGGCCGACACGCCCGCCGGCGAGGCGCGCGACGTGCGCCTGCGCGTGGCCGCCGCCCATGCCGAGCGCGGGCAGGCCGAGCGCGTGGCACGCGAGGTCATGGCGCTGTACACCTGCGGCCCGGCCGGCGGCGGCGGCGTGCGCAGCGCGCTCACGCCGCGGCTGAACACCGTGTCCTGCCTGCTGCCGCGCGGGGCGGTGCCGACGCGCTTCGAGATCGTGGAAGGGACCGCATGAGCCGCATCGTCACCGTCCCGCTCGACCGCCTGGCCCACGGCCGCACAGGCGACAAGGGCAACCGCTCCAACATCAGCGTGATCGCCTGGCACCCGGCACTGTGGCCGCTGCTCGTCGAGCAGCTGACCGAGGCCCGCGTGGCCGCGCAGTTCGCGCACCGAAGGCCCACGCGCGTGCAGCGCTTCGTGCTGCCGAAGCTGCAGGCCATGAATTTCGTCATCGACGACGTGCTCGATGGCGGCGTGAACGACGCGCTCAACCTCGACACGCACGGCAAGTCGCTGTCGTACCTGCTGCTGGCGCTGGAGATCGAGGTTCCCGAGCCACTGCTTCGGCACCTCGCCGGGCCCGCCTGACGCTTTCCCATTCTTTCAAACCAGGAGACAAGAGACATGCACCGCATCACCCGCTTCGCCGCCGCCGCGCTGGCCTTCACCGCCCTCGCCGCCGGCGCGCAGGGCTTTCCCGACAAGCCCATCACCTTCGTCGTGCCCTTCGCCGCCGGCACCGCCACCGACCAGATCGCGCGGGCGCTGGGCAACGCGATCACGGCAGAGACGAAGCAGTCGGTGGTCATCGACAACAAGGCCGGCGCGAGCGGCTTCATCGCCTCGCAGTTCGTCGCCAAGGCGCCGGCCGACGGCTACACGGTGCTCGTCACCACCAACACCACGCATGCGGCCAACGAGCACCTGTACAGGAAGCTGCCCTACGACCCGGTGAAGGATTTCGCGCCCATCGCCGGCCTGGGCAAGGGCGGGCAGATCATGGTGGTGGCGCCGACCTTCCCGGCGAAGACGGTGGCCGAGTTCATCGCGCTCGCCAAGAAGGAGCCGGGCAAGTACAGCTTCGGCAGCGGCAGCTCGTCCAGCCGCATGGCCGGCGAGCTGCTGCAGCAGATGGCCGACATCAAGCTGCTGCACGTGCCGTACAAGAGCAACACGCTGGCCGTGACCGACCTCATGGGCGGCCAGATCCACATGATGATCACCGACACCGCGACCGGCCTGCCGCAGGTCAAGGCCGGCAAGCTGCGTGCGCTGGGCATGTCGAGTGCGAAGCGTTCGCCGCTCGCGCCCGACGTGCCGACCATCGCCGAAGCGGGCGTGAAGGGCTACGAGATGGGGTACTGGTTCGCCGCCTATGCGCCGGCGAAGACGCCGCCCGCGGTGGTGGCGAAGCTCAACGAGCTGCTGGTGAAGGCCGCGAAGAGCGAGTCGGCCAAGAGTGCCTTCTACGAGCCGACCGGCACCGAGGTCTTCACCACCACGCCCGACGAGATGGCGAAGTTCCAGGCCGCCGAATCGCAGAAGTGGGGCCGCATCGTCAAGGCGGCAGGCATCGAGGCGGAGTGATCGCTGCGCGAGCGGATTTCAAGCCAAAAGTGCCTCCAGCGCCCGCTGCATCTGCGCAGGGTGCTATGAATTCAGGAGCAATCCCTCGGCATGGCGCTGCCGCGGCGGGATTGCCGCCGTCGATCTGTATGCATGTACAGTTCCGGCGTGTCCGACCCCCACGCGCCCGATGAGCCTCTGCTGAGCGTGTCCGTGCGTGCCCTGTGCGCGTTCGCGGCGCGCGCGGGCGACCTGGACCTGCGCTTCACGCCCGCCCCCACGGCCCTGGAGGGCGCCGAGGGCCATCGCCGCGTGCAGGCCCGCCGCGGCCCGGACTACGAAAGCGAAATCGGGCTGCGCATGGCCTGTGAGGGCCTGCAACTGCGTGGACGGGCCGACGGCTTCGATGCCGAGGCCGGCCGGCTCGAGGAGATCAAGACGCACCGTGGCCCGGTCGCCCGTGTGCGCGCCAACCAGCGGGCCCTGCACTGGGCGCAGGCCAAGGTTTACGGCGCCATGCTGTGCGCTGATCGCGGCCTGGATGAATTGGAGATCGCGCTCGTCTACCTCGAACTCGACAGCGACGAGGAGACACCGGTCGAAGCCCGTTTCGGTGCCGCCGAACTCCAGGCGCATGCCGAGGCGCTGTGCCGCCGCTATGCCGACTGGGCGCGGCAGGAGCGCCAGCGCCGCGCGGCCCTGGACGACGCCCTTGGCCAACTCGCCTTTCCACAGGCGCGTTTTCGCGACGGGCAGCGCCGCTTCGCGGCCGGCGTGTACCAGGCGGTGCGCGACGGCCGGCCGCTGCTGGCGCAGGCGCCCACCGGCATCGGCAAGACGCTGGCGGCGCTGTTCCCGGCGCTCAAGGCACGGCCCGGCGCGCGCGTGGACAAGGTCTTCTACCTCACGGCCAAGACGCCCGGCCGCACCGTGGCGCTGGAGGCGCTGGAACGGCTGCACCCCGGCGCGCCGGCGCTGCGGGTGCTGGCGCTCGAATCGCGCGAACGCGCCTGCGTGCACCCGGGGCGCGCCTGCCACGGCGACGCCTGTCCGCTCGCCAAGGGCTTCTTCGACCGGCTGCCGGCCGCGCGCGCCGCCGCGGCCGACGCCGGCTGGCTCGATGCGCCGGCGCTCGCGCGCATCGCGGCCGACGCCCAGGTCTGCCCTTACTACCTGTCGCAGGAGATGGTGCGCTGGGCCGACGTGGTGGTGGCCGACTACAACCACTGGTTCGATCCGCACGCGCTGCTCTTCGCCCTGGCGCAGGACGAGGAATGGCGCGTCGCGCTGCTGGTCGACGAGGCGCACAACCTGCTGGAGCGCGCGCGGGCGATGTACTCCGGCGCACTCGACGGCGCCGCCCTGCGCCGGGCGGTGGCGATGGCACCACGCGTCGTGGCCGGGCCGCTGCGCGCCGTGCAGCGCGAGTGGGCGGCCGCCGGGCGGGCCGCCCGCGCCGATGATGCGGCCAGCCGCTTCCGCACCCGGGTGCCCGATGGGCTGACGCAGGCCGTGCGCCAGGCGGTGGTGGCGCTGACCGAGCACCTCGCGCAGGACCCGGCCGCGGGGGACGGCCCGCTGCACGCGAGCTTCTTCGAGCTGCTGCAGCTGGACCGGCTGATCGAGGATTTCGACTGCGACTTCCTGCTGGAAGTGGCCGGCGACGCCGACCACGGCTGCCTGGCCGTGCGCAACCTCGTGCCGGCGACGCCGTTGCGCGGACGCTGGGCGGCGGCGCATGCGGGCGTCGCCTTCTCCGCCACCTTCGCGCCCTTCGACTTCTACCGCGACACGCTGGGCCTGCCGGCGCGCACCGCGACGCTGGACGTGCCCTCGCCCTTCGGGCCCGAGCAACTGGAGCTTCACATCGCCGAGGGCCTGTCGGGCCGCGCGCGCCACCGCACGCACGCCCTGCCGCAGCTGGTACGCACGGTGGCCGAGCGCTGTCGTGAACGGCCGGGCAACTACCTCGTCTTCCTGGGCAGCCTGGACTACGTGGCCGCCTTCTCGGCGGCACTGGCGCGCGCGCAGCCGGGTCTGCCCGTGTGGACGCAGACGCCCGCCATGGACGCCGGCGCCCGCCACGCCTTCATCGACCGCTTCGCGCCGGGTGGCCACGGCGTGGGTGTGGCGGTGCTCGGCGGTGCCTTCGGCGAAGGGGTGGACCTGCCGGGCGACCGGCTGGTGGGCGTGTTCATCGCGGGATTGGGGCTGCCGCCGCATGACGCCTTCAACGAACAGGTGCGCCAGCGCATGGACGCGCGATTCGGTGCCGGCTACGACTACACGTACCTCTATCCGGGGCTGCAGAAGGTGGCGCAGGCGGCGGGCCGGGTGATCCGCACCGAGACCGACCGCGGCGCGCTCTTCCTGCTCGACGACCGCTTCCTCGAGCCGGCGGTGCAGGCGTTGCTGCCGGCATGGTGGGCGGTGGAGCGTGCGCTGCCGGCGTCGGCATTGGCCGCGCCCACCGGCTGATTCTTCAAGAGAAAAGTGGCTGCGACGCCCGCGGAACGGGCGCAAGCAGCTATGAAAAATATAGCGGCCGCGTTCAGAGCATCGAATCCGGCGCCAGCGGCCCGATCACTTTCAGCAGCATGCGCAGGCCCACGCTCGCATCGGGCTCGCTGCGCGCGTCCTTCAGGCCGCTGCCCTGCGGCGCGCGCCAGACCAGGCCGGCGCCGTCGGGGTTCTTCTCGACGTGCCAGGCGCCCTCGCGCAGGCTGGTCTCGATGAGTTCGGCCGCCTGCTTCGACAGTGCGGTGCTGCGGATGAGCAGCGCAATCTCGGTGTTCTGCTCCTGCGAGCGCAGGTCCAGGTTCATCGAGCCCACGACCAGCAGCCGGCCGTCGAGCACCAGCACCTTGGAGTGCAGCATGGCGCGCGATTCGCCGGTGACGCCGGCGCCCGAGGTGCCCAGCGCGCTGCCGACGGTGGCCTGCTCGCTGCGCATCTCGTACAGCTCGATGCCCATGCCCAGCATCTCTTCGCGGTGGCGCGCATAGCCCACGTGCGCGATCGGCGCGTCGTTGGACGCCAGCGAATTGGTGAGCACGCGGATGCGAACGCCGCGGGCGCGCGCGTCCGCGAAGGCCTTCTTGATCTCCGGCCCCGGAACAAAGTAGGGCGAGATGATGAGCAGGTCGCGCCGGGCCTGGCCGATGAACTGCAGCAGGCCCTCGACCACGGTCTCGCCTGCGGGCAGTTCGCCGGCGGGCGGGCGCGGCGCGTTCGGCGCCGGGCCGGCGGCCGCCTGCGCGTCCGCCGCGATCTTGGCGGGGCCGTCGGCGATGAGGGTGGCCGGCGCCCAGACGAAAGGCAGCGTCTTCAGGTCCACCGGCTTCTGGTCCCACACGCGCGCACGGCGCTGGGCCTCGGCCTGCGACTTGTCCTTGGCCCCGTCGCCCTCGAAGGCGGCGCCGGAAGGGCGCGGCTCGCCGTCGGGCGGCTTGGGCGCGTCGGACGACGCCTTGCCCTGGTCGCGTTCGGCGCGCGCCTTCTCGCGGATCTTGTCGAGCTCCTCGCGGCTGACCAGCGACTGCACCGGGTAGGCGCGTTCGTTGTTCCAGTAGCTGTCGAAGCTCTTGGACATCTCGCGCACCACCGGCCCGGCGGCCAGCACGTCGAGGTCGACGAAATTGCCCGCGTCGCCGTGGCCGAAGTACGCATCGCCCAGGTTGCGCCCGCCGGTGATGCCCATCGCGTTGTCGGCGATGAAGAGCTTGTTGTGCATGCGCTGCTGGATGCGCTTGGCGTCACCGAGCGAATTCACGATCCGGCCGAGCGAGGAGGAGCGTGCGCCGGCCAGGGGGTTGAAGAGCCGCACCTGGATGTTCGGCTCGTAGGCCAGCCCCAGGACCAGCGCGTTGCGTCCGGTGCTGTGGAAGTCGTCGATGAGGATGCGCACGCGCACGCCGCGCGCCGCCGCCTCGCGCACGCTGCGCATGAGGCGGCCGGTGCTGGCGTCGGCATGGATGGCGTAGTACTGCAGGTCCAGCGTCTTCTGCGCGCCTTCGGCCAGCGCCAGCCGAGCGCCATAGGCCGACTGCGGCCCGTCGAGCAGCGCGAAGCCCGACGCCGAGGCCGCCGTGCCCCGCCGCGCCGTGACCAGGTCGCCGAGCGTCGTTCCCGCCGGCGAGGCGAGGGCCGTCGATTCCGGCCGATCCACATTCTTGGGAAGTTCCGCGCAGGCCGTCATGGCCAGGGCGATCAGGAGGCTGGCACTTGCGCGCAGGGCGGTGGGCAGCCAGCGCCCAGTGGCGCGCGGTCGAGGGGGCATGGCGGAACGTTGGGGTGGAACGGACCCCGGGTATAGCAAGCGCGGCACGGCGTCCATGTCGGACAACCGTGCGCGCGCGATGCAGCCACCGCCGCGTCGTGGGCCGCGCGGGATCAGGCGGCGCCGAGGCTCTCCCAGCGGTCCAGGGCGGCCAGCAGCTCGTCCTCGATCTGGGCGCGGCGGGTGGCCAACTGTGCGGCGAGCGCCGGGTCGCTGCCGTAGAGGGCGCCGCCGCCCTTGGCCAGCGTCTCGTCGATGGTCTTCTGCTCGGCCTCGAGGGCGGCGATGCGTTCGGGCAGGGCGTCGAGCTCGCGCTGGTCCTTGTAGCTGAGCTTCCTGCGGGCGCCCGCCGCGACTGCCGGGGCCGGTGTGGCGGGCTGCGCGGGCGCAGGAGCGGCCTTGGGCGCCGGGGCCGGCTGGCGCGCCTCGCTCGCCAGAGCGATCTCGCGCGCGCGGCGCGACTGGATCAGCCAGTCCTGCACGCTGCCCTCGTACTCGCGCCAGCGGCCATCGCCCTCGAAGGCGATGGTGCTGGTCACGACGTTGTCGAGGAAGGTGCGGTCGTGGCTCACCAGGAAGACCGTGCCCTCGTAGTTCTGCAGCAGGTCTTCGAGCAGCTCGAGCGTGTCGATGTCCAGGTCGTTGGTCGGCTCGTCGAGCACCAGCACGTTGGCCGGCCGCGCGAACAGGCGTGCCAGCAGCAGGCGGTTGCGCTCGCCGCCGCTGAGCGAGCGCACGGGCGAGTTGGCGCGGGCTGGCGAGAACAGGAAATCGGACAGGTAGCTCTTGACGTGCTTGCGCTGGTTGCCGATCTCGATCCACTCGCTGCCGGGGCTGATGAAGTCCTCCAGCGGGGCGTCGAGGTCCAGCGCCTCGCGCATCTGGTCGAAGTAGGCCACTTCGAGGTTGGCGCCGCGGCGCACCTTGCCGCTGTCGGGCGCCAGCTCGCCCAGGATCAGCTTGAGCAGCGTGGTCTTGCCGGCGCCGTTGGGGCCGATGAGCCCGACCTTGTCGCCGCGCAGGATGGTGGCGCTGAAGTCGCGCACGATGGGGCGGCCGCCGTACGACTTGTTCACCTCGGTGAGCTCCGCGACGATCTTGCCGCTGGGCAGGCCGCTGGCAACGTCCATCTTCACGCTCCCCAGTGCCTCGCGCCGGCTCGTGCGCCGGCGGCGCAGCTCTTCCAGGCGGCCGATGCGGCTCTGGCTGCGCGTGCGGCGCGCCTCGACACCCTTGCGCACCCAGACCTCTTCCTGCGCCAGCAGCTTGTCGGCCTTCGCGTTGATGACGGCCTCCTGCGCGAGCTGCTCGTCCTTCTGCACCAGGTACTGCGCGAAGTTGCCGGGGTAGGAGCGCAGGTGGCCGCGATCGAGCTCGACGATGCGGGTGGCGACGCGGTCGAGGAACGCGCGGTCGTGAGTGATCGTCACCACGCTGCCCTTGAAGTCGATCAGCAGCTGCTCGAGCCACTCGATCGAGTCGAGGTCCAGGTGGTTGGTCGGCTCGTCGAGCAGCAGCACGTCCGGGGCCGACACCAGCGCCTGCGCCAGCGCCACCCGTTTGCGCGTGCCGCCCGAGAGGTCACCCACCCGCGCCTGCGGGTCCAGGTGCAGGCGGTGCAGGGTCTCTTCGACTCGCTGTTCCCAGTTCCAGGCGTCGAAGGCTTCGATCTGCGACTGGAGCGCGTCGAGGTCGGCGCCTTCCGCGGCGGCGAGGTACTCGTCACGCAAGGCCGCCACATGCGCCAGGCCGGCGCTGGCGGCCTGGAAGACCGAGGCGTCGGCGTCGAGCGCCGGCTCCTGGGCCACGTAGGCGACGCGAAGTCCGGTTTGCAGCTGCAGCGTGCCGTCGTCGGGCTTCTCCAATCCACCGAGGATTTTCAGGAGGGAGGACTTGCCGGCGCCGTTGCGGCCGATGAGGCCGATGCGTTCGGCCTCGAGCAGTGCGAAGTCCGCGTGGTCGAGCAGCGCGACGTGGCCGAAGGCCAGTTGCGCATCGAGGAGGGTAATGAGAGCCATGTGTGGGGCAAATTATCCGGGGGGGCATGTGTCGCCTGGAAAGCCCCTGCGATTCGCCAGCCGCCCGTCGCTATAGGTGCTCCTCTGTAGGTGCTCTATAGGCGCCGCTGACTGAGAGGTCTTTGCTGGTCCGATGGCTGCGGTGCGTCAATCGATTGGATCGAACGAGATGGCGTGCACGGCGCCAAAACTGGCATATACTGGCGGGCTCGACTGACATCGCGCAAGCGACGAGGCGCCGAAAGGCGGCTCGGAGATTCGAGAAAACGAAATCAAAAATAACTTGATGAGTTTTCAAAAACCGTGTCATAATCGCAGGCTCGGCTGAAACGAGGTGGTTGCTGAAGGCGACTGACGAGTTTGGGTTGAGCGGGGTGGTTGTGTTGATTGCGAGATCGACGCAAAGACCCCAGAAGTTGACAGGTCTTCAAAAAACGTGTGATAATCTAAGGCTTCGCTGATCGCGGCGAGTCGAGCAAAACGAAGCAAAGTTTTGCTGGTTCCTTAAAAACATACAGCCGATAAGCGTGGGCGTTTGAGGCG
>SCOE01000020.1 GCA_005503065.1 Comamonadaceae bacterium ALPHA2B
CTCCCGCCCGATGACAACCAGCTGATCGCCGAACGGCGCGAGAAGCTCAAGGGCCTGCGCGCGGCGCAGGCCGAGGGCAAGGGCGTCGCCTTTCCCAACGACTTCAAGCCTGCCGACCGCGCCGTCGCGCTGGCCGCGCTGCATGGAGAGACCGGCGCGGAGGCTCTGGAGGCGCAGCCCGTCGCAACCAGCGTGGCCGGCCGCATGATGCTCAAGCGCGTGATGGGCAAGGCCAGCTTCGCCACGCTGCAGGACGCCACCGGCCGCATCCAGCTCTACGTCACGCGCGACGCCATCGGCGAAGAGGCGTACGCCGACTTCAAGAAGTGGGACCTGGGCGACATCGTCGGCGCTGAAGGCACGTTGATGAAGACCAAGACCGGCGAGCTGTCGGTCAAGGTGACGAGGCTGCGCCTGCTGACCAAGAGCCTGCGCCCGCTGCCCGACAAGTTCCACGGCATGGCCGACCAGGAGCAGAAGTACCGCCAGCGCTACGTCGACCTCATCACCGACGACGGCGCGCGCGCGCGCTTCACCGCCCGCAGCAGAGCCGTGTCGGCGCTGCGCAGCTTCATGGTCGAGCACGGCTTCCTCGAGGTCGAGACGCCGATGCTGCACCCCATCCCCGGCGGCGCGAATGCCAAGCCCTTCAAGACGCACCACAACGCGCTCGACCAGGAGATGTTCCTGCGCATCGCACCCGAGCTCTACCTCAAGCGCCTGATCGTCGGCGGCTTCGAGCGCGTGTTCGAGATCAACCGGAGCTACCGCAACGAGGGCATCTCGGTGCGGCACAACCCCGAGTTCACGATGATGGAGTTCTACGCGGCCTACTGGAACTACCGCGACCTGATGGACTTCACCGAACTGCTCATCCGCACCATCGCCGAGAAGGCCGTGGGCTCGCAGCAGTTGAGCTACCAGGGCCAGCCGGTGGACCTGAGCCAGCCCTTCGCGCGGCTGACCATCCGCGAGGCGATCCTCAAGTACACCGACGCCGGCGAGCATGTCGACGATGCCGCGTGGCTGACGAACGCGCTGCGCAAGCTCGGCCTGAGCGAAGAGAAGGACCGCCTCTCTGGCCGCAGCCTGGCCAGCCTGCAGGTGCTGTACTTCGAGGAGACGGTGGAGGAAAAGCTCTGGCAGCCCACCTTCATCATGGAGCACCCGACCGAGATCTCGCCGCTGGCCCGGGCCAACGACGACCGGCCGGAAGTCACCGAGCGCTTCGAGCTCTACATCACCGGCCGCGAGTTCGGCAACGGCTTCAGCGAGCTGAACGACGCCGAGGACCAGGCCGCCCGCTTCAATGCGCAGGTCAGCGCCAAGGACGCCGGCGACGACGAGGCGATGTACTTCGACCACGACTTCGTGCGTGCCCTCGAATACGGCATGCCCCCCACCGGCGGCTGCGGCATCGGCATCGACCGGTTGATGATGCTGCTGACCGATTCGCCGAGCATCCGCGACGTGATCCTGTTCCCGGCACTGCGCCGCGAATCTTGAGCCAAAAAGCCCTGCAGCGCCCGCGGGCCCTGGGGATGTAGCTATATTTTTTGTAGCATCAGGCGCGCGGCGGCGTATGCGGCCGATGCCTGCAGGGCCGACCAGGCGGGCGCCGGGCGCGAGGGCATCAGGGCCTGGCGCCGCGCCTCACTCTCGTCGGACGGCTGCCAGCGGCCGGTGTTGGCCGCGACCTCGAAACCGTCGAGCAGCGCCTCCAGCGGCTCACCCGCGCCCACGCTCTGGTTGCACAGCATCGCCAGGTCGCAGCCGGCTGCCAGCGCCGCCAGCGCGGCGTCGGTGTAGCTCAGCAGTCGGCCGTCGATGTAGCGGCCGGCTTCCATGCTCAGGTCGTCGCTGAAGATCGCGCCCTGGAAACCGAGCCGGCCGCGCAGGATGTCCTGCAGCCATTTGTGCGAGAACCCGGCCGGTCTGGCGTCGACCCTGGCGTAGATCACGTGCGCCGGCATCACGGCACCGAGCGTGCCGGCCAGCCATTCGAAAGGCCGCGCATCGTCGGCCAGAATCGCCTTGAGGCTGCGCCGATCGACCGGGATCGCAATGTGCGAATCGGCCTCGACGAAGCCATGCCCCGGAAAGTGCTTGCCGCAGTTGGACATGCCGGCCTGCAGCATGCCGTGCATCACGCTCTTGGCCAGCAGTGCCACGACGCGCGGGTCGCGGTGGAAGCTGCGGTCGCCGATGACGCTGCTGCGGCTGGCGCCGGGCCGCCCCAGGGGGGCCGCCGCCGCTTGGGGGCTCGCAAGCGCCTGCGCTTGCGTGGGGGCCGCAGTTTCGTGGTCCAGATCGAGCACCGGGGCGAAGCTGAAGTCGACGCCGACGGCGCGCAATTCGCTTGCAAGCACGTAGCCAGCCGCCGTCGCCGCTTGCGTGGCCGCCATCGGATCGCGCATCCAGCATTCGCCCAGCGAGCGCATCGAAGGCAGGCGCGTGAAGCCGTCGGTGCGAAAACGCTGCACGCGCCCCCCCTCATGGTCGACGGAGATCAGCACCTTCGGGTTGATCGACCTGATCTCGGCATTGAGCGCACTCATCTGCGCCCGGCTTTCCCAGTTGCGCGCGAAATGGATGACGCCGCCGACCCGCGGATGCGCGAGGCGCCGGCGGTCGTCGGCCGTGAGCGTGGTGCCCGCGACGTCGATGACGAGGGGGCGGTGGAGGGTGTCGGCCATCTCTCTCAGGTGTTCTTCTTCTCGACCACCACGAAGCTGGCGGCGTAGTCGGTCTCGTCGGTCACGGTCACGTGGGCCGTCAGACCCTGCGCCTCGAACCAGCTCTTGAGCGGATCGTGCAGCACGATGCGCGGCTTGCCGCTGGGCTCGTTGAGGATCTCGCACAGGCGCCACGCCATGGGCATGCGCATGCCCAGGCCGATCGCCTTGCTGAACGCCTCCTTGGCGGAAAAGCGCGTCGCCAGGTAGCGCAGGCCGCGCTTGGGCCAGCGGGCGCTGCGAGCCCGCCACACGGCCAGTTCGGCGTCGCCCAGCACACGCTCGGCAAAGCGATCGCCCTGGCGCTCGAAGGTGGCGGCGATGCGCCGGATGTCGCAGATGTCGGTGCCGATGCCGTGGACCAAGGCATGGGCCCTCAGGCGACGCGCGCCGCATCGTCGATGCAGCGCAGATAGTCGCTCGTGGTAGCGGCGTAGCCCAGCTCCAGCGCATCGGCGATGAAGGCGTGGCCGATCGAGACCTCCTTGACGTCGGGTACCGCCCGCAGGAAATCCGTCAGGTTGTCGCGGCTCAAGTCGTGCCCCGCATTCACCTGCAGGCCCACCTCCTGCGCGGCGCGCGCCGCCTCGGTGTAGCGGGCCAGCACCTGCGCCGCGCGCGAAGTACCGCGCGAGGCGGCATAGCCTTCGGTGTAGAGCTCGACGCGGTCGGCGCCGGTGGCACGGGCCTCTGCCATCTGGTCGGCGTCCGGGTCCATGAACAGGCTCACGCGCACGCCCAGCGCACGCGCCTCGGCCACCAGAGGCTTGAGCCTTGCCAGGTCCTCCGGGAAGCGCCAGCCGTGGTCGCTGGTGAACTGGTCCTCGCTGTCGGGCACGAAGGTGGCCTGCTGCGGGCGGAACTCGCGCACGAAGTCCATCAGGTTCTGGAACGGGTTGCCTTCGATGTTGAATTCGGACTGTGGCCAGTCGCGGCGCAGCAGGGCGGACAGGTCGGCCACGTCCTGCGCGCGGATGTGCCGCCCGTCGGGCCGGGGATGGACGGTGATGCCGTCGGCGCCGGCGTCCAGGCACAGCGCGGCGGCGTACACCACGCTGGGAATGCCGAGGTGGCGCGTGTTGCGCACCAGGGCCACCTTGTTCAGGTTGACCGACAGGGCCGTGCGGTTGCGCGAGGAGGAAGAAGCACTCATGGCAAGACTTTCATGCGCCCGGAGGCAGGACGCGCCGCGCCAGAATCGGCACCGGCGGGGCTCAGAGGTTCTGCAGCTCCCGCATCAGCTGCCGCGTGCGCAACGTGGACACGCCGCAATGGTAGTTGAGCAAGGTGCGCAACTGCCCGCGCAGCGACGCGTTGGCCCCCGCCGAGAGCTCGGCCACCGCGCGCAGCGTGGCGGTGAAGGGCGCGGGCTCGTCGAGCGCCCGCTGCAGCGCGGACCAGCCGGCGCCGCTCAGCGAGGCCTCGCCGGCCTGCGCCTCGCGCAGGCCGGCCTCGGCCACCAGTGCGTAGTCGAGCTGCGCATCGAGCGGCGCCAGGGTGGAGGTCTGCGCATCGAGCGTGGGCAGCAGGCCCACCTCCCGCAACAGCAGCAGCTCGAAGGCCCGCAGCGCCGAGGCCTGCACGCTGGCCTGCGTGCCGCCTTCGTGCGCCGTCGCCAACACCCGCACCGTGCCGGCGTAGGCATCGAAGAGCGCAGGATGCGCGTCGTCGCGGGCCAGCAGGCGGATCAGCAACTCGTTGAGGTAGTAGCCCGACAGCAGGGCCTCGCCGGTCGGCATCACATGGCCGCCCATCCACTCGGCGGCCTTGAGCGTGCGGATCTCCGCATCGCCGCCGTAGCTGACCTGCAGGGGCTGCAGCGGCAGCAGGATGGGTCGGAAGTTCGAGCTGGGCCGCTTGGCGCCCTTGGCCACCAGCGCGATGCGGCCGTGGTGCCGGGTCAGCGTCTCGAGGATGAGGCTCGACTCGCTCCAGTCGTAGCGGTGCAGCACGAAGGCAGGCTCGTGCTGGATGGTTCGCTTCATGGACGCAGGGGTTCCGGGGGCTCGGCGTCGGCCGCATGCGCATGGCGCTGCTGAGTGCCGTTGATCATGCGGAGCAGCCGGTGCAGTTGCGGCAGGCTCAGCCCTGGCGCCGCCAGCTCGCGCAGCTTGCCCGGCGGCGCCAGGGCGCATTCGCGCTGCACCATACCGCCGACATAGACGCGCTGCGCCTGGCCGCCGTCGGCGCCGTCCTCGTCCTCCGCCAATTGGACGGACCATCGGTGGGCCAGCGGCAGCAGGCTGCGCACCACGGCCTGCACCAGCGGCACCGGCACCCGGCTGCCGACCTGCAGTTCGACGCAGCGCGGTGCACGCGGCGGCTTGAAGTCTTCCAGCAGCACGTCGCGGCCCAGCTCCAGTGCGGCAAGCTCCTGGACCAGCCGCCGGTCGAGGTCCTGGGCACCCTCGAGCGCCACGTTGATCGAGACGACCCAACGCCGACGCTGGCCCGGCGTGCCATCGCCATCGACGGAAAACAGGTGCGGCAGGCGGGGATCGCCCGAGCGGTGGATGACGAGGTTCTGTTCGGTGGAGGCGCGCAGCACCGGCATGCCGGCGGCCTGCTGAGCCGGCGCCGCCAGCGGTACCGCGCTCAGCGCGGCCGCCAGCACCCATCCGCGCAGCCGGGCGCGGCGTGGCGCCAGGCGCTCACTCGTACCCAAAGGACTTGACCCGGGCCTCGTCGTCGGCCCAGCCGGAGCGCACCTTGACCCACAGCTCGATGAACACCTTGGCGTCCATGAGTTTTTCCAGTTCCTGGCGCGTTTCGGTGCCGATGCGCTTGATGCGCTCGCCCTTGTCGCCGATCACCATCGCCTTGTGGCCGTCGCGCTCGACCACGATCGTGGCGGCGATGCGCACGAGGCGCTTCTGGCCCTTCTTCTGCGGCGGCTCTTCCTCGAACTTGTCGATGACCACTGTGGAGGTGTACGGCAGCTCGTCGCCGGTGAGGCGAAACAGCTTCTCGCGCACCGTCTCGCTGGCGAGGAACTTCTCGCTGCGGTCGGTCAGCTCGTCCTCGTCGTACCACCACGGCTGCTCGGGCAGGTACTTCTCGCAGATGCCGATGAGCCGCTCGATGTCCTTGGCGTTCTTGGCCGACATCGGCACGAATTCGGCGAAGCGTTCGCCGCCCTCGCCTGCGTTGTCGGCCTGCATCCGGGCCAGCCAGGGCGCGATGTCGGCCCGGCGGTGCACGGTGTCGAGCTTGTTGGCGATCAGCAGCACCGGGATGTTCTTGCCGAGCAGCGACAGCACCTTGGCATCGGCCGGCGCAAACCGCCCCGCCTCGACCACGAACAGGATCAGGTCGACGTCGGCCACCGCGCCCAGCACGGTCTTGTTGAGCGAGCGGTTGAGGGCGTTGGCATGGCGGGTCTGGAAGCCCGGCGTGTCGACGAAGACGAACTGCGCGCCGCCGCCGTCGGGCGTGGGCACCGTGCGGATGCCCGTGATGCGGTGGCGGGTGGTCTGGGCCTTGCGCGAGGTGATGCTGATCTTCTGGCCGACGAGCGCGTTGAGCAGCGTGGATTTGCCCACGTTGGGCTTGCCGACGATGGCGACGAGGCCGCAGCGGCGGACAACGCCCGCCTCCGGGCTTTGCAGGCCTTTTGGGGCTGCAGCGCCCGTGGCACCTGCGGAAGGCGCTACGAAATCAATAGCATTGGAATTGGGATCGGTGGTCATTCGGGTCTTCAACGGCCGCGTGCCTTGAGTTGGAGCAGCATCGCCGCGGCGGCCGCCTGCTCGCCGGCCCGGCGCGAGCCGCCGATGCCGCGTGCGACCAGGCCGAGTTCGGCCACCTCGCACTCCACCTCGAAAGTCTGCTTGTGGGCCGCACCCAGTGTGCCGGCCACGCGGTAGGCGGGCAGTTTCATTTTGTGGCCCTGAAGCCATTCCTGCAATTCAGTCTTCGGGTCCTTGGAGACCGCATCCATGCGCGGGTTGATTTCCACGGCCTCGTACAGCCGTTCGACGAGGGCCTGCGCGGCCCCGTAGCCCGCGTCGAGGTAGACGGCACCGATCACGGCTTCCAGCGCATCGGCCAGGATCGACGGCCGCGCCGACCCGCCCGATCGCGCTTCGCCCTCGCCCAGGCGCAGCAGCGGCGACAGCTCCAGTTGCAGCGCGAGCCGGTGCAGCGTGTCCTGCTTGACGAGGTTGGCCCGCACGCGCGACAGGTCGCCCTCGGGCAACTGGGCCAGGCGGGTGTAGAGCAGATGCGAGACGGCCAGGTTGAGCACCGAGTCGCCCAGGAATTCCAGGCGCTCGTTGTGCTCGGACGAGAAGCTGCGGTGCGTGAGTGCGCGCTGGAGCAGACCGGCGTCGCGGAAGGCGTGCTGCAGGCGCGCCTGCAGCGCCCCGAGCCCGCTGGGAGCCGCGTCGACGGGGCGCTGGCGGGTGGGCGGGCTCAGTTGGACTGGCCCCGGTACTTGATCACCAGATAGGCGGGGCCGAAGAGCGGGATCTCCTTGTCGTACGCGAAGGAGACGACCACCTTGTCGCCCACCTTCTGCACGTCGAGGTCCCTGCCCGACACGGCGTCGAAGTAGTCGACCGCCTGGGCCCGGTCGAAGATGGCGCGGACTTCCGGCACGGTCGAGCCTTCCTTGGCCTTGTTGGCGGCCTTGAGGATGGTCTGGTACTCGATCGCCGTCGGCACCACCTTGGCCACCACGACACCCACGCACACGAAAACCACCGCCACGAACAGCAGGCCGATGAACGAGATGCCGCGCTGGCGCGCCCTGGATTGCATTGCCCTCATACCCTCTTCTCTTCCTCTTCCCTGGTCAACGGATTATTGAAACGGTCCGATGCGCTTGAGGTTGCCGAAATTCATCCAGACGAAGAATGCCCTGCCCACGATGTTCTGGTCCGGCACGAAGCCCCAATAGCGCGAATCGAGCGAGTTGTCGCGGTTGTCGCCCATCATGAAGTACTGGCCGGGCGGCACCTTGCAGACCACGCCCTCGACACTGTAACGACAATTTTCACGGTTCGGGAACGACATGATCTCGGCGTCGGACAGGCCCGCGCGGCGCGTGTCGTCGTTCAGCAGCAGGTGCTCCTTGCCGCCCAGGTTCTCGCGGTACTGCTTGAAGTAGCGCATCACCTCGTCGTCGAAGTAGTCGGGCACCTCGACCTTGCTGACCGGCTGGCCGTTGATGGTGAGCTTCTTGTTGAGGTAGGCCACCTCGTCGCCCGGCAGGCCGACGACGCGCTTGATGTAGTCCATGCTCGGCTTGGGCGGGTAGCGGAAGACCATCACGTCGCCGCGCGCCGGCGGCGTGCCGTCGGTGATCTTGGTGTTGGCCACCGGCAGGCGAAGCCCGTAGGTGAACTTGTTCACCAGGATCAGGTCACCGGTGAGCAGGGTCGGCATCATCGAACCCGAAGGAATCTTGAAGGGCTCGACCACGAAGGAGCGCAGCAGGAACACGACCAGGATCACCGGGAACAGGCCCGCGGTCCAGTCGAGCCACCAGGGCTGGGCCAGGATCTTCTCGCGCGCCTTGACGTCCTCGCGGTCGAACTGCGTGATGCCCTGCTGGGTGAGCGCCTCGCGCCGCTGTGCGCTGGAGGTCTCGAAGGCCTCCGCAGCCCGCCGACGGCGTGGCAGGAAATAGAAGCGCTCGGCCAGCCAGTATGCGCCGGTGACCACCGTCGCCAGCAGGAGCAGCAGGGCGAAGTTGCCCTCGACCGCGCCGGTGTACCAGGCGCCGATGTAGCCGACGAAGGCGGCCAGGATCAGGGAAGTCAGGAGTGCCATCGCTGGAAATTCTTCTTCTGGCGGGCCGGGCCGCCGCTTATTCTTCGACCTGCAGGATGGCGAGGAAGGCCTCTTGCGGGACCTCGACCGAACCGATCTGCTTCATGCGCTTCTTGCCCGCCTTCTGCTTCTCGAGCAGCTTGCGCTTGCGGGTGATGTCGCCACCGTAACATTTTGCCAGCACGTTCTTGCGCAGCGCCTTGATGGTCTCGCGCGCGATGATGTTGGCGCCGATGGCGGCCTGGATCGCCACATCGAACATCTGGCGGCTGATGATTTCGCGCATCTTGCTGACCACCGCCCGACCGCGGAACTGCGCCTGCGTGCGATGCACGATGATCGACAGCGCATCGACCTTCTCGCCGTTGAGCAGGATGTCGACCTTCACCACGTCCGACGGCCGGTACTCCTTGAACTCGTAGTCCATCGAGGCGTAGCCGCGGCTCACGGACTTCAGCTTGTCGAAGAAGTCCAGCACGATCTCGCCCAGCGGCATGTCGTAGGTCAGCATGACCTGGCGGCCGTGGTAGGCCATGTTGATCTGCACGCCACGCTTCTGGTTGGCCAGCGTCATGACGGCACCGACGTACTCCTGCGGCATGTACAGGTGCACGGTGACGATGGGCTCGCGGATCTCCGCCATCTTGCCCACGTCGGGCATCTTGGCGGGGTTCTCGACCATGATGACCTCGCCGTCGTTCTTCATCACCTGGTAGACCACGCTCGGCGCGGTGGTGATGAGGTCCTGGTCGAACTCGCGCTCCAGGCGCTCCTGCACGATTTCCATGTGCAGCAGGCCGAGGAAGCCGCAGCGGAAGCCGAAGCCCAGCGCCTGGCTCACCTCCGGCTCGTAGTGCAGCGAGGCGTCGTTGAGCTTGAGCTTCTCCAGCGCGTCGCGCAGCTGGTCGTATTCGCTGGCTTCGGTCGGGTACAGGCCCGCGAACACCTGCGGCTGGATTTCCTTGAAGCCCGGCAGCGGCTCGGTCGCCGTGAACGCCGCACCGCCCGTGCCGCCCTTGATCAGCGTGACGGTGTCGCCGACCTTCGCGGCCTGCAGTTCCTTGATGCCGGCAATGATGTAGCCCACCTCGCCCGCCTCCAGCGCCTCGCGCGGCTCGTTCGCAGGCGTGAAGACGCCGAGGTTGTCGGCGTTGTAGGTGGCGCCCGTCGCCATCATCTTGATGCGCTCACCCTTCGCCAGTCGGCCATCGACGACGCGCACCAGCATCACAACGCCGACGTAGGGATCGAACCAGCTGTCGATGATCATGGCGCGCAGCGCCGCATCGGGATTGCCGCGCGGCGCGGGCACCTTCGCGACGATGGCCTCGAGGATCTCGTCCACGCCCATGCCCGTCTTGGCCGAACACGGAATCGCATCGCTCGCGTCGATGCCGATCACGTCCTCGATCTCGGCCTTCGCGTTGTCGGGGTCCGACTGCGGCAGGTCCATCTTGTTGAGCACCGGCAGCACTTCCACGCCGAGGTCGAGGGCCGTGTAGCAGTTGGCCACCGTCTGCGCTTCCACACCCTGCGATGCATCGACGACGAGCAGCGCACCCTCGCATGCGGAGAGCGAACGCGAGACCTCGTACGAGAAGTCGACGTGGCCTGGCGTGTCGATGAGATTGAGGTTGTAGACCTGTCCATCGCGCGCCTTGTAGTGCAGCGCGGCGGTCTGTGCCTTGATGGTTATCCCACGCTCTTTTTCGATGTCCATCGAGTCGAGCACCTGTGCTTCCATGTCGCGTTCGGCGAGCCCACCGCAGCGTTGGATCAGTCGATCGGCAAGCGTCGATTTCCCGTGGTCGATGTGCGCAATGATCGAGAAGTTTCTGATGTGATTCATCAACGGGAACGCTTAAGTACTTGAAATAGCTCGCGCACAGAGGGGAGCGCACAAGAAAAAAGGGCGCGTCCTCGAGAGACGCGCCCTGAACCAACAAGCAATGGCAACTGCAGTAGTTGGAACTTCATTGTAGGCAAAACGGGGGGCGCGTACAGGCCGAGGGAAGGGCCACCATGCTCGTTGCAGGTCAGCAACATGGATTTTATAAACAACTTATCCACAGCATCTGTGGGCTACTTGATGAACAACTTGTGGGCGATCTGTGGAGCAGCGGTGCACGGTGCATGAGCATCCCGCATCGTGACGCTGGCTGCCCCGCTTATGCGTCGAGCAACGCTGAGCGGGTCCATATTCTATCGAATCTGGTCATTAAGCCCGCAAAAAGTTAGTGATCACAAACAAACTCCAGCCTCTGTCGGACCTCGAAAAATTCCGCCCGCACCCTGGCTGTCTGCGTTCCCTGTCGCCAAAAAAAGACCCCAATCCCGACTGGCGGGTGGGGCCACTTGACCGTCACGAAGCTGTCAACGGGCCGGGCGAATCAACGCGTACTGAGCCCACTCGCCACGCCGGAACAGCACGCTGATCGGCTTGGATTTGTCGGCCTTGGCAAGGGCTGCGTCGAACTCCTTGACGTTCGCCACCTCGAGGTTGCCGACCGCCAGGACGACGTCGCCCTCACGCAGGCCCGCACGCGCGGCGGCCTCGGTGGCGGCCTCGACCCTCACACCGCCGCGCAGCTTCAACTCCTTCTTCTGTGCATCGCCAAGTTCGTTGACGAGCAGGCCCAGTGCCTTCGCTGCCGCGGAGGCCGACGAGGGCTTCGGCGTGGGCTCCTCGCGCGTCGTGGCGGGGCGCGCCGGCTTGTCGGGTTCCAGCTCGGCGACCGTGACGGTGAGGTCCTTGGTGGCCCCGCGGCGGAACACCGTCAGCGTGCTCTTGGTGCCCGGCTTGGTGTTGCCGACAAGGCGCGGCAGGTCGCTGGGCTTCTCGATCGCGCGGCCGTCGAACTTGACGATGATGTCGCCCGCCTCCACGCCGGCCTTCTCGCCCGGGGAGCCGGCCTCGACGCCACGAACCAGTGCGCCCTGCGCCTTGCCCAGGCCGATCGACTCGGCCACGTCCTTCGTGACCTGATCGATCTGCACGCCGATGCGACCTCGCGAGACGCGGCCCGAGGTGCGCAACTGGTCACTGACCCGGATGGCCTCATCGATCGGAATCGAGAAAGAGATGCCCATGAACCCGCCCGAGCGCGAATAGATCTGGCTGTTGATGCCCACCACCTCGCCGCGCATGTTGATCAGGGGGCCGCCCGAATTGCCGGGGTTGATCGCCACGTCGGTCTGGATAAAGGGCAGGTAGTCCCCCGTGTCGCGCTGCTTGGCGCTCACGATGCCGGCCGTCACGGTGTTCTCCAGGCCGAAGGGCGAGCCGATGGCCATCACCCACTCACCGACGCGAAGGCGCGAGATGTCGCCCACCTTCACCGCTGGAAGGCCCGTGGCCTCGATCTTGACCACGGCAACGTCGGTGCGCTTGTCGGCCCCCACGATCCTGGCCTTGAATTCGCGCTTGTCGGGCAGGGTGACCAGCACCTCCGACGCGTCTTCGACCACGTGCGCATTGGTCATCACGTAGCCGTCGGGCGTGAGGATGAAGCCCGAGCCGACACCGCGCGGCCGCTCTTCTTCCTGCGGCTGCTGCGGCCGGTTGGGCCGCGGTCCCTGCCGCGGCACGCCGGGAATGGGCTGGCCGAAGAAGCGGCGGAAGAACTCCTGCATCTCCTCGTCCATGTCGCCGTTGCCGCCGCGTTGCGCCACGCGCTCCACCGTGCGAATGTTGACCACCGATGGCCCCACCTGGTCCACCAGGTCGGTGAAATCTGGCAATGCACGCGTCGGTGCCGCAGGCTGCGGTGCCGATTGCGCGAAGGCCGGCGTCACCGGCACCTGGACAGCCGCCAGGGCTCCCATGGCCAGCGCGCCGGCGATCAGCCGCGCAGGAAGTTTCTTGCCCTCGGATTGGAACATCATCGAACTGCTTTCAGGATGGAATGGGGATTCAGGACAGTGCTCTGAATTGTCCTGGCTGCTTTGGTTCAGCGCTCGTCGGCCAGGGCCGCGGATTCAGCGATTGCGCACCAGATTCCGCGCAAAGGCCTCCAGTGTCTGCGGCGGCACCTCACCGACGGCCGTGAGCCACCAGTCGCCCTGCGCGTCCGGGATGCGGCGGGTCAGCGTGTTGGTGGCACCGAGCGCCATCGTGCCCTCCTGCTGCGGGTGCTGGGCGTCATAGGGCTCGACGAACAGCGACACCGTCGCCAGGCCATCGGAGAAGGTCCACTGCATCGTGCGTTCGCCCGGTTCGGTCCCACGGGCCGTGAGCGCCCGCCGGTAGCAGCTCACGGGCTTGAAACCGGCGACCAGGCCGCGCAGTGACCAGCCTTCGGCAGCCGCCGTCGTGCGCTCGAGCTCCGACCGCTCCACGCGATAGCCAGCCGTGTTGTTCATCATCTGCGCCAGCGCATGCGTTTTGACGGGCGCGTCGAGCTGCAGCTCGGAGAAGGCGGACTGCTCGACGATGCGTCCTTCTGCGTCCAGCGTCTGCAGCTTGAGCACCAGGCCCGAACGCCGTTCGCTCCACACCCGATAGCCAAAACGCAGCGTGTCGCGCGGCGCCAGCTGGACCACATCCGCATCGATCCCCGCCACCCGCCCCTTGCCCAGCAGGCGCGCGCCATAGAGCTCGGCGATCGCCGATTCCGAGGCGCCGAGCAGGTTGGGGAACACGTCGAAGTTCTCGCGCCGCTCGCTCTTGGCGAGCTTGGCCTCCGGCAGGAAGGTCATCACGAGGTCATTGCGGCGAAAAGTGGAGCGCGGCGGACCGGACAGCGTTTCCACCCGCTCGATCTGCAGATCGGCCTCGCAGGCGTGCCAGATGCGCGCGCTCGACAGGTTGCCCGCCGCGGCAGTGACGACGAAGGTACCCACATAGTTGGTGCGCCGCGCGGCCAGATGCATGCGACGCAGCCAGTCGATCACCCCGTAGCTGGCCGGATCGGCCGCGGCCTGCGTGATGGCCGCGTCCGGGTGGGCGCGCGCAGACACCGGCCCCTGCTCGCGGCCCGCCCACACGGCGGGCGAGGTCGCGCAACCGGCGACCACGGCGACGGCGGCGGCCCACCGCGCGGAAGCAGGGCGCCAATCAGGCGACGCAGGGTTCATCAAACGGTGGTTTCGCACGGGCCTCAGCGGGACGGGGCCTCGAAAGTGGCGTTGCGCAGGAAGGCCGAGGGCATCTGCGACGCACCGCCGGCCTGCTGATGGGCCTCCAGCAATTCGTCCAGCCGGGGATTGCGCAGCATCACCTGCGGCGCGCCGTTGCCCACCAGCACCCGGGTGCGGCTCAGCGGAGCCGCGGCACCGGCAGTGGCCGCAGCGGCCAGGATCGACCCTTCGGCAGAAGCATTGCCCGCAACAGCGGCATCCACCCGCGCCGGCGCCTGCGGCGCCTGCATCGCCAACTGGGCGCCGCCTGCCGCCGCCGGTGCCGGCCCCTGCCCCATCCACGTCCAGCCGATGGCTGCGGCTGCCGCGATGGTCGCGACGCCGGCCACCATCTTCCAGCGGAACACGGGCTCGTTGGCGGCCTCCATCTGCGGCGGCGGCACCGCCGGCGCAGCCGAAGCGACCGGCCGGACCACAGACTCGGCAGCCAGGCGCCCCTGCAGGCGCGCCATGAACGCCGTGGAGTCGGTGCACGGCACGTGCGCGCCGGTGCGCAGCACCTCGCCCACCAAGTGGTAGACCTGCCAGCTCGCCCGCAGTTCGGCGCCCGAGCCCACCTCGTCCACCGCCCGTGCGAATTCAACGCCTTCCAACTGGCCATCCGCCAGTGCGGACACCCATTCCAGCGATTCCGATCCGTTCGTGTGCTTCATGTCGTTCACCTGTGATCACCAGCGCTTGCCGGACTGGTTGTCCAGCAGCGGCTTCACCCGCGCCGAGATGGCCTCCCGCGCCCGGAAGATGCGCGAACGCACCGTCCCGATGGGGCAGTTCATGACCTCGGCAATCTCTTCGTAGCTCAGGCCCTCGATCTCGCGCAGGGTCACCGCCTGGCGCAGCTCCGCCGGCAGCGCCTCCATGGCAGCGTTCACCGCGGCCGCGATCTCGTTGGCGGCCAGTACGGAATCGGGGGTTTCGTCGCTGATTGGTTCGTTTCCCGGCCGGTAAGTTTCATCGTCGTCGTCGCTGGCGCCGCGCAGGGCCGCCTCCGGGATGGTCGGGTCCCGCTTCATGTCCACCAGCGCCTTCTTGGCGGTGTTGACGGCGATCCGGTAGAGCCAGGTGTAGAACTGGGCCTCGCCCCGGAACTGGTGCAGGGCGCGGTAGGCGCGGATGAAGGTCTCCTGCGCGATGTCCTCGACCAGGTCGACGTCGCGCACCATGCGGCCGATCAGCCGCTCGATGCGACGCTGGTACTTCAGGACCAGCAGTTCGAAGGCCTTGCCGTCGCCCGCCACCGTCCGCTGCACGAGCTGGAAATCGGGATCGACGGGCCGCGCCGGCGCGGCGGCTGCCGCGTCGGGCAGCTCGCCCGAAGGCGGCGGAGGCGGCGCGGACGAGGTCATGCGGGGAGGTCGGGGGTGCGGGGCGCCGGTGCAACGGCGGTTGGAAGCCCGGCGTCTTGCAAGCTCGGGGCGCGGCAATATACCGCACGGCGCATCGCGTTCCAGCGCTCGGGGGCCGCAGCGCGTTCGGCCCAGACCCATTGGGTGGCGCGGCCGGCTTCCTGCAGGCGCAACAGCAGCGTGCCCTGCAGGTCGAGCGCCACCGCCGCTTCGGCCATGCCCATGGGCCGCGCGCCCGAGAGTGACCAGAAGGCCCCGTCCCACCGCAGCACCCGCGCCGCCTGCGGCCTCAGCGCCCACGCCAGCGCGAGCGAGGCCACCACGAAGGCGCCCAGCACCATCGCCCAGCGCAGTCCATTGCTATCGTTTTGGTAGCGCCACGTGCAGGTGCAGCAAGCGCCAATGGCCCAAATGATCCAAAGAATGGTCCGGCCGATGCGCGAGCGCCCCACCGGATAGCTCACCGATGGGGCGCTGCGCATGCGAGCAATGTGTTCCGGCGGGTCAGACGCGCTTGAACACCAGGGTGCCGTTGGTGCCGCCGAAGCCGAAGTTGTTCTTCACGGCCACATCGATCTTCATGTCCCGCGCCTCGTTGGCGCAGTAGTCCAGGTCGCACTCGGGATCCTGGTTGAAGATGTTGATGGTCGGCGGGCTCTTCTGATGGTGCACGGCCAGCACCGTGAACACCGACTCGATGCCGCCGGCGCCGCCCAGCAGGTGGCCGGTCATCGACTTGGTCGAGTTCACGACGAGCTTCTTCGCGTGGCCGCCGAAGGCGTTCTTGATCGCGTTCGTCTCGTTGAGGTCGCCCAGCGGCGTCGAGGTGCCGTGCGCGTTGAGGTAGTTCACCTGGTCGGCGTTGACGCGGGCATTGCGCAATGCCGCCTCCATCGAGCGGCGCGGGCCGTCGACGTTGGGTGCCGTCATGTGGTAAGCGTCGGCGCTCATGCCGAAACCGACCAGTTCCGCATAGATCTTGGCGCCCCGGGCCTTGGCGTGCTCGTACTCCTCGATCACCAGCACGCCGGCGCCCTCGCCGAGCACGAAGCCGTCACGGTCCTTGTCCCACGGGCGCGAGGCAGTCGCCGGATCGTCGTTGCGGGTGCTCAGGGCGCGAGCCGCCGCGAAGCCGCCGATGCCCAATGGCGAGACCGTCGACTCGGCGCCGCCGGCGACCATCACGTCGGCATCGCCGGCCTGAATCAGCCGGGCCGACAGGCCGATGGCGTGCAGCCCGGTCGTGCACGCCGTCACGACGGCGATGTTCGCGCCGGTGAAGCCGTACTTGATCGAGACGTGGCCCGAGATCATGTTGATGATCGAGGCCGGCACGAAGAAGGGCGAGATGCGGCGCGGGCCGCGGTTCACCAGTTCGCCGTGCATGTCCTCGATCAGCGGCAGGCCGCCGATGCCCGATCCGATGTTGCAGCCGATGCGCGAGGCCAGCTCCGGCGTGAGCGCATCGCCGGTGGGCAGCCCACTGTCCTCGACCGCCTGGATCGACGCGGCCATCCCGAGATGGATGAAGCGGTCCATGTGACGCGCTTCCTTCTCGGAGATGTATTTCGTGATGTCGAAGTCCTTGACCTGGCCGGCGAACTTGCAGGCGAAGGCGCTGACGTCGAACTTGGTGATGGTGTCGATCCCGGACCTGCCTGCGATGAGGCCAGCCCAGCTGTCGGCGACGGTGTTGCCAACGGGAGAAACGCAACCGAGTCCGGTCACGACGACGCGGCGTAGGGTCATGCCGGCGAGCCTTTCTGGGAAAACGGAGGGAAGCAATGCCGCATCGCGCGATCCGGCAGGCGGCAGCGCCATCGGCGCCGGCCCCGGTGCGCGGGCTCGGCTTCCGGGAGGGCCTGATCAGGCCTTCTGGTTCTTGGTGGCGTAGTCGATGGCGTTCTGAACGGTCGTGATCTTCTCGGCGTCTTCGTCGGGGATCTCGATGCCGAATTCGTCTTCCAGGGCCATCACGAGTTCGACCGTGTCGAGCGAGTCGGCACCCAGGTCGGCCACGAAAGCCTTCTCGTTGGTGACTTGCGACTCTTCCACGCCGAGCTGCTCGGCGATGATTTTCTTGACACGTGCTTCGATATCGCTCATTGGGTTCCCTCTCAGGGTTGTAGACAATCGGTGGATTTTAGCCGGCCGGACCGTGGTAGATGCCGTACCGGCCGTGCGGGAAAAGGCGGTGCAGGCCGCCTACATGTACATGCCGCCGTTGACGTGCAGTTCCTGCCCCGTCACGTAGCCGGCCTGCGGCGAGGCAAGGTACGCCACCGCATGCGCGATGTCGGCCGGCTTGCCCAGGTGGCCCAGCGGAATCGACGACAGCAGCGCCTGCTGCTGCGCCTCGGGCAGGCTGGCCGTCATGTCGGTCTCGATGAAGCCCGGGGCCACGCAGTTGACGGTGATGTTGCGGCTGCCCAGCTCGCGTGCCAGAGCCCGGGTCATGCCGGCCACGCCGGCCTTGGCGGCCGCGTAGTTGGCCTGGCCCGGGTTGCCGGAGGCGCCGACCACGCTCGTGATGCTGATGATGCGGCCGAAGCGCTGCTTCATCATCGGCCGGATGGCGGCGCGCGAGGCGCGGAAGACCGCCTTGAGGTTGGTGTCGATCACCGCGTCCCAGTCCTCGTCCTTCAGGCGCATGGCAAGCATGTCGCGCGTGATGCCGGCGTTGTTGACCAGCACGTGCAGTCCGCCATGTGCCTTGACGATGCCGTCGACGAGTGCGTCCAGCGCTGCGCCGTCCGTGACGTTCAGCACCTCGCCCTGCCCGCCGTGCGCCGCCAGCGCCGCGCCGATCTTTGCCGCGCCGTCGGCCGACGTGCCGGTGCCGATGACCTTGTAGCCGCGCTGCGCGAGTTCGAGGGCGATGGCAGCGCCGATGCCGCGCGTGGCGCCGGTGACCAGGGCCACCTGGCCCGCAATGGTGGGAGTGCTCATGACGGAAGGAAACGGATGCGGCGCTCAGGCCAGCAGTTGCTTGGCATCGGCCAGTGAGGCCGGGTCGTAGATGGCGCCGGTGCCCACTTCGGGCGCGATACGCTTGACCATGCCGGACAGGACCTTGCCCGGCCCGCATTCGACGATGGTTTGGACACCGCGTGCCTGCAGCGCCTGTACGCTTTCGACCCAGCGCACCGGACCGGCCGCCTGCCGCACGAGGGCGTCGCGGACGCGCGCCGGGTCGCTTTCGACGGCGACATCAATGTTGTTCAGCACGGGAATGGCCGGCGCGCGCAGTTCCACGTCGGCCAGGCGGCCCTTGAGCGCTTCCGCCGCCGGCCTCATGAGGCTGGAATGGAAGGGCGCCGACACCGGCAGCGGCAGTGCACGCTTGGCGCCGTTCGCCTTGAGCACCTCGCAGGCCTTCTCGACCGCCGCCTTGCTGCCGGCGATCACCGTCTGCACCGGGTCGTTGAAATTCACGGCCTCCACCACCTCGCCGCTGCCTGCAGCAAAGCCGGCCGACACCTCGGCGCAGCCTGCAATGACCTTGGCGGACTCCATGCCGAGGATCGCGGCCATGGCGCCGACGCCGACCGGCACGGCCTCCTGCATGGCCTGCGCGCGGAAGCGCACCAGCGGCGCGGCCTGCGCGAGCGTGAGCACGCCGGCCGCGACCAGCGCCGAGTACTCGCCCAGCGAATGGCCCGCCACGACGGCCGGCTGCGCGCCGCCTTCGGCCAGCCAGGCGCGCCAGGCCGCGACCCCCGCCACCAGCATCACGGGCTGGGTGTTGGTGGTGAGCGCCAGCGCTTCCTTGGGGCCTTCGTGGATCAGCTTCGCCACGTCCTCGCCCAGCGCTTCGGAGGCCTCGGCCAGGGTGTCGCGCACGACGGGATGGTCGCCCCAGGCGTCCAGCATGCCCACGGCCTGCGAGCCCTGCCCGGGAAAGACGAATGCGAAGGTCTTCATCGTTTTGTGTCTCCAATCGAGCCGCGGCGCCCGTCCAGTGGGCGCGAGCCGCTACAGATTCAATAGCACCGCGCCCCAGGTGAAGCCGCCACCGACGCCTTCGAGCATGAGCGTGTCGCCCTTCTTGACCTTGCCGCTGCGCACGGCAGCATCGAGCGCCAGGGGAATGGATGCCGCGGAGGTGTTGCCGTGCTCGTCGACGGTAACGATCAGCTTGTCCAGCGGCAGCTTCAGCTTCTTGGCCGTGCCCTGCATGATGCGGATGTTGGCCTGGTGCGGAATGAGCCAGTCGATGTCGGCGTCGGTCTTGCCGGCCTTGGCCAGGGTGGCACGGGCGGCATCCTCGAGCACGCGCACCGCGAGCTTGAAGACGGCCTGGCCGTCCATGTGCAGCAGCGGGGTGCCCACCACCTGGCCGCCCGATACGTGGCCAGGCGTGCACAGGATGCCGACGTGCGACCCGTCGGCGTGCAAGTCGCTGGCCAGGATGCCCGGCGTGTCGCTCGCCTCGAGCACCACGGCACCCGCGCCGTCGCCGAAGAGCACGCAGGTGGTGCGGTCGTTGAAATCCAGGATGCGCGAGAAAACCTCGGCGCCGACCACCAGCGCGCACCTGGCACCGCCGGTACGGATCATCGCGTCCGCCACCGTGAGCGCATAGACGAAACCGCTGCACACCGCCTGCACGTCGAACGCCGGGCAGCCGGCGATGCCGAGCTTGTTCTGCAGGATGGCCGCCGACGAGGGGAAGACCATGTCCGGCGTCGATGTCGCGACGATGATCAGGTCCACGTCCTGCGCCCTCCGACCGGCAGCCTCGAGGGCGTGCCGGCTCGCATGCAGGGCGAGGTCGCTGCTGGTCACCTCGGGCGCGGCGAAATGGCGAGCCCGGATGCCAGTGCGCTCGACAATCCACTGATCGGACGTCTCGACGCCGCGGCCGGCCAGTTCGCGGGCCAGATCGTCGTTCGTCACCCGGCGCGGCGGCAGATAGCTGCCCGTGCCGGTGATTCGGGAATAAAGGGTCATCAGGCGTGGATCACGACCGGGACCTCGGCCGTCGCTGCAGCAGCGTCGGTCCGGGCCAGCAGTGGTGCGGCATGGGCGATGCGGGCACGCACTCGGTCGAGCAGGTTGTTGCGAGCGGCATCATAAGCGCGATCCAGTGCATGCCCGAACGCCTCTTCATCGGCCGACCCGTGGCTCTTGAACACGAGACCACGCAGGCCCAGCAGCGCGGCGCCGTTGTAGCGCCTGTGGTCGAGTCGCCCCTTGAGCGCTTTTAGCACCGGATAAGCAACGATTGCCGCCATTTTGCTGAAGATGCCGCGCGAGAACTCCTGTCGCATGAAGTCCACGATCATCGACGCGACGCCTTCGGTGGCCTTGAGCGCCACATTGCCGACGAAGCCGTCGCACACCACGATGTCGGTGGTGCCCTTGAAAATGTCGTTGCCCTCGACATTGCCGTAGAAATTCAGATCTTGCGAATTGGCCGCTTTTTGAAGCAGTTGACTCGCTTTCTTGATGGTTTCGCTGCCTTTGATGGCCTCTTCACCGACGTTGAGCAACCCGACGCTGGGGGACTCGTTGCCCGTGAGCGCCGACACCAGCGCCGACCCCAGCACGGCGAACTGCAGGAGGTCTTCGGCGTCGCAATCCACGTTCGCGCCCAGGTCGAGCACCGTGGTGGCGCCGCCCTTGCTATTGGGCAACTGCGGGGCGATGGCCGGCCGATCGATGCCGTCCAGCGTCTTGAGCAGGTAGCGGGCGATCGCCATCAGCGCGCCGGTGTTGCCGGCAGAAACCGCCGCGTGCGCCGCGCCGTCCTTGACCTGCTGGATCGCCACGCGCATGGACGAATCCTTCTTCTTGCGCAGAGCGATCTCGATCGGGTCGTCCATGCCGACCACCTCGGTGGCAGCAATGACCCGGCCCCGCGGATGGCTGAAGGACGCCAGCGCCGCAGGCGCGCCCACGAGCAGCAGCGACGCGTCGGCGTGGCGCTCCAGAAAGGCGCGGCAGGCCGCGAGCGTGACGCGGGGACCGTGGTCGCCGCCCATGCAGTCCACGGCCACCGTGATGGCCGAAGGCGGGGCAGCGCTCGAAATCGAGGGAGTCGAGGGCATCAAAACAAAGGCCCGACGCTACGGATTCAGTAGCTTCGGGCCTTGGCCTTGAAAGGGCAACTCAGGCTTCGGACTTGGTCTTCAGCACCTTGCGGCCACGGTAGAAACCGTTGGGGCTGATGTGGTGACGCAGATGCGTTTCGCCGGTGGTGGGCTCGACGGCGATGCCGGGCACGCCCAGGGCGTTGTGCGAGCGGTGCATGCCGCGCTTCGAGGGCGACTTCTTGTTTTGCTGAACGGCCATGATGGCTCCTGAATAGACGGTGAGGTGAGTGGGCAGTGCGGCCGGCGCCTGGGGCTTCCGAAGCCGGCATCGCCTGCCACTGCCGCCGGGTGCGCGGATCCTTCGGATCCCACTCCTCGGTCGGCGATCCAGGTCATCGACCAGATCGGCAAGCGCGCGCGTAGCCCACGATTATAGCCCGCCGGGACGGGGCCGCGCCAGCCCCCGCCTCAGCCCCCGTCGGCAGGCTTCTTCTTGAGGGCTTCCAGCGCTGCGAAAGGGTTCGGGCGCTTCTGGCCGGCGGCGTCGAAATCCGGGTCGGCGGCGGACATGCGAACCGGCGCCGGACAGACCTCGTGCACGGGGGCGAAGGGGATGTCCATCAGCAGCTCGTCCTCGACCAGCTCGCGCAGGTCGAAGTCGTGGCTGCTGACCAGCACGTCCTCCTCGGCCTCTTCGTCTTCCAGCGCGGCGGTCTCCTCGTCGTCGACGAAACGGAACCAGCGGTCGGCCGCCAGCGGCGTGTCCACCGGCTGCAGGCAGCGCTGGCAGACCAGCGGCAGCGTCACCGTCGCGTCGAGGTGGATCCACGGCACCGCCGGTCCGCCCGTGGCCGTGCGCATCTGACCTGTGGCCGTCCAGCGGACCTCGGCCGCGGCGTCCGCCACGGCCGACTCGTCCAACAGGCGCCGGTAGGCCGACAACGGCTCGGCCGCCGACAGCGCGGCGCCAGCCTGGGCAAAGGCCGGCACGTCGAGGCGGCCGGCATCGAAATCCTTCTTCATCCGAGACAGTCTACGCGGCACCGACAATCACCCGCATGCATCGCCCCGTCATCCTCGGTTCCACCTCCCGCTACCGGCGCGACCTGATGTCGCGCCTGCGCCTGCCCTTCGACGTCCAGGCCCCCGAGGTCGACGAAGCCCCGCACCCGGGCGAAGCGCCGGCCGATCTGGCCGTGCGCCTGGCGCTGGCCAAGGCGCATGCCGTGGCGGCGCGCTTTCCGGATGCCGTGGTGATCGGCTCGGACCAGGTGGCCGACCTGCACGGCGAACCGCTGGGCAAGCCCGGCGACCACGCCCGCGCCACCGAGCAACTGCGCCGCATGCGCGGCCAGACGCTGATCTTCCAGACGGCCGTGGCCGTGGTCTGCCATGCCATCGGCTTCGCGCAACAGGACATCGCGCCGGTGCGCGTGGTCTTCCGCGACCTCAGCGACGCCGCCATCGAACGCTACCTGCTGGCCGAGCAGCCCTACGACTGCGCCGGCAGCGCCAAGAGCGAAGGGCTGGGCATCGCGCTGCTCGAAGCCATCGACAGCGACGACCCGACGGCCCTCGTCGGCCTGCCGCTGATCCGCACCTGCCGCATGCTGCGCGCCGCCGGCGTGGACCTGCTCTGACCTTGTGAACGAAATCGGCCGCCGGCGTCCGTGGAGCGGACGTCGGCAGCTCCTGAATCGATAGCAACCGACCCATGCCCACGCTCTACCTCGTTCCTGCCCCGCTCGACTTCGGCTGCGAGGTGCAGGCGCCCCTGCAGGACGCCCTGCCCCTGGGCACGCTGCAGGCCGCCGCGCGGCTCACGCACTGGGTGTGCGAGAACGCGAAGTCCGCCCGCGCGTACCTCAAGCGCATCGACGCCGTCGTGCCGCTGGCTGCACCGCTGCAGGCGCAGGCCATCCAGGAGTTGCCGCGCGAGGTGCACAAGAAGGGCGACCATGACGGCGCGCCCGCCCCGGCCGCCATCGCGGCCCTGCTCGCGCCGCTGCGCGAAGGCCACGACATGGGCCTGCTGAGCGAGGCCGGAATGCCGGCGGTGGCCGACCCGGGTTCTTCGGTGGTGCGCACGGCCCACGAGATCGGCGCGGCGGTGGTGCCGCTGGTCGGACCGGTTTCGCTGCTGCTCACCTTGGCGGCCAGCGGGCTCAACGGGCAGAACTTCGCCTTCGTCGGCTACCTGCCGCAGGACGCCGAGGCACGCCGCACGCGCATCCGCGAACTGGAATCGCTGGCGCTGCGCACCGGCCAGACCCAGCTCTTCATCGAGACGCCCTACCGCAACGCTGCGCTGCTGCAGGCGCTGGTCCAGACGCTGCAGCACCACACCCGCCTGGCGGTGGCCAGCGGCCTGACGCTGCCGGCGATGCAGGTGCGCAGCCAGAGCGTGAAGGCCTGGCGCGCAGGGCCCACTCTGGGCGAAGAGCGCCTGCCGGCAGTGTTTGCCATCGGGCGCTGAGCGCCGCCAATCCATACGGACATCCGGAGGCAAAGAACGCAAAGGTTTCGCAAAAGACGCGAAAGGGGAAACTGACAATCTGTTCTTCCGCGTCCTCTGCGTGACTTCCGCAACCTCCGCGTCCGGAAGCCCGACTTTCAAGCCAAATCGGCTTCCAACCTAAGCCCCGCCTGCGCGACACGCTATCAATTCGAGAGCATATCCCCTGCCCCTACCCTTGACCGACACCACCCTCGCCCGCAGCGCCCCCACCCGCTGGGCCACCCGCACCCAGTTCTTCTGCTCCGGCTTCATCTTTGCGACCTGGGGCGTGCACATCCCCACCGTGAAGGCGCACTACGGCGTCGACGAGGCCGAACTGGGGCTGGCCCTGCTGGCGGCCGGCTTCGGCGCGCTCTTCGGTATCAGCCGCGCGGGCAGCTGGATCGGCCGCCACGGCGCGGCGCGCATGACGCTGGTCACCGGCACCGTGTACGCGCTGCTGGTGGCGCTGCTGATCCACATGCCCTCGTACGCCTTCCTGCTGGTGCTGCTGGCCGCCTTCGGCCTGGTGACCAGCGTGTTCGACGTCGCCATCAACACCGAGGCTTCGCAGCTCGAACTGCACGGCGGCCGGCCGCTGATGAGCGGCATGCACGGCATGTTCAGCCTGGGCGGGATGGCCGGCGCGGTGAGCGGCAGTGCGGCCCTGGCGGCCGGCCTGCCGCCGAACTGGCATCTGGCGGTGGTCGCGGGCGTCATGGCCGTGGCGGTCGCCGGCGGCACGCGCTGGATGCTGCCGCGCCGCTTCACGGCCAGCACGGCGCCGGCAGGGGGCGGCTTCCGCCTGCCGCGCGGGGCGCTGGTCGTTCTGGGCATCCTCGCCGCCCTGGGCTTGGTGGCCGAGGGCGCGATGTACGACTGGAGCGTGCTCTACCTGCAGCAGGAGCTGGGCAGCCCGCAGCAGCAGGCCGCCCTCGCCTATGCGAGCTTCTCGGCCGCCATGGCGGCGGCGCGCTTCGGCGGCGACGCCCTGCGCGCGCGCTTCGCGTCGGCCACGCTGCTGCGCGCCAGCGCCTCGCTGGCGGCGCTGTCGATGGCCGGGGTGCTGCTGACCGATTCGCCCTGGCTGGCGCTGGCGGGCTTCGCGGGCGTGGGTATCGGCTTCGCGAACGTGGTGCCGATCCTGTTCGCCGCAGCGGCACGGGTGCCGGGCGTGGATGCGGCGCGCGGAATCGCCGCCGTCTCGGCCGCGGCCTACCTGGGTTTCATGGCCGGGCCGCCGATGATCGGCTTCCTGGCGCGGGTGAGTTCGCTCACGGCGGCGCTGTCGGTGGTGGTGGTGTTCGCCGTGGCGCTGGCCGTGGCAGCGCCGCGGGCCGCCGCCAGTGCGGGCGCGCCGGCACCGGCCGGCGGTCACTGAGTCAGAATTTCAAGCCAAATCGGCCGACAGCGCCCATGGGACGGGCGCGAGCAGCTATCGAAATGTGAGCAAAACAGGCCGTCGGCGCCCATGAAAAACGGCGCCGAAGCGCCGTTGAAGTGAATGCCGCGCCGCTCGCTCAGCGGACTGCCGGCGTGCTGCGCATGCTGCGCACCGTGGTGTCTGCAAAGGCGGCGCCGAACTTCTTGGCCAGGCGCTCGGCCACGTTGTCGCGGCGGGTGTAGTCGATGGTGTCCTCGGCCTTGATGACCTCGCGCGCCACGTAGTCGACGTTGCCCATCTGGTCGGCCAGGCCGAGGTCGACGGCCTGCTGGCCGGTCCAGAACAGGCCGCTGAACAGCCCCGGGGTGTCGGCCTTGAGGCGATCGCCGCGGCCCTTCTTCACCACGTCGATGAACTGGGCGTGGATCTGGTCGAGCATCTGCTGCGCGTGCTGCTTCTGCGCGTCGCTCATCGGGCTGAAGGGGTCGAGGAAGCCCTTGTTCTCGCCCGAGGTGAGCAGGCGCCGCTCGACGCCGAGCTTTTCCATCGTGCCGGTGAAGCCGAAGCCGTCCATCAGCACGCCGATGCTGCCGACCAGGCTGGCCTTGTCGACGTAGATCTTGTCGGTGGCGGCGGCGATGTAGTAAGCGGCCGAGGCGCAGCTTTCCTCGACCACGGCATAGATCGGCTTCTTGTACTTGGCCTTCATGCGCTTGATCTCGTCGTTGATGATGCCGGCCTGCACCGGGCTGCCGCCGGGCGAGTTGATCAGCAACACCACGCCCTTGGCGCCCTCGTCCTCGAAGGCGCTCTTCATGGCGGCGACGACGAATTCGGCGCTGGCGTCGGCACCGCTGGCGATCTCGCCCTTGATCTCGACCACCGCCGTGTGGGCCGTGGTCTTGGCGGTGGAGGGCTGGGCGCGCATGAAGGCCAGCCAGGCCAGCGCGACGAAGAAGAGCAGCCAGGCCAAGCGCACGAAGGTCTTCCAGCGGCGTGTGGCGCGCTGTTCCTTGAGGGAGGCGAAGGCCAGCTTCTCGAGCGTCGCGCGCTCCCAGCCGGGCGAGGAAGTGGGGTCTTTGTTCACGGGGGGGCTCGCCAGGTCCGGCGCTTGCGGCTCAAAGGGTTCGAAACCCGAAGGTTCCTTCCGGTCGGAGGTGCTCATGGGGAAAAGGGGCGCGGCAACGGGGCGGGCCCGGGTCAGAACTGCAGGGGCTGCAGGTTCCAGGCAGTATGCCAGTGCACCACGCCGTCACGCTCGCTCAGCTCGATTTTCACCAGCCCGCCGCGGCAGGGCCCGCCGGCGCATTCGCCGGTGTCCGGGCGGTAGGACGCGCCATGCGTGGCGCACAGCAGCCACTGGCCGGTGTCGTCGAAGAAGCGGTCGGGCTGGTAGTCCATCTCCATCGCCACGTGGGTGCAGCGGTTGAGGTAGGCATGCGGCTGCCCCTCGAAACGGATGGCGAAGGCACGGCAGCTCTCGCCGCCGTAGACCACATCGAAGGAGACGGCCTCGCCACCTTCGACCAGGTCGCGCGAGTTGCACAGGGGAAGTTCTTCGGTGCTCATTGGCGTTGTCGGCGGCGGGAGTCAGGCGTTGCGCAGCAACCAGTCATGCAGGTCTTGCACGGAATGGGCCACGTGCAAGGGACCATGGTCCGCGAAGCTGGCGGGCTCGTGCGCGCCATAGCTCACGCCGACGCTGGCGCAGCCGGCGTTGGTGGCCAGCTGCAGGTCGTGGATGGTGTCGCCGATCATCAGGGTGCGCTCGGGCAGCACCTCGAGCTCCTCCATCAGTTCGAGCAGCATGCGCGGGTGCGGCTTGCCGAAGGTCTCATCGGCGGTGCGCGAGCTGTCGAAGCGCTCGCGCAGGGCCACGGTGTCCAGCGCCAGGTCGAGGCCTCGGCGCGACTTGCCCGTCGCGACCGCCAGCTTGTGACCTCGGGCACGCAGGGCATCGATCATCGGCAGCACGCCGTCGAAGAGCACCAGGTCGTCCTGGTGCCGCAGGTAGTGGTGGCGGTAGCGCGCACCGAGTTCGGGGTATTTCTCGGGCGGCACATCGGGCGCCGCCTTGGCCAACGCCTCGGCCAAACCCAGGCCGATCACCCAGGCGGCGTCGCGCTCGCTGGGCAGGCGCCCGCCGACGTCGAGCACCGCGGCCTGGATGCACCGGACGATGACGGCGGTGGAGTCGTAGAGCGTGCCGTCCCAGTCGAAGGCGATGAGGTCGAAGCGGCGCGGGGCACCGTCAGGGCTTGTCGTTGTGGTCATGGGTGTCCAGGGTAGCGCGCGCGGCTGCGGGCAGAAGGTCGGCCAGCTCGGGCGGCAGCGGCGCCTGCAGCGCCATGGCTTCGCCCGTGGCCGGGTGGGTGAAACGCAGCCGCCAGGCATGCAGGAACATGCGCCTGAGGCCCAGGCGGGCCAGCGCGCGGCGGCGTTCGAAGTCGCCGTACTTGTCGTCGCCGGCGATCGGGTGTCCGGCCGAGGCGAGGTGGACGCGGATCTGGTGGGTGCGGCCGGTCTTGATCGTGACGGCCAGCAGCGTCACCGGCGCGGCGTCGCCGGCAAGCGTGAGGCGTGCCAGCACACGCACCAGCGTGACGGCGCGCATCGCGTCGGGGTGGTCCTTGTCGACCACCTTGACCCGCCGTTCGCCCTCGCCCGCCTGGCCGTCCTTGCCCGGCAGCAGGTAGCGAGCCAGTGGCGCGTCGAGCACCTTCAGACGCGCCGGCCAGTCGCCCTCGACCAGCGCGAGGTAGGTCTTGCCGGTTTCGCGGCTCTTGAACTGGGCCTGCAGCGCGGTGAGCGCGCTGCGTTTCTTGGCGACCAGCAGCACGCCCGAGGTTTCACGGTCGAGCCGGTGCACCAACTCGAGGAAGCGCGCGGCAGGCCGGGCGGCGCGCAGTTGCTCGATGACGCCGAAGCTCACGCCGCTGCCGCCATGGACGGCGGTGCCGGCAGGCTTGTCCAGCGCGATCAGCGCATCGTCTTCCAGCAGCAGGTCGAAGCTGCGAGCCGGAGCCGGCACCGCGGCCGCCGGTGCCGCGCTGACGCGGACCGGCGGCAGGCGCACGGTGTCGCCCGCCTCGATCCGCGAATCCGCCTGCACCCGGCCCTTGTTGAGGCGCACTTCGCCCGAACGGATGATGCGGTAGACGTGCGTCTTGGGCACGCCCTTCAAGTGGCGGAAGAGGAAGTTGTCGAGCCGCTGGCCGGCGGACTCCGCATCCACGGTGAGCATGCGCGCCTCGGCGGGCGGGGCCGACGGGGCGGGAAGGACTTTCCCCGTCGCGGCCCGCGGCTTCGCACCTATAATGTTTTTCACCAGCGCGGTTGTGTAAGTGCTTGATTAAGCGAGAAGTTTAGAGCACCCCACGATGGCGCTGCGAGGTCGATGCCACTTCGTTGCACGGCTTGCAGACCCCGCGCTCCAGCGCAAAGTGGCAAGCCAGGCAAGGCAGTCAAGCCGACGCAAACGAAACCCCAAGTCATTGGGACCACGGAATACCCAAGCCAGCCAGCGTGCCCGCTCCTTTGCGAGGCGCTGGCCGGCGGATCGAAGCGAGTGCCCTTGTGTTGATGTGGCTGATTCAAATGTGCCTGCGCTGGCTGACCCCAGCGAATACAGGCATTGAATCGCCCGCAACGCCCGTCGTTGTTGCGCAACCAGCTATCAAAAAGATAGCAGCGCAGCAGCCCATCGGCCTCGCGCCCATCCTCGCGCCACCACCGCCGCGGCTGCAGGGCTGATCGCCCCGGACCGGTGGCGGCGCTCGCGCCCCTCGCCAGTCCCAGCCTCCGGAGTGCAACGGCAATTCCCGTCGTTTCGCTGCGTCGTCCGTGCATCGTGGGCCCCTTGCGGGCCAGTGACGAGACACAACAAAAAGGACACGCACTCCCATGAAACGGATGCTGATCAACGCCACGCAGGCCGAAGAGCGCCGCCTGGCCATCGTCGACGGGCAGAAGCTCCTCGACTACGAAATCGAAATCGAAGGGCGCGAACAGCGCAAGGGCAACATCTACAAGGCCGTCGTGACGCGCGTCGAGCCGTCGCTCGAGGCCTGCTTCGTCGACTACGGTGAGGACCGCCACGGCTTCCTGCCGTTCAAGGAAATCTCCAAGCAGTATTTCGCCGAAGGCGTGTCGGCCAGCTCGGCCCGCATCCAGGACGCGATCAAGGAAGGCCAGGAGATCGTCGTCCAGGTCGAGAAGGAAGAGCGCGGCAACAAGGGCGCCGCCCTCACCACCTTCATCAGCCTGGCCGGCCGCTACGTGGTGCTGATGCCCAACAACCCACGCGGCGGCGGCGTGAGCCGGCGCATCGAGGGCGAGGACCGCGCCGAGCTCAAGGAGGCGATGGACCAGCTCGAGTACCCCAAGGGCATGAGCATCATCGCGCGCACCGCCGGCATCGGCCGCTCGGCGCCCGAGCTGCAGTGGGACCTGAACTACCTGCTCAAGCTGTGGACCGCCATCGACGGCGCAGCCAAGGGCGGCAAGGGTGCCTTCCTGATCTACCAGGAGTCGTCGCTGGTCATCCGCGCCATCCGTGATTACTTCAATCACGACATCGGCGACATCCTCATCGACACCGACGACATCTACGAACAGGCGCAGCAGTTCATGGCGCACGTCATGCCCGAGCATGCTGCCCGCGTGAAGCGCTACCGCGACGATGCGGCCCTCTTCAGCCGCTTCCAGATCGAGCACCAGATCGAGTCGGCCTACGCACGCACCGTGCAGCTGCCCTCGGGCGGCGCCATCGTGATCGACCACACCGAGGCGCTGGTCTCGGTCGACGTGAACTCGGCCCGCGCCATCAAGGGAGGCGACATCGAGGAGACCGCGACCCGCACCAACCTCGAAGCCGCCGACGAAGTGGCCCGCCAGATGCGCCTGCGCGACCTGGGCGGCCTGATCGTCATCGACTTCATCGACATGGACGAGTCGAAGAACCGCCGCGAGGTCGAAAGCCGCCTGCGCGACGCGCTCCGGCAAGACCGCGCCCGCGTGCAGTTCGGCTCGATCAGCAAGTTCGGCCTCATGGAGATGAGCCGCCAGCGTCTGAAGCCGGCGTTGAGCGAAGGCTCGTCCATCCCCTGCCCCCGCTGCGGCGGCTCGGGCCACATCCGCGACACCGAATCGAGCGCCCTGCAGATCCTGCGGATCATTCAGGAAGAGTCCATGAAGGACAACACCGCCGCGGTGCACGTGCAAGTGCCGGTGGAGGTGGCCTCCTTCCTGCTGAACGAAAAGCGCACCGAGATCACCAAGATCGAGCTGAAGCAGCGCGTGAACGTGCTGATGGTGCCCAACAAGACGCTGGAGACGCCGAACTACAAGCTCGAGCGCCTCAAGCACGACGATCCGCGTCTGGACCACCTTCGCGCCAGCTACACCATGGCCGAGGAAGTCGAGGACCCGACCCACGTCACGCGACGCTCGCAGGAACCGACCAACAAACAGACCCCGGTCATCAAGGGCGTGCTGCCCGATGCGCCGGCACCCGTGGTGGCGCCCAAGGAAGTGGCGGCGCCTGCGCCCGCGCAGGCCCCCGTGGCCGCGCCGGCCCCGGCCGCACCGCGCGCACCGGCCGAACGCGGCTTCTTCGCCTGGCTCAAGAGCTTCTTCGGCGGTGGCACCCAGGACGTGCCCGCATCCGCACCGGCCGCCGCGCCGGCAGTGCCTGCCGCCGACGAGGTCAAGCCGGCGCGCCGCGAGGGCGGCCGTGGCGACCAGCGCCGCGGCGGTCGCGGCGAAGGCCGGGGCCGTGATGGCGAGGGCCGTGCCGGGCGTGACGGCGAACGCCGCGGAGGCCGCGGCAACGGCGAGCGCCGTGAGGGCGGTGGCAGCGACATGCGCCGCGAAGGTGGCCGCGCCGAAGGCAGTCGCGAGCTGCGCGATGCACGTCCGCCACGCGACGGCGACCGCCGCGGCACGAGCCGAGGCGAGCGTCGCGAGTCGATCGAGGCCCGCGACCAGGAAAACGGCGACAAGGTTTCGCCGACCCAGGGCATTGCTGCGGCGCCAGCCGACGAACAGCGTGAGGCCGGCGCCGAGCGCGCGCCGCGCGGCCGCCAGAGCGAGCGCCGCGACCGCGGTGACGCGCGCCGCGACGAAGGCACGACCCGGGAATCCCGTACCGCCACCTCCGACGTGGCCGGAGCCGGCGAAGAGCAGCCGCCGCGCGAGGGCCGCCGCGAGCGCCGAGGCCCCCGCCCGGCCGAAGTGGCCGAGCGCAGCAGCGACCTTGTCGACGTCGCCGACGCCTCCGCAGGCAACGGTGCCGCGCCAGAAGCCCTGCAGGGCGAAGGTGATGCCCCCCGGCGCGAAGGGGACGAACGACGCGGACGCTCCCGTGACCGATACGGCAGGGACCGCCGCGAACGTGGCTCGCGCGAAGGCCGCGAGGGCGAACGCGAAATCGGCGTCAGCCCCGCGGGCATTCCGAATGCCGCCGAGGCAGAAGTGGCGGTGGAAGCACCGGCAGCGGCCACCGGCACGCCGGATGCCGCGGCAGTGTCCGCGCCCGCCACGGCGACAACGCCTTCAGGCCGGCTGTCGCTGCCCAAGGTCGCAGCGTTCGACCTCCCCACGGAAGAGCTGGCCCGGATCGCCGAGAACGCCGGCCTGCAATGGGTCAATTCGGATGCCGCACGTGTCGCAGCAGTGCGTGCCGCCATCGAGGCCGAACCCCGTCCCGTCCATGTGCCGCGCGAACGCCCGGCCGTGGTCGTGCTGGACGATGGCCCGTTGGTCTTGGTGGAAACGCGCAAGGACCTGGCCACCCTGACCCTGCCCTTCGAAACCCAATCGGCAGCAACGGGCACGCCAGCGCACTGACCTCACGCCGCGCGGCGTCTCAACCCGCCCGGACCACATCGAAAACGCCCGCTCCGGTGCACCCGGGGCGGGCGTTTTCCATTTGTTTCGCTGCTCTCCGATGTGTCCGCGCGGACCGATCTTGTTACAGATCAAGAGTTGAGCGCCAGGACAGTGAACTAGGACACAAAAAAAGAGTACTTAAGTTAGAAATTTAGATACTTGTTAGCCGAAAGGACTACAATTTGAATCACCTTGCTGCAACGCAACAACCGAAGATCGGAGCTGCGCGAGGTCGGGGGTAAGAGAGCAGGTTACATATTTTGTCGCAAACGGCATACGACTAATGCTGACACGACAAGCCGGATCGCCTGTGATTGAATGGCGGCCAATTAGTAGAAAAGAGTTACTTATGGGTGTCTCCCGCTGCCGTGGCAGTCAGACGCCCCCTCTCGAAGGAAATGGTGATGTTCCGTTCTGACTCGACCGCGCAAGGGCCCGTCGCACGCCACATGCCACCCGGAGGCGGTGGCGCTGCGGCCGCGCCGAATCTCCTGGTGACCCGGAAGATGCACTGGGCGGAACGCGCCGCCAAGCGGCTGATGGACATCGTGGGAGCCCTCGTGTTCTTCGCGCTCCTGGGCCCGTTGTACCTGTTGGTGGCCCTCTGCGTGCGCATCAGCATGGGCGCTCCCATCCACTACTGGCAGAGCCGGCTGGGCCAGAACGGCGAGCGCTTCAAGTTCTACAAATTCCGCTCCATGGTCCACGACTCCGATGCCGTGCTGGAGGACTTCCTGAGCAAGAACGACATGGCGCGGACCGAATGGGACACTTTCCAGAAGCTGGAGAAGGATCCCCGCATCACGCCCCTGGGCCACCTGATCCGCCGCGCGAGCCTGGATGAACTGCCTCAGTTCTGGAACGTGCTCAAGGGCGACATGAGCCTCGTCGGCCCGCGCCCCTGCATGGAACGCCAGCGAAGCCTGTACGGCAAGCAATGGTCGCACTACTGCACCATGCGTCCGGGCATCACAGGGCTGTGGCAAGTGAGCGGCCGCAATCGCCTGCCCTACGCCAAGCGCGTCGAACTTGACGCCTACTACGTCGACAACTGGTCGCTCTGGCTCGACATCAAGATTCTCTTTCGCACATTTCGTGCGGTGTTCATGGCCGAGGGCTCGCGCTAGGCGCGTTGCTCCGCGCAGGCAGCTGCGAGCTTGCCTGCGCGAATCCGATCCGCTTCGCCCGACTCTGACGATCCCATGGAAAACTCCGTCCAAGGCACTGTCGCGCTCGAGCAGGACCTGGTGGCCTCGCAACAGCCACGGCGCGAGGACAAATCCCGCATGAGCGCTTACTGGCAAGGACGCTTCAAGAGCGTTGCGGGATTCCTGAGCGGTGCGCTTGCCGCCCAGGGCCTTTCCGCCATCACCGGCTTGCTGCTGACGCGATGGCTGAGCGTCACCGACTATGCGATCTACACGGTTCTTGCGATATTGACCGGTGCGATGACAGTGCTGACCATGGGTGGCGTCAACATCGCGTTCTCGACCATCGTCGGCCGGGTCTGGCCCGATCGGCAACGCGCGGCTGAAGTGCTTGTAGCCTGTCGGCGCGAGCGGCACCTGATCTCTGCCGTGGTGCTGCCCTTTTTTCTCGCGATTGCCAGTTGGCTCCTGCTGAAGGCGGGCGCGCCGGTCTGGCTGGTGGTCGCCTTGCTGACCCTGCTGATGATCCAGTGGTTCGTGGAGCTGAAGTCCCACATCACGGATCAGATTCTTCTGTTCGCCCAGCGGGCCGCACGCCTGCAGTCCCTCGAAGCCGCGCTCGGCGCGGCCCGGCTCGCGGCGGTGGCCCTGCTCCATGTCCTGAATGGCGTGTCGATCCTTCTGGTGACGGCCGTGGCCGTCGTCGGTGCCGCACTGAGGGTTCCTTTCGTGCAGAAGTGGGCCAAGCAGGAAGTTCCTGTGGATTCCGCCAAGGCGGTGGAGCCGGACCGCAAGGAGATTCGATCGTTGACCGTGCGGCAACTGCCGGTCGAGTTGTACTACTGCATCCAGTCGCAGGTCCCGCTGTTCCTGCTGGCAGCGATGAGCGCGCCGGCGGAGACGGCTTCGTTCGGGGCGCTGGGACGCCTCGCGCAGCTGTTCGTGCCCGTGTCGATGCTCGTGTCCGCCTTCGCCATTCCCCGTTTCAGCCAGACGAAGAGCCGCGTGCTGCCCGCCTTCATGGCATGGTCGCTTCTGGGGCTGGTGCCAGGCCTGGTGCTGGTCGCTACGGCAGCGCTGGTGCCCTCGCTGTTGCTCCTGCTTGTCGGCCCGAACTATGCCCACCTGCAGCACGAGGTGCTGATTGCCAGCATCTACAGCGCGACCGTGATTCTCTCGATGACGATGTGGAGGCTTGCTGCCAACCGCGGATGGAACCGCTGGACCCTGCTCCAGATTCCGGTGTTCGGCCTGTGGTGTGCGTTGTGCCCCGGCTTCCTGGATCTGAGCACACTGCAAGGCGTGCTGATGTTCCAGTTCGGCTTTCCCCTGGCCATGATCAGCGCGACCCTGGCCGACTTGGCGCGCGCCCATGTGAGGGGTGATCTCAAGTGATCGAAGCCTCGATCGCAGCGCCCGGCCGTCCGGGCCGCCACGGCAACCCGGCTTCGCGTCTCGAGGAGTCGGCGGGCCCGATGAACATCCTCCTCACGAGCCACGCCTTCCTGCCCCAGCTCGGCGGCATCGAATTCGTGTCCGCCACGCTGGCCCGCGAGTTCGCCGCTGCAGGCCACCATGTCCGCGTCATCACCCATACCCCGGCCGATGGAAAAGACGCGCTTCCTTACGAGGTATTCCGCCGTCCGAGCGCACGTCAGATGGCTCGCCTGCTGCAGTGGTGCGACGTCCACCTGCAGTCCAACATCTCCCTGCGCTATCTCTGGCTGGCGCTGCTGATGCGAACGCCGTCGCTGGTGACCTATCACACCTGGCTCCAGAGGCCGGATGGCAAGCTGGCCTGGCAAGACCGCGTGAAGCGGCTCGCGACCCGGTGGGTCACGCGGAATCTGGCAGTCAGCGATGCCGTGGCAGCGAGCCTTCCCGGCCGGGTCGGCGTGATCCGCAACCCGTACGACGACCAGACCTTCAAGCCGCAACAGCACAGGGCGCCGTCTGCGGACCTGGTGTTCCTGGGAAGGCTGGTCAACGACAAGGGCGCCGACATGCTGATCGATGCGCTGGCCGTTCTCCGCTCCCGAGGCGTCAATGCGACCCTGTCGATCGTGGGGTCGGGTCCCGAAGAGGCGTCGTTGCGCGACCAGGCCAAGCGCCTCGGCCTTGCGGAGTCGATCGCATTCCTCGGCAAGCGATCGGGGCCCGCCCTCGCCCGCACCTTGGCTGCCCACCGGGTGCTGGTGGTGCCCTCGCGATGGCAGGAGCCCTTCGGTGTCGTGGTTCTCGAAGGTCTGGCGTGTGGCCTGCGGGTGGTCGCCAGCGGCGTCGGAGGCCTGCCCGAAGCGGTAGGCACCTGTGGGCAGTTGTTCAGGCCCGGCCGTATCGAATCGCTCGCGGATATGCTCGAAAAAGAACTGCAAAGAGGCACGGGTCCGTCGGCGGAAGCCCTGGACCCCTCGGTAGAGGCCCATCTGAAACCCTATCGCGCCCGTTCCGTGGCGGCCGAGTACCTGGCGCACCTGGACGCCATCCGAAAGCGGCGCAACCCGATGACGCCTGCAGCGAAACGACCATGACATTTGACGACTCCATCGCGCCCCAAGGCGAACATCTGCATTTCTGCCCGAACAGGGAGAGCTCCCCATGACGCCCCCGGGTTCGGTTTTCGTGAGCCAGTTCGGCCTGCAGCACGCACAACAGCTTGCGCTGGCCCTGCATGAAGGAGGAATGCTCAAGGCATTCTGGTCCGGCGTTCCCGTCTGTACCGACGAGAGCGAGATCTCGCCCTGGCTTCCTCGCTACTACAGGGAGCGGGTGCGGCGCGTGCCCATCCCCCGGGAGCTGCGCCACCATCCATCACGCTTCCAGATCCTGTGGCGGGTTGGCAAGTCGCTGCCACTGCCCTACCAGAAGGGCGACTTCTTCTTTCGCATGCAGCATGCATACGACCGATGGATCGCTCGTCATATCCGCGCGATCCGGCCCAAGGTCGTCGTGGCGTACGAGAGCGCAGCCTTGGAAACCTTCCGCGCCGCGAAGGCCATCGGAGCGACCTGCGTCCTCGACGCCCCCTCGCTGCACCACGTTGCCGGCGAGCAGCTGATGGAGATCCCGCGTACCCCGTTCACACCAGAGATCTATCGCCAGAGGGATGAGGAGGTCGAACTTGCCGACCTCATCCTGACCTGTTCGCCGCTGGCCGCCGACAGCTACACCGACAACGGCGTGCCGCCCAGGAAGGTCTTCCCGCTGCTGCTCGGGGCGGATCTGCCCACCGATCGCCCGCCTCCCTTCACCGCCCACGAGAAGCCGCGCTTCGTGTTCGCCGGCGTGATGAGCTACCGCAAGTCCGTGGACCTCATCATCGACACCTTCCGTCGCCTGCACGAAGAGCAGATCCCGTACGAACTGCATTTCGTCGGCGGCGTGGCGCAGACGGAACTGCTCGAGCAGGTGATGGCCTTGCCCGGCACCACCTACCAGCCCAGTGTGCCGCAGGCGCAGCTGTACCCGGTGCTGGCGGCGGCGGACTGCCTGCTGTTGCCTTCGCGCTTCGATTCCTTCGGCATGGTCGTCGCGGAATCGATGGCCAATGGAACGCCGGCACTCGTGTCGACCCAGACCGGAGCCAAGGCGATCATCGAGCAGCACCCTGGCAGCGGCTGGGTGGTGGAACCCACAGCAGAAGCCCTGTATGCGCAGGTGCGTGCGCTCGCCCTGTCGGTGCCGGAAATGCGCGCGGCCCGACCGGTGGCGCTGCGTGCAGCCAGAGACTTCACCTGGCAAAGTTACCGCGAGCGGGTGCGCGATGTGTTCACCGAACGGGTATTGACATGAATCCAATGGTCCATTCCGCCGGCTCGCTTCCTGCATCCGCCGGGGCCGAAGGTGTGGTTCGGCGCATGAGCCGGGCAGGCAAGTTGTTCATTGCCGTGCTCCTGGTCGTGGTCCTGGAAGGCGCGCTGCGGAAATGGGTGTCCGGCTCGCTGACGTTGCCGTTGGTTCTGCTGCGGGATCTGCTGGCGATCTACACCGTCTGGTATGCGCTTCGCACCGGTGCACTGAACTTCCGCCGCCTGCCCGCACAGCTGCTGCTGGTGTGGAGCGGAATACTGATCCTATGGGGATTCGTGCAGCTCATCATCAACCAGTTCTCCCCGGCCATCCTGGTGATCGGGCTGCGCTTCTGGCTGCTGTACTTCTGGTTCGGCTATGCGGCTGCAGTTTCGATGACGCTCGAAGACTATCGCCGCAGCCTGTGGGTCATGCTGGCGCTGCTGATCCTGATGATGCCGCTGGTGGTCCTCCAGCAGAGTTCGCCGCCGTTTGCGTTCATCAACACCCAGATCGACACCGACGTGCGAGACATCTTCGTGGTGGTGACCGGCGTCGTGCGGCCGACCGGCACCTTCAGCTTCACGCTCGGGTTCACGACTTTCCTGGCGATGGCGGTGTCCGCGATCTTCTGCTATCGACTGCTGTCCAGGCGCGCCGGACGCGCTCGGCTGGTGTTCGTCCTGGCATTCATCGCGCTGCTCGTCGGCACGATCCTGAGCGGTTCGCGCGCCGCCGTGCTGTTCTATCTCGGGCTCCTGGGCGTGGCCCTGCTGGGGTCCCTCTGGTTCTCTCGCGGCGTGGGCAAGGTCTACGCCGCCATGGGCGTGGTCGTCACCGTGGCGGTGATGGTGGGGGCGGCCGTGCTTTTCAGCGACGCATTGGTCGCCACGCAGGAGCGCTTCGAGAACGCGTCCCAGACCGAAGACCTCGGCGATCGCATCGTCGCCATGCTGATCGGCGAGCCCGAGACCTACAACCAGATCACCTGGCTCGGTGCCGGCTTGGGCAAGGGGTCCAACCTCGCGAGCTACTTCGAATCGGGCGAGCGCAGCTTCATGCTGGCCGAGACCGAATCGGCGCGCATCCTGCTGGAGGGTGGCGCGATCGGGGTGCTGTTCATCCTGCTGAAGCTGGCGGTGATCGTGGTCGGCATGTGGGCGGCCTGGCGGGCGGCGCTGCGCATCCGTTCTTCTGCGCCGTTGCTGGTGTGGCTGACGCTGGCGGTCGCACTGACGACGTGGTCCACCATCGGCCAGTTGACCGTCAACGCCGCCACCGGCCTGCTGCTTGCCCAGGCACTGCTGGCGCTTCGCTATCTGCCACTCGCGCAGCCGGCCAGGAGCCAGCCTCGTCCAGCAGTCGCGCCCGCCGCAACGGGCTGGGCCCTGGAGCGCGCCACTTGAGCCCTTCGCACCCTCTTCCCATGCGCCTGCTGCGCATCATTCCCAGCATCGATCGACGATCCGGTGGCCCCGCGGAAGCCGCGCGACGCCTGGACGCCGAACTCGTGCGGCTCGGCCATGCCGTCGAGGTGGTCTCGCTGGACGCCCCTGGAGACAGCTGGATCGGAGACTATCCAGTCCAAGTCCATGCCCTGGGTGGTCGTGGCCACTACCGGTATTCGCCTGCGCTGAAGCCCTGGCTCGAGACAAATGCCGGCCGCTTCGATGCGGTCGTGGTCGATGGGCTTTGGCAGTATCCCGGACTTGGCGCCTGGCGCGCCTTGGCCGGCAGCGCCGTGCCGTATTTCGTCTTCCCCCACGGCATGCTCGACCCCTGGTTCAAGCGGGCCTATCCCCGCAAGCATCTCAAGAAGTGGCTGTATTGGCCTTGGGCCGAATACCGCGTGCTGCGCGATGCGCGAGCAGTCCTGTTCACCTGCGAAGAAGAACGGCGCCTGGCCCGGGAGTCCTTCTGGCTCTACCGGCCGCGGCAGGAACTCGTGACGGCCTTCGGCACTGCCGACGTGCCGCCGGACTCCGATGGCCTGCGGCAGTCGTTCCATCGCCAGTTCCCCGGTTTGACCGACAAGCGCCTGTGCCTGTTCCTCGGCCGCATCCAGGAGAAGAAGGGCTGCGATCTGTTGATCGAGGCCTTTGCCGAACTCGCACGGGACGACCAGAGGCTGCACCTCGTGATGGCAGGTCCGGGCGAGGAGGCCTGGCTTGCGCAGCTTCGGCAGCTTGCACACAAGGCCGGCATCGCCGACCGCATCCTATGGACCGGCATGCTCACCGGTGATCTGAAGTGGGGTGCGTTCTACGCCGCGGAACTGTTCTGCCTGCCCTCGCACCAGGAGAATTTCGGCATCGCCGTGGCGGAAGCCCTGGCGTGCGGCCGCCCGGTGGCGATCTCCGACAAGGTCAACATCTGGCGGGAGATCGCAGCCGACGGTGCCGGATGGGTGGGCGACGATACCGTAGAGGGCACGGTCGGCGCGTTGCGCAAGTGGCTCGATGCCTCGGATGAGGAGCGTGCGCGGACGTCCCTCGCGGCCCGGCAGAGTTTCGAAAAGCGCTTTCGCATCGATGCGGCGGCAGCGCACCTGGCCAGCCTGATCGGCAGCCAGCTCAAGGCTGCGGCAGTGCCAGACAGCCGATGGATGGGAGTGGCGTCATGAGCCTTCTGGACGCACGCATGAGCAAGCCCCTCGAGGGCGGCCCTACTTTCACCTTGAGCCACCGCCTGTTCCGCGCATGCTGGGGCATCACCTGGCTGTGCCTGGCGTCGTGGACGCCCCCGCCGCTGCACGCCTGGCGCAGGTGGCTGCTTTCCCTCTTCGGCGCACGCGTGCATCCGACGGCGCGTGTCTACGGGACGGCCAGGATCTGGTATCCCCCGCTGCTCGAGATGAAGGCGCATGCATGCATGGGCCCGGGCGTGATCTGCTATTGCATGGCGCCGATCTCGCTGGGCGAGCGCGTCGTGGTGTCGCAACGCGCCCATCTGTGCGCCGGCACGCACGACGTGCGCGACCCGAACTTCCAGCTCGTCGCGAAGCCCATCCGCATCGGCGACCAGGCCTGGGTGGCGGCCGAGGCCTTCGTCGGCCCCGGCGTGTCCGTGGGCGAGGGCTGCGTGATCGGAGCGCGCGCTGTCCTCATGCGCGACGCCGAGCCCTGGACCATCTACGCGGGCAATCCGGCAACTCCCATCAAGAAGCGCGTCATGCGCGCCGATGCCGCATGAAGATCCTGATCTACGGCATCAACTACGCTCCCGAGCTGACCGGTATCGGCAAGTACTCAGGAGAAATGGCGGAATGGCTCGCTGCCGCCGGACATGAGGTGCGGGTGGTCGCTGCGCCGCCCTACTACCCTGAATGGGAAGTCCAGGCTCCTTACCGTGCCGGCCGTTACCTGCGAGAGCAGCGCAACGGCGTGACCGTGCTGCGTGCACCCTTGTGGGTGCCGCGCAAGGTGTCCGGCCTCAAGCGGCTGGTCCACCTGGCGAGCTTCGCTCTCGCAAGCATGCCGCTGCTCTTCGCGCAATGGCGCTGGAGGCCGGACGTGGTCTGGGTCACCGAGCCGCCGCTGTTCTGCACGCCCGCCGCGCTGGCGTTCTGCCGCATGCGTGGTGCGGCCTCGTGGCTGCACATCCAGGACTACGAGGTCGACGCGGCCTTCGCGCTCGGCGTGCTCAAGGGCGAACGCGCCAAGCGGGCCGTTCTTGCGCTGGAGCGCTGGCTGATGCAGCGCTTCGACCGGGTCTCCACCATTTCGCAGCGCATGCTGGACCGGGCGCGCAGCAAGGGCGTGCCCGAGCCCCGCCTGGTGTCGTTGCCCAACTGGGCGGACATCGCCGCCATCCGGCCGCTCGAGCGCAGGAGCCGGTTCCGCGAGCAGCTGGGCATCCGCGACGACCAGGTCGTCGCACTGTACTCGGGCAACATGGGCGGCAAGCAGGGGCTCGAGATCCTGGGCGACTGCGCGCTCGCGCTGCGCGACCGCACCGACATCCATTTCGTCTTCTGCGGTTCCGGGCCCGCGCGCGAGGCGCTGGAGGCGCGCTGCGCCGGGTTGCCCCGGGTGAGTTTCCTGAACCTGCAGCCCGTCGAGGAACTGGGTGAGCTGCTCGGATTGGCCGACATCCATCTGCTGCCGCAGCGTGCGGATGCGGCGGATCTGGTGATGCCCTCCAAGCTCACAGGCATGCTTAGCAGCGGCCGGCCCGTGATCGCCACGGCCCACGAAGGCACCGAACTGGCCACCGTGGTGTCCCGATGCGGCCTGGTCGTACCGCCCGAAGAGCCCGAGGCCCTCGTGGATGCGATTCGCACCCTGGCGTCTGCGCCCGAGCAGCGTGTTCGATTCGGCTTGGCCGCACGTGAATACGCCGAGGAGCACCTGGACCAAGGCGCAGTGCTCAGGCGGTTCGAGTCGGCGCTCGAGAGCGTTGTGAAACACGTCGCCAGCGCAGCGGCGGAGCGCGTGCGGACCTCCTGAAGGCGTCCGCCAGGTGGGACGCCGCCGCGCGCAGCCCTCGCCCCCCAAAGAAGAAAGGCGCCTTGCGGCGCCTTTCTTCTTGCTCACTGCTCTTCCGGCAGGATGCTCTCGTAGTTGTAGTTGGTGTAGCGGTAGCGTCCGTACTTGTAGGTGCTGAAGTTGCGGCGCTTGGCGTCCATGCCGTTGAGCAGCACCCCGCTGGCAACCTTGCCGCCGAGCGACAGGCGACGGGTGCTCTCGCGCAATTCACCCAACGTCGACACCGAAGCGCGCGCCACCAGCAGCACCGTACCCGCCTGGGCGGCGACGGTGGTCGCGTCCGAAGCCACCAGGACTGGCGGGGTATCGATGACGACCAAGTCGTACTGTTCCGAAAGGCGCTCGAGCACGCTGTGGAAGGACGCCGAAGTCAGCAGTTCCGCCGGATTGGGCGGCAGCTGGCCGGTCGCCAGGAAGTCGAGGCTCTGCACCACGTCGCGGTGGACCGTCTGCTGGACCGTGAGGCTGCCCGCAATGAGTTCGGAGAGTCCTCCGTGGCGCTGCAGGCCAAGGTACTGGTGCAGGTGGCCGCGCCGAAGGTCGGCGTCGATCAGCAGTGTCTTCTTGCCGGCTGCAGCCATCAGCGCCGCGAAGTTCGCCGTTACGAAGCTCTTGCCGACTCCCGGGGTCGGCCCGGTGATCATGACGCGGTTGTTCGGCGACTCGAGCATCGCGAACTGCATCGCCGTGCGCAGGCTGCGCAGGCTTTCCACCGCGGGCTCGTCGGGCTGCTCGACCGCCAGCAGCCGCACGCCCGTCGCCCCGGTGAGTCGGCGCTGTCCGATCGACGTCTGCGCCTTGCTGTGCGGGATCGACGAGAACACCGGTAGGTGGATGTTCTCTTCAACCTCCATGGGATCGCGCAGCCGCTGCTCCACCAGGGCGCTGCGCAGCAGCGCCAGCAGGAGGCCCGCCACCAGGCCCGCGCCCAGCGAGCCCAGCACGATCAGGCGCCGGTTGGGCTTGATGGGCAGCTCAGGCTGCGCGGCCGCATCGAGCAGACGCACCGTCCCGACCTTGCCTTCCTTGACCAGGCGCAGTTGCAGGGCCTGGTTCAGCAGGGATTGGTAGAGGCCGGTGTTCACGCGCACCTCGCGCTCCATCCGGACGGCATCCTGCTGAACGGCGGGCAGCCCCTTGATACGGGACTGGATGTCGGCGATCTGCCGCGCATAGGCGGCAATCTGCGCGTCCAGCGTCTGTACGGTCGGGTGGGCGGCGGTGTAGCGGCTCTCGAGTTCGCGGCGCTTCTGCTGCGCCTCGAGCATCTTGGTCTGCAGCTCGACGGAGTTGGTCAGGATCAGCTTCGCCTCCTCGTCGAAGGCGACCGTGCCCTTCTGGTTGCGGTAGCGGTTGTAGATCTCTTCGGACTGCTCGAGCTGCTTCCTGTACAAGGGCAGTTGCACGTCCAGGAAGGCAAGAGTCTTCTGTGCTTCGGCCGCCTTGCGTTCGATGTTCTGGTTCACGTACTGCGTGCCGATGGCATTCAGCACGCGTGTCAGCCGCTCAGGATCGGTGTCTTGCAGGGTGGCACTGATGACACCCGACTGCCGGCCGCGTTCCGCCAGGATGAGCTGGCCCTGCAGGTTCTCGATCGTCGCCAGGGTCGGCGAACGCACGATCACGAATTGCGCGCCGGGCTTGCCGTCGAGGCGATCGACCAGCAGTTCGAGCTTCCTGCCGGCCGGCTGCAGCGTGGTCTGGAGCAGCTGCCCCACGCTGCCCTCGATCGGCTGGCTCAGGCCCCGGTGCGAGAGCGAAAACCGGCCGCCTTCCTGCGCCGTGAGAATGAAGGTCGTGCTCTCGAAGGCCGGCGGAACATTGAAGCGGCTGACCTCGATGCGTTCCGTGCCCGACGTGTAGCCGCCGAAGCCGAGGAAGCCGGGGTTGGACAGCGCCGTGGCGCGACGCGACAGCCAGCCACCAATCAGCGGCACGTAGCGCGGGTGCGCTTCGATGTACAGGTGGGTGGCCTCGACGGCGTTGCCCACGATCATGCGCGAACGCATGATCTCCATCTCGGCGCTGGCCAACGTCTTGACGTCGAACAGCGAACTCGCCTCGCCCAGGAAGCTCTTGGTGGCGCTGGACTCGGGGGTGTCCTCGACCTGCACCAGCAAATTGGCCTCGTAGACCGGCCGCGTCAAGTAGGCGTAGGCGACGCCGCAGGCAAGGATCACCAGCGTCACGATGGCGATCAGCCACCGGTTGGCGGCCACGACATCGACGTAGTGGCCGAGTTCGACGTCCTCGCCGTCGGCGCCGCCCTGGAAGCCGGAGCCGAAGGAGGAAGAGGGAGGGGTGACAGTCGATGACTTCATGATGTGGTCACTCTGGAGATTCGTTCGGCCCAGGCCTGGGCTCCTTGGTCGATCAGGGCCAGCGCGGTCTGGAAGGAGGCCAGGGTCCGCCGGTAGGGATCGGGCACATCGACCCGCAGCCGTTCGGTCAGGCGGAACACCTTGCCGGTGCTCTCCGGATGCCGCTGCTGGATCCAATGGCGCTGTGCACTCTCCATCACGAGGACGAGGTCCGCCTCATGGCAGAGACGGGCGTCCAGCTGGCGGGCACGATGCTCGTCGATCGGCAGCCCGCGCGCCTGCATCAGCGCCCGGGCGGCTTCGTCGGCACTCGCGCCGACAAGAGCGTGGGTGCCTGCGGACGAAACATCGAAGCCCGGCAGGGCGGCGCCCATCACGCGCTCCGCCATGGGGCTGCGGCAGATGTTGCCTGTACACACGATGAGGATCCGCCGGATGGACACCACTTGCCTACCTGTAGGTGGCGCGGATGGTGTTGGCGGTCGTCGCGGACGGCAGGATCAGGCTCACGATCCGGTTCCAGCGCACGAGCGCGACGGGATCCACGTACACCACGTCCTTGGGCTCCAGCGGGAAGGTATCCGCCAGCGCCAGCGCGGTCGCGGTGCGCGCATCCAGGTGGAACACCGTCTGGGCGCCCTCGGGGCTGTTGCGCACCACGTAGATCTGCCGCGGGTTGGCCGTGCCGAGATCGACCCCCCCCGCTTCGCCCAGCGCGTCGTTCAGGCTCAGGCGCCCGTTGCGCATCAGGATGGCTGCCGGACGAAGCACTTCGCCCATGACGAAGACCTTGCGGTCTTCGCGATTGCGCACCATCACCATGTCGCCATTCAGCAGGGGGATGCGCGTGGGGTCGACACCGACCTCGGCCATCTGCATCAGGTCGATGTTGGTGGTCTTGCTGCCGCGGGTCAGCGTGACGAAGGAGCGATCACCCGTCGACAGGATGCCGCCGGCGCGATTGATCGCCTCGGGCAAGGTCATGGGAATGTCGGTGAAGACCTGCAGCCCGGGGGTCCTCACCTCGCCCTCGACGTAGGCACGCTTGCTCCGGAAGGCCTGCACGCGAACGCTCACCTGCGGTTCGCGAAACACCTTGGCCAGGCGCTTGGTCAGCGTGTCCTCGAGTTCCTGCACGGTCATTCCCTCGGCCTTCACGGTACCGGCGTAGGGGAAGGCGAGCTGCCCCGTGTCCGACACGATGAAGCCCGGCGCGGGCGACACGCTGGCAGGGTCGGCCACGGTGGTGGCCGGGATGGTGCTGGAGATCAGCTCGGGATGGTCGAACACCGTGATGCCGATCACGTCGCCCACCCCGATCCGGTATTTCTCGGGTGTGCCGAGAAGCGCCAGGACGTCCTGGCTGACCGTGGTCGGCTGCCGGGACTTCATGCGGGTCACCAGTTCGGCATCGATCTCTCGAAGCGCACCTTCCGGCGGCGTGCCCTCGTCAGCCGCCGGAACGGCCGGCGGAAGCGCCGCCTTGGTGGAGTCAAAACCCGGTCCCACGGCTGCACAGCCCTGGAGAACCAGAACTGCCGCCGTCAAGCCGATCGCTAAAAATGTAGAAGTTCGTTCCAATCTTGGCCCCCAGCCGCATCCACAATTAGTACTTTTGGACACAGTTCCGACTGTAACCTACGAATTGGAAAGCGCCTAAATGTTTCTTGGGTTACATCGTATGGCTGGTGGGAATTTGCCCGTTCCATCCACTATTTCGAGGATCCGGACGGCACGACGGCCCCGGAGAAAGGGGGCTCAGTCCGCCTGTGCGGCGCGCTTCCAGGCCTCGGCAGCCTGGGTGGGATCGTCCCGATCCTCCGCCAGTCGAGCGAGGGCCGACCAGGCCCGACGGTGCAGCGCAGCATCCTGAAGGCCCAGGCCGGCCTGGGTCAGAAGCTGCTGCGCCTTGCCCCACAGCTGCCGCTTCATGCAGGCCATGCCAGCCAGATACTGCAGGTTGGGATCGCGCGGATTCGCCCGCTGGGCCGCCTCGATGCGCGCCAGCCAGTCGCCGTCGACGGTGTCGAGCCCCGCCTCCAGCGCGCGGACGAGCCGCACCCGCAGCGTGTCGCTCAGGGCGGCCGGCTGGTCCGCCGCGAGCTCCCACACCGGGAGCAGCCAGGTCCGCGCGAGGGCCAGGTCGCCATGCAAGGCCACCATCCGCTGCGCGGCCTGGATCGCCACCTCCGGTGTCTCCCGCTCCGCAGGCTCCAGCTGGGACCAGGCCCGACGCAGTTGCTCGGTGTCGTGGGCGCCGGCGATCAGGTCGGACGCCAGCCCTCGCACGATGCTCTGCGCCCCTGCTTCCGGGAAGGCCCGGTGCTTGGCCAGCAGCCGCGCGGTTTCGAGCGCTTCCAGCGTGCGGCGCTCCTGACGTGCGGCCTTGAGCCGCAGCCGCAGCGCCAGCGTGCGGCGCTGGGCACCCTGGGGCAGCTCGGCGAGCCGCGCCAGGGCCCCGGCAGGGTCGCGGTCCTCCAGCGCCCAGCGGGCGGCCCGCAGCTGGACGCCCTCACGCGTTTCCGGCGGCAACGGCGGCGCGCCGCGCTCCTCCCCATCGTTCAAGGCCTGCTGCAGGTGCGCGTCGCGCGCCGCACGGTCCTGCAGCGCCTGCGCCCCCTCCGCCGCCAGCAGGTGGGCCAGGATGCGCACCTGCTGGGCCTGCGGCAGGCGCGCGTCCAGCGCGGCCAGCATGCGTTCCTGCGACAGCGCGGCCTGCGCTGCCTTGCGGGCGCGCGTGAAGCGGCCGGCCAGCAACTGCGCCATGGCATCGAGCAGCGCCGCGTGCAGCGCACGCTCCTTCTGCAGCAGCCGCCACTGGCGCGCCTGGCGCGGCAGCGAGAACAACGCAGCCAGCGCCCGCAGGGCCAGGTGCAGCAGCACGAAGAGCACCACCAGCGTCAGCAGCACGAGGTTGAGCGACAGGTCCACCCGCGTGGGTGGCCAGAACACCGTGATCGTGCCCTGGTTGTTGCCCGCGAACAGGGCCACCGCGGCAGCGATGCCGAACAGGGCCAGGAGCCACAGGGCCGCGCGCATCAGCGGCCCGCCGCCGCGGTGGTCAGCGCCGCGAGCGTGTCGTCGATGCGAGGGGGTGCCGACGCCCTGACCGCCGCCTGGACCTGCTGCAGCAGCGTCGCCGCCTGCTGCACGCGGCGCGAGGCCGGGTCGAAGTAGCGGTTGAGCGAGGCCGACACCGAGGCGAGTTCGGTGCGTGCATCGTCGACCTGCCGCGACAGCAGCGCCAGACGCGCGTTGAGCAGCTTGAGCTTCAGGTTCTCGCGCAGGAAGAAGGTCTGGTCGGGCGACAGCAGCACCGCCTCGGGCCGGTCGACGCGCGACACGCGCACCAGCGAGCGCAGTTCGTTGCGCGCACTCAGCAGGATGCGCTCCCACCACGCCGCGTCGGCCGGGATCGCCTCGATCTGCCAGGCATCGCCGCCGCCGGCGCCACGCACGGCCACGGCGTTGAGCGGCGGCAGGTCGTCCACGCTGCGCAGCAGGTCGTCCAGTCTCGCCAGTGCCTCGCCGCCATCGCCGCTGGCGGTGGCGCGGATGCGGTCGGCGTCGCGCTGCATGGCGCGCTGCAGCGGCGCCAGGCGGGGCTGGGCGGCGCGCGCGATGCGCTGTTCGCCGGCCTTCAGCGCAGCCAGCAGCGGCTGCACGTTGCCCGTGACCTGGGTCTGCTCCTGCGCGAGGCGCACCGCGGACTCGATGTCGACCACCAGGTTCTCGTCGCGCGAGCGCGAGAGGCTCTGCATCAGTTCCTCGAGCTGGCTGCGCTGCAGCGCCACCTCGGCGACGCGTGTCTCCATGAGGGCCAGCCGACCGGCGGTGTCGCGCACGACGTCCTGGGCCTGGCGCGCAAGGGCACGGGCCTCGGCGGCTTGCATGGTGGCATCGGCGCTCTGGCGCGCGAGTTGCTCCTGCATGCCGCCCACCTTCTGCCACAGCACGATGGCCATCACCAGCGCCACCACGGCGATCAGGGCCAGCAGGCCGAGGCCGATGCGCGCGAGCGCCACGGCACCCGCCTCGGGGGCCGGCACCACCACCGCCGGCAACTGCCCGCGGCCCACGGCATCGGGTGCGGAGTCGTCAGGCAGGGGAGCAGCAGTCATTGAAAAGATTCTATCGACGCGACCAGCGCGTCCAGGCTCGCGGGAACCTCGTGCACGGAGCCGAAACCCGCGGCACGCGCGGCCTGCGCGATGCGCGGATGCGTGGCCCAGGCGCGCGCGCCGCCCCAGTCGATGCCGGGCAGAGCAGCCAAAAGATAAGCGATCGCCTCCGAGCTGCTGAACAGCCAAGCGGGCCCCGCACTGCGCGTGCTCGCAACCGCCAGCGCGCGCGCAGCATCGCCCAGTTGCGGCGGCAGCCGCCGGTAGACGACCGCCGTATCCACCGCCACGCCTGCCGCTGCGAGCGTGCTGGCCAGCCAGTCGCGTCCCGCCGGCTGCCCTGCGGCATCGCTGCCGCGCACACGCAGCACGCGCGCCCCTGCCGGCAGTTGGCCGTGCACCTGCGCCCACAGGGCCTCGGAGTCGAAGCGGCCCGCCGAGGTCGGCGGCACATCGATGCGCTCCGGCGGCACCCCGGCGTCCGCCAGCGCCTGCGCCGTCCCGGGGCCGGTGGCCCAGCAGCGCGCATTAGCTATCGAATCAATAGCATCATGCGCCCGTCCGGCGGTCGCTTCAGCCCGATTCAGCTTGAAGAATCCATCGACGGCCGCTGCGCTCACGAACATCAGGGCGGCGTAGGGCCGGGCGTCGAGCGGGCCGGTGGACATGCCCGGCAGCAACGGCGCGATCTCGATCAGCGGCAGGGCCACGGCTTCGATGCCGCGGGCGTTCAGGGCCTCGACCCACCGGGCCGCTTCGCGCGCCGGCCGGGTCACGATCACCCGAAGCGGCGTGCCGGTCATGGCCGCTTCAACGCGCGCCCTGGGCCTGCAGCGCAGCCGCGACCCGCGTGCCCAGCGCCTCGGCCTGCGCCAGGTCCTCGACCGTTGCCTCGGCCTGGGCGTGCAGCAACGGCGCGGCCTGGCCGGCGTCGCCCCAGGCGGCGGCCAGATGCAGGCCGCCTTCAGTGACGCGGGCGTGCGCGGCCAGGGGCATCGAGCAGCTGCCGCCCATGGCGCGGCTCACCGCACGTTCGGCCGCGGTGGCCAGCCAGGTCGGGCGGTGCGCCAGGGGCGCCAGTGCGGCGACCAGCTCGGGCCGGCCGCTGCGGATCTCGATGCCCAGCGCGCCCTGCCCGGCCGCCGGCAGCATCGTCGCGGCATCGAAGCACTGGCGGATGCGTGCTTCCAGGCCCAGGCGCTTGAGGCCCGCGGCGGCCAGCACGATGGCCGCGTACTGGCCTTCGTCGAGCTTGCGCAGCCGCGTGTCGAGGTTGCCGCGCAGGGGCTCGATGCGCAGGTCCGGGCGCAGCGCGCGCAGCAGCACCGTGCGGCGCAGGCTGGAGGTGCCGACCACCGCGCCCTCGGGCAACACGTCGAGCGAGGCGTAGTGCGACGAGACGAAGGCGTCGCGCGGGTCCTCGCGCTCCAGCACGCAGGCCAGCGCGAAGCCCGGCGGCAGGTCCATGGGCACGTCCTTGAGCGAGTGCACGGCGATGTCGGCGCGGCCGTCGTGCAGGGCCGCTTCGAGTTCCTTCACGAACAGCCCCTTGCCGCCGACCTTGCTCAGCGTGCGGTCGAGGATCTGGTCGCCGGTGGTGGTCATTCCGAGCAGGTCCACGGTGTGGCCCTGTTCTTGCAGGAGGGCGCGCACATGCTCGGCCTGCCAGAGGGCCAGGCGGCTTTCGCGCGTGGCGATCACGATGTGGGTCACAGGGCCGTCCGGGTGCTGTTCAGGGGGGTCGGGGATGCTAGCATGTTGCGTTGCAGCAACGCTGCCTGGTCCGGTCTTTTCCCCAACGTTCCTCGAGGAGCCACGTCGAATGCCCACCGCCCGCAAGAACAACAACAAGAGCAGCGCCCCGGCCCAGCCGAAGCGACAGGCGGAGGACCAGCCGCTGATCGACGACATCCGCCTGCTGGGCCGCATCCTGGGCGATGTGATCCGAGAGCAGGAGGGCAAGGACAGCTACGAACTGGTCGAGAAGATCCGCACGCTGTCGGTGGCCTTCCGGCGCGACGCCGATCATTCGGCGGACCGGGCGCTGAAGAACCTGCTCAAGGGCCTCTCGGCCGCCGAGACGGTGCGCGTGATCCGCGCCTTCACCTACTTCAGCCACCTGGCCAACCTGGCAGAAGACCGCCACCTGATCCGCCGCCGCACCGACGCGGAACGGGCGGACGACGCCATCGAAGGCAGCCTCGACGTCGCGCTGGGGCGCATCCGCAAGGCCGGCGTCGGCCCCGACCAGGTGGCCGCCTCGCTGGCGCACAGCTACCTCTCGCCGGTGCTGACCGCGCACCCGACCGAGGTGCAGCGCAAGAGCATCCTCGACGCCGAGCGCGGCATCGCCGCCCTCCTCGCCGCCCGCGACGAGATCCGTGCGCGGCAGAAGATGTTCGCCGGCCAGAAGGACGCCCTCACGCCGCGCGAGATGGCCGACAACGAGGAGCAGATCCGCACCCGCGTCACGCAGCTGTGGCAGACGCGCCTGCTGCGCTTCACCAAGCTCACCGTGGCCGACGAGATCGAGAACGCGCTCTCCTACTACGAGGCCACCTTCCTGCGCGAGATCCCGCGCGTGTACGCCGACCTGGAGAAGGCCCTCGGGCGCGAGGACATCGCCCCCTTCTTCCGCATGGGCCAGTGGATCGGGGGCGACCGCGACGGCAACCCGAACGTCACCGCCGACACGCTCGACTACGCGCTGCGGCGCCAATGCGAGCTGGTGCTGCGCCACTACCTCACCGAGGTGCATTACCTGGGCGGCGAGCTGTCGCTCTCGGCCACGCTGGTGGACGTCTCGCCGGAGATGCAGGCGCTGGCCGAAGCCTCGCCCGACCCCAACGAGCACCGCCACGACGAGCCCTACCGCCGCGCGCTCACGGGTGTCTATGCCCGGCTGGCCGCCACCCTGCGCGACCTGACCGGCGGCGTCGCCGCGCGCCATGCCGTCGCGCCGCAGAACCCCTACCCGAACGCGGAAGCCTTCCTGGCCGACCTTCGCACGATCGAGGACTCGCTGCGCGAGAAGCACGGCGCCGCGCTGGTGAACCAGCGCCTGCGCCCGCTGATGCGCGCGGTGGAGGTGTTCGGCTTCCACCTCGCCACCGTCGACCTGCGCCAGAGCTCGGACAAGCACGAGGCGGTGGTCGCGGATCTGCTGAAGATCGCGCGCATCGAACCCGACTACGCCGCCCTGCCCGAGGACGCGAAGCAGACCCTGCTGGTCAAGCTGCTGGACGACGCCCGCCCGCTGCGCGTGCCCGACGGCGCCTACCAGCCGCTCACCGTGAGCGAGCTGGCCATCTTCTCGCAGGCCCGCACCGCCCACGCGCGCTACGGCCGCGCCGCCATCCGCCACTACATCATCAGCCACACCGAGACGGTGAGCGACCTGCTGGAAGCGCTGCTGCTGCAGAAGGAGGTCGGCCTGATGCGCGGGACGCTGAACGAAGATGCGGTGTGCGACCTCATCGTCGTCCCCCTCTTCGAGACCATCGAGGACCTGCGCAACGCCGCGCCGATCGTGAAGGCCTTCTACGCCCTGCCCGGCATCGACGCGCTGGTGCGCCGCTCGGGCGCCGAGCAGGACGTGATGCTGGGCTACAGCGACAGCAACAAGGACGGCGGCATCTTCACCAGCAACTGGGAGCTCTACCGCGCGGGCATGGCGCTGGTGAAGCTCTTCGACGAGATGAATGCCGGCAGCGACGACAAGATCCGCCTGCGCATGTTCCACGGCCGCGGCGGCACCGTCGGCCGAGGCGGCGGCCCGAGCTACCAGGCCATCCTCGCGCAGCCGCCGGGCACGGTGCGCGGCCAGTTGCGCCTGACGGAGCAGGGCGAGGTCATCGGCTCCAAGTACGCCAACCGCGAGATCGGCCGGCGCAACCTCGAGACACTGGTCGCCGCCACGCTCGAAGCCACCTTCCTCGCGCCGTCGAAGCCGGCACCCGCCGCCTTCATCGCCACGGCCGAGACGCTCTCGCGCGCGAGCATGGCCGCGTACCGCGCCCTGGTGTACGAGACGCCTGGCTTCGTCGACTACTTCTTCGGCTCCACGCCGATCCGCGAAATCGCCGAACTCAACATCGGCTCGCGCCCGGCCTCGCGCAACCCCAAGCGCAACATCGAGGACCTGCGCGCCGTGCCCTGGAGCTTCAGCTGGGGCCAGTGCCGCCTCACGCTCAACGGCTGGTACGGCTTCGGCAGCGCCGTCGCGGGCTTCCTCGACAGCGCAGGCAACGCCACCGAGCGCAAGGAACGCATCGCCCTGCTGCAGCGCATGTATGCGCAGTGGCCGTTCTTCCGCACGCTGCTGTCGAACATGGACATGGTGCTGGCCAAGAGCGATCTGCAGCTGGCCACGCGCTATGCCGAGCTGGTGGGCGACCGCAAGCTGCGCCAGAAGGTCTTCGGGATGATCGACGCCGAGTGGCACCGCACCTCCGATGCCCTCACGCTCATCACCGGCGCGAAGCAGCGGCTGGAAGGCAACGCCGAGATGCAGCGCTCGGTGCGCCACCGCTTCCCCTACATCGACCCGCTGCACCACCTGCAGGTCGAGCTGATGCGGCGCTTTCGCGCCGGCGAGGGCGGCGACCGCGTGCAGCGCGGCATCCACCTGTCGATCAACGGGGTGGCGGCGGGGCTGCGGAACACCGGCTGAAGGGGTCCTTTCAAGCCAAATCGCCCCGCAACCCCCGCGTTACGGGCACAAGCAGCTATCTTTTTCATAGCATCGCCCGCCGCGCGGTCGCCGCTCGCCGGGCGCGTCAGGCCAGCGGCGCGTCGGTCGAGCGGGTCAGCGATTCCCACTGCGCCAGCTGCGCCTGCAGGTCCGCAAGGTGGCCGCGCACCAGGCCCAGCGCATCGCTGCCGAGCAGCAGGTGCGCGGGCGGCTTCTCGGCCGCGGTGGCGATCTGCAGCATCGCGATGGCCGCCTTCGCAGGATCGCCGAGCTGCCTGCCGCTGACGGCCTGCCGCCGCGCGCGCACCGGGTCGAAGATGGCGTCGTAGTCAACGATGCTGCGCGGCGTGCGCACCATCGAACGGCCCGCCCAATCGGTACGGAAGGAGCCGGGCGCGACGGCCGTCACGTCGATGCCGAGCCCTTCGACCTCCTTGCCCAGTGCTGCCGAGATTCCCTCGAGCGCGAACTTGCTGCCGCAGTAGTAGGCGATGCCGGGCATGGTGATGAAGCCACCCATCGACGTGATGTTGAGGATGCGCCCGCGACGGCGGCCGCGCATGAAGGGCAGGAAGGCCTTGATGACCGCCACCGCGCCGAACACGTTGACCTCGAACTGCCGACGCATGTCCTCCAGCGGGCTTTCCTCCAGGACGCCTTCGTGCCCGTAGCCGGCGTTGTTGACCAGCACGTCCACCGGCCCGATGGTGGTTTCGACGTCGCGTGCCACCGCCAGCACCGCCGGGTGGTCGGTGACGTCGAGCTGGCGGGCAAAGGCCCGGCCCGGCTCCAGCGCCTCGAAGGCCGAGGCGGCCTCCCTGCTTCGTGCGGTGCCGACGACGCGATGGCCGGCCGCCAATGCCGCCGAAGCCAGGGCTTGCCCAAAGCCACTGCTGATGCCGGTGATCAAGAAAGTCTTCGGAGAAGAATCGCTCATGGGATGTCCAAAGGGATGAAGCCGGCAGATGCTAGGCATCGCCCCGCTTTGAGAAAATGGCGCAGACTCCGCGGTCATTGCCTATTTCTCCACCACCGTGAAAGCCCGACATCAACATCGCATGGCGCAGCTGCTCTCGGTGCTGGCCCGCGACGAGGGCTACACCCTGAGCCCGCTGCCCGGCGTGCGCTGGCTGCGCAGCAACCGCCCGCTGGGCACGACGCCGGTGCTGTACGAGCCCGGCATCGTCATCGTCTGTCAGGGCCGCAAGCGCGGCTGGCTCGGCGACCAGGAATTCGTCTACGACGAGCAACAGGTGCTGGCGGTGGCAGTTCCGGTTCCCTTCACGATGCAGACCGAGGCCAGCGCGCAGCGGCCGCTGCTGGCGATCTACCTGCGCCTGGACCTGTCGCTGGCCAGCGAGATCGCGTCCTCGATCGCGGCCCACCGCCCGCAAGCCGAACCGGTCCGGCCGCAGGGGCTGCTGTCCTCGCCGATGGACGAGGCGCTGTCCGATGCGGTGCTGCGTTTCCTCGAGGCCATGGGCCGCCCGCTGGAAGCGCAGGTGCTGGGGCCGGCCATCCTGCGCGAGATCTACTTCCGCGTGTTGAACGGCGAGCAGGGCGACACGCTGCGTGCCGCCCTGGCGGCGCAGGGCCGTTTCGGCCAGATCGGGCGCGCCATCTACCGCATCCACCGCGACCATGCGAGCACGCTGACGGTCGCCATGCTGGCCCGCGATGCGGGCCTGGGCGCCGCGGCCTTCCACCAGCACTTCAAGGCGGTGACGCGCGCATCACCGATGCAGTACCTGAAGTCGATCCGGCTGCACCAGGCCCGTCTCCTGATGATGCGGCGCGGAATGACGGCCGCCGCAGCGGCCTCGGCGGTGGGCTATGAAAGCGCCTCGCAGTTCAGCCGCGAGTTCAAGCGCCTGTTCGGCCTGCCGCCCCTGACGGAAGTGCAGCGGATGAAGAACAGCTTCGCGCTGCCGGCCCAGCCGGATGGCGACTACGTGAGCTCGCAATAGGCGCGAGCACGCCAACCCCATCAATCGCCCAGCAGCTCCCCGATCGGCTGCAGGTCTTCGACGCGGTCGCACACCGCCTTCACGACCATCATGATGGGGATTCCCAGCAGCAGCCCCCACACGCCCCACAGCCAGCCCCAGAAGATCACGCCCACGAACACCGCCACCGGGTTCATGCGCGAGGTGCGGCTGGTGAGCCAGGGCACGAGCAGGTTGCCCACCAGCGTGTGGATGAGCAGCGAGCTGCCGCCCACGAGCAGCGCCATCTCGATGCTGCTGAACTGCAGGAAGGCCACCAGCCCGGCCGCCGCCAGCATGATGACCGAGCCCACGTAGGGGATGAGGTTGGTCACGCCGGCCAGGATGCCCCACACCGCCGCGTTCTGCAGGCCGATGGCCCAGAAGGCCAGGCCGGTGGCCAGGCCGACGATCGCGCTCGACAGGATCTGCACCAGCAGGTAGCGCTGGATGTGTCCGGTGATGTCGTCCAGCACGTGCACGGTGATGCGTTTCTTCTGCAGGCTGGGCCCGGTCATCTTCACCAGCTTGCGGCGGAAGGTGTCGCCCGAGCACAGGGCGAAGAAGGTGAGGAAGGCCACCAGCGTGAGCTGGCTGGCGGCGCTGAGCACGCCGACGGTGCCGGTCCAGACGTAGTCGCGCACGTTGAAGGGCGGACGCTCGACGATCACGCGCTGCACCCCGCGGCGCGGCGCGGGCGCCGGCGCGGCGTTGTCCTGCGTGGCCCGCTCGAGCTGCGCCGCGGCTTCCTGCATGGTGTCCAGCGGTCCGGCCTTGGCGGTCTTCGCGCGCAGCGCGGCGCGCAGCTTCTGCGCCGCCACCGGCAGCGAGTCGATGAGTTGCGTGGCGCTGTCCGAGAGCGAGTAGCCCGTCCATCCCAGCCCGCCGCCCAGGCCCAGCAGCAGCACGGTCGCGGCCAGCCAGCGCGGGATGTGCATGCGCACCATCGCGTTCACGACGGGCGTGAGCGCATAGACGAGGATCAGGCTGAGCATCAGGGGAATGAACACCGAAGATGCCCAGCGCAGCGTGAACACGCAGGCCAGCACGGCCAGCACCACCAGCGAGGCGCTGCGCACGTCCACCGGCATGTGCAGCAGCACGCGCGGCTGCTCGGACGGCAGCGCGGGCAGGGGCGCCTCGCCGGGCGGCTGCGCGGCGCGTTCGCGCTCGACCTCCTCGATCACCTGGGCCGCCTGGCGGTCCGCCTCGGGCGAGGCCAGCGGGGGCGCGGGGGGCTCGGCGGTGCTCATGACGCAGCCTTGAGCGCTTCACGCACCGCGGTGAGCATGCGGCGCGAGACGACGATGACCTCCGGCACGCCTGCAAGCTTGACGGCCCAGCCCTCGACGTCCTCCCCGTCGTCGTAGCGGTCGAGCGAGCGGATGGCGGAGCGCGCGACCAGCGCGTTGCGGTGCGCGCGCACGAAGCGGTCGGGGTAGCGTTCCTCCAGCTCGCCCAAAGTGCCGTCCATGATCAGCGTGCGCGTGGCGGTGCGCACGGTGATGTACTTGAGTTCCGACTTGAAATAGACGACTTCCGTCAGCGGGATGCGTTCGGCCCGGCCGCGGTCCTGGATCAGCAGGCTCTCCACCGGCGCGGTGGCCTGCTCGGCGCGCCGCTCCTTGAGATGGCGTTCGGCCTTGGCCAGCGCCTGCTGCAGCCGCTCGGCGCGCACGGGCTTGGTGAGGTAGTCGACGGCGTCGAGCTCGAAGGCGGTGACGGCATGGTTGGCATGTGCGGTGACGAAGACCACCGCCAGCGGGTCGGCCCGACCGCGCAGCACGCGGGCCAGTTCCACGCCATCGATGCCCGGCATGTGGACGTCCAGCAGCACGACGTCGAAGGGCTGGCTGTCGAGCAGGCGCAGCGCCTCGGCGCCATGCTCCGCCTCGCCGGCGACGAGCGCTGCCGGCGACCGGCAGTCGGCCAGCAGGGTACGCAGGCGCGAGCGGGCGAGTTGCTCGTCGTCGACGAGCAGGGTGCGCAGCGGCGGCGCGGCAGGGCGGCGCTCGGGCGCCACGGTCGGTGTCTCAAGGTCGTTCTTCGTCATGGCTCAGCAGGAATGTCGATGCGCACGCGGTAGTGGTCCTGATCCACCCCGGCGCGAAAGCTCGCCTGCATGTCGTGCAGCAGGCGCAGCCGGTCGCGCACGTTCGCCAGCGCAATGCCGTGCCCGCGGGGCAGCGGCTGGTCGGCCCACAGCAGGGGCGGCAGGCTGTTGACCACCTCGATCACCACCTTGCTGCCGCGCCGCTCCGTACGGATGCGCAGCTTGGCACCCTGCGGGCTGGGCTCCACGCCATGCTTGACGGCGTTCTCCACCAGCGGCTGCAGCAGCAGCTTGGGCAGGCGAGCGTCGTTGGCCGCCGGGTCGATGGCCCAGCGCACGCGCAGCCGCTCGCCGAAGCGGATCTGCTCGATGGCCAGGTAGCGCTGCGCCAGGGCGATCTCGTCGCCCAGGGTCACCGACTCGTCGGGGTCGGCCAGCGCCGAGCGGAAGAGCTCGCTCAGGTCCTCGAGCATGGCCTCGGCCTTGGCGGGCTCCTCGCGCACCAGGGCGATGGCGCTGTTGAGCGTGTTGAAGAGGAAGTGCGGGCGGATGCGCTGCTGCAGTTCCTCGAGCCGCGCCGTGGTGGCGGCCGGCGTCTCGCCGCTGGCGCGCAGCACCATGGCCACCATCACCATGGCGGCGAACGCCGCGCCCGTCAGCCCACTCGCCAGCCATGGGGCCGACACCATCACGCCGGTCAGGCGCAGCAGGCCGCAGCCGTACAGGCCGGCCAGCGCACCGACCGTGGCACCCACCGCATATTGAACCTGCAGCGGCCAGCGGGCCATCGGTTTCTTGACGGCGCAGATGGCCACCAGCCACAGCAGCGTGCCGGGCAAGGCGCCACCGGTCACCGTGGCGGCCAGCGTCAGCCAGTCGGCCGGGCTCGCGGACACGAAGAGCGTGGCCAGCCCCACGGCCGCTTCCACCGCCACCACCGTGCGCAGCACCACGCCGATGCGGCAGGCGTCGAAGCGGGGCCTGGCACGCGCCTTCGCCAGGGACGAGGCCCCGCCCGCCACGGGCGGCTCCAGCGGCGCCGGCATCGTCGTGTCGCCCGCGCCCCAGGGCGCGGCGCCGGGGGCCACCGGCGCCGAGGCCGTGGCACCGGTGGGCCGGGCACTTCTGTCCGAGCCGGGGGGCGTCGATAAAATCGATGGGTTGCGCATCGGTCGCGACACGGTGGAAAGGCAGCGGGCCATTATTGCTGCTGTTGCCGCCATCACCTTCCCCGGCCCGTCCCACCTGCCCATCCGTCCCATGACCCAGAACCAACTCGACAAGAAATCCGAAGCCTGGTCGGCCCTCTTCTCCGAACCGATGAGCGAGCTGGTGCAGCGCTACACCTCGAGCGTGTTCTTCGACAAGCGTCTGTGGCAGGCCGACATCGAGGGTTCGCTGGCGCATGCCGGCATGCTCGCGGCGCAGAAGATCATCGGCGCGCAGGACCTCGCCGATATCCAGCGTGGGATGGCGCAGATCAGGGCCGAGATCGAAGCCGGCAGCTTCGAGTGGAAGCTGGCCCTGGAAGACGTGCACCTGAACATCGAGGCGCGCCTCACGCAGCTGGTGGGCGATGCGGGCAAGCGCCTGCACACCGGCCGCAGCCGCAACGACCAGGTCGCCACCGACGTGCGCCTGTGGCTGCGCGGCGAGATCGACCTGATCGGCGGCCTGCTGACCGACCTGCAGAAGGCGCTGCTCACGATCGCCGAGGCCAACGTCGAGGTGATCCTGCCGGGCTTCACCCACCTGCAGGTGGCGCAGCCGGTGAGCTTCGGCCACCACATGCTGGCCTACGTGGAGATGTTCGCGCGCGACGCCGAGCGCCTGCAGGACGTGAGGAAGCGCGTCAACCGCCTGCCGCTGGGCGCCGCCGCGCTGGCCGGCACCAGCTACCCGCTGGACCGGGAGATGGTCGCGAGGACGCTGGGCATGGAAGGCGTGTGCCAGAACAGCCTCGATGCCGTGAGCGACCGCGACTTCGCCATCGAGTTCACGGCGGCCGCCAGCCTGTGCATGGTGCACATCAGCCGCTTCAGCGAGGAACTCATCCTGTGGATGAGCCAGAACTTCGGCTTCATCCAGATCGCCGACCGCTTCACGACCGGCAGTTCGATCATGCCGCAGAAGAAGAACCCGGACGTGCCCGAGCTCGCCCGCGGCAAGACGGGCCGCGTGGTCGGCCACCTGATGGGCCTGATCACCCTGATGAAGGGCCAGCCCCTGGCCTACAACAAGGACAACCAGGAAGACAAGGAACCGCTCTTCGACACCGTCGACACGCTCAAGGACACGCTGCGCATCTTCGCGGAGATGGTCGGCGGCATCACGGTGAAGAAGGAGGCGATGGAGGCCGCCGCGCTCAAGGGCTACGCCACCGCCACCGATCTGGCCGACTACCTGGTGAAGAAGGGCCTGCCCTTCCGCGACGCGCACGAGACGGTGGCGCACGCGGTGAAGGCCGCGATCTCGCACAGCGTCGACCTGTCGGAGCTGCCGCTCACGGTGCTGCAGGGCTTCAACCCGGCGATCGAGAAGGATGTGTATGACGTGCTGAGCCTGCGCGGCTCGCTCAACGCCCGCAACACGCTGGGCGGCACGGCGCCGGCACAGGTCAAGGCGCAGATCGCGCGGCACCGGCAGCGGCTGGGCTGAGCAACGAACCCCATACGGACAGCCGAACGCAGAGGACGCAGAGACTTCGCAGAGGGCGCAGAAAAGACATGAATGGTTTTCTTCTGCGCCCTCTGCGAGACCTTTGCGCCCTCTGCGTTCGGCAGTCCGATTTTTCAAGCCGAATCGGCCCGCAGCGCCCGCCTCACCTGCGCGAGCAGCTACAAAAATAATAGCAATCGGGCGGCGCCATGTTCTACGCCATTCCCCTGGAGAACCGCCCCACCTGGCGCAACCCGCCGTGGATGACGGTGCTGCTGATCTTCATCAACATGGCGGTGTGGTGGGGACCGCAGCGCAGCGAGAACAAGGCCGAGGAACGCGCGGCGCTCTTCTACGCGAAGAGCGCGCTGCCGGCCATCGAACTGCCTGCGTACCTGAACTGGCTGGACGAAACCGGCGCCAAGCACGCCAAGGAGGCGCGCCGCGCCTACGCCCGCAAGCAGTATGCCGACCTGGCCGAGGCCATGAACCAGGCCACGCCCTTCCTCGCGAAGCTGCGGGCCGACGAGGTGATCACGCCCGCCGACCGCCGCTACGACGCCTGGAAGGCCGCGCGCACCGAGTACGACGCGATGCTGCCCAAGCCCTTCACCGCACGCTGGGCGCAGGACCACAACCCCGGCGCCGAGTGGCGGCCGGTGACCTGGCTCAGCTCGGCCTTCCTGCACGGCAGCACCGGGCACCTGCTGGGCAACATGCTGTTCCTCTTCCTGTTCGGCTGCTCGGTCGAACTGGCACTCACAGCCGCGTTCGGCCGCACGACCTATCTCGCCTTCTACCTGCTGGGCGCCATCGGCGCGTCGGCGATGGCCACCTGGGCCTATGCGGGCCAGGGCGGGCTCGGCCTGGGCGCCTCGGGCGCCGTGTCGGCACTGATGGGCATGTACGCAGTGCTCTACCGCATGCGGCGCATCCGCTTCTTCTACCAGTTCCTCGTCTATTTCAACTACGTCACCGCGCCGGCCCTGCTGCTGCTGCCGGCATGGATCGCCAACGAGTTGCTGCAGCACTGGCTGGGCGGGCGCGGCATCGCCTACATGGCGCACCTGGGCGGGCTGCTGACGGGCGCGGCGCTGATGGCGCTGGCCCTGGCCGTGCGCCGCATCGAGGCGCCCGCCACCGCGGCCGCGCCATCGGCCGTGGCCGACGACGGCCATGCGGCCCAGGTCGCGCTGGCGCGCAAGCTCACGGGCGAGCTGCAGTTCGAGCGCGCCGCCTCGGCCTGGAAGGCGGCCGCCAAGCTGCGCCCGCGCGATGTCGACACACTGCGCCACTGGTTCAACCTGGCCAAGCTGTGGCCGGCCAGCGAGGACTTCCACCGCTGTGCCCGACTGGTGTTCGCATTGCCCGGCAAGGACGACGCCACGCTGGCGCTGCAGCATGCGAGCTACCGCGTCTACCTCGACATCGCCAAGCCCGGCGCGCGGCTTCAGGCCGACGACATGGTGCGCCTGGCGCGCCGATTCACCCGCGCGCGCGAGTTCACCGACGCCGAGCGCCTGTGCCAGGCGCTGCTGCGCACCGCGCCCGAGCATCCGCGCCTGGCCGAGACGCTGTGCCTGTGCGTCACCGGCCTGCTGCAGGCCGGCGAGCGGCAGCGCGCCCGTGCCTGGCTGCCCGAGCTGATGAAGCGGGCGCCGGGCGAGCCGGTCACCCGGCTGCTGGCGCAGGCCTGACGGAGCCGCTCAGAAGGCTCAGGCGGCGCGCCCGGGCAGGATGCCGCCGCGCTCGCTGCGCAGCGCCCGCACCTGCAGGAAGGCGCCGACCAGGAAGACCACGAACAGCCCGCCGACGATCTTCTGCAGCAGCGGATCGTCCGGCCCCGAGAACCACGGAGCACCCTGCGGCAGGCGGGTGAAGGTCTCGGTCAGGCCGGGGATGAAGTGGAAGAACACGGTGAGCGAGTAGCCCACGGTTTCCACGTAGGGCGACCCGCCGCCGAAGCTGCCGCGGCCGCCAAGCGCCGCGATGCCCAGCACCACGAGCGTGAGGATGCCCAGCACGTGCGGCGGCCCGAAGCCGCCGTGCTGGAAGATGGGAAAGCCGGTGAGGCAGGTGAGCACGGTCGCCCACACATAGAGGCGGCCGCTGCCGCTGCGTGGCGTCACGCGGCCGTGGCGCGCGAGGGCGGCCAGGCCGGCGACGAGCGCGACGAGGCCGATGGCGGTGTGCACGGTACCCAGGGAAGTCAGTCCGAACATGGCAGCTCCTGTGTGTTGGCCCGGGGGATCGCCCTGCCCTCGCGGCCCTCGGGCCGGGCCGCAGCGTGCGGATCGTCGTCCGTGGGCGCGACGCGTGCAAGAGGCGTGCCGCGGATCACCGGGATGCCGGCCCAGCCGCGTCCGGCGACTGCTACGAAATTCATAGCTGCCTGCGCAGGCAGGACGCGCGCTGCGGCCCTTTTTTCTTTGAATCGCCGACTTCAGGCGCAGGCGGCAGCCAGCGCCATGGCCACGCGCGACGCGCTGTCGCGGCCCAGCGCGGCGGAGATGAAGGCGCCCGCCTCGGCCAGTCGGGGCAGGTCGATGCCCGTCGCGTAGCCCATGCCGTTCAGCAGGTACACGACGTCCTCGGTCGCGACGTTGCCCGACGCGCCCGCGGCGTAGGGACAGCCGCCCAGGCCCGAGACCGAGCTGTCGAAGGTGCGCAGCCCCATCTCGAGCGACGCGGCGATGTTGGCGATCGCCATGCCGTAGGTGTCGTGGTAGTGGCCCGCCAGCGCCGACGCCGGGATGTGCTGCAGGCAGGCCTCGAGCATGCGGCGCGCGGCGTCGGGCGTGCCGCGGCCGATGGTGTCGCCCAGCGAGATCTCGTGGCAGCCCATCTCGCGCAGTTGCACCGCCACGCGCGCCACCTGCGCCGGCGCCACCGCGCCCTCGTAGGGGCAGCCCAGCACGCACGACACATAGCCGCGCACGCGCACGCCAGCCGCCAGCGCCGCCTCGGCCACGCTGCGGAAGCGCTCCAGGCTGTCGGCAATGGAGCAGTTGATGTTCCTGCGCGAGAAGGACTCGGAGGCGGCGCCGAACACCGCGACCTCATCGCAGCCGGCGGCCAGCGCGGCCTCCAGGCCCTGCAGGTTGGGCGTGAGCGCGCTGTAGTGCACGCCAGTCGGGCGCGGCAGCGCGGCCATGAGCTCGGCGCTGCCGGCCATCTGCGGCACCCACTTGGGCGACACGAAGGACGCCGCTTCGATGTGGGTGACGCCGGCGGCCACGAGCCGCTCGATCAGCGCCACCCGGGTCGCCACGTCGACCGGCCGCTTCTCGTTCTGCAGCCCGTCGCGCGGGCCGACCTCGACGACCTTGACGCGTTCGCTCACCGCCAGGCTCATCCGAAGATCTTCAGCAGCGCCGGCACCGACAGCACGGCCGTGTAGTAGCCCATGAACTGCACGCCGGTGTTGAAGCCCAGGATGCGCGACAGCAGCCCGCCGACCAGGCCCATGGTCATGATCACCAGCAGCCCCAGGAACTGCCCTTCCCACACGCTGATGACGAAGATCAGGCCGATGAAGGTGGCGATGATGGCCTCGTGGCTCACCTTGCGCGACACGAAGAGCGCCGCGCGGCGCGCGAAGTTCATCGCAAAGGGGTACGACACCACCGCCGCCAGCAGCACGGCCAGCATGCCGTAGCCCAGGAACTCCCAGTGGTTCATCAGGTTGTGCAGGTTGTGCGTCTGGCCCGTGGCCGCATCCACCGTGAAGCGTGGCGGCGCGTTGAACAGCGGCGCGGCCGGCCCCGCGGCCACCGGGCTGAGCGGCAGGCCGAAGGCGATCAGCGGGATCAGCGCCTCGGCGATGTAGGTCGCCTCGGTCACGCCGTTGCGCGCGGCCAGTACCGTGGTGAGGCGGTGGTAGGCGTGCTTGATGCGCGAGCCCACCAGTTCGCCCAGCACCACGGTCATCGCCACCGGGCTGAACACGAAGGTCGCGCTCGAGATGGTCGCCGTCGCCAGCGTCCACTGCGTCTGCTTGCGGTCGAGCACCTTCAGCGGGTTGGGGAAGTAGCCCGACCAGCCCTTGACGTCCGGCGCGAGCTGGAAAGTGCGCGGCTGGTCGCGCTTCATGCGGCCGCGGTCGGCCGGCGAGATGACCGAGAACAGGTCCGCCACCAGGGGCCCGATGGCGATGCCCAGGAAGTAGCTCACGCTGAGCTTGACGTTGTACTTCGCCGTCAGCGTCTGCAGCGCGATGATGAGCACCACGAAGGGCAGCAGCAGCGCCACCGAGGCCCAGCGGCCGGGCGAGAAGTACGCGATCAGCACGGCCGCGGCCAGGAAGATCCACGGCGCCGCCTTGGTGATGGTGGGCCCGAAGGGCGCCAGCATCACCGCGAACAGCACGGCCAGCGGCACGGCGACGAAGGCGGCGACGATGGCGCCCGAGATCATCTTGCGCAGCGCGATGTGCGGCACACCCAGCTTGCGCAGCGCGTTGGCGTCCTGCAGCAGCGGCGTGGCCAGCGTGTCGCCCGGGATGCCCAGCAGCGCCGTGGGCACCGCGTGCGTCATGTGCTTGGCCACGGCGCCGGCCAGGAAGAAGGTGAACACGCCCGCGGCGGGCACGCCCAGCAGCACCACGAGCAGCGTCAGCGGCGCGAGCGTCGTGGTCTCGTCGGTGCCCGACACGAGGCCGATGGCGGCGAAGACGATGGCGCCGACCAGGCCCATGGCCCCGGCGACCCAGATCTGTTGGAGGAGTTCGGCGCTCATGGGGCGGCTTTCCTGTGCGTGGCGGGGGCGGGGTCGTGCTGCGCGAAGAGCTCGTAGATCTCCAGCTCCTTCATCTCGCGCGCCACCACGGGCGGCAGGTCGTCCATCGAGCCCAGGCCGCCGTGTTCCTCGGCCAGCTGGGCGACGACTTCCTCGCGCCACGCCGGGTCGCTGGCGGCGCCTTCGACCACGTCGCGCTTGGGCTGGAAGATGAAGGCGCAGATCACGCCCGAGAGCACGCAGCCGGCCAGGCCGGCGAGCATGGCGTACGCACGCGCCAGCTCGGGGCTGCTCACGTGCGCGACGAGGATGCGGCTGGCGATCAGGAAGCCGGTCAGGCTGATGCCGATGCCGATCACGATGGCCCAGGCCAGGTGCCGCGTGTCGGCGGTGTCGCCCCAGACCTCGACGAGTTGCCGAGGCGGCGATGCTGAGTCACTTCTCATGGTGCTGTCTCCGGTGGTTGGAAGGGCCCGCCCTCGTCGGGTCCCGGGGATGCGGCCGGCACGCTGCGCGGCAGCCTGCCGGCCACGCTCTCACTGGCGGCGTCGCAGCGCCTCCAGCAGCGCGACGGCGCGGTCGGTGCGCACGTCATGCTCGGCGGCCATCTGCCTGGCGACGGCGTCGATCTCCTCGCCCGTGGCCCCGGCCACCAGCGCGATGTTGCGGGCGTGCAGGGCCATGTGGCCGCGCTGGATCCCTTCGGTGGCCAGGGCGCGCAGCGCGCCCAGGTTCTGCGCCAGGCCCACGGCCACGGCCACTTCGCCCAGTTCCTGCGCGGTCTTCACGCCCATGATCTTCAGCGACAGCTGCGCCAGCGGGTGCGTCTTGGTCGCGCCGCCCACCAGGCCCACGGGCATCGGCATCTCGATCGTGCCGACCAGCGCACCGGCGGTGTCCTTCTCCCAGGTGGTGAGCGAGGTGTAGCGGCCGCTGCGGCAGGCCCAGGCGTGGGCGCCGGCCTCGACCGCGCGCCAGTCGTTGCCCGTGGCCACGATCACCGGGTCGATGCCGTTCATGATGCCCTTGTTGTGCGTGGCGGCGCGGTACGGGTCCACGGCCGCGAAGGTGTAGGCGTCGAGCACGCCCTCGACGATCTCCTCGCCGCTGCGCTCCCTGGTCTTCAGCGTCTCGGGCGTCAGGCGCACGCGGGCGCGCGCCAGGCGCAGGTCGGCCAGGTTCGACAGGATGCGCAGGCGCACCTGGCCGCCCGTGAGCTTCTCCACCAGCGGCGAGACCGACTCGGCCATGGTGTTGACGGTGTTGGCGCCCATGGCGTCGCGCACGTCCACGATCAGGTGCATCACCACCATCGCGCCGCGCGGCGTGTCGGGGAAGACGTGGACCTCGATGTCCCGGCAGCCGCCGCCCAGGCCGATGAGCACCTTGTCGCGGCTGTTGGCCACCGACAGGATCTCCTCGCGGTGCTTGAGCAGCGCGATGCGCGCGCCGTAGGGGTCGGTCACGCCGAGCACCTGCACCTGGGCCCGCATGATGGGCCCGGTGCTGGAGGTCTCGAAGCCGCCGCCTTCGCGGGCCAGCTTGGCCATGAAGGAGGCAGCCGCCACGATGGAAGGCTCTTCCACCGCCATGGGCACGAGCACGTCTCGGCCGTTGACCTGGAAGTTGCCGGCCACGCCGAAGGGCAGCTCGAAGGTACCGACGACGTTCTCGATCATGCCGTCGGCCCGTGCCACGGGCAGGGCGCCGGGCTGGGCGAGCAGGGCCTTTTCTTCGGCGGTGAGCGCCACGGCGTCGGCGATGTGGTCCAGCCGCTGGGCGGGCGTGAGGGCGCGGAAATTGGGCAGGCGCGAGTCGGCCATGGCAGTCACTCTCTCTCGGGCAATCGGTGGTGGAAGGCCGCGACTGTAGGCGTCCTGTACCAGTCCTCATAGGTACAGTTGACAGGGACAGTTCTACCTACCGGCCGCGGACACGGGCTGCTGTGTCATAGTGAAAACCATGACAGAAGCGTCACGCCCTGCCCCCGCGGCCCGACCGGTCTCGCGCACCGTCCAGCTGGCCGACACCATCGAGCGGCAGATCACCGATGGCGCATACCGGGCGGGCGACAAGCTGCCGTCGCTGCGCGAGCTGGCCGAACTGCACCGCTATGCGAAGAACACGGTGGTCGCCGCCTTCGAACTGCTGGTAGCGCGAGGGCTGGTCGAGCCGCGGCGCGGCTCCGGCTACTACGTGCTGGAACGCGCGGCGCCGCCGGCGCCGGCCGAGGACGAGCGCGGCAGCCTCGGCCGCGCGATGGACATCGTGTGGCTCATGCGCGAACAGCTCAAGACGCGGCCCGACGCGTTGGCCGTGGGCGACGGCTATCCGCCCGTCGAGTGGCTGGCCGACGTGCGCCTGGACAGGTTCCACCACAAGGTCGTGCGCACCGGCCTGGGCGCCCTCTTCCGCTACGGCAGCCGCTACGGCTATGCGCCGCTGCGCGAGCACATCGTGCGCAAGCTGGCCGACATCGGCGTCGGCGCCGAACCGGCGCAGGTGGTGCTGACGCAGGGCGCGAACGAGGCGATGGACCTGGTCATCCGCTACTTCGTGCCGCCCGGCGGCAAGGTGCTGGTGGACGACCCCGGCTACTACCCGCTGTTCGGCAAGCTCAAGGTGGCAAGCGCCGAGGTGTTCGGCGTGCCGCGCGGTCCCGACGGGCCCGACCTGGAGGCGCTGGAGCAGTTGCTGATCGTGCACCGGCCGCGCCTGTTCTTCACCCAGTCGGTGGCGCACAACCCCACCGGCTCGGACCTGTCGGCCGCCAAGGCCTTCAAGGTGCTCCAGCTGGCGCAGAAGTACAACCTGTTGATCGTCGAGGACGATCCGCTGGCCGACTTCAAGCCGATGGCGTCCACGCGCCTGGCGGCGCTGGACCAGCTGGAGCGCACGATCTACATCGGCAGCTTCTCCAAGTCCTTCTCGGCCGCACTGCGCGTGGGCTTCATCGCCTGCGGCGCCGACCTCGCCAGCGACCTGGCCGACCTCAAGGCGCTGCTGCACGTGAGCAGCTCCGAGTACTGCGAGCGCACGGTGGATGTGATGCTGTCCGAGGGCCACTACCAGCGCCACCTCACCCGGCTGCGTGCGCGGCTGGAGGAGGCCACCGCCGGCGCGACGCGCCTTTTCGACTCGGTGGGCGCCGAGATCTACGCGCGCAACGCGCAGTCGCTCTACCTGTGGGCCGCGCTGCCCGGCGTGGAAGACTCGATGGCCTTCGCGCAGGAACTGCTGGCGCAGAACATCGTGCTGGCGCCGGGCCGCATCTTCACCGTCGATTCGACGCCCTCGCGCTGGGCCCGCTTCAACGTCGGCGCCGTGGCGGCGCCGCGTTTCGCCCGCGTGCTGCGGCAGGCGCTGCGGCGCGGCTGAGCGGCGGCTTCAGGCCTGCGAGGGCGCGGCAGGCCCGGGGGGCGCTGCGCTCACGACGACGTCGCGCAGCAGCCACTGCACCTCGCGCGTCTGCTCGCTGTCGGGATACTTGCGCTCGAGCTGCTGCAGGATCGGCAGCGCCATCTTGGGCCGGCCCAGGCCCTGGGCGAGCGCACGCGCGGCGAGCTCGTAGACCTGCGGCACCAGCGCGTCGCCCTTGAAGCGGCGGTCGAAGCCGTTGACCAGGCGCAGCGCCTCCTTGGCGTCGCCGCCCTGCCAGGCGTGGCGCGCCAGCGCGAAGGTGCTGGCGCTGCCCTCGGGCATGAAGGCCTCGTCCTTGCCGCGGCAGGCCTGGTAGACGCGCAGCGCCTCGGAGGTCTGGCCCTGCGGCACCAGTTGCTCGATGAAGCGCCGGCCGTGGTCGAGCAGGGTGGGCGTCTTGTCGGACAACAGCAGCACGCGGTGGTAGCGACGCTGCGCGGGCAGCGAGTGCGGGTCGGTGCGCTGCGCCTCGTAGGCGGCAGCCAGGGCGGCGGTGATGTCGCCCGCGGCCACCAGGCGCGAGACCTCCTTGTCGGCCTCGCGCTCCATCTGCTGCTCGGGCGTGAGCTGCGGGCGGCCGGCGTCGGCATCGCCGCCGGGCAGGAGATCGACGCCGAAGGCGCGGTGGTGCTGGTAGATCACGTAGCCCAGCAGGCTGAACATCACCCAGCTGAAGTACACGACCACGAAGGTCAAGAGCGGCAGCGCGACCGTGTTGCCGATCTTGGTGAGAACGAAGGCCGCCCCCACGCCCATGCCGCCGTTGAGCAGATACAGGAAGAAGAAGAGCAGCAGGTAGGGCCAGCCGACCACCGCCATCGTGTCCCACAGCCGCGCCGGGTTGAGCGCGGCGAAGCCGCTGCCCGACAGCAGCAGCACGATCATCGTGGCCGGCATCACCAGCGAGACCACGCCCGTCGCCACCAGTCCCAGCGCCTCGCCGAACATGCGCTGCACCAGCGCGGCGACGAAGCCCTGCGCCAGCAGCACGAAGAACAGCTTCCACGGCAACGCCGTGACGTCCTCCTCCATGCGGTGCGGATAGTCGGCCGAGAGGAACATGCCGCGCGCGCCGAGCGCCATCACCTTGAAGCCGTAGCGGCTGATGGCCAGCAGCAGGCCCACGACCACCACCACGCCGGCCAGCGGCAGGCTGATGACCCGCCCGAGCGGAAACACGAGCAGGCTGCTGGCCGCCAGCACCGCCGCGTAGAACAGCGGCCGCATCTGCAGCGGGAAGCCGAAGAAGGTGTTCAGCCGGTGCCAGAACGGCGGGGGCGCCGGCAGGCTGTCGTCATCGTCGTCGTCGCGGCTCACGGTGGACATGCGCTCTCCCGGGCAAAGCGCCCTCTTCTCCAACCACGCTGGCCGACAGCGCATGCCGGGCCAGTTCCTCAAATGTCTTGGCCGGCGAGTATAGGTTTCATATTGTTTCCCGTCCGGCGGCATCGACCGTCGAGCGCCCAAAGAAAAACGGGCCCTCGGGCCCGTTCTTCTTGCACATGATGCTACGAAAACGATAGCAAATCGGCTGTGGTGCGCTTACATCGTCGGCTTGTAGAAGATGTAGTCGGCCTGGTACTGCACCACCTGCTTCTGGCCCATGTTGCTGCCGGCGCAGGCGGCAGCCGGCGCCACACCGCCCTGCGTGGCCACGCGCTGGATATAGCTCACGCCCTGCATGGAACCGGCGCCCATGGCCGGGTTGGCCTTCACCAGTTGATGCGGGATGTTGCCGGTGCCGTTCGGCGCCACGGCCACCTGCGTGGCGGTCACCTTGGAGCCGTCCATGCTCTCCCAGGTGGCGGGCGGGCCGTAGTACTTGCCCACCTGCTTGCCGGCACGGTCCATCAGCCTCGCGTCGGGGCCGACGAAGAACCATTCGTACTGGCCGGGCGCGTTGGCCTTGACGCGGCATTCATAGGTGATCGAGCCGGCGCCCACGGTCTCCATGGCAACGCGGTGGCCGGCCGGCACCTTCACGGCGTCGGGCAGCGCGGCCTGCGAGAACGGCGCCATCGGCGACTTGGACATGCCGCCGCAGGCGGTGAGCGCCGCGGCGGCGGCGACCAGGGCGAGGGTGGAGCGAAGGTGCATGGCTGGTTCCTTTTTCTGAGGTCGAGGGTTTGGATTGGGGTCGCGGGCGGGCGTGCAACGCCTGCCTGCCCTCCCGGTACGCGAAGCTGCCCAGTTCGGATTCAGCTTCCCGTCAGTTTTTTCAGCGCGTTGGCGTCGGCGAATCCGCCGCGCCCGTACGGCCGTATGGAAGGGATGCGCCGTTTCCCGCCAGAATCCGCCGATGCCTTTGTCGTCACCGGATGCCGAACTGACCGCCCTGCTCGATCGCGTGGGACGGCGCGACACCGCCGCCCTGCAGCAGCTCTACGAACGGACCTCGTCGCGCCTCTTCGGCCTCGCGATGCGCATCGTTCGCCAGCGCGAGGTCGCCGAGGACGTGCTGCAGGAAGCCTTCCTGACGATCTGGCGTTCGGCGCCCGACTACCGCGCCTCGCTGAGCCCGCCGCTGGCCTGGATGGGCCTGATCGTGCGCAGCCGCAGCCTCGACCAGCTCCGGCGCCAGACAGCCGACCGCGCCGGCCTGACGCAGGAGTTCGACGAGGTGCTGGCCGACACCCTGCCGGCCGACGCGCCGGGCCCGATGGACCTGGCCGACGCCAGCGAGCAGGCCTGGGCCCTGCACCAGTGCCTGGAACAGCTCGAGCGCAAGCAGCGCGAGGTGCTGAGCCTGGCCTACCTGCGCGAGCTGAGCCATGGCGAGCTGGCCGAGCAGCTCAGGCTGCCGCTGGGCACCGTCAAGACCTGGATCCGCCGCGGGCTGGACAAGCTGCGCGTCTGCATGGAACGCCTCGCGTGAAGGCCCCGCAATGAACCTCGCCGCCCACCCCCGCCTGCTGGCCCTGCTCTCGGCTGCCCACGCGCTGGGCACCCTGCGCGGCGGCGCCCGGCGCCGCTTCGAGACCCTGGCCCGCGAGCAGGCCGCCGTGCGTGCCTCGGCCCTGCTCTGGCAGGACCGCCTGGCCAGCCTGACCGAACTCGAGACGCCGATCGCCCCCGATCCGGCCGTCTGGACCCGCATCCGCAACCTGGTCGATGCCGAGCAGCAGCGCGAGGCCCTGGCGCGCCAGCGCAGCGCGGCGACGGCAACCGCACCCCGGACCGGCGGCTGGTGGAGCAGCCTGGCGCTGTGGCGCGGCGCTGCCGCCGCCGGCGCGCTGGCCACGGTGCTGGCCGTGGTGGTGGTCGCCGGCCTGCGCGAGCAGTTGCACGCGGCGCCGCAGGTGCAGTACGTCGCCGTGCTGTCCGACGACCGCTCGGCCGCTTCCATGCTGGTCACCTTCGACCCGAAGAACCGCCAGCTCACCCTCCAGCGCGTGGGCCCCTACCGCGAGGCGGCCGACCGTTCGCTGCAGCTGTGGGCCCTCCCACCGGGCGGCGCGCCGCGCTCGCTGGGCGTGCTCGGGCCTGAGCAGGCGCTGCACCTGGCCGCCACTCCCTCGGAACTGCAAGCGGTGCCTGCACTGGCGATCAGCCTGGAGCCCAAGGGCGGCGTGCCGTCGGAGCGCGGGCCGACCGGGCCGGTGCTGTTCAAGGGGCCGCTGATCGAGAAGACGCTCTGAGGGTGTCCGCCGGAACGGGCGAGCGCCAAGCGTGTTGTTTTCGTGCCGCATCCGGCGACCGCTCGTCGGCTCGGCGGGTCGCACGGCCCTGCACGGCGTAGGACAAGACGCCGTCTTGGCAGCGCGACAGTTAACATTTTTCTCATGGCCGGCCGCCGAGCGGTCAACCTCTAGGCCTCCTCAACGGTTTCATGGCCTTACCCCACTGTCGAGCTGATCGCGTGTCCTCTTCCCGCCTGTCACCCTTCGCCTTTTCCGCCACCCTGCCCCGCCGGCTCGCCGCACTCGCGGTCGCGGCCCTGCTCGGCGCGGCCGCGCATGCCGAACGGGCCGTGGTGCCGGCGGCCGAACCGGCCCCGACGGCGGCGATGCTGGCCTACCAGGCTGCCCAGGCACGCTGGAAGAGTTCGCTCGATGCCTTCGCCGCCGCCGACAAGGCGCAGCTGCCGGCCGCCGGCGGCGTGCTCTTCGTCGGCAGTTCCACCATCCGCATGTGGAGCAGCCTGGCCAAGGACTTCCGCGAGCAGCCCGTGGTCATCAACCGCGGCTTCGGCGGCTCGACCATGGCCGAGTGCAACCTCTTCGTGCGCGACCTGGTCACGCGCTACAAGCCGCGCCACGTGCTGGTCTATGCCGGCGACAACGACCTGGCCGCGGGCCGCACGCCGATCGACGTGATGCACGATTTCGCGCAATTCGCCCGCACGGTGCGCGAGGAACTGCCCGACACGCGCATCAGCTACATCTCGATCAAGCCGAGCCCCTCGCGCGAGGCGCTGCTGCCCAAGATCCGCGAGACCAACGACATCGTGGCCGCCTACCTGCGCACGCAGGCCAACACCGACTACATCGACATCTTCACGCCCATGATGGGCGCCGACGGCCGGCCGCGCGCCGAGCTGTTCCTGCCCGACCGGCTGCACATGAACGAGACCGGCTACAAGCTGTGGCACGGCGTGATCGCGGCCCACGTGCCCGCGACGGCCGGGCCCGCGATGGCCGCGGTGCGCAGTCCGGGCGCGGAAGGTGCCGTGGCCGCCGCGCCGACGATGGCACCGGTGCTGGCCGGCGGGACGCCGCGCCCCTGATCGACGCCCTCAGGCGCCGCGCGCCGGCGCCTCGGGCAGGTCGACGGTTTCTTCCGGCGGCGCCGCATCGGCGCCCTGCGTGAAGCGGGCCACCGCATACATCGCGGCCAGCACGGTCACCAGCAGCGCGCTGTCCTCGGTCCAGCTGCGCGCCGTCTGGCTGTCGCCGAAGAAGGCCAGCACCGTCAGCACGGCGACCAGGTGCACGCAGAAGGCCGGCAGCGAGGCGCGGCCCATCACTTCCAACCAGCGCACGCGCGGCAGCCAGCGCAGCCAGGTCGGCCCGAAGCGGATGGCCACCACGCCCAGCGCCGCGAGGTCGAGCAGGCGCAACGGCCCCAGCAGCCACTTGTCGACCAGCAGGTTGAGCTGCACGTCGGCTCCGAAGGGTGCCTGCCCGTGCTCCCCGAAGTGGCGCCACACCACCCCCCCCAAAGCCACCACCACCGCGAGCGCGCTCACCGGCCAGGCGAAGCGCAGCGGCCGCGCACCCGGCGCGCTGCGCCCCGCCCCCAGCCACAGGCCGGTGAACCACAGGAACTGCCACGCACAGGTGTTGAAGGCGCCCATCTCCTGGTAGGGCACGGGCATGCCGGTGAGCGCGAAGGTCCAGCCGTAGAGCCATTCGGTGAAGCCGAACTGCGCCAGCAACCACAGCACGAAGCTCAGCAACAGGATGCCCGTCCAGCCCCGCCGCATGCCCCAGGCCAGCACCCAGGGACTGAGCAGCATGAAGAAGATGTACATCGGCAGGATGTCGAGCAGCGCCGGCTCGTAGATCAGCAGCAGCCCGTAGAAGAAGCCCTCGAAGGGCTGCGCGAGGTAGAAGGACACCAGGTTCTTCACCGCGGGCTGGTCCACGCGCACGCCCACCGCCGTGATCGCCGTCAGCAGGAACAACAGCAGCGCGGCGTGGCACAGGTAGATCTTGAGCGCGCGCCGAAAGAACGCGCTGCGCATCGCGTCCACGCCGTCGCGCCGCGCATAGCGGCTGTAGACCAGCCCCGCCATGAAGGCCGACAGCAGCACGAAGCCCTCTGCCGCCGACACCCAGCCGAAGGGCTGCCCCAACGGATCGGTGAAGCGGGTCGGCAGGTGGGTGACGGTCATCAGCACGAGCATCAGCCCGCGCAGTGCGTCGATTTCCCAGTGGCGTTTCATGGCGTCGGTGGCAGGCACGTCGGCCGAAAGAGGTGCCTGCACGACGGGTGCCGGATTGTAGAAGTGGACTTTCGGCCTCTCGGACGCGCCACGCAAATCGGCTACGCTGCGGCCCCTGTATCGAGGACCCGGAGGCCAGAAGAACGTGACCCGACCGACAACGCAACGCCTGCTCGCCCTGAGTGTGCTGGCCGTGGCCACAACTGCCGCACAGGCACTCACCATCACCAACCTCACGCCCCAGGGCGAGGTCTCGCGCGTGAGGCAGGTGGTCGCCACCTTCGATCAGGCGGCCGTCAACTTCGGCGACCCCAAGGCGCCCGCGCCGCTCGCCGTCAGCTGCAGCGACGCGCAGGCCGGCAAGGGCACGGGCCGCTGGACGGGCGAGAAGCGCTGGGTCTTCGACTTCGAGAACGACCTGCCCCCGGGCGTGCGCTGCACGGTGACGCGGGTTTCAGGGTTCAAATCGGCCTCCGGCGCAGAGCTGACGGGCGCGGATCGCTATCAATTCAGTAGCGGCGGTCCGTTCGTGCGCTACGTGACGCCCGGCGGCGGGCGCATCGACGAGGAGCAGTTCTTCCTGCTCGAACTCAACGGCCCGGCCAGCCTGCAGAGCGTGCGCGAGAACATGTGGTGCGCGGCCGATGGCGTGGGTGAGCGCATCCCGGTGAAGCTGCTCGACGGCGCGCAACGTGAGGAGTTGCTCAAGGCCCGCGGCAACGCCGAGGCGGCGAAGAAAGACCCGCTGCGTTTCATCACCCTGCAGTGCAACCGGCGCCTGAGCGCCAGCGCCCGCGTGCAGCTGGTCTACGGCAAGGGCGTGGCCACGCCCTCGGGCGTTGCCAACAACGTCGAGAGGCGCTTCAACTTCCAGGTGCGCGAGCCCTTCGCCGTGTCCTTCAGCTGCGAGCGCGAGAACGCGCAGGCGGCCTGCCTGCCGCTCAAGCCCATGTCGCTGAGCTTCAACGCGCCGGTCACGCGCAAGCTGGCATCGCAGATCACCATGAAGGGCGGTGGCCAGACGATCCAGCCCAAGTTCGACGACGAGACCGCGGGCGACGATGCGGTGGTCGAGTCGGTCACGCTGCCCGGCCCCTTCCCGGAGCAGACACCCTTCACCATCGAGCTGCCGAAAGGCTTCGAGGACGCCTCGGGCCGGCCGCTGGCCACGCCCGAGAGCTTCCCGCTCAAGACCGCGACCGGCCCGATGCCGCCACTGGCCAAGTTCGCCGCCTCGCCCTTCGGCGTGGTCGAGCGCCTGGCCGAGCCCGGCGGCGTGGCGCTGATGCCGGTGACCGTGCGGCGCGTGGAGCCGGCGCTGCAGGTCAACGCGCTCACGCCGGGCAAGGTGAGCGACCTCAACCCGAAGACCGACGCCGAGATCATCGCGTGGTTCCGCAAGGTGCGTCGCTACGACAGCAACTACACCGTCTCCCGCAAGCTGGCGCAGCAGGACAGCAAGGTCGCGCTGCCGCCGGTGATCGACAAGGATGACCGCACGAACATCCAGACGCGCATGGTCTCGCTGCTGGGCAAGCAGCCGGGCGCCAAGATGCTCGACATGCCCAAGTCGGACGCCGGCGACAACCGGCCCTTCGAGGTCATCGGCATTCCGCTGACCCCCGGCTTCCACGTGCTGGAGATCGCCTCGCAGAAACTGGGCGACGCGCTGCTCGACGAGCGCTACGGGGCAGGCCGCACGATGTATGTGCGCACCACGGCGCTGGCCACCAACCTCGCGGTGCACTTCAAGCTGGGCCGCGAGAACGCGGCCGCCTGGGTGACCACGCTGGACAAGGGCCAGCCGGTGGCCGGCGCCACGGTGCGCGTGTCGGGCTGCGACGGCAAGGAGGTCGCCACGGCGACCACCGATGCCCAGGGCCTGGCCATGCTCTCGGGCGTGTCGCCGGAGGCACCGAACTGCAACAGCGACGACGACTACAACAGCCCTGCGTACTTCGTGAGCGCACGCGCCAGGGATGCAGCGGGCGTGGAAGACCTGGCCTTCACCTGGAGCGACTGGCAGCGCGGCATCGAACCGTGGCGCTTCAACGTGCCGACCAGCCTGCAGCCCGAGCCCGACGTGGTCGCGCACACGATCTTCGACCGCACGCTGCTGCGCGCAGGCGAGACGGTGTCGATGAAGCACCTGATCCGCACCCAGACGCGCCAGGGCTTCGGCCTGCCTGCCGACGCGCCCGACACGCTGGTCATCACGCACCTGGGCAGCGGCCAGCAGTTCAAGCAGGCACTGGCCTGGCGCAAGACCGGCACCGGCGGCCAGAGCGCGGAGAACACCTTCGCCATTCCGCCTGCGGCCAAGCTGGGCGTCTACAACGTCGAGCTGCGCTCGGCCAAGGACGGTGCCCAGCGCGGCGAGGGCGAGGAAGGCGACGGCGACGACCGGGGCTCGCGCAGCTTCTCGACCGGCATGTTCCGCGTCGAGGAGTTCCGCCTGCCGGTGCTGGAAGGCCGCATCGCGCCCAGCGAGAAGAAGCCGCTGGTCGGGGTGACGGCAGTGCCGACGGACGTGCAGATCAATTACGTCTCCGGCGGCGGCGCGGCCAACCTGCCGGTGCGCGTGTCGGCCATGACGCGTGGCAAGTCGCTCAACTTTGCCGACTACGACAGCTTCAGCTTCTCGCCGCCGCGCAAGCAGGAAGGCCAGGACGGCAATAGCGCCGTGGACGCCGACGAGGAGGCCTCGGCCTCGCAGGACACGCGCGTCATCGCCGACAAGCTGCCGCTCACGCTGGACCGCAACGGTGCCGGCAAGCTCACCATCGACAAGGTGCCGCCCACCAAGGCCGCCCCGCGCGAGCTGCTGATCGAGGCCACGTACTCCGACCCCAACGGCGAGGTGCAGACGATCCGCAGCGTGCAGACGCTGTGGCCCGCGGCCGTCGTCGTCGGCCTGAAGACCGAGGGCTGGGTCTCGACCGACAAAAAGCTCAAGTTCCAGGCCCTGGCGCTGGACCTCACCGGCAAGCCGGTGGCCGATGCCAAGGTCGAGGTGAACGCCATTGCGCGCATCACCACCACCAGCCGCAAGCGCATGGTCGGCGGCTTCTACACCTACGACAACAAGACCGAGGTCAAACCGCTGGGCGTGGTGTGCTCGGGCAAGAGCGACGCGCGCGGCCTGGTGCTGTGCGAGTCGCAGCTCAAGGAGGCCGGCCAGGTCGAGCTGGTGGCCACCGCCACCGACAAGGACGGCCGCGCCAGCAAGGCCGCGAGCACCGTGTGGGTCACCAGGCAGGGCGAGCTGTGGTTCGGCGGCGAGGACCATGATCGCATCGACGTGCTGCCCGAGAAGAAGGCCTACCAGCCGGGCGAGGTCGCCAAATTCCAGGTGCGCAGCCCCTTCCGCTTCGCCACGGCGCTGGTCGCCGTGGAACGCGAGGGCATCATCGACACGCAGGTGGTGCAGCTCAACGGCCAGGACCCGACCATCAACCTGCAGGTCAAGCCCGAGTGGGGCCCGAACGTGTACGTGAGCGTGCTGGCACTGCGCGGCCGCCTGCGCGACGTGCCGTGGTATTCGTTCTTCACCTGGGGCTGGAAGGCGCCGCGTGAGTGGTGGACGGCCTTCTGGGTCGAGGGAAAGGAGTACACGGCGCCCACCGCGATGGTGGACCTCTCGAAACCCGCCTACCGCTTCGGCCTGGCCGAGATCCGCGTCGGCACGCAGGCGCACCAGATCGAGGTGAAGGTGGCGGCCGACAAGCCCAGCTACACCGTGCGCACCAAGGCGCAGGTCACCATCACCGGCAAGCTGCCCGACGGCAAGCCCGCCGCCGGGGCCGAGGTGGCGCTCGCCGCCGTCGACCAGGCCCTGCTGGAGCTGATGCCCAACGACAGCTGGAACCTGCTCGAGGCCATGCTGCAGCGGCGCAGCTGGGGCGTGTCCACCTCCACCGCGCAGATGGAGATCGTGGGCCGGCGCCACTACGGCAAGAAGGCCGTGCCCGCGGGCGGCGGCGGCGGCAAGGGCCAGACGCGCGAACTGCTCGACACCCTGCTGCTGTGGAACCCGAAGGTCGTGCTCGACGCCAACGGCCAGGCCGTGGTGACGGTGCCGCTGAACGACGCGCTGACCACCTTCCGCATCGTCGCGGTGGCCGATGCGGGCACGGGCCTCTTCGGCACCGGCCAGACCACCATCCAGAGCACGCAGGACCTGCAGATCATCAGCGGCCTGCCGCCGCTGGTGCGCGAGGAGGACCAGTTCCGCGCCCAGGTCACGCTGCGCAACACGACGCAGAAAGCGATGAAGGTGGAAGCCACGCCGCGCGCCACCCTGCTCACGCTGGAGCCCCAGACGGTGGACATCCCCGCCGGCGAGGCGCGCGAGGTGGCCTGGACCGTGACGGCGCCGGCGCAGCTCGCGCAGACGCGCGCCGAAGCGATCCTCTGGGACATCGAGGCCAAGGACACCATCGGCGGTGCCCGCGATGCGCTCAAGGTGCGCCAGCGCATCGTGCCCGCCGTGCCGCTGACGGTGCAGCAGGCGACGCTGGTGCAGATCGACGGGCCCTTCACGCTCGACGTCGCGCCGCCCGCCGACGCCTTGCCCGGCCGCGGCGGCCTGAAGCTCGCGTTGCAGCCGAAGCTCGCCGAAGGCATGCCGGGGGTGCGCGACTGGTTCGCCAACTACCCCTTCATCTGCCTGGAGCAGAAGACCAGCAAGGCCGTGGGCCTGCGCGACGGCAAGCTGTGGCAGGGCGTGGCCACGCAGATCCCGAGCTACCTCGACAGCGACGGCCTGGCCAACTACTTCCCGCCACGCGACGGCGAGGCCAACCGGGGCAGCGACATCCTCACCAGCTACCTGCTGGCGGCGACGAACGAGGCGGCGGCGCTGAACCCCGCCTTCGCCCTGCCCGACGAGGTGCGCGCGCCGATGGAGGCCGGCCTGATCGCTTTCGTCGAAGGCCGCATCCAGCGCGAGTTCTGGAGCCCGCGCAAGGACCTGGACGTGCGCAAGCTCGCCGCCCTCGAGGCCCTGTCGCGCTACGGCAAGGCCACCGGCGCGATGACGACCAGCATCACGATCGCGCCCAACCAGTGGCCCACCAGCGCCGTGATCGACTGGTACAACATCCTCAGGCGGGTGAAGGACGTGCCGCAGCGCGAGCAGCGCATGGACGAAGCCAGCAACGTGCTCAAGGCGCGCCTGTCGTACCAGGGCACCAAGCTGATCTTCAGCACCGAACAGGGCGACTACTGGTGGTGGCTGATGACCAACGGCGACGTCAACACCGCTCGCCTGCTGCTCGCGGTGATGGACGACCCGGCCTGGAAGGACGACATCGGCAAGCTCGCCAACGGCTTCATCGGCCGCCAGCAGAACGGCGCCTGGCACACCACCACCGCCAACCTCTGGGGCGGCCTGGCGCTGGACAAGTTCAGCAAGGCCTTCGAGAGCACGCCGGTGACCGGCATCACCGCCGCCACCATCGGTGCCGACAAGGCGCAGGTCGACTGGAGCAAGGTCGAACGCATCAAGGCGACCGACCCGCAGGGCGCGCCCAACCAGACCACCTTCTTCGGCGCCCCGGCCTCACCGGGCAACCTGCGCAACAACAGCATGTTCCTGCCCTGGCCCAATCCGCCGGTGCGCGACACGCTGCTCGTCACGCAGCAGGGCACCGGCAAGCCCTGGCTCACGCTGCAATCCCTGGCCGCGGTGCAGCTCAAGGCCCCCTTCGCCGCAGGCTACGCGATCAAGAAGACCATCACCCCGGTGGAACAGGCCACCAGCGGCAAGTACACGCGCGGCGACGTGCTGCGCGTCACGCTGGAGGTCAACGCCAGCGCCGACATGACCTGGGTCGCCATCACCGACCCCATCCCCGGCGGCGCCACCATCCTGGGCAGCGGCCTGGGCCGCGACTCGCAGTTCGCCACGCAGGGCGAAAAGAAGTCCAGCGGTGCCGGCTGGCCGGCCTTCGAGGAGCGCAGCTTCGAGTCCTTCCGCAGCTACTACGAGTACCTGCCCAAGGGCACGGTGAAGATGGAGTACACGGTGCGCCTGAACAACGTCGGCGACTTCGCGCTGCCGCCCAGCCGGGTGGAGGCGATGTATGCGCCCGAGATGTTCGGCGAGGTGCCGAATGCGCGGTTGAAGGTGGAGGCGACCAGATGATGGATGCCGTTTGGCCGGAGACCCGGTCGATCAGCATCGCGTTTTCTGCCAGGCAAGATCTTGATCGAGCCGCTGACTCTTGGCGGCGAGAAAAGGCCGACTTCGTGGAGCGACCACGCATCTTTGCCATGTCGTGCTCCGTGAATCGCATCACGGAATGCGAGCACGACCGTTCCGCCGATTCAGCCGTTCGTACGGAACCGAGGGATTCGCATATCAGCCGGCTTGCTTCAAACTGTTGTGCGGGTCGATGATGTATTTCTTCGGCGAGCCTTCATCGAACAGGCGATACGCGTCGACCGCCTTGTCGAGCGGAACCACCTCGACGTTCATGACCTCGCCCAGGTAAGGCATGCGGTCCCACAGGATCGCTTCCATCAGCTGTCGGTTGTACTTCTTGATCGGCGCCTGCCCGGCGACCAACGAAGGTGACTTGATCCACGCCTTGCCGAAATCGAGCTGATAGGCGCCCTTCCTGATCGTCTCGTTCTTCGCTTCGGAGTCGCCTGCCGTGTAGATGCCGGGGATGCCCATGCCGCCGCCCGCGCGCACGACTTCGAACAGGCCATTCAGCACCGCGGCCGGATCGTCCTCGGCACCCGGACCATGGCCATGCGCCTCGAAGCCGACACAATCGACCCCGCAATCGACCTCGCGCTTGCCGTAGATGGCCTCGATCTGATCGGGCAGAGGAGTCGACGAAGCGAGGTCCACTGTCTGGTAGCCCGCCTTCTTGACCACTTCGAGGCGCTGCTTGTCGGTGTCGCCAACGACGATGCAAGAAGCGCCGAGAAGCCGCGCACCGGCCGCCGCCGCCCGCCCGACCGGGCCCGCACCGGCGATATACACCGACGAGCCCCAGGTGGCGCCGGCCGCGACGCAACCGTGAAAGCCGGTCGGCAGGATGTCGGACAGGAAGGCAAGGTCCTTGATCTTCGCCATCGCCCGATCCTTGTCGGGAAACTTCAGCAGGTTCCAGTCGGCGTACGGCACCATCATGTAGTCGGCCTGGCCACCTTGCCAGCCGCCGAGGTTGAAGCCGTAGGCGCCGCAATCGATCTCGTCGTTGACGTTCATGCAGACGTCGGTGTGGCGTTCCATGCAGTTGCGGCAACGCCCGCATGACACGTTGAACGGCACCGAACAGAGATCGCCTTTCTTGATGAACTCGACGTCGCGGCCGACTTCGATCACCTCGCCGGTCATCTCGTGGCCGAGCACCATGCCCTGGGGCACCGGGAAACGACCGCGGTAGATGTGCTGATCGCTGCCGCAGATGTTCGTCACGACGATTTTCAGGATGACGCCGTGCTCGCACTTCCTGCCCTTGGGCCCGACGAGCTTGGGGAACTCCACGTTCTGGATCTCGAGCTTTTTCGGACCCATGTAAGTCACCACACGATTCTCTGTTGCCATGACGACTGCTCCTGCAAGTGCATTGGGCTGTTGCGCGACCGTCGCGCCACATGACCACCGCGTCTCGAGCCCATTCTCGACACGCCCCGACGAATCGTCTTGCCGGTTCTTGCGGTCCCCATGCGAAGCCTGCTGAGCTGACGTGCCCTGCGGCGAAGCAGCTGCTGTGCGCGCTTTGCGGCTCAGTCGCATCGACCGGGCCCGGCATGCCGCAGCGGCTCTCAAGCTGCTGGTGCCGTGCTTGGTCCCCCCCAACTTGCTCAGCGTCCGTGTTGCCAGCTCTTGTAGACGAACTCGAGGCTATAGCCGTCGAGGTCCCGGACCTGCGCCGCGTAGTAGCGCGGGTCGTAGTGAAGCTGCGCTCCTGGCGGATGAATCTCGGCCCCGCCGGCCGCCAGGGCAGCGGCATGGGCCTGCTCGACCACCCCTTCCGAATCGGCAACCAAGCCGATGTGCACCGCGCCGGGCGCCGCCGTTCCCTGCCGAAGCCAAAAGAACATCCGGCCCTGCGCGCCGAATCCTTTCAGGTCTGGATGCCCCGGTGGGCCGTCCTTGCCGTCGTAGTCGTGCCGGTCGGAGATTCCGAGAACCGGCAGCACCCGCTCGTAGAACGCGATGGAACGGTCGAGGTCGATGACCGTGAGGAAAAGGTGGTCGAGCATGCGGGTCCTTTCAAATCGCGTAGCCACCGGCAACTTCGATGCTCTGGGCGTTGATCCACCGGCCGTCCTCGGTCAGCAGCATGGCAATCACACGCGCGACCTCCTCAGGCTCGCCGACTCGCCCCAGCGCAGTTTGCGAAGCCAGCAGGGTCTCGAACTCGGAGGTCAGGCCGCCGCCGAGCTCGGTGCGGATGGCCCCCGGCGAGACGGCGTTGACCCGGATGCGGCGCTCGCCAAACTCCTTCGCCATGTAGCGGGTCAGCACTTCCAGTCCGCCCTTGAAGGCGGCGTACGGCGCGACGCCTGCAGTGGCGACTCGGGTTGTTGCGCTGGTCATGTTGACGACGGCGGCACCGTCCTTCAGCAACGGCAGCAGGGCCTGCGTCAGGAAGAACGGTCCTTTCAGATGCACACCCATCAGGCCGTCGAACTGAGCCTCGGTGACGGCGTCGATGGGGCTGTAGAGACCGTGGCCGGCGTTGTTCACCAGGCCGCCGAGGCGGGCTTCGCCCCACGTCGAGGTGAGCACTTCTTTCACGGTCTGCCGGAAGGCGGCAAAGGTCCCGATTGCGGCCACGTCGAGCGGAAGCGCCACGGCGCGGCCGCCAGCCTCGGTGATTCGACCAACGACGCCCTCTGCCGCGTCCGGGTTCTGCTTGTAGGTCAGGAGGACGCCCATTCCACGACGAGCGCATTCGATAGCGGCGCTCGCGCCGATGCCTCGGCTGCCTCCGGTGATGACGACGGTTTCCATGCATTTGCTCCAGGGGGTTTCAGTGCCTCCACGATAGGTTTTTGCTTGCGCCGCCACATACCTGTTTCTGCCTCGTTCCTGCCTATTCCTGCTTCATCCCTTGTGCCGGGAGCCCGGCCGAGATTCAATCGCGCCATGAAAGAACAGTTGGACGAGCTTCGAAGTTTGGCGGCTCATGCACAGAACAAGCGGACTGAAACGGGCATTCCCCGTGTGGCGATGGTGCGGGGGGCCATCCCGGAGCATGAGCTTGCTGCCGTCTATGAGCCCATGGTCAATGTCATCTTGCAGGGCAGCAAGTCGATGACCGTGGGCGGGCAGACGCTGCACTATGACCCGGCCACCTATTTCGTGATGTCCATCGAGCTCCCGGCGGCGGGTGTGGTGCGCAGCGCCAGCTCGGGCGCCCCGTACCTTGCCGTGAGTCTGACCCTGGCGCCCGCTGTACTGACCAGCCTCTTGACCGATTTGCCTGAAACTGCCGACTTCGCCGGCCAGGAATCGGCCTTCTCGGTGGCAGCAGTGACTCCGGAGTTGCTGGATGCCTGGGTCCGGATGCTGCGGTTGATGAGCCATCCTGCGGACATCCCTGCGCTGGCCCCGGCCTATGAGCGCGAAATCCTCTACAGAGTGCTGCAGGGGCCCATGGGCTGGATGTTGCGTGACATCGCAACGCCGGAAACCTCCTTGGCGCGAATCAACCGCGTGGTCCAACGTATCCGGGAAGAATTTGCGCGCCCGTTGCGCATGGAGGAGCTTGCCGAAGATGCCGCCATGAGCGTCTCGGCGTTCCACCGTCACTTCAAGGCGGCAACGACGCTCAGTCCCCTGCAGTACCAGAAGCAGACCCGCCTGCTGCAAGCCAGAAAGTTGCTGATTTGCGCCGGCGCCAACGTCACCTCCGTTGCGCATGAGGTGGGGTACGAAAGCCCAACGCAGTTCAGCCGGGAATACGCGCGTGCCTTCGGTTTGCCTCCTTCGAAGGACGCTGCGCGAATTGCCGCAAGCATGCGATGACCACCAAAGGCCGAAGCATCGGGGCGCGGCTTATTCCGGACGCTCTTGCCGCCGTCGGAGATACGCGGCGCGGCTTGCGCACCGGCTCGGATCAGCCGCGGGCGAGGGACGCCTCAGTGCCCTCCGCGGCAGCTTTCGGCAGTGGCCGACCGTAGCCGGCAACTTGCTCATTCTCGCGTGCGCAGTCTTCTGCGCATGAACAAATAGCCGGCCACCCAAGCCTCATCGGCGGTGTCGAAGCGTTCCTCATTCGGCATGGCAGTCATGTAGTTCAGAGGCTTCTGCGCGGGTGTCACTTCAGCCCAGAAAAAGCTGCCGTCCGAAGACTGCCGCACCACGACGCCACATGATTCCCAGCCCTTCGCCCTTTTGATCACCGACGTCATGATGCAGGTGGTGTGAGTACCTAGACTCCGGAGGAAGACGTCGTGAGCACGATTCGACGGTATCCGCGCTCGCGCATTCCGTTCCAGACGGCCTGCGTACAGTGGACCGCACCCATGAGATGAACGTCCAGCACGAAACGGAAATCAGCGAGCGACATCCTGGCAAAGCTCCTGTCGCGAAGGATGCCGGCATGGTTCACGCGAATGTCGACGCGGCCCCATTGCGCCTCGGCGTTGGCGACCCACGCGTTGACCTGCTCAGGCCGAGTCACGTCGGCTTCGACGGCAAGGGCCGCGCGCCCCCGCTGTTCGTTCTCTGCAGCCATTGCGCGAACGGACGCCCCGGCAGGTGCTCCGTCGCGATCGCTCGACGCCATGCGTGCACCGTGCCGCGCCAGTCCCAGAGCATGCGCTCGGCCCAGGCCACGGCGTGCGCCCGTCACGATCGCAACCTTGCTTGCAAGTAGTTTCGACATGATCAAGTAGATATCGCTCGGCCGGTTTGGCGCGTTGCGAGTGTGGGCGCGTGGTCGCTGGATTGCTATGGGTCGTCCAGCCATCAGGACGATGTCGCAAGTGTGCGTGTCTGCCATGGCTCAATGCGCCGGGGCTCGATCGGGAGGCGCATCCAGGCCTTGGCCACGTGAGCGGGGCCAACGCCCATACGGGCCGTGCAGGGGCGGCTTTGCAGCGACTGCGGTCGGTCGGTGGGCCGCGAGCGACAGGCCGCTTTCAGGTCTCGCCAAACCTTCTCCGAATCTTCGCGGCGCGACGCGGGCACATGCTGCCGGATGTCCTTGATGACCCGTTGCTGTGGCAGGTGACGACAAGTTGGACTTGGATGTCGGCGATGTGGTCGTGCGCACGGCGTTGTCGAATGCCGCCGCAGACTTTGCAACATTGACGGTTCCCGCTACAACACACCCATGTGCCGCAGCATCAAGACCCTCTTCAACTTCGAACCGCCTGCGACCGAGCAGGAGATCCGCGCCGCCTCGCTGCAGTTCGTGCGCAAGCTCAGCGGCTTCAGCGTGCCCTCCAAGGCCAACGAGGCCGTGTTCGAGCAGGCGGTGGACGAAGTGACGGAGGTGGCCAGCCGCCTCATCGGCGCGCTGGTCACCACGGCCGAGCCGCGCAACCGCGAAGACGAGGCCGCCAAGGCGCGTGCGCGGTCGATCGCCCGCTTCGGCACCGGCGACTGAGGCAGGCGCCCGACCCGCGCAGCAGCGGGCCGCCTCGCCACGCCGGCGGTGGCGTCAGTTACGCTTGTGCCGCGCGCCGCGCCGCGGGCCGGTGCGAAGGCTGTCACACCTCCGATCGATGAAAGGACTCCACCCATGCGCACCGCCCTTTTCCTCGGCTCCGGCTTCCTGATGCTCGCCGCCTTCTTCATCTGGGCACGGCTCTTCGCCGAAAACTTCCCTGCCGCCGCGAGCTGGGCGACCGGCCTGTTTCTGGTGGGCTGGCTGGCCATCACCGGCTTCAACATGTGGGTGGGCGTGAGCAAGGCCGGCTACAGCGCGGCCGAGGAGCTGCCCGTGCTGCTGCTGCTCTTCGGCGTGCCGGCCGTGGCGGCGCTGCTGCTGAGGTGGAAGCTGCTCTGAGGCGGTTTTCCGGCCTCAGGGGCCGGCCCGGCCGGGTGCGGCGGGGCCGGCCAGCAGAGCGTCGATGACCGCCTGCATCAGCGGCGTCGGAGCGGTGCCCTGCCGGGACAGCAGGACCACGGCGCGCGGAATGCGAAGTGCGGCGACGGGCAGCACCACGAGGCCGTCGCCGGCCAGTTGACGCACCAGCGAGCGCGGCGCCACGGTGAGCAGGTCGGTGGCGGCCAGCAGGGACAGATTCATTTCCGACGAATAGGGCACCTCCACCACGATGGTGGGCGCGGCGAGGTGGTGCCTGGCAAAGACGGCCGCCAGCGCGCCATAGGCCCCGGAATGCTCGGGCCCGATCATCCAGCCGTAGGGCGCCAGGTCCTTCATGGCCAGGCGCGAGCGCGTCGCCAGCGGATGCCCGGCGCGGGCCAGCGGCAGCAGCGGATCGTTGTCGATCTTGATCCGCTCGGCGTCCAGCAGGCGACCCTCGTAGGCCGGCACGAGGGCGAGATCGAGCGCGCCCTCGCGCACCTGTTCCGCCAGCGCCTCCGAGCGGTCCACGCCGATGCGCACGCGAAGGCCGGGGCGCTGTTTCAGCAGCGTGGCCAGCACCGCGATCATCCGGTTGCGGCTGCTGGTGTCCGTCACGCCGACGCGGAGCAGTCCCGAGCGCTGTGCACGCATCTCGTTGGCGAGCAGCACCACGTCGGCATAGTCGGCCTGCAGGCGGCGCATCTGCTGCGCCACCCGGACGCCCGCCGCCGTCAGCGCCACACCTCGGGCGCGGCGCTCGAAGAGCTGGAGGCCGAACTCGCCTTCCACCCGCTTGACGGCCTTGCTCAATGCCGGCTGGGTGACGCCGAGCGCCTCGGCCGCGCCCGAGAGCCTGCCCGCCTGGGCCACCGCCAGGAAGTATTCGATGTCGTGGATCGCGAGGGACATTCCTACAGTTTATGGAAGCTGCGCCATCCGGGAATAGGTCGAGGCGGTGTACGGACTTAGATTGGGGCTCCTCCCTTGCATCGCCCTCCAATGACCGCTCCTGCCGCTCCCAACATCGTGCTCATCGTCGCCGACAACCTCGGCTGGGGCGAACTGGGCTGCTACGGCGGCGGCGCGCTGCGCGGCGCGCCCACGCCCCGCATCGACCAGCTGGCGCGCGAGGGGCTGCTGCTGCAGAACTTCAACGTCGAGAGCGACTGCGTGCCCACGCGCTCGGCGCTGATGTCGGGGCGCCATCCCATCCGCACCGGCTGTCTGCAGTCGGTGCCGCCCGGCCTGCCGCAAGGCCTGACACGCTGGGAGATCACGCTGGCGCAGGCGCTCTCGGCCGCGGGCTACGCCACGGCGCATTACGGCAAATGGCATCTGGGCGACGTCGACGGGCGCTACCCGTCCGACCGCGGCTTCGACGAGTGGTACGGCATTCCCCGGACCACGGACGAGAGCCAGTTCACCTCGTCCGTGGGCTTCGACCCCACCGTGGTCGACATGCCGCACATCATGGAAGGCCGGGCCGGGGAGCCCTCGCAGGCGGTGAAGGTGTACGACCTGCAATCGCGGCGCGGCATCGACGCCGAGCTGGTGGATCGCTCCTGCCGCTTCATGGCCCGCCATGCCGCAGCCGGACGCAGGTTCTTCCTGTACCTGCCGCTGGTGCACCTGCACTTCCCGACGCTGCCGCACGACGACTTCGCCGGCCGCACCGGCAACGGCGATTTCGCCGACTCGATGGCAGAGATGGACCACCGCGTGGGCCAGGTGATCGACGAGGTCCAGCGCCTGGGCATCGCCGACGACACGCTCTTCATCTTCTGCAGCGACAACGGGCCGGAGTTCCGGGCGCCCTACCGCGGCACGGCCGGCCCCTGGCGAGGCACCTACCACACGGCGATGGAAGGCAGCCTGCGCGTGCCCTTCATCGCCCGCTGGCCGGGTCGCATCGCGCCCGGCCGCGTCAGCAACGAGATCGTGCACGTCACGGACCTCTTCACCACCCTGTGCCGCGTCGGCGGCGCCGAAGTGCCGCAGGACCGGCCCATCGACGGCGTGGACCAGCGCGCCTTCCTGTTCGGCGACTCGGAGAAGTCGGCGCGCGAGGGCTTTCTCTTCTACATCAAGCAGGAGCTTCGCGCGGCCAAGTGGCGAGACTGGAAGCTGCACTTCTACTGGGAGCCCGAGGTCAACCACGGACAGGGCAAGCTCGAATCGCCCTACCTCTTCAACGTGACGCGCGATCCCAAGGAGGAGACCGACGTCCTGGTCTTCAACACCTGGGTCATGGGTCCCATCCTGCGAATGATCCGGGACTTCAACGCCAGCAGCGTCGCCCATCCCCACACCCCGCCCGGCAAGCCGGACCGCTAACCGCCTCACAGACCCAAGGACCCGCCATGCCCCTTTCCCCTTCCCTCGCCCGCCGCTCGCTGCTGCGCTTCGCCGCCCTGCTCGCCGCGGTACCCCTGTGCACGGCAGCCTACGCCGACAAGCCCTGGCCCACCGTGCGCCCGATCACCTGGATCGTCGGCTACGTGCCGGGCGGCTCGGTCGACGTGCTGACACGCGCCTTCGCCAAGAGCGTGTCCGAACAGATCGGCCAGTCGATCGTGGTGGACAACGTGCCGGGCGCGTCCGGTGCGCTGGCGCTGCAGCAGGCGGCCCGTGCCAGCGGCGACGGCTACACGCTGGTCACCGTGCCGGGGCCGGTGCTGTTCGCGCGGCCGCAGCCGCAGATCGGTACGGAACTCAAGGCGGTGGCCATGCTGTCGCAGGGTCCGATCGTGCTCGTGGGGCGCGCCGCCCAGGCGCCGGCCGACCTCAAGGCGTTGATCGCAGCGATGAAGGCCGAACCCGACAAGTGGGATTTCGCGAGCTCGGGCATCGGCACGGGACAGCACCTGGCCGGCGAACTCTTCAACACGATGGCCGGCACGAAGATGCTGCACGTTCCCTACAAGGGGGGCGGCCAGGCCGTCGTCGACGTGACCGGTGGGCAGGTGAAGCTCGGCATGCTGGGCCTCACGCCGGTCCTCGCGCAGATCAAGTCGGGCCAGCTCAAGGCCTATGCGGTCACCACGCCGTTCCGCGTCCCCAGCCTGCCGGATGTGCCGACCATGGACCAGGCCGGGCTCAAGGGCTACGAAGCCACGCAGTACTTCGCCGTCGCCGCGCCCAAGACGGTGCCGGACGCGGTGGTGAGCCGGCTCAACGCCGCAATCCTCAAGGCGGCTTCCGCCCCCGAGGTCAGGCATGCGCTGGACGCCGGCGGCCAGGTCGCGAGCACCATGTCGCCTGCCGAGGCACAGGCCTCCGTGCAGAAGAGTCTCGCCAAGTTCACCGAGGTGGCGCGGCAGGCGCAAATCACCCTGAACTGATGGGCACCCGCCCGGCGCACGGGCGGGGCGGGTCGGCCCTCGCCCTCCTCAGTTGCGCCAGGAATCGTTCGGCCGGCGGTCGTAGCGGTTCGGCACGCCGTCGCCGTCGCGATCGCGGTCGTAGCGGTTGGGTACGCCGTCGCGGTCGCGATCGCCATAGCCCGGTGCAGGACGCGGTGGCGGCGGTCGGTCGTAGGGCACGGCCACGCAGCCGGACAGCACGGCGGCCGCGGTGAAGAGTGCAGCAAGCTCTTTCATGGGTGTCTCTCCTGACAAGGGCCTGAACCTTCGCCCCGCCGTGGCCGCCAGCCCGCCAGACATCGCCACCGCCTGCGGGTAGGCGCGCACCGCGCGCCGCAAGCCGTTGTACGCGCCATCGGACCTGCGCACCGCACAGTCGCTCCTCTTTTGATAGCTACCGGCGCCCGCGCGGCGGGCACTGCAGCCGCTTTTGGCTCAAAAACAGGAGGCCGGGAGAACGCCGTCCGGGCAGGACGCAAAATCTCCCCACGCCAGTCCGGGCCGGTGCCCGCGCGTCCCACTGCACAGAAGCCCGCCATGCTGCCCTCCTGCTTGCCACCGAGCGCCCCGCTCGACCCCACGCGCGTCGACGACGACGAATGACGGTGCCCTGCCTCCGCTCGATCCCATGGCGTGCCGCGCTGGCGGCGCTGCTTCTCGGCCAGGCCGCGGCCGGCGCCTGGGCGGTCGACAGCTTCGAGCAGGTGCGCGGCGAGTTCCGGCCCTCCGACATGCGCGTGCTCGACCGCAACGGCGAGCTGCTTCAGCGCGTGCGCACCGACGCCACGGTGCGGCGCGGCCAGTGGACGGCGCTGGCCGACGTGTCGCCCGCGCTGCGCACGGCGCTGGTGCTCAGCGAGGACCGGCGCTTCTACGAGCACAGCGGCGTGGACTGGCGCGCCGTCTCGGCGGCCGCCTGGGCCAACCTGTGGAACACGAAGACGCGCGGCGCGTCGACCATCACCATGCAGCTGGCCGGCCTGCTGGACGACGACCTGCGCCGCGCCAGCGGCGGGCGAAGCGTCGGCCAGAAGATCGGGCAGGCCGTCACCGCGACGCAGCTCGAACGCCAGTGGCGCAAGGACCAGGTGCTGGAGGCGTACCTCAACCTCGTGCCCTTCCGCGGCGAGCTGGTGGGCATCGACGCGTTGTCGCGCACGCTGTTCGACAAGGCGCCGCACGGGCTCGATGCACGCGAGGCCGCCGTGGCCGCAGCGCTGGTGCGCGCGCCCAATGCCAAGCCGGCACTCGTCGCGCAGCGGGCCTGCGAGGTGATGAAGGGCATGGCGGGGCCGGAGAAAGGGCCCGAGCGCAGCGCCGGGCCGCCCGAAGCCGGCGAACGCCCCCTCGGGGGGCAGCGAGGACACGAAGTGCCGAGCGTGGGGGCCGCATCTTGTGCAGCGCTCGACATGTTCACCACGGCCGTGGTGCAGCGCCGCGCCTTCGAGGCCAGCGAGGGCGTCGCGCCGCACTTCGCGCGCCAGGCCCTGCGCGCCGCGCGTGAAGCGGACGGCAACGCGCCAGCGCCCATGGAACTGCGCACCACCCTGCGCGCGCCGCTGCAACGCTTCGCGCTGCAGAGCCTGCAACGCCACCTGCGCGAACTGCGCGGCCGCAACGTGGAAGACGGCGCGCTGGTCGTACTCGACAACGCCAGCGGCGAGGTGCTGGCCTGGGTCGGCTCTTCGGGCCAGCTCAGCCGCGCGGCCGAGGTCGATGCCGTGCTCGCACCGCGCCAGCCCGGCTCCACGCTCAAGCCGCTGCTCTATGCGCAGGCGATCGCGGAGCGCCGGCTCACCGCCGCCTCGCTGCTGGAGGACTCGTCGGCGCAGATCGCCACCTCGGGCGGGCTGTACATCCCGCAGAACTACGACCGGCACTTCAAGGGGCCGGTGTCGGTGCGCACCGCACTGGCGGCGTCGCTCAACGTGCCTGCCGTGCGCACGCTGGTCATGGTGTCGCCCGACGCCTTTGCGCGCCAGTTGCAGCGTGCCGGCATCACGCTGGCGCAGAGCGGCGACTACTACGGCTACAGCCTCGCGCTGGGCAGCGCCGAACTCACGCTGCTTCAGCTGGCCAACGCCTTCCGGACGCTGGCCAACGGCGGACGTGCGAGCAGCACGCGCGTGCTGCTGACGCCGCGGCGCGAGCCCGTCGCCTTCACGCCCGCGCTCGATCCGCGCGCGGCCTTCATCGTCGGCGACATCCTGTCCGACGCCAATGCGCGCACGCGCACCTTCGGCGTGGACAGCGTGCTGGGCACGCGCTTCTGGACGGCAGTGAAGACCGGCACCAGCAAGGACATGCGTGACAACTGGGCGGTGGGCTGGTCCGAGCGCTACACCGTCGGCGTGTGGATCGGCAACGCCAGCGGCGCGCCGATGTGGGACGTGAGCGGCACCACCGGCGCCGCGCCGCTGTGGGCCGAGACCATGCGCTTCCTGCACCAGCGCGAGCCCAGCCGTGCGCCCGCGCCGCCGCCCGGCCTGGTGCAGGCGCAGGTGCGCTTCGGCCCCAACCCGACCGAAAGGAACGGCGAACCCATCGAGGCGGCCCGCAGCGAGTGGTTCATCGCCGGCACCGAGCAGCCGCTGTTTGCTATTGAAACGATAGCTGCCGGCGCCCGCCCCGCGGGCGCTGCAGGCACTTTTGATTCGAAAGACGGCAACCCGGCGCGCATCACCGCGCCGACGCAGGGCACGATCCTCGCGCTCGACCCCGACATCCCGCCGCGAAACCAGCGTGTGAGCTTCGAGTCCGACAGCGCCGGCCGCGACGTGCAGTGGCGCATCGACGGCAAGCCTTTCGCGCGCGGCCCCTCGGCGCAATGGCTGCCCTGGCCCGGCCGCCACACGGTCGAGCTGGCCGACGCGCAGGGCCAGGTGCTCGACGCCATCCAGCTCGAGGTCCGCGGCGCCGGCGTGGCCGCCCCGGCGCGCAGACGCTGATGCTCATTTGCCGCCGGTCACGTCGAGGAAGGTCCCGGTGACGAAGGAGGCCTCGGCGCCGGCCAGCCACAGGATGGCGCGGGCGACCTCCTCCGGCTGTCCGCCCCGGCCCATCGGGATCGAATCCTTGACCCGGTCCACGCGCCCCGGCTCGCCGCCGCTGGCATGCATCTCGGTGTAGATGTGGCCGGGGCGGATGCCGTTGACGCGGATGCCCTCGCGTGCCACCTCCTTGGCCAGCCCGGTGGTGAAGGTCTCGAGCGCGCCCTTGGACGCCGCATAGTCGACGTATTCGTTCGGGCTGCCGAGCCGCGCCGAGGCCGAGGACACGTTGATCACCACGCCGCCCCGTCCGCCGTGGCGCTGCGACATGCGCCCGACCGCCTGCTGCGCACACAGCATGGGGCCGATCGCGTTCACCGCGAAGATGCGCTGCATGCGCTCGAAGCCGAGGCCCTCCAGCCGCGACTGGCGCCCGATGATGGCGGCGTTGTTCACCAGCACGTCGATGCGGCCGAAGCGGCGGTCGATGGCCTCGAACAGCTGCGCCACCTGCTGGGGGTCGGCACTGTCCGCGCACACGGCCAGGGCCTGGCGTCCGAGCGCCCGCACGTCGGCCGCCACCGCCTCGGCCGCGGCTTCGTTGGCGACGAAGCTGATCGCCACGTCGTAGCCGCGCTCGGCCGCCAGCCGCGCGGTGGCCGCGCCGACACCGCGGCTGCCGCCGGTGACAAGGATGAGTGGGGCTTGCGAGGGGGTGTCCATGCGGTCGAGCTTTCGGAGATGAGGAGCCAGGGAAAGCGGGCGGCCACGCTCAGGCGCCTGCGGCCGGCTTCAGACGCGGGCGCAGCGCCAGGGCCAATGGGAGGATCGCCAGCGCCGTCAACACGGTGGCGCAGGTCGCCAGCTGGATGCCGACCCGGTCGCCGAGCAGGCCGTAGAGCACCGGCGACAGCGCGCCGGACGCGATCACGCCGGTGTAGAAGATGGCGAACGCGCGCTCGGTGCTGCCGCGCGGCGCCAGCTCCGGCACCGTGCCGTAGAGCACGGAAGACGTGCCGTTGAGCATCGCCCCCAGCAGGGGCAGCAGCACCCACGCGAGCCCGAGCGGGCACAGCAGCAGCGCGACGATGCCGAGCGCCGAGCCGCCCTCGGTCGCCAGCACGGTGCCGGTCACGCCCAGGCGCGCGCCGAGCCAGCCGCAGAGGAACTTGCCCGCCGCCCCGCCGAGGAACACCAGGGCCAGCGCCACGCCCAGCAGCGGCGCGGGAATGCCCTTGGCCTTGAGCAGGAAGGGCAGGAAGGTGAGCAGCCCCATGCGCACGGCGGTGTCGAGCACGCCGATCACCAGCAGCAACCGGAAGCCGGTGGGCGATGCCGGCGCTGCCGCAGCGGCGTCGCCATGCGATGCCTGGCCGCCGACGGCCACCTTGGGGAGGAAAAGTGCAAGGCCCACGGCCACCGCCACACCCAGGGCCGACATCGCCCAGAGCGCGTGGCGCCACGGTGCGACGCTGATCAGCAGCGCCAGTGCGGCCGGCAGCGCGGCCTTGCCCAGGTCACCCGCGAAGTTGTACACGCCCAGCGGGCCGCGCGCGTCCCGCCCGTAGGCGCGCGCCACCGCGCCCGACGCGAGCGGGTGCTGCGTGCTGGAGCCGCTGCCCGCCAGCGCCAGGGCCAGCCCGAGGCCGGCCAGGCTGCCCGTCATGCCGGCCGCCGCGTAACCCAGGGCCGCGAGCAGCGTGCCCAGCGCCAGCGTGGCGCGGCTGCCGATGCGCTGCGCCACCCAGCCGGCCGGCAGCTGCAGCGCCGCCATGGTGCCGCCATACAGCCCGCGCAGCACGGCCAGCGCGCCGTAGCCCAGGCCGAACTCCGCCTGCCACACCGGCAGCAGCACGTAGATCATGTCGGTGTAGCCGTCGTGCAGCGCATGCGCGACGCACGAGAGCCACAGGACCCGGTTGCGCGGTGGCGCGGCACCCGCCCGCGAAGGCGTCGTGACGGCGAGTGGGGCTGAAGACATGGCCCGATGCTAGGGCGCGGTCCTTCATCGCACCACGGACGTAATATCGCGCCAATGGAGAGAAAAGGTCACGTCACCGACGACGCGGCGCAAGCGCCGGCCGGCCGCGGCCGCCTGCCGCCGCTCAACGCACTGCGCGCCTTCGAGGCGGTGGCGACACAGGGCAGCTTCGCGGCGGCGGCGGCGCGCCTCAACGTCACCCATTGGGCGGTGGGCAAGCAGATCCGCCTGCTCGAGGACTGGTTCGGCCTGCCGCTGTTCGAGCGGCGTGCGCGCGGCGTGCAGCTCACGGACGAGGGCGCCGCGCTGCTGGGCGACGTGGGCGGCGCCTTCGACCGGCTGGCCGCGGGCGCGGCGCGCTTGCGCAACGACGGCACCGCGCGCCGCGTGTCGGGCACGGTGCGGGTGAACGCGCTGGCCAGCTTCGCGCTGTGCTGGCTGATCCCGCGGCTGGCGGACTTCCAGGCCCGCTATCCCCACATCGACGTGCGGCTGTCGACCACCTCGCGCAAGCTGCGCTACGTGGGTGAGGCCTTCGACGTCGGTGTGCGTTCGGGCCACGAGGACGCGGCCGGCGTCAGCTCCAGCGTGCTGCTGCCCGACCTGCGGCTGCCCGCCTGCAGCCCCGAGGTGCTGCTGCGCCATCCGATCCGCAGCACCGCCGACCTGCGCCACCACGTCCTGCTGCATTCCACGAGCACGCGCAGCGCCTGGTCCGACTGGCTGCACGCGGCCGGCGCCCCGCGACTGCAGGGCGCGCGGCACCTGCACTTCGACCATGTGTACCTGCAGCTGGGCGCCGCGGTGGCGGGCCTGGGCGTGGCGCTGGCCTCGCTGCCGCTGGTGGAGCGCGAGATCGCCGCGGGCCGGCTCGTCTGCCCGCTGCCCGAGCCGGCCTGGCGCGGCCCCGACTACACGCTGGTGGTGAACACCGAGCGCGCCGACGACGAGGCGGTCAGCGCGTTTCGCCACTGGCTGCTGGAGGCGGCCGCCGAGTCGCAGGCCAGCGCACCCGCGACGGCCTGAGACGGCCAACGCCCACTCAAGCCGGCGATGCGACGTCCGGTGCCGGCAGATGGATCATCCCCGTGTGGAAGTCGTACTCGAACACCTCGCCATAGCGGCCCCACTCGATCGCCCGGTGCAGCACCCGCTCCGCTTCGGCCTCGTCGAGGCTGTCGCGCAGCAGCGCGAGGAAGTGCGCGTCGGCCAGCTGGCCGGCCGGGTCCTGCTCCAGGCTGTGGCGGATGTGCGCCGCCAGCGGCACGCGCTCCAGCAGCTGCTGGCCGAAGATGCGCTGGCGCCCGCCGTGGGCGCTGTCGACGTAGTGCCGGCCCAGCGGCGTGAGCAGCAGGTCGCCCTCGTCCAGCCGGGCCAGGCCCAGCAGCGACAGCGCGCGCGTGAGCGGCAGCAGGTCGTGGTCGGTCAGCTCCGACTCGTCGGCCAGGCGCGGCAGGTCGGCGCGCCCGGCGAAGTCGTCCTGCGCCAGCAGTTCGAGCAGGCCTTCCATGCGGGTGACGTCGGCCTCGGGCAGGCGCTCGGCCAGCACGGCGCGCTTGGCGCCGTGGGCCGCATGGCCGGCGGCGCCGGCGGTCATCAGCGCATAGACCTGGTCGACCAGCAGGCGCACCTCGATCGAGTCGCCATCGCGCGGGCGCGGCAGCGTGATCGGCAGCTCGGCGCGCACGCAGCCCGGGTCGGCCGCGAAGACCAGCACGCGGTCGGCCATGAGCACGGCCTCCTCGATGTTGTGCGAGACGATGAGCATGGCCTGCGTGGGCATGCTGCCCCCTTCCCACAGCTGCAGGATGTCGTCGCGCAGGCGTTCGCCCGTGAGCACGTCGAGCGCCGAGAAGGCCTCGTCCATGAGCAGCACATCGGGCTCGACCACCAGCGCGCGCGCGATGCCCACGCGCTGGCGCATGCCGCCCGACAGTTCGCGCGGCAAGGCGCCCTCGAAGCCCGCCAGGCCGATCAGCGCGATGGCCTGCGCGGCACGCCGCGCCCGCTCGGCCGCATTGACGCCGCGCGCCTCCAGGCCCAGTTCCACGTTCTGCTGCACGGTGAGCCAGGGAAAGAGCGCGAAGGACTGGAACACCATCGCGATGCCGCGCGCCGGCCCGTGCAGGGGCTGCCCGCGGTAGCGCACCTCGCCGCCGTCGGCCGCGATCAGGCCCGCGATGATGCGCAGCAGCGTCGACTTGCCCGAGCCGGACGGCCCCAGCAGCGCCACGATCTCGCCAGGCGCCAGGTGCAGGTCCACGTCCTGCAGCACCGGGCGCGCGTGGCCGTCGGCCGCGCGAAAGCCCTTGCCCACTCGGTGCAGGTCGATGATGGGTTCTTGCGCTTCTTTCATGTGCTTGCGGGTCGGGAATTCAAGTTCGGGCAGCCGAACGCAGAGGGCGCAGAAATTTCGCAGAGGGCGCAGAAGGAATCCAGAAATTTTCTGTCTTTCTTCTGCGCCCTCTGCGCGCCCTTCGCGGCCTCTGCGTTCGGCTGTCCGTATTCCATCGTGTCCTAGAAATGCATGCGGTCCTCGGCGAGGCGATACAGCCTTCGCCAGACGAAATGGTTGAGCCCCATGACGAACACGCACATCACGCCGATGCCCAGCGCGATGCGTGGGAAGTCGCCGACGGCCGTCATGTGGGCGATGTAGCTGCCGAGGCCGTTGGCCTGCAGCGTGGTGTCGCCCCAGCTCACGTACTCGGCCACGATGCTGGCGTTCCAGGAGCCGCCGCTGGCGGTGATGGCGCCGGTGACGAAGCTGGGGAACACCGCGGGCAGCAGGTAGCGCTTCCAGCGCAGCCAGCCCGTCAGGCCCAGGTTGCTCGCCGCATGCCGCAGCTCGGTCGGCACGCTGGAGGCGCCGGCGATCACGTTGAAGAGCAAATACCACTGCGTGCCCAGCACCATCAGCGGCGACAGCCACACGTCGGGATTGAGGTGCCAGTGCACGATGAAGAGCACCGCCACCGGGAACATCAGGTTGGCCGGAAAGGCGGCCAGGAACTGGGCCACGGCCTGCAGCCGGTCCGACCAGCGCGGGTTCATGCCCACCCACACGCCCACCGGCACCCACACCAGCGCGGCAATCGCGATGAGCACCAGCACGCGCACCAGCGTGTACAGGCCCAGCACGAAGACATGGCCCACCTCGTGCCAGCCCACCTCGCCGTGGATGAAGCGCAGCAGCCACAGCACCGCCAGCAGCACGGCGCCCGAGAGCAGCGCATCGCCGATGCGCGCGATGCGCGGGTCGGCCGGCCGCGGTCGCGCACGCACGGAGGTGCCGTCGAAGCGGCGCGGGAACCAGGCCAGGCTGCGCGCCGCGCCGCGCGCCAGCGCGCCGCCGGCCGCGCGCACGGCCCGGGTGCGACGCAACCAGGTCAGCAGCCACGAGTGGCTGGCCTCGGCGCCGCCACCCTCCTCGAAGCGGAACTTGTCGGCCCAGGCCACCAGCGGGCGGAAGAAGAGCTGGTCGTACAGCAGGATGCCGATCAGCATCGCGAGGATCGCCCAGCCGATGGCCGCCAGGTCGCGCGCCTCGATGGCCATGGCGATGTACGAGCCCACCCCCGGCAGCTTGATGCTCTGGTTCGACACCGAGATGGCCTCGGAGGCGACGACGAAGAACCAGCCGCCCGACATCGACATCATCATGTTCCACAGCAGGCCCGGCATGGCGAAGGGCAGCTCCAGGCGCCAGAAGCGCTGCCAGCCCGAGAGCTGGAAAACGGCCGCCGCCTCGCCCAGTTCGGACGGCACGGTGCGCATCGACTGGTACAGGCTGAAGGCCATGTTCCAGGCCTGCGAGGTGAAGATGGCGAAGATGGCCGCGCATTCCACGCCCAGCAGGTTGCCGGGGAACAAGGCGATGAAGCCGGTCACCGTGATCGACAGGAAGCCCAGCACCGGGATGGACTGCAGCACGTCCAGCAGCGGCACCAGCACCCGTTCAGCGATGCGGTACTTGGCGGCCAGCACCGCGAACACGCAGGCGAAGACCAGCGAGGCGCCCAGCGCCAGGAACATGCGCAGCGTGGTGCGCAGCAGGTAGTAGGGCAGCACCGTCGGGTCCAGGCTCAGCGGGATCGACTCGCCCAGGGCATAGGGCCGCGCCATCTGCGAGGCCGCGAAGGCCAGCCCGAACAGGCCGGCCAGCAGCAGCGGCAGCAGTGCCCAGTCCCAGCGGTTGCCCAGCGTGCTGGCCACCGGGATCGGCAGCGTCAGGCGGCGGCGCGTCATGGGCGGCCCCCGCGCACGCCGGCGTCGCCGCGCACGGACACGGACGGGCAGAGGAGAAGATGGAACAGGGCCTTCATGGGAATTGCCCCAGCAGAACGCGCGAGGCGGCCAGAGCGTTGGCCTGAAGGCCGCGCTGCCGGTCCGCAAGCGGCGGCAGCCGGCAGGAACGACGCGCACTCTAGCGGGCCTGTCTGACAGCAGCATGAATGCCGGGCAGGACGCGCCAGCCCGCCCTGCCCCCGTCCGCAACGGCCGCAGGGTCTGGACACCGGCTGACAGCGCGCCGGCGCACCGCGCCGCAGAATGCAGCAAGCCGCCCCGGCGGCCTTCTTCCTTGACAAAAACTCCCAGATCCAAGGCGACCCCCTCCTCCATGAGTGCAACCCTGCCGCCGGCCCAGGTGCCGGCCTCCTCCGCGCCCCGCGCCTACACCGCCGAAGAAAAACGGCACCGCGTCTTCGCCATCATGGCGGCCTCTTCCGGCAACCTGGTCGAATGGTTCGACTTCTACGTCTACGCCTTTTCGGCCCTGTACTTCGCGCCGGCCTTCTTCCCCAAGTCCGACCCCACGGCGCAGCTGCTCAACACGGCCGGCGTGTTCGCGGCGGGCTTCCTCATGCGGCCCATCGGCGGCTGGCTGTTCGGCCGCATCGCCGACCGGGTGGGCCGCAAGGCCTCGCTGCTGATCTCGGTGGCGATGATGTGCGGCGGCTCGCTGATCATCGCCTGCCTGCCGACCTATGCCCAGATCGGCGCCTGGGCGCCCTTCCTGCTCCTGATCTGCCGGCTGTTCCAGGGCCTGTCGGTGGGCGGCGAATACGGCACCACCGCCACCTACATGAGCGAGGTGGCGCTGCGCGGCCAGCGCGGCTTCTTCTCGTCCTTCCAGTACGTGACGCTGATCGGGGGGCAGCTCCTCGCCGTGCTGGTGATCGTCATCCTGGAAACCGTGCTCGACGAGGCCGAGCTCAAGGCCTGGGGCTGGCGCATACCGTTCGTGATCGGCGCCATCTCGGCCGTGGTGGCGCTGATGCTGCGCCGCACGCTGCACGAGACGCAGAGCGAGAGCTCGCGCACCAACAAGGAGGCCGGCACCATCGGCGGCCTGTTCCGCCACCACAAGGCCGCCTTCTTCACCGTGCTGGGCTACACGGCCGGCGGCTCGCTGATCTTCTACACCTTCACCACCTACATGCAGAAGTACCTGGTGAACACGGTGGGCCTGCCGATCAAGACGACCAGCTACGTGATGACCTGCGCGCTCTTTGTCTACATGTGCATGCAGCCGGTGTTCGGCGCGCTGTCGGACCGGATCGGGCGGCGCACCAACATGCTGCTGTTCGGCGCCCTGGGTGCCCTGACGACAGTGCCCATCCTCACGGCCCTGCAGCACGTGACGAGCCCGGTCCTTGCCTTCGTCCTCATCGTGGTGGCGCTGGCCATCGTGAGCTTCTACACCTCGATCAGCGGCATCGTGAAGGCCGAGATGTTTCCGCCCGAGGTGCGTGCGCTCGGCGTGGGCCTGGCCTATGCGGTCGCCAACGCGATCTTCGGCGGCTCTGCCGAGTACGTGGCGCTGGGGCTGAAGTCCATCGGCCACGAGTCGGCCTTCTTCTGGTACGTCACCGGCATGATGGTCCTGGCCTTCGTGGTGAGCCTGCGCCTGCCGCGGCAGGCGAGCTACCTGCACCACGACCACTGAGCACCGCGCGCCCGGCGGCATAGCGCCAATGCGCTATGCCCTTCGTGCGCCTGGCGCCGGACAATCCGACCACCGAAGCCCTGCCGCGGGAGATGCGATGACCCTCCGGGTCCTGATCGTCGAAGACGAGCCCGAATTCCTCCGCCGCTTCTCGGCCGCGGTGCGGAGCGATCCGCGCCTGGCGTTGGTCGGTGCCGTGCCCACGGGCCAGGAGGGCATCGAGCTGCTGGACCGCGAGCGCCCCGACGTGCTGCTGCTGGACCTCGGGCTGCCCGACCTGCGCGGCGTCGAGGTGATCCGCCATGCCGCCGCCGCCCATCCGGACTGCGACGTGCTGGTGGTGACCATGTTCGGCGACGACGCGCACGTCGTCGAGTCCATCGAGGCGGGCGCCACCGGCTACCTGCTCAAGGACGCCTCGACCGAGCGCGTGGTCGCCAGCATCCACGAACTGCATGACGGCGGCGCGCCGATCAGCCCCGGCATCGCGCGCCGGGTGCTGGCGCGATTCCGGGTCGCGCTCAAGCCCGCGTCGGCCGACACCGACGCGCCGGCCGAGGCGCCGGTGCCGCCGACGCCCCTCACCCCGCGCGAAACCGAGCTGCTGCGGCTGACGGCCAAGGGGCTTCCCTTCGACGAGATCGGCCAGTTGCTGGGCATCTCGTCGCACACCGTCGTGGCCCACGTGAAGAACATCTACCGCAAGCTGGCCGTGCATTCACGCAGCGAAGCCGTCTACGAAGCCAGCCAGCTGGGCCTGCTGTGAGCGTCCTGGCGCGGGCCGTGCGCGCCGGCTTTGCGCTGGCACTCGCGCTGCAGGCCGTCACGGCCGCTGCCTTCGAGCTCCACCGCATGCAGCGTCTGGAAGACGCTGCCCGCTCGCCGCCGGCCGCGAGCACGCCGGGCTGGCAGGAGGTCGCGCTGCCCGATGCGGCGCCCGGGCCCGCCGAAGGCGTGCCAGGACAGGCCTTCTGGTACCGCGGGAGCTTCGACGGGCCGGCTCGCGGCGCGACGCCGGGCGACGGCGGCTGGGCGGTGTACCTGCCCTACCTCTATGACGGCGGCCAGGTCTGGCTCAACGGCGCCCTGGTCGGCGAGGTGCCGGAGTCCAGCGCCGAGCGGCGCGTGCGCTGGGAGCGTCCCCACCTCTTCCGCCTGCCGCCCACCCTGCTGCGCAGCGGCGCACCCAACGAGCTCGCGGTGCGCGCCGCCGTATCGTCCGAACGGGCGATCCGCCGCTTCCCGCGCGTGGAGGTCGGCACGCTGGGAGCGCTGCTGCCGGTGTACGACCGGCGGCTGTTCTGGGTGCGCACCATGCCCCAGCTCACCGCCTTCGTATGCGCGCTCACGGCGGGCTTCGTGCTCGCGATCTGGTGGCGGCGGCGCAGCGAGGTGCTCTACGGCCTGTTCGGCGTCGCTGCGGCGCTGTGGGGCGTGCGCACGCTGACCTTCGTGATCGAGGCGTTGCCGGCCGATCGGTGGCCGGTGTGGCGCATGGTGTACCTGGCGGCGACCGGCGGCTTCATCGTGGTGCTGGCGCTGTTCGCGATGCAGCTCGCCCAGGTGGAGCGGCCCTGGGTGCGGCGCGCACTGCTGGCCTACTGGCTGCTTGGCCCGGTCTGCGTAGTGCTGAGCCCGGCCAGCGAGCCGCTGGTCAACCGGGTGTGGAGCGCGGGGCTCATCCCCATCGGGCTGGGAGCGATCGCGGTGGCGGTCCGCACGGTGGCCGCGCAGCGCACCGTCGCTTCGGCGGTGCTGCCCGCCGCCATGCTGCTGGCCACGGCAGCCGGCGTGCACGACTACGTCGTGAGCTGGAGCCCGACGGCGAGCCCGCCGCTGTGGACGGGCTGGTTCGAGCAGCGCATCTTCCTGCTGCACCATGCCGCCAACCTGCTGCTGGTGGCCATGGGCGGCCTGCTCACCGCGCGCTTCGTGCACGCCATGGATGCGCTGGAGGACCTCAACCACACGCTCGAGAGCCGCGTGGCCGACCGCGAGCGCCGCATCGCCGCCGACTTCGAGCGCATGGCCGAGCTGCAGCGGCAGAATGCGGCCACCGAAGCGCGGCAGGCCATCATGCGCGAGATCCACGACGGGCTGGGCTCACGCCTGTTCACCTCGCTGTCGCGCGTGGAGCGCGGCGACATGAGCGAGGTGCAGATCGCCGAGGTGCTGCGCGCCTGCATCGCCGACATGCGCATCGCCCTGGACGCGCTGGCGCCCGACGATGGCGACTTTCGCACCGCGCTGGGCAACTTCCTGTTCCGCTGGCAGGGCCAGCTGGAGGAGCTGCACTTCCAGCCGAGCTGGCGCATCGACGTGCCCGAAGGCGCGGCGCCGGTCCTTCAGTCGCCGCAGGCCACGCTGCAGCTGCTGCGCATCGCGCAGGAGGCGCTGACCAACGTGGCCAAGCACGCGCGGCCCGGCCGCGTGCGGGTGGCGCTGCGCCAGGCGGCCGATGCGCTGACGCTCGAGGTGGAGGACGAGGGGCCGCGCAGCCCGCCGCGCCCGCCCGCCGACGCGCCCGCGGGCCGTGGCATCGACAACATGCGCGCGCGCGCACGGCAACTCGGCGGCACGCTGGAGCTGCAGCACGGCGTCCCGGGCACGCGCGTGCGGCTGCGCCTGCCCTGCACTCAACCCCGCACGGCAGCGGCGCCCCCGCCCGCGGAGGTAGGCCCATCGGCCTAGCGTCCATACGGCATTCCGCGCCAGCGCATGCCTGCCTAGAGTGCGGGCTCCCTGACATCGCTGCGCCTGGCGCCGCCCGAGGACACTCCTTCATGCAATCCCTGTCGATCCCCGTGGCGGCCGACACCTGGCTCGGCCTCATCGCGTGGGCCTACCTGCTGACCAACGCCGTGCGGGTGTTCACCTACATCCCGCAGATCGTCGCCGTGTGGAAGTGCCGCGACGGCGCGCGCTCGGTCTCGCTGCTGACCTGGGGCTCGTGGGTGCTGTCGCACGTCGCGGCCACGGCCTACGGCGTGCTGGTGGTCAAGGACGGGCTGTTCCTCTTCATCACCCTGATCAACTTCGCGGGCTGCGGGCTGGTCGCGGCGATCGCGGCGCGGCGGCGCTGGCAATGGAAGCAGGCCTCGCAGACGCTCCTGATTTGATAGCGACCCGCGCTTGCCGCGCGGGCGCTACAGGCACTTTTGGCTTGAATTTCAGCGACCGGAGGCGGCGAGACGGTCGAAGTCGGCATCCAGCCGGGCGAGCGAGGCGGCGATGCGCGTGCGTCGTGCCTGGATCCATTCGGCCTGCTGCGCGAGCTGCCCCTGTGCCGCCTTGAGCATGCGGGCCATCTCGGCCGGCTGCGGACCACCGGCCGAGGCGCGGTGCTTCACGATCGCCACCGGATCGAGCGTGGCGCGGAACTCGGCCTCGCTCATCGGCAGCGCCTGCGCATAGCTGGAGCCCTTCACCGTCTCGGCATAGATGCGCTGCGCCTCGGCGTACGGGAAGTCCAGCGGCTTGATGTCCTTGGCCTTGGCGTACTCGACCACTTCCGACGCGAAATGATGGCCCACGCGGAAGGGCAGCCTGTACTTGCGCATCAGCACGTCGGCCAGCTCCTGCGAGGCGGTCCAGTCGCTGTTGAGCTCTTCCAATGCGCGCTCGGGGCTGATGACCATCTGGCCCAGGATGCGCTCCCACTGCCGGAGCACGGCGATCGTGCTCTTGACCATCTCGCCGTTGCTTTTCACCTCCTTGGCGTCGGGCATGCCGGGCGGGATGTTGTGCGCCTGCAGCAGCGGCACCATGGCCAGCGCGATCACCTGCGAGGCGTCGCGCCGCGTGTTGTTGAGCAGGCCCGGGTTGCGCTTCTGCGGCATGGCACTGGAGACGTAGGTGTTGCCGCCGCCCTCGGCCAGCAGGATCCAGGGCCGCGACTGGGCGTACTGGACCATGACGTCCTCGACGAAGCTGCCGGTGTGCAGTGCGATGCTGGTCACCACCGCACCCACCTCCACCGGCTCTTCCTGCGAGGAGATCTGCGACGCGTCGTAGGCATTGTCGACCGTGGCGGCAAAGCCCAGGTAGTCGGCCATGCGGGTGCGGTTGAGCGGCCAGCTGGTGCCGTTGAGCACCGTGGTGCCCATGGGGGAGCGGTCGATGCGCGCATAGGCCTCGCGGATGCGCTGGGCATCGCGCTCCAGCCCGGCCGCGTGGCCCAGCAGGTAGTGGCCGTAGCTGTTGGGCTGGGCGGCCACGCCGTTGGTGTAGTTGGGCACGATGGTGCCGGCGTGTTTCTCGGCCAGCTTCACCATCGCGCCCGAGGTCTTGTTGAGCTGCTCGGCCAGGTCGAGCAGTTGGTCGCGCAGGATCGCCGCACGGTAGGTGGCATGCATGTCCTGGCTGGAGCGGCCGGCGTGCAGCAGCGTGACGTCCTGGCCTGCGGCCTCGATCAGCAGCGGCTCGAAGGTGATCACGGTCGACGGCCGCTTCGCCTTGGGTTGCGCGCCGTCCTGCAGCACCTTGGCGATGCCGGCGGCGATGCGTGGCGCCATCGCCTTGTCGAGCAGGCCCTCGTCGGTGTTGATCACGGCCGTGGCCTTGTTGATCTCGCCGAGCCAGAAGAACTCGTCGCGGGACGCCGGCGCGGCCGTCTGCGAGAACGCGGGGGCCAGGCAGACGGCCAGGGCCATGCCCACAAGAGATTGGCGGAAAGACATGGTGCTGCGCTCCTTGGCGGTTGGGAATGAAAGTCGTTGCATGGTGGATCAGCCTGCCATCCTGCCCTCGCGGGCGTTGACCAGTTCCTCCGGCTCGTTGGCCTCGACCCAGGTCTCGCCGTTCAGGCCCGCCTGCAGCCGCCCGGTGTCCAGGTCCCCGGTCCACTT
>SCOE01000021.1 GCA_005503065.1 Comamonadaceae bacterium ALPHA2B
GCCTGATCCGTCGGGGACCCTGCGCCCCCCTGTTCCTTCCATCCAAGTTCCATCGCGAGATTCACTCATGCCCCACGACACACTCATCGACGTCTGGTCGGTCGAAGGCCGCTTCCAGCACCTGGTCTACAGCCCGCGCGGCGAGCACGAAGGCGTGCTGATCGACACCGACGGCGTGCCCACGCAGTTCGTCTTCGACAAGCACGACACGGGCGCGGCCGCCGCATTCGCGCACGTCAAACCCGGCCAGCGGGTCACGCTCGAAGGCAGCGAGCGGCCGGCCTCGCCCAAGGGCGAAGGCGCGCACGTGGTGTACGACTTCCACCGCCTCAGCGAAGTCGACGGCCAACCCCTGGCGCCGGTGCACGACGACGCACCGGCCGAGGGCCGCGTGCTCCGCATCAACCATGCGAAGCACGGTGCGCCCAACGGCGTGGTGCTCGACACCGGCGACTTCGTGCACCTCAAGCCCGAAGGCTTCGCGCAACTGGGCCTCCAGCCCGGCGACCACGTACGCGCCGAAGGCCCCGCGCAGCCGCTGGCCGATGGCCGGGGCCGCGTGATCGAGGCGCACACCGTCAACGGCACGCCGCTGGACGCCCACTGACCCGCGCCAAGGAGGAGGCCGGCCCATGTCCAGCACGCTCGCCATGCCCCTGGAGGCCGGCCCCCGCGCCGGTGCGCCGGCCACCGCCGCCTCGCTCGCCGCCCTGGCGTGGACGGCCTTTTTCCTGGCCGACGTGCGCGACGGGCTCGGCCCCTTCCTGGCCACTTACCTGCAGAGCCAGCGCGTCGACCAGACGCTGATCGGCGTCACGATGACGGCCGGCGGGCTGGCCGCCGTGCTCATGACGCCCTTCGCCGGTGCCTGGGCCGACCGCTGGACCGCCAAGCGCGCGCTGATGGCCATCGCCGTGGTGGCCGTCATGCTCGGCAGCGGCTGCGCCTTCCTCACGACCTCGCCGTGGCTGCTGGTCGGCTCGCAGGTGGTCGCGGGCGCGGCCGGCGCGCTGCTGGCCGCCGCGCTGGCCGCGCTCACGCTGGGCCTGGCCCGCCGCGAGGGGCTGCGCCGCCAGACCGGCCGCAACGAGGCCTGGAGCCACGCCGGCAACATCGTGTCGGCGCTGGGCGCCGGCATCGTGGCGCAGCAGTTCGGGGCGCCCTGGATGATGTCGGTGATGGCGGTGATGGCCGTGGGCAGCCTGCTGTGCCTGGCGACCATCCGTGCCGGCGACATCGACCATGCGGCGGCGCGCGGCGTGGAGGCCGGCGCGGCCGAGCCCCAGGCCGGGGGCCCGGGCGGCTTCGGCGAGCTGCTGCGCCACCGCGCGCTGTGGCTCTTCGCGCTGGCCTGCGCCTTCTTCCACCTGGGCAACGCGGCCATGCTGCCGCTGCTGAACCAGCGCCTGGCCGCGACGCAGCCCGATGCCGCCTCGCTGCTGTGGACCGGGGTCGCCATCGTGGTCGCGCAGCTGACGATGGTGCCGGTCGCGCTGTGGGTGGCGCGCAGCCGCCGGCTGGACCTGTCGGCCTTCGTCTACCTCGCCATCCTGATCCTGCCGGTGCGCGGCCTGCTCGCCTGGGGCTTTCCCAGCGTGTGGGCCAACATCCCGGTGCAGGTGCTCGACGGCATTGCGGCCGGCGCGCTGGGCGTGGCCACGCCGCTGATGGTGGAACGCTATGCGCGCGGCACCGGCCGCTACAACCTGGCGCTGGGGCTGGTGCTGACGCTGCAAGGCATCGGCGCGGCCCTCAGTGCCGGCGTGGCCAACGCGGTGGTCGGCGCACGCGGCCATTTCGGCCTGGCCTTCGCAGTGCTGGCGGGCTGCGCGCTGCTGGCCATGCCGGTGTTCATGCTGGCGCAGCGCGCCAACGCCCGAGAGGCCTCGCGCACCGCCTGAGCGCCCGCAGGCCTAGCGGGCGCGCGCGGGCGGATGCGCCAGCGCCAGGCGCGGCAGCCAGCCGAAGGCGATCGCCATCAGTGCCATGCCTGCGGCGACCATGGGCAGCACCATCGGCCAGGCGCCGTGGCTCATGGTGTTGTCGACGAAGCGCGCCGCGAACTGCCCCAGGCAGAAGGCGACGAACATCATGGCGAAGCCCGACCACGACACCGCGCGGCCGGCCAGGTGCGGCAGGTCGCCCACGGCGCCCGCCTGGCCGCAGGGCTGGTGGATGCCGTGGCCCAGCACGTACACCGCATGCCCGAGCAGCAGCGGCAGCACCGACTGCGGCCACAGCGCGCAGCCCAGCATCTGGATGCAGGCGCCCGAGAGGCTCAGCGACGCACCCAGCTGCACCGTGCGCACGGCGCCCCAGCGCCGCAGCAGGCGCCGGCACATCGTGGTGCTGAAGATGTAGACCATCGATCCGCCCGCCGGGATCCAGCCGTACAGCGCCGGCGACAGGCCCAGCAGGTCGATGTAGACCATCGGCGAGAGCAGCAGGAAGCAGAAGATCCCGCCATAGGTGGCGGCCGCCAGAGCGGCCCAGGCCCGGAAGCTGCGGCTCGCGAACACCTCGCGCGCGCTGCCGCGGGCCACGGGCGTGGCGGCCTCGCCGGGCGCCAGCGGCGCATGCGTCTCGGCGAAGTCGCGCCAGCACAGGACGAAGAGCACGCACGCGTACACCGCCATCGCGCCCAGCACCCAGCGCCATCCCAGCCCCTGTACCAGCCAGGCCCCGATCACGGGCGCGAACAGCGCCACCACGCCCAGCCCGGTGAGGCCGCGCGCCATGATGTGCGGCCCCTCGTGCGCCGGGTACAGGTCGCGCACCGCCGCGCGCGCGCACACGAGGATCGCCGCCATCGAGAAGCCCTGCACCGCCCGCCAGCCCACCAGCCACCCCACGCTGCCGGCCAGCGCGCAGCCCACGGCCGCCACCGCGTAGCAGCCCAGCCCTGCCAGCAGCACTGGGCGCCGGCCGAAGCGGTCGGCCAGCGGCCCGCACAGCAGCTGCGCCAGGCCGAAGGCCAGCACGAAGACGGTGAGGCTGCTGCTGGCCGAGCCCAGCTCGCGCGCGATGGCCGGCAACGCCGGCAGGTAGCTGTCGGTGGCCACCGGCTGGGCAGCGAGCAGCAGTGGCAGCAGCAGCGCGAACGCGATGGGCCGGCGCCGGCCCCCGACCGGCTGAGAAGAACGGGGATCGCCCGGTGCCGGGCTCACGATGCGCCGGCCTTGCGCCGACGGCACACGGCCTGCGTCTGGACGAAGGGAAGGATTTCTGCGAAAGGACTCATGACGGCATCCGCCGCGCGGCGGATTTGAACGATTTCGGGCTACAGCGCCCGTCCCGCCTGCGCGGGCAGCTATGAAATCGGTAGCAACAAACGCGCCACGCCCGCCGGGCGCGCGGCCCGGCGGGCGTGGCAGGCAGGCCGCGCGTGGGCACCGCTACTTGCGGACCTTGGCAATCTCGGCCATCAGCTCCTTGACGGTGGACTCGCCCACACTGGCGGTGTACTTGTCGATCACGGGCTTGACCTTCTCGCGCAGCTTGGCGACTTCGGCCGGCGGGAGCTCGGTCACGGTCATGCCGGCCTGCTTGAGCGCGGCCAGCGCCGAGTCGGCCGCGCCGCGCGAGACCTGGCGCTGGAAGGCGGTGGCCTCGGCCGCCGAATCGGTGAGCACCTTCTTCTCGTCGGCCGAGAGGCCGTCCCAGAATTTCCTGCTGATGATGAGCGCCTGCGGGTTGTAGATGTGCCGCGTCTGCGTGACGTACTTCTGCACCTCGGCGAACTTGGAGGACAGGATCACCGTGTTGGGGTTCTCCTGACCGTCGACCACGCGCTGCTCCAGCGCCGGGAACACCTCGGGGAAAGGCAGCGGCGTGGCGTTGGCCCCCAGCGTGTTGAACAGGTCGATGTAGATCGGCGACTGGATCACCCGCACCTTCAGGCCCGCGATGTCCTCGGCCCGCGCCACCGGGCGGCGGCTGTTGGTGAGGTTGCGAAAGCCCAGGTCCCAGTAGGCCAGGCCGTGCATCTGCTTCTCGTCGAGGCGCGCGAGCAGCTTCTGGCCGAAGGGGCCGTCGGTCACCGCGTCGGCCTCCTGCGCATTGCCGAAGAGGAAGGGGAAGTCGTAGACCGCGAATTCCTTGACCTGCGCCGCCAGGATGCCGGCGTTGAGCACCGTCATCTCCACCGTACCGCCCTGCAGCGCCGAGACGGTCTGCAGGTCGCCGCCGAGCGCGCCGCCCGGGAAGAGCTTCACGGTCATCCTGCCGCCGGACTTCTGCGCCACCAGGTCGGCGAACTTCTGCGCGCCCTGGGCCTGGGGGTGGCCGGTCTGGTTCTGGAAGGCGAACTTGATCGTCCGCTCCTTCACCTGCGCCAGCGCCGGGCCGGCCGCCAGAACGCCCATGGCCACCAGGGCGGTGGCCAGCAGTTGTCTCTTCTTCATCTCGCTGTCTCCTTCTTCGTTGTGGAACCTTTTCGTGCGCCGCGTGCGGCGCATCCCGTCAATAGCGCAGTGTGGCCACCTCCCGCAGGGCTTCGGGCGTGGTGCTGCCGAAGCCGAAGAACTCCAGGTAGGCCGGAATCTGCTCGAACAGCATGTCGGTGCCGACCTGCACCGCGCACCCGCGCGCCTTGGCGGCCTGCAGCAGCGGCGTGTATTCGGACTTCATGACCACCTCGCCGACGAAGGTGGTGGGCGCGATGCGCTCGACGTCGAAGGGCAGCGGGTCGCCCTCCTTCATGCCCAGCGGCGTGGCGTTGACGACCACGTCGAAGCCGGCCGGGTCCTTCGAGCCCGTGAGCACGACGAGTTGCGGGTAGTGCGCCCGCAGGCGACCCGCCAGCGCCTCGGCCGATGCGGGATTCGCGTCGAAGAGCATCAGCTCGGCAGCGCCCGCCGCGGCGATGGACGCCGCGATGGCCGAACCCACGCCGCCCGCGCCCGACACCAGCACCTTCGTGCCCCTGAACGGCCGCCCCTTGCGCTCCACGCCGCGCACGAAACCGGCGCCATCGAACATGTCGCCCAGCAGGCTGCCGTCGGGGCGCTTGAGGATCGCGTTGCAGGCGCCGGCGATGCGCGCCGTGGGCGTCACCTCGTCGACCAGCGACAGCGTCGAGATCTTGTGCGGCATCGTGACCAGCGCGCCGCGCAGGTTGGAGAAACGCATGATCTGCGGCAGCGCGGCGGCGTAGTCCTCGGCCTTGACGCCCATGGGCACGACGACGGCGTCGATGCCCTGCTGGTCGAACCAGGGGTTGTAGATCATCGGCGCCTTGAAGGTCTCGGTCGGGTAGCCGATGTGGGCGATGAGGGTGGTCTTGCCGGAAATCATGGAAGTCGAGGGCTCGGATGCACGGGGTCAGGCGGCGGCGTTCTGCAGCCGGCCGCCGTCCAGGGCCTGTTCGCGCAGGCGATCGTAGTCGGCCTTGGGCACGGGCACGGCGTCGGCATTGCCCAGGTCCTTCATGTGGACGCGGTAGGTCTCGCGGGCGCTCAGCGCGGCCAGGGCGGAGATCACGGTGACGCCGAAGGCGATGGCGCCGACCGTGAACCAGATGTTGGCTGCACCGGGAGGCGCGACGGCGGTGAACAGCGCCGGCAGCATGGCCGTGATGGCGGTGCCGATGTTCTGCGAGATGGCCATGGCCGAGACGCGGGTACGGGTCGGGAACAGCTCGGGGTAGAACGAGGGAAACACGGCGTTGTAGCCCTGGTAGACCACGCCCCACATCAGCAGCGACATGCAGATCGCCAGCGGCACGTTCTTGATGCTGATGGCGTAGAGGTAGCCGAAGGCCAGCAGGCCCGAGAGCAGCGCGCCGACGATGATGGGCGGGCGGCGGCCGATCCTGTCCGACAGGTTGCCCACGAAGGGGATCACCAGCACCGCCAGGATGTTGCCGAGCACCGGGATCCAGAGGTAGATGTCCTTGGCGAAGCCGATGCCGTAGGCCGGCTGCACCGCGTAGGCGGCGCCGAAGATGGTGGCGACCACCGGGATCACGTTCATCAGCGCCATGCACACCACGCGCAGCATGTCGGGCGTGCTGTACTTGAAGGCGTCGACGATGGGCGAGCGCGCACGCTGCTTCTGCTCGGACTTCTCGGTGAAGGCCGGTGTCTCTTCCACTTCGCGGCGGATGATCCAGCCGGCAATGATGACGATGAAGCTCAGCAGGAAGGGAACGCGCCAGCCCCAGCTGTTGAACTGCTCGGCGGGCATGTAGTGCGCCAGCGGAAGGAACACCGCGGCGGCCAGGATCTGGCCGGCCTGCACCCCCTGCAGCGCGAAGCTGGCGAAGAAGCCGCGGCGGCCGAAGGGCGCGTGCTCCAGGATCATCGAGCTCGCACCCGAGATCTCGCCGGCGACGGCAAAGCCCTGGATCAGCCGCATCAGCACCAGCAGCGCGGGCGCCCACAGGCCGATCTGGTCGTAGGTGGGCAGCAGGCCCACCGCGATGGTCGAGAAGCCCATCAGGAACATGCACCACACCAGCACCTTCTTGCGCCCGTGCGTGTCGCCCATGTGGCCGAGCACGAAGGCGCCGATGGGGCGAGCCACGTAGCCCACGCCGTAGGTGGCGAGCGACGCGATGATGGCGATGGCCGGATCGCCCTTGGGGAAGAAGATCTGCGGAAAGATCAGCGCCGCCGCGGTGGCGTAGATGAAGAAGTCGTAGTACTCGAGTGCGGAGCCGATCCAGCCGCTGGCGGCGGCCTTCTTCGACTGGTGCTTGCCCTGCGGCTCGTGGGCGGTGGCTGTGGACATGAGGTTGTCTCCGTGTGGAAAGGGTCGGTGCGTGTGAGAAGGGAAAAGGAAGGCAGAAGGGATGCTCAGGACTGCTGCGCCTGCGCCGCCATGCGGGCCGCCGCGTTGGCCGCGCCGTAGGCGTCGTAGCCGCCGATGCGCTGCACGATCTCGAAGAAGAAGCCCGGCTCGCCGCCCTCGGTGTAGATGTGCAGGAAGTCGCCGGCAGCCGAGCGGTCGAAGAGCACGCCCGCCGCGCGCAGGCGCTCGATGAAGTCGTCGGCCAGGTCCAGCCGCGTCGGCAGGTCGTCGTGGTAGTTGGGCGAGATGGGCAGGAAACGCACGCCGGCCGCGCGCAGGCGGTCCACGGTGGCAAAGATGTCCTCGCAGGCCAGCGCGATGTGGTGCACCGCGCCGCCTCCGGTGCGGGTGAGCGTGCGTGCCGTGCGGGTGCGCCGGCTCGGCGACGCGTTGAGCACCAGGCGCACGCTGCGCTCGGCGTTGGCCACGCCGCGGCTGCGCACCAGGCCGAAGGGGTCGGCCAGTTCAAGGCTTTCGCCGGGCGTGAGGCCCAGCACGGCGCGCGAGAAGAGCACCCAGGTGTCCTGCTGGTCCACGGCCAGGCCCAGCGCCACGTGGTCGACGCTGCGCAGGCCGGCGCCGGCGCAATGGCCTTCGCCTTCGAGCACGAAGTCGGCTTCGAACAGCGCGCCGGTCGACATTTCGCCGGGAATGAAATGGACCAGGTTGCCGCCCGGTGCCACGATGGCCGGCACGGCGATCTCGCCGGGGCCGCGCGGACTGTCGTGCCGCAGCGAGCACATGGCGACCGCGCGTTCGGCCGCCTGCTGCGCATCGCCGGCACGCAGGCCCAGCGCGCAGACCGAGGGGCCGTGCAGGTCGAAGCGCTCGCGGGCGAAGGAACCGGGCTGCGCGTTGACGATGAAACGGATCTCGCCCTGGCGGTAGAGCGTGACGGCCTTGGAACGGTGGCGACCGATGCGGCGGAAACCCAGCTGCTCGAACTGCGCGCCGAGCACGGGCGCCGAAGCCTCGTCGGCGGCGAATTCGATGAAGCCGATGTCGAAGAGCGTGGGGACGGGCGGCGGGTCGAACAGTTCGATCGCTGCCCCACCCGTTCGGGCTGAGCCTGTCGAAGCCTCGCGCAGCGCTTCGACAGGCTCAGCGTGAACGGCCGGTTCCAGGGAGTCGTTCTTGCCCAGCCGCCCCCGCACCTCGCTCTCCAGCCACAGCAGCGAACGCATCGCATCGACCGCGGTGCGGCGGTTCGGCGTCTCGCGGAACACGTCGTTGAAGATCTCCAGCGACAGCGGCCCGGTGTAGCCGGCCTGCAGCGTCTTCTCGAGGAAGGTCACGCAGTCGAAATCGCCCTGCCCCGGAAAGCTGCGGTGGTGGCGTGCCCACTGCACCACGTCGATGGCCATCAGCGGCGCATCGGCCATCTGCAGGAAGAAGATCTTCTCGCCCGGGATGTCGGCGATGCCGGACGGATCGTCCTTCAGCGACAGCGTATGGAAGCTGTCGAGGATCAGCCCCAGCGCCGGGTGGTCGGCGCGGCGCACGATCTCCCAGGCCTGGGCGTACAGCGAGGTGAAGCGCCCCCAGGCCAGCGCCTCGAAGCCCACGCGCAGGCCGCGGCGCGCGGCGCGCTCGGCCAGTTCGTGCAGCTGCGCGGCGGCCAGCGCCGGGTCGTCCTTGAGCAGCGGCGAGGTGTTGGAGCAGCACAGCATGAGCGACGCGCCCATGGCCTGCATGACGTCGAACTTGCGCTCGGCGCGCTCGAGGCTGCGGCGGAACTGCGCCTCGGGCATGCCTTCGAAATCGCGGAAGGGCTGGTACAGGTCGACCGCGAGGCCGAGGTCGGCGGCGATGCGGCCGAGCTCGGCGGCCGAACCGTTGAAGTTGATGAAGTCCGCCTCGAAGAGCTCGAAGCCGTCGAAGCCGGCGGCAGCGATGGCCTCGAGCTTCTGGCGCAGCGTGCCGCTGAGGGAGACGGTGGCGATGGAACGGTGCATGGTGCAGGGTCTTCAGCCGGCCTTCGCCACGCGCCGCCCGGCCTCGACACGGGGCCTCGGTCGGGCGGCGGTGGGTGGGCGGCGGTGCGACAGCATGGGGACGGACTGTAGGAATGGGGCCCTGCCGCACACAATGGCACGGCCGGGCCTCGCGTTCGATCATCGAACACCACGCGGCGATCATCGAACGCATGCCGGGTTTGCCCTAGTCCGGTGCAGCTCGCCCCGGCGTGGGGAACGGGCAGCTCGCAGCGCTGCAAACAGGCGGCCCGGCAAGCGTGCAACCCGCTGCCGGCGCCGACCCGGCAGCCAGGAATCAGGCGGCTCTGAACAAAGTGCAATCGGCCTCCAGCCCCCGTCTGTCGGGCGCTGCGGCCAAATTCGTCACGAACGTTACGATCTGCCGAACCCGGCAGCGGTTCAGGCGCCGGGGTGCCGCACGGGCAACCGGATCTCGCCCGCCAGTGCCGGCGGGTAGATCAGCGTGCGGATGAAGTCCGCGTCCTCGCGCACCACCTCGGCCGCCTCGTGCAGGCCGAAGTAGTCCATGTAGTGCGACATCTGCTGGATCAGCATCTCGAAGCCCGGCTGCGCCTGCAGGCCGCGGGCGCGGGCCGCCTGCACCAGCGGCGTGGGCTGGTTGCGCAGCAGGATGTCGAACAGGGCGGCATGCGGCGCCATGCGGCCCACGTCGCAGGGCAGCGGGTCGTCGGGCTTCAGGCCCAGCGAGGTGGCGTTGATGACCAGGTCGTAACCGGCCGGATCGGCGTCCGGCGCCACGACCACCGTGGCGTCGAAGGCGGCATCGATGCGGGCCGCCACGCCGGCGGACTTGCCGGGCGCCGGGTCGTGGAAGGCGATGTGGCGCGCGCCGTTCTCGCCGCCGCCCTCGGCCAGCGAGACACCCACCGCCGCCGCGCTCACGCCCGCCCCCAGGATCAGCACGCGCTGGCCGCGGAAGGGAATGCCGAAGCGGTCGAGCGCGCCGACGATGCCCTCGCCGTCGAACAGGTCGCCCTCCAGCTCGCCCGTGTGCGTGCGGCGCACCACGTTGACCGATCCCGCGATGCGCGCGAAGAGGCCACAGCCGTCGAGCAGGTCGACCGCCAGCGGCTTGTGCGGCGGCGCGATCACCATCCCCTTCACGTTGCGCGCCAGGAAGCTCGCCTTGAGCCAGACCGCGAAGTCGCGCGCCCGCACCTGCACCGGCACCATCACCGCGTCGATGCCGCAGCGCTCGAACACCGCGTTGAACATGCGCGGCAGCCGGACGTTGGTGACCGGATCGCCGGGAATCAGGTAGAGGTCGGTGTTGCCGTGGATGTCCGCCATGAAGAGCCTTGGTTTGCCAGCTGCGGCGTTCAGGTATGCGCCGCGTCGCGTTCGATGAGGATCGCCTTGCCCCAGCAGCAGCAGCAGCAGCAGCAGCAGCAGTGGCGGGGTCGCGGTACGCACTGTACGCGGCGGCGCATGCCCGGTGTGTCCGATGATCGTGCATCATCGAGCGAACAGCGCTCGTTCCATCGCCCACGCACCACCCGACATGCCCTCCCGCGCGCGCACCCACCTCGCCACCCCAGCCGACGAGGACGCCGACAACACGGATGCGGTGCCCGCGGGCCTCGACCGGCGCGACTGGATCGCCGGCCTGGAGCGCGGCGTCGGCATCATCGAGGCCTTCGACGATGCCCATCCCCGCATGACCGCCAGCGAGGCCGGCCAGCGCACCGGCATGACCCGCACCGCCGCGCGCCGTTATCTGCTGACGCTGCAGCACATGGGTTACGTGGCCAGCGACGGCAAACTGTTCTGGCTCACGCCGCGCGTGCTGCGCCTGGGCCAGTCTTACCTCGAATCGGCGCGGCTGCCGCGCATCGTGCAGCCATTCCTGCAGCGCGTGGCCGCCGGCACGCACGAGACCGCCTACCTCAGCGTGCTCGACGGCGACGAGGTCGTCTACATCGCGCGCAACGGCCCCAACCGCAGCATGAACACGGGCTATGTCCTGGGCGCGCGCGTGCCCGCCCAGGTGACTGCCTCGGGCATGCTCATGCTGGCCCTGCGGCCCGACGCCGAACTGGCGCACTGGCTGGAGACGCACGAGCTGAAGGTCTTCACCTCGCACACCATCGCGAGCAAGGACCAGATGAAGCTCGAATTCGCCCGCATCCGCGCCCAGGGCTGGGCGCTGTCGGAACAGCAGCTGGACTTGAACTCACGCGGCATCGCCGTGCCGCTGCGCGACCGCCACGGCGAGTTGGTGGGGGCGCTGAACATCACCATGCCCATCGGGAATGAAGGCAGCGAGGACGCGGTGGCGCGGGTGTTGCCGGTGCTGCGGGAGACCGCGCAGGCGATGAGGAATCTGATTTGAAGGGAAAACGAAGCGTCTTCACACTGGCGGCATGCCGGAATCGATGATCTTCCGGCATGCTGAGCTTCGACCGTTCCGCGCAACTGTGGCAGGGCAATTCTCCTGCCGTTCCGTGAATTCGCTCCACCAAGATCTAGTCTGAATCCATCGCGTTGCAAGCAGAAGCTATTCCATGGAAAGAAGAATCGACATACCCCTTGCAGAAAAATCGATGATGTAATTCGTCGAAATCAAATGTGATGATGCGCTTCAGCGATTCCGGGAAGACGTTTTAGAAGAAATAACGCCAAAAGCCGTCGATGTGCCATTGATTTGGGTTACCGGCAATTCGTACACCGACAAACCCTCCGCATCGGCAAAAGGCTGCAGAAATTCGATGACCTTGCTCGCCGGAACGCCCGAACTGGCAAGGGCGGCCCAGTGGCATTCGATCAGGCGCTGGTGCACTCGGGCTGGCGCAGCTGAACGCTGTGAACGCCCCCATTGGAACATTGCGACGACTGTTTTCAACGCCACCACGATACATCTCCTGAATTGCTGACAATGGCGGGCTTTGCCTCATGGGTGCCAGTGCTGACAAAGTGCTTGTTTCAAAATGTACTGCCTGCACCGCGTTATTGCACATGCGTCTGTGAAGAATTTGGCAGACATCGGACTCAAGTTTCGCGTCAGGTGGCCGATATAGGCCCCCGCGTAAGCCCTGTCTTACATCATTAATGGGAACGGCTTAAATCCAGTCCAGCGCCCGTCGTCCCATGACAACCCATTCGCCGCAGGCGAATCATCGCGCCCCCATTAATTCCGCACCAATGCGAGCGGCGCGGCCTTGCGGTGGAATTTCTCGTGGTACGCCGCAGCATCTGCCGTTGCGAGCAAGTCCTTCAGCATCGCGCCGCCTGGCGATATCTCGAAGCCCATCGATGCACCGATCTGAACGCGTGCGGCTTGCAGCTGTATGGGCGCTCGAATGGCTTGCTTGAGCCGCCCGCAGACGCGCCGGGCCGCCTCGACGTCGGAGACGCCGGTCAGGACCAGAACGAACTCGTCCCCGCCCACGCGCGCAATGAGGTCGTTGTCTCGACATTCGCGCCTGAGTCGGTTCGCGCTGACTCGCAGGACTTCGTCGCCGGCCTCGTGCCCATACGCATCGTTCACGGCCTTGAAGTTGTCGAAGTCCAAGGCAACGACCGTCAGCGGCGACTCGTAGTGCCTTTCGAATTGCTCATCGAGTGCTCGTCGATTCAGAAGGCCGGTGAGCGGGTCGAGGTCCGCCGACTCCTTCAGCCCCTGGATACTCGCCTTGCTGCGCCGAAGCAGCGACGACGCATAGACGACGCTCCAGATCAGAAACACGGAGAACGCGCCGGCGACCATGCCGGCGCCGACCAGGAGCCGACGGTATTCGGCTGCACGCTCGTTGCTTCGGGTCTGCAGGAGCAGCCGCTCCTGCGCCTCGATCTCCGCAAGCAGCTCCCGCAGGACCTTCGCCGAATCCTGCTCCACGCGTGGTCTCAGGCTCGCAAGAAGCGCGGCCTGCCCATCGCGCTCGGCAATGACGGCACTGCTGCTCATCCATCCCACCAGTTCCGCCACCTCGGCACGCAGCGCAAAAGCTCGCCCGGCCTGTGTCCCGCCATCCTGAACGAGCACTTCCAGGCGCTGAGAAGCGTCGGTCGCGTTCCGCGCAGCCGCCCGGGTGCGAGCCAGGTATGCGGCCTCCGGTGAGATCGCATAGTTGCGCAGGGCCAGGCTCCCGCGAAGCACCTCCGTGCGGACCGTCGCGATTTCATCGAGCGCCTCGTAGGTGTGCTGAACCCAGCGGCTTGCCGATTGATACCGGCTTGCGGTCATGACAAGAAGTGCACTGCCCGCGGCAACAAGAAAAAGCGCCACGAGCTGTGTAAGCAGCAGCACCCGCGCGATGGGCCGGAGCATTTGATTTGCGGGAGAGGCGGGCATACGAGTAGCGGCCATGGCAGGAAGGTCGGAATGTGCCAAGGTACGGCTCTTCAAGCTGCCGCAACGACCCTTCGCCACGCGATCTGCGGCGGCCTGACGGACGCACACACCGGACCGCCGTCCTTCATCGTTCCGACGATCCGGGCTTCGAGGGCGGCATGCGCATCGTCTGCCGCGCCGTCCACCAGCTCTCGCGGGATGTCCACCAGGCTGATCTTGGCCCTGCGCGCCCAGGATGTGCCGCTCTGACCGGCATAGGTGCCCGAGTTGAGGTAGACGAAGCGCTCGTGTGGCTGGCCCTGCGCGAAGGGCCCCCTGAAGTTGGCACCACCCGCGGGCAGCGGCGGACCCAGCGTCAACGTGATCGCGATCGACACCGCCTCATCGGTTGTCAGGAACGGCGGCAACAGCTCCTCGCGCCCGCGCTGCACGGCGAACACCACGCCCGGCGGTGGCGCCAGCACGGTAAGGACGACATGAAGGAGAGACTTTGCGTCGGAAGGCATGGGGCGGAGTGTAGGCAGCCCGGCGCAGGCGAACGGACGGGCATTGGTCACCGGTACCGTGCTCGCGCACAGGCGCCTGGCAGGCGCGCTTTGGCTCTTGCGCGCCTGGCACCGCGTCATCGCATGGGGTTGGATGGATTCATCGACTCTCCGACCCGGGTGCTCAAGCCGCTCCTACAACCGGGGCGGCGAACGAGGGCGAGCGTCTACACAGTAAAGATGCGTGACGAAGCTTCAAGCCGTACGACGGCGCGCGCCGCATCGCGACGCCTACTGTTCAAGAAATCGACGTGGAAGCGAAAGCCCCCGCCCCCCCCGGATTGCCGCACGGTCTGCAGGAGGCCCATCTGCAGCCGAAGTGGTACGACGGCCACGCCAGTCCGTTCTCGGTCATCGTCTTGGGGCTGTTGCTGGTGCTGGGCCTTTCCGGATGGCTGGGGCACGCCGGCCTCGAAAGCCGCTCGACCGAAGGCGCTGCCGCGAGCCTGCGCGTGGACATGCCCGATGTCATCCGGACCGGAGACTTCTTCGAGATGCTCGTGCATGTCCATGCCAAGCAGGACATCGGGCGACTGGAACTGGAGATCGAGCCGGCGCTGTGGCAGAACATCACGGTGAACGGCATGGTCCCCACGCCCGACAAGGAGTCGGGCGAAGACAGGAAATTCAGCTTCCAGTTCGGTGCGCTCCGGCCGGGGCAGGACGCCCTGATCAAGGTGTCGGCGCAGGTCAATCCACGGCTCTTCGGCAAGGTGGAAGGAGAGATCCGGCTGAAGGACTCGGGCCGGCCGCTGGCCACGATGCATCGCTCGATGAAAGTGCTCTTCTGATGGAAATCGTCCTGCGCGCCACCGTCATGTTCGCGATCGTCTACCTGCTGGTGCGGGTGCTGGGCAAGCGCGAACTGGGACAGATGACACCGTTCGAATTCATCGTGATGGTGGTGATCGGCGACCTGATCCAGCAAGGCATCACCCAGAACGATTTCAGCATCACCGGGGCCACCCTCGCCATCTGCACCTTCGCCTTCTGGGGACTGGTGCTCAGCTGGTTCTCGTACCTTTCGCCGCGCGCCGCCCGCCTGCTGGAAGGCGAACCGCGGGTCATCGTGCGCCATGGCGAGGTGCTGCAGCACAGCCTGAGGCGCGACCGCCTGACGATCGGGGAAATACAGTCCGAGATGCGACTGGCCGGCATTGCGCAGTTGGCGGACGTCGATTGGGCCGTGCTGGAGCCCAACGGCAAGATCAGCTTCATCAAGGCGGAAGGCTCTGCGCAGCCTTCGGCGCAGCAGGATGACGCCAGCGCGGCCTGACCGGGCGTGAGGCACTGGCGGGGCTAGCGCAGGCTCTCGGACCAGGCCTGTTCGAACGCGTCGCAGAAGCTCTGCTGCAGCACGGACAGCGGCCGGTACGCGTTGCGCAGGATGCGCACCTCCAGCGACTCCCTGCATCGGAACGGCCGCACCACCAGGTCGCCGAAGGAATGGCCGGCCACCGCGGCCCGGTCGACGATCGCGATGCCCGCCCCCGCCTGGGCGAACCAGCACGCGCTGGCCGCGGAGCGCACTTCCACGTCGAGTTTGGCCGTGCGCGCCGCAGCCCCGTAGGCGCGGCGCAGGCTCTGCCCGTAGGGCGTTCCCGCCGGGGAGGAAATGACGCGTTCGCCACCCAGGTCGCGCGCAACGATCTCGCGCCTGGCAGCCAGGCGGTGGTCCTTGCGCATCACGCAGGCCAACCCGCAGGCGTAGCTGCGCACCGCCGACAGGTTGGGATGATCGATGGGCTGCATGGCGATGCCCAGATGCGCGCTCTGGTCGAGCAGCGCCTCCACCATGATCGGCGCGATCAGGATTTCCATGCTGACCTGGACGCGCTCGTGTCGCTCGTAGAGCAGCGCCACGGCGCGCGGCACCAGGTGCGTGCCCAGGCTGGCGGAGACGGCGAGCCGCAAGACACCCGAACTCGGGTCGCCCAGGCTGCGCGTGACGTCGCGCACGCGCTCCACGCCGCGCCACAGCTTCTCCACTTCCTCGTACAGCTGCTGCGCCTCCGGGGTCGGCACCAGCCGCCCCTTGACGCGCTCGAACAGCACCAGCCTGCTCTGCCGCGCAGCGTGGGCCAGCAGCTTGCTCACGGCGGGCTGGGAGACATGCAGGACTTCGGCCGCCCCGCGGATGCTGCCGGTGAGCATCACGGCCCGGAACACCTCCATATGCCTCAGGTTCATCGCTGCACCGCTTTCATTGCGCATAACCAAAGGTTAAGGGATACGGCGTTCTTTTCAATTGATCGCCGGGCATCCGCGGCGAAGAATTTCATCCGTTCGACCGACAACAAGGAAGGAGACATCTATGAACGCGACTCGTCGCGCGGCCCTGCCATCGCGCCGGCTTGCCCTCCAGGCCCTCGGGCTCGCGAGCCTTGCGCCGGCATGGAGCGCATGGGGCCAGAGCTACCCCGAGCGCACCGTGCACCTGATCGTGCCGCAGACCGCCGGGGGCGCGGCGGACCGGTTGGCGCGCGTCCTCGCCGAGCGCCTGGAGGCGCGATGGAAGCGCTCGGTCATCGTCGAGAACCGGCCGGGCGGCGGCGTGGTGATCGGCAGCACGGCGCTGGCCCGCGCCACCCCCGACGGCCACACTTTCGGCCTGCTGGGCAGTTCGCTGAGCATCAACGCCGTGCAGCGCAACGACCTGCCCTACGACGCCGTCAAGGACTTCACCCCGCTGGCGCGGCTGGGCTACTACACCACGGTGCTCGTGGGCGCCAAGTCGCTGCCGGCCAACAACATCCAGGAGCTGGTTGCGCTGGCGAAGCGCCAGCCGGGCAAGCTCTCGTTCGGATCGAACGGCATCGGCACGGCGGCACAGCTCGCCGGTGAGCTGCTGTGCAACGCCGCGGGCATCGACATGCTGCACGTGCCCTACAACGGCGCGGCCAAGCTGTACACCGACATGGTGGGCGGCCTGATCCCGATGGGCTTCGCCGTGGCCAGTTCGGCCGAGCCCTTCGTGAAGGCGGAGCAGTTGAAGGTGCTGGGCGTGACCAGCGCCAGGAGGAGCCCGCTCTACCCCGACTGGCCCGCCATCGCCGAGACCTACCCCGGCTACGAGGTCGTCAACTGGGCGGGGCTGTGCGGCCCCGCCGGCATTCCGGCCGCGGTGGCGGGCAAGATCGCCGCGGACGTCGTGGCGCTGCTGAAGGACGAGCACGTCGCCCGCCTGATGGCCGACATGGGGTTCGAGGTGGCGACCCTGCCCCCGCAGGAATTCGGCCGCTTCGTGCGCGACGAGATCCAGCGCTTCGCCAAGGTCACGCAGCCCGTGTCCGCCAGGTAGGCGCCGCGAGCCCCCCATTTCTTCCCGGTCGATCCATGAGCACATTCAGCTATCAACGAAACATTCGCGCGGGCGCCAGCTACGACCTGGTCGTGGCAGGCGGCGGACCCGCCGGCAGCGCAGCGGCCATCTGCGGCGCGCGCCTGGGCCTGCGCACCCTGCTGGTCGAAGCCACCGGCTGCCTCGGCGGCATGGGCACCTCGGGCCTGGTGGCCTCCTTCGGGCCCGTGTCGGACGGCGAACGCATGCTGGCCGGCGGCTTCATGCGAGAGCTGCTGGACCGAATGTGGAAGGAGAAGGCCTTCGGTCCCCACGTGGTACCCGAGTTCCTGAATGCGCAGCTCAACCGGTGGGTGCCCTTCAAGCCGGAAGCGCTCAAGCGCATCCTGGACGACTTCGCGATCCAGGCCGGCGCGGAACTGCGCTTCTTCTCCCGCGTGGCCGACGCCGAGTTCGTCGACGGCCGGGTCCAGGGCGTGATCCTGTCGAGCGTGGAAGGCCTGGAGTACATCCAGGCCCGGGCCTTCATCGATGCCACGGGCGACGCCGCGCTGGCAGCGATGACCGGCGCGCCGTGCAAGGTGGTGCTGCGCGACACCGACTCCGTCGCACCGTCCACCCTGTGCTCGCTCGTCGGCGCGATGGACTGGGACGATCCCGCCTACGGCGAGGACTGGCGGGGTGTGGACGCAGTCAAGGAACGCGTGCGCAAGGAGCTGGTGCCGCAGGGCATCGAGGACGGCTTCTTCTCGCAGGAAGACCGCTTCTTTCCGGGCATGAACAAGATCGGCCCGCGAAGCGCCACGCTGAATGCCGGGCACGTGTTCGGGCTCGACCCGCTGTCGGTGCGCAGCCTGAGCGACGGTATGGTGCACGGCCGCAAGCTCGCCGTGGAGTACGCCGAGTTCTACCGCCGCTACGTGCCCGGGTGCGAAGACATCGAACTGCTCACCACGGCCCCCGTGATGGGCGTGCGGGACTCGCGCCGCATCGTCGGCGAGTTCGAGTTGACCATCGAGGACTTCCGCCAGCGCCGGCAGTTCCCGGACCAGATCGCCGTCTACAACCGGCCGACCGACGTGCATCCCACCAACACCTCCAGGGCGGAGTACGAGCGCTTCCTGCAGGACTTCCACGGCAAGGACAACCTCGGGCACGGCGGCAGCGTCGGCATCCCGTACAGCATCCTCGTGCCCCGGGGTTCGCAGAACCTCTGGGTCGCGGGCCGCTGCCATTCGAGCGACACCAAGGTGCACGGCTCGATCCGGGCGCAGTCGGCCGCCTACATGATGGGGCAGGCCGCCGCCACGGCGGCCGCGCAGTCGCTGGCCACCGGCCAGCCCGCCTGCGACCTGGACACCCAAGCACTGGTCACGCGCCTGCGCGAGGCCGGCGCCTACCTGCCCCAGCAGGCGCTGTCGCGCCATATGACGCGCTGAAGCCCTGCCCGCTTTTCCCGAACCGCCGACAGACACCCAGCGATGCTCACCCTCAATTCACATCCCACGGGCAACCACTTCCTGCAGATCCCCGGTCCGAGCCCGGTGCCCGACCGGCTGCTGCGCGCGATGAGCCTGCCGACCATCGACCACCGCGGGCCCGAGTTCGCCCGGCTGGGCCGCCAGGTGATCGAGGGCATGCAGCGCATCTTCAAGACCCGGCAACCGGTCGTGATCTATCCCGCCTCCGGCACGGGCGCCTGGGAGGCGGCGCTGTGCAACACGCTGAGCCCGGGCGACAAGGTGCTGATGTACGAGACAGGGCACTTCGCCTCGCTCTGGCACCGCATGGCCACCCGCCTCGGGCTGGATGCCGAACGGGTCGCCACGCCCCGCGCCGACCCGCTGCTGCCGCAGGCCGGCCACTGGCGCCACGGCGTGGATGCCGAGCACATCGAGGCCCGGCTGCGCGCGGACACCCGCGGCGACATCCGCGCGGTGTGCGTGGTGCACAACGAAACCTCGACCGGTGTGACCTCCGACATCCGCGCCGTGCGCGACGCCATCGATGCCGCGGGCCATCCCGCACTGCTGATCGTCGACACCATCTCGGGCCTGGCCTGCGCCGACTACAGGCATGACGAATGGGGCGTCGACGTCACGGTGAGCGGATCGCAGAAGGGATTGATGCTGCCGCCGGGCATCAGCTTCAATGCGCTGTCGGAGAAGGCGCTCCACGCCTCGCGCGCTGCCCGCCTGCCGCGCGCGTACTGGGACTGGGAAGAGATCGTGGCCATGAACACCACCGGCTACTGGCCGTCCACACCCAACACCAACCTGCTCTATGCGCTGGCCGAAGCCATCGAGATGCTGGATGCCGAGGGGCTGGAGCGCGTGTTCGCGCGCCACCAGCGGTGGGCCGCCGGCGTCCGCGCCGCCGTGAACGCCTGGGGACTTCCCATCCAGTGCGCCGATCCGCGCCGTCACTCGCCCGTGCTGACGGGTGTGATCACGCCGCCGGGCGTGGATGCCGACGAGCTGCGCCGCGTGATCCATGCCCGCTTCGACCTGTCCCTGGGCACGGGCCTGGGCCAGCTCAAGGGCCGCATGTTCCGCATGGGGCACCTGGGCAACAGCAACGACCTCACGCTGATCGCCATGGTCGCGGGGGTGGAGATGGGGCTGCAATCGCAGGGGGTCGCACTGTCGGGCAGCGGCGTGGAGGCCGCCATGCGCTTCTTCGGCGACACGCCATGATCGGCCGCGGCTCTGTCCAGCCCGGGCCGCCGCAGCGGGCCTTGCAGCGTCAGCCGCCGGTCCTGCACCGGGCCGTCCGCCGATGACGGCATCGGCGCCGCTGGGGCGTCAACCCCTGCGTCGCAGGCGCGCGAACGCGTCGGCCACGCAGCCGTGGAAGGCCTGCGCCAACGCCGACGGCGGCACGTTGGCATGCCGCACCATGAAGACGTCGTAGGCCGGCCCGCCCTGCAGCGCACAGAAGTCAAGCCGCTCGGGGTTCCACGCCTTGGCCGTGAGTTCGTCGACGATCGCCACGCCCGCGCCGCAGGCCGCCAGCGCGCAGGCCACCTGGCCGGACCGCACCTCGATCTGCGCCTGCGGCGCGAGGTGATGCTCCTGCCACCACCGCGCGATGAGGTGGCCTTGCGGCGTGTCGGCGCTGAATGCGATGAGGCGCTCCTTCATGACTTCCTTGAGGCCCACGCTGCGTCGACCGGCGAAGCGGTGCCCGCGCTCGAACACGCAGGCCAGCGACCAGCGGCCGACCTCCTCGCCGACGAGCAGCGGGTGGTCGATCGGGAGCGTGGAGACGGCGATGTCGGCCTCGTTGCGCGTGAGCTGGCCCACCATCTCGCGCACCAGCTGCGTCTCCATGTAGATGCGCGCCGCCGGAAAGCGCGCCGCCAACGCCGATACGGCCTGCGGCGCGATCTCCAGGGCGGTGCTGGGGCTGGCCAGCACGCGCAGCGACACGCCGCCGCCTTCGCGCAGATCGCGCGCCTTCTCGTCGACGCGTTGCACGCCCTGGTAGACGCGATCGACCTCCGCGTAGAGCGCCTGGGCTTCGGGTGTCGGGTGCAGGCGCCCGCGGCTGCGCTCGAAGAGCCGCAGCCCCAACTGCAGCTCGATGTGGCCCAGCATGCGGCTGATGCCCGGCTGCGACACGTGCAGAAGGCGGGCCGCATCGGTGATGGAGCCGGCAAGCATGATGGCCCGAAAGACCTCGATCTGGCGCAGGTTCATGGCGGTCGCAGCATACCAACATGTTATGCATCGGCGACGGATTGGTATTTGCCGGTATGCCTTGGGCGCGGCACCATCCCCGCTCTTGCAAAGGAGACTTCCCGTGATGTTCCCGATCCGCCGCCGCGGCCTGCTCAAGTGCACGGCCGCCGGCGCCTGCGTCCTCGCGACGCATGCCCTCGCCGCCCAGGCCTGGCCCACCAAGACCGTCCGCATCATCGTGCCCTTCGCACCGGGTGGCGGCGCCGACTCGTCGGCCCGCGTGCTGGGCGACCTGCTCGCGCCCAGGCTCGGTCATGCCGTGATCGTCGAGAACAAGCCCGGTGCCGGCAGCGCCATCGGCGTGGTGGCGGCGGCGCAGGCCCGCGATGGCCACACGTTGCTCATGGCCAGCAACAGCATGGTCATCAATCCCTCGCTCACGCCGCAGATCGGCTACGACCCCGTGCGCGACTTCGACGCTGTCGGCATGGTGTCCGAACAGCCGCTGGTGCTGGTGGTGCCGGCCAGTTCGGCCGCCAGGTCGCTCCAGGACCTGCTCGCGCTGGCCAAGGCCAAAGGTGGCCTCACGGCCGGCAACAGCGGCAACGGCACGCTCGCGCACATCGCCTCTGAAATCTTCGCCGGCCAGGCCGGGCTGCAGATCACGCCGGTGGCCTACAAGGGCGAGAGCGCCCTGCTGCCGGAGATGATCAGCGGCCTCGTGGACTTCGGCTTCCTCAACCTGCCCAGCGTGGCACCGCACCTCAAATCCGGGCGGCTGCGCGCGCTGGCCGTGTCCTCGCCGCAGCCGGTGCCGGATCTGCCGGGCGTGCCGACGCTGCGCTCGCTGAACTACCCCGCACTGGAGGTGCAGGGCTGGGCCGCGCTGCTTGCACCGAAGGGCACCATCCCCGCCGAAGGGCTGAACCGGTTGTCCACGCTGCTGATGGACGCGCTGGCTTCGGAGACGGTGAAGACGCGCTTCGCGGCGCTCGCCGTCTCGCCCGTGGTCATGAACCGCCAGGCCTCGGGCAAGTTCCTGGAGGCCGAGGCCGCGCGTTACGCCGGCGTCATCAAGGCCCGCGGCATCAAGGCCGGATGAACCGCATGCAGGCGACGCAAGCGGGCACGGCACGCAGGTCGGATGTGGGCGAATTGCAGGCCGACGTGCTGGTGTGCGGCGGTGGCGTGGCCGGCACGATGGCGGCAGTGGCAGCTGCGCGGCACGGCGCCCGCGTGGTGCTGCTCGAGCGCTATGGCTTCCTGGGCGGCAACGCGACGGCCGGCGCCGTTGCGCAGTTCAACAGCTGGCAGACCGCCAACGGCCGGCCCGTGGTCGCCGGGCTGGCGCAGGAGGCGGTCGAGCGCCTGCGTCGCTACGGTGCGGCCGGCGAGCACGAGACCTTCGTGATGTCCACCGGCCACCGCATGGACCGCGTGGAGTACGCCCCCGAGGTGCTCAAGCTCGTCCTCGACGACATGGTGCGCGATGCCGCCGTGCAGCCGCTGCTGCATGCGAGCCTGCTGGACGTGTCGCGCGCGGGCCGCCGCATCGAGGCGGTGCGCGTCCTCACCAAGGGCGGCCTGCTGCGCATCCGGCCCGGCGTGGTGGTGGATGCTTCCGGCGACATGGACCTGATGCAGCAGGCCGGCGCGGGCTTCCTGTCGCTGGACGAGGGCGAGGCCCTGCAGCCCGCCACCATGATGTTCCGCTTCGGGCCGATCGACTTTGCCCGTTTCGATGCGCTCTCGGCCGCCGAGATCGCGGCGCTGGCGCGGCGTGGCTACGAGGACGGGGCGCTTGCGCGCGCCGCGCTGCACGTGGCACGCAACCCCTGCTCGCAGGACGGCTGGTTCAACGTGAGCCGCCTCGCGATCGATGCGACCGACCCGCTGGCGCTAGGGCGTGCCGAGATGGAGGGCCGCCGGCAGGCTTGGAACGCGGCCGCTTTCCTGCAGGCGCAGGTGCCCGGCTGCGAGCGAGGACGGCTCGTGGCCTTCGGCACGCAGGTGGGCGTGCGCGAGACACGCCGTGTGGCCGGCCGGCACGTCCTCACGGCGCAGGACCTGCTGCAGCCGGTGCAGTTCGACGATGCGATCGCCGCAGGGGCGTACCCCATCGACATCCACCCGGCGGCAGGCGGCGAGCTGGAATACACGTCGCTGGGCGACGACCATGCCTACCAGATTCCGTTTCGCAGCCTGTGCCCCGATGGCCTGGACAACGCCCTCGTCGCGGGCCGCGGCGTGTCGGCCACGCACCAGGCGCTGGCGGCGATCCGCGTGATGACGATCTCGATGGCGGTGGGCCAGGCCGCGGGCACGGCGGCGGCGATGGCCGCGCAGGCACCCCGTGGCGCCACGGTAGCGTCGGTGGACATGCCCGGGCTGCGGCGCGTGCTGCAGGCGCGCGGCGCGCTGCTGGCCTGAGCGCGGGCGCCGCCGGGGCCGTGCCTCAGCGCCGGCCCAGCCATTCGGTCCGGCCCGACGCACGCGGCACCAGCACCGGGTCGTAGCGCCCCGGCGTGAGCGACATGCGCACCTGCTCGGTCACGCCCTGGTAGGCACCCAGGGCGGTCTCGGCGTGAAACACCTCGGGGTCGAGGTAGGCGTGCGCGGGGCTGCTGTTGGCGCTTGCGTGGGCGTAGGCCTTGTCGAACAGCCCCAGCGTGTAGAGCCACAGCGACAGCCGGGTGAGCGACACGTGCACGCGCCAGCTGCCGCCCTCCTTCGCGCGTCGCATCAGCGCGGCGACGATGCCGGTGGTGAGCAACCAGGCACCGAGGTAGTCGTTGACGACCATGATGGTGGGCAGCCTGGGCGCCCGCGGCGTGCCTTCGAGCGTCATCACGCCGGTGACGCAGCCGGCCGTCTGGTCGAAGCCGGGGCGGTCGGCCCAGGGGCCGGTCCGGCCATGCAGGCTGACGGTCGCGTGCACGATGCCAGGCCGCATGGCGGCGGCCTGCTCGGGCGAGAGGCCATGGCGGTCCAGGAAGCCGTGGCGCCGGTTGGCATAGAAAACGTCGGCACCGGCGAGCAGGTGCTGCATGCGCGCATGGCCGTCGGGGCCGGCCACATCGAGCAGTGCGGAGCGCACGCCGACGTTGGCGGTGGCGTACAGCAGGTCGCTCTCGAAGTCGCTCGGACGCCAGATGTTGAGCACGTCGGCGCCGTGCAGCGCCATCGCGCGGCCGGTGCCGGCACCGGCGATCACGCGGGCCATGCCGAGTGCGCGGATGCCGCTCAGGGGCAGTTGCGGGCTCGGCGCGAAGGGCTCCGGCGGCGCATCGCCGAGGCGCTCGATCTCGATCAGCGGCAGGTCGCGCAGCGCTTCAGCGTAGTGCGCCTCGGCCAGGAATTCCTCCACCGAGCGCAGCATGGGCATGACCACGCCGGCGCGCGCGCATGCCTCTTCGAGTTCGGCGGCCCTCCAGCCGCCGATGGCCTTCGCGACGGCCTGTTCGCTGTCGCTGCAACCCAGCAGGCGCAGCGCCGACGACTTGAGCCGCGGGTACAGGTTGAGCGGCATCACCCAGCGGCCGTCTCCCGCCTCGTAGAACTTCAGGGTGAAGGGCGAGTCCGGGTCGGCGGTGTTGCGCGGCGGATGGCCATTGAGCCGCTCCCACTTGCGGTCGTAGAAGGGGCACAGGCGGTGCGGCGCGCGGTGCAGGTCGACCGAGATGTCCTGCCCGGCGCCACCGCGCGCCCGCCACAACGCCGCCATGGCCACCGACTTGGCCGCCAGGCCGATGCCGGCCGCGGACGCGATGCGGAACACGCTGGGCAGGATCGGGTCGCGGCCCAGGAAGTCGATGCGGCCGCCGCTGTCTTGGGGGGCCAGTCCGACACCCTGCAGCACGCTGCGCAGGTGGGTGTGGGGGTCGAAGCCCTCGGCGTGCGCGGCCGGGGATGCGAGGGCACGGAGGATAGCGTCGGTGGTGGGGTGGGCAGAGGTCATGCGGTGTCTCTCTCCATACATGGGAGCGTTCGGGCTGAACCCGAAGGCCTCGAGGTCTGCACGGCTCGGCCTATGCCGCGACGCCGTCAGTCCTTGGCCTTGGCCAGGGCCTGAAGGATCGCGATCTGCCGCGCGTCGCGTGCGCCTTCGAGCTCGGCGCGGGTGTGCCGACCGTACGAGGCATCGGCTTGCTCGAAGATGAGCTTCGTCGTCGCCTCGTCGAAGCGCACCTCGCGCTGCATCGAGGCCCAGCGCTTTTCCATGCCAGGCCCGAACTGCTGCACGAAGCTGCGCAGGCCGCCGTCGCCACCGCCCAGGTGGAAGGACGCGAAAGGCCCGTCCACCGCCCAGCGCAGGCCGACCGAGTGGGTCACGATGTCGTCCAGCTCGTCGATGGTGACGACGCCCGCGGCCACCAGCGCCACGCACTCGCGGAAGATGGCCGATTGCAGGCGGTTGGCGACGAAGCCGCTCACTTCCCTGCGCAGCACCTTGGGCACCTTGCCCACTGCGCGGTAGAAGGCCACGGCCTCCTTCACCGCCGTGGCCGACGTGTCGTCGCCAGGCACCACCTCGACCAGCGGGATGATGTGCGGCGGGTTGAAGGGGTGGCCGATCAGCAGCCGCTGCGGCGTGTGCATCTCGCGCGCCTGCTCGGTGGCGGGCAAGGCGGAGCTGGACGAGAGGAACAGCGCCTTTGCCGATGCCGCCGCCTCCACGCGCCGCCACAGGCCGCGCTTGAAATCGATGCGCTCCGGGCCGCTCTCCTGCACCAGGTCCACACCGGCCACGGCGCGTTCCAGGTCGGGCTCGAAGCGCAGGCGCTCGCCGACGCCCGCCCCGGCCAGCGGCGCGCCCAGCCGGGCCAGTGTCGGCATGGCGCGCGCCACGTAGTCGCGCACCTCGGCCTCGACGCCTTCGCGCGGATCGCTCACCACCACCGTGAGGCCGTGCGCGAGGAACACCGCCACCCACGAGGCGCCGATGACGCCGACCCCGACGACCGCCACCGTGCGGTAGCGTTGCAGCACGTTGTTGTGGTCTTCGCTCATGGTCGGTTCGCCAGGTAGTCGTGCACCACCGTCGGCGGCGTCAAGGAGAGGTCGGCCAGGATATGGCTGGCCGCCACGATCTCGCGCACCGGAAAGTCGGCCATCGGCGCCAGCACGTGCTCGAAGAGCTGCAGACGCGCCGGGCCCTTGAAGGCGAACTTGATGTCGATGTCCTGGATCTGCGTGCGCACCAGTTCGCAGATGCGCATCTGCCGGTCGTAGCCGCGCATGAGCTTGAGCATGAAGGTGGGCACGCAGATCTCGGCCCTCGCGTCCTCCGCCGGAAGGGTCTGGTGCTTGTAGCCCATGGTGGCCTGGGCGATGCGCAGGCTGCCGTAGTCGAGCGTACCGACCAGCGTGTCGGAATCGACGAACAACTTGGGCGCGCCCAGCTTCTTGGGAAAGGCGCTGACCTCGCGGCCGCTGGCGATGGCCGGATGGTTGTCAACGTACATCGCGTGCAGGTACTCGCCCTTCTCCTGCCCCAGCCGCACGACAACGGCCTGCCCGCACTCGGTGTAGTTGCCCAGTCCCGTGGTGTCGGGCATGCGCATGACCTCGAAGCGCACCAGCGGGTCGTCGATCTGCAGCGGCTCGGGGACCACCTTGCGCAGCGCCTCGACGTCGGTGCGGTAGGTGATGTTGAGGTATTCGCGGTCGTGGAAGCGGTAGGGCCCGCGCGGAAAGGCCGGCGCGCCCAGGGGCGTGCTGACCTGCTTGAACAGTTCGTCGATCTTCATGGCCTGGCGGTGCGTTGTCTCCTGTCGTATACGGGATTCTGCGAGTGACGCCGGGGCCGGCGACAGGTTTGCGGCGGCTAAGATGGGGTGAGTTCCGGACAGCCGCCTGCGCCGCAGCCCTGCCGGCTGCACCTTCCCGTCGCCACGCCTTGGACCGCGCCACACCAACCATGCAGGGTGTTCCCGATTCCGTGACCCGCAGCGCGTCGCCGCTCCCGCTGGCCGACGAGCGCGTCTACCCCCCCTACAAGATCGCCACGCTGGTCGAGACGCTCGCCGAGTCGGGCGTGGGCGTCGAAGCGGCGCTCGCCCGCACGGGCCTGCAGGCCGGCGAGTTGCACAGCACCACGCTGCGCACCTCGATCCGCCAGTTCCTCACCGTGTGCCGCAACGGCATGGCCGCCACCGCCGACCCCGAGCTGCCCTTTCGCGCCGGCGCGCGCATGCGGGTGTCGAGCTACGGCATGTACGGCTATGCGCTGCTGTGCTGCGGCACGCTGCGCGAGGTGACGCAGATGGCAACGCGCTTCCATCGCCTGGCCACGCCCACCGTCTCGCTGCAGTTCCGCGAGGAGGCCGACGCCGGCCGTAGCGAAGGCGTGTGGCGCTTCGACGAGGTGTCGGGCCTCGATGTGGACGACCCGCTGTACCGCTTCCTCGTCGAATTCCAGTTCGGCATCCACCAGACGCTGGCGCGCGACATGCTCGGGCCCGACTTCGCGCTGAGCCGGCTGCGCATGCGCTTCTCCAGGCCGGCACACCATGCGCTGTACCGCCGCCACTTCGGCGTCGACGGCGATTTCGACCAGCCCTGCAACGAGCTGCGCTACCCCGCCACCGAACTCGACCGGCCCGCGGCTTACCGCAACCCGATCACGGTGGCGATGGCGGCCGAGGTGTGTGAACGCATGCTGGTCGAGGCCAAGACCGCGAGCGGCGTGACGCGGCGCGTCTACAACCTGCTGATGGACACGCCGGGCCGGTTCGACGACATGGAAGCGTTGGCGCACAAGCTCAACACCAGCTCGCGCACGCTGCGCCGCCACCTGACGCAGCAGGGCACCTCGTACAAGGAGATCCTGGACGACGTGCGCAGCCACCTGGCCAAGGAATACCTGCGCAACACGCGCATGAGCATCGACGACATCGCGGGCGCGCTGGGCTTCAGCGATGCGGCCAACTTCCGCCATGCCTTCCGGCGCTGGACGCAGCGCAGCCCGAGCGACTTCCGCAGGTAGGGGCCGCGGCCCCGTGTTTTCCCGGAGGCCGCTGGCCGGTGGGCACCGGTTTGTGACCGCGCTTCGTCTTGGTCGGCGGGAGCCCCGCCTGAACAATGGCCGCTCGCACCCTCGGCTGCGGCAAGCAGCCATCGACTCAGGAGACATCCCCGTGAAGCGTTCCACCTTCATCGCCGCCGGCGCGCTCGGCGCCGCCGGCCTGCTCGCCTTGGGCACCGCCCAAGCCGCCGGCTACCCCGACCGACCGATCCGCATGGTCGTGCCCTACGCGGCGGGCGGCGGCGTCGACGCCATTGCGCGCCAGGTGGGCCGCAAGCTCGGCGATGCGCTCGGCCAGCAGGTGGTCATCGACAACAAGCCGGGCGCGGGCGCCATCATCGGCCTCGACGCGGTGGCCAAGGCCACGCCCGACGGCTACACGATCCTCTTCACCGCGGGCTCGTCGATGAACATCAACCCGCACGTCTACAAGAAGCTGCCCTACAACCCGGCGAAGGACTTCCAGCCGGTGGCGCAGGCGGGCAACACGCCCTTGCTGCTGCTGGTCAACGCCACCAACCCGTCGAAGACCGTGGCCGAGTTCAACGCCGCTGCCAAGGCCAGGCCCGGCAGCGCGAGCTTCGGCTCCTACGGCAACGCGACCACCGGCCACCTGATGGGCGTGGCCTATGCCAAGGACGCAAAGATCGAACTGCTCCACGTGCCCTTCAAGGGCGCGGCACCGGCGCTGACCGACTTGATGGCCGGGCAGATCACGGCGGTGATCGCCGACCTCGGTTCCTCGGCCGGCCTCATCAAGGGCGGCAAGGTGCGCGCGCTCGCGCAGACCGGTGCCCGACGCAACCCCGCCCTGCCCGACGTGCCCACCTTCACCGAGGCGGGCTTTCCGGGCATGGCCGGCATGACGGGCTGGCTCGGCATCTTCGCGCCGGCCAGGGCGCCCAAGGAGGCGGTCGACAAGCTCGCGACCACGCTGACCAAGGTGCTGCAGGAAGCCGACCTGAAGGCCAGCATGGCCGAGCTGGGCTACGAGGCCACGGGCCTGGCCGGCGCGAAGTTCGACGCGCTGGTGCGCGCCGACACCGAGCGTTGGGGCAAGGTCGTGAAAGACATGGGCGGCATCACGCTGGACTGAAAAGCAAGGCTGTCACACACCGCCCCGCGCCCGCGCGGCGTGCTTTGCGAGGCGCCTCCGGACCGTCGGGCCGGAGGCGCTTTTTTTTGTTCGCTATTGAATTGATAGCTACTCGCGCCCGCCCCACGGACGCTGCAGGCCGATTTGGCTCTAAAAAATCAGCGAGCGAAGGTGCGCTGCACCTCGAGCGGCGCATAGGCCGCTGCGATCTGCTCGCGCAGCCGCGTGGCCGGCTGCGCCCAGGGCTTCGCGAGTGCGAACCAGCCGTCCAAGCCCGCCGGCACGAAGGCGCCGAACACGCGGTGGCGCGAGCGCTCCAGCCATTCACCGGCCATCAGCCCGCCGGTCACCCATTGCGGCACCCACGGGCCGAGCAACGCGGGCGTCCGCACGGCGGCGCCCAGTTCCAGCGTGCGGTCGGGCCGCGCCGCGGCGCTGCCGTGGCAGGCCGCCGCGAGCGCGTCGCCGATGCGGTCGAGCGCGTCGCGCGCGGCGCGCAGCACGGCATCGAAGTTGAGAAAACCATGGAACTGCCCGGCGTAGTGCAGCAGCTGCACGGGCACACCGTCGGCGCGCAGGCGCGCGGCATAGGCCAGGCCGTCGTCGCGGATCGGGTCGAAGCCGGCCGTCAGCACCAGTGCGGGCGGCAGCCCGGCCAGGCTCGGCGCCAGGGCCGGCGACAGGCGCGGGTCGCCCAGGTCATGCGCATGGGCGGCGACCTGGGCATCGAACCAGCGGATGGATTCCTCGGTGAGCAGATAGCCCTGCGCGTTCTGTGCCCGCGAGGGGTAGGCATCGCGCAGATTGGTGGCGGGATAGACCAGCACCTGCAGCCGCGGCGGCGCCCCTTCGCCACGCTCGGCAAGGCGCTGCGCCAGCGCGGCCGCGATGTTGCCGCCGGCCGAGTCGCCGCCCAGCGCGATGCGGTCGGCGTCGAGGCCCAGTCGCGCGGCATTCGCACGCAACCAGTCGAGCGCGGCCAGCGCGTCGTCGCGGCCGGCGTGCAGATCGTGTTCGGGCGCGAGCCGGTAGCGCACCGTCGCGACGACGGCGGCACTGCGCTCAGCGATGTGGCGGCAGATCGCGTCGGCCGTGGCCAGGTTGCCGACCGTGAAGCCGCCGCCGTGCAGCCACAGGAAGAGCGCGCGGGCCGCGCCGGTCTCTGCCGCCGCCGGTCGGAACAGCCGCAGCGCCAGCGTGCCGCCCGGACCGGGAATGCGGTGGCTGTCCACCCGCGGCAGCGGCACGCGCCGTGCCATCAGCGTCGACATGAGGTGCCAGCGCCGACGCATTGCGGCCACGCTGGGCACCTGGCCCGCCGAGCGGCGTGCGACGAAGTTCAGGCTGCGCAGCAGCACCTGGGCCTCGGGGTCGGGTTTCGGTGCGCGCGGCGTGCGGGGCAGTCCCGGGCCGGCGGGCAGCGTGCGCACGGCACTCACAGCGAGGACACCAGGTGCCCACCGTCGACGGAGATGACCGAGCCGGTCATCCACGACGAGGCCTCGGTGGCCAGCAGCAGCCAGGCGCCGTCGAGTTCCTCGGCCCGACCCAGGCGGCGCATGGGGACGCGCTTGATCATGGCCTGCCCCGCCTCGGTGGCGAAGTAGGCGTCGTTGATGTCGGTGAGGATGTAGCCCGGCGCGATCGCGTTCACGCGGATGCCGTAGCGCGCCCATTCGAGCGCCAGGCCCTTGGTCATCTGGATCACCGCGGCCTTGGTGGCCGAATACGGCACCACGTAATGCATGACGCGCTCGCCCAGGATGGAGGCGATGTTGATGATCGCGCCGCCGCGCTTCGCGTCGCGCCAGCGCCGCGCGGCTTCGGTGGCGGTGAGCCACACGCCGCGCAGGTTGATCTGGATGGTGTTGTCGAAGTCGACCGGGCTCATGTCGATGGCCGCGCCGTCGCCGCCCACGCCGGCGTTGTTGACCACCACGTCGACCGAGCCGCCGTCGGCATCGATGGCGTCGAAACCGGCGCGGATGGCCGCGTCATCGCCGACGTCCATCTCGAGCACCAGCACGCCCGCGGCGCCCAGTGTCTTCAATTCGGTCGCCAGCGCCTCGAGCTTCGCCTTGCGCCGCGCCGCGATGACGACGCGCGCGCCGTTGCGTGCCGCCAGCCGCGCGAAGTGCGCGCCCAGCCCGCTCGACGCGCCCGTGACGAGCACGCCCTTACCCTTGAGCATTGCGCCCAGATCCATGCGGTTGTCTCCTTGGAATGGTTGTCGAATGTGGGAGCGGGCAGCCGAACGCAGAGAGCGCAGAGGTCTCGCAGAAGACGCAGAAGGAAAACCAAATTTTTCCGGCTGTTCTTCTGCGCCCTTTGCGTAATCTTTGCGCTCTCTGCGTTCGGCTGTCCGCTTTCCTAGGTCTCGCCGACGCCGTAGGCCTGCATGCGCGCCGCGACCTCGGCCACGTGGTGGCTCAGCACCACCACGTCGTGCATGCTGCCATCGCGGCCGCGCACATGGCCGGCCAGCAGCGCCTCGGGGCGGAAGCCCAGGCTCTCGAACATGGCAATGGCACTGGCCTGGTCGGTGGTCATCTGCGCCGTGAGCTTCTCCAGGCCCAGCGACAGGGCCTGCGCGAAGCAGTCCTGGATCAGCTGCCGGCCCAGGCCCAGGCCGCGCGCCGCCGGCCCCACCACCACGCGCAGCTCGCCCACGTGCGGCGACCACGACAGGTCGTCGTGAATCAACGCGGTGCAGCCAACGATCCGCCCGTCGAGCCGGGCCACGAGGCTGGGCATGCGCCGCCGCTCCACCGCCTCGCGCAGCCAGGCCTTGATGACGCGCGGCTGGCTGATGTCGCGGTAGGTGAAGAGCAGGTCGTGTGCAGGCAGCGCCTGCGCGAAGGCGAGCAGCGCGGCCTCGTCGCCGGCGCGCAGTTCGTCAATCGCCACGGCCTTGCCTTCGAGCTTCAGCGAGCGTGGGTATCGGCGCGCAGCGTGTTGTTGGGTGGTCATACCGATCGTTCTCCGAGCCATTGGTCGAGCTTGGGCCACATGCGCTTGACGGCATTGGGCCCGGCCACGAGGCTGACGTGCCCGCCCTTGAGCATCACCTCTTCCTTGTCGGTGGAGCCGACCTGCTCCATCAGCGGATGGGCGGCGGCGTAGGGCACGATGTGGTCGTGTTCGGCCACCACCGACAGCAGCGGCACGCGGATGCGGCCGAGGTCGACGGTCCTGCCGCCGATCTTCAGCGTGCCCTTGTGGAGCGCGTTCTCCCACATCAGCAGCTCGGTGGTCTGCTTGAAGTAGGCGCCGGCCAGCGGCAGCGTCTCGGTGCCCCAGCGGTCCATCATCCGGTACTGCCTGACGTACTCGTCGTTCCACATGTTGTCCCACAGGCGCAGCGCGCCGGTCACGCGGCCGCTGGGGCGCAGGGCATCGAAGCCGCCGGTGATGATCTGCGCCGACACGATGCCGTTGGCATCGACGATGCGATCGACATTGAAGTGCTTGCGGTCCGACCAGGCCTGGAACAGCGCCATCTGGCTGAAATCGACGGGCGTGGTGAAGCACACCAGGTTGGCCAGCGGCCCGTCGGCATGCAGCGCGGCGTAGATGAGCGACAGCACGCCGCCGAAGCAGTAGCCGACGATGTTCACGTCCTGCTCGCCCGATCGCTCCTGCACACGCCGCACGCACTCGGGGATGAAGCGTTGCGTGTAGTCCTCCAGCCGCAGGCCGGCCTCGTCGGCGCGCGGCGGGTTCCAGTCCATCACGTAGACGTCGTAGCCGCGCTTGAGCAGGTGCTCGACCAGGCTTTGTCCGGGCGCGAGGTCGAAGATGTAGGCGCGGTTGGTGGTGGCCATCACCAGCAGCAGCGGCACGCGGTAGATCTCGTCGGCCATCGGCCGGTAGTGGTAGAGGCTGAGCGTGCCCTCGCTGTGGACCAGTTCCTTGGGCGTGATGCCTACGGTGGCAGCGCCGGCGCCGAGGTAGTTCACGCCCTTGATGCTCCGCTGTACCGCGTGGTCGATCTCGTCGCGCACGCGGGCGACCCAGTCGAGGTCGGGCGTGGCGGGCCTGTCCGCCCGGGTCTTCGTTTTGGCGCTCATGTTCAGCGGCCCTTGCGCGGGGGCGGGCGACGCGTGGCGGCGGGCTTTTTCGCGGCCGGGCGGCGGCGCGTCGGGGGCAGGGGCGCTGCGGCGGCTTCGGACGGGGCCGCTGCGGGCGCCGCCGCCGCCAGCGGAGCAGGTCGCCGCGTGCGCGGCGGCATGGCGACCGCGGCCGGGCCGGCCGCGGGCCCCTGCGCGCCGAGCAGGCGAGCGATCTGACCGAGCTGGTCCTCGATGCGCTGCAGGCGCTCGCCGAGCTCGAGCAGCTCGCCGCGGCTCGGCAGGTTCAGCTCCTTGAGCAGTGCGGTGTTGGCCTTGCCCAGCGCCTGCTGCAGGCCCAGCGACATGCCCAGCAGCGCGTTGGTGGCACGCGCGAAGTCCTCGGACTTCATCTCCTGGTTGGCCACCTGGTTGGTGCGGTTCTCCCACTGGCCGAGCGCGTCGCGCCACAGGTTCAGGGGGTCGAGCATCGAGAGTCCGCTTGTTGCCATGGCTGCACCCTTGGGCCCGGACTGCGGGGTCGCGCCCGGTCGTGTTGTCTCCTGCGGCGCATGGTAGCCAGCCCGGCCTGCGGCGCACAGGTGAGTTGCGGCCAAGGGCGCAGGACGATCGGCCACGGCTTGGGAGCCCCGGTTAGGACTGCATGGGGAAAACCCCTGATTGAGCGTATCGACTGAGCGCCTAAACTTTATTCAACTTGAATTAATTAATAGGCGACTGAGTCGCCCTGTCTGGAGACACCCTTGCCATCCACCGGTCCGGGCCGCGGCACCAACTCGGTCAACCTTCGCCAGTACAACGAGCGTTCGCTGCTGCAGCGGTTGCGCCGTGCGGGCGAGGCGTCCAAGGCCGACCTGGCGCGCTGGGCGCAGCTGACGAACACGGCAGCCGGCAGCATCGTCCAGGCCCTGGAGGAGTCGGGCCTGATCGAGGGCGCCGGCCGCCGCCACGAGGGCCAGCGCGGCCAGCCGGCCGGCCTGTACCGCATCAATCCCCAGGGCGCCTACGGTGTGGGCGTGCGGCTGGACCGCACCAGCATCGAGACGGTGCTGATCGACCTGGGCGGCCGCATCCTCGCCCGCGAGGTGCACGACCAGCTGCTGCCCCACCCCGACGAGGCGCTGGCGCTGGTGCGTGCCGACGTCGCCCGCGTCCTTTCCGAGCTGTCGCCCGTGCAGCGCCGCAGGCTGGCCGGCGTGGGCCTGGCCCAGCCCTACAACCTGGGCAGTTGGCTGCGCCAGCTCGACCTGGAGGCCGACTTCCGCATCTGGGACGAGGTCGATTTCGGCCAGCGGCTGGCCGAGGCGGTGGACCTGCCGGTCTTCAAGGAGAACGACGGCAACGCCGCCGCGATTGCCGAACTGTTTTTCGGCGTGGGACGCAAGGAGAACGACTTCCTGTACGTCTACCTCGGTGCCGCGCTGGGGGCCGGCGCGGTGCTGGGCGGCGAGAGCCTGCGCGGCCACTCGGGCAACGCGGCCGACCTGGGCCTGATGCCGGTGCCGCCGAGCGCCCTGCCCTCGGCGCCGCCGCCCGAGGGCGGCAAGTGGGACATCCTGCTTTCGCGCGCCTCGCTCAATGCGCTGACACGGCATCTGCGCCACGGCGGCGCACCCGTGGTGGGACACACGCAGCTGGAAGCAATGGTGGCCTCCGGCCGGCCCGAGGTCGGTGAATGGCTCGACGACTGCGTCGACGCGCTGGTGCCCGCGGTGCGCGCGACGCTCGCCGTGCTCGACCTGCCCGCGGTGGTGGTCGACTGCGACATCGACGCGGGCCTCATCGACACGCTGATTGCGCGCACCGATCAGGGCCTGCGCGCCATCGCGCCCGAATCGCGCCAGGTGCCGCGCCTGCTGCGCGGCAGCTTCGGTGCCGACGCCGGCGCGATCGGCGCGGCCAGCCTGCCGATGTTCTTCAGCTTCTCGCCGCGCGCCGACGTGCTGCGCGGCCATTCCACCGCGCGGCTGCCCGCGCAACGACCCGGGGAGTTCCTCCATGCATGAAACACCGGCGGCGACGCCGCTGCTCGAACTGCGCGGCATCTCGAAGACGTTTCCGGGCGTCAAGGCCCTGCAGGACGTGCGGCTGACCGCCCATGCGGGCCATGTCCATGCGCTGATGGGCGAGAACGGCGCGGGCAAATCGACGCTGATGAAGATCCTCTCGGGCGCCTACCTGCCCGACCCGGGCGCCGAGATCCGCATCGGCGGCCAGCCGGCGCGCATCGAGGGCCCCATCGATGCCAAGAACCTGGGTGTGTCGGTGATCTACCAGGAGCTGAGCCTGGCCCCCAACCTCAGCGTGGCCGAGAATATCTTCATGGGCCGGCCGATGACGAAGGGCCCGACGGTGGACCGCGCCGGCATGGCGGCCGCCTGCGCCGGCACGCTGGAGCGCCTGGGCGCCGACTTCGGCCCCAACACGACCGTCGCCCAGCTGTCCATCGCACAGCGCCAGCTGGTGGAGATCGCCCGCGCGGTGCAGTTCGACTGCCGCATCCTGGTCATGGACGAGCCGACCACGCCGCTGTCCACGCACGAGACCGAGCGCCTGTTCGCGCTGATCCGCCGCCTGCGCGCCGAGGGCCTGGCCATCCTCTACATCAGCCACCGCATGGACGAGATCGACGAGCTCGCCGACGAGGTGACGGTGCTGCGCGACGGCACCTACGTCGGCACCCTCAGCCGCGCCGAGCTCTCGCGCGACAAGCTCGTGAAGATGATGGTCGGGCGCGACCTCTCGGGCTTCTACCGCAAGGAGCACCATGGCCAGCACACGGGCGACGTGGCGCTCACGGTGACCGACCTGGCCGACGGCCGGCGCGTGCGCGGCTGCAGCTTCCAGCTGCATGCCGGCGAGGTGCTGGGCCTGGCGGGCCTCGTCGGTGCCGGGCGCACCGAGCTCGCGCGCCTGGTCTTCGGCGCCGACCCGCGCACCGCCGGCGATGTGCGCCTGAACGGCAGCGGCCCGATGCTCGACATCCGCCAGCCGCGCGACGCGATCCGCAACGGCATCCTCTACCTCACCGAGGACCGCAAGGGCAACGGCCTCTTCCTCGACCTCTCGGTGCGCGACAACATCAACGTGATGGTGAGTCCGCGCGACGCCCGGGCCGGCGGCGTGATGGACGGCCGGCGCGCCATCAAACGCGCCGTCGACGCCATCCGCCAGCTGTCGATCCGCGTGGCCTCGCCGCGCGTGAACGTGGGGTCGCTCTCGGGCGGCAACCAGCAGAAGGTGCTGCTCGCGCGGCTGCTCGAACTGGGCCCGCGCGTGCTGATCCTCGACGAGCCCACGCGCGGCGTGGACATCGGCGCCAAGAGCGAGATCTACCGCCTCATCGGCGAGCTGGCGCGGCGAGGCATGGCGGTGCTGGTCATTTCCAGCGAGCTGCCCGAGATCGTCGGCGTGTGCGACCGCGTGGTCGTGATGCGCGAGGGCCGCCTCGTGGGCGAGGTGGGCGGTGCCAACGGCCTGCCGATCACGCAGGAAAACATCGTCGCCCTGGCGACCGGCGCCGCCGTGCCCGGCGAGGCGCCCACGCTGCACTGACCCAGCACGGAACGAATCAGGAGACACCCATGACCGCCCCTGCCACCACCTCTCTGGTCCCCTTGACCGGCCCCGCCGCAGGCGTACGCGGCAAGGACATCCTGCGCGCCCTGGGCATGCTGCCCGTGCTGGTGCTGCTGTGCATCGGCTTCGGGCTGGGCACCGAGAACTTCGCCAGCCTGCAGAACCTGTCGATCATCACGCAGCAGGCCTCGATCAACATCGTGCTCGCGGCCGGCATGACCTTCGTCATCCTCACGGCCGGCATCGACCTGTCGGTGGGCTCGATCCTGGCCGCCTCGGCGGTGGCCGCGATGCTGGTCTCCAACATTCCCGGAATCGGCATGCTGGGCATCGCCGCCGGCATGGGCTGCGGGCTGCTGTTCGGGCTGATCAACGGCTTCCTGATCTCGGTCGTCAAGCTGCAGCCTTTCATCGTGACGCTGGGCTCCCTCACGGCGGTCCGCGGCGTGGCCCGGCTGCTGGCCGGCGACAACACGGTCTTCAACCCGCAGCTGCCCTTCGCCTTCATCGGCAACGGCGACGTGTTCGGCATCCCCTGCCTGGTGATCATCGCCTTCGCGGTCATCGCCGTGTCCTGGTTCATCCTGCGCCGCACGGTGCTGGGGCTGAACATCTACTCGGTGGGCGGCAATGCCGAGGCGGCGCGCCTGGCCGGCATCAAGGTGTGGGCGGTGCTGCTGTTCGTGTATGCGATGTCGGGCCTGCTGTCGGGCCTGGGCGGCGTGATGGCCTCGGCGCGGCTGTATGCCGCCAACGGCACCACGCTCGGCATGTCCTACGAACTCGACGCCATCGCCGCGGTGGTGCTTGGCGGCACCAGCCTGGTCGGCGGCACCGGCTCCATCCTGGGCACGCTAATCGGCGCGCTGATCATCGCGGTGCTGACCAATGGCCTGATCCTGATGGGTGTCTCGGACATCTGGCAGTACATCGTCAAGGGCCTCGTGATCATCGGCGCCGTCGCGCTCGACCGCTACCGCCGCAAGGATGCGGCGAGGACATAGGCCCACCCCCAGTCTTCGCGGACTTCGTTCCGCTTCGTCAACCCCCTGCAAGGGGGCGCCGCCAGCGGCCTGGCAAAGCCAGTTCCGCGGCGGCCCGCCTTGCTCCCGTCACGCTCATCCCTCGCGCCAACCTAAGGAGACATTCCATGCGCAAACACCTCGTCGCCCTGGCCGTCGTGGCCGCCTCCGCCGCCCTGCCGCTCGCGGCCCAGGCGCAGCAGCAGATCAAGAGCGTGGGCATCACGCTCGGCTCGATGGGCAACCCGTTCTTCGTCTCGCTGGCCAAGGGCGCCGAGGCCAAGGTCAAGCAGCTCAATCCCAATGCCAAGGTCACGGCGCTGTCGGCCGACTACGACCTCAACAAGCAGTTCTCGCAGATCGACGGCTTCATCGCCGCCGGCGTCAACCTGATCCTGGTGAATGCCGTCGACGCCAAGGCCATCGAGCCCGCGCTGGTGAAGGCCAAGAAGGCCGGCATCGCCGTGGTGGGCGTGGACGTGGCCGCCAACGGCGCGGACGCCACGGTGCAGACCAACAACGTGCAGGCCGGCGAGATCGCCTGCCAGTACATCGTCGAGAAGCTCGGCGGCAAGGGCAACGTGATCATCCAGAACGGCCCGCAGGTCTCGGCCGTGATCGACCGCGTGAACGGCTGCAAGGCGGTGCTCAAGAAGTCGCCCGACATCAAGATCCTGTCGGACGACCAGGACGGCAAGGGCTCGCGCGAAGGCGGCCTGAACGTGATGCAGAGCCACCTCACCCGCTTCCCCAAGATCGACGCCGTGTTCGCCATCAACGACCCGCAGGCCGTGGGCACCGACCTGGCGGCCAAGCAGCTGGGCCGCAAGAACATCGTCATCACCTCGGTCGACGGCGCGCCCGACATCGAGACCGCGCTCAAGAGCGACACCCAGGTGCAGGCCTCGGCCAGCCAGGACCCGTACATGATCGCCCAGAAGGCGGTGGAGATCGGCCAGGACGTGCTCAACGGCAAGAAGCCCGCGCAGCAGATGACGCTGCTGCCCTCCACGCTCGTGACGCGCGCGAACGTGAAGGACTACAAGGGCTGGTCGGCACCGCGCTGAACAGCGGTCTGACGCCCGGCCGCCTTGGGCCGACCAGGCGGCGGCCGCGGTCCCCTACAACCAGGAAAGCTTTGCGATGTTCGTTGTCTGCGGTGAAGCGCTGATGGATGTCTACGTGCGCGACAGCACGCCCACCGGGCTGCTGCTCGACGCGCGCGTGGGCGGCTCGCCGTTCAACGTGGCGGTGGGGCTGGCGCGGCTGGCGCAGCCGGTGCAGTTCCTGGCCGGCCTGTCGCAAGACGTGCCGGGCGAGCGGCTGATGCAGGCGCTGCGCGACGAAGGCGTGGGCACCGCGCTGGTGGTGCGCAGCGCCGCGCCCACCACGCTGAGCGTGGTCACGGTGGGCCACACCGGCGTGCCCAGCTATGCCTTCCACGGGCACGGCGCGGCGGACCGCGTGCTCGATGCCGCGGCGCTGCCCGTCCTGCCCGACGAGGCACGGGTGCTGCAGTTCGGCTCGTACACGATGGTGGTGGAACCGGTCGGCTCGGCCATGCGTGCGCTGGCCGCTCGCGAACGCGCCCGCCGCCTCGTGGCCTACGACCCCAACGTGCGCCTGAACGTGGAGCCCGACCTGGCACGCTGGCGAACGGTGGTGCAGGAGATGGTCGCGCTCGCGCACGTGGTGAAGGTGAGCGACGAGGACCTCGGCCTGCTCTACCCCGACGAGGCGCCCGCCCAGGTGGCTTTGCGCTGGCTCGACGCCGGCGCCCGCCTGGTGGTCGTGACGCGCGGTGCCACGGGCAGCGAGGCCTGGAACCGCAGCGGCCACGCAACGGCCCAGTCGCTGCTGGTGGACGTGATCGACACCGTGGGCGCCGGCGACACCTTCCAGGCCGCCCTCCTGGCCTGGCTGGCCGAGCACGACGGGCTGTCGGCCGAGGCACTCGATGCGCTGGACGTGCCGCGCATGGCCGCGCTGCTGCGTTTCGCGGCGCGGGCGGCGTCGATCACCTGCTCGCGCCGCGGGGCCGACATGCCGCGGCGCGGCGAGCTGGACTAGGGGCCGACAAGGGCATCTGCCTTACTATCTTTTCGATAGCTGCTCGCGCCCATCGGTCGGGCGCGACAGGCCGATTTCTTTCAGGAAATCGATAAGCCCAATCTTAGTAGTTGGCGGGCCGGTCAGACGTGCCCGAGGATCGGGTGCGGCCGGTACGGCGCTTCGAGCTGTGCGATCTCCTCGGCCGACAGCGTGACGTCGAGGGCCGCCACCGCCTGGTCGAGCTGCCAAGTCTTGCTCGCACCCACGATGGGCCCGGTGATGCCCTTGTGCAGCAGCCAGGCATAGGCCAGCGTCGCGTTCGACACGCCCCGCGCCGCGGCCAGGCGCGACAGCACCTCGACCACCTCGAAGTCGCCGTCGTTGTAGTAGTACTTCTGCGCGATGTCGTCGGTCTGCGCGCGGCTGGTCTGCCCGGCCGTCTTGTCGTCGGCCTTCCGGTTGCCGGCGAGGAAGCCGCGGGCGAGCGGGCTCCAGGGGATGAGACCCACGCCCTGGTCCTGGCACAGCGGGATCATCTCGCGCTCTTCCTCGCGATAGACCAGGTTGTAGTGGTTCTGCATCGAGACGAAGCGCGTCCAGCCGTTCTCCTTGGCCACCTGCTGCGCCTTGGCGAACTGCCAGGCGAACATGCTGCTGCCGCCGATGTAGCGCACCTTGCCGCTCTTCACGATGTCGTGCAGCGCCTCCATCGTCTCCTCGACCGGCGTGCCATGGTCGAGGCGGTGGATCTGCCAGAGGTCGATGTAGTCGGTGCCCAGGCGCTGCAGCGACGCGTCCACCGCGTGGAAGAGGCGCTTGCGCGAGAGGCCGTCCATGTTGGGCACCCGGTCGGGCTTGGCGGCCGCGCTGTTGCCGCCCTTGAAGTCGAGCGAGACGGGGTAGTAGACCTTGGTGGCGATCACCACCTCCTCGCGGCGGCAGAACTCGCGCACGAACTTGCCGGTGAGCACCTCCGATTCGCCGGCCGAGTACATGTCGGCGGTGTCGAAGAAGTTGATGCCCAGGTCGATGGCGTGCTTGACCACCTCGCGCGAGGGCCCCTCCTCCATCACCCAGGGCCGCCACGCCGGCGTGCCGTAGGTCATCATGCCCAGCGCGATGCGCGAGACGGTGAGGCCGGTGCGGCCCAGGCGGGTGTAGTGCATGGCAATCCTCGATCGAAAAGGTTCAGCGGCGCGGGAACGGCGGCTGCCCGCGCCAGTAGCGGATGAGCAGCCAGCCGGCGGCCAGCCCGCCCAGGTGCGCGAAGTGGGCGACGCCCGCGAAGCTGCCGGTCACGCCGAAGAACAGCTCGAGCCCGCCGTAGAGCGCCACGAACACCGGCGCCGGCATCGGGATCGGCGGGATCAGCGGCACGATCTTGCGCGTGGGGAACATCATGGCGAAGCCCACCAGGATGCCGAAGAGCCCGCCCGAGGCGCCGACTGTCGGGTACATGCCGCCGGTGGCCGCCGCCACCGCCAGCTGCGCCACCGCCGCGCCCAGCACGCTCACGACATAGAACACGAGCAGGCGGCGCGAGCCCCAGGCGCGCTCCAGGTCGGCACCGAACATCCACAGGCCGAGCATGTTGAACAGCAGGTGCGTGAGGCCGCCGTGCAGGAAGGCGTAGCTCAGCAGCTGCCAGGGCGCGAACTGGCCGGAGCCGATCGGCCACAGCGCCAGTGCGGGCGTGAGGCCGGACACCATGCCCTGCGCAAAGTACAGGATGACATTCGAGAGGATCAGGGCCTGGATGGCCGGGGGCAGGGAAAACATCCGGTCGGGCTTTCGTCGGGAAGGGAACTCAGGCGTTCGTGGAGGACGGGGACCTTTCAAGCCGCAGTGTGCGCCACGCGCACAAGGTGGCCATGAGCGCCAGCGCGGTGGCGGCACCGAACATCGCCACGAAGCCGAAGCGCTGGGCTGCGGCGCCGCCGGCCAGCACGCCGATCACACCCCCGAAACCATAGCCGATCACCGTGAAGAGCGCCTGACCCCGCCCCCGCAGCTGGCCGGGGAAATGCCGCGACACCAGCGCCACGCAGGTCGTGTGGTGCGCCGCGAAGGACAGCGCGTGCAGCAGCTGAGCCACCACCAGCGCCCACAGCCAGTGGGCCGCCCAGGCCGTCATGCCCAGGCGCAGCACGGTCGCCACGCCGCACAGCAGCAGCCAGTGCGGCATCGACAGGCGGGCGATGACGCGGCCCTGCAGCCCGAACCAGGCGATCTCGGCCACCACCGACACGGCCCACAGCGCGCCGATGGTCCCCTTGCTGTAGCCCAGTGCGTCGAGGTACAGCGAGATGAAGCCGTAGACCGAGAAATGGGCCATCACATGGAAGAACAGCGAGACGAAGAACCAGCGCACCGCCGGCTGCCGCAGCACGGGCAGCACCGGCACGCGCGGCGTGCCGCGTGCGGCCGGTGGCTCCCGCATCTCGGGCAGGCGCAGCGTGGCGACGAGCACCAGGGCCAGCGTGATCGACGCCCAGCCAGGGAAATGCCCCATGCCGAAGCGGTCGAACCATTCGCCCGCCACGAACACCGTGACGAGGAAACCGGCCGAGCCGCACAGCCGAATGCGCCCGTAGCGGCCCCAGTCGCCCGCCACCAGCTGCGCCAGCGCCGCCTCGGTGAGCGACATCATCGAGCCGGTGTGCACGAACATCACCAACAGCACGAGGAAGACCCACCACGCGCCACCATGCCACAGCAGCCCGAAGGACGCGACCAGCGCAACGGCGGCGCTGATGCGCAGCAGCTTCACGCGATCGCCCAGGTGGTCGCTCAGCGCGCCCCAGGCGTAGGGCGCGAACACCCGGGTGAAGGACTGCACCGAGGTCAGCAGGCTGATGGTGAAGATCGGCAGCCCCAGGCTCTGCAGCCACAGCGGCAGGTAGGGGTTGAAGAAGCCGATGTGCGCGAAGTAGCTGGCCGACAGGCCCGCGAACGCGAGGAGCGGACTGCGCCCGGCCGGCGCAGACGCCGCCGGGCCGGACACTACAGGAAGGACGACTGCGGGCCCTCGACCTCGTCGGAGGTCCCCGCGTCGGCCCGACGGCGGCGGCCCGCCACGTCACCGTTCTGAGCGCGCTGGCGCAGCGCGTGTTCCATGACCACCAAGGCCAGCATGGCCTCCGCGATGGGCGTGGCACGGATGCCCACGCAGGGGTCGTGCCGGCCCTTGGTGACGACTTCGACGGGGTTGTCGTAGACGTCGACCGACTGCCGCGGGCTGATGATGGAGCTGGTCGGCTTGATGGCGATGCTCACCTCCAGGTCCTGCCCGGTGCTGATGCCGCCGAGCACGCCGCCCGCGTTGTTGCTTTGGAAGCGCCCCCCGGGGCCGATGCTGTCGCCGTGCGTGGTGCCGCGCTGCGTGACGCTGGCAAAGCCGGCGCCGATCTCGACGCCCTTGACGGCGTTGATGCCCATCATGGCGTAGGCGATGTCGGCATCGAGCTTGTCGAACAACGGCTCGCCCAGGCCCACGGGCACGCCGCTGGCCGTGACGCGGATCTTGGCACCGCAGGAATCGCCGGCCTTGCGCAGCGCGTCCATGTACGACTCCAGCGGCGCAACGTCGGCGATGGGGGCGAAGAAGGGGTTGTTCGGCACGTGCTCCCACGAGGCGAACGGGATCTCGATGTCGCCGATCTGCGCCATGCAACCGCGGAACACGGTGCCGTACTGCTCGAAGAGCCACTTCTTGGCCACCGCGCCGGCCGCCACCATGGGCGCGGTGAGCCGGGCCGAGGAACGGCCGCCGCCGCGCGGGTCGCGGATGCCGTACTTCTTCCAGTAGGTGTAGTCGGCGTGGCCGGGACGGAACTGCTGCGCGATGGCGCCGTAGTCCTTGCTGCGCTGGTCGGTGTTCTGGATCAGCAGCGCAATGGGCGTGCCGGTGGTCTTGCCTTCGTACACGCCCGAGAGGATCTGCACCGCGTCGGGCTCGTTGCGCTGGGTGACGTGGCGGCTGGTGCCGGGCCGGCGGCGGTCCAGGTCGCCCTGGATGTCGGCCTCCGACAGGGCCATGCCGGGCGGGCAGCCGTCGATGACGCAGCCGATGGCCGGCCCGTGCGACTCGCCGAAGTTGGTGACGGCGAACAGGGTGCCGAAGGTGTTGCCGCTCATCGTGGGGTTCCGCAGGCCGGGTGGACGTCGCTCATGGCCGCGGATTATCCCAACAAAGTCGCGGGCCCCGAGGAAGCGGTTGCCTGGCAACTGCACGTCAATCCATGTAGCGAACCATCCGCATGGACGGCTGACTTCCGGCGATGTCCCGCAGCAGGCCGGCCGCGTCGAAGCCGATGTCGATCGGCGTGTCGTCGATGGCGCTCCCGTAGTGCCAGGTGCCCGAAGCCAGGTTCGGGGTGTCCGCGGGCGAGGGTGCCCCAGCGCCATCAGGACCTGTTGCCGGGTCATGCCGGGGACGACCTTGCCACTGCGTACGGCCGCCTGCGTGCGGGCCGGCCAGGTGGCCAGTTCGATGCGAGGGTCCTGGTCGACGATGATCTTGCGCATCCACCGCATGGTGTCCTCGAAAGACCTGGCGTTGTCGTCTCGCAGGGAGATGTACTGGCCGCTGATGGTGCCGTACACGTAGTAGCCGCGCTTGATCGAGTCGTAGCTCGCAGACTCGCCCGCCGCCACGAACTGCGAGCTCAGCACATTGTTGCTGGACACCCAGTCGTGGTAGGGGTGCAGGTTGCCGCAGGTGTAGCCGGTGACCGGGGGTTTGATCGACGTGGCGCACGCCGCCAGGCCCAGCGTGGCCGCCAGGGGAGGGCGAAACGCGCCACGCGTGCGCCGGAGAGTTTGGGAGTTGTCATCGTGGAAGGCCTTTCGACATTCGATGGGGGGAAGGGACTCGTCGTCGAGGACGTGACGCATCAGCAAGACGCGGGATCCCGCAAGAAGCGCCGGCCGATGTTGTGGCTGGCGTTGACGTAGAAGAGGTCATTGAGGCCCAGCGGGTTGTCCAGCGAGGCGGTGATGCCGCCCTGGTAGCGGCCAGTGGTCTCGGTGCCGCTGTCATCCAGGTTCACGGAAAGGCGCCACTTCTTGGACTGGATGTACTTGACGACCAGGTCGCTCTCGCCCGGCTGGGCGTTGGGTGCGGAGGACGGCTCGATCTGGATGTCGGCCTCGGGGGTGGGGGATCGCTTGAGGTTTTCCAGGCCCTGCTCGATGGCGCGCAGGTTCAACAGGTCGCCGGGGGACGCGGGGATGGCGGTGGCGAGCAAGGCGCCCTGCCCCAGCAAGGGCACCGTGGAATCGGCGGACAGGCGGATGGCGGCGATGCGGCCGGGGACGAGCGTGAGGGTCAGCGTGCCGGTGGTCAGGTCCTGCGGGGCGGCGAGGACGCGGGTAGTGGTCCAGCCGCGGGCGATGACTTCGGCCTGGGCGCGAGCGAGGACGACGTTGACGCCAGAGGTGCCGAGGCAGCGGCCCAGGGGAGAGTCGTCACCGGAAGTGCCCGACAGCACTGAAGGCGAGACGGCCCACTGGAAGGACTCGGAGGCGTCGCCGACGAGCAGCACGCGGTCGATGCGGAAGCATGGGGTCTCGGCATCGGGGATGCGGGAGACGGGGCGAACCGCAGGCGCGGGCAGGCGCTCGTCGATCTGGCGTTCGTTGGCCTCGCGCAGGGTGCGTTGGAGCTGCTGACCTGGTTGACGATGATGCGGGCCGGTCCCGTGGCCAGCCACGGATTGCCCTGCACCAGGCCGCCGAGTTGGGTCGACGCCGTCGTGCGGCTGTTGTTCAGGATCGCGCCCGCGGCGTTGACGTCGAACTGGTTGTACTGGTTGATGCTCACGCCGGCGGCGCTGGGCGTGGTGATGTTGACCAGCGGCACGCCGTTGGGCGCAACCAGCACCTGGGGCTTCTGGCCTGCGGCGGCGAAGGGGTTGGGGACGATCTGGGCTTGTGCCTCGAACGCGGAGCCTACGGTCGCCATGGCAGTCAGCGCCGTCCAGCCGATGGCGAACACCGCGGCGCGCCAGTTGAACGTGCTGGCACTCGTCGTGGCCGCAGTGTTGCCGTTGTTGTTGCCCTTGCCCGTGCCGTTGGCCATCTCCGCCACCACCATGCGCAGGCCGCGCGCAGCGTTGAAGATGACCCGGTGCAGTCCCTGATTCATTCGATGCCGTCCCTGAGAATCCGCCGCCTCCGTTGCGATGCATCGATGCATCGATGCAACGATGCAACGATGCAACGATGCAACGAAGACGCTACTGAATGTTTTCTGCGGATTTTGCGATGCCCCCACCGTGCCAGCGAGGCATTTGTTCACATCAATGAGGGAGCCGCGCTCTGCCTCCTTTCACCGAGGTAGACAGTGGGTGTTGCGCTGGGTCGAAGCCAGACTCAGCAGTGTCAAAGAATGTTTCTTAAATCACACCGGGCACCTGCAAGGGCGGTGGGGCTGCGTCGATCTGCACGCACTCCCGTAGCTGTCGCGGAAAGCCGAAAACGGCGAAGTGCAATCGGCCGCCAGCGCCCGCGAGATAAGGGCTGCGGCCGAATTCGTCCCGAACGGGACAATCTGCGGTCAGCCGGCCTCGACCGCGTGCCGATTGCCCAGCCCCAGGTAGGTGTCGATGATGCGGCGGTCGTTCAGCAAGGCCTGGGCAGGCCCCTGCAGCGCCACGCTGCCGGTCTCGAGCACGTAGCCGCGGTCGGCCACCTGCAGCGCAGCACGCGCGTTCTGCTCCACCAGCAGCACCGACACGCCGTGCGTGCGCAGCGCGCCGACCACCTGCAGCACTTCGCGCACCACCAGCGGCGCCAGGCCGAGCGAAGGCTCGTCGAGCATCAGCAGGCGCGGCCGGGCCATCAACGCCCGGCCGATGGCGAGCATCTGCCGCTCGCCGCCCGATAAGGTGCTGGCCAACTGCGTGCGCCGCTCCTTCAGCCGCGGGAAGATGGCGAAGACCTCGTCCATGCGGGCGCGCTGGTCGCGCCGGCCGGTGCGCCAGCGGTAGAAGCCGCCCAGCAGCAGGTTGTCCTCGACCGGCATCTCGCCGAAGAGCTCGCGCCGCTCGGGCACCAGCGCCACGCCGCGGGCCACCATCGCCTCCACACTCGGGCGCGCGATGCGCTCGCCATCGAAGGTGACCGCGCCACGCGAGAGAAGCAGCCCCATCGCCGCGTTGAGCAGGGTGCTCTTGCCGGCGCCGTTGGGACCGATGACCGTGACGACCTCGCCCTCGTCGATGTGCAGCGCCACGCCGTGCACCGCTTCCACCGTGCCGTAGGCGACGTGGAAGTCCTCGAGCGTGAAGAGGCGGCTCGATTCGGGTGCGCTCATGCCGCTGCTCCCGGCACCGGGCCTGGTGCGCCGCGCACCGGCGCAGGTGCCGGGGCTTCATCGCCACCACCGAGGTAGGCGTCGAGCACGCGCGGGTTGCGCTGGATCGCCTCGGGCGTGCCCTCGGCGATCACGCTGCCGAACTCCAGCACTGTGACGCGGTCGGCCAGGTTCATGACGAACTCCATGTCGTGTTCCACCACCAGGATGCCCAGGCCCTCGGCCCGCAGTTGCGACAGCAGCTGGGCCAGCGCCTGCTTCTCCAGATGCCGCAGGCCGGCGGCCGGCTCGTCAAGCAGTAATGCCGCCGGCTGGCCGGCCAGCGCGCGGGCGATCTCCACCACCCGCTGCTGGCCCAGTGCCAGCGAGGCGGCCGGGAGGTCGGCGTATTCGCCCAGGCCGCAGCGCTCGATCTGGCGCCGCGCCTCGGCCAGCAGGTCGGTCTCTTCCGCGCGGTCCAGGCGCAGCATGGCGGCGAGCCAGCCCTTGCGGCCACGCAGATGCGCACCGAGCGCGACGTTCTCGAGCACGCTGCGGTCGCCCAGCAGGCGCACGTGCTGGAAGGTGCGACCCAGGCCGAGCGCGGCGAAGTCGCGCGAAGGCCGTCCATTCATCGGCGTGCCGATCAGCCGCACCTGCCCTTCCGTGGGGTCGTCCACGCCGGAGATCATGTTGAAGAAGGTGCTCTTGCCGGCACCGTTGGGGCCAATCAGCGCGTGCACCTCGCCTGCACGCAGCGTCATGTTGACGTTGCTGTTCGCCACCAGGCCGCCGAAGCGCTTGGTGACGCCGGCCGCTTCCAGCATGAGTTCTCCGGTGGCCGGCAACGGTCGCGCGGGCAGCGGTTGCGCAGCACGCGGCGCCTTCACGGCCTCGGCCTTGAGTACCCGTCCGCTCCAACGGGCCAGCGTGGGCCACAGGCCCTCGGCGAAGCGCTGCAGCACCAGCACCATCAAAAGGCCGAAGACGATCTGCTCGAAGTTGCCGCTCGCGCCCAGAAGCCGCGGCAGCCAGTCCTGCAACTGCTCCTTGAGCAGCGTGATGAGCGTGGCACCCAGCACGGCGCCCCACAGGTGGCCCGCTCCCCCCACCACGGCCATGAACAGGTACTCGATGCCGATGTTCAGGCCGAAGGGCGTCGGGTTCACGAAGCGCTGCATGTGCGCATAGAGCCAGCCCGACAGCGCGGCCAGCAGCGCGGCGAGCACGAAGACCTTGACGCGGTGGCGTGCCGTGTCCACCCCCATCGACTCGGCCATCAACTGGCCCGACTTGAGCGCGCGGATGGCGCGGCCTTCGCGCGAATCGAGCAGGTTGTGCAGCGCCCACAGCGCGAGCAACAGCACGGCCCAGATCACCGGCCCCAACACCCGCGGCGATGCCAGCGAGAAGCCGAAGACGCTCAACGCCGGCAGGCCGGTGATGCCGGTCTGGCCACCCAGGAACTGCAGGTTGCCGAACAGGTAGTACAGGCTCAACCCCCAGGCAATGGTGCACAGCGGCAGGTAGTGGCCCGAGAGCTTGACCGTGATGGCGCCCAAGCTCCACGCGACCAGGAAGGTCAGCGCCAGGCCCAGCACGAGCCCCAGCCACGGGACGAGCGCCGGCGGAAGGGCTGCGAGCGCGCCCGCCGTCGTGGGCGAGGTGCAGACCCAGGCCGTCGCATAGGCACCGATGGCGACGAAGGCGGCCTGGCCGAAGGAAGTCATCCCGCCGACGCCGGTGAGCATGACCAGCCCCGCCGCCACCAGCGAATAGAGCGCGATGTAGCTGAAGACCGTGGTGCTGAAGTCCGACAGGAAAGGCCAAACCACCGCCAGCGCAACGACGAAAAGCAGCGTGAGATGGCGGCGGGTCATGCGGGGCTCCCGGTGCGGCTGCATGCGAACGCGGCGTTCATTCCTCGTCCTCCACATGGCGGCTGTGCAGCGAGCGCCACCACAGCACGGGAATGATCAGCGTGAACACCAGCACCTCCTTGAAGGCGCTGGCCCAGAAGGACGAGAAGGATTCGAGCTGGCCGACGACCAGCGCGCCCAGCAGCGCCACCGGATAGCTCGCTAGGCCGCCGACGATGGCGGCGACGAAGCCCTTCAGGCCGATCAGGAAGCCGGTGTCGTAGTACACGGTGGTGATGGGCGCCACGAGCAGACCCGCCACCGCGCCGATCAACGCCGCCAGCGCGAAGCTCAGGTCGCCCGACAGGTCGGTGGGAATGCCCATGAGCCGCGCACCGACGCGGTTCATCGCCACCGCACGCAGGGCCTTGCCGACGATCGATCGCTCGAAGAACACGAACATCAGCACCACCAGCAGCACCGTGACGCCGACCACGACCAGCGACTGCCCGGCGACGGGGATGCCGCCGATGTCCAGCCGCGCGTCGGAAAACGCCGGCGTGCGCGAACCTTCGGCGCCGAAGAAGAACAGGCCCAGCCCGACCAACACGCCATGCAGCGCCACCGACACGATCAGCAGGATGAGCACCTTGGCGTGGGCCAGCGGGCGATAGGCCAAGCGGTACAGCAGCGGGCCGAGCGGCGTGACCAGCAGCAGCGTGACCAGCGACTGCGCCCAGATCGAGCTCGGCCGGCCCAGCAGCACCGCGGCAGCGGCGATGGCCGGGAAGACGACAGTCCAGGCCAGGGTGGACTTCCATTCGACCATGACGCCGCGCCGCGCGCGCCACAGTTCCACCACCAGCACCATGGCGGCCAGCGCCACCAGCAGCCACAGCGTGCCCGGCACCTTGCCGGCACCCAGTGCCGCCATCGACAAGGCACCGAAGGCCACCAGCTCGCCCTGCGGGATGAAGATCACCCGCGTGACCGAAAACACCAGCACCAGCGCCAGCGCCATCAGCGCGTAGATCGCGCCGTTGACGATGCCGTCCTGCCCGAGCAGCAGGGCGATCTGTAGATCCATGTCGGTTCGCTCGCAAAGGGCCGCAGCGCGGCCGGATACAGGAAGGCGACCGGCCCTCTGTGGGAAGGCACGGCCGCCAGGCAGGGGACGATCAGTTCGGCAGGTACTTCCAGGCGCCGTTTTGGATGGTGACCATCACGCGGGCCCGGCTGTCCAGTCCCAGGTGGTCGCTGGGCGTCATGCTGAACACGCCGTGCGCGCCGGCGACTTCCTTGACCTGCTCCAGCGCGTCGCGCAGGGCGGCGCGGAACTCCGGCGTGCCGGGCTGCGCCTTCTTCAGCGCCTCGGGCACGGCGGCCTGCAGCACGAGGCCGGCGTCCCAGGCGTGGCCGCCGAAGGTGGCCGCGGAGCCCTTTCCGTTGGCCCCTTCGTAGGCCGCCACATAGGCCAGCGCCGACTTCTTCACGGGGTTGTTGTCGGGCAACTGGTCGGCCACGAGCATTGGGCCGGCAGGGAGGATGGTGCCCTCGACGTCCTTGCCGCCCACGCGCAGGAAGTCGTTGTTGGCCACGCCGTGCGTCTGGTAGATCTTGCCCTTGTAGCCGCGCTCGACCAGCGTCTTCTGCGGCAGCGCCGCCGGCGTGCCCGAGCCCGCGACCAGCACCGCGTCGGGGTTGGCCGACATGATCTTCAGGGCCTGGCCCGTGACCGAGGTGTCGGTGCGCGAATAGCGCTCGTTGGCCACCAGCTTGATGTTCTTGGCCGCCGAGGCCTTGGAGAACACGTCGTACCAGCCTTCGCCGTAGGCATCGGAGAAGCCCACGAAGGCCACCGACTTCACGCCCTTGGCGGCCATGTAGTCGACGATGGCCTGGGCCATCATGCCGTCGTTCTGCGGCGTCTTGAAGACCCACTTCTTCTTGTCGTCCATGGGCTCGATGATCCGGGCCGAGGCGGCCAGCGTGATCATGGGCGTCTTGCCCTCGGCGACGACGTCGATCATGGCCAGCGAGTTGGGCGTGACGCTCGAGCCGATGACCACGTCGGCCTTGCTCTCGGTGATGAGCTTGCGGGTGTTGTTGACGGCCGTCGTGGTGTCGCTCGCGTCATCCAGCACCACGTAGTTGACCTTCTGCCCGCCGATCGTCTTGGGCATCAGCGCGATCGTGTTCTTCTGCGGGATGCCCAGCGAGGCGGCCGGGCCGGTGGTCGACAGCGTCACGCCGACGGTGAGGTCGGCCCAGGACAGGCCGGCCGCACAGGCCAGCGCCACGGCGGCCAGGGCTTGGATCTTGAACTTCATGGTTGCGTCTCCTTGGTTTGAGCGGAAGCGGACAATAATTTAATAAGTTAAATATCTGGCTGGAATAGATTGAAACACCTAGACACCTGAGCGCGTCGCGGGCACCTGGACGGCAGGCAGGCCGCCCAGGAACAGGTCGGCCACGACCGGCGCCATGTCCTCGTAGCCCAGCGGCCCCTCGGGCTTCATCCAGGTGAACATCCAGTTGATCATTCCGAACAGCAGCATGGTCAGCGGCATGCCCATCACGGTGCTTCCGAGGTCGGGCCGCAGCGCGACCACCGCCTGCGCGAATCCCCGCACCACGGCACGCTCCTGGTCCAGCACGCGCTGGCGGTCCTCGGGTTCCAGGAACTTGACGTCCTCGGTGAGCACGCGGTGCGCGCTCTGGGCGGTGGCGTATTCGCGCACCAGGCTGAGGATCAGCTCGCGCATGCGCGCCTCGGGTTCGAGCCCGCGGGCGGCGACCTCCTCCACGATGGCCGCGAGCCGGGTGACATGCGCCTCGGCGATGTTCACCAGCAGCGTGTACTTGTCCTTGTAGTAGTGGTAGAGCGTGGCCTTCGACAGGCCGCAGGCCTCGGCCACCTGGTTCATCGACGTGGCGGGGTAGCCGCGCCGCGCGAACAGCAGGCCGGCCTGCTCCAGGATCATCTCGCGCTGGTCGTCGTAGCCCGCCGCCCGTCCTCTGGCCATCGTCTGCCCTTCAGCGTTCGTCGAACGAGAGCACCACGCGCTCCGTCGTCGGATGCGCCTGGCAGGTCAGCACGAAGCCGGCCGCCACCTCGGCCTTGTCGAGCGCGAAGTTGCGCTCCATGCGCACGTCGCCCTCGATGACCTTGGCGCGGCAGGTGCCGCACACGCCCGAGGTGCACGAGTACGGCACTTCCAGCCCCGCGGCCGAGGCGCAGTCCAGGATGCTCGGCTGGTCGCGCTGGAATTCGATCTCGCGCCGCAGGCCGTCGCGCACGATGACCACCTTGGCACGCTCGGCATCGCCGGGCCGCGCCTCGTGCATGACCGCGCCCACCGGCGCCGCGGCCGGCTGCGCGATGCCGAAGCGCTCGATGTGGATCGCCGACTCGGGCACGCCCGCGGCGCGCAGGGCCGCCTCCGCCTCGTCGTTCATCTGGAACGGGCCGCAGATGTAGGCATGGTCGATGCTCCATGCCGGCACCAGCGTGGACAGGAACTCGCCCAGCTTGGCGCGGTCGAGGAAGCCCATGTTGATCGGCGCGTCCGTGTGCTCGTCCGAGAACACATGGTGCAGCACCAGCCGCGTCAGGTAGCGGTTCTTCAGGTCTTCCAGCTCCTCCTTGAACATGGTGGAGCGCAGTTGGCGGTTGCCGTAGACGAGCGTGAAGCGGCTGCCGGGCTCGCGCGCCAGCACGGTCTTCATGATCGACAGGATGGGCGTGATGCCGCTGCCGCCCGCGATGCCCAGGTGGTGCCGCCGCTCCTCGGGCGCGAGCGGCACGTGGAACCGCCCCTGCGGCGCCATGACGCTGATCTCGTCGCCGGGTTGGAGCGCTTCGTTGATCCAGTTCGAGAACACGCCGCCGCGCACCTTTCGCACGCCCACCCGCAGCACGCCATCGTCGACGCCGGCGCAGATCGAGTAGGAGCGCCGCAGGTCCTGGCCGTCGATCCGCTTGCGCAGGGTGAGGTATTGGCCCTGGGTGAAGCCGAAGGTCTCGCGCAACTCGGGTGGCACCTCGAAGCTGACGATGACGGCTTCCTGGGTGTCCGGCTCGACGGACTGGACCTTGAGCGAGTGGAACAGGGTGCTCATAGGGGCTTGAAGTATTCGAAGGGCTCGCGGCAGGAGATGCAGCGGTACAGCGACTTGCAGGCGGTGGAACCGAAGGCCGACAGGCGCTCCGTGTGCTCGCTGCCGCAGCGCGGGCAGGCCACGGTCGGCCCTGCGGCACGTCGGCCCACGATGTGGATGGGCACGCCCTCCCCCGCCGCGGCGGCGCCTGGCGGCGCGATGCCGTACTCGCGCAGCTTGCGGCGACCGTCGGCACTGATCCAGTCGGTGGTCCAGGCCGGTGCACGCTGCAGCGTGGCGCGCGCGGGACCGAGGCCTGCCCCGGCCAGCGCGTCGAGCACGCTCTGCTCGATGACCTCGGTGGCAGGGCAGCCGGAGTACGTCGGCGTCAGCACCACCTCCAGTGCGTCGCCGGACTCGCGCACCTCGCGCACGATGCCCAGGTCGCACACCGACAGCGCCGGCACCTCGGGGTCGGGCACCCCGGCCAACACCGCCCAGGCGCGTTCGACGCGCGCCGAAGCCGCCTCGGCCAGCGCCGCCGTCACCACACGCCCCCCGGATAGGCGCGCTGCAGGTGCTGCATCTCGGCCAGGATATAGCCCATGTGCTCGCTGTGCACGCCACGCTTGCCGGTGCTCAGGAACCTGGAGGCGGCAGGCGCCGGCAGGTCCGCCTCGGCCAGCACCTCGGCCATCTGCGATTCCCAGTCGGCGCGCAGCTCGCCCCAGCGCGGCCCCAGCCCGCTGGCCGCTGCAGCCTCGTCCACGGCGTCGTCGGCGAAGAGCTCGGCCGCGTAGGGCCAGGCCGTGTCGAGCGCGGCCAGCATGCGGCGGCGCGACTCGGCCGTGCCGTCGCCCAGGCGCACCACCCAGTCGGCCGAATGCTCCTGGTGATAGCGCGCCTCCTTCACGGCCTTGGCTGCGATGGCTGCCAGTTCGGCGTCCGACGAGGCCTGCAGGCGCGTCCACAGCAGCCGGAAGAAGGTGGCGGCCATCGCATTGCGCAGCACGGTGAAGGCGAAGTCGCCCGGCCTGCCATCGCCGTTCGGCAGTTCGACCAGCGTGGCGTTGCGGTAGTCGCGCTCCTCGCGCAGGAAGGCGAGCTGGTCCTCGTCATGGCCCGCGCCTTCGATGGCGCCGGCATGCGAGAGCACCGCGCGTGCCTGCCCCACGAGGTCGAGCGCCATGTTGGCCAGAGCGATGTCTTCTTCCAGCACCGGCGCGTGGCCGGTCCACTCGCCCAGGCGCTGCGCGAGGATCAGGGCGGTGTCGCCGATGCGCAGCAGGTACTGCGTGGCGAGGTCGTCGGCGACGGCGATCGATGGCTGCATGTCCTCTCCGATCTCACATGTGGTCGACCGCGCCGGGCAGCCGGTAGAAGGTCGGGTGGCGGTACACCTTGTCTTCCATCGGGTCGAAGTACATGTCCTTGTCGCCCGGGTCGCTGGCAACGATCTGGTCGGCCCGCACCACCCACACGCTGGTGCCCTCCTGGCGGCGCGTGTAGACGTCTCGCGCCAGCTGGATCGCCATCTTCGGATCGGCCGCATGCAGGCTGCCGCAGTGCTTGTGGTCCAGGCCCGCCTTGGTCCTGACGAAGACCTCCCAAAGGGGCCACTCCGCGCCTTGGGGTTTCGCTTGCTCGCTCATGCGGCCTCCTTGAATCGTTGCTGCTGCTTCTCGGCGTGGGCCAGCGCGGCCTCGCGCACCCAGGCGCCGTCGTCCCAAGCCTTCACGCGGGCGGCCAGGCGCTCGCGGTTGCAGGGGCCGTTGCCGGCGATGACGTTCCAGAACTCGTCCCAGTCGATGGCACCGAAGTCGTGGTGCTGGCGCTCCTCGTTCCACGTCAGGTCGGGGTCGGGCAGCGTCACACCCAAGACCTTCGCCTGCTCGACCGCGGCATCGACGAACTTCTGGCGCAGTTCGTCGTTCGAAATGCGCTTGATGCCCCAGCGCATGGACTGCGCCGAGTTGGGCGACTGGTCGTCGGGCGGGCCGAACATCATCACCGAGGGCCACCACCAGCGGTTCACCGCGTCCTGCACCATCGCCTTCTGCGCCTCGGTGCCGTGCTGCATCATGGTGAGCAGGCTTTCGAAACCCTGGCGCTGGTGGAAGCTCTCCTCGCGGCAGATGCGCACCATCGCTCGGGCATAGGGCGCATAGGAGCAGCGGCAGATCGGCACCTGGTTCATGATCGCCGCGCCGTCGACCAACCAGCCAATGGCGCCGACGTCGGCCCAGGTCAGCGTGGGGTAATTGAAGATCGAGCTGTACTTGGCCTTGCCGGTGTGCAGCGCATGCAGCATCTCGTCGCGCGAGGTGCCCAGCGTCTCCGCTGCGGCGTACAGGTACAGGCCGTGGCCGCCCTCGTCCTGCACCTTGGCCAGCAGGATCGCCTTGCGCTTGAGCGTCGGCGCGCGGCTGATCCAGTTGCCTTCGGGCAGCATGCCGACGATCTCGGAATGCGCATGCTGGCTGATCTGCCGCACCAGCGTCTTGCGGTAGTGGTCGGGCATCCAGTCCTTGGCCTCGATGAAGGCGCCGTCGTCGATGCGCGCGTCGAAGCGCGCCTCCAGCATCGCCTGTTCGGCCGAACGCACCGGCTTGCGGTCCTCGGCATCCTTGCCGAGCGTGTCCATGGCTTGGGTGTACATCGTCAACTCCTTGAAGGTTCAGCGCGCCTTGGCGCGCTGGTCGAACACGCGACGGGCCTTGCCGGTCAGCGTGCGCTCGATGGCATCGGGCGGCAGCACGCTGACCACGGTGCTGATGCCCACCAGGGTCTTGATGCGCTGCTGCACCCAGGCCGCGATCTCGTTCACGGGCGCGGCCGCCGCGCCTTCGGGCTGCAGCTCGCAGCGCACCTCGACCTCGTCCAGGTGCCCTTCGCGCCGCACCTGCAGCTGGTACTGGCCCGACAGCTGCGGGTGCGCCAGCACGATCTCCTCGATCTGCGTGGGAAACACGTTCACGCCGCGGATGATGAGCATGTCGTCGCTTCGGCCGACGATCTTGCCCATGCGCCGGAAGGCGCGCGAGGTGGGCGGCAGCAGGCGCGTGAGGTCGCGCGTGCGGTAGCGCACGATGGGCAGCGCTTCCTTGGTGAGCGTGGTGAAGACCAGTTCGCCCTCCTCGCCATCGGGCAGCACCTCGCCGGTGTCGGGGTCGATGATCTCGGGGTAGAAATGGTCTTCCCAGATCACCGGGCCGTCCTTGGACTCGATGCATTCGCTCGCCACGCCCGGCCCCATCACCTCCGACAGGCCATAGATGTCGACGGCGTCGACGCCGGCCTTTGCCTCGATCTCGCGGCGCATGGCCTCGGTCCAGGGCTCGGCGCCGAAGATGCCCACCTTGAGCGAGGACTCGCGGGCGTCGAGGCCCTGCCGTGCGAACTCCTCGACGATCACCTGCATGTAGCTGGGCGTGACCATGATGATCGAGGGTTGCAGGTCGCGGATCAGCTGCACCTGCTTCTCGGTCTGACCGCCCGACATCGGGATGACGGTGCAGCCCAACCGCTCGGCGCCATAGTGCGCGCCCAGGCCGCCGGTGAAAAGGCCATAGCCGTAGGACACGTGGACGAGGTCGCCCGCGCGCCCGCCCGCCGCACGGATGGAGCGCGCCACCAGGTCGGCCCAGCGGTCGACGTCGCCCTGCGTGTAACCCACCACCGTCGGCTTGCCGGTGGTGCCCGACGAGGCGTGAATGCGCGCCAGCCGTTCGCGCGGCACGGCCAGCAGGCCGAAGGGATAGTTGTCGCGCAGGTCGTTCTTGACGGTGAAGGGGAACTTCGAGAGGTCCGACAGCTGCTTCAGGTCGGACGGGTGCACGCCCTTCGCATCGAAGGCACGGCGGTAGTGCGGCACGTTCTCGTAGGCGTGCGCGAGCGTGGCGCGCAGCCGCGTGAGCTGCAGGGCCGCGATCTCGTCGCGGCTGGCGGTCTCGATCGGCTCCAGGTCGCCGGGGGCGGGGCGCTTGACTGGCATGGGGTGTCTCCTTGATCTCTCGGATTCAGCGCGGCACGGCCGGGCGGCCCTTGGCCGTGTACGAGCGGCCGCGGAAGACCGCGATGCGCTCGCCCTTCTGATTGCTCACCTCGACGTCGTACACGCCGGTCCGCCCGGCGCGCGACACCTCGGCGCAGCGGGCCGTCAGCACATCGCCCAGGCGGCCCGGCGCCACGAAGTCGACGCTGAAGCCCGAGGCCACCGTGAGCTCGTCGTAGGAATTGCAGGCATAGGCGAACGCCGAGTCGGCGAGCGTCGAGATGAGGCCGCCATGGCAGATGTCGTGGCCGTTGAGCATGTCCTCGCGGACTGCCATGGTCGCCGTCGCCTGCCCGGGTGCGATCTCGGTCACGGCAATGCCCAGCGCCTGCAGCGCCCGGTCGTTGGCGAACATGCCGCGGCGCACATGCTCGGCAACCTGTTGTGCGGTGGCGTCGCTCACGGCTCAACGGTCCTTGAACACGGGGGCACGGCGCGCGCCGAACGCGGCCACGCCTTCCTGGTAGTCGTGCGCGCGGCCGAGTCGGCCCTGCAGGCGCGCTTCTTCGTCCAGCGCGTCTTCCAGCGAGACGGACGGGCCGGCATCGAGTGCCGCGCGGGTGGCGGCCAGCGCCGCCACCGGCATGGCAGCCAGGCGGGTGGCCAGCGCGGCCGCCTCGTCGGCCAGCGACGCATCGTCCACGCAGCGCCAGATCAGGCCGATGCGCTCGGCCTCCTCGGCAGGCAGCTTGTCGCCCAGCATCGCCAGGCCCAGCGCCCGCGCGCGGCCGACAAGCCGCGGCAGCAGCCAGGTGCCGCCGGTATCGGGCACCAGCCCGATCTTCGCGAAGGCCTGGATGAAGCTGGCCGAACGCGCGGCGAGCACCAGGTCGCAGCACAGCGCCAGGTTGGCGCCGGCGCCGGCGGCCACGCCGTTGACGGCCGCCACCACCGGCACCGGGAAGGTCTTGAGGCGCAGCACCAAAGGCCCGTAGAAGCGGGCCACCGTGTCGCCCAGGTCCTTGGGTGCGCCGCCCGGCGCCGGGGCCACGGCCGGGTCGGCCAGGTCCTGCCCGGCGCAGAAGCCACGGCCGGCGCCGGTCAGCACCAGCGCGCGCACCTGCGGGTCCGCGGCGGCGGCTTCGAGCGCGGCCATCAGCTCGGTGTGCATGGCCTGGGTGAAGCTGTTGAGCGCCGACGGGCGGTTCAGGGTCAGCGTGCGCACGGGGCCGTTCGTGCTCTGCAGCACCAGGGCGTCGGACATGGGGCGTCTCCGGGTCTTGGGGTTCTGTCGGGGGCTGGGTCGGAGAAAATACTTTCGACCGACCGGTCGGCAGATCATAGAATCCCCGACGGTGTTGACGCAAGTCAAGCTCCCCCGTGAAAACCCGGGGCCCGCCGCCACCGCCAGCGGTGGCCGGCGCGCCCGCATCAGGAGACATTCAGCCCATGCCCTGCTACTCCCTCGAAGGTGTGGTCCCCGTGGTGGACCCGAGCGCGTACGTCCATCCCACCGCCGTGCTGATCGGCGACGTCATCGTCGGCCCTGGCTGCTACGTCGGGCCCGCCGCCTGCCTGCGCGGCGACTTCGGCCGCATCGTGCTGGAAGCCGGCTCCAACGTGCAGGACACCTGCGTGGTGCACGGCTTCCCGGCCCACGACACGGTGGTGCGCGAGAACGGCCACATCGGCCATGGCGCGGTCCTGCACAGCTGCATCGTGGGCCGCGACGCGCTCGTGGGCATGAACGCGGTGGTGATGGACGATGCGGTGATCGGCGACCGCGCCATCGTGGCCGCCTGCGCCTTCGTGCCGGCCGGCACGCAGGTGCCGCCCGAGGTGCTGGTGGCCGGCGTACCCGCGAAGGTCAAGCGCCCGCTGACCGAGCAGGAAATGGCCTGGAAGCACGAAGGCACCCTCACCTACCAGGACCTCACGCGCCGCAGCCTGGCCAGCCTGCGCGAGGTGGCCCCGCTGGCGCAGGTCGAGGCCGACCGGCCGCGCCTGCAGGCGCCGGACGTCAAGCCGCTCATCGCGACCAAGCGCGGCTGAGCGCATTCGAATTTCCAACCCGCAAGGAGACTCCGATGATCCGTTTCAGTGTCATGTACCCGCACACCCCCGGTGCGCGTTTCGACCACGACTACTACCGGGAGAAGCACATGCCCCTGCTGAAGGCGCGCCTGGGCGAGGTCTGCCGCAGCTACCAGATCGACAAGGGGCTGGCCGGCGGCGCGCCGGGATCGACGCCGGTGTACGAGGCGATGTGCCACATCCTCTGCGATTCGGTGGAGGCCTTCGAGGCGGCCTTCGGTCCGCATGCCAGGGAAATCCGCGGCGACATCAGGAACTACACCGACATCACGCCGGTGATGCAGATCAGCGAGGTCGTCGCCTGAACCACCCGGGGCGCCCCGGCAGGAATGCTTTATGCGTGCTGCGACGCAGCATCCCCCTCACTGCCAAGGAGTGCCCCATGTTGGATCGGACGGCGACGAAGTTCTCCCATGTGAAGCCCGGCGACACCGAATACGTCGGCGGCGGATTGCGCGACTTCTTCCTCTACCGTGACCTCGGCATCGCCGACGCCACGCACGGCAAGGTCATCGCGCATCTGGTCAAGGCCAACATGGCCCCCGAAAAGGGCACCGGCTGGCACCGCCACGAGGCGGACTTCCAGATCGTGATCATGGTCAAGGGCTGGGCCCGGTTCATGTACGAGGACAAGGAGACGCTGGTGGAAGCCGGCGACGTGGTGCACCAGCGCCCCGGCATCCGGCACTACCTCTTCGACTACTCGCCGGACATGGAGTACCTGGAGATCGTGTCGCCGGCGGACTTCAAGAGCGTCGACGTCGAGCCCGCGGCCGAGGTGCCTGAGCCCACGCCCTGGAAGTGAGGGCCGGGCGCCGCGGCGTCCACGAAGTGCTATTTCTTTCATAGCACTTGGCGCCCGTGCGGCGGTCATTCCAAGCACTTTTTTCTTGAGACTTCGCCCCGGCGGGGCACCCGTTCCGCCGGCCGCGCCGCGACAGTCCCCGAGCCCGCGTGGGCACGCCCGAGATTCAGAAATTCCTGAATCTTCAGCATCGCGCCACAATGGCGGCATGAGCTCTCCCGCCGAACTCCCGCCCCTGAACCGCCAGTTCGTCGCCCACTTCGGCGAAATGGGCAGCCGCTGGGGCATCAACCGCACCGTGGGGCAGATCTATGCCCTGCTCTTCCTGTCGCAGAAACCGCTCAATGCCGACGAGATTGGCGAGCTGCTGGCCTTCTCGCGCTCCAACGTGAGCATGGGCCTGAAGGAGCTGCAGGCCTGGCGGCTGGTGCAGCTGCGCCACCTGCCCGGCGACCGGCGCGAGTACTTCGAGGCGCCGGCCGACGTGTGGGAGATCTTCCGCGTGCTGGCCGAGGAGCGGCGCCGGCGCGAGATCGAGCCGACGCTCTCGATGCTGCGCAGCGCGCTGCTCGAGGAGGTGCACACCGAGGAGGAGCGCCATGCACAGCAGCGCATGCGCGAGATGCACGACCTGATCGACCGGCTGATGACCTGGTTCGACGACGTGCAGAAGCTGGCGCCGGAGACCGCGCTCAAGCTCATGGGCATGGGCGCCACGGTGACCAAGGTGCTGGGCCTGAAGGACCGCATCACCGGCGCCGCCGGCCGCAAGGCCGCCGGCAAGAAGGCGGGCTGATACCGGATTGCGTTCGAAGCGATAGATCCGTTCACGCTGAGCTTGTCGAAGGGCGGCGCAGGGCTTCGACAAGCTCAGCCCGACGGTATTCTTGTTCGCAAATTGGTATGGGCCGCCGCGGCGCCGGCCCGGGCTTCACGGCTTTTGTGTCTTGTCGCGGCGGATGGCGTCGTCCTCCATCAGCTCGAACCACATCGCGTTGAGCACCGCGAAGGCGGCGGCCAGGGGCAGGCCCAGGAGCCAGGCGAAATACCACATGGGATGTCCTTTCTTGATGGGTGGCGGTCGTCAATAGGCGTGGGTGCGCTCGTCCTCGATCGCCTTCGGATCGACCTTGCCGCGCAGCACCGCATAGACCCAGCTCGTGTAGGCCAGGATGATCGGCAGGAAGATCAGTACGCACACCAGCATGATGAAGAGCGTGAGGTGGCTCGAGGACGAGTCCCACACCGTGAGGCTGGCGCGCGGGTCGATCGACGAGGGCAGGATGAAGGGGAACATCGACACCCCCACGCTCAGCACGATGCCGGCGATGCCCACGCCGCTGGCCAGCAAGGCCAGCAGTTCGCGCCGCGCCGCGAGGCCCAGCGCCGCCAGCAGCGCGCCGGCCACGCCGAGCGCCGGCACGACCCACAGTGCCGGATGCGCCGCATAGTTGGCGAACCACACGCCCGCCTGCTGGCCCACGGTCTTGAGCAGCGGATTCGACGGACCCGTGCTCACCACCGGGCTCGTGACCTGGTAGCCCTGCACCCACAGCGACAGCGCCACACCCGCCAGCACATAGAGCGCGGCGGCCACCAGCGCGGCGCCGATGCCGGCGGCGCGGGCGCGGGCTGACACCGCGCCGTCGGTCTTCAGCACCAGCCAGGCGGCCCCGTGCATCACCAGCATCGCGACCGACACCAGCCCGCAGAGCACGGCGAAGGGATTGAGCAGGCCGAAGAAGCTGCCGTCGTAGAAGATGTGCATCTCGGGCGAGAAGCGGAAGGGCACACCCTGCAGCACGTTGCCCATGGCGACGCCGAAGATCAGCGAAGGCACGAAGCCGCCGACGAACAGCGCCCAGTCCCAGCGGCTGCGCCAGGCCGGGTCCTCGCGCTTGCTGCGGAACTTGAAGGCCACCGGCCGCAGGATGAGCGCGACCAGGATCGCGAACATCGCCAGGTAGAAGCCCGAGAAGGACACGGCGTAGATGTGCGGCCAGGCGGCGAAGATCGCGCCGCCGCCCAGGATCAGCCACACCTGGTTGCCCTCCCACACGGGCCCGACCGTGTTGATGACGACGCGGCGCTCCAGGTCGTTGCGGGCGACGAAGGGCAGCAGCGTGCCGGTGCCGAGGTCGAAGCCGTCGGTGACCGCGAAGCCCACCAGCAGCACGCCCAGCAGCAGCCACCAGATGACGCGCAGCACATCGTAGGAAATGAGTTCGTGAAGGATCATGGTTGCAATTCCTCGGATGGCGCTCAGCGCACGGGCGCGAGCGCGGGGCGTGCCGCGAGTTCGGGATCGGCCTCGGCGCGGAAGCTCTCGACCGGCGGCATCGGATGCTCGTCAGGGCCCTTGCGGATGGCCTTGAGCATCAGCTTCATCTCGATGATGAAGAGCACGGTGTAGATCGCCACGAAGCCCGCGATGGTCAGCAGCAGCGTGCCCGCGCCCAGGTTGGACACGGCCACCGCCGTGGGCAGCACGCCCTCGATCACCCAGGGCTGGCGGCCGAACTCGGCCACGAACCAGCCGCACTCGGCGGCGATCCAGGGCAGCGGGATGGACCACAGCGCGACCTTCAGCAACCAGGGATGCGCGTCGAGCCGGCGGCGGGCGGAGAGCCAGAAGAAGGTGGCCGTCAGCAGGATGAAGAACATGCCCAGGCCGACCATGATGCGGAAGGTCCAGTACAGCGGCGCGACCTGCGGCACGGTGTCCCAGGCGGCCTGGGCGATCTGTTCGGGCGTGGCCTGGCGCGGGTCGTCGACATAGCGCTTGAGCAGCAGCGCGTAGCCGAGCATGGCACCGTTGACCTCGAAGTCGGCGCGCGCCTGCGGCGGCACCTCGGCATCGGTCTTCGCGGCACGGATCTGCTGCAGGGCGTCGTAGGCCTTGAGGCCGTCGCGGATGTGGCCTTCGGCGCGCTTGACCAGGTCCTCGATGCCGGGGATCTCGGTGGTCAGCGAGCGGGTGCCGATCAGGCCCATGGCCCAGGGGATGTGGACGGCGAAGTGCGTCTCGCGCGTGGCCTGGTCGGGGAAGCCGAAGGCGGTGAAGGCCGCCGGCGCCGGCTCGGTCTTCCACATCGCCTCGATCGAGGCCAGCTTCATCTTCTGGTGCTCGGTCGAGAGATACCCGCTCTCGTCGCCCAGCACCACGACCGACAGCGCCGCGGCCAGCCCGAAGGAGGCAGCCACCGTCATCGAGCGCTTGGCGAGCTGCACATGGCGGCCCTTGAGCAGGTACCAGGCCGACACGCCCAGCACGAAGAGCGCGGCGGTCACGTAGCCGGCCGACACGGTGTGGACGAACTTGGCCTGCGCGACCGGGTTGGTCAGCACGGCGAAGAAGTCGGTCACCTCCATGCGCATGGTCTGCGGGTTGAACTGCGCGCCCACGGGGTTTTGCATCCATCCGTTGGCGATCAGGATCCACAGCGCCGAGAAGTTGGAGCCCAGCGCCACGCACCAGGTGGCGACCAGGTGGCCGACCTTGGACAGGCGGTCCCAGCCGAAGAAGAACAGGCCGACGAAGGTGGCCTCGAGGAAGAAGGCCATCAGCCCCTCGATGGCCAGCGGCGCACCGAACACGTCGCCAACATAGTGGCTGTAGTAGCTCCAGTTCATGCCGAACTGGAACTCCATCACGATGCCGGTGGCCACGCCCATCGCGAAGTTGATGCCGAACAGCACGCCCCAGAACTTGGTCATGTCGCGCCAGATGGTGCGGCCGGTCATCACGTAGACCGTCTCCATGATGGCGATGACGATGGCCAGCCCGATGGTGAGCGGCACGAAGAGGAAGTGATAGAGCGCCGTGAGTGCGAACTGCAATCGCGACAGCCCGACGATGTCGAGGTCCATGGGTGGGTTTCCTTTCCTTTTCCTGTTCTCTTCTCAATCCGGCCTGAGCGCGGACAGCGCCGCCGCGAATTCGGGGGTGCCGCGGCGCAGGTCCTGCACCACGCGGCCGTGGTCGATGCGCAGCAGCCGGTCGGCCAATGCGGCCTCGCGGCGCAGATGGGTGGCGATCAGCAGCGTGTGGCCGGCAGCGCGCACGCGCAGCCGGGCCAGCAGGTCGTGGGCGGTGGCGGCGTCGAGCGCCTCGGTCGCCTCGTCCAGCAGCCACAGCGGCCGGGCATGGAGGAAGAGGCGCGCCAGCGCCAGGCGGCGGGCCTGGCCGCCCGAGAGGCCGAGCCCGCCCTCGCCCAGCGGCGTATCGAGTTGCGCCCGCAGCGCCGCGACGTCGGCGCCCAGGCCGGCATCGTCGAGCGCGGCGCGCAGTGCGCCGTCGTCGGCCGTCGGATCGGCGACGCGGAGGTTGTCGCGCAGCGAATCCTCGAACAGGTCGATGCGCTGCGTGAGCCAGCTGGCGGCCAGCGCCTGCACCCGGCCCTGCGCGGCGGTGATCTCGCCGGCCACCAGGGCCAGCAGCGTGGACTTGCCGGCACCGCTCGGGCCGACCAGCGCGACGCGCTCGCCGGCCCCGATGTGCAAGGACAGGGCTGGCAGGGCCGCCTGCGACGCGCCGGGGTGCCGAACCTCGGCGGCGTCGATGCACACGGCATCGCCATCGGCGGGCGCAGCGAGTGAGGTTTCCTCGTGCACGGCGCCCAGCGCGGGCGCGAGCCGGCGAAGGGCCAGGGCGGTGCGCCCTGCCTCCAGTGCGCCGCGCCGCAGCGCGGCAAAGGGCTCGCCCGCGGCCAGCGCCACCAGGATGCACAGCGCCGCCACCGGCGCGCCGGCATGCACCTCGCCGACCAGCCAGCCTGCGGCCAGCACCATCGCTGTCAGCGTCACCGCGCCCGCCGTGCCCTGCATGAAGACAGCGCGTGCTTCGACGCGGTTGAGCCGCTCGTCGGTGCGGGCCATGCGTGCGTCGGCGGCGGCAATGGCCTGGCGCTGCGCCTCGAGCCGGCCGGCCATCAGCAGTTCGGTCTGGCCGGCCACGAGGTCGGCCGTGCGCGCACGCATCGACTCGAGCGCCACCGCGCGCCGCGCCGAAGGCTGCGCCGCGCGCCGGGCCAGCCAGAAGGTGACGGCGCACCCCGTGGCCGACAGCCACAGCGCGAGCACCAACCCCAGCCACGGGCTGTGCAGGCCGACCAGCACGCCGGCCAGCAGCGCCGCGCCCAGGCTGCTCAGCGCGGGCACCAGCAGCCGCAGGTAGAGCGCTTCCAGCGCGTCGATGTCGGCCGTCAGCCGGAACAACAGCCGCGCGGGGCGCAGGGCCAGCGCGCGTGCCGGCGCGCGCCCCGCCCAGCCGCGAAACAGCTGTTCCCGCAGGCGCGCCAGCAGCCCCAGCGTGGCGTCGTGCGTGACGATGCGCTCGCCGTAGCGCGAGAAGGTGCGGCCCAGTGCCAGCAGCCGGATGCCGGCCGAAGGCATGAAGACATCGAACACGATGGCCGTCGCGGCCTGCAGGCCCGCCAGCGCCGTCGCGGTGATGAACCAGCCCGACAGCCCCAGCAGACCCACACCCATCGCGACAGTGAGCACCGCCAGCGCGGCGCCCAGCGCGAACGCCCGCGCCTGGCCCACGAACAGCGTGCGCAGCGCCGGTGCGACGGGGGCTCGGGCGGCGCGGTTCATTGGAGTACCTTCGGCTTCGCCTGCGGTGCGAGACCCCTTCGGAACGGCCGGACGGGGGCTCATGCAGCCTCCTTCAGCGGGTCGGCACCGAGCGTGACCACGCGGTGCATGCGCGCGGCGACGCGCGGGTCGTGCGTGGCGACGATGAGCGTGCGCCCGCGTGCCAGCGCCAACAGGGCCTCGACCACGCGTGCGGCGGTCTCGGCGTCGAGGTGCGCAGTCGGCTCGTCGGCCAGCAGCAGCCCGGCATCCGGATGCACCGCGAGGCGCGCGAGAGCCAGCCGCACCGCCTCGCCGCCGGACAGGCCGGCGCCGCCTTCGCCCAGTTGGGTCGACGGGCGGGCCTGGGCCACCGCGTCGAGCGCTGCGAAGCGCATGGCGTCCTCGACCCGGACCGTCGACAGCGCCGCACGCCGCAGTGCCACGTTGGCGGCGACCGAACCAGCGAACACGTGGGGGCGCTGGCCCATCCAGCCGATGCGCGCACGCAGCGCAGCAGCGCTGACGGCGTCGAGCACCTCATCGCCCAGCCGGATCTCGCCCGCATCGGGCATGGCCAGGCCAGCCAGCAGGGCCAGCAGAGCCGTCTTGCCGCTGCCGCTCGCACCCATCAGCGCGACGTGCTCGCCCGCATGCACGGCCAGGTCCAAACCCTCGAAGACCGGCGCTTCGCCGGCGTGCGCGAAATGCAGGCCGCGCACTGCAACCGCGAGGGCGCCCGTGGCACGCCCGGGCCTCGGCACGGCATCGGCCGGTGCGTCGGGCAGCGGCCGCCCCTGCGCGGCCAGGCGCTCCAGCGCGCCGATGGCGGCTTCGCCCGCGGCACGGTCGTGCCACACGGCGGCCAGGTCGCGCAGCGGCTCGAAGAAGGCGGGCGCGAGCAGCAGCACGAACAGGCCCTGCCCCAGGGCCAGTGGCGCTCCCCAGGTGCCGAAGCCCAGGTGGCCCAGCAGGTGGAAGCCGATGTAGACCGCCACCATCGCCACGCCCAGCGCCGAGAACAGCTCCAGCACAGCCGAGGACAGGAAGGCGATGCGCAGGACGGCCATCGTGCGCTGGCGCAGGCCCTCGGCCGCGTCACGCAACCGCACCGCGGTCGCGTCCACGGCGCCGAGGGCGCGCAGCGTCACGAGGCCACGCAGGCGGTCGAGCAGGAAGCCGTTCATCCGGCCCAGGCGGACCATCTGCGCCTCGCTCGCGGCCTGCGCGCGCCAGCCGACGATGGCCATGAAGAGCGGGATCAGCGGCGCCGCCACCAGCAGCACCAGCGCCGCGGCCCAGGAGAACCAGGCCACGGCGAGCACGATGACGACCGGCATCACCGTCACGCGCAGCCGCACCGGCCGGTAGCGCACGAGCCAGGGCAGCACCGCCTCGGCCTGCTCGGCGATCACGCTGGCCGCCGCGCCGGACGCGGGCCGGGCGCGGTCGACCGGCGAGCGTGACGCCAGGGCAGCCGTGGCCTGGGCACGCCACGTGGAGAGTTCGGCGCGTGCGCTGCCGAACACGCGGCGCAGGCCCCAGGCCTCGCCGGCCGCACGCAGCAGCCCGAGCGCCAGCACGCCGGCCGCCGGCACCCACACCGCTGGCCACCCCCCGCCGTCGGCCAGCCGCTGGACCGCCCAGGCGATCAGCCCCGCCTGCGGCAGCCACAGGGCCGCCGCGAGCAATTGCGCCAGGCTGCCGGCGTCGGGCCGGCGGCGTGGCGCATTGCGTTGCGCGGGGAGGGAGGAGGCGTCGTGCACGCTGCTCTTTCGTGAATTTTCAGTAATTACTGAATTTTCAACAATCATACGACGGAGCTTGATCCAGGCCAAGCCCGCGCAATGCTCCGCCAGGGCGTGCCAACACGCCAGCTCACTTGAAGGGAGGTTCCGTCGCAGCCGAGCGACATCCGAGGCGAAATCGCCGGATGCGCAGTGGTGCGGAGTGGAGGCTAGGCGCAGCGGCCTCGTTGAAGGTGTCAGCGGCCCGACGCGGCGGGGGCCCGCCTCGCAGGCGCCGGCGACAAGTCCTCGTGCCCGGGCATCGCGGCGGCTTCAGAGGCAAATCGGGCCGCAGCGCCGGGCTCGCTTGCGCGAGTCGCTATCGATTTCGTAGCAAGAATGCCCATCTACGCCGGCGTCGCCGGCAAGGCACGGCGGAGACGCCCATTGCAGGGTGCCGTCCCCGACGCCGTCCTCAGAGCGCCAGGCGTCCGCGCGCGGCGGCGTATTCGCGTTCGAGCTTCTCGATGTATGCGGCCGCCGTGGTGACCTCGGTGATGGCGCCGATGCCTTGCCCCGAGCCCCAGATGTCCTTCCAGGCCTTGGCCTTGCTGCCGTCGCCGGTGGCGAAGTTCATGGTCTTGAGATCGCCCTGCGGCAGGTTCGTCGGATCCATGCCCGCCGCCACGATGCTGGGCGCCAGGTAATTGCCGTGCACGCCGGTGAATAGGTTCGAGTACACGATGTCGTCCGACGTGCCGTCGACGATCGCCTGCTTGTAGGCGTCGCTGGCACGGGCCTCCTCGGTCGCGATGAAGGCGGTGCCGATGTACGCGAAGTCGGCGCCCATGGCCTGCGCCGCGAGCACCGCGTCGCCGGTCGAGATCGAGCCCGACAGCGCCAGCGGCCCGTCGAACCACTGGCGGATCTCCTGCACCAGCGCGAAGGGGCTCTTGGTGCCTGCGTGACCGCCCGCACCGGCCGCCACGGCGATCAGGCCGTCGGCGCCCTTCTCGATCGCCTTCTTCGCGAACTTGTTGTCGATGATGTCGTGCAGCGTCACGCCGCCGTAGCTGTGCACCGCGTCGTTGACGTCGGTGCGTGCGCCCAGCGAGGTGATGACGATCGGCACCTTGTACTTCACGACCATCTCCATGTCGTGCTCCAGCCGATCGTTGCTCTTGTGCACGATCTGGTTGATGGCGAAGGGTGCGGCGGGCGTGTCGGGGTGCGCCTGGTTGTGGGCGGCCAGTTCCTCGGTGATCTCGGCCAGCCAGTCCTGGAGCTGCGCCGCGGGCCGCGCATTCAGCGCAGGCATCGATCCGACCACGCCGGCCTTGCACTGCGCAATGACGAGCTTCGGGTTGCTGATGATGAACAGCGGGGAGCCGATGATCGGCAGCGGCAGATTCGCGAGGGCACCGGGGAGCTTGGACATGGGTTGTCTCGTTGAGGAAGATTGAACACGGGAGCGGACAGCCGAACGCAGAGGTCGCAGAGATCTCGCAGAGGGCGCAGAGAACAGCCAGAAAAATTCTTTGAATTCCTTCTGCGCCCTTTGCGTAACCTTCGCGCCCTCTGCGTTCGGCTGCCCGAATTTCAGAAAGCCTCGATCGCCAGCGCCGTCACGCTCTCGGCGCCGTCAACGATGCTGTCGCGCAGGCCCGGCGCCTTGGCCAGGATGTGGTCGGCGTAGAAGCGGGCGGTGGTGACCTTGGCGTTCATGAAGGCTGCGTCTTCGCCCTTCGCGGCCAGCGCCTGGGCCACCAGCAGCGAGCGGGCCAGCTGCCAGCCGGCGACCAGGTTCCCAGCCAGCATCAGGTAGGGCACGCTGCCCGCGAAGACCGCGTTGGGCGAGGCCTTGGTCTGGCCGGCCACGAAGCCGACCACGTCGAGGAAGGCTTCGCGTGCCGCCTTCAGGCGCTTCTGAACGGCCTGCGCCTCGGCATTGCCGCTGGCTGCGAGCTCGGCTTCGGTCTTCTCGACCTGCGCCGCGATGGCCTTCGCCGTCCGGCCGCCGTCCCGGGCGGTCTTGCGGCCCACGAGGTCGTTGGCCTGGATGGCGGTCGTGCCTTCGTAGATGGTGAGGATCTTGGCATCGCGGTAGTACTGCGCCGCGCCGGTCTCCTCGATGAAGCCCATGCCGCCGTGCACCTGCACGCCCAGCGAGGTGACCTCCAGGCTCATCTCGGTGCTGTAGCCCTTGACCAGCGGCACGAGGAATTCGTAGAAGGCCTGGTTCTGCGCCCTCGCCTCCGCGTCCGGATGATGGTGCGCGGCGTCGTAGGCCGCGGCGGCCACGCTGGCCATCGCCCGGCAGCCCTCGGTATAGGCGCGCATGGTCATCAGCATGCGCTTCACGTCGGGGTGGTGGATGATCGGGGCGCTCTTGTTCATGGAGCCATCGACCGGGCGGCTCTGCACGCGCTCGCGGGCGTAGGCCACGGCATGCTGATAGGCACGTTCCGCCACGGCGATGCCTTGAACGCCCACGGCATAGCGCGCGGCGTTCATCATGATGAACATGTACTCGAGGCCGCGGTTCTCCTCGCCCACGAGGTAGCCGATGGCACCCACGTGGTCCCCGTACTGCAGGACGGCGGTGGGGCTGGCCTTGATGCCCAGCTTGTGCTCGATGCTCACGCAGTGCACGTCGTTGCGCGCACCGAGCGAGCCGTCCTGGTTCACCATGAACTTGGGCACGACGAAGAGGCTGATGCCCTTCACGCCCTCCGGCGCACCCGCCACGCGCGCCAGCACGAGGTGCACGATGTTCTCCACCATGTCGTGCTCGCCATAGGTGATGAAGATCTTGGTGCCGAAGACCTTGTACGTGCCGTCGGGCAGTGGCTCGGCACGCGTGCGCACCAGCGCCAGGTCGCTGCCGGCCTGCGGCTCGGTGAGGTTCATGGTGCCGGTCCACTCGCCGCTCACCAGCTTCTCGAGGTAGGTGGCCTTGAGCTCGTCGGAGCCGGCGGTGAGCAGCGCCTCGATGGCGCCGTCGGTCAGCAGCGGGCACAGCGCGAAGCTGAGGTTGGCGCTGTTGAGCATCTCGCCGCAGGCCGCGCCGATGGTCTTGGGCAGGCCCTGGCCGCCGAAGTCGGCCGGGTGCTGCAGGCCCTGCCAGCCGCCCGAGGCGTACTGCGCGAAGGCGTCCTTGAAGCCCGGCGTGGTGGTGACGGCGCCGTCCTTGAAGGACGAGGGCTCGCGGTCGCCCGCCACGTTCAGCGGCGCCACCACGTCCTGCGTGAACTTGGCGCATTCCTCCAGCACGGCCTGGGCCGTCTCGAGGCCCGCGTCCTCGAAGCCGGGCAGCTTGGCGATCTCGTCGATGCGGGCCAGGTGCTCGATGTCGAACAGCATGTCCTTCAGGGGGGCGGTATAGCTCATGGTGTCTCCTTGGGTCCGGCAAGCGGACAAAAAAAGGGCATCGCGAACGATGCCCCTTCGATGGCGGATCGGTGTCGCGGCGGCCTCAGAGTGCCTTTACCAGTTCCGGCACGGCCGTGAACAGGTCCGCCTCGAGGCCGTAGTCGGCCACGCTGAAGATCGGCGCCTCGGGGTCCTTGTTGATCGCCACGATCACCTTGGAGTCCTTCATGCCTGCCAGATGCTGGATCGCGCCGGAGATGCCGGCGGCGATGTAAAGCTGCGGCGCGACGATCTTGCCGGTCTGGCCGACCTGCCAGTCGTTGGGGGCATAGCCCGCATCGACGGCGGCGCGGCTCGCGCCCAGCGCGGCGCCCAGCTTGTCGGCCAGGGGCGTCATCACCTCGTTGAACTTCTCCGAGCTGCCCAGCGCGCGGCCACCCGAGACGATGATCTTGGCGGCCGTCAGTTCGGGGCGATCGCTCTTCGTCACCTCGCGGCCCACGAAGCTGCTCTTGCCGCTGTCGGCCACGGCATCGACCGTCTCGACCGCCGCGCTGCCACCGGTGGCGGCCGCGGCATCGAAGCCGGTGGTGCGCACGGTGATCACCTTGGTGGCGTCGCTGCTCTGCACGGTGGCGATGGCGTTGCCGGCATAGATCGGGCGCTCGAAGGTGTCGGGGCTGTCGACCTTGGTGATGTCGGAGATCTGGGCCACGTCGAGCTTGGCGGCCACGCGCGGTGCCACGTTCTTGCCCGCGGCGGTGGCGGGGAACAGGATGTGGCTGTAGTTGGAGGCGATCGCCAACACCTGCGCGGCGACGTTCTCGGCCAGGCCGTCGGTCAGGCTGGCGCCGTCGGCCACGATGACCTTGGCGACGCCGGCGATCTGCGCGGCGGCCTTGCCGGCTTCGGCGGCATTGGCGCCGGCCACCAGCACGTGCACATCGCCGCCGCAGGCGATGGCGGCGGTGACGGTGTTCAGGGTGGCGGGCTTGACGGTGGCGTGGTCGTGTTCGGCAATAACGAGTGCGGTCATGGTCTCAAAACTCCTCAGATCACCTTGGCTTCGTTCTTCAGCTTGTCGACCAGGGCGGCCACGTCGGCCACCTTCACGCCGGCGCCGCGCTTGGGCGGCTCGGCGACCTTGAGGGTCTTCAGGCGCGGCTTGACGTCCACGCCCAGGTCCTCGGGCTTGACGGTGTCCAGCTGCTTCTTCTTCGCCTTCATGATGTTGGGCAGCGTGACGTAGCGCGGCTCGTTCAGGCGCAGATCGGTGGTGACGACCGCCGGCAGGCTCAGGGAGAGGGTTTCGAGGCCGCCGTCGACTTCACGCGTGACGCTGACCTTCTCGCCCGCAACCTCGACCTTGGAGGCGAAGGTGGCCTGCGGCAGCTCGGCCAGGGCGGCGAGCATCTGGCCGGTCTGGTTGGCGTCGTCGTCGATGGCCTGCTTGCCCAGGATGACGAGGCCGGGCTGTTCCTTGTCGACCAGGGCCTTGAGCAGCTTGGCGACGGCCAGGGGCTGGAGCTCTTCGGTGGTCTCGACCAGGATGCCGCGGTCGGCGCCGATGGCCATCGCGGTGCGCAGCGTTTCCTGGCACTTGGCATCGCCGCAGCTGACGGCGATCACCTCGGTCACGGCGCCCTTTTCCTTCAGGCGCACCGCTTCTTCCACGGCGATCTCGTCGAACGGGTTCATGCTCATCTTCACGTTGGCGATGTCCACGCCCGATTGATCGGACTTGACGCGAACCTTGACGTTGTAGTCGACGACCCGTTTGACGGGGACCAGAACTTTCATTGGTTGGACTCCATGGATTTGCGAAAGAGGTAGCCGCGGGGCGCTCGAGGGCCGGGGCAACGGATCATTCTAGGTTCGGGCCTCGCGGCGGACTGTCCATTTCGATCACCGCCGTGCCAGCCACCAGAAAAAGAACGATCGTGCTTTTTTACGATTATAGGGCAGTGCCCTGTCCCGGCACCGATGGCCGACCTTCGGGCAGGGATTCGACGCGCACCACGCGCTGCGGATACGGAATGTCGATGCTCGCGGCGCGCAGGCCTTCGACGATCGCGATGTTGATGGCAGAGCGCAGGTTGTCCTTGCCCTTGTCGGGATCGCGCACCCAGAAATGCAGCGTGAACTCCAGCCCGTCGGGCGCGAAGTTGGTGAGGAAGGCCACCGGCGCCGGCTCGCCCATCACGCGCGGCTGCGCCTTCGCCGCCTCGCAGAGGATGGACTGCACCTGGCCCACGTCGCTGTCGTAGCCGACCACGATGCTGGTCGTGATGTTGAACTTGAGGTCGGCCAGCGAGAGGTTCTCGACCCGGCTCGTGATGATCGACTCGTTGGGCACGATCGCCTCGCGGCCGTTGCCGGCGCGGATGAGCGTGTAGCGCGTCTTGATGTCGGTGATGCGGCCCTCGAAGGTATCGACCTTCACGTTGTCGCCGATGCGGATGGAGCGCTCCAGCAGGATGACGAAGCCGCTCACGTAGTTGGCCGCCAGCTTCTGCAGGCCGAAGCCCAGGCCGACCCCGAGCGCGCCGCCGAGCACCGACAGCGCCGTGAGGTCCACCCCCACCGCCGAGAGCGCGAACAGCAGGCCGATGAGCAGCAGGAAGGCGCGCACCGCGTTCGATGCCACTTTGCGCATCGACAGGTCCGACACCGCCTCGCTGAGGATGCGCTTCTCGATCGTCGCGGCGATCCACAGCGCGATGACCAGCACCACGCCGGCCGAAAGGGTGCCCTCGAACACGGTGCGCACGCTCACGCGCGTCTTGCCGAAGCCCAGCGTGATCTCGTCCAGTTCGGCCAGCACCGGCGGCAGCAGGCCGACGATCCAGAGCACCGCACCGATCCAGGCCAGCCAGGAGATCGTGCGTTCGACCAGCCGCACCAGCGCCGAGGTGGGGAACACCGCGCGCAGCACCCGCGCGAAGAGGCGGATCGCCACCAGCGCCACGAACACCGACACCGCGATGCGCAGCACCAGCACGGGCTGAAAGCTGAGCACGCCGCGGCGTGCCAGGTCGGTCAGCACGAGCGCCAGCAGCGGGAACAGCAGGCCGTCGAAGGTGCGTTCTCCGAACCAGACCGAGTCCTTGGGCTGGTCGCGGCCGAACCAGCGGCTGACGCCCCAGGCCGCTGCCACGCAGGCCACCAGCACGGCGATCTCGATCCAGAAGCTGCGCGCGTCGATCTGCTGCAGCCGCAGCAGGAAACCGTTCCAGTCCATCATCCCTTCAGCCGGCCCGTTCGGTCACAGGTCGGCCAGCACGCGCACGTGGGCTTCCACGCTGCGGGCCAGCGCGTCGAGGTGGTAGCCCCCTTCGAGCAGGGACACGATGCGGCCCTTGGCATGGCGATTGGCCACGTCGCGGATGCGGCTCGTGATCCAGGTGAAGTCGTTCTCGTTGAGGCCCAGTTGGCCGAGCTCGTCCTCGCGGTGCGCGTCGAAGCCCGCGCTGACGAAGAGCATCTGCGGCTTGAACTCCTCCAGCCGCGGCATCCAGATGCACTCGATCATCTCGCGCACGTCCATGCCCTTGGTGTAGGCCGGAATGGGCACGTTCACCATGTTGGCGGCCGGGTGCTCCGTGCCGCTGAAGGGATAGAAGGGATGCTGGAAGATGCCGACCATCAGCACGCGCGGGTCGTTCGAGAGGATGTTCTCGGTGCCGTTGCCGTGGTGCACGTCGAAGTCGACCACCGCCACGCGCGAGAGCCCGTGCTGCTCCAGCGCATGCCTGGCCGCGATGGCCACGTTGTTCAGGAAGCAGAAGCCCATCGCCTGCTCGCGGCAGGCGTGGTGGCCGGGCGGACGCACGGCGCAGAAGGCGTTGGCGAGTTCGCCGCGCATCACCGCGTCGGTCGCCGCGATGGCCGCGCCGGCCGCACGGCGTGCCGCCAGGAGCGTGCCACGGCTCAAGGCGGTGTCGGGGTCGAGCTGCGCATAGGCCGGGCCGCCGACGGATTCGTCCGCCACCAGCCGCTGGTTCAGCGATTCGAGGTGTTCGAGGTGCTCGGCCGTGTGGGCGCGGGTGATTTGCGCCAGGCTGGCCAGCGGGATGTCGTCATGCCGCTCGAGCGCGTCGGCCACGCCGGTGAGAAGCAGCCGGTCCTCGATGGCATCGAGCCGCTCCGGGCACTCCGGATGCCCCCGGCCCATCTCGTGCTTCCAGAAATCGCGATGGATGTAGTAACCGGTGGGTGCCATGTCTCGGAGGCGGTGCATGACCTCACTCGGCGCGGGGGCCGCAGGCCATGCGGTATCGTTTGCATATGGATACAAAAATGGACGTCGCTGCGAAGCTTGCCAGTCTGCTGGGCCAGCTTAACACGGTGATCGTGGGCAAGGAGGCGCAGGTGCGCGACTGCGTGGCCTGCCTGCTCGCGGGCGGCCACCTGCTGATCGAGGACGTGCCCGGCGTCGGCAAGACCACGCTCGCGCATGCCCTGTCGCACACCTTCGGGCTGCAGTTCTCGCGCGTGCAGTTCACCTCCGACCTGATGCCGGGCGACCTCTCGGGTGTGGCCATCTACGACCGCGGCCAGCAGGCCTTCGTGTTCCACCCGGGCCCGCTCTTCACGCAGGTGCTGCTGGCCGACGAGATCAACCGCGCCAGCCCCAAGACGCAGAGCGCCCTGCTCGAGGCCATGGAAGAAAAGCAGGTCACCGTCGAGGGCGAGACGCGCCCCCTGCCCTCGCCCTTCTTCGTCATCGCCACGCAGAACCCGCACGACCAGCTGGGCACCTTCGCGCTTCCCGAGTCGCAACTCGACCGCTTCCTGATGCGCATCTCGCTGGGCTACCCCGACCGCGCCGCCGAACGCCAGCTGCTGGCCGGTGCCGACCGTCGCGAGATGCTGACCCGCCTGCCGGCGCTGCTCACGGCGGGCGAGCTGAACGCGCTGCAGCAGCGCGTGCTGCAGGTGCATGCGGCCGAGCCGCTGCTGGAGTACCTGCAGGACCTGGTCGCGGCCACGCGCTCGGGCCGCTGGTTCCTGCAGGGCCTGTCGCCGCGCGCGGCCATCGCCGTGCTGCGCGCCGCCAAGGCGCAGGCGCTGCTGGCCAACCGCGACTACGTGGCGCCCGACGACGTGCAGGCCGTGCTGCCGCAGACCATCGCGCACCGCCTCACGCCGGTGGGTGATGCGGGCCGCGGCGCGGTGGAGCAGGTGCGCGCGATGCTGGCGGCCGTCCCGCTGCCTTGAACGCCCCCCGCCCATGAATCCATCGGCCGCACTGCGCCAACGCATCGACGGCTGGTTCCTTTCGCGCCGCCCGCCCTCGGACCAGATCGCGCTCACCCAGCGCAACGTCTACATCGTGCCCACGGCGGCGGGCTGGATGCTGGGCGCAACGCTGCTCGTGCTGCTGGTCGCGTCGATCAACTACCAGCTCAACCTCGGCTACCTGCTGACCTTCCTGCTGGCCGGCAGCGTGGCTGTGGGCATGCACGTGTGCCATGCCACCCTGCGTGGCCTTGCTATGCATTTAATAGCGCCCGACGCCCACTACGCGGGCGCTGCGGCCGTTTTTCGCGTCGTGCTGCACAACGAGCGACGGCGCGCGCGCTACGGCATCGGGCTGGCGGTGCGCGGCAGCGGCCACTGGGCCTGGACCGACGTGCCGGCCCAGGGCACGGCCACCGTGGAGATCGCCTTCCAGCCGCCGCGGCGCGGCCTGCACCCGGTGCCGGTGCTGACGGCCGAGACCCGCTTCCCGCTGGGCACCTTCCGCGTCTGGACCGTCTGGCGGCCGGCCGCGAAGATGATGGTCTACCCCGCGCCGGAAGCCCCCGCGCCGCCGCTGCCGCCCGGGGAGCCGCGTGAGGGCGACGCCATCGCCGCCGCCACGACGCAAGGCGCCGGCGAATACGACGGCGTGCGCCCGTACCGGCGCGGCGACCCGCTCAAGCTCGTCGTCTGGAAGAAGGCCGCCCGCGCCCAGGCCGCGGGCTCCGACGAGCTGGTGAGCCGTGATGCCGAGCAGGCCCAGCGGCACGAGCTCTGGCTTGACGCCCAGGCCACCGGCCTGGCGGACCTGGAAGGCCGCATCTCGCGCCTCACGGCCTGGGTGCTGCAGGCCGACCGGCTCGGGCTGGACTACGGCCTGCGCATCGGCACCCGCACGGTCGCGCCGGCGCAGGGCGAGGCGCACAAGCGCGTCTGCCTGGAGGTGCTGGCCACATGCTGACCCCGCCGGCCACGCTGCGGCGCGAGATGCCGCGCGACACCCGCGACACGCTCTTCCTGCTGGGCGTGATCGCGCTCATCGTGCTGCCCCAGACACCCAACCTGCCCCTGTGGTGCATCGGCCTGACGGCCGTGGTGCTGCTCTGGCGCGGCGTGCTGGCCGTGCAGGCACGGCCGCTGCCCAACCGCTGGTGGCGGGTGGCGCTGCTGGCACTGGCGCTGGCCGGCACCTTCGCCAGCTACCGCACGCTGCTTGGCAAGGACGCAGGCGTGACGCTGGTGGTGGTGCTGCTGGCGCTCAAGACGCTGGAGCTGCGTGCGCGGCGCGACGCCTTCGTCGTCTTCTTCCTGGGCTTCTTCGCGATGCTCACGAACTTCTTCTATTCGCAGTCGCTCGCCACCGCTTTCGCGATGCTGCTGGCACTGCTCGGGCTGTTGACCGCGCTGGTCAACGCGCACATGCCGGTGGGCCGGCCGCCGCTGTCGCAGGCCGCACGCACCGCGGGCTGGATGGCGCTGGCCGGCGCGCCGATCATGCTCGCGCTGTTCATGCTCTTCCCGCGGCTGGCGCCGCTGTGGGGCACGCCCAACGACAACATGACCGGGCGCACCGGCCTGTCGAACACGATGCGCGTGGGTGCCATCGCGCAGCTGGCGCTGGACGACGGCATCGCGGCCCGCATCCGCTTCGACGGCGACATCCCGCCGCCGCGCGACCGCCTGTATTTCCGCGGCCCGGTGCTGTCGAACTTCGACGGCCGCGAATGGACCGCGCCGCCGCCTTGGGAGCGCGGCTTCCTGCCCGCCAACCTGCGCGTGCGTGGTGAGCCGGTGCGCTACGCGGTGACGATGGAGCCCAGCAACCGGCCCTGGCTGCTCACGCTCGACGCGGCACGCGATGCGCCCGAAGTGACCGGCCTGCGCGTGTCGCAGACGCCCGACCTGCAGTGGTTCACCAGTCGCCCCATCGGCGACCTGCTGCGCTACCGCGTCGAGAGTTATCTCGACTTCGACAGCGGCCCGACGCGCCGCCTGCCGGGCCTGCAGGTCTACACCGCGCTGCCGCCGGGCGGTAATCCGCGCACCGTCGAACTCGCCGGGCAGATGGCCGCCGAGGCCCGCGTTGCGGCGGCCGGCACCGACTTCGTGCCCCTGCTGGTGCGGGCCGCGCAGCAGCGCCTGCGCACCGGCGGCTACAGCTACACGCTGGACCCCGGCGTGTACGGCGACCAGACGGCCGACGAATTCTGGTTCGACCGCAAGGCGGGCTTCTGCGAGCACATCGCCTCGGGCTTCGTGGTGCTGATGCGGGCCGCCGGCGTGCCGGCGCGCATCGTCACCGGCTTCCAGGGCGGCGAACTCAACGGCGTCGATGGCTACTGGACCGTGCGCAACAGCGATGCCCATGCCTGGGCCGAGGTCTGGCAAGAAGGCCGCGGCTGGGTGCGCGTCGATCCCACGGCCTCGATCTCGCCCGACCGCATCGGCCAGTTCCGGCGCCTGGCGCCTGCGCCGGGCTTCCTCGCCGGCGCCGTGGGGGCGATGAGCCCCACCCTCGTGCAGGACCTGCGCGCCGCCTGGGAGGCCGTCAACAACGGCTGGAACCAGTGGGTGCTGAACTACACGCAAAGCCGCCAGCTCGACCTGCTGAAGAACCTGGGCTTCGACAGCCCCAGCCTGGCCGACCTGGCATACGTGCTGCTGCTGTTGCTGGTGGCGGCCAGCCTGGGCGGCGCGGCCTGGACGCTGTGGGAGCGCAGCCGCGTCGACCCCTGGCTGCGCCTGCTGGCCGAGGCGCGCAAGCGGCTCGCGCGCGCGGGCATCGCCGTGCCGCCGAACGCCGCCCCGCGCCACATGGCGGACCAGCTCGCAGCCCGCTTCGGCGCCGAAGCCTGCGCCGCGCCGCGCGACTGGCTGCTGCGCCTGGAGGCGCAGCGCTACGCCCGCCAGCCCGACGCCGGCCTGCCGGCGCTGCGTGCGGAGCTCCGTCGCCTGCGCTGGCCCGTGGCGCCGGGCCGGGCAAGCGTGGCCTCATCCACGGCCTGAGCGGGGATCGCGCCGGCGCATGCGCCGCGCGCGGGCACAATCCGCCCATGCCTCGCCTGCGCCCGCTTCAGCCCCTGCCGATTGCTCTTCTTTTCATAGCGCTCTGTGCCCACCTGGCGCCGGCTGCAGCCCAAAAAGCCTCGAAAACCAAGGCGGTGAACACGGTCCGCGGCGGCGCTTCCTACGCCACGCGCGAGGACGCGATGCAGTTCGCCGACGAGATCGCCCGTCGCCGCAACCTCGACCCGGCCTGGGTGCGCGCCACGATCGGCAGCGCGAGGATGCTGAACAACGTGCCGCGGCTGATGCTGCCCGCGCCCGGCGGCACGCGCAAGAACTGGGCGGTGTACCGCAGCCGCTTCATCGACCCGGTGCGCATCGCGGCCGGCCAGCGCTTCTGGCGCGACAACGCCGACACGCTGGCCCGCGCCGAACGCGATTTCGGCGTGCCGCCCGAAATCGTCGTCGGCATCATCGGCTTGGAGACGATCTACGGCCGCAACATGGGGAGCTTCCGGGTACTCGACGCGCTGGCCACGTTGAGCTTCGACTTCCCCGACGCGCACCCGCGCGCCGAGCAGCGCCGCGCCTTCTTCCGCGAGGAGCTGGAGAGCTTCCTCTCCACCAAGAGCCGCACGCACGAGGACCCGACGCGCCCGCTGGGCAGCTATGCCGGCGCGATGGGCATGCCGCAGTTCATGCCCAGCAGCATCGCCAAGTACGCGGTCGACTACGACGGCGACGGCCGCATCGACCTGGTGAGCAACCCCACGGACGTCATCGGCTCGGTGGCCAACTACTTCAAGTCCTTCGGCTGGCAGCGCGGCATGGCGGCGACCTACCCGGTGCGGCTGGCGCCCGACGCGCGCATGCCCCTGCTGCTCGAGAAGGACATCCTGCCGAGCTTCAGCGCCGACAGCTTCGTCGCCGCCGGCGCGCAGCTCGATGCCGAGGGCACCCGCCACCCCGGGCTGCTGGCGCTCATCGAATTGCAGAACGGTGCCGATGCGCCGGCCCAGTACGTGGCCGGCACGCAGAACTTCTACGTCATCACGCGCTATAACTGGAGCAGCTACTACGCCATGTCGGTGCTCGACCTCGGCAACGAGATCAGGGCCGCGATGGCGCAGTGAGCCGACCATGGGCGTACCACTTCACCTCACCACGGTCCTGCGCCCGCCCTGGGACGCCGCGTGGCACGCGCTCGGGCGCCAACCCTCGCCGGGCCTCTTCGAAGCGCTGATGCGGCGCTACGCCGAGCCTCATCGCCACTACCACACGCTGCAGCACCTGGCCGAATGCCTGGACGGCTTCGAGCAGGAACGCGCGCAGGCCGCGCGGCCGGCCGAAGTCGCGCTCGCGCTCTTCTTCCACGACGCGGTCTACGAGCTGCAGGCGAGCGACAACGAGGCGCGCAGCGCCGACTGGGCGCGCGATGCCCTTCGCGGCGCAGGCGTGCCTGACGACGCGGCCGCGCGCGTGCACGCCCTGGTCATGGCCACGCTGCACGACGCGCAACCCACCGACGCCGATGCGCAACTGCTCGTGGACATCGACCTGTCCATCCTCGGCGCGCCGCCGGAGCGCTTCGCGGAATACGAACGGCAGATCCGCCGCGAGTACGCCCATGTGCCGCCCGAGGTGTTCGAGCCGCGGCGCAAGGGCATCCTGGGCCGCTTCCTGGCACGCGAGCCGCTCTACCAGACGCCGGGCGTGCGGGCGCGCTGCGAGGCGCAGGCCCGCATCAACCTGCGGCAGGCCGTCGGCGCCTGAGGCCGGCGCACTTCTAGCCTGTCTCCCGCTGCGCCTGCCAACGGGCCAGCACGCGCGCCTGCGGGCCGACCACCAGTCCCTCCCCCATGGCCGGCACCTCGCCGGTCAGCGCGGTGATGTTGACCTGGTGGGTGACCCACACCTCGAAGCGCCGCGGCGGGATGGCGGCCAGCGCGTCGCGCAGCGCCTGCGTGGCGGACGGCGACAAGGAGGGCGAATCGAAGGTGGAATCGAGCGGTGGCCAAGGCACCGAACCGCCGAACGCCAGTTGCGCCGTGTCGATGCCACGGCACCACGCACTGCTGCGCACGGCCTGCGGGCGCAACCCGGCCGCAGCGAACCAGCGGCCCACGGCGCGGGCGTCTTCCCGGCCGGCCTCGCTCAGGTTGCGCTGCGTGCTGCACTCGCCCAACCGGAAACCGGGCGGGTCGCCAACGCCCGGCTCGGTGCGCGCATGCCGCAGCAGCAGCACGCAGCCGCCCTGGCGCAGGGCCTGCACAGCCGGGTCGTGTTCGGAAGCCAGCGGCGTACATCCTGCGCCGGCCAGCGCCAGGCCCAGGAGAAAAGGTCGACGTTGCATGCGGCACCTCGTACTGGGGCCCACTGTCGCAGCAATCCTGCGCCGCCCGCCGCTTGACCCGCGTCATGCCAGGGCCAAGCGCGACCGGAACCCCGGGACCCGGCGACGCGCGGCAGTGGCCGCAGCGCCTCAGGTCCTGGGCGCGTGCGCGTCCATCCAGGCCGCGACCTTCTCGCGCTGCGCCTGCGACAGGCGCAGGCCGAGCTTGGACCGGCGCCACAGCACGTCGTCCGCCGTGCGCGCCCACTCGGTGTCGATGAGGAAATGCAGTTCGCGCTCGTACAGGCCGGGCGCGATCTCGGTGCCGAGGTCCGCCATCTCCTGCGAGCGGCCGAGCAGCGCAGACACCCGCGAACCGTAAGCCCGCGAGAGGCGTCGCGCCAGCACGGCCGGCAGCCACGGGTACTTGCGCTGCACCGCCGCCACGAAGCGCTCGAAGCGCTCCTGGGGCAATTCGCCCGCGCGCGGCTTGCCAACCCAGGCCGACAGATCGCCGCCGGCCATCAGCGCGCCGTGCGTCCAGGCCGGCCGGCGCTCGCCCAGCATCTCGCCGATGTCGTCGGCCGCGTCCTCGGCCAGCTTGCGGAAGGTGGTGATCTTGCCGCCCCACACCGTCAGCAGCGGCGCGCCGTCGGTGTGCTTCTCGAGCAGGTAGTCGCGCGTCACGGCGGAGGGGTCGCCCGAGGCATCGTCCAGCAACGGGCGCACGCCCGAATAGGTCCAGACCACGTCGGCCGGCACGATGGGCCTGGCGAAGTAGCGGCTCGCCTGCTCGCACAGGTAGGCGATCTCGCCCTCGTCGATGCGCGCGGTGCCGGGCTCGCCCCGCACTTCGACGTCGGTGGTGCCGATCAGCGTGAAGTCGTCTTGGTACGGGATGGCGAAGATGATGCGCTTGTCGGGGTTCTGGAAGATGTAGGCGTGGTCGTGCTCGAAGACGCGAGGCACCACGATGTGGCTGCCCTTGACGAGGCGCAGGCTCTTCGTGGCCAGCTTCTCGCCCGCGCGCGGATGCGCCGCGCCGCGCAGGAAGGACTCGGCCCAGGGCCCCGCGGCGTTGACCAGCGCACGGGCGCGCAGCGTGCGCTGCAGGCCGTCGGTGCCTTCGAGCGTGACGGTCCAGCCCGCCGCGTCGCGCTGCGCACCCACGCAGCGGGTGCGGGTGAGGATCTGCGCGCCGCGGGCCTGTGCGTCGAGGGCATTGAGTACCACCAGGCGGGCGTCGTCGACCCAGCCGTCCGAATACACGAAGCCTCGCCGGTAGCTGGATTTCAGCGGTGCGCCGGCCGGGTGCTCCCGCAGGTCGACGCCGCGCGAGCCCGGCAGCACCTCGCGCTTGGCCAGGTGGTCGTACATGAACAGCCCGAGGCGCACCATCCACGCCGGCCGCATCGAGGCATCGTGCGGCATGACGAAACGCAGCGGCCACATGATGTGGGGCGCGCTGCGCAGCAGCACCTCGCGTTCCTGCAGCGCCTTGCGCACCAGCGAGAACTCGTAGTACTCCAGGTAGCGCAGGCCGCCATGGATCAGCTTGGTCGACGAGGACGAGGTGTGCGCCGCCAAGTCATCCTTCTCCGCCAGCACCACCCGCCAACCGCGGCCGGCGAGGTCGCGGGCGATGCCGCAGCCGTTGATGCCGCCGCCCACCACGAACACGTCGCAGTCGAAGGCGGTGGCGTCGGTGGCAGGAAGGGCGGAGGAGGTGGAAAAGCTGCTCATGGCTTGCGCGAGGATGTCGATGAAGTCGACCCTTGTGGAGTCGAAACGCCGCGATTTTGTTCCTATTGATTCGTTAATGCGCGATTTTCCTCCTAGTTATCCCTGAAGTCCATTCGTTTTTTTTCGGTTTAAAGTGCGGGCGTGAACAATTCCAACCCGCGCCAGCTCAGCCTCCTCGACACGGTGCGCGAGCGCGGCGCCATGACGGTCGAGCAGCTGGCCGAACTGCTCGGCGTCACGCTGCAGACGGTACGGCGCGACGTGCAGCGGCTGGCCGACGCGGGGCTGCTGCTGCGCTTCCACGGCGGCGTGCGCGCGCCGGCCTCCACCACCGAGAACATCGCCCACCCGCAGCGCGAGACGCTGAACGCCGAAGGCAAGGCCCGCATCGCGCGTGCGGTGGCCGAACGGGTGCCCAACGACTGCTCGCTGATCCTCAACATCGGCACCACGACCGAGGCCATCGCCCGCGCATTGATGCGCCACCGCGGCCTGCGCGTCATCACCAACAACCTGCACGTTGCCCACATCCTGGCCGGCAACGAGGCCTGCGAGGTGATCGTGGCCGGGGGCACCGTGCGGGCGCGCGACCGCGCCGTCGTCGGCGAGGCGACCATCGACTTCATGCGCCAGTTCAAGGTCGACATCGCGCTCATCGGCTGCTCGGGCATCGAAACCGAGGGCGGCGAAGCCACGTTCCGCGATTTCGACCTGCGCGAGGTGAAGGTGGCGCAGACCATCCTGGCCCAGGGACGCGAGGTCTGGCTGGCGGCCGACGCCAGCAAGTTCCACCGGCCGGCCATGGTGCAGATCGCGCCGCTGGCGTGCATCGACTGCCTCTTCACCGACGCGCCGCCGCCTTCGCCCTTCCCCGAGCTGCTCGACGCGGCCGGGGTGCGGTGCGTGGTGGCGGCCGACCCTGCCACCGAATCCTCCCCTTCATCGCCGACGCCATGACCGACAAGACCTACCTGCTCGCCCTCGACCAGGGCACCTCCAGCTCGCGCAGCATCGTGTTCGACCGCGGCGGCCGCATCGTCGCCATGGCGCAGCGCGAGCTCACGCAGCACTACCCGCAGCCCGGCTGGGTGGAGCACGACCCGATGGAGATCTGGCAAGGCCAGCTGGCGACGGCGCGCGACGTGCTGGCCAAGGCCGGCCTGCGGGCCGCCGACATGGCGGGCATCGGCATCACCAACCAGCGCGAGACCACGCTGCTGTGGAACCGCAAGACCGGGCAGCCGGTGCACCCCGCCATCGTGTGGCAGGACCGGCGCGCCGAGCCGCTGTGCGCACGCCTGCGCGAGGACGGCATGGAGCCGGCGATCCGCGAGAAGACCGGCCTCGTGATCGACGCCTACTTCTCGGCCACCAAGCTGCGCTGGCTGCTGGACAACGTGCCCGGCGCACGCGCCCAGGCCGCGCGCGGCGAACTGGCCTTCGGCACCGTCGACAGCTGGCTCATCTGGCAGCTCACGGGCGGCCAGGTGCACGTGACCGACGTGAGCAACGCCTCGCGCACGATGCTCTTCAACGTGCACCGCAACGACTGGGACGCCGAGCTGCTGGCGGCGCTCGACATCCCGGCCTCGGTGCTGCCGCAGGTGCGGCCGTCGAGCAGCCACTTCGCCGATGCCGATGCGGGCTTGCTGGGCCACGCGCTGCCCATCGGCGGCGTGGCCGGCGACCAGCAGGCGGCCCTGTTCGGCCAGGCCTGCTTCGAGGCCGGCATGGCCAAGAACACCTACGGCACGGGCTGCTTCCTGCTCATGCACACGGGCGAGAAGTTCCAGCCCTCCGGCAACGGCCTGCTGGTGACCAGCGCTGCACAGATCGAGGCCCCCACGCCCCCCGCTTCGCGTGGTTCGCTGCCCCCCGAGGGGGCTGTGCCCGGCTTGGGGCGGCCCGGCGCCGGGCACGCCTCGCCGCAAGCCCGCTACGCCATGGAAGGCAGCGTCTTCGTCGGCGGCGCGGTGGTGCAGTGGCTGCGCGACGGCCTCAAGGCCATCAAGGGCAGCGCCGAGGTGCAGTCGCTGGCCGAAAGCGTGCCCGACGCGGGCGGCGTGATGATGGTGCCGGCGTTCACGGGCCTGGGTGCGCCCTACTGGAACGCCGACGCGCGCGGCACCATCACCGGCCTCACGCGCGGCACCACGGTTGCGCACATCGCACGTGCCGCGCTGGAAAGCATCGCCTACCAGAGTGCCGCGCTGCTGCAGGCCATGAGCCGCGACGTGGTCGCCGCCGGCGGCCAGCCCGTCACCGAACTGCGCGTGGACGGCGGCGCCAGCGTCAACGACCTGCTGATGCAGTTCCAGGCCGACCTGCTCGGCATCCCGGTCGTTCGGCCGGAGGTCACCGAGACCACCGCGCTGGGCGCGGCCTACCTCGCCGGCCTGTCGTGCGGCGTCTACGGTGGCACCGACGAACTGTCGAAGCTCTGGCGCGTGGAACGCCGCTTCATGCCCACGCTGGGCCGCGCGCAGGCGCAGGAAGCCATGGCGCGGTGGGAGCATGCGGTGCGGCAGGCGACGGCGGCCTGACGCTGCAGGCATGGCGCAGTTGCTACACTTTTGATAGCTGCTGACGCAGGTGCGACGGGCGCTGCAGGCATTTTTCCCTCAAACCTCGCTGGTCCATGACCGCCATTCGTCCCATGTCCCTGCGCCGCGCGCTCGCGGGGTCCCTGCTCGGCACATTGGCCGCCCTGGCTTTTTTCGGCTGGCTCTGGAAGGGCTCGGTGGGCCTCATCGTCGGCGGCCTGCTGTCCGTGCTGTGGGTCATCCTGATGTTCGCCTGGCGGGACGCGCAGAAAGACGACCTGGCGCTGCTGGAGCGCATCCGCGGACGGGTCTCTCGGCAGGACCCGTTGCTGCGCCTGGCCACGGCTCTGGCGCAGCCGATACGCGGCATCGTCCTGGCCATGCCCATTCCCGCATTGACGCGGCGCTTCGATGGCTGGGCCTTGTACGAGCTCGGCCACCTGCCGCCGCAGGCGCGGGCCCATGCCGTCCAACTGCTGGACGAGTGGCGCGCCCAGGTGCGTGAGCAGGCCAGCGAACCGCTGCCCTTCGACGACTTCGCGAGCCTGGCCACCCTGCTCCTGGACGCCCCGCTCGATGCGCCGCATGCGTGGACGCCGGAAACATCCGCCCGGCTGTGCTGGCGCCTGAACCTGCTGCTGTGCGGCATGGAAACCGGCGCCCTGCCGACAGAAGCCGGCCGCGCCCTGCTCGCGCCCGCCGTGCGCGCCTTGCAATCGCATCATGCCGACTGGGCGAGTTATGCCGCCGACCTGGAACAGCAGCGCTGGGACTTCGTGCGCCGCGGCGCCTGGGGCCGGGCGGCGATGAGTGTCCAGTTCAAGGACCTGTTCGGCAAACCGCTCAGTCCGTGGGCACTGACGCCGCTGAAGTCGCCACTCTAGCGATCGCGTGCTTCAGCGCGCCAGCGCCCGCCACACCAGCTCCACGCCGGCCGCCCACAAGTCCAGCGTGCCTTCGCGCCGCTCCTTCTCTTCCTCGCGCAAGGCGCGCTGCCGGTCGCGCTCGATGGCCACCAGCGCGTCCGCCAGGTCGACCTGGCCCGGTGCCGGCGCCACCGGGCCGCGCGCCGCCTGCGCCGCGTTCGCGCCATGGCGCTCCAAGGCCTGCTCCACCGCCTGTGGATCGAGCAGCGAGAACGGCGCCAGGCAATGCGGACAGGCATGCTCGCGCCGGATGTCGACCGGGGCGCCGCAGCCGGTGCAGTAGATGGCGGTCACGCGGCGCGCCAGGTCCTCGACCTCGGGCTTCGTCATCTGGCGCACGAAGCCTTTCTCGACCATGAAGGAGGAGAAGCTCGCGAAACGGCCGTGGCGCTGCGGGCAGCGGTAGGTCACGTAGCGCCCGCTGCGCACCACGTCGAAGCTCTTGGTCAGCGTGCGCCGGCAGTGCGGACAGGCCAGCGCCGCATGCAGCGGCCCATGGGCGTCGTCGCGGTGCTGGTGCAGCAGCTCGAACAGCGCCAGCACGGCGGCCGGCGACAGGCGTGCGCTTTCCTGCGGGTCGAACCACAGGCCCTGGCAGGCGAAGCAGATGTCCAGTTCGGTCGTCACGCCGGTATGGGTGGCCAGGCGGCGCACCTCCATCGGCTGGCGGCAGGAGGGGCAGGCGGGCGTGCTGGACATGGGCGAATCCTAGTGCGCCCGCCCAGAGATGTCGAAACACGAAAGCGCGTCTTCGACCCGATGGCGGCGTTGCAGATCCTCGCGATAGCTTCGGCTATCGCTGCGGTTTGCGCCTTGCCCTCGGGCCGAATCCATCACTTTCGTCATGTTTCGACATCTCTGGGCTGGCGCACTAGCGCCCGCGCCGTGGCAACGGCTCGAGCGCCGCCACCACCTGCTCGCGCAGCCAGCGGTGGGCCGGGTCGCGGTGCACGCGCTCGTGCCAGAGCATCGCCATCTCGTAGCCCGGCACCTCCACCGGCGGACGCAGCACGCGCAGGCCGGACACGCCGGCCAGCACGCGCGAGGGCAGCATGCCGACCAGGTCGCTGCCGGCGATGACCGAGCGCGCGAAGATGAAATGCGGCACCGACAGCACCACGCGGCGTTCCGCTCCCTTGGCGCGCAGGGCAGCGTCCGTCGGTCCTTCGAAGCCACCGCCGTCGGGCGAGACGATGAGGTGCTCCAGCCGGCAGAACTGCGCCAGCGTGGGGCGCCGGCGCAAGGCCGGATGGTCGGCGCGCCCGGCCAACAGGTAGTCCTCGGTGAAGAGCGTGCGCCGGTGCAGCGACGCCGGCGCGCCGTCCGCGGTGTGGAAGGCCAGGTCCACCTCCCCCTGTTCGGCCAGGGCGGCCAGCCGCGACGACGGCACCTGCCGCACCGCGAGGCGCGTGTTCGGTGCCGCGGCGCGCAGCCGCATCAGCAGGGGCTGCACGATCGCGGCCTCGCCGTAGTCGGCCGCCGCGATGCGCCAGGTGACGGTGGCCTGCGCCGGATCGAAGGCCGCCGCCGGCGCGACCGCGTGTGCCAGCGATTCGAGCGCCAGCCGCAGCGGCGCCTGCAACTGCAGCGCCCGCGCCGTCGGCCGCATGCCGCGGGGGCCCGGCAGCAGCAGGGGATCGCCCAGCGCCTCGCGAAGGCGTGCCAGCTGGGCGCTCACCGAGGGCTGCGAGAGATGCAGCCGCGCCGCGGCACGGCTCACATGGCTCTCGGCCAACAGCACGTCCAGCGTCAGCAGGAGGTTCAGGTCGAGGCGGCGCAGGCGCTCGGTATCGTTCATGGCGATATCGGTTATCCAGAGGATCGATTTCCAATATAGCGCGGGTGCTTCTACGCTGACTGCTTCCCCTGAACGAACGCCCGCACCATGAACATCCTCCTCGTCCACGCCCACCCCGAAGCCCGCTCTCTCAACGGCACCCTCGCGCACTTCGCGCGCGAGCACCTCGAAGCGGCCGGGCACACGGTCCGGGTCTCCGACCTGCACGCGATGCGGTGGAAGGCTTCGCTCGATGCCGAGGACTTTCCGGCGCGCGACGCCGAAACGCCCTTCCATCCCATGCACGACTCGCAGCGCGCCTTCGCCAGCGGGCAGCAGTCCGCGGACGTCGCTGCCGAGCAGGCCAAGCTGCGCTGGGCCGACGTGCTGATCCTGCAGTTCCCCCTGTGGTGGTTCTCGATGCCGGCCCGGCTCAAGGGCTGGGTGGATCGCGTGTATGCCCACGGCTTTGCCTACGGCGTCGGCGAGCATTCGGAGCAGCGCTGGGGCGAACGCTACGGCGAGGGCGTGATGGCCGGCAAGCGCGCCATGCTGGTCGTCACCACCGGCGGGTGGGCGTCGCACTACGGCCCGCGCGGCATCAACGGGCCGATCGACGACCTGCTGTTCCCGATCCAGCACGGCATCCTCCACTACCCGGGCTTCGACGTGCTGCCGCCCTTCGTGGTCTACCAGAGCAGCCGCATGGACGCCGAGCGGCTGCAGCGCACGCAGGCCGAGTTGGCGCAGCGCCTGGACTCGCTCGCCACCACCGCACCGCTGCCCTTTCGCGCGCAGAACGGTGGCGACTACGACATTCCGTCGCTGGCGTTGCGCGCCGAGCTCGCGCCCGGGCAGCAGGGCCTTGGCGTGCACCTGCGCGCAAAGGAGGAGGCCGCGGCGCCGGTCGTCGAGCGGCGCACAGGATACGAAACGCTATTGAATCGATAGCACCCCGCGCAAGCGGGGCAGGGATTTCGGCCACTTTTCATTCATAGACGATCGCCGCCCTGCCCGCCTCGGCCTGCGCCATCCAGCTGGCCAGCGCCGCGTCGACCGGGAAGAAGCGCGCCGCCTCGCCCAGCTGGAGCTCGACCTGGGCGCCCGAGCGGGCCATGGCCAGGCGAACGCCGAGCCCGTGCTGCACCTCGCCGTGCTCGGTGCTTTCCCTGCGCGGCGGGAAGTCCCGCACGATGCGGGCGATGTCCGGCAGCTTGCCGTTGACGGCCACGCGCAGGAACTTGCCGAAGCGGCAGCGCGCTGCCGCGAGGTCCCACACCTGCTGCACGTTGAAGCGCGCCTCGAAACCGCCGCGGCCGGGCTGCAGCCGGCCGCTGACGATGACCAGCTCGTCTTCCTTGAGCTGGTTGCGTGCGGCGTCGAACACGGCCTCGTCGGCGACGGCCTCGATCGTGTCGGTCTTGTCGTCGAGCACGAAGATGGCAAGGCGCCCGCGGTTGCCGTTGATGACGCGCAGACCGCTGACGATGCCGGCGATGACCTGCGGCTCGCGGCTGTCGAGCAACTCGTCGATCTGCCGGCGCGCGAACTGGCGCACCTCGCGCGCCACCTCGTCGAAGAGGTGGCCCGAAAGGTAGAAGCCGATGGCCGTCTTCTCCAGCGTCAGGCGCTCCTTCACGCCCCAGGGCGTGGTCTCGACAAGGTCGGGCTCCTGCGTGCTCGATCCGTGCACGTCGTCGCCCAGGTCGAACAGGCCCCCCTGGTTCGCATTGGCCTCCTGCGCGGCGGCGTACTCGAAGGCGCGGTCCAGCGAGGCGACGAGAGCCGCGCGGTTGGGCTGCAGCGCGTCGAAGGCGCCGGCCTTGATGAGGGCCTCCACCGTGCGCTTGTTGATGCGCTGGCGGTCCACCCGCGCGCAGAAGTCGTACAGGCTCTTGAACGCCCCGCCCTCCTCGCGCGCCTTGACGATCGCCTCGATCGCCAGCTGGCCGGTGCCCTTGACGGCGCCCAGGCCGTAGCGGATCACCTTGTCGCTCACCGGCTCGAAACGGTAGAAGCCGCGGTTCACATCCGGCGGCTCGAAGCTCATGCCGAAGTTCTTGGTCGCGTCCTCGAACAGCACCTTCAGCTTGTCGGTGTTGTCCATTTCCACCGTCATGTTGGCGCAGTAGAACTCGGCCGTGTAGTGCACCTTCAGCCAGCCCGTGTGGTAGGCCAGCAGCGAGTAGGCGGCGGCATGCGACTTGTTGAAGCCGTAGCCCGCGAACTTCTCCATCAGGTCGAAGATCTCGTCGGCCTTCTCCTGCGGGATGCCGTGCGTGGCCAGGGCACCGGCGCGGAACTTCTCGCGGTGCTCGGCCATTTCCTCGGCCTTCTTCTTGCCCATGGCGCGGCGCAGCAGGTCGGCGCCGCCCAGGCTGTAGCCGCCCAGGATCTGCGCGGTCTGCATCACCTGCTCCTGGTAGACCATGATCCCGTAGGTCTCGCTGAGCATCTCCGCCACCGCCGGGTGCGGGTACTCGACCTCCTCGCGCCCGTGCTTGCGCGCCACGAAGCTGGGAATCAGGTCCATCGGCCCCGGGCGGTACAGCGCGTTCAGCGCGATCAGGTCTTCCAGGCGCGTGGGGCGCGCGTCCTTGAGCATGCCCTGCATGCCGCGCGATTCGAACTGGAACACGGCCTCGGTCTTGCCGTCGGAGAAGAGCTTGTAGGTGGCCCGGTCGTCCAGCGGGATGTTCTCGTACGCGAAGCCCTCCTGCCCCTTGTGCCGCTTGACGATGAACTCGCGCGCGATCTCCAGGATGGTGAGCGTGGCCAGCCCCAGGAAGTCGAACTTCACCAGGCCGATGGCCTCCACGTCGTCCTTGTCGTACTGGCTCACGGCCGAGTCGCTGCCCGGCTGCTGGTAGAGCGGGCAGAAGTCGGTGAGCTTGCCCGGCGCGATCAGCACGCCGCCGGCGTGCATGCCGATGTTGCGCGTCATGCCCTCGAGCTTCTGCGCCATCTCGACCAGCGACTTGACCTCTTCCTCGCGCTCGATGCGCTCGGCCAGCTGCGGCTCGGCGGCGATCGCGTACTTCTCCTTGTCGTCGTCCGAGAGGTTCGCGGGCGGGTACTGCAGCGTGACGGGCTTGCCCGGCTTGTTCGGGATCAGCTTGCTGATGCCGTCGCAGAAGCCGTAGCTCATGTCCATCACGCGGCCCACGTCGCGGATCGCGGCGCGCGCGGCCATGGTGCCGAAGGTGGCGATCTGGCTCACCGCGTTGCGGCCGTACTTGTCCTTGACATAGTCGATGACCCGGTCGCGGTTGCCCTGGCAGAAGTCGATGTCGAAGTCTGGCATCGACACCCGCTCCGGGTTCAGGAAGCGCTCGAAGAGCAGGTTGTATTCGAGCGGGTCGAGGTCGGTGATCTTCAGCGCGTACGCCACCAGCGAGCCGGCGCCCGAGCCCCGGCCCGGCCCCACCGGGCAGCCGTTGTTCTTGGCCCAGTTGATGAAGTCGCCCACGATCAGGAAGTAGCCGGGGAAGCCCATCTTCAGGATCGTGCCGATCTCGAACTCCAGCCGCTCGACGTAGCGCGGGCGCTGCGCGTCGCGCTTGGCGGGGTCGGGGTACAGGTGCGCGAGCCGTTCCTCCAGGCCCTCGAAGGAAAGCACCCGGAAGTACTTCTCGATCGGCATCGGCACGCCGTCTTCCAGCGGCGTCGGGAAGTTGGGCAGCTGCGGCTTGCCCAGCACCAGCGTGAGGCTGCAGCGCTTGGCGATCTCGACCGTGTTGGCGATGGCACTGGGCACGTCGGCGAAGAGCGCTTCCATCTCGGCGGCCGACTTGAAGTACTGCTCGCGGGTGAACTTGCGCACGCGGCGCTGGTTGCCCAGGATCTCGCCCTCGGAGATGCACACGCGCGCCTCGTGCGCCTCGAACTCGTCGGGCTGCAGGAACTGCACCGGGTGCGTCGCCACCACCGGCAGGTTGAGCCGCGCGGCCAGCTGCACCGCGGCCACCACGTGCGCCTCGTCGTCGGCACGGCCGGCGCGCTGCAGCTCGATGTAGAAGCGGTGCGTGAACAGGCCCGCGAGCTGCAGCGCGATCTCGCGCGCGCGCTCGGCGTTGCCGGCCATGAGCGGTGCGCCCAGCGGGCCGGCCTGCGCGCCGGCCAGGCAGATCAGCCCGCCGTTGAGCTCCTGCAGCCAGGCCCATTTGGCAACGGCCTGCGTCTGGCCGCGGCCCACGTTCTGCGTCCAGGCGCGCGCCAGGATCTCGCACAGGTTGAGGTAGCCCTCGAAGCTCTGGACCAGCAGCACGATGCGGCTGGGCGCGGCGTCAGCGTCCAGCCCCTCGATCACCACTTCGCAGCCCAGCACCGGCTTGACGCCCTTGCCGCGCGCCTGCTTGTAGAACTTGACGCCGCCGAAGAGGTTGTTCAGGTCGGTGATCGCCAGCGCGGGCTGGCCGTCCTTCGCCGCAGCCTTGACGACTTCGTCGATGCGGGTCGTGCCGTCGACGACGGAGAACTCGGTGTGCAGGCGCAGGTGAACGAACATCGGTGCATTGTAAAAAGCCGCCCCCGCCCTTCTCGTCGCCAAGGACGCGAACGGGCGCTTTTTACAATCGCCGGGTGTCCGACGTCCTCAACATCTCCGCCTACCTCTTCGTCCCCATCCACGACCGCGAGACGCTGCGGCCGCGGCTGCTCGAATCGGCGCGCGCGCGCCAGCTGATGGGCACCGTGCTGCTGGCGGAGGAAGGCATCAACCTCTTCCTGGCAGGGGCCGCCGCCGACGTGCGCGGCTTCCTCGACGAGTTGCGGGCCGACCCGCGTTTCGCGCCGCTGGAGGCCAAGGAGAGCTGGTCGGCGCAGCAGCCCTTCCGGCGCCTGCTGGTCAAGCTCAAGCGCGAGATCATCCGCATGGACCACCCGGCCATCCAGCCGGCTGCCGGCCGCGCGCCGGGCGTGGATGCGCGCACGCTCAAGCGCTGGCTGGACCAGGGGCACGACGACGCCGGCAAGGAGGTCGTGCTGCTCGACACGCGCAACGCCTTCGAGGTCGACTACGGCACCTTCGAGAACGCGATCGACTGGCGCATCACGAAGTTCACGGAGTTTCCGCACGCGGTGATCGAGCACCGCGCCGAGCTCGAAGACAAGACGGTCGTGAGCTTCTGCACCGGCGGCATCCGCTGCGAGAAAGCCGCGATCTACATGCACGAGGCCGGGCTGCCGAACGTGCTGCAGCTCGACGGCGGCATCCTCAAGTACTTCGAGGAAGTCGGCGGCGCGCACTACCGCGGCGATTGCTTCGTGTTCGATGGCCGCGAGGCGCTCGCGCCCGACCTGAGCGCGCGAGCGCAGCACGCCAGCGCGCGGCGCGGCGAAGACCCCGACATTGCTATCAAAAAGTGAGCTGCTCGCGCCCGCTGGACGGGCGCTGCAGGCACTTTTGGCTTGAATCCTTGCCTGAGTATCAGGCCGGCGTGCTGCCAGTGTCCGGCGTCGGAGACTGCACCTGGAAGGGGTGGCCCGGCAGCGGGATGAACTCGGTCTCGCCAGGCACGTGGCCCATGCGCTGCGCGGCCCAGTCCTCGCCCGCCTGCAGGATGCGCTCGCGGCGGCTGGAGACGAAGTTCCAGGTGATGTAGCGCGGGCCGTCGAGCGGCTCGCCGCCGACCACGACCAGGCGCACGGCCTGCGCGGCGGTCAGCACCACCGCCTGGCCGGCGGGCAGCGCTGCCATGGTGTGCGCGGGCACGGCCTCGCCGTCGAGCTGCACGTCGCCATCCACGGCGTAGATCGCGAGTTCGGGCGCCAGCGCGGGCAGCTCGAAGCGGCCGCCGGCGGGCAGTTCGATGTCCAGGTACAGCGTCTGCATGACGGTGGGCACCGGCGAACGCGCACCGAAGGCCTCGCCCACCAGCACGCGCACGGGCACGCCCTGCACCGTCAGCGCGGGAATGTCGGCCGCCGCGGTGTGCGAGAAGCTGGGCTCGTCCTCCTCGTGCGCCTGCGGCAGCGCGCACCACAGCTGCAGGCCGTGGTTGACGTAGGTCTCGGTCTTGAGCGGCTCGGGCTTGCGCTCCGAATGCACGATGCCGCGGCCGGCCGTCATCCAGTTGACGGCGCCGGGCCGTATCTCCTGCACGGTGCCCAGGCTGTCGCGATGCATCATCGCGCCCTCGAACAGGTAGGTCACGGTGGCCAGGCCGATGTGCGGATGTGGCCGCACATCGTGCTGGTCACCCGGCTTCTCGGTGGCCGGGCCGAAATGGTCGAAGAACACGAAGGGCCCCACGGCCCGCTTCTGCGCCGCCGGCAACAGCCGGCGCACATGGAAGCCGCCTCCCAGGTCCTTGTCGTGCGGCTTGAGCAGCAGGGTGTCGGTCATGGGCGGGGTCTCCTTCGTGCGGGGTGCGAACGTCGATCAGCCGCGCAGCTTAGCGGCAATGGCCGTCACCCGCTTGCCGTACTGGACGGCGGTGTCTAGGTCGCCCTGCGGCACTTCGGCCACGCTGGCGTCGGACGGCGATTGCACGAGCAGGCCGACCGAGCCGCCGAGGTTGTTCACGTCGTTGCGCGTGGCTGCCTTGGTGTTGGCCGGCGGCAGGCCCAGGCTCACCCAGACGCCGCCATGCTGCGAGGCCAGCGTGTTCAGGTACTGCAGGGTGACCTGCTTGTCGCCGTTCAGGCTGGCGCTGTTGGTGAAGCCGCCGAAGACCTTGTCCTGCCAGCCGCGGGTGAACCACACCTTGGACGACGCATCGGCGAACTTCTTGAACTGCCAGCTCGCGCCGCCCATGTAGGTCGGGCTGCCGAAGATGATGGCGTCGGCCGCGGCCAGCAATTCCCAGCCGCCTTCGGGCAGGTTGCCGTCGGCATCGATGGCGAGCAGTTGCGCTTCGGCGCCCTCGGCGACGGCCTGCGCCACGCGCTGGGTGTGGCCGTAGCCGGAATGGAAGACAACAACGGTGTTGGTCATAGGTTCTTTCGTTGAGGTTGGGGGGAAATGAGGTGAAGGCTCAGCGCTTGTCGATGCTGAAGCGGCCCGGGCCGAAGGCGAAGAAGGCGAGGAGGCCACCGGCGATCGCGAGGTTCTTGTAGAAGTTGATCTGCTGCGCCATCAGCATTTCCGGCGGCGCGTTCCAGTAGGCGTGGCCCAGGAACGCGGTGGCCACCGTGAAGACGGCCAGGATGATGGCCATCAGCCGGGTCTTGAAGCCCACCAGGAACAGCAGGGCCACCAGCAGTTCGCACACGATGGCCACCACCACCGCGACCTCCGGCAGCGGCACGCCGATCTTGGTGAAGTAGCCCGCCGTGCCGGCAAAGCCCATCAGCTTGTTCCATCCCGCCGGGACGAAGAGCAGCGCGATCAGGATGCGGCCGATGAGCGCGGCGCCGTCCTGCGTGGGGGTGGTGGTCGAGGTGTTGGTGATGGCCATGGAAGACTCCTGTTGAAAAAGAAAAACGAGGAAGAAAGGAAAGAGAACAGTCGAACACGAAAAAGGGCCGGCACCGCATTTCGGCGGTGCCGGCCCGGCGGGACTCAGGCGGCGAGGTCGAAGACCAGCACCTCGGCGTCCTTGCCGCCGGCCAGGTGCAGAGCACTCTCGTCGGCGATCAGCGCGGCATCACCGCCGCTGAGCTTCTGGCCGTTGACCTCGAGCTCGCCGCGCACCAGGTGCACGTAGCTCTTGCGCCTCGGGTCCAGTGCCAGGTCGGCCGATTCGGCGCCGTCGAGCAGGCCGGCATAGAGTTTCGCATCGGCATGCACCGTGACCGAGCCGTCGGCGCCGTCGGGCGATGCCACCAGGCGCAGCTTGCCGCGCTTGTCGGCCGCGTCGAACTTCTTCTGCTCGTAGCCGGGCGTGATGCCACGCTGGTTGGGCTCGATCCAGATCTGCAGGAAGTGCGTGGTCGAGTCCTTCTTGTGGTTGAACTCGCTGTGCATCACGCCGCGTCCGGCGCTCATGCGCTGCACCTCGCCGGGCGGGATCGATTCCACGTTGCCCATGCTGTCCTTGTGCGCCAGCTCGCCGTCGAGCACGTAGCTGATGATCTCCATGTCCTTGTGGCCGTGGGTGCCGAAGCCGGCACCGCCCGCCACGCGGTCCTCGTTGATCACCCGCAGGTTGCCCCAACCCATGAATTTCGGGTCGTAGTAGCCGGCGAAGGAAAAGCTGTGGAAGGACTTGAGCCAGCCGTGGTCGGCGTAGCCTCTTTCCTGGGACTTGCGGACTTGCAACATCGTTGAACTCCTTGCTTGCATCGGGGGCTGGCCTTGCCTCGCCCCTCTCGTGAGCAGCGCCGGATGCGCCGCGATGGAATGAACTTTAGGCCGTAGTCCCGCGGGGAAAGACGTGCCGCCTTGAAGACATCGTTCAAATTTTTTGAATGAAAATCGGCCCATGCCGACCGCACCCCGCACTCCCAGTACGCCGAGCGCCCCGCCTTCGCCGCCCAGCGCGCGCGACGTGCTCACGCCCGATGCGCTGGCGATGCTGCAGACCATCGTGCAGGCCGGCAGCTTCGCCGGCGCCGCGCGCACGCTCGACCTCGTTCCCAGCGCGCTGAGCTACCGCGTGCGGCAGATCGAGGATGCGCTCGACGTGCTGCTCTTCGACCGCAGCGCGCGCCAGGCGCGCCTCACGCAGGCCGGGGCCGAACTGCTGCGCGAGGCCGGCCGCCTGCTCGGCGAGATCGACGCCGTGGCCAACCGCGTGCGCCGCGTGGCCACCGGCTGGGAGCCGCAGTTCACCATCGCCATCGACAGCGTCATCGCGCGCGACCCGCTGTTCGACCTGGTGGGTGCCTTCTACGCCGAGGAGCCGCCCACGCGGCTGAAGCTGCGCGACGAGACGCTGCTGGGCACCATCGAGGCGTTGACCCGCGGCGAGGCCGACCTGGCCATCGGCACCGTGCTCGACGCCGCCAGCCTGGCCTTCACCGCCACCGGCATCCGCAGCCGGCCGCTGGGCGAGATCCGCTTCGTCTACGCCGTGGCGCCGCACCATCCGCTGGCGCGTGCCGCCGAGCCGTTGAGCGATGCGACCATCCGCACGCATCGCGGCGTGGCGGCGGCCGACTCGGCACGCCAGGGCCAGAGCATGAACGTCAACCTGGTGGGCGGGCAGGACATCCTCGCCGTACCCACCATGCAGGCCAAGCTGCACGCGCAGCTGCATGGCCTGGGCGGCGGCTTCCTGCCCGAGCCGATGGCTCGGCCCTATGTGGAGGCCGGCCACCTCGTGGTGCGCGCCACCGAACGCGTGCCGCCGGCCGGCTCGCTGCATTGCGCCTGGCGGGTGCGCGCCGCCGGCAGCCCGGGCCTGGCGCTGCAGTGGTGGCTGCAGCGCTTCGAGCACGAAGCCACGCGCGAGGCGCTGCTGCACCGCCACCGCGGACGCTGATTGCCGGGGCCCGCCGCGGGAAGCGGTAGAGTCGGCCCGGCATCCATCCCTCTCGTCGCCTCCTGCACAACAACCATGACAACCCGCCGCCCTCGCACCGCT
>SCOE01000022.1 GCA_005503065.1 Comamonadaceae bacterium ALPHA2B
GCCCTGGAGCGCGAACGCCGCCTGCGCGAGCAGCAGCAACAGCGCGAACGGGAGCAGGAGCAGCAGCGCCAGCAGGAACTCAAGCGCCAGCAGGCCGAGAAGGCGGCGCAGGAGAAGAAGGAACGCGAGGCCCGCGAGCGCGAGCAGGAGCGCAAGGAGCAGCTCGAGGCCCAGCGCAAGCAGGAACAGCAGCAGAAGCTGGCCGAGCAGCGCAAGCGCGAGGCGGCAGAGAAGGCGGCGCAGGACAAGGCCGCACAGGAAAAGGCGGTGCAACAGAAGGCAGCCCAGCAGAAGGCCGCCGCAGCGGCGGCCGAGAAGGAGCGCCAGGCCAACATCGCACGCATGATGGGCCAGGCCGCCGGCTCCGCCAGCGGCACGGCCGACCAGAACAGCGGTCCGCGCTCGGGCCGCGGCAACGGCAGCGGCGGTGTCTCGGCCGGCTACTTCGGCCGGGTGGCGGCGCTGATCAAGCGCAACGTGGTGTTCGACCCGACCTCGGTCCCGGGCAACCCGGAGGTCATCGTGAAGATCGAGACCTCGCCCGACGGCACCATCGTCGGCACCCCGCGCATCGTCAAGTCCAGCGGCAACCCGGCCTGGGACGACGCCGCGATCCGCGCCATCCAGCGCACGGAAGTCATGCCCCGCGACACCGACGGCCGCGTGCCCTCGCCCTTCCCCGAGATCTCGCTGCGGCCCAAGTCCTGACGCGGCGGCAAGCCCGTACGGGAGCGGAGAACGACAAAAGTGCAATCGGGCTGCAGCGCCCGCCAGCCGGGCGTTGCGGCCGAATTCGTCACGAACGTGACGATCTCCGCTGCGGCGTTTCAGCCCGCGCCAGCGAAACGGTCGGTGCTGCGGATCAGCGCGTCCAGGATGCCCGGCTCCGAGTAGGCGTGGCCGGCGCCCTCGACCAGGTGGAAGTCGGCTTCGGGCCAGGCCTGGTGCAGCGCCCAGGCATAGCGCAGCGGACACGGCATGTCGTAGCGGCCATGCACGATGGCGCCGGGGATCCCGCTCAGCCGGTGCGCGTCGCGCAGCAGCTGGCCCTCCTCGAGCCAGGCGCCATGGGTGAAGAAGTGGTTCTCGATGCGCGCAAAGGCCAGTGCGAAGTGCGGATCGCGGAACGGTGCCGAGAAGGCAGCATCGGGCAGCAGTGTGATCGTCTCGCCCTCCCAGATCGTCCAGGCCTGCGCACACTGCAGGCGCGCAGCCTCGTCCTCGCCCGTCAGGCGCCGGCGGTAGGCGGCGATCATGTCGTGCCGCTCCTCGGGCGGGATGGGCGCCTGGAACCCTGCCCACTTGTCCGGGAACATCTCCGACACGCCGAACTGGTAGTACCACTGCAGCTCGGCCCGCGTCACGGTATAGATGCCGCGCAGCACCAGCGCGCTCACCCGGTCGGGATGCGCCTGTGCATAGGCCAGTGCCAGCGTCGAGCCCCAGGAGCCGCCGAACACCAGCCAGCGTTCTACGCCGGCCAGCACCCGCAGGCGCTCGATGTCGGCCACCAGGTGCCAGGTCGTGTTGGCCTCCAGGCCCGCGTGCGGTGTGGAACGGCCGCAGCCGCGCTGGTCGAACAGCAGCACGTCATAGCGTGCGGGATCGAACAGGCCGCGCTGCGCAGGCGAGATGCCGCCGCCGGGGCCGCCATGCAGGAACACGGCCGGCGTTCCGCCGGGCGTGCCGCAGCGCTCGTAGTACAGGACGTGGCCATCGCCGACCTCCAGCCTGCCGCAGGCGTAGGGTTCGACCGCGGGATAGAGCGTGCGCAACGTCATGGACTGTCCGCCATCGATTTCATGGCGGCCTGCGCCCGCCTCACGGGGGCGCCGGAGCCCGCCTCGGCCCCGACCCGGGTCAGTGCGCCGGCACCAGGAAGTCCTGGCTGATGCGCGCACCCAGCTCGTTCACGCGGTCGAGGAACTGCGTCAGGTAGGCGTGCAGGCCGGTGGCGAGGATCTCGTCCACGCGGCCGTACTGCAGCTCGGCCAGCAGCTTGCCGGCACGGCGCTGCGTTTCGGCGCTCTGGTCGTTCGCGACCTTGGCCAGGTTGGCGACGACCTCGTGGAGGCTGTGGTGCAGCGAGCGCGGCATGTCGGCACGCAGCACCAGCAGTTCGGCCACGCGCTCGGGCTTGATCACGTCGCGGTACACCTTGCGGTAGACCTCGAAGGCCGAGACGCTGCGCAGGATCGCGCTCCAGTGGTAGAAGTCGTATTCCTGGTCGCCCTCGGTGGCGGCGCCGAAGAACTCGCTGCCCACCGCGTGGAACTTCACGTCGACCAGGCGCGCCGTGTTGTCGGCCCGCTCGAGGAAGGTGCCCAGGCGCGAGAAGAACAAGGACTCGTCCTGCAGCATGGTGCCCAGCGCCACGCCGCGCGAGAGGTGCGAGCGGAACTTGACCCACTCGAAGAAGGCGCCCGGGTCGCGCTCGAAGCCGCCCGAGCGCAGCATGCGGTTGACGTCGAGCCAGGTGGTGTTCTGCGTCTCCCAGGCCTCGGTGGTCAGGGCGCCGCGCACGGCCCGCGCGTTCTCGCGCGCCGCGCGCAGGCAGGAGATGATCGACGAGGGGTTGCTCTCGTCCTTGACCATGAACTCCATGACGCCTTCCGGCGTGATCGTCTCGTGCTTGGCGAAGTAGGCCGGCCGCAGTTCGCTGATCGACAGCACGCCCTGCCAGCCCGATTGCGCCATCTCGGCCGATTGCGGCAGCAGCGAGGTCTGGTAGTTGATGTCCAGCATGCGGGCCGTGTTCTCGGCCCGCTCGGTGTAGCGGGACATCCAGTAGAGATGGTCGGCGGTGCGTGAAAGCATGGTGTGCTCCTCCCTCTCTCTCAGGCCGACTGGCTTTGCGACTGCGATTGCGACTGGCCGTTCTGGCTCTGCGACTGCGCGCCGAAGCGCCTGTCGGACTCGAGGATCCAGGTGTCCTTGGTGCCGCCGCCCTGCGACGAGTTGACCACCAGCGAACCTTCCTTGAGCGCCACGCGCGTGAGGCCGCCGGGCACCATCTGCACCTCCTTGGCCGACAGCACGAAGGGCCGCAGATCGATGTGGCGCGGCGCGACACCGGACTCGACGAAGGTCGGCGAGGTCGACAGGCTCAGCGTGGGCTGGGCGATGTAGCCATCGGGCTTGGCGATCACGGCCTGGCGGAACTCCTCGATCTCGGCCTGCGTCGCGGCCGGGCCGATCAGCATGCCGTAGCCGCCGGCGCCGTGCACTTCCTTGACCACCAGGTCCTTGAGGTTGGCCAGCACGTAGCCCAGGTCGTCCTTGTTGCGGCACATCCAGGTCGGCACGTTCTTGAGGATCGGCTTCTCGCCGAGGTAGAACTCGACCATCTTGGGCACGTAGGGGTAGATCGACTTGTCGTCGGCCACGCCGGTGCCCACGCCGTTGCAGATGACCACGTTGCCCGCCTTGTAGGCGCGCATCAGGCCGGCGCAGCCCAGCGTGGAATTGGGGCGGAACACCTCGGGGTCGAGGAAGTCGTCGTCCACTCGGCGGTAGATCACGTCGACGCGGCGCGGGCCGCGGGTGGTGCGCATGTAGACGAAGTCGTCCTTGACGAACAGGTCCTGGCCCTCGACCAGCTCGACGCCCATTTGCTGCGCCAGGAAGGCGTGCTCGAAGTAGGCGCTGTTGTACATGCCGGGCGTGAGCACCACCACCGTGGGCTCGGCCGTCGCCGGCGGCGCGCTGGCGCGAAGCGTCTCGAGCAGCAGGTCGGGATAGTGCGCCACCGGCGCCACGCGGTTCTGCGCGAAGAGCTCGGGGAAGAGCCGCATCATCATCTTGCGGTTCTCGAGCATGTAGCTCACGCCGCTGGGCACGCGCAGGTTGTCCTCGAGCACGTAGTACTCGCCCTTGCCCTCGGCGTCGGGGGCACGGACGATGTCGATGCCCGAGATGTTGGAGTACACGTCGTTCGGCACGTTGACGCCGATCATCTCGGGCCGGAACTGCGCGTTGTTGTTGATCTGCTCCGAGGGGATGATGCCCGCCTTGACGATCTCCTGGTCATGGTAGACGTCATGGATGAAGCGGTTGAGGGCGTTGACGCGCTGCGCCAGACCCTTCTGCATGCTCTCCCACTCGTGCGCCGGGATGATGCGCGGCAGCAGGTCGAAGGGGATGAGGCGCTCGGTGCCCGAGCCGTCCTCGTCCTTGGCGCCGTACACCGCGAAGGTGATGCCGACGCGGCGGAAGATCATTTCCGCCTCCTCGCGCCGCGAGTTCATCACCTCGGGAGCCTGCTTCGCGAGCCACTGGTCGTAACGTTGGTAGTGCTGACGGATCGCGGCCCCTGCATAGGGCAGCCGCTCATACATTTCGTCGAATTTGTGCATGGACGACCAATCTCCTTGAGCTATAGCTTAGCAAGTTCAGGACCACCTTCACTGCGCCCGAGCTGACTTCGGTCACGGCAGCGGGGCCGGCCGATGCTGCCAGTAATGCGGCGCCACCTGGCGCTCGCAGGCCAGGATGGCAGGCGCCTGGCTGCGCCAGCGCAGGGCGCCGCAGCGGGGCGAGTCGACGATCTCCACGCCGCGCTCCCGGTAGCGGGCCACCACCTCCGGGGCCGGATGCCCGAAGCGGTTGCGCCAGCCGCTCTGAACGACCACCCGGCGCGGCATGACGGCGTCCAGGAAGCCGGCGCTGGACGAGGTCTTGCTCCCATGGTGCGGCGCCAGCAGCAGATCGGCGTGCAGCGCGTCCCCGGCGCGAGCGACCAGCGCGGCCTCCTGCGCCCGCTCGATGTCCCCGGCCAGCAGCGCCCACGCGCCCGCATGGCCGATGCGCAGCACGCAGGACAGGCCGTTGGGCTTGGTCGCGGTCGCGTAATCGGCCGGCAGCGGGTGCAGCACCTCGAAGCGCACGCCGTCCCAGTCCCAGTGCTGGCCGGCCTCGCAGCGCACCGAGGGCCGCAGCGCCTGCAGCGGGTGCCCGGCCTCGATCGAGCTCAGCAGCGCCGCCTGCGGCTGCATGGTCAGGACGGCCGCCGCGCCCCCCGTGTGGTCGCTGTCGCGGTGGCTCAGCACCACGGTATCGAGCGTGACGCCCTCGGCACGCAGCAGCGGCACCAGCACGCGGTGGCCGGCATCGCTCTCGAGGCTGTAGCGCGGGCCGGCGTCGTAGAGCAGGCTGTGCGTGGCGGTGCGCACGATGACGGCATTGCCCTGCCCCACGTCGGCGGCCAGCAGCTCGAACTCGCCTACCGGCGGCTGCCCCGCCGGCCACAGCAGCACCGGCGCGATGAGCGGCAGACCGAGCAGCCGCATCGGCAGCGGCAGGCGCATCGCGATCAACAAGCCGCCCGCGACGCCGGCGATGGCGGCCCACAGCGCCGGCGCGGGCGTCGACACCGTGGCGCCCGGCAGCGCTGCCAGCGCCTGCAGCCCCCAGCCCAGCCCCTGCACCGCCCAGGCTGCGGCCTGCCACAGCGGCGGACAGAGGATGCCCAGCATGGCCAGCGGTGTGACCACGAGCGTCACCCAGGGGATCGCCACCGCATTGGCCAGCAGCCCGACCAGCGACAGCTGCTGGAAGAGCAGCAGCGACAGCGGCGCAAGCGCCAGCGTGACGACCAGCTGCTCGCGCAGCAGATGCCAGAGTTTCGAGCCAAATCGGGCTGCAGCGCCCGTCCCGCCTGCACGAGGCGCTCCGGAATCCGTAGCAAACAGCACCCCCACGGCAACGAAGCTGAGCCAGAAGCCGGCCTGCATGAGCGCCCACGGGTCGAGCGCCACCACGCCTGCGCAGACGGCCAGCCAGGCGAAGGGCCAGGGCCAGCGCCGGGCCGACAGGCGCAGCAGCGCGGCCAGCGCCAGCATCCACACCGTGCGCTGCGACGGCACGCCCCAGCCGCTGAAGAGCGCATACAGCGCCGCCAGGCCCACGCCGCCCACCAGCGCGGCATGCGGCGCCGGCCAGCGCAACAGCAGGCGCGGCCTGCGCCGCCAGAGCCAGCGCACCAGCGCCGCCGCCAGCCAGGCGAACATCGTCACGTGGAGGCCCGAGATGCTCATCAGGTGGGCCACGCCGGTGGCACGGAAGATGTCCCAGTCGGCGCGGTCGATGGCGGCCTGGTCGCCCGTGACCAGCGCCGCGATCACCCCGGCCAGGCGCCGGTCGGCCACCTGTGCGTCGATGCCCTCGCGCACCGCCTCGCGCGCCCGTTCCACCGGGTGGGCCCAGCCGTGGCCGAGCAGCTCGGGGGCCGCGTCGTGCCCGCCGATGCGCACGTAGCCCGTCGCCTGCAGGCCCTGTTCCCACAGCCACAGTTCGTAGTCGAAGCCATGCGGGTTGCGGTTGCCATGGGGCGCCTTGAGCCGCACCGTGAACGCCCAGCGCTGGCCGGCGTGGACCTGCGGCAGCTCCACCGTGCGCGCGCTGGCGCCTTCGTCGGCACCGCGTGACCAGGCCCCGGTGTCCGCCGCATACCAGCCCAACGACAGCCGGGGCGGTACCTGAGGCGGCGGGCCCGACGCGCCTGAGGCCCGGCGGACTTCATCCACGTCGAAGCGGAAGCGCACGCCGGTCTCGTTGCGCTGGGGCATCTGGGCCACCACGCCGACCACGCGAATGTCCTGGCCCTCGAGGGCCGGATCGAGCGCATCGGCGAGGTACGCGACGGCCCGGCCGCCCGTGGTGCCGAAGCCCAGCGCCAGCCCGGCGACGAGGCCCATCGCCGCCAGGCCGATGCGGCCGCGCCGCGGCAGCGGCATCGACGCCGCCAGCACGCCCGCCACGACCACCACGGCGTAGACCGGCCAGCCCCACAGCACCGGCTGCTGCAGTTGCAGCGCGGCGCCCAGCACACTGCCGGCCAGCAGCGCGAAGCCGCGCCCGGCCCCCCGCCGCCCTTCCACGGCTGACCCCTCGACCTCGTCGAACTGCGGCGCCGCTGGCGCGCCCTCCCCTTGCCCTCGTTCCATCCCTTGAACCTTCCGCGCCAGGCACAGCACCATGACGCTGTCGTGGCGCATTCCTTGCTTGGCTTGTCGGCTAGTATGGCGCCGGTCGGTCGCGCCATCGCGCGGACCGTACCCATAACAAGCACCCGAGCCTCAACCCATGTCGATCCACGCCGCCCTCCATCACGTCACTCACTACAAGTACGACCGGCCGGTGCAGCTCGGCCCGCAGGTGGTCCGCCTGCGTCCGGCACCCCACTGCCGCAGCAACGTCATCTCGTATTCGCTGCGCGTCGAGCCGGCGGAGCATTTCGTCAACTGGCAGCAGGATCCCTTCGCCAACTACCTGGCGCGCCTGGTCTTCCCGAAGAAGACGACCGAGTTCAAGGTCACCGTCGACCTCGTGGTCGAGATGGCGGTCTACAACCCCTTCGACTTCTTCCTCGAGCCGCACGCGGAGAACTTCCCCTTCAAGTATTCGAAGGAACAGGCCGAGGAACTCGCGCCCTACCTGGTGGCCGATCCCGCGACGCCCCTGGTGCAGGCCTACCTCGACAAGATCGACCGCACCGAGAAGCGCACCATCGACTTCCTCGTGCAGATCAACCAGCAGGTGCAGCAGGACGTCAAGTACCTGATCCGCATGGAGCCCGGCGTGCAGACGCCCGAGGAGACGCTGCAGAACGCCTCGGGCTCCTGCCGCGACTCGGGCTGGCTGCTGGTGCAGCTGCTGCGCCACATGGGCCTGGCCGCGCGCTTCGTCTCCGGGTACCTGATCCAGCTCACGCCCGACGTGAAGGCGCTCGACGGCCCGAGCGGCACCACGGTCGACTTCACCGACCTGCATGCGTGGTGCGAGGTGTATCTGCCCGGCGCCGGGTGGATCGGCCTGGACGCCACCTCGGGCCTGCTGGCCGGCGAAGGCCACATCCCGCTGGCGTGCACGCCCACGCCGTCGAGCGCTGCGCCCATCGAAGGCCTGATGGACGAGGCCGAGGTCGAGTTCAGCCACGAGATGAACGTCACGCGCGTGTACGAATCGCCGCGCGTGACCAAGCCCTACACCGAGGACCAGTGGGCCGAGGTACTGGCCCTGGGCGAAGCCGTCGACGCGCGCCTGGCCGCCGGCGACGTGCGCCTCACCATGGGCGGCGAGCCCACCTACGTCGCCACCTCCGACCGCGACGCGGCCGAATGGAACACCGACGCGCTCGGTCCCACCAAGCGCGGCTACGCCACCGAGCTGGTCGACCGCCTGCGCGCCGAATATGGCCTGGGCGGCTTCCTGCACTTCGGCCAAGGCAAGTGGTATCCGGGCGAGCAGCTGCCGCGCTGGGCGCTGTCGATCTTCTGGCGCGCCGACGGCCAGCCCATCTGGCACAACCCCGCGCTCTTTGCCGACGAGCGCCAGCCCGCCCACTACACCAGCGAGGACGCGCGCCGATTCACCTACAAGCTGGCCGAGAAGCTCGGGCTGGCCGAGCGCTTCATCCAGCCGGGCTACGAGGACGTGTACTACTACCTCTGGCGCGAGCGCCGCCTGCCCGTGAACGTCGACCCCTTCGAGTCCAAGCTCGACGACGAACTCGAGCGCGCGCGCCTGCGCCGCGTGTTCACGCAGAAGCTCGATGCGGTGATCGGCTACGTGCTGCCGCTGGAGCCTGCATCGGCCGGCGGCAATCCCGCGCTGGCCGGCGGCGGCTGGAAGACCGGCCCCTGGTTCCTGCGCGACGACCGCATGTACCTCATCCCCGGCGACTCGCCGATGGGCTACCGCCTGCCGCTCGACTCGCAGCCCTGGGCCAGCAAGGGCGACTATCCCTACCTGGTCGACCGCGACCCCAACGCGCCGAGCGTGCCGCTGCCCTCGCCCGCCGACTTCCGAAGCCGCTACACGGGCATGACCGGCCTGGCCGCCGCCGACCGCGGGACCGTCTCCTATTCCTACGGCACGCCGCAGCAGGCGCCGAGCACCTACCGCATGCAGTTCGGCGCCGGTGCGCAAGGCCAGGGCCAGGGCCAGGGCGAGGGCCCGGCATCGGACCGCGCGCACACGGCCGAGGGCGCGAACGTTCGCTTCCCGCTGCGCAACGAGTCGGCCCACTGGATCACCCGCACGGCGCTGTGCGTCGAGGCGCGCGACCCGCGCCGCGCCAATGGCCCGGCCGCCGAGAAGGTGGGCACGGCCTCGGGCATCCTGTACGTGTTCATGCCGCCGCTGGCCTGGCTGGAAGACTACCTGGACCTGCTCGCCGCCGTGGAGGCGACGGCCGAGGAGCTGGGCGTGAAGATCGTGCTCGAGGGCTACCCGCCGCCGCGCGATCCGCGCCTGAAGCTGTTGCAGGTCACGCCCGACCCGGGCGTGATCGAGGTCAACATCCACCCGGCCCACAGCTGGGGCGAGCTGGTGCAGCACACCGAGTTCCTCTACGAGGCGGCCTTCCAGACCCGCCTGTCGGCCGAGAAGTTCATGACCGACGGCCGCCACACCGGCACCGGCGGCGGCAACCACTTCGTGCTCGGCGGCGCCACGCCCTCCGACAGCCCCTTCCTGCGCAAGCCCGAGCTGCTGGCCAGCCTGGTCCTGTACTGGCACAACCACCCGTCGCTGTCGTACCTGTTCTCGGGCATGTTCATCGGCCCGACCAGCCAGGCGCCGCGCGTGGACGAGGCGCGCAACGACCAGGTCTACGAGCTGGAGATCGCCCTCAAGGAGATCGCCAAGAACCGCCAGATCTACGGCCAGAGCATGCCGCCCTGGCTGGTCGACCGCACGCTGCGCAACATCCTCATCGACGTCACCGGCAACACGCACCGCAGCGAGTTCTGCATCGACAAGCTCTACTCGCCCGACGGCCCCACCGGCCGCCTGGGCCTGCTGGAGCTGCGCGCCTTCGAGATGCCGCCGCATGCACGCATGAGCATCGTGCAGCAGCTGCTGCTGCGTGCGCTGGTCGCGCGCTTCTGGGACGCGCCCTATGTGGCGCCCGCCACGCGCTGGGGCACCGAGCTGCACGACCGCTTCCTGCTGCCCACCTTCGTGAAGATGGACTTCGACGACGTCATCAGCGAGATGCGCCAGGCCGGCTTCGCCTTCGAGGCCGAGTGGTTCGCGCCGCACTTCGAGTTCCGCTTCCCGCTGGTGGGCGAGGTGCAGGCCATGGGCGTGGAGCTGTCGCTGCGCAACGCGCTCGAGCCCTGGCACGTGATGGGCGAGGAAGGCGCGCCCGGCGGCACCGTGCGCTATGTCGATTCCTCGCTCGAACGCATCGAGGTGCGCGTGACGGGCCTGAACCAGAGCCGCTACGTCGTCACCGTCAACGGCCAGGTGCTGCCGCTGCAGCCCACCGGCGTCGCGGGCGAGTACGTGGCCGGCGTGCGCTACAAGGCGTGGAACCCGCCCTCCTCGCTGCACCCGACCATCCAGCCGCATGCGCCGCTGACCATCGACCTGGTGGACACCTGGATGAAGCGCTCGATCGGCGGCTGCCAGTACCACGTCGCCCACCCGGGCGGGCGCAATTACACGACCTTCCCGGTCAACGCCTACGAGGCCGAGAGCCGGCGCCTCGCGCGCTTCTCGCGCATGGGCCACACGCCGGGCATGCTGCGCACGCCGCCGGCCAACATCGAGGTCACGGGCAGCCGCGAATTCCCGTTCACGCTGGACCTGCGCCGATGAGGTGCCCGTGACCGTCCGCCTGGCCAGGCGGTTCCCTGATGGCGCGGCCCGGCGACGGGCCGCGTGCTTTTGTCACGCGCCGGCCCGGTCCGGCCGCCGCACGGCCCGGATTCAGGGGACGCTCCATGACCGGGGTGTGACAATGGCCGGGCTGTGGACCCGCTGAACGACTCTCTCTTCGACGCGCAGGTGCTGGAATCGCCGGCGGCCTTCGCGTCCGCGCTCGCCCCGCCGGCGCAGCCCGGCCATTTCGACGAACTGCGCGGCTCGGCCACGCCCGTGGCCGAAGCACCGGCCGCCCGACCGGCTGCGTCCCCGGCGCCACTGCACGACGCCCTGGAGCCCCCGCCGCCGGAGGCGGCCGCGGACTCCACCGAGCCCGCCGACCCCAAGCCGCCGCTCACGCCCGCCTGGAGCCAGTTCTTCGAGGCGCTCGGCCCCGCCGGCTTCGCCGACCTGCCGCGCCGCGCGGTGAGCCTGGAGCGCCAGATCCGCGACAACGGCGTGACCTACAACGTCTACGCCGACAGCAACGGGCCGCAGCGCCCCTGGTCGCTCGACCTGTTCCCGCTCATCGTGCCGCCGCAGAGCTGGGCGACGATCGAGTCGGGCGTGCTCCAGCGCACGCGCGTGCTCGACCGCGTGCTGGCCGACGTCTACGGCCCGCAGAAGCTGCTGTCCGAAGGCCTGCTGCCCGCCGCGCTGGTGCGCGGCCACCCGGGCTACCTGCGCGCCATGCACGGCGTGCAGCCGCCCGGCGACACCTGGCTGCGCATCGCCGCCTTCGACCTCGCCCGCGGCCCCGACGGCAACTGGTGGGTGGTGTCGCAGCGCACCCAGGCGCCCTCGGGCCTGGGCTACCTGCTGGAGAACCGGCTCGCCATCTCGCGCCAGTTCCCGCAGGCCTTCGAATCGCTGCAGGTGCAGCGCCTGGCCGCGACCTACAGCGCGATGATGGAAGGCCTGCAGACCATGTGCCCGGCCGGCGCGCCACCGCACATCGCGCTGCTCACGCCCGGCCCCTACAACGAGACCTACTTCGAGCACGCGTACCTGGCCCGCTACCTGGGCGTGACGCTGGTCGAGGGCAGCGACCTCACGGTGCGCGACGAGCGCCTCTACCTGAAGACCCTGCAGGGCCTGCGGCCGGTGCACGGGCTGATCAAGCGGCTCGACGACCAGTACCTCGACCCGCTGGAACTGCGCCCGGACTCCACCCTCGGCGTCCCCGGGCTGCTGCAGGCCATCCGCGCCGGCAACGTGCTGGTGGCCAACACACCGGGCTCTGCCTTCCTCGAATCGCCGGCGATGCTGGGCTTCCTGCCCGCGCTGGCGCAGCACCTGATCGGCGAGAAGCTGAGCCTGCCGGCCCTGCCCACCTGGTGGTGCGGCGAGCGCGCCGCCATGGAATCGGTGCTGCCGCAGCTGGCCGACTGCGCCATCAAGCCGACCTACCCGGGTTCCGATGCGCACCCGGCCTTCGACGCGGTGCTGGGCACCCAGCTCGGCCGGCGCGAGCTGGACGAATGGGCCGGCCGCATCATGCGCCAGGGCGATGCCCATACGGTGCAGAGCTTCATGCCCCTGTCGCAGATGCCGACCTGGGCGCAGGACCTCGGCCCCGGCCACATCGCGCCCAAGGCGGTGCTGCTGCGCGTGTTCGCGGTCAACGACGGCCCGCAGTCCTGGCGCGTGCTGCCCGGCGGCCTGGCGCGGCTGGCAGGGCCGGACGCGCAGATCGCCTCCATGCAACGCGGCGGCAGCAGCGCCGACGTGTGGGTGCAGACCGACGGCGAGGTGGACCGCACCACCCTGCTGACGCCGCACGCCACGCCGGCCTCGCTGGCACGCCACCGCGCCCCCGTCACGAGCCGCGCGGCCGAGAACATGTTCTGGCTGGGCCGCTATACCGAGCGGGCCGAGAACACGCTGCGCCTGGCCCGCCTGAGCCTGGACCTGCTCAGCGGCGAGGACCAGTCCTCCCGCTCGCTCGTCGGCTGGCTGCGCGACCTGTGCAAGCGCAACGCCCTGGTGCCGCGCGAGTTGCCCGACGTCCAACACGTGGCGGACGGGCCGCGCGCCGCGCAATCGCGCCGCGTGTTCGAACGCGCCCTGATCGCCGAGCTGGGCGACGCCCAGCGGGGCCGCAGCCTGGGCTTCAACCTGCGCTGCCTGCGCGACGCGGCGGCCGCCGTGCGCGAACGCCTGTCGCAGGAACACTGGAACCACATCGTGCGCGCCGAGACGGAGTTCCTGCGCCGCATGGCCGACCAGGCCGGCGAGCCGGGCGAAGGCCGCTACGCGATCGGCGCCACGCAGCGCTCGCTGGAGGCGGCCAGCGCCATGCTGTCGGCCATCACCGGCGCGCAGACCGACCGCATGACGCGCGACGACGCCTGGCGGCTGCTGTCCATCGGCCGCCACATCGAGCGCCTGGGCTTTTTGTCCAGCGCGCTGGCGGCCGGCTTCGAGCGCGGAACGGTGCACGAGGTTGCGGGCTTCGAGGCCATGGTCGCGCTCTTCGACAGCACCATCACCTTCCATGCGCGCTACCAGCAGCGCCGCGACGTCGCGACGCTGGTCGACCTGCTGGTGCTCGACGGCGACAACCCGCGCTCGCTGGCCTGGGTGGCGCAGACGCTGCGCGGGCGCATCGCGCGTCTGGCCGGCAGCGCGCCGGGCAAACTCACCGCGCTGTCGCACGAGCTGCCCGACCCCGCCGCCTGGACGCTCGAGCGCCTTTGCCAGTCCGGACCCGACGCGCGCTACGGCGCGCTGCTGGACGTGCTCGAGGACTGCGAGAACGCGGCCTACCACGTGTCCGATGCCATCGGGGTGCGCTACTTCACCCTCACCTCCGACACCGTTCGCTCCGTGGGGGTGTAATGGCCCACCCCCAGTCTGCGCGCTTCGCGCTTCGCCAACCCCCTTCGAGGGGGCACATCCAGCGGCCCGGCAAAGCCGGTTCCGCGGATGTCCCCGGATGGCCTGCTCCGCGGCCGTCGGCACAGGGGGATACGACGCGCAACGGGCGCTAGGCCCCACTTTTCGTCTGTCATGCTGCTTCACGTCACCCACGAAACGCGCTACGACTATTCGCCGGCCGTCGAGACGGCGCAGCACATGGCGCACCTCAAGCCGCTCACGCGGGCGAGCCAGCGCCTGGTGAACCACCGGCTGTCGATCGACCCCGAGCCGGTGCAGCGCAGCGAATCGAGCGATGTGTACGGCAACACGCGTGCCTTCTTCGCGCTGGAATCGACGCACGACCAGCTCGTGGTGACGGCCGAGAGCCTGGTCGAGACCAGCGCGCCCAGGCTCGCTGCCGAGGCCGCTCCCGATCTGCCCTGGGAAACCGTGCGCGAGCGCTTCCGCTACCGCAAGGGCGTGCACGACGACCCGGCCTCGGAGTTCGTCTTTCCGTCGCGCTACGTGCCGCTGCACGACGACTTCCTCGCCTATGCGCGCCAGAGCTTCACGCCCGCCCGGCCGATCTTCGAGGCGGCGATGGACCTCACCCTGCGCATGTACCGCGACTTCGACTACGACAGCGGCAGCACCGAGATCAACACGCCGGCCGTGGAGGCCCTGGCCCAGCGCCGCGGCGTGTGCCAGGACTTCGCGCACATCATGATCGCGTGCTGCCGCGGCCTGGGCCTGCCCGCGCGCTACGTCAGCGGCTACCTGCTCACGCAGCCGCCGCCGGGCCAGCCGCGCCTGGTCGGCGCCGACGCCTCGCACGCCTGGGTCGAGGTCTACGTGCCCGGCCGACCCGCCGACGCCGAGGACGAGGACGAGGGCACGGCAGCCTCCACCCGCGCGGGCGACTGGGCCGGCTTCGACCCCACCAACGGCCGCCAGCCCGGCGAAGACTATGTCGTGCTGGCCATCGGCCGCGACTACGCCGACGTCTCTCCCATGCGTGGCGTGCTGCACGGCGGGGCGCGCCACGTGCTCGACGTGGGCGTCACCGTCCGGCCTTACGATGAGCTCGCCGAAGCCGACCGGCCCGCTGCGGGCTGACTCGCCTTTGCTATCGAAAAGATAGCTTCTCGCGCAATACCGGCGGGCGCCGCCGGCCGATTTCATTCATAACCCTGTCAGGAGAACTTCCATGAGCGTCCAGGACAAGCTCGCCCAGCTCGGCATCGAACTGCCACCCGTCTCGGTCCCCGCGGCCGCCTACGTGCCCTTCGTGCGCACCGGCAACCTCGTCTTCCTCTCCGGCCACATCGCGCGCAAGGACGGCAAGCCGTGGGTGGGCCAGCTCGGCGTGAACATGGGCACCGACGAAGGCAAGACCGCCGCCCGCGCCATCGCCATCGACCTGCTCGGCACGTTGAAGGCGGCGGTGGGCGACCTCGACAAGATCAAGCGCATCGTCAAGGTGATGAGCCTCGTGAACTCCGCGCCCACCTTCACCGAGCAGCACCTGGTCACCAACGGCGCCAGCGAACTCTTCGCCGAGGTCTTCGGCGACAAGGGTGCGCACGCGCGCAGCGCCTTCGGCGTGGCGCAGATCCCGATGGGTGCCTGCGTCGAGATCGAACTGATCGCCGAAGTCGAATGAGCCAGGAACGGGTGCGCGTCGCGCTCGTCACGGCGGGCGGCAGCGGCATGGGCGCGGCCGCGGCGCGCGCGCTGCACGGCGCGGGCTTCCAGGTCGCGGTGCTCTCCTCGTCGGGCAAGGGCGAGGCCCTGGCCGAGGAACTGGGCGGCGTCGGCATCACCGGCTCGAACCGCGAAGACGCCGATCTGCAGCGCCTGGTCGACGCCGCGATGGACCGCTGGGGCCGCATCGATGCGGTGGTCAACAGCGCCGGCCACGGCCCCAAGGGCGAGCTGCTCGCCATCAGCGATGCCGACTGGCATCTGGGCATGGAGTTCTACCTGATGAACGTGGTGCGCATCGCGCGCCTGGTCACGCCGATCATGCAGGCGCAGAAGTCGGGGGCCATCGTCAACATCTCCACCTACGCGACCTTCGAGCCCGAGGCGGCGTTCCCCACGTCCGGCGTGTTCCGTGCGGGCCTGGCGTCCTTCGCCAAGCTGTACGCCGACCGCTACGCGGCCGACAACATCCGCATGAACAACGTGCTGCCGGGCTTCATCGACAGCCTGCCCGAGAAGGACGAGCGCCGCGCGCGCATCCCGATGGGCCGCTACGGCACCTCGGCCGAGGTGGGCGAGCTGATCGCCTTCCTCGCCTCGGACAAGGCCGGCTACATCACGGGCCAGAACATCCGGATCGACGGGGGCATCACGCGTTCGGTGTGAGCCCGGCAGCCCATGGAACTGCGCCAACTGCGCTACTTCGTGAAGGTGTGCGAGCTGCGCAGCATGGGGCGTGCCGCGCTGGAACTGGGCGTGGTCACCTCGGCACTGAGCCAGCAGATCAGCCGGCTCGAGAGTGAGCTGAGCACCCGGCTGCTGCGGCGCAGCAGCACCGGCGTTGCCCCGACCGACGCCGGCCTGGCCTTCCTGCAGCAGGCCCAGCTCACCCTGCGCCATGCCGACGAGGCGATGCGTGCCGCCCAGCAGGCCCGCCTCTCCGGCCACGTGAGCGTTGGCCTGGCGCCCACCACGGCTGCCGTGCTCGGCATTCCCCTGATGCAGGCGATGCAGGCCCGCTATCCCGACGTGCGGCTGCACCTGGTGGAGTCGCTGTCCGGCAACCTCGCCGCCATGCTGCAGTCGCGCCAGCTCGATCTGGCCGTGCTGTTCAAGACCGACACCCCGCGCCGCTGGAGCATCGAGCCGCTGCTGGACGAAAGCCTCTTCGTGCTCGCCGCCACGCCATTGCCCCAGCGCCCGACGACGGCCAAGGTCCGGCTCGCGCAGCTGGCCGAGCTGCCCCTGATCATGCCCAGCGCCGGCCACGGGTTGCGCGCCACGCTCACGGCGGCCTTCGAGCGCGTGCGGATCGTGCCGACGGTGGTGGCCGAGATCGACGGCCTCGCGCTGCTGATGGACGCGGTGCGCGCCGGCTTCGGCGCCACCATCCAGCCCGGCGCCGCCCTCTCGCGGCAGCCGAGGAACGAAGTGAGCAGCAGCCGCATCACGGACGCCCATGTCGGCCGCCGCAACCTGCTGGTGAGCCTGTCCGACGACGAGCTCTCGCCCGCCGCGCTGGCGGCCCGCGTGGTGCTGGCCGACACGGCGCGCACGCTCGTCATGGAAGGCCGCTGGGCCGGCGCCACCCTTCTCGAAAACTGAAGACCCGTTGCCGGATCCGGCCTGTCGCCCCGGCGGCGGCCTGCCTACAGTCTCCCGCACCCCACAAGGAGACAGGAAGTGAGCGATCCACAGGCCGACGTGCTGGTCGTCGGCGGCGGCAACGCCGCCCTCTGCGCCGCCCTCATGGCGCGCGAAGCCGGCGCCAGCGTGCTGCTGCTCGAGGCCGCGCCCAAGGCATGGCGCGGCGGCAACTCCCAGCACACGCGCAACCTGCGCTGCATGCACGACGCGCCGCAGGACGTGCTGGTCGACGCCTACCCCGAAGAGGAATACTGGCAGGACCTGCTCAAGGTCACCGGCGGCCTCACGGACGAGCACCTGGCGCGCCTGGTGATCCGGGCCTCGTCCAGCTGCCGAGACTGGATGCGCCGCCACGGCGTGCACTTCCAGCCGCCGCTGTCCGGCGCGCTGCACGTGGCGCGCACCAACGCCTTCTTCATGGGCGGCGGCAAGGCGCTGGTCAACGCCTACTACCGCAGCGCCGAGCGCCTGGGCGTGCGCATCCGCTACGAGGTGCCGGTGGCCTCGGTCGAGCTCGACGGCGACCGCTTCGTGGCGGTGCACACCGAGGCCGGCGAGCGCATCGCCGCCAGGAGCTGCGTGCTCGCGGCCGGCGGCTTCGAGTCCAACCGCGAATGGCTGCGTGAAGCCTGGGGCCGCAACGAGCGCGGCGAATGGCCGGCCGACAACTTCCTCATCCGCGGCACCCGCTTCAACCAGGGCGTGCTGCTGCGGCAGATGATCGATGCAGGGGCCGACGCCATCGGCGATCCGTCGCAAGGGCACATGGTGGCCATCGACGCCCGCGCGCCGCTGTACGACGGCGGCATCTGCACCCGCATCGACTGCGTGTCGCTGGGCGTGGTGGTCAACCGCGAGGCCCGGCGCTTCTACGACGAGGGCGAGGACTTCTGGCCCAAGCGCTACGCCATCTGGGGCCGGCTGGTCGCACAGCAGCCGGGCCAGCTGGCCTATTCCATCATCGACCAGAAGGCGGTCGGCCGCTTCATGCCGCCGGTCTTCCCCGGCACGGTGGCCGACACGCTGCCCGGACTGGCGCGCCAACTGGGCCTGGACGGGGCGACCTTCCAGCGCACCATCGACGACTACAACGCCGCCTGCCGCGTCGGCCACTTCGACCACACCGCGCTGGACGACTGCCACACCGAAGGCGTCTCGCCGGCCAAGACGCACTGGGCGCGCCCCATCGATACCGCGCCCTTCCACGCCTACCCGCTGCGCCCGGGCATCACCTTCACCTACCTGGGCCTGAAGGTGGGCGACACCGCCGCGGTGCGCTTCGGCGGCCGCCCCAGCCCCAACCTCTTCGTGGCAGGGGAAATGATGGCCGGCAACGTGCTCGGCAAGGGCTACACCGCCGGGGTGGGCATGAGCATCGGCACGGCCTTCGGCCGCATCGCCGGCACGCGCGCCGCAGCCGCCGCGCTGAAGAACCGGGAGGCAGCCCGTGCCCACGCTTGAAGCGCTGACGCGCGACGCCGTCGCGCTGGCCGATGCGCCGCAGCGCGTGATCCCGATCCTGTCCGCCAGCGAGGCGGAGGTGGACCGGCAGATGCACATCTGCAACGCCTGCCGCTACTGCGAAGGCTTCTGCGCCGTGTTCCCGGCCATGACGCGCCGGCTGGAGTTCGGCCGGGCGGACATCCACTACCTGGCCAACCTGTGCCACAACTGCGGGGCCTGCCTGCACGCGTGCCAGTACGCCCCGCCGCACGAGTTCGCGGTGAACGTGCCCAAGGCCATGGCCGAGGTGCGCGGGCAGACCTATGCCGACTACGCCTGGCCGCCGGCGCTGGGCACGCTGTACCGGCGCAACGGACTGACGCTCTCGCTCGCGCTGGTGGCCGCCCTCACGCTTTTCCTCGTGCTGGGGGCCGCCACGACGGGCAGCCTCTGGGGCAACGCGGCGGGCGACAACTTCTACCGCATCTTCCCGCACAACCTGCTGGTCGGCATGTTCGCGCCGGTGTTCCTTTTCGCGGTGCTGGCACTCGCCATGGGCGTGCGGCGCTTCTGGCGCGACGTCACGCCCGCCGCCGGCAGCGTGCCGGCGAACGCACCGGCCGCCGCCGAGGCCGCGGACGCGGTTCTGCGCCTGAAGTACCTCGACGGCGGCCAAGGCGAGGGCTGCCCCAACGAAGACGATGCCTACACGCTGGCGCGCCGGCGCTTCCACCACTTCACCTTCTACGGCTTCATGCTGTGCTTCGCCGCCACCAGCGTGGCGACGCTGTACCACTACGCCTTCGGCTGGCCGGCGCCCTATGCGCTGCCGAGCCTGCCCAAGCTGCTGGGCGTCATCGGCGGCGTGAGCCTCATGATCGGCACGGCGGGCCTGTGGCAGCTGAACCTGCGGCGCCACCCGCTGCACGGCGACGCCAGGCAGAAGCCGATGGACCGGGGCTTCATCGCGCTGCTGTTCCTCACCAGCGCCAGCGGGCTGGCGCTGTGGCTCGGTCGCGGCACACCGGCGCTCGCGCTGCTGCTGTGCGTGCACCTGGGCGCCGTGATGGCGCTGTTCGCCACGCTGCCCTACGGCAAGTTCGCCCATGGCGTGTTCCGCAGCGCGGCCCTGCTGCGGCACGCGGTCGAGAAGCGTCTGCCCAACCCGGTCGGCCTGGGCGCCGATTGACCGGCGCGCCGACGGATCACCCATTCCACTAGGAGACTCACGATGAACAAGCGCCGATTCCTGCACGCCACCGCCCTCGCCTGCACGCTCTGCCTGGCCGGTGCCGGCCATGCACAGGACTTTCCTCCGAAGAAGCCCGTCACCCTGGTGGTCGGCTTCGCACCCGGCGGCGCGGCCGACGCCGCGGCGCGCCTGATCGCCAGGAAGCTCGGCGACGACCTGGGCCAGACGGTGATCGTCGACAACCGCGCCGGGGCCGGCGGCAACATCGCGCACCAGTACGTGGCCAACGGGCCGGCGGACGGATCGATGCTGCTCTTCGGCTCGATCGGCCCGCTGACCATCGCGCCGCACGTCATGAAGGTGAACTACGACCCCTTCAAGGACCTCGCGCCCGTGTCGGGCGGCGTGAACTTCCCCAACGTCCTGGTCGTGCACAAGGGCGTGGGCGTGAAGACGCTGGCCGAGTTCGTCGCGCTGGCGAAGAAGAAGCCGGGCAGCATCGACTTCGCCTCGACCGGTGCCGGCTCGGCGTCGCACCTGGCCGGCGAGCTCTTCAACCAGCGCGCGGGCATCGACATGGTCCACGTTCCCTACAAGGGCGGTGCGCCGGCGCTGCAGGACCTGCTGGGCCAGCGCATCGCCTCCTACTTCTCGGCGCCGCCGACGGCATTGCCGCAGATCGAGGCCGGCCACCTCGTTCCCCTGGCCACGACCGGCCTCACGCGGCCCGCCTACATGCCGAACATTCCGACCGTGGCGGAATCGGGCTACCCCGGCTTCGAGGCCCTGAACTGGTACGCCTTCGTGGCGCCGGGCAAGACGCCGGCGCCCCTGCTGGACCGCTGGAACCAGGCCATCGTGAAGGTGCTGGCCGATCCGGGCGTGAAGGAGGCGCTGAACAAGCACGGGCTGACGCCGCAGCCGACGACGCGCGCCGAACTGGCCGCCTTCATGAAGCAGGAGGACGCCAAGTGGAGCGCCATCGTGCGCGACCGCAAGATCACGGCCAACTGATCGCCGATCGCGCGCCGGATCAACCCCGCAGGACCTCCGCCGCGCCCTTCTCCCCGATCACGATCGCCGCCGCGTTGGTGTTGGCCGACGTCATGGTCGGCATCACCGATGCGTCGACCACCCGCAGGCCCTGCACGCCCTGCACCCGAAGCGCAGGGTCGACCACGGCGCGTGCGTCGCTGCCCATGCGGCAGGTGCCCACGGGATGGAAGACCGTGCCGCCCTTCTCGCGCGCGAAGCGCGCCAGTTCTTCGTCGCTGCGCAGCGCGTTGCCGGGCATGTACTCCACCCCGGTGGTCAGCCCACGGAACGCGGGCTGGTCGTAGATCTCGCGCAGGATCTTCAGGCCCTCGACCAGCACGCGGATGTCGTGCGGCTCGGTGAGGTAGTTGGACACGATGCGCGGCGGCGCCAGCGGGTCGGCCGAGCGCAGCTCCACGGTGCCACGCGACTCGGGCCGGCACTGCGCGGCGGAGGCCGAGAAGCCCGAGAAGGCATGCAGCGCGTCGCCGGGCTTGTCGACCGACAGCGGCATGACGTTGAAGAGCACATCGGCCCGCGCGTCCTTGGCCACGGCGCTGCGCACCATGCCGCCCACCTGCCCTGCACCCACGGTGAGCGGCCCGCGCTGCTGCAGCAGCCACTGCGCACCCATGCGCGCCAGGCCGATCGGGCTGCGCACCTGGTCGTTGAGCGACATCTTCTCGCGCAGCTTGACGATCACGCGTGCCTGGTAGTGGTCCTGCAGGTTGGCGCCGACCTCGGGCGCATCGACCTGCACGGGAATGCCATGGCGGCGCAGCAGCGCGGCCGGGCCGACGCCCGAGAGTTGCAGCAGTTGGGGGCTCTGCAACGCGCCTGCCGCCAGCAGCACCTCCGAATCGGCCAGCGCGTGCTGCGGCTGGCCGTGCTCGATCCACTCGACGCCGCGTGCCCGGCCCTGCTCGATGCGCACCCGGGTCACGTGCACGCCGGTGCGCACCGTGAGGTTGGGCCGCTGCATGACCGGGCGCAGGAACGCCGTGGCCGCATCGCAGCGCCAATGGCCGCGCAGCGTGAGCTGGTAGGTGCCCAGGCCTTCGTCCTGCGCACCGTTGAAGTCCTCGCTGGCCGGATAGCCGGCCTGCGTGCCGGCCGCCAGCCAGGCTTCGCAATAGGGATGGTCGTTGCGCAGGTCCGATACGCCGAGCTCGCCGGAGCCGCCGTGGTAGGCGTTCTCGCCGCCGGCGTAGCACTCCGACTTCTTGAACAGGGGCAGCAGGTCGCGGTAGCTCCAGCCGGTGGCGCCGGCCGCGGCCCAGTCGTCGAAGTCGGCGCGCTGCCCGCGGATGTAGATCAGGCCGTTGATCGCGCTCGATCCGCCCAGCACGCGCCCGCGCGGCCAGACGATGCGGCGGTGCCCGGTCTCGGCCTGGGGCTCGACCTCGAACTGCCAGGAGAAACGCCGGTCGTAGATGGAACGGAAGTAGCCCACCGGCAGCCGCAGCCAGAAGTGCCGTTGGGCTCCGCCCGCCTCAAGCAGCAGCACGCGGCGCTTCGGGTCGGCGCTCAACCGGTTGGCGAGCACGCAGCCTGCGGAACCCGCGCCGACGATGATGACGTCGTAAGCCGCTTCGCCTGCGCTCATCTCGCGTCCCGTGGGTCCGAGCGCGCGCCACGCGACCTCGCGTTGCGAGCCATGGCGCTCACGCCTTGACCAGGCCCGTGAACAGCGACGGATCGAAGTACTGCTGCGCCTTCAGCGCATTCGGGATGTTGGCGCTCTGCACGAAGAAGTCCGTCACCTGCTGCAGCCACTGCGTCACCGTGCCGTCGGCGTACTTGGCGCGCCACTCGGCCGCGGAGTAGTACTTGGAGGCCTTGAACTGTTCCTTGAACTCGGCCAGGGGCACCTCCTTGTACTGCGTCTTCTGCAGCTGCTCGGCCGCCGCCTCGGGGTTGGCCACGATCTGCTCGTTGGCAGGCAGCCAGCCGGCGATGAGCTTGCCCAGGACGGCCTTGTTCTTCTCGTAGTAGTCGTTGCGCGCCGCCCAGCCGCCCACGATGGCCGCCTGCGGAAAGAAGGCCGAGGCATCGACGATCTTGCGGGCGCCGGGCAGCTTGCCGCGCACCACCGAGTCGAAGGGCGCCCACAGCGCCACCGCGGGCACCGCGCCGGAGATCAGCGAGGTCACGGCCTCGGACATGCGCTGGTTGACCAGCCGCACGTCCTTCGCCGGGTCCAGGCCCGCGGAGCGCAGTGCCCGGTCGAGGAACACATGCGCCGTGGTTCCGGTGGTGGTCGAGATCTGCTTGCCCCTCAGGTCGGCGACGCTCTTCACGCCCGAGTCCTCGCGCACCCACAGCTGGGCGGTGGCGTACTCCACGTCGTTGATGAGAAAGACCTTGCCCTGCCCGCGGGCCGGAAAGTTGGACAGCACCGCACCCGTGGCCAGCACGTCCAGGCTCCCGCCGATCATGGCCTGCAAGAGTTCCAGCCCGGTGGTGAAGAGCACCGGCTCCAGCTCCAGCCCCTGCTTGGCGAAGCTGCCGCTCTGCAGGCCCAGCCACATCTGTCCATCCACCGCCGGCGTGTGCAGGTAGCCCACCTTGACCTTGGTGCGCGACTGGGCGAAGGCGGGGAATCCGAGGCCCGACACGGCGGACGCCGCGACGGCGGTACGGATGAAATCTCGGCGCTGCAAGGCCATGGGTGTCTCCTGTTGGAAGCAGTGGAAAAAGGGAGGGTCGACGTTCAGTCCGACACGCGCACGCCCTGGCGCGCCTGCGCCGCGTACTCCTGCATCACCAGCTCGCGAATCTGCGCGCGCAGCTCGACGAAGCGCGGGTCCTCGTGCACGTTCTCGGCACGCGGGTAGCTGAAGGGCACGTCGATCACGGTGCGGATGCGCGCCGGCCGCGCCGTCACCACCACGATGCGCGACGACAGGTAGATCGCCTCCTCGACCGAGTGGGTGATCAGCATCACCGTCTTGCCCTCCGTCTGCAGCACCTCGAGCAGCAGGTCCTGCATGGCGCTGCGGGTCTGCGCGTCGAGCGCGCCGAAGGGCTCGTCCATCAGCAGGAATTGCGGCCGCACCGCGTAGGCACGGGCGATCGCCAGGCGCTGGCGCATGCCGCCCGACAGGTGCTTCGGAAAATGGTCGGCGAAGTCCGCGAGGCCCATGAGGCCCATGTAGCGCTCGACGGTCGCGGCATGCTCGGACTTGGGCACCTTGTTGCCCGCCAGCTTGAGCCCGAAGGCGATGTTCTGCCGCACCGTGAGCCAGGGGAAGACGCCGTACTCCTGGAAGATCACGCCGCGGTCCGGGCCGGGCCCCCTCACGGGCTGCCCGTCGAGCAGAACCTGCCCGCCGGTGGGCTGCACGAAGCCGCCCAGGGTGTTCATCAGCGTGGTCTTGCCGCAGCCGGAAGGGCCGATGATCGACACGAACTCGCCCTGGCGGATGTCGAGCGACACGCCGTCGAGCACCCGCATCGGCCCCTGCGCGGTGGGGAACTCGACCGACACATCGTTGAAGGCGACGCGCACCGGTGCGCCGGTATCCATAGCGCTCATGCCAGTCGGTCCTGCCAGGCCACCAGGCGCCGGCTCACGGCACGCAGCACCAGGTCCATCGCCAGCGCGATGAAGCCGATGCAGATGATGCCCACGTAGATGATGTCGAGCTGGAAGAAGGCCGACGCGTTCTGGATCAATGCGCCCAGGCCCTGCTGTGCGGCGATGAGTTCCGAGGCCACCAGCGTCGCCCAGGCCACGCCGAGTGCGACGCGGATCGCCGTGAGGATGTGCGGCACCGTGAGCGGCACGATCACCTTGGCGAAGATCTCGAAGTCGTTCGCGCCCAGCGTGCGGGCCACGCGCACGAAGATCGGGCTGATCTGCGCGATGCCCTCGTACATCACGATCACGCCGGCGAAGAAGGAGGCATAGAACAGGATCACCGTCTTGGCCGCCTCGCCGATGCCGAAATAGACGATCACGAGCGGGATCAGCGCGATCGGCGGCAGAGCGCGGAAGAAGTTGATGACGGGGTCGATGAAGCTGCGCAGTCCCCGGTACCAGCCGAGGCAGAAGCCCACCGGCACCGCCAGCAGCGTGCCCAGCGCCACGCCGATGAAGACGCGCTGCGTGGACATCCAGATGTCCATCGGCAGGCGGTCACGCATCAACTCGATGAACTTGGCAGCCACCTGGTGCGGCGCGGGCACCAGCGCCGGGTTGACGAGCCCGCTGGCCCGCACGGCATACCACAGCAGCAGCAACAGCACCCAGGGGGCAAGGATCAGGGCGGCGCGAACGGGCACCGGGCGATGGCGCATCGGATGGGTCTCCTGGCAGGCGGCGGCAGCGGCCTTGGCGGCGCCTCGCTCTGCTATATTGGCTCGAACTCGATTGGTCGTCCTATAGACCATACCTTTGATTGTTCTGTGATGGCAAGTGCGTCTAACCCTGAGGGCGCTGCAGGCACCCGTTTCTCGGACAGCCCGATCCCGCGCTATCTGCAGGTGGCCGACGTGCTGCGCCAGCGCATCGCGCGCGGCACCTGGCCGCAGGGCCACCGCCTGCCGTCGCTCGAGGCGCTGATGGCCGAGTTCGGCGTGGCGCGCGTCACGCTGCGCCAGGCGATCGAGCTGCTGGCGCGAGACGGGCTCGTGTCGCCACAGCAGGGCCGCGGCACCTTCGTCACCGGGCGGCCCGCCAACGAGCGGTGGCTCAGCGTGGTCACCACGCTCGACGAGCTGGCGCGCGTGTACCGCGACACCGAGCCGCAGATCGTCACCATCGGCGAGTCGACCGACGCGCCTGCCCTGCGCCCCGACGAGGGCACGCCCGCCGAGCGCTACGTCTACATGCGCCGCGTGCACTCGCGCGACGGGCAGCCCTACTGCGTGATCCACATCCACATCGACGAGCGCGTGTTCCGCAAGGCGCCGAGGCGCTTTCGCGAGGAGACCATCATCCCGGTGCTGATCTCGCTCAAGGGGCTGACCATCGCCCGCGCCCACCAGGTCCTGACCATCGGCACCGCCGACATGGAGGTGGCGCGCCTGATCGGCATCCCGGTCAACTCGCCGGTGGCGGAGGTGCGCCGCATCTTCCACGACGAGACCGGGCGCGTGATCTACGTGGCCGAGGTCACCTACCGCGGCGACGCCATCCACGTCGAAATGAACCTCAAGCCATGAACCCGCCTGCCCTGCCCGCCACGCCCCTGGCCATCGTGCGCATCGACGCGCACGTGTTCCGCTACCCGGTCAAGGTGCCGGTGCGCACCTCCTTCGGCACCATGCACGACCGGCCGGCCCTCTTCGTTCGCGTGGAAGACAGTGACGGCGCGCTCGGCTGGGGCGAGGTGTGGTGCAACTTCCCCGCCTGCGGTGCCGAGCACCGCGCACGCCTCATCGACACCGTGCTCGCGCCCTTGCTCCTGGGCCAGCGCTTCGACGGCCCGGCGGCCGCGTGGGCGCAGCTCAGCCAGCGCACGGCCGTGCTGGCCATCCAGTCGGGCGAACCCGGCCCCATCTCACAGGCCATCGCGGGCATCGACCTCGCGCTGTGGGACCTGGCCGCGCGCCGCGACGGCCAGCCGCTGTGGCGGCACCTGGGTGGCTCGCGCAGCCGCATCCCGGTGTACGCGAGCGGCATCAATCCCGATGCACCCGAGGAGACCGCGCTGCGCTGCAGGGCACAGGGCTACCGGGCCTTCAAGCTCAAGATCGGCTTCGGCGAAGCGCGCGACCTGGCCAACCTCGACGCCATGCGCAAAGCCCTCGGCGACGCCACGCCGCTGATGGCCGATGCCAACCAGGGCTGGTCGCTGGACGAGGCCCGGCGCATGGCGCCGCGCCTGGCGCCCTACGGCCTGCGGTGGCTCGAGGAGCCGCTGCGCGCCGATCGCCCCTGGTCCGACTGGCAGGCCCTGCAGGCCGAGACCGCCATTCCCCTCGCCGCCGGCGAGAACATCACGGGCGACGCGGCCTTCGACGCGGCACTGCACGCGCAGGTGCTGTCGGTGTTGCAGCCCGACGCAGCCAAGTGGGGCGGCATTTCGGCGAACTGGCCGGTGATCCATCGCGCGCGCGCCGCCGGGCTGCACTACTGCCCCCACTACCTGGGCGCCGGGGTCGGGCTGCTCGCCTCGGGCCACCTGCTCGCCGCTGCGGGCGGCGACGGCATGCTCGAAGTCGACGCCAACGAGAACCCGCTGCGCACCGCGCTGGCGCCCGCGCTCGCACACATCGACGGTACGGGCTGCATCGATCTGGGCGAGGCGCCCGGCATCGGCGTGCTCCCCGATCCGGCGCAGATCGCCGAGGCGGTGCGGAAGGCGGCCTGAAGGATGTGCCGCTCGACTGACGCCTGCTTTCCACGAACGCCCAGCATGAACCCCAACATCGAAGCCATCATCCGCCACACCGCCGAAGCTTCCAACGCCGGCCGCATCCATTTCGGCGAGGTCGTCGCCGCGCTGGTGGGGGTCGGTGTCGAGTCCTATGCCGTCGACTACCGCGGGCGGCGCATCACCTACTACCTGCCCGACGGCACGACGCTGACGCTGGAGCAGCACGCGCCCGACGCCCCGATCGCCGCCACCTTCGATGCCGAAGCCGTGCGCGCGGCCATCCGCGGCGCACAGCGCGGCGAGGTGATGTACCCGGCCTTCAAGCGGCTGACGCAGGCGGCCGGCTGCGTGGGCTACACGGTGTGGATCGCCGGTCGCCATGTGACGTACCAGGGCCGGCGCGGCGAGACGCACGTGGAGCGCTTTCCCGACTGAAGCCGATGCCGGACAGCCCGAAAAACGGAAAGTGCAATCGGCCCACAGCGCACACAGGCCGGGCGCTGCGGCCGAATTCGTCACAAACGTGACGATCTCCCGGTGGCGGGCCGGCGCAGCCCCGTTGCGCGCCGCGAGCCTTGGTGAAGCGCATCCCTCGGGCTCGATGCGCCAGAACATGTCCCTGGTCCACGATGCAGTCCGGGCAAGCCGCCGGATTGCATAGGCCGCTCGGCGATGCGGCCCGGCGCGCCGGCTCAGCGCCGGGCGAGGACTTCGACCAGTTCCGGCACGTAGCGCTGCGCACCGCCGGCCTGGACCGCGTGCGCGAAGGTGCCGAGCACCGCATCGGCGATGCCCTGCGCGGCGCCGATGTCGTGCGCCATCTCGGTGTAGTAGCCCAGGTCCTTCTGCGCGTTGCTCATGGCGAAGCGCAGCGTGTTCGGGTCGCGGTCGGTGATGAAGGGCTTCAGGCGCTCCAGGGCCACGCCGCCGCCGCCGCCCTTGGCCAGCACGTCGACGAAGACCCGGGGGTCGACGCCCGAGCGCTGTGCGCAGGCGGCGGCCTCGGCGATCAGCGCCACCGTGCCCAGCGACACGTAGTTGTGCAGCAGCTTCATGCTGTGGCCCGTGCCCACGGCGCCGGTGTGCGTGATGTTCTCGGCGAAGCAGGCCAGCAGCGGCCGGCACTCGTCGAACAGCGCCGCATCGCCGCCCACCAGCAGGTTGAGCCGGCCTTCGGCGGCCTCCTTGGGAGTGCGGGTCATGGGCGCATCGAGGAAGCGCACGCCGGCCGCCTGCACCGCCTCGGCCACGCGCAGCGTCGACGACGGGATGGCCGTCGAGCAGTCGATGACCACCGCACCGGGCTTGAGCGACTTCAGCAGCCCGCCCTCGCCCAGCAGCACCGCCTCGACCTGGGGCGAGCCGGTCACGCAGAGGATGACGATGTCGGCCACGGCGCCCAGCTCGGCGGTGCTGGCGACGCTTTTCGCACCCGCGGCCTTGAGCGCATCGAGCGGCTGGTTGCCCGGGTGGTCGAGCACGGTGAGCGCATGGCCGTGCTTGACGATGTTGGTGGCGATGCCGTGGCCCATCAGGCCGATGCCGACCATGCCGATGGAAGGTTTGTCCGTGCTGCTCATGCGTCTGGCTCCTGGTTCAGGTTCTGGATGTCGGGCGCGATTGTCGTGCTGCGGCACGCGGCGTGCTGGCGCCGGGGCGTCGCACGGCCGTGCGCGCGGGCGCTGCTGCCTCGGGAGACGGCAGCGCCGCCACCATCGCCTCGCACCGCTGGCGCAGCAGCGCGTGCAATTGCTGCACGGCCGCCGAATACTGGCCGCGGTGCGGACACACCAGGTGCAGCGGTGCGGCCTCGCCGCGCAGCCGGGGCAGCAGCTGCACGAGCCGCCCCGCCCGCACGTCCTCGCCCACATCGAGCCAGGACTTGTAGGCGATGCCCTCGCCGTCCAGCGCGAGACGGTGGATCAGCTCGCCGTCGTCGCTCTGGATCGGGCCGCGCACGTTCGCCACCAGGCGCTGCTCGCCATCGAAGAAGGTCCAGCGGTCGTGGATGCGGCTGCTCAGCGCGTAGGTGAGGCAGGCGTGGCCGGCCAGCTCGTCGACCGACGCCGGCCGGCCGCAGCGCTGCACGTAGCCGGGCGAGGCGACCAGCACCCGCCGGTTCCCGGTCGCCAGCGGCAGCGCGACGAAGCTCGCGTCGGGCGGCGGGCCGTAGCGCACCGCAATGTCGACCGGCTCCTTGAAGACATCGGTCACGCGGTCGGACATGAACAGGCGCAGCACCAGCTTCGGGTGCTGCCGCCGGAAGGCCGCGAGCCAGGGCAGCAGCACGTTGCGGCCGAGGTCGGAGGGCGTGGCCACCTGCAGCACGCCGCGCAGTTCCGGGTCTTCGGCGCGCAGCTCGTCCTGCCCGGCGCGCAGGCTGCCCAGGGCGGCGCGGGCGTGCGGCAGGTAGCGCTCGCCCTCGGCCGTCAGGCGCAGGCTGCGCGTGGAACGCGCGAAAAGCCGGATGCCCAGCTCGCGCTCGAGCCGCTGGATGGCGGCGCTTGCCTGGCCGGGCAGCAGGCCGGCCTCGCGCGCCGCGTCGGAGAAGCTGCCCAACGCGGCGGCGCGGTCGAAGAGGGCCAGGTCGTCGAAGCGGACCATTTTCACTCCTGCAATGAAAGTGTTGTCCGATTCTGCCTCTTCCAGAACAAGCGACGAAGCCGCACCATTCGCCCATACCGTCCCCGACTTCTTTCCTCGGAGTTCTCATGAAAGCCATCGCCTACACCCAGCACGGCCTGCCGATCGACGACCCGGTCGCACTCGTCGACATCGACCTGCCCATGCCCCTGCCCGGCCCGCGCGACCTGCTGGTGCAGGTGCAGGCGGTGTCGGTGAACCCGGTCGACACCAAGGTGCGCATGAACTCGCCGGTGACGGCCCCGCGCGTGCTGGGCTGGGACGCGGTGGGCACGGTGCATGCCGTCGGCGCCGACGTGACGCTGTTCAAGCCGGGCGACGAGGTGTTCTATGCCGGCGCCATCGACCGGCCGGGCAGCAACAGCGAATACCACCTGGTGGACGAGCGCATCGTCGGCCACAAGCCGCGCAGCCTGGGCGTCGCCGAGGCTGCCGCCCTGCCGCTCACGGCGATCACCGCATGGGAACTGCTCTTCGAGCGCCTTGGCGTGCCCGAAGGCGGCGGCGCCGGCCAGAGCCTGCTCGTCGTCGGTGCGGCCGGCGGCGTGGGCTCGGTGCTGGTGCAGCTGGCGCGCAAGCTCACGCAGCTCACCGTGATCGGGACCGCCTCGCGCGCCGACACCGCGCACTGGGTCAAGTCCCTGGGCGCGCACCATGTCATCAACCACGGCCGGCCGCTCGCCGCCGAACTCGAGAGCGCGGGCTTGCCGAAGGTGTCGATGGTGGCCAGCCTCACCCACACCGACCAGCACTACCTGCAGCTCGTCGCCGCGCTGCAGCCGCAGGGCCGCCTCGCGCTCATCGACGACCCGGCCACGCTGGATGCCATGCCGCTGAAGTCCAAGAGCATCTCGCTGCACTGGGAGCTGATGTTCACCCGCTCGCTCTACCAGACGCCGGACATGCAGCGGCAGCACGAGCTGCTGGAGCGCGTGGCCGCACTGGTCGATGCCGGCACGCTGCGCAGCACCGCGAACGAGCACTTCGGCGCCATCAACGCCGCCAACCTGCGCCGCGCCCACGCGCTGGTGCAGAGCAACCGCTCGCGCGGCAAGGCCGTGCTGGCCGGCTTCTGACCCTTGCCTTGCCATTCACATCGCCATGAACTTCCTCGCCGCCACCCGCTACCGCTACACCGCCAAGGCCTACGACGCCACGCGGCGCATTCCCGACGCGCAGGTCGACGAATTGCTCGAAGGCCTGCGCCACAGCCCGTCATCGGTCAACTCGCAGCCCTGGCACTTCGTCGTGGCCAGCGACGCCGCCGGCAAGGCGCGCATCGCCAAGGCGACGGACGCCGGCTTCGCCTACAACACGCCGAAGGTGACCAACGCATCGCACGTGATCGTGTTCGCGGCGCGCACCGAACTCCCTGCCGCCCACACCACCGCCCTGCTCGACCAGGAAGAGGCCGACGGGCGCTTTCGCGTCGACGGCGCACGCGCCGGGCAGCACAGGAGCCGCCAGGGCTACATCGACCTGCACCGTTTCGACCAGAAGGACGTTCAGCACTGGATGGAGAAGCAGCTGTACCTGGCGCTGGGCACGCTGCTCGTGGGCGCCGCCTCGCTGGAGATCGACGCCACGCCGATGGAGGGCTTCGATGCGGGGGTGCTCGACGCCGAGCTGGGGCTGCGCGAACGCGGCTACACCGCCGTGGTGCTGTGCGCGCTGGGCTACCGCGCCGCCGACGACTTCAACGCCGCGCTGCCCAAGTCGCGCCTGCCGGCCTCGACCGTCATCACGCGGCTCTGACGGGCGCGGCCGACGACCCGCGCAGCTGCAACTGCCCGGGCAGCAGCATTTCGCGCGCCGGGCCTTCCAGGCCGTGCAGCCGCTCGATCAGGCAGCCGGCCGCCGTGCGGCCGATCTCGTCGGTGGGCTGCGCCAGCGTGGACAGGCCCGGCCCGATCAGCGAGGCCCATTCGGGATCGTCGAACCCCAGGAAGCCGAGTTCCTGGCCGAACTGCCAGCCGAGCCGGTTCATGGCCTGTGCCACGCGCAGCGTGATCACCGCGTTGCCCGCGACCACCGCCGCGCGCCGGCCGCGGCCTGCGCGCCGGCGCAGCGCGCGCAGGGCCTGCACCAGGGCCTCGTCTTCGCCCTCGGCGCTCTCGAAGACCTCGCCGCGCAGGGCCGTCGGGTGTGCGGCCACGCAGGCGCCGAAGGCGGCCGCACGCTCGCGCCGCGTGCTCACGCCCTGCTGCGGTTCGGTCACGTAGAGCAACTCGCGCCAGCCGTTGTCCAGCAGGTGGGCGCAGATGCGGGTCATCGCGCCGGGGTTGTCGAGCGACACGAAGTCGGCCGTCATGCCCGCGTGCCGGCGGTCGACCAGCACCGCCGGCTTGCCGTGCGTGGCGACGGCATCGACCACCCCCGCGCCGCGGCCCAGCGTGTTGAGGATGAAGCCGTCGACCTGGTAGCCGGCCAGCGCGTCGATGGCCTCTCGCTCGCGGCCGGTCTCGTTGCCCATGTTGAAGAGCATGACGAGGTAGCCGGCGTCCTGGCAGGCCTTCTCGGCACCGCGCAGCACCGCCACCGAGTACGGGTTGGTGATGTCGGCCACGATGAGGCCGATCAGCCGCGAGCGGCCGCGGCTGAGGGCCTGCGCCATCGGGCTGGGCGTGTAGCCGAGCTGCGCGATCGCGGCCTCGACACGGGCGGCGATGTCGTCGGACAGGAGGCGCTCGCGGTGGTTGAAGAAGCGCGAGACGGTGGCTTTGGACACGCCGGCGGCGTGGGCGACGTCGGCGATGGTGGCTCGGCGGGGGGTGTTCATGGGGTCATGCCCTCCGGCCGGTCGGGTTCAGGTTTGACGAAGCTGGCGCTGCGCCGCTTCTGAGGCAGGGGCCGGGATTTCGCCCCGGCGGGCGACCTACTTTTCTTTGCCTCGCCAAAGAAAAGTAGGCAAAAGAAAGGCGACCCCACTGTCTGCGTCCCTCCGCTTCGCTACGGGCAACCTGCGGTGCTCGCGGCTGGCGGGGTCCGCGCAAACTCGCTTCGCTCAAACATGCGCGGCCCTTGATCCGCCAGCCGCTGCGCTCCTCGGCGCACACAGAGGGGACCAGGGTCAACAAGGCTGCTGCGCAGCCTTGTCCTTCTTCAATGTTTTGGCGAGGGCCGAGCGAAGCGATGGCCCGATCGAAGTCCCTTCTGGATGCGCCTGTGACGTGGCGCTGGCGGGGTGGCCGCTGTGCCGCGTGCGGCAACAGCGGCTTCGTGATCTGACTCGCTGCAGCTGTTTGAGCGCAGCGCGTAGCGCGTAGCGAGTTCTGCAGCGCACCCCGACAGCGACGCGGCGCAGGTTGCCCGTAGCGAAGCGGAGGGTCGCAGCCAGCAGGGTCGCCTTTTCTTTGCCTACTTTCTTTTGGCGAAGCAAAAGAAAGTAGGTCGCCCGCCGGGGCGAAATCCCGGCCCCTGCCTTCAACCAGGCGGCAAGGCCTAAAAAAACCTACCGCCCCCACCCTCTCCCAAAGGAAGAAGGCGCCATACCCGCGCAAGAAGCAACGACCCAGCCTCATGCCAACGACGTGTCGTACACCGCCACGGGCCGCTCCCCCGCCAGCCCCTGCAGCAGGTTCGTCACCGCCAGCTCGGCCATCGCATGCCGCGTCTCGTGCGTGGCCGAACCGATGTGCGGCAGCGGCGTCACACGCGGGTGCGTGCGCAGCGGCGAGTCGGCCGGCAGCGGCTCCTTTGCAAACACGTCCAGGCCCGCAGCGCGCAGGTGCCCGCTGTCGAGCGCAGCCAGCAGCGCCGCTTCGTTGACGGTCGCGCCGCGCCCGCCGTTGATGAACACGGCGCCCGGCTTCATCTGGCCGAACAGCGCGGCATTCACCATGCCGCGCGTGCTGTCCGACAGCGGCAGCATCGCGACGACGAAATCCGACTGCGCGAGCAGCTCGGGCAGCGGCGTGTGGCGGGCCTTGCCCTGCAGCTCGGGCGCCTGCGCCGACAGGTCGACGGGGCGGCGTGCGTGGTACAGCACCGGCATGCCGAAGCCCAGCGCCGCGCGCCGCGCGATCGCCTGGCCGATGCGGCCGAAGCCCAGCAGCCCCAGCGTCTTGCCGTGCACGTCGACGCCGAAGTACTCCTCGCCGATGTTCTTCGTCCAACGGCCTTCGCGCACGAGCGTCGACAGCTCGACCACGCGGCGGCTCGTGGCCATGAGCAGCGCGAAGACGGTGTCGGCCACCGTCTCGTCGAGCACGCCCGGCGTGTGGGCCAGCACGATGCCGCGTCGATGCAGCTCGGCCAGCGCGTAGTTGTCGACACCGACCGACACGCTGGAGATCACTTCCAGCTTCGGCGCCCGGTCGAGCACGGCCGCATCGATGGGAAAGCTCGAACCGATGAGGCCCTGCGCCTCGGGCAGCGCCGCGTCGAAGGCGGCGCGGTCCTTCTTCGGATCGGCGATGGTGACCGGATGCGCAGCCTGCAGGCGCGCCAACTGGTCGGGCGGCAACTCACGGAAGACGAGGACGTTCTTGCGGCTCATGGCGGCCTCAACGAGAGATGATCACGTTTGTTACGAATTGCTCGGCAACGCAGACAGGACGGGCGCTGGCGGCCGATTGCACTTCGTGCTTTTCAGGCCATTGTCGTCCCGCGCTGCTCACAGCCCCGCCGCGTCGAGCTCGGCCCGCGTGGGCAGCCCCTCCGTGTCACCCAGCACCTGCACGGCCCGCGCACCGATCCACGCGCCGCGGCGCACGGCCTCGGGCACCGAGCGGCCTTCGAGCAAGGCACTGACCACGCCGGCGGCGAAGCCATCGCCCGCGCCCACGGTGTCGATCACTTCCTTGACCGGAAAGCCCTCGACGCGGCCCGTGCCGGCCACGTCGCTGTCGTAGTACGCGCCGGCCGGCCCGAGCTTGACGACCACCAGCTTCGCACCGCGCTCGCGGTAGAAGCGCGCCACGCCCTCGGGCGTGGTCTCGCCGGTGAGGAAGGTGCCCTCCTCCATGCCCGGCAGCACCCAGTCGGCGCGCGCCGCCAGGTCGTTGATGCAGGTGCGCATGCGCTCGGGCGAGGCCCACAGCGTCGGCCGCAGGTTGGGGTCGAAGGAGATGGTGCGGCCCGCTTGGCGCGCGATCTCCAGGGTGCGGATCGCGGTGGGCAGCGTGGTGTCGGACACGGCGGCGAACACGCCCGTGGCGTGCAGGTGGCGCGCCGAGCGCAGCCAGCGCACGTCGATGTCCTCGGGCCGCATGTGGCTCGCGGCCGAGCCCTTGCGGTGGTATTCCACGGGCGGGTCGCTGCCGTCCGTGACCCGGCCCTTGAACTGGAAGCCGGTCTTCTGCGACGGGTCGCAGATCACGTGCGAGCAGTCGATGCCCTCGCCCTGCATGGCGGCCAGCAGCGCACGGCCCATCGAATCGGTGCCCAGGCGGCTGGCCCAGCCGACCTTCAGGCCCAGCCGCGCGAGGCCGATGGCGACGTTGGTCTCGGCGCCCGCGGTGCGCTTGTGGAACATCGTCGCGTGCTCGATCGGGCCGGGCTCGGCCGCGACCAGCAGCAGCATGGCTTCGCCGAAGGTGGCGACGTCGAAGGCGGTCGGCTCGGTCATTGCAGGCCCCGTGCGTGGCGGATGGCGTGGAGTTGCGCGCGGGTGACGGCCACGAGGTCATCGCCCGCGAGCGGGTATTCGATCGCATGCGGCACATCGGTCGGCAGCGCGCGCAGCACGGCGCGCCAGGGCGCCGCCGACTCGGCCAGCGGCACCGCCACCCACTTGTCGGGACGTCGCTGCACGCCCTTGCAGTGCACGTAGCGCACCTGCGGCGCGAAGACGCGCGCGGCCTCCAGCGGGCATTCGCCGAGCCAGTGCCAGTTGCCCATGTCGAAGGTCATGCCCAGATCGAGGCCCGCTTCGCGCTGTGCGGCGAAGAATCGCTGCAGCGCGCCGAGCGTGCCGGCGCTGTCGGCCTGGTCGTTCTCGATGACGAGTTCGACGCCCTGCCCCGCGAGGCGCTCGCGCAGCGCATCGAGGCCGTCGCGCGAACGCGCGACGTCGAAGCCACCGATGGCCATCTTCAGGCGAGGCGCCTGCAACAGCTGCGCACGGCGCAGGCCTTCGGCCAAGGCGTCCGTGTCGAGCGAGCCGTCGGTGCGGAAGAGACCCTCGGGGCTGGAGTACACGGCCGCGCGCCCGCGCAGCTCGGCCAGCTCGGCCGCGGGGTCGCGCAGCATCTCGCCGCGCACCTCGACGCCGTCGGCGCCGGCCTCGGCGGCCAGGTCGGTGCACCAGCGCTGGCCATGGCGGCCCACCTCGGCCGCGCCGAAGGAGGACAGGGAAATCAGGAGCGGGAACATGGCCACCGGCTCAATGCCCGGACGTGAGGATCTGCCCCAGGAACTGGCGCGTCTTCTCGTGCTGCGGGTTCCCGAAGAACTCGGTCGGCGGCGCCTGTTCGAGGATCTTGCCGTCGGCCATGAAGATCACACGGTCGGCCACGCTGCGAGCAAAACCCATCTCGTGCGTCACGCACAGCATGGTCATGCCGTCTTCCGCCAGGCCGATCATGGTGTCGAGCACTTCCTTGACCATCTCGGGGTCGAGCGCCGAGGTCGGCTCGTCGAACAGCATGATCTTGGGCGCCATGCACAGCGCGCGCGCGATGGCCACGCGCTGCTGCTGGCCGCCCGAGAGCTGGCTGGGGTACTTGTTGGCCTGCTCGGGAATGCGCACCCGCGTGAGGTACTTCATCGCCACCTCCTCGGCCTGCGCCTTGGTCATGCCGCGCGAGCGCATCGGCGCCAGCGTGCAGTTCTGCAGGATCGTGAGGTGCGGAAACAGGTTGAACTGCTGGAACACCATGCCCACCTCGGCGCGCACCGCATCCACGTTCCTGCCGCCCGCGGTGAGCTCGATGCCGTCGACCACGATCGTGCCCTTCTGCACCGTCTCCAGCCGGTTGATGCAGCGGATCAGCGTGGACTTGCCCGAGCCCGAGGGCCCGCAGATCACGATGCGTTCGCCGGTGCGCACCGACAGGTCGATGCCGGTGAGCACCTGGAATTCACCGTACCACTTGTTCACGCCTTCGAGGCGGATGATGGGGTCGCTCATGCGTTGGCCTTGGGATGGATCTTGTAAGTCGGGCAGCCGAACGCAGAGGACGCAGAGATCACGCAGAAGACGCAGAAAAATGCAAAGAAGAGCTTTTTTCTCTTCTTCTGCGCCTTCTGCGAAACCTTTGCGCCCTCTGCGTTCGGCTGTCCGATTCCGACTCGTCGGCTTACTGGAACTTCGGGAAATCGCTCTTGAGCCACTTCTGGTAGAGCTTGTTCAGCTCGCCGTTGGCGGTGTTCTTGGCGATGAAGTCGTTCACGTTCTTGAGCAGTTCGTCCTGTCCCGGACGCATGGCGATGCCCATGGCCTGCTGCACGAGGGTGAACTTGTTCTCGAAGGTGTTGGCGGGCACGCGCTGGGCGATCTGGGCGGCCACGGTGACCGAGCAGCCGATGGCATCGACCTGGCCCGAGATCAGCGCCTGCATGGCCGAGGCGTCGTCGTCGAAGCGGCGGATCTCGGTGCCTTCGGGCGCGGCCTTGGTCACGGCCACGTCCTGGGTCGACGCACGGGCGACGCCCACGCGCACGCCCTTGAGGTCGGCCGCGCTCTTGATGTTGGCGCTCTTCTTGCCGTAGAGCACGATGGTCGCCGCCGCGTAGGGCTGCGAGAACTGCACCTGCTTGGCGCGCTCGGGCGTCACGGCCAGCGAGGCGACCAGCAGGTCGACCTTGTTGGTCAGCAGGAAGGGGATGCGGTTGGGGCCCGTCACGGGGACGATGTTGGCCTTCACGCCCCACTCCTTGGCCAGCAGCTTGGCCACGTCGGCGTCGTAGCCGTCGGGCTGGTTCTGCGCGTTGGTCGTGCCGTAGGGCGGGAAGTCGACCAGCATGCCGATGGTGATCTCGCCCTTCTTCTTGATGTCGGCGACCGATTGGGCCGAGGCGAGCGGTGCGAAGGCGGTGGCGAAGGCGGCCAGGGCGAGGGCCAGGGTGGCGCGGCGGGAGGTGTTCATGCGGGTCTCCTTGGATTGAGGATGGGACAAAGAAGGAAAAACGGAAAGCGGGGATTCAGCGCGCCAGCGCACGGGCGCGCCTGCGCTCCATGCGCGCGGCCAGCAGCGACAGCGGCCAGCAGATGACGAAGTAGATGGCAGCCACGGTCGTGAACACCGGCAGCGGCTGGAAGGTGGCGTTGTTGATGATCTGGCCCGCGCGCGTGACCTCGGTGAAGCCGATGATGGCCGCCAGCGAGGTGCCCTTGATGATCTGCACCAGGTAGCCCACGGTGGGCGGCAGCGCGATCTTGAAGGCCTGCGGCAGCACCACGTCGCGCATGCGGTCGACATAGCCGAGGTTGAGCGCCTCGGCGGCCTCCCACTGCCCGCGCGGAATGGCTTCGATGCAGCCGCGCCAGATCTCGGCCAGGAAGGCGGCGCTGTTGAGCACCAGCGCCACGCCGGCCGCCACCCAGGGGTTGATGTCCAGCCCCAGCACCGGCGCACCGAAGAAGATCAGGAAGAGCTGCAGCAGCAGCGGCGTGCCCTGGAAGATCTGGATGAAGGTGCGCGACACGCCACGCGCGACGGCGTTCTCGGACACGCGCATCAGCGCGATCACGAGGCCGAGGACGGCACCGCCGACGAAGGCGATGGCCGAGAGCGCCAGGGTCCACTTGGCGGCCTCGAGGATGAAGAGGAATTCGGGAAAGCCGAAGGTGCGCATGGTGGTGTCCCTCGGTCCTTACCGGCGGTCCGGGTAATTCAGCAGGCGCTGGTAGATCAGCTTGAACAGGCCCGAGAAGGCCAGCGCCAGCGCGAGGTAAATGCCCGCCACCACGATGTAGATCTCGAAGCTGCGGAAGGTCTGCGACTGCAGGTTGGCGGCCACCGAGGTCAGGTCGTCGGCCGAGATGACCGACACCACGGCCGAGCTCAGCATCAGCAGGATGAACTGGCTGGTGAGCGCCGGATAGATGGCTTTGAGCGCCGGCTTGATGATGACGAAGCGGAAGATCTCATGGCCCTTGAGGTTGAGCGCGCGGCCCGCCTCGATCTGGCCTTTCGGGATGGACTCGATGCCGGCGCGGATGATCTCGGTGGCGTAGGCGCCCAGGTTCACCACCATGGCCGTGAGCGCGGCCGTGTACGGCGACCAGCGCAGGCCGATGGCCGGCAGCGCGAAGAAAAAGAAGAACAGCTGCACCAGGAAGGGCGTGTTGCGGATCACCTCGATGTACGCATTCACGATGAAGCGCAGCCAGCCCGGCCCCGAGGTCTTGCCCCAGGCGCAAAGCACCGCCACCGCGAGCCCGATGAGGGTGGCGGTGAGCGACAGCTGGATGGTGATCCACGTGCCCTTGAGCAGGAGTGGCCAGGCCGCGAACACGGCGTCGAACTGGAACTGGTAGTTCACTGAAGCAAGCGCCGGGCGGCGCGTCTGTCTCCGATGGCGCGATTCTATGAAACCGGTTTCATGAACGTCGATCAGGGTTTTACCTAGGGGCGTGTCCAACGCACGCCCGCGGCTGCCACCGGTGCTTCGAACGGAGCAGCCTCGGTCCTACACTGCCGCGCACCGTCGCACATCCACTCCAACAACACGGCCATGGAAGACCTGCGCATCGCCCCCGATCCCACGGCGGCACCCCTCGCTCCCCCCACGGTCCGCCACCTGCGCCAGGCACTGCTGTGGCCGGTGCGCCTGATGCGGCCCGAGTCCGACGCGGCCGACGCGCGGCTCACGCCCTGGCAGCGGCTGCGCGACATGGGCAGCGGCTCGCCGTGGCAGGAGGTGATCGACGAATACACCGGCGACGCCAGCCGCTTCCACGAGCGCCACTACAACGAGTTCGTGAGCTTCCTGCCCTACGTGCAGCGCTTCCTCTATGGCGAGGGGCGCTCGGCGGGCCGGACCGACCACGATGGCGATTCGCCCATGCGCGTCTTCCGCCGTCACGACATCGCGGCGCTGCGCGTGGTGGCGCGGGCGGGCGACGCGCCGCGCACGCTGCAGGTGGTGCACATCGACCTGTACTTCTTCTTCGACGTCGACGTGGCGATCCTCAACGTCGAGGTCGGCACCGACGACCTGAGCCTGCCGCAGGCGCAGGAACAGCTCTACCGCTTCGGCCGCGCCTACCCGGCAGGCTGGTCCGCCGACGGCTCGGCGCTGCACTGCATGCACAGCGTCGAGTGGCTCGATGCGCAGGGGCAGGTGCTGGCGCGCTCCGATGCGCAGCAGCGCGAGGCCTTCCTGTCCCACGTGGCCGAGCACCGCGCGCCGCGCGTGGCCAGCCACTGGGCGCATGTGATGCAGCCGCTGGTGGCCGACCACTCGGGCGAACCCGGCGCCCTGCGCTACCGGCAGATCGAGTACTACCGCATGCCCGTCATGGCCTACCTCGCGGTGGACGACCCGCGCCGCCTCGCGCGTGCGGATTTCGTGCGGCTGGGCCTGGTCACGGGCGCCGGCGAGGGCGAAGGCGCCCTGCCCTATGCCGAAGAGCATGTGAGCGACTTCGAGTCGCGCTATTGCTACGACCGCTTCTGGTCCGAGGGCGGTGCCGCGCCGCACACGCGCTACCTGTGCAACGGGCATGCACTGATCGTCGTGGGCGACGCACAGTCCGACTTCTTCTGCTGCCGCGACCGCGGCGTGCTGGCGCAGTTCCGGCACCAGCATTTCATGCTGTTCCTGATCGCGCACTTCCAGAAGGCCTCGCTCCTGATGTTCTCGGCCCAGCTGGTGGAAGCGCTGCAGCGCCTGCACATCCACGACGTGCAGAGCGTCAAGCGCTTCAAGCGCGCCATCCGCGCGAGCTTCGAGCGGTTCCTGCGCTTCACGCACCGCTACTGGTTCCACGAGATCTCGGAGCAGGCCCATGTGCGTGCGCTCTCGCACCTGTGCGCGCGCCACCTGGGCACCGACGCCCTCTACGACGAGGTGAAGGAACGCATTGCCGACATGAACGGCTACCTCGACGCGGACAGCCTGCGCCGCCAGGCCAACACCGTGGTACGTCTCACGGTGGTCACCCTTTTCGGCCTGATCGGCACCATCACCACCGGCTTCCTGGGCATGAACCTGCTGGCCGAGGCCGATGCACCGCTGTGGCGCAAGCTGGCGTGGTTCGCGGTGGTGGGCCTCCTGACCAGCTGGCTCACTTTCTACACGCTGATCAAGTCGCAGCGGCTGTCGGACTTCATCGACGCCCTGTCCGACAGGCGCCTGACCTGGCGCGGCAAGTTTGCGGCGCTGGGCCGCGTGTGGCGGGCCGGCGCCGACTGAGGCTGGGCGTTCGGGCCGCTGGCGAGCCGGCGTTCATCGCTTGCTCGCGCTCCTTCAGTTCACGGCATAGCCCGTCGTGCGCGGCAGCCTCGCCTCGAGCGTGCCGGGCGAGGCCTTCAGGCGCGCAGGCAGGGGCCGCATGGCCCAGGACCCCGCGAACGCGCCGCGCGCCGCCAGCAGTTGGGCGCAGGGCTGTGACGCGGCATCGTGGAACACGATCGTCGGCTGTGCATAGCCCGCCGGCGGCGCACGGCCCGCGTTGCGCGAGGAGGCCAGCACGTCCTCGGTGGGCGGCACCGTCGCGCCCAGCGCCCGCCACGGCTCGCGCAGGGCGCGCGCCGCCTCGCGCTGCTCCGGCCCGTAGGCCTGGATGTAGACCAGCTTGCCGCGGCAGGCGTCGGAAGACACCAGCACCGGAGGAGACGGCATGGCCAGCGCTGCGGGCGCGGGCGACTCGGCAGGCGGCCGTGCCGGCGTGCCTTCGACGGCCGGCGCCGGGTACGGCTGGCCCGCCGGCGCAGCGGCGCCCGCCGAGGGCGACGCGCCGCCCGCCGCATCGCCCGCCGTCGGCGCCTCGGCCACCACCTCCACGTCTCGGAAGCGGACCTCGAAGGGCGCGCGCAGCCGGCCCCAGATGGCGGCCACCATCGAACTCGCGCCCGAGGCGAAGCCGCTGCAGTTGGCCTGCGGCGGCGTGAGGCCGCTGTAGTCGCGTGCCCAGTAGCGCGGCGCGCACGCCGGCGCACGCTCGGCCTGCAGGCAGTCGATGCCGTTGCCCGGATCGAGCAGGCGCGCGCAGGCCGGGCTGCTGCTCACCCGGGCGGGCGGCGCATCGCCTGCCGCACGTGCGGCGTTGTCCAGCTCCTGCTGGCAGGCCGCCTTGGCGTCGTCGACGATGCGCACCGACAGGCGGAAATTGGCCATGAAGTTCTCGCCGCCTTCACGGCACAGCAGATCGCCGGTGCGGAGCAGTTCGGCCGCCAGCGAGGCCGGCGCCTCGCCCGGCGGCGCATTCACGCGCAGGCGCGACCAGCGCTCGGTGAGGTCCTTGAAGGCCAGGCTCTCGGCGCGCAGCTTCTCGGCGTTCTGCGTGCGCCAGGTGTCGATGCCCTGCCAGGCCGCCACGCCCAGCGTGGCCGCGGTGCCCAGCCCGAGCGACGCCGTGACGGCGCCGGCGCGGAGCACGCGCGACTGCAGCCGGCTGACGGCAATCGCGGCGCTGGCCGCACTGGCGCCGGCCGCCGGGGCGCCGGCAGCGGGCGCCGCGGCCGCGGCCCGTGCGGCCTGCCCGTCGTCGAACTCGAACAGGCCGTGGATGTCGCCCGCCACGCGCGCAAGCATGTCGCCTTCCAGCCGGTGGCCGATCTCGGCACCCAGGCGGAAGTAGCTCTCCCACTGCGCCTCGTCGAAGAACTGGTCGGTGGTCGGCTGCTGCGGGAAAAGCGGGTGCGCGGCCTTGAAGTTCACCAGGTCGACGGGCAGCTCGGCCGACATGTTGGGCTTGACCAGCACGATGCGCCCGGAGCGCCCGCTGGCGTAGCGCACCTCCGCCAGCGCCAGGCAGGCCTGGCTGCTCTGCGAGGCCAGGTCGCCCAGCGATCCGAACGCGCCCTCGATGCCCGGCCCCGCGCCCACGCACGGCTTGAGGAAATCGATGTCGGCATGCAGGTCGATGCGGGCGCGGCGGATCAGGTTCTCGATGTCGCTGAAGCGGTAGTCGGGATCGGCACCGCAGTCGGCGATGACGATGAGCTCGCACTCCTGCTGCAGCAGCGCGTAGGCACCGGTGTTCTCGAAATGCCCGCCGTCGCTGAGGTACCAGTCCGGCGAGCTGCTGCCTGGAAAGGCGCCAAAGCATTCGAGCAGCATGAAGTGCGTCTTGCGCACCAGGCCGCCGGCGCCCCGGCCGGCGCCGCGCTGCGCAAGGCCGGCCTCGCGGCTGTTCCACCAGTAGCCCAGCCGCAGGCCCGCGAAGACCGAGAGCGCCGCCAGCCCCCGTCGCGTGAGCCGCCCCAGGCCGGGCGACACGGCGGCGCCCGAGATGGCGGCCCAGGCGCCCAGCGTCATCGCGCCGTCGCTGCGGGCCTGCGTCCAGGGCGTGCCCGCGGCCTGCATCCAGCCCTCCGGCGCCACGGTGAGCGGCAGGCTCTTGCGGTCGCGGTTGAACAGCCGTTGCCGCGGGTCGTGGGTCTGGTTGACGCAGACGTTGACGAGGTGCACCGGCCCGCCGCTGCGGTGCGGTGCGTACTGGCGCATCGCGATGTCGTCGCCGGGATCGACCTCGCCCACCGGGACGTCCGGCGGGTCCTGGGCCGAGAGTTCGGCCAGCGGGTCGGCGCCCAGCCGCCGGGCGTTGGCGGCGCCCAGGTAGCCGCGCACGATGCGCGCCTTGTAGAACATGTGCAGCGACGAGAGGTTGAGAAAGGCGAAGTTGCGCCCCGTGAGCAAGGCGTAGGCCGCCACCACGCCGCCGAGGACCGCCAGCCAGACCCAGCCGCGCGCGAAATCCAGCCCGGCGGGCGTGAACACCGGCAGCAGCACGCCGGCGTAGAGCACGCCGATCCACCACGCCGCCAGCACGAAGGCCACGACCAGTCCGACGAGGCTGGCGAGCGCCATCGCCGCCTGGCGGCCGATGCCGGGCGCCTCCTGCTTGCCGCTGAGCAGCAGCGGCAGCACGCCGCGCAGGCCGGCAGCGCCGACGAGCAGCACGCCGCCCCAGGAGGCGCGCGTCTTCTGCGTGTGGGCCGCGAACCACCAGGCGGCCCAGTCCAGCAGTCCAAGCAGCGCGAGCACCAGCGCCAGCATCAGCACGCTGGCCAGCCAGTCGGTGAGGCGGTTGCGCAGCACGCCGGCCTTGGCGCCATTGCGGTTGCACACCGCGACCCCCGCCAGCGCCAGCACCCAGCCGGCCGCGAAGGCTGCGAACGCCGGCGCCAGCCAGCGCGGCGCGCCGAAGTGCTGCTGCAGCCCGTCGCGGAACACCCAGGCCAGCGTGCCGCCGATGCCCCACATCGCGAGCTGCCTGAGCAGGAAAAGGCGCGAGGGCCGGTCGCGCACCGACCAATAGGCCTGCGCCAGCACGATCGACAGCACCCACGGCACGAGCAGGCCGAGCCACAGCGTGGGCAGCCGGGTGGCCTGCACCACCAGCGGGTCGACAGCCTGCGCGCCGTCCAGGTCGACGGTGGCCGCCACCGCCTCCCACATCAGCAGGTTCACCGCGGCGAGCAGTGCGCCGGTGAGCATGGCGGCGATCGCCAGCTCGATGTGCGTGCCCAGCAGGTTGCGCAGGTAGAGGGCGACGGCGAAGAGCGTGTCGCGCATGCCGCCGGGAATGAGGTAGCGCCCGTTGGCGCGCAGCCACCAGCCCAGGCGCACCTTGTCGACTTCGGCGAAGGCGCCCTCGATGGCGCGTACGTCGTCACCGCTGGCAGCGCGGGTGCACAGGCGTCCAAGGGTGGCGCCGATGTAGCCACCACCGGAGACGGTGGACATCAGGTCGAAACGGAGCAGTTGCCGGCGCTGCGCCAATGCCTTGAGCAGGCCCAGGCAGAAGGTCGCGCTGCGGATGCCGCCGCCGGACAGCGCCAGGCCCCAGGCCCGTTGTCCAGCGTCGGTGCCATGCAGCGCCTGGCGGCGCTGCCTGACCATCTGCGCGATCGTGTCGTCCATGTCGGCTCGTTCGAATCGTGAAATCCTTCACGCATCGACGGCCTGTGCCCATCCCGCAAATGGCCTATGACGGTGAGCAATTGCTACTGAATTGATAGCTGCTTGCGCCCGCCCCATGAGAGCTGTAGCCACTTTTTGCCTTGAAGCTTGTGCCGCTTCAGCCCCAGGCGCTGACCTCCAGCCGCACCTTGCCGGTGATGCCTGGCCGGCTGAGCGCCGCGCCCTGGGTCGACAGCGGCACGACGAACTCGAGCTTGTCGTCCTTCACGCGCTGGTAGGTGGTGGGCAGCGAGGCGCGCCCGGCGGTGTCGGTCTGCCAGCCGTACTTCACGTTCCACTGTCCGCCCACCGCGCCGTCGGGCGGCGGCGCCATCTCGACCACCAGCGTGTCGCGAAAGAGCGAGCTGCCTTCGTAGTGGCCATCGAGCCAGAACTTCTTGTCCACCTGGTAGTCGGGCACGCGCACGCCGAGCGTCATGGCGTAGGCCAGCGTGGGCCGATCGCGGTTGACGCGCGCGCGGTTGGCCAGGAAGACCGTCGAGAGATAGATCGAGCGGCGCTCGGCGCTGGCCGGATCGGTGAGCTCCTTGTGCGTGCGGCAGGCGGGCGAATCTTCCTCGGCGATGCGCCTGCTGAGGTACCAGCGCTTGCCGCGCGGGGCGGCGAGCAGTTCCACCTGGTAGAGCGCGTCGACGTCGGCGTCCTGCGGAATATCGGGCGGCAGCGCGACCTGGTCGACGTCGAACCACAGGTCCACGCGCACGTCGCCGAAGAGGAAGCGCGTGAGGTTCTGGTAGGCCTCCTCGGAGTTGACGATGCCGAAGTAGCCGGAGTGCGAGCGGTAGGTGTAGGCGGTGGCCACGGGCGTGCGCCGGCCGTTCGCGTCGGTGCCGCACAGCGTGGCGTTGTCGATGCGCACGAGCCCGTCGCTGCCGTGGCCGGCGAACATGCGCGCCACGCCTTGCGCGGCCTCGTAGTCGCCGCGGTTGCTGCCGACCATGCAGAAGAAGCGGCTCGCCGGCGGCCGGATGTCGGCAGGAAGAGCGTCCACGCGCCCATCCACCGCGCGGCTGCCCAGGAAGTCCGCCATCTTCTCGCGGTTGAAGGTGTTGATCTCGGCGACGGAGAGCCAGCTCGGCACGTTGATGCCGGCCGCGTCGATGCCGTTGTGCGGCGTCGCATAGGTGAAGACCTTGTCGACGCAGTCGCGCGCCGCATCGTCGCCGAGCGCGGGGTTCTGCAGGAAGGCGCGCACCACGAGGCCGCCCATCGAGTGGGCGACCAGGTAGCAGCGGAATGCCTCCTGGCGGTAGGCCGGGCCTTCGCGCTGCGCCACCAGGTCGCGCACGCGCAGGATGAGCCGGCTCAGGCCCTGCGCGTAGAAGCGGATGTCGCGCGCCTGGCCGTCGCCCAGCAGCCCCGAGCCGCTGTCGTAGTAGCGGTAGACGACGATCGATGCGGCGGGCATGCCGTCGGCATCGGCGCCGTCGTCGCGGGGCGGGGGCTTCCAGTCCTCGTCGAGGATGTCCAGGCCGTTCTGGTAGCAGTTCTGGTAGCCGAAGTCGGAGATCAGCCGCACCACCGGCGACTCGAACACGAACTTCTGCGCCGCCGCCTTCTTGTCGACCGTGGCACGGTACACGGTCGAGCCGGCGTTGAAGCCGCAGAAGGGGTCGGCCGCGGTCTCGTCGCGCTCCGAGCTCGTCATCGCGTAGCCGCGGACGTAGATGATGGGATGGCGGTTGTCGGGCATCGGGGTCTCCAGGCGTGGCCGGCGGGCACTATGGCGCGGTGCGCCCTGCCTGCACATCCGCCGCATGGCCTAGCCGCAGCGTGGAGATGCGAGGCCCGCAACAATGCGAAACACGCCGATACCGCGTCGAAATGACGTGCCCCGCCGGCAGCGACGATGCTCGGCCGTCGCCATCGCACACCGCCGGCGCTCAACGTTGGACTTCATGACCCCTGCCCCCACGCCCGCCGCTCCGGCCTCGAGCCGCACCCCCTTTCGCCGCCTGCGCAGCGGCTGGATGCTGGCCGCCGCGTGCGCCGCCGGCGGTTGCGCGACGGGGCAGGCCGACGACCTGGCCGCGCGCTACGAACAGTCGCCGCAGTACCGGGCCGACGACCGTCGCTTCCACAACCCGCCCAACCCCGACGCCAAGCCCACGCAGAGCGCCTGGCGCATCTGGTCCCGCTTCTTCTTCAGCAAGAAGACCGGCACGGTGCCGGTGGACGCGATTCCCGTGAAGGCCGTGACGCGTGCCCAGCTCGATGCGCTGCCCGACGACGCCAACCACGTGATCCGCCTGGGCCATTCCTCGCACCTGCTCAAGCTGCAGGGGCGCTACTGGCTGATCGACCCGGTGTTCGGCGAGCGGGTGTCGCCCTTCAGCTTCGTGGGGCCCAAGCGCTTCCACCCCACGCCGCTGAAGCTGGAGGACCTGCCGCCGATCGAGGGGCTGGTGCTCTCGCACGACCACTACGACCACCTCGACGTGCCGACCATCGAGTACCTCCACGGCAAGGTGCAGCGCTACTTCGTGCCGCTGGGCGTGGGAGCGCGCCTGAAGGACATGGGCGTGGCCGCCGAGCGCATCGCCGAGTTCGACTGGTGGCAGTCGGCCGCCCATGCCGGCGTGCAGCTCACGGCCACGCCATCGCAGCATTTCTCGGGCCGCAGCCTCAACGACCGCGACCGCACGTTGTGGTCGTCATGGGTGCTCGAAAGCGGCGGCCAGCGCATCTTCTACAGCGGCGACTCGGGCTACTTCGGCGGCTTCCGGCAGATCGGCGAGCGCTTCGGCGGCATGGACCTCGCGCTGATGGAGAACGGCGCCTACGACGCCTACTGGCCCATGGTGCACATGACGCCCGAGGAGACCGTGCAGGCCTTCCGGGACGTGCGCGGCAAGGTCCTGTACGGCGTGCACAACAGCACCTTCGACCTCGCCTTCCACACCTGGCAGGACCCGCTGGACCGTCTGTCCGCCCTGGCGCAGAAGAACGACATCGCGCTCGCCACGCCGGTCATCGGCGAAGTGCTGACCATCGGCCAGCCGCGCAGCAACCAGCTGTGGTGGCGCGGCCTTCGCTGACCCGGCGCACCGGCGTCCCTCCCGAGGGACGAGCGACCGCCGTCGTGGCCGCCCGGCGCGAGGACGCGGTGGGTCGCGGCGAGCCCGGCCCCGCTCAAGCCGCCACCACCCGGTCGCGCCCCTGGGCCTTGGCGCGGTAGAGCGCCGCGTCGGCACCGGCGAAGAGCGCGTCCACGCTGGCCTGCTCGGACACCGCCGCCACCCCGATGCTCACCGACACCGGGCCGATCGGCTGCAGCGGCGACCCGGGTTCGAAGGGCGCGGCCACCGCATGGCGCAGGCGGTCGGCATGGTCGAGCGCTGCCTGCGCATCGGCGCCGGGCAGCAGCAGCGCGAACTCCTCGCCGCCGTAGCGGCCGAGCACGCCCGCCTCACCACTCGCCTGCTGCATGCGCCGAACGGCCTCGCGCAGCACGGCATCGCCCTGCTGGTGCCCGAAGCGGTCGTTGATGCGCTTGAAGTGGTCCACGTCGATCATCAGCAGCGCCATGCTGCGCCCGCCGGCGCGCGGCAGCCGCTTCGCCTCCGCTTCGCAGGCATCGAGCAGCGCTCGCCGGTTGAGCACGCCGGTGAGCGGGTCGCGGCTGGCGAGGTATTCGAACTCGGTGTGCACGCGGTCGGTCGCCATGAGGATGGCCGCGATGCTCAGCAGCAGCACCGTCAGCGAGTACATGGTGATGTAGAGCGACTGGATCCAGGTGGCCTCCATCAGGTCGCTGCCGGCCAGGCCGAACACGGCCGACACGAAGCGCAGCCCCGCCACCAGCGCCTGCAGCAGCAGCAGGCCCGTCATCAACGCCATGCCGAACACGCGGCCGCGGTGGCGCACGTACAGCCCGGCATGGCTGAGGAACAGCAGCGTGACCAGGAGCGTGACCACCAGCAGCCGCGCTTCGTAATCGGGCCGCACCAGCGTGAACCAGGCCAGCACCAAGCCCATCGCCAGGTTCACCAGCGTCCAGCCGCCCGTGTGGCTGTGGCCGAGCAGGAATTGCTGGCTGCCGGCGTAGTAGAGGATGCAGGCCTGGAACAGCACCATGTTGGCGAGCACCACCGTCAGCAGGTCGGGCAGCACGCCCCGCCCGGAGAAGAGCATCGTGCTCGCGAAGGCCACGAGCGGCGCCCAGGCCCACTCGCGCAGGCCGCGGATGCTGGGCGGGTAGCTGCGCCGCATGAAGAACACGACGACGGCCATGACGATGCCCATGATCCCGGCCAGCAGGATGATGGAGCGCGGGTCGATGACGGTCGGCAGGCTGCCCATGGTGGCGGAATTCTGCCGTGCCCGGAAGGCCGTGCAGGATGGCGACTTTTCCCTTATGCGCGTCGGATGCGGTGCGACGCGCGTGTCGCAGGGATGGATGCCAGACCGCTCACCGGCCCTGCTCGCGCCGCTCGCGCGCCCGCCGCGCCTGGCGGCTCTCGTTGGCCAGGGTCGCGGCGCGGTCGCGCTCGCGCCGCCTGTCCAGGCGCTTGCGCCGCAGCTTGCGGCCGATCCAGAAGCTGAACACGCCGCCCACGGCGCCGATCAGCAGCCCCAGCGCGCTGAAGTCGATGCCGCCCATCACTCGACCCGCAGCACCGTGTCCGGCGCGAAGGTGAAGGCACCCGGCTTGCCCTTGCGCGCCCGCGTGCCGCGTGCGTTGTTCAGCGTGCGGATGTCGAGCTGCTCGTCGCGCCGCTTGCCGCGGAAGTCGCCTTCGATGCGAACGCTGCGCGTGTACGCCGCGGCACCGGCCAGCGTGGCCTTGGGCGCGAGGTCCATCAGCGTCAGGCCGCGGCCGCCCTTGGGCAGCACCTTGAGTTCGGCGATGTCGAAGGTGAGGATGTGGCGGTCGCTGGCGGCGCAGCACACGTGGGTGGCCGGTGCCGCCGGCGTGGCGCCGCCCGCGCCGCCGACCAGCGAAGGACGGTTCAGCACCTCGCCCTCGCCCACGTCGATGAAGGCCTTGCCGCCCTTCTGGCGCGACATCATGTTCTCGATGGCCGCGATGAAGCCGTAGCCGCCGCTGTTGGACAGCAGCAGTTGCGCGCCCGGCGGGCCCGCGAAGAAGTGGGCCACCTGCGTGCCGGCCTCCAGCTCGATCATCGTCGTGACCGGCTGGCCATCGCCGCGCGCACCCGGCAGGCTGGCCACCGGCACGGTGTAGACACGCACCACCTTGTCCTTGGCGGTGCCGAAGACCAGCAGCGTGTCGACCGTGCGGCACTCGAAGGCACCGTACAGGCCGTCGCCGGCCTTGAAGCTGTACTCGGGGCGGGCGTCGCCGTTGCGCTCGGTGGCCCAGCCCTTCTGTGCCCGGACCCAGCCCTTCTGCGACACGATCACCGTCACCGGCTCGTCGATCACCTTCACCTCGGCCACGGCGCGCTTCTCGGCCTGGATCAGGGTTCGGCGCGCGTCCTCGAAGGTCTTGGCATCGGACTCGATCTCCTTGACCAGCAGGCGGCGCAGCGCCGCGGGGCTGCCCAGGATTTCCTCGAGCTTGGTGCGCTCGTCGCGCAGCTTGCCCAGCTCCTGCTCGATCTTGATGGCCTCCAGCCGCGCCAGCTGGCGCAGCCGGATCTCGAGGATGTCCTCGGCCTGGCGGTCGGTGAGCTTGAAGCGCGCGATCAGCGCCGCCTTCGGGTCCTCGGCGGCGCGGATGATGGCGATCACCTCGTCGATGTTCAGCAGCACCAGCTGCCGGCCTTCGAGGATGTGGATGCGGTCGTTGACCTTGTCCAGCCGGTGGCGCGAGCGCCGCTCGACGGTCGCGGTGCGGAAAGCGATCCACTCCTCCAGCATCTGGCGCAGCGACTTCTGCACCGGCTTGCCGTCCAGCCCCACCATCGTGAGGTTGATCGGCGAGGAGCTTTCCAGCGAGGTCTGCGACAGCAGCGTCGCGATGAATTCCTCCTGCGGGATGCGCGAGGTCTTCGGTTCGAACACCAGGCGCACCGGCGCATCCTTGCTCGACTCGTCGCGCACGCCATCCAGCACCGCCAGCAGCGCGGCCTTGACCTGCTGCTGCTCGGTGGTCAGCGCCTTCTTGCCGGCCTTGACCTTGGGGTTGGTGAGCTCCTCGATCTCCTCGAGCACCTTCTGGCTGCTCACGCCCGGCGGCAGCTCGTTGACCACGATCTGCCACTGGCCGCGCGCCAGGTCTTCCACCTTCCAGCGTGCGCGCACCTTGAGCGAACCCCGGCCCGTGCGGTAGGCATCGGCGATGTCGGCCGCGGGGCTGATGATCTGCGCGCCACCCGGGTAGTCGGGGCCGGGAACGATCGCGAACAGTTCCTCGTCCGTGAGCTTGCCGTTGCTCTTGATGAGCGCCACGCAGGCGTCGGCGACCTCACGCAGGTTGTGGCTCGGGATCTCGGTCGCCATGCCCACCGCAATGCCGCTGGCGCCGTTGAGCAGCGCGAAGGGCAGGCGCGCCGGCAGCTGGCGCGGCTCGTCCTCGCGGCCGTCGTAGTTGGGCACGAAGTCGACCGTGCCCTCGTCGATCTCGGACAGCAGCAGCTGCGTGATGCGGGCCAGGCGCGCCTCGGTGTAGCGCATGGCCGCTGCGCCGTCGCCGTCGCGGCTGCCGAAGTTGCCCTGGCCGTCGACCAGCGGGTAGCGCTGGCTGAAGTCCTGCGCCATGCGCACCAGCGCGTCGTAGGCCGCGGTGTCGCCGTGCGGGTGGTATTTGCCCAGCACGTCACCGACCACGCGGGCGCTCTTGACCGGCGCAGCCGGCGTTGCGCCGTTGGCGCCGCCGAAGCCCAGGCCCATGCGCGACATCGAGTACAGGATGCGGCGCTGCACCGGCTTCTGCCCGTCGCACACGTCGGGCAGCGCACGGCCCTTGACCACCGAGAGTGCGTACTCGAGGTAGGCCGTCTGCGCGTAGTCGGCCAGCGTCAGCGCGTTCGGGTCTTCGGGTTCCTGGAGGTCCAGGGTGGGTTGAATGTCGTCCATCGTCGGTCGGTCACTGGAATGTCGAGAGGCCGCGCGTCAGTCGGCGCGCGGCCGGGTGCTGCCCAGCGAGGTCTCGGGCAGCGGGAGGGGATTGTCGGCGGGCACGTTGCCGCGGCCCACGGCGCCACCGGCCACGTTGGCCGAAGCCCCAGGGAGCTCCATGCGGATGCGGCCCGGCACCTTGCCGCCGCCGCGGCGCCCGCCGGTCGTCGCGCCGGGCTTGAGGTAGGCGTACAGCTGCAGCACGGTGCGCACGTAGTTCTGCGTCTCGCGGTAGTTGGGGATCTTGTTGCCGGCCCGCTGCACCGCGCCCTCGCCCGCGTTGTAGGCGGCCAGCGCCAGCTCCAGGCTGCCCTCGAACATCGCGATCAGGTCGCGCAGGTAGCGGCTGCCGGCCGCGATGTTGATGCGCGGGTCGTACAGCTTCGATTCGAGCGTGCGCTTGCGGTCGGCCTGCACGCCATAGCGCTGCGCCGTCGCAGGCATGAGCTGCATGAGCCCGATCGCGCCCTTGGGCGAGACGGCCTGGGCATCGAAGCCCGATTCAGTGGCCACCAGCGCCTGGAGCAGCTCGTAGTCGATGCCGTGGCGCTTCGACGCTTCCTGCAGCGCGGCCTTGGCCGGCCTGTAGGCCGAGGACTTCTCGAACAGCGCGAGCAGCGTCTGCGAGGCCGGCGGCAGTTGGCCGCCGCCCGGCAGCGCCCGGCCGAGCCCGAGTCCGTCGGCCGTGTCGAAGCTCTGGCCGCCCTTGAAGAAGACCTGGTAGCGCGCATCGAGCTTCTCGGAGGCGAAATGCGCGACGCCGCGCTCGTCGACGTAGCCGTAGATGTCGGACGCGCTTGCGCCCTGCTGCATGCATAGCAGCAGCAAAAAGGCAGCGAGCACACGCCAGAAAGCGAACGGTTTCATCGCGAAGGAAGGGCCCGGCGTCGCGCCGCCCGCAGCGGTGCAACGCCCTTGCCCTGGAGACCACGAGCCTCAGCGGCCCGCCGGCTTACACATCGATATCGACATCGTCGGCGCGCAGCTCCATGAGCTCGCGCCGCGCGGCGGCCTCGCCCTTGCCCATGAGCTTGGTGATCTCACCCTGCGTGCCCATGAAGTCGAGCCGGCCGAGCCGGACCTGCAGCAGCCGCCGCGTGTCCGGATTGAGTGTGGTTTCCCACAGTTGTTCCGCGCTCATCTCGCCCAGGCCCTTGAAGCGGCTGATGGTCCACTTGCCTTCGGGCACGCCGTCCTTGCGCAGCTTGTCGAGGATGGCGGTGAGCTCGCCCTCGTCCAGCGCGTACTGCTTGGCGGCCGGCTTCTTGCCGCGCGCCGGCGCGTCGACACGGAACAGCGGCGGCTTGGCCACGTACACGTGGCCGGCTTCGATGAGCTTGGGGAAATGGCGGAAGAAGAGCGTGAGCAGCAGCACCTGGATGTGCGAGCCGTCCACGTCCGCGTCGCTGAGGATGCAGATCTTGCCGTAGCGCAGACCACTCATGTCGGGTGTGTCGGCAGGGCCATGGGGGTCGACGCCGATGGCCACCGAGATGTCGTGGATCTCGGTGTTGGCGAAGAGCCGGTCGCGCTCGACCTCCCAGGTGTTGAGCACCTTGCCGCGCAGCGGCAGGATGGCCTGCGACTCCTTGTCGCGGCCCATCTTGGCGCTGCCGCCGGCGGAGTCGCCCTCGACCAGGAAGACCTCGTTGTGCGAGATGTCCCTGCTCTCGCAGTCCGTGAGCTTGCCCGGCAGCACGGCCACGCCCGAGCCCTTGCGCTTCTCGACCTTCTGGCCCGCGCGCTGGCGGGTCTGCGCGGCCTTGATGGCCAGTTCGGCCAGCTTGCGGCCGTAGTCGACGTGCTGGTTCAGCCACAGCTCCAGCGCCGGCCGCACGAAGCTGGACACCAGCCGCACCGCATCGCGCGAGTTCAGGCGCTCCTTGATCTGGCCCTGGAACTGCGGGTCGAGCACCTTGGCCGACAGCACGTAGCTGGCACGCGCGAACACGTCCTCGGGCAGCAGCTTCACGCCCTTGGGCAACAGCGAGTGCAGCTCGATGAAGCTCTTGACGGCGTTGAACAGGCCGTCCCGCAACCCGCTTTCGTGCGTGCCGCCGGCGCTGGTGGGGATGAGGTTGACGTAGCTCTCGCGCACCGGCGAGCCGTCCTCCGTGAAGGCCACGCACCAATCGGCGCCCTCGCCCTCGGCGAAGCTGTCGGCATTTCGGTCGGCATGGCCGGCGCCCTCGAAGAGCGGGATCACCGGGTCGGCCGACAGGGTCTGCATCAGGTAGTCGCGCAGGCCGCCCTTGTAGAGCCAGACCTGCTGGTCCTTGGTCTTCTCGTTGACCAGGGTGACGGTGACGCCGGGCATCAGCACGGCCTTGCTGCGCAGCAGGTGCGTCAGCTCGTGCAGCGGGAAGGCGACCGATTCGAAGTACTTGGCGTCGGGCCAGGCGCGCACGGTGGTGCCCTGCTTGCGGTCGCCGGCCGTCTGCGGGCGCACCTGCAGCGGCTCGGCCACGTCGCCGCCGGCGAAGGCCAGCTGGGCGACCTGGCCTTCGCGGTGCGAGACCACCTCGAGCCGCGTGGACAGCGCGTTGGTGACGGACACGCCCACGCCGTGGAGGCCGCCCGAGAAGCTGTACGCGCCGCCCTGGCCCTTGTCGAACTTGCCGCCCGCGTGCAGCCGGGTGTAGACCAGCTCGATGACGGGCGCGCCCTCTTCCGGGTGCAGGCCGAAGGGGATGCCGCGGCCGTCGTCCTCGACGCTGACGGAGCCGTCGGCGTGCATCGTGACCTTGATCTTCTTGCCGTAGCCCGCCAGCGCCTCGTCGGCGGCGTTGTCGAGCACTTCCTGGATGATGTGCAGCGGGTTGTCGGTGCGGGTGTACATGCCCGGCCGCTGCTTGACGGGCTCCAGTCCCTTCAGGACGCGGATCGAGCCCTCCGAGTAGGCCGGTGGAGTCTTGGGGGGGGTTGCCATGGCGGCGGATTGTAGTCAGCCGGCCGCGCAAATACTGGATGCCCATCCAGCCATCCCGGCCGGCCCGACGCGTCAGGTCGAGGGGAATCGTCACGATCGTTACGAGTTTGGCGCCAGCGCCCGGCCGGTGTGGGCTGCGGTCCGATTGCACTTTGCCCATCAGGCGCGAATCGCCGTTGTCCCCCGGGCGCAGCGCGGCAAAGGCAAAGCGCGGACAATCGCCCGGCCGCCGCTGCGGCAGCACCCAAGAACTCCAGAGACACCACCGCTTCCATGTCCGCTCCCGCCCCACTGTCGATGCGCCAGGTCCTCCTGTGCGGCGCCCTGGTCGTCACCCTGTCGATGGGCATCCGCCACGGCTTCGGCCTGTGGCTGCAGCCGATCACGCAGGAACAGGGCTGGACGCGCCAGACCTTCTCGCTCGCCATCGCGATCCAGAACCTGGCCTGGGGCGTGGCCGGCGTGTTCGCCGGCATGCTGGCGGACAAGCTCGGCGCCTTCCGCGTGCTGCTCATGGGCGCCGTCTGCTACGCGCTCGGGCTGGCCGGGATGGCACTGTCGCCGACCCCGACGCTCTTCGCGCTCACCGCCGGCGTGCTGATCGGGATGGCACAGGCGGGCACCACCTACGCCGTGGTCTACGGCGTGATCGGCCGGCAACTGCCCGCCGACCGCCGCTCCTGGGCCATGGGCATCACGGCGGCGGCCGGCTCCTTCGGCCAGTTCTTCATGGTGCCGGTGGAAGGCCAGCTGATCCTGCACCTGGGCTGGCACAACGCGCTGCTGGCGCTGGCCGTGCTGGTGCTGATGATCGTGCCGCTGGCCTTCGGCCTGCGCGAACCGCGGCAAGGCGCCAGTGCCGCGCGGCGCGAGCAGACCATCGCCCAGGCGGTGGCCGAGGCCTTCCGCTACCCCAGCTTCGTGCTGCTGATGGCCGGCTACTTCGTCTGCGGCTTCCAGGTGGTCTTCATCGGCGTGCACATGCCCAGCTACCTGAAGGACCACGGCCTGTCGCCGCAGGTGGCGGGCTATGCGCTGGCGTTGATCGGCCTGTTCAACGTGGTCGGCACCTACATCGCCGGGTCGCTGGGGCAGCGGCTGGCCAAGCGCAAGATCCTGGCCTTCATCTACTTCGGCCGGGCGGTGGCGATCGCCGTCTTCCTGCTGGCGCCGCTGACGCCGTGGTCGGTCTACGTCTTCGCGGCGGTCATCGGGGCGCTGTGGCTGTCCACCGTGCCGCCCACCAACGCGATCATTGCGCAGATCTTCGGCGTGGCGCACCTGTCGATGCTCAGCGGCTTCGTGTTCCTCAGCCACCAGGTGGGCTCCTTCCTCGGCGTGTGGCTTGGCGGCTACCTGTACGACCGCACGGGCAGCTACGACATCGTCTGGTACATCGCGATCGCACTAGGCATCTTCGCGGCGGTGGTGAACCTGCCGGTGAAGGAAGGCGCCATCCCGCGCGGGGCGGCGCAGCCGGCATGAAGACACCGGCCATGAGTGCCGAGCCCTCCCCACCGCCGACAGGTGCGCATACCAGGCGGACCGCCTGGCTGGCTGTCGTGCTGGCGGCCGCGGTGCTGGGCGGCGTCTTCGTCCTGTATCGCCAGCCGGAGTTCCTGCGGGTGCTCGGCGACATGATCTGGGCCTGCTTCGGATGACGGCACCTGCCGACGTGCGCCCGCCGCAGCCCCTGCATCCACCTTCGCCGTGGCTGCTGCGGTGGGAGCATCTGCTCGCGCCGGGCAGCCGGGTGCTCGATGTCGCGTGCGGGCCGGGCCGGCACATGTACTGGCTGCATTCGCGAGGCCACCAGGTCACGGGCGTCGACCGCGACGAGGCCGCGCTGGCCAGTCTTGCCCCATTGGCTGCGGCCGGCGCGGAAGTCGTTCGGGCTGACATCGAAGACGGCCCCTGGCCATTCCCCGGCCGCAGCTTCGACGCGGTGCTGGTCACCCATTACCTCTGGCGCCCTCGCCTGGCAGACATCGCCGGGGCCGTGGCCCCCGGCGGCGTGCTGCTCTACGAAACCTTCGCCCAGGGCAACGAAAGCGTCGGGCGGCCGTCCCGTCCCGAGTTCCTGTTGGCGCCGGGCGAACTGCTGGCGTTCTCGAACCGCGCCGGCCTGCGCGTGGTGGCTTACGAGGATGGTTTTCTGGACGAGCCCGGTCCACGCTTCGTCCAGCGCATTGCCGCCGTACGCCCGGCCCCCCATGCCCCGGAGCCTGCGCGATACCCCCTAGGGCCGTCCGCCGCGCCTCAGTAGAATGCCGGTTTACCTTCCACCGACAAAGAGACCTCCTTGGAGCAACTGACTGGCAGCATCGTCGCGCTCGTCACGCCGATGCACGAAGACGGCAGCGTCGACTACCCCGCGCTGCGGCGGCTCATCGACTGGCACATCGCCGAGGGCACGGACTGCCTGGGCGTCGTCGGCACCACGGGCGAATCGCCGACCGTGGACGTCGAGGAGCATTGCGAGATCATCCGTGTCTCGGTCGAACAGGCGGCGGGCCGCGTGCCCGTGATGGCCGGCTGCGGCGCCAACTCGACCAAGGAGGCCATCGAGCTGGCTCGCTACGCCAAGGGCGTGGGCGCCGACTCGCAGCTGCAGGTCGTGCCCTACTACAACAAGCCGACGCAGGAAGGCCAGTACCGCCACTTCAAGGCCATCGCCGAAGCCACCGGCGACCTGCCGATGGTGCTGTACAACGTGCCGGGCCGCACGGTCGCCGACATGGCGCACGACACGGTGCTGCGCCTGGCCCAGGTACCCGGCATCGTCGGCATCAAGGAAGCCACGGGCAACATCGAACGCGCGCAGTGGCTCATCAAGGAAGCCCCCAAGGGCTTCGCCATCTATTCGGGCGACGATCCCACGGCCGTGGCGCTCATGCTCTGCGGCGGCCAGGGCAACATCAGCGTCACCGCCAACGTGGCGCCGCGACAGATGCACGAGCTGTGCGTGGCGGCCATCGCCGGCGACGCGCGCAAGGCCATGCAGATCCAGTTCTCGCTGATGCCGCTGCATCGCCAGCTCTTCGTCGAGCCCAACCCGATCCCGGTCAAGTGGGCCCTGCAGCGCATGGGCCGCATGGGCGGCGCGCTGCGCCTGCCGCTGACCGAGTTGGCCGAAGGCAATCGCCCCGTCGTGGAGGCCGCGCTGCGCGCCTGCGGGCTGATCGGCGATTGAATTCCCTCGCGTCCGGGCGGCAACCTTTGGCCGCCGGCGCACTCTGAACCTGCGGGTGCGCCCACTCCCCCGACCGACCGACTCCATTTCCGCTGAAGGAAGACTACGTTGAAAACCTGTACGCGACTCGTTCTGCTGGCCGTGGTGGCCAGCTTGGCCGCCTGCTCTGTCCTGGAAAGCGACAAGATCGAATACAAGAGCGCGGGCAAGGCCCCGACGCTGGAAGTGCCGCCGGACCTGACCCAGCTCTCGCGCGAGAACCGCTACGCCAACCCGGGCGGCGCCGTGTCGGCCAATGCCTTCGAGGCCGGCCGCGCCAATGCGCCCGCCATCCCCACGGCCGTGGCAAGCCTGGGCGACGTGCGGCTGGAGCGCGCCGGCCAGGAGCGATGGATCGTCGTGAACCGCACGCCCGAGCAGCTCTGGGATCCGGTGCGCGATTTCTGGCTGGAAAACGGCTTCCTGCTGACCATGGAGCAACGCAATCTCGGCATCATGGAAACGGACTGGGCCGAGAACAGGGCCAAGATTCCTCAAGACGTGATCCGCAGCACGCTGGGCAAGTTGCTCGAGAGCGCCTATTCCACGGGTGAGCTCGACCGCTTCCGCACGCGCATGGAACGCACGCCCAACGGCACCGAGATCTACATCAGCCATCGCGGCATGGCCGAGGTCTACACGGGCCAGCGCAAGGACCTGACCAATTGGCAACCGCGCCCTGCGGACCCGGAGCTGGAGACCGAATTCCTGCGCCGCCTGATGGTCAAGCTGGGTGTCAGCCAGGAGCAATCCAAAATCGCGGCGGCCTCGGCGCCGCCCTCGGCCCGCGCGGCCACGGTGGCCACCGTCGGCGGCCAGCCGGTGGTGCAGATCAGCGAAGGCTTCGACCGGGCGTGGCGCCGCGTCGGCCTTGCGCTGGACCGCACGGGCTTCACCGTCGAGGACCGCGACCGCAGCGCAGGCGTCTACTTCGTGCGCTACGTGACGCCCGATCCGGAACGCAAGGAACCGGGCCTGTTCGGCAAGCTCTTCAGCCGCTCCAGCGATGCCGCCAAGCCCGCGAAGTACCGCGTCCTGGTCAAGAGCCAGGGCGAATCGACGACGGTGTCCGTGCTCAACGAATCGGGTGCGCCTGAAACCTCGGCCAACGCGCAGCGCATCGTCAAAGTCATCGCCGACGATCTGAAGTGATGCCCTTGCGCCAGTCGAGCGCCCCGCGCGCTCTGCTGCGGCGATCGTCCCGCAATGCCGGCGCCCGCCGGCATTGCCGCTTTTAGGAGCCACTCGCATGCTTCGCTTTCGCAGCCTGGGCAGCGGCAGCACCGGCAATGCGACGCTGGTGGAGGTCCACAGCGCCGGCCGGGTGTCGCGGCTGCTGGTCGATTGCGGCTTCGGGATCCGGCAGCTCGACGCGCGCCTGACGCGCGCCGGCGTGGCGGCCTCGGACATCGACGCCGTCTTCATCACGCACGAGCACAGCGACCACATCGGCTGCGCGCACGCGTTCTCGCGCAAGCACGGGGCGGCCGTCTGGATGAGCGAGGGCACCTGGCTGGCCACGGGCGCACCCGACTACGCGGGCCGCCTGCATTTCGCCCGCGACGGCCAGGACATCGTGGTGGGCGACCTGATGCTCACGCCCTTCACCGTGCCGCACGACGCGCGCGAGCCGCTGCAGCTGCGCTGCACCGACGGCGTCCGCACGCTCGGCGTGCTGACCGACCTGGGGCACGCCAGCGCGCACGTGATGGCGCGGCTGCAGGGGCTGCAGGCCCTGGTGCTGGAGTCGAACCACGACCCCGACCTGCTGGCGCAATCGTCCTACCCGCCCTTCCTCAAGCGCCGCGTCGGCGGCAACTACGGGCACCTGTCCAACCAGGCGGCGGCGGAGATCGCACGCGCCGTGCACCATGCGGGCCTGCGGCACGTGCTGGCGGCGCACCTGAGCGAGCAGAACAATCGGCCCGAGCTGGTGCGGGCCCTGCTCGCCGAGGCGCTGGGCACGCAGCCCGATGACGTGCTGACCGCCAACGCGGCCGAAGGCAGCTGCTGGCTCGACGCCTGAGGCCAGGCCCTAGAGCCCCGACACCGAGGCCGGGAAGGCTGGCCGGCCCTGCTGAAAGCGTTCGTCGAGCGCCTGGCGCAGCCCCACGCGCGCCTCGGCCTCGAGCCCGCACACGCCCCGGCAGTGCTCCGGGTCGATGCGGTGCAGGAACCAGCCCGGCGTCCAGATGGCGCTGGGCACCTCGCGGCCGCCTTCGCCCGACACCGCCCGGGCCTGGACGATGTGGTCCCACATGCGCCGCCACTGGACGAAGCGCGCATGCTGACGCTCCACGCCGTCGAATCGCCGCGCCAGCAGGCGCAGGCTGCGCCCCGAGGCCGCCCAGGCCTGCAACGCATCGACCACCTCGCGTTCGCCCAGCGGCCAATCCAGGAAGTCGGCGTCGCTCAGCACCATCTCCTTCCAGCCCTGCTGCGCGGCGGCGGCAAAGGCCGCACGCAGATGGGCGACGAAGGCATGGCGCCCGTCGAAGGCGCCTTCGGGAAGTTCACCGGCCATGCAGCCACCCCGCTTCACGCCAGTCCTGCAGCAAATCGAGGGCCTGGGCGCTGGCATGCCGCAGGTCCCGAGACGTCAGCACGCGCTCGTCGCTGAGTCGGCGCATCAGCGCCGCATCGCGGCCGCCGGCGCGAAAGCTCTCGCCGTTGATGAACACGTGGCGGGCGTCGTAGAGCATGCGCGTGCGGCGGTCCAGCCGCACGCCCTGCATCAGGTCCTCCGCCTCCGACGGGTCGAACCACACATTGGACTTGGGCTCGGTCAGCGACTCGCCCAGGGCGCGGTCGATGGCCTCGTCACCGGCCACCGCGCGGCGCACCGCTTCGCGTGCGAAAGCCTGCAAGGCTGCCGGAATGGCGCCCGGTCGGTCCACGGCCGGCTGTGACGCGTCGCCATAGCGCCGGCCCGAATCCCCTTCGGCCAGTTCGTCGTTGGCGGCATCGGCGATGCGCACCAGCAGGTCGGCACCCAGTTCGGCGTCGGTGGCCGCACGCAGGCCGATCGAGTAGGTCATGCAGTCGCCGCCGACGGCCACGCCGTCGTGCGCATAGCGCGGCGGCAGGTACAGCATGTCGCCGGGCTCGAGCACGAAGCGCTGCTCGGGCTCGAAATGCGCCAGGATCTTCAGCGGCAGGTCCGGCTTCAGGGCCAGGTCGCGCTGGCGTCCGATGGCCCACTCGCGCCGGCCGCTCACCTGCAGCAGGAACACGTCATAGCTGTCGAAATGCGGCCCGACACCGCCGCCGTCGCTGGCGTAGCTGATCATGAGGTCGTCCAGCCGGGCGTCGGGCATGAAGCGGAAGGCCTGCAGCAGCGCATGCGCGGCCTCGTCGTGCAGGTCGACCCCTTGCACCAGCAGCGTCCAGGCGCGCCGGGCCAGCGGCGGCAGGGCGCGGCGCGCCAGCGGGCCATGGCGCAGGCGCCATCCGCGGCGCGCATCGTGCTCGACCAGGCGCGACTCGACGCCCTCTTCGCCCGCGAGCTCGAAGAGCCGCTGGCGCGCCACCGGCGGCACGATGCCCGGCATGGCCTGACGCACCAGCAGCGGCTTCTTCTGCCAGTGCCGGCGCATGAATCGGTCGGGCGTGAGGCCGCCCAGCAGGGGCAGCGGTCGGGAGATGTCCATGGGAGAATTCTCCCCCATGGAAATCACCCCCCAATGCGTGGTCGGCCTGACCTGGACGCTCAAGGACACCCTGGGCGACACGCTCGATGTGCTGGACGAACCGGTGGAGTTCCTCGTCGGCGGCGACGATCTGTTCGACACCGTGGAGGCCGCCCTGCAGGGCCACGAGGTCGGCGACGTCGTGTCGCTGCACCTGGAGCCCGAGCAGGCCTTCGGCGATTTCGACGACCAGTTGCTCTTCCTCGAGCCGCGCTCGCTCTTCCCGGCCGAGGTCGAGGAAGGCATGACCTTCGACGGCGCCGCCCTGCCGCAGGGCGTGAGCGAGAACATCCCCAAGAACGCGCTCTACACGGTCGCCGAGATCTACCCGGACCACCTCGTGCTCGACGGCAACCACCCGCTGGCCGGCATCGCGCTGCGCCTGTCGGTCACCGTGCGCTCGGTGCGCGAGGCGACGGAGGACGAGATCGGCAAGGGCACGGCGGGCACGGGCTTCTTCCGCTTCGAGCCGATGGCGCCCGGCAACGACCGCCTGCACTGAGGCGGTCCCTGCGAGCGGAAAAAAAGCCGGGTCGTACCCGGCTTTTTGCATGGAGCGCTCAATAGCGCGAGATCTGCCCGTTGTCGATGCGCACACGGTCGCCGATGCGCAGGTCGCCCGGGCTGGGCACGTCGAAGGCGCGGTAGGCACCGTTGTCGGTCTGCACCGAGACACGGTAGCTCTGGTACACGCGCGGTGCGTTGTTCTGCGCCTCGATCGTGTTGCCCAGCAGGGCGCCGCCGATCACACCCAGGGCCGTGGCCGCTGCACGTCCGTTGCCGCGGCCGAACTGGTTGCCCACCACCCCGCCGATGACGCCGCCGGCCACCGCGCCGCCGCCCGAGGTGCCGTAGCCCGGCGTCTGCGACTGGATGACCTCGATGTTGGCCACATGGCCCAACTCGACATACGGATTGGCACCGTAGCCGGCCGGGTAGACCGGCTGCGCCGGTTGGTAGGGATAGCTCGACTGCTGGTAGTACACCGGCGCGGGCGCCACGCAGGCAGTGAGCAGGGAAACCGCCACGGCGGCGGCGGTGATGGACAGGATGCGGGTCAGGCGTTGCATGTGAAGGCTCCTCGAGGCGAGCGGTGCGCTCGCCGGCTGCTGTTGCCTCTTCAACGCCCGTGCACGCCGGGCGATGACAGCTCCAACATTCTGAGATCTTCGATACGCCCGTACCTGACCGGGTTCAGACCTTTACCCGGCCCTCACAGTTGCAACCAGGCGCTTTCAGCGCGTGCCGGTGGAGCCGTAGCCGCCCTCGCCCCGCTCGGTGGGCGCGAAGGCGTCGACGAGGTTGAACTGCGCCTGAACGACGGGCACGACCACCAGTTGGGCCAGGCGCTCCATGGGCTGGATGACGAAGACGGACTGGCTGCGGTTCCAGGCGCTGATCTTGAGCTCGCCCTGGTAGTCGCTGTCGATCAGGCCCACCAGGTTGCCCAGCACGATGCCGTGCTTGTGGCCCAGCCCCGAGCGCGGCAGGATCAGCGCCGCGAATCCGGGATCGGCCAGGTGGATCGCCAGGCCGGTGCCGACCAGTTCGCAGGCGCCGGGCGCCAGGGTCAGCGGCTCGGCCAGGCAGGCACGCAGGTCCAGGCCGGCGCTGCCGGGGGTGGCGTAGCGCGGCAGCTCGTCCTTCATGCGGGCATCGAGCACGCGCACGTCGATCTTCATGGCTTCTTCTTTCCTTGTCGGTTCTGCGCGGCCTGCTGCCGCGCCATGTCTTCGAGGGCGGCCTTCAGGCCGGCCGTGCCGCCCGGGGGCAGCAGCCAGCGCCGCAACTGGAACCCGGCCCAGAGCCCGGCGACCAACACACCGAGCGCTGCAACGGTGGCGCCGCTGCTGAGCAGCACCAACAGCAGGCCGGCCCAGCCGATGGCCAGCGAACGCGCGAGGCCCCGCATGGCGCCCTCGTTGCCGGCCGGCCGGACGGCCGTCGAACCGGCAGTCGCTGCCGGCAAGGCGGGGGCGCGCGCCGGCGGCGCCGGGACGCTCTCGCCCATGCCGACATCCATCTGGTGCTCGTGCGACTGCGGCGCGCTCACCTGCCGCAGCGAGCGGGCCGTGAGCTGCTCCACGTAGCGGGCGAAATCGCCGCCGGGCGGGGTGTTCCAGTCGGGGTTCATGGCGCGGACCGGTTCCTGGGCAGCCGGGACGCGATCTCGGCCACCAGCTCGCGCGCCAATTGCAGCTTGGGCGCCCGGGGCAGTTCACGCACGCCTTTGGCATCCACCAGCAGCAGGCTGTTGTCGTCCTGCCCGAAGGTCAGCGGGCCGATGTTGCCCACCAGCAGCGGGATGCCCTTGCGCTCGCGCTTGGCCTTGGCGTGCTCGACGAGGTTTTCGCTCTCGGCCGCGAAGCCGACGCAGAACAGCGCACCCTGGCGGGCCCGCTCGCTGCGCGCCACCTGCGCCAGGATGTCGGGGTTCTCGGCGAAGTGAAGCACGGGCGGCTGACCGCTGCCGTCCTTCTTGATCTTCTGGGTCGCCTGCTCGGCAGGACGCCAGTCCGCCACGGCGGCGGTTGCTATGAAAACAGTAGCAGACTGCACAGCATCCACGGACGCTTCAAGCATTTTTTGTGCTGAAAGCACGTCGGTGCGCTGGACGCCGCGCGGCGTCTCCAGGTGCACCGGACCGGCGATCAGCGTGACCTGCGCGCCGGCCTCCCGCGCCGCCCGCGCGATGGCGAATCCCATCTTGCCGGACGAGTGGTTGGTGATGCCGCGGATCGGGTCGAGCGCCTCGAAGGTCGGGCCGGCCGTGACCACCACATGCTGCCCGGCCAGCACCTTGGGCTGGAACTGGGCGACGATCTCCTCCAACAGCTGCGCCGGCTCCAGCATGCGGCCGTCGCCCGTTTCGCCGCAGGCCTGCCAGCCGTTGCCCACGCCCAGCACGCGCGCGCCGTCGGCATCGAGCTGGCGCAGGTTGCGCTGGGTGGCCGGGTGGGCCCACATCTCGCGGTTCATGGCCGGCGCCACCAGCAGCGGCACGCGCTCGATCGGCCGCGCAAGGCACATCAGGCTCAGGAGCTCGTCCGAACGGCCCTGCACCAATCGCGCGATGAAGTCGGCGCTGGCGGGGGCCAGCACGATCGCATCGGCCTCGCGGCTCAGGTTGATGTGCGGCATGTTGTTGGGCTCGCGCGCATCCCATTGCGACAGGTACACCGGCCGGCCCGACAGCGCTTGCATGGTGACCGGCGTGATGAACTGCGCCGCCGCCTCGGTCATGACCACCTGCACCTGCGCACCGGCCTTCACCAGCAGCCGGCACAGCTCGGCCGACTTGTAGCAGGCCACCCCACCGGTGAGCCCCAGGACGATGTGTTTGCCGGCGAGGTCTTGCATGGCGCGGAATGTAGCAGTCGGGCCGGCGGGAATGTCCGTGGCCACGTACGGCCGCGCGCGCCCTCGGGGCATCGGGGTCGGGGGGGCGCACCTATAATCTCAATTTCCCACTGCCGAATGGCGCGCAAAACCCCGGTTCTGGCGCGCGTTCGCACAAGGCAATGACCAAATTCGTCTTCGTCACCGGTGGTGTGGTGTCTTCCCTGGGCAAGGGAATCGCCTCCGCCTCGCTCGCCGCGATCCTCGAATCCCGCGGCCTCACGGTCACCCTCATCAAGCTCGATCCCTACATCAACGTCGACCCCGGAACGATGTCCCCGTTCCAGCATGGCGAGGTGTTCGTGACCGACGACGGCGCAGAGACCGATCTCGACCTCGGCCACTACGAGCGCTTCATCACGACGCGCATGCGCAAGGCCAACAACTTCACCACCGGCCAGATCTACAAGTCGGTGCTCGAGAAGGAACGCCGCGGCGACTACCTCGGCAAGACGGTGCAGGTGATCCCGCACATCACCAACGAGATCCAGGAATACGTCAAGCGCGGCGCCGGCATCGGCACGCCGCACGAGGTGGACGTGGCCATCGTCGAGATCGGCGGCACCGTGGGCGACATCGAGTCGCTGCCCTTCCTCGAGGCCGTGCGCCAGATGAGCCTGAAGGCCGGCCCGAACAACAGTGCCTTCGTGCACCTGAGCTACCTGCCCTACATCGCGGCGGCCGGCGAGCTCAAGACCAAGCCCACGCAGCACACGGCGCAGAAGCTGCGCGAGATCGGCATCCAGGCCGACGCCCTGCTGTGCCGCGCCGACCGGCCCATTCCCGAGGAAGAACGGGCGAAGATCTCGCTCTTCTCCAACGTGCCCGAATGGGGCGTGATCTCGATGTGGGACGTGGACACCATCTACAAGGTGCCGCGCATGCTGCACGAGCAGGGCCTCGACGGGCTCATCTGCGACAAGCTGCGCCTGAACACGCCGCCGGCCAAGCTCAAGCGCTGGGACGACCTGGTCTACGAGGTCGAGCATCCGCAGAAGGAAGTCACCATCGCGATGGTCGGCAAGTACGTCGACCTGTCGGACAGCTACAAGTCGCTCAACGAGGCGCTGCGCCATGCCGGCATGAAGAACCATGCGCGGGTGAAGATCGACTACGTCGACTCCGAGACCATCCAGCCCGACAACGTGTCGCGCCTGGCCAAGTACGACGCCATCCTCGTGCCCGGCGGCTTTGGCCAGCGCGGCGTCGAGGGCAAGATCACCGCCGCCCGCTACGCCCGCGAGAACAAGGTGCCCTACCTCGGCATCTGCCTGGGCATGCAGGTCGCGACCATCGAGTACGCACGCAACGTGGCCGGTCTGAAGAACGCCAACAGCACCGAGTTCGACCCCGACACGAGCTGCCCCGTCATCGCCCTCATCACCGAGTGGAAGGATGCCGACGGCAGCATCAAGACCCGCAACGAGAAGTCCGACCTCGGCGGCACGATGCGCCTGGGCGCCCAGAGCTCCGACGTGGCCCCTGGCACGCTCGCCCACAGCATCTACGGCGACGTGGTGACCGAGCGCCACCGCCACCGCTACGAGGCCAACGTCAACTACCTCGACCAGCTGCGCCAAGCGGGCCTCGTCATTTCGGCCCTCACCCAGCGTGAGCACCTGACCGAGATCGTCGAGCTGCCGCAGGACGTGCACCCCTGGTTCATGGGCGTGCAGTTCCACCCCGAGTTCAAGTCCACGCCGTGGGCCGGGCATCCGCTGTTCAACGCCTTCGTCAAGGCGGCGCTGACGCATCAGGGCGAAGACAAGATGCCGTTGAAGGCCGTCGGCTGATCCGGCAGGAAGCGCACATGAAACTCTGCGGTTTCGACGTCGGCCTCGACCAGCCCTTCTTCCTCATCGCCGGGCCCTGCGTGGTCGAGTCGGAACAACTCCAGCTCGACACCGCCGGCACGCTGAAGGAGATCACCGCCTCGCTGGGCATCCCCTTCATCTTCAAGAGCAGTTTCGACAAGGCCAACCGCTCGTCGGGCACGAGCTTTCGCGGCCCGGGCCGCGAGAAGGGCCTGGAAATCCTGGCCAAGGTCAAGCGCGAGCTGGCCCTGCCGGTGCTGACCGACGTGCATTCCGAGGAAGACATCACCGAGGCCGCCAAGGTGGTCGACGTGCTGCAGACCCCCGCCTTCCTGTGCCGCCAGACCGACTTCATCCGCGCCGCGGCCCAGTCGGGCAAGCCGGTGAACATCAAGAAGGGCCAGTTCCTCGCGCCGCACGACATGAAGAACGTGATCGACAAGGCGCGTGCGGCCGCCAGGGAAAAAGGGCTGCCCGAAGACAGCTTCATGGCCTGCGAGCGGGGCGCGAGCTTCGGCTACAACAACCTCGTCTCGGACATGCGCGGCCTGGCGATCATGCGCGAGACCGGCGCGCCGGTGGTGTTCGACGCCACCCATTCGGTGCAACTGCCCGGCGGCCAGGGCACCAGCTCGGGCGGCCAGCGCGAGTTCGTCCCCGTGCTCTCGCGCGCGGCCGTGGCCGTGGGGGTGGCGGGCCTCTTCATGGAGACGCACCCCGATCCGAACAAGGCCCTGTCGGACGGCCCCAATGCGGTGCCGCTCAAGCACATGAAGGCGCTGCTCGAGACGCTCGTTGCGCTCGATCGCATCACCAAGAAGAACGGCTTCCTCGAGAACGCCTTCGACGCCTGATTCCCTCATCCCTCTCTCGGAGACACATTCCATGGCCAGCGGCTACGTCATCGCCTACGTCGACGTCACCAATCCCACGCAGTACGAGGAGTACAAGAAGTTGTCCTCCGCGGCCATGCAGGCGCAGGGCGCCGAGGTCTGCGTGCGGGGCGGCGAGGTGCAACCGCTGGAAGGCGATTGGCAGCCCAAGCGCGTGGTGCTGCTGAAATTCCCGAGCTTCGAGAAGGCCAAGGCCTTCTACGACAGCGAGGGATACCGCAAGGCGCGGGATGCGCGCGCCGGCGCGGCCATCATGAACATGATCGCGGTCGAGGGACTCTGAGGCCATCCCGCCTTGCCCTCGTTGCGTACCGATTTCAAAAAACTGGAGAGCCACTGAATGAGCGCCATCGTTGACATCGTCGGCCGAGAGATCCTCGACAGCCGCGGCAACCCCACCGTCGAATGCGACGTGCTGCTGGAAAGCGGCACCATGGGCCGTGCGGCCGTGCCCTCGGGCGCGTCCACCGGCTCGCGCGAGGCCATCGAGCTGCGCGACGGCGACAAGGGCCGCTACCTCGGCAAGGGCGTGCTCAAGGCCGTGGAGCACATCAACACCGAGATCTCCGAGGCCGTGCTGGGACTGGACGCGAGCGAACAGGCCTTCCTGGACCGCACGCTGCTCGACCTCGACGGCACCGACAACAAGAGCCGCCTGGGCGCCAACGCAACGCTGGCTGTCTCGATGGCCGTGGCGCGTGCTGCGGCCGAGGAATCGGGCCTGCCGCTGTACCGCTACTTCGGCGGCATGGGCGGCATGCAGATGCCGGTGCCGATGATGAACGTCATCAACGGCGGCGCGCATGCCAACAACAGCCTGGACCTGCAGGAGTTCATGATCATCCCGGTGGGCGCGCCGAGCTTCCGCGAGGCGCTTCGCTACGGCGCCGAGGTGTTCCATGCGCTCAAGAAGATCATCGACTCGCGCGGCATGCCCACCGCCGTGGGCGACGAAGGCGGCTTCGCGCCCAACGTCGAGAACCACGAGGCGGCCATCCAGCTCATCCTCGAAGCCATCGACAAGGCCGGCTACACGGCGGGCGAACAGATCGCCCTGGGCCTGGACTGCGCCGCCAGCGAGTTCTACAAGGACGGCCAGTACGTGCTGGCCGGCGAAGGCGGCCTGCAGCTCTCGGCCGCCAGCTGGACCGACATGCTCGCCACCTGGTGCGACAAGTACCCGATCATCTCGATCGAGGACGGCATGCACGAAGGCGACTGGGACGGCTGGAAGCTGCTGACCGAGCGCCTGGGCAAGAAGGTGCAGCTGGTGGGCGACGACCTGTTCGTCACCAACACGAAGATCCTGAAGGAAGGCATCGACAAGGGCATCGCCAACTCGATCCTCATCAAGATCAACCAGATCGGCACGCTCACGGAAACCTTCGCGGCCATCGAAATGGCCAAGCGTGCGGGCTACACCGCCGTCATCTCGCACCGCTCGGGCGAGACCGAGGACAGCACCATCGCCGACATCGCCGTGGGCACCAACGCCGGCCAGATCAAGACCGGCTCACTCTCGCGCTCGGACCGCATCGCCAAGTACAACCAGCTGCTGCGCATCGAGGAAGACCTCGGCGACGTCGCCAGCTACCCCGGCCGCGCCGCCTTCTACAACCTCAGGTAGCCGGTAGCTCGCGGCGGGCCATGCGCTCCCGTTTCGTCGTTCCGATCGTCCTGGTCCTCCTGCTGGTGCTGTTGCAGTTCCAGCTGTGGACCGGGCGCGGGAGCGTGCCCGAAGTGGCCCAGCTGCAGAAGAAGCTCAACGACCAGAAAGAGGCGAACGCCAAGGCGCAGGTCGCCAACGAGCGGCTCGAATCCGAAGTGAACGATCTCAAGGAAGGCATCGAGATGGTCGAGGAGCGCGCGCGGCAGGAACTGGGCATGGTCAAGCCCAACGAGATCCTGGTGCAGATCGCAAAATGAGTTCCCCCCCGTTTGGGCGGCTCACTGCGTGTAGCCGCCCGATACCCCCTCAGGGGGCACATCCTGCGGCCCGGCGAAGCCGGTTCCGCGGATGTTCCCGCATGGCCTGCTCCGCGGCCTCCAGCACAGTCGATATTTCGCCGCTGCCGTCGATGGCCTGTCGCTGAAGCGCACGTCGTGCCCGAGTTGCTCGACCTCCTGGCCGCCCCCGCCTTCCACATCGGCGGCGCCCCGGCGTCATGGCTCGAGCTCGTCGCCGCCGTGCTGGCGCTGGCCATGGTCGCGTGCAACATGCGCGAAGTGCACTGGGGCTGGCCGCTGGCGATGCTCAGTTCGCTGCTCTACGTGGGCGTGTTCGCCGCGCACCGCATCTACGGCGACGCCAGCCTGCAGGTCTTCTTCGCCGTGATGGCCGCCTGGGGCTGGTTCCAGTGGCTGCGCGGGCACCGGGCCGACGGCAGCAGCCTGCACGTGGCGCGGCTCTCGACGCGCGGCTGGCTGGCCACCGCAGGTGCGGCGGCGCTGCTGTGGCCGGCCCTGGCCCTGTTCCTGCGCCGCTTCACCGACACCGACGTGCCCTGGTCCGACGGCTTCGTCACCGGGCTGAGCGTGGTCGGGCAGGTGCTGCTGGCGCGCAAGTTCATCGAGAACTGGGGCGTGTGGCTGGCCGTCAACCTGGTGAGCGTCGGCCTCTTCGTTCACAAGGGGCTGTGGCTCACGGTGGGCCTGTACGCCGTGTTCGCCGCGCTCAGCGTCGCGGGCTACCTCGCCTGGCGCCGGCGCCTGCCCACGGTGGCGGCGCCCGCCGCACGAACGGCATGACGCCCCGCCTGCCCCCCGGCTGCGTGATCGCCGTGATCGGCGCCGAGAGCACCGGCAAGACCGAACTGGCCCGCGCCATCGCGGCACGCCTGCAGGCGCGCGGCACCACCGCAACCTTCGTGGGCGAGTACCTGCGCGAGTGGTGCGACCGCGAAGCGCGCACGCCGCGCCCCCACGAGCAGGCCGCCATCGCCGACGAGCAGACGCGCCGCATCGCCGTGGCCGCAGCAGGGGGCGTGGCCGTGGCCGACACCACGGCCCTCATGACCGCCGTCTACAGCGAGCTGCTCTTCGGCGACAGCTCGCTCTACGACGCAGCGCTCGCGGCCCAGCGGCGCTGCACGATCACGCTGCTCACCGCCCTCGACCTGCCCTGGGTGGCCGACGGCCTGCAGCGCGACGGGCCGCATGTGCGCGAGCCGGTGGATGCGCTGGTCCGCGCGGCTCTGACGCGCGGCGGCGTGCCCTACACGGTGGTGCACGGCAGCGGCCCGGACCGGCTCGCCAACGCCTGGAATGCTATAAATTCCATAGCTGAACGCGCAGAACGGACGGGCGCTGCAAGCCGAAAAGGCACTGAATCGCAGGCGTGGAACTGGCCCTGCGAGAAGTGCTCCGACCCAGACTGCGAGCACCGCCTCTTCACCGACCTGCTGTCAGGCCGCAAGGGCTGAACCCGCCTTACTGCACGACGCTGCTGCCCGGCATCTGGTCGCCGGGCGAGGTGAAGATCTGCGCCGCGTCCACCGGGTCGAAGCGGTACTGCTTGCCGCAGAAGTCGCAGCCCACCTCGATGTTGCCGCGCTCGGCCAGGATGCTCTCGGCCTCCTCCTGGCCCAGCCCGCGCAGCATGTTGGTCACGCGCTCGCGGCTGCAGGTGCAGGCGAAATGCGGGCCGAGCATGCCGCTGCGCGGCTCGAAGCGCAGCAGCTTCTCTTCCCAGAAGAGGCGCCGCAGGATGGTCTCGACGTCGAGCGTCAACAGTTCCTCGCGCGTCAGGCTGGCGGCCAGCGTGGCGATGCGGTTGTAGTCCTCGTTCAGACCGATGTCGTCTTCATTGGCGCGCGCGGCGCCGCCGGCCAGGTTGCCTTCGCCCGTCACCGGCAGGCGCTGGATCAGCAGGCCCGCTGCCACCTTGTCGTCGGCCGCCAGCACCATGGTGGTGTCGAGCTGCTCGCTCTGCAGCATGTAGTGCTGCAGCACGTCACTGAGCTTGCCCAGCTTCTCGCCGCGGTCGCCGAAGAGCGGCACCACGCCCTGGTAGGGCTGCTGGCCGGGCAGGCGGTCCTTGGGGTCGAGCGTGATGGCGCAGCGGCCCTTGTTGTTCACGTTGACGAGCTCCGGCAAGCGGGCATCGGCCGCAATGTCACCCACCACGCTGGCCGTGGTGCGAACGCCCAGGTCGGGCTGCGCCTCGGCCACCGCGACCTTGACCGGCCCGTCGCCGAAGATCTGCAGGATCAGCGAGCCCTTGAACTTGATGTTGGCCTGCATCAGCGTGGCGGCCGCGGTCATCTCGCCCAGGAGTTCGGCCACGGGGGCGGGGTAGGCGCCCGTGTGGGTGTTGGAGGCGCGGCGCGCCAGCACCTCCTGCCAGGCCTGGTCGAGCCTCACCACCATGCCGCGCACCGGAAGGCCGTCGAAAAGAAAGGTATGCAGTTCGGACATGGCCTTACACCCCCGTGCGCCTACGGCGCTCCCCCTCAAAGGGGCGCACCCAACGGCCCGGCCAAGCCGGTTGCGTGGGTGCCTTGACAGGAGAAACGGCGCAGCAGCAGCGAGAGAACTTCATTCAAGCGATCTTCTTCAGGCCCGAGGCGAAGCGCCGGGCGTTGTCCACGTAGTGCTCCGCACTCTGGCGCAGCTTTGCGGCGGTCGCCTCGTCGAGCGTGCGCACCACCTTGGCGGGCGAGCCGATGATGAGCGAGTTGTCGGGAAACTCCCTGCTCTCCGTCACCACGCTGCCCGCGCCGACGATGCAGTTGCGGCCGATCTTCGCGTTGTTCAAGATCACCGCCTGGATGCCGATGAGCGAGTTGTCGCCGATGGTGCAGCCATGCAGCATGACCTGGTGGCCGACGGTCACGTTCTCGCCGATGGTCAGCGGGCAGCCGACGTCGGCGTGCAGCACCGACAGGTCCTGGATGTTGCTGTTGCGGCCGATGGAAAGCTGCTCGGTGTCGCCGCGCAGCACGGCGCCGAACCACACGCTGCTGTCCACGTCCATCTTCACGTTGCCGATGACCCGGGCGCTGTCGGCCACCCAGGCGCCGGCGGCGAGTTGCGGCGCGACGCCGTCGAGTTCATAGAGGGCCATTCGGGGAGTCTCCAGCGTGTTCGGATGTGGGGGGGATGAAGGCGCCCGCCGCACAGGCGCGGGGCCGTCGGCGATGCGATCCCTAGAATTGTAGGGATGCACCCCCGCCTGCGTGCCCTGCATGCGCTCCGCCTCACCGATCCCGAAGAAAAAGTGGCTGCAACGCGCGCCCTGTCTGCACAGGCAGCTACGGATTCGATAGCAGACGAGGCGTGGTGCGAGGCCGTGCGCGACGCGGACGACGAGTCCGGCGTGCCGGGCCGACCGGCCAAGCCGGTGCGCGTGTCGGCCACCGAGGTGCCGACGCGCTCACCCTTCACCGACGAAGGCCGCGCCGCGCTGGTCCATTCGATCTGCCACATCGAATTCAACGCCATCAACCTCGCCCTCGACGCGATGTGGCGCTACGACGGCATGCCGGCGGCCTACTACCGCGACTGGCTGCGCGTGGCCGACGAGGAGGCGTACCACTTCACGCTGATCCACGCCCATCTGCAGACGATGGGCTGGCGCTACGGCGACTTCCCCGGTCACGACGGCCTGTGGACCATGTGCGAGAAGACGAAGGACGACGTGGTCGCCCGCATGGCCCTGGTGCCGCGCACGCTGGAGGCGCGCGGGCTCGACGCCACGCCGCTGATCCAGGCCAAGCTGCGCCGCGTGGCCACGCCCGACGCACTGCGGGCGGTGGACATCCTCGACGTCATCCTGCGCGACGAGATCGGCCACGTGGCCATCGGCAACCGCTGGTACGCCTGGCTGTGCGATCGCGAGGGGCTCGATGCGCTGGCGCACTACCGCGTGCTGTACCGCCGCCACGAGGCGCCGCGGCTGAAGCCGCCCTTCAACCTCGAGGCGCGCGCCCGGGCCGGCTTCAGCGACGCCGAACTGCAAGCACTGCAGCAACCAGCCTGAGCCGTCTCAGGCCTTCGGCCGGCGCGACACCACCATCTTCGGCGAGAAGCGCTGCAGCACTTCGCCGCGCTGGTTGCGCGTCTCGCAGCGCATCACGACCATGCCGCGCTCGGGCCTGGAGCGCGAAGGGATGATCTCCATCACCTCGCTCTCGACGTGCAGCACGTCGTCCGGCCGCGTCGGCTGCGGCCAGGCCACCTCGCCACCCGAACCGATGATGCCGTCGGCCAGCGGAATGCCGCTTTCGACCAGCAGCTTCATCGTCAGCGCCGCGGTGTGCCAGCCGCTCGCGGCCAGGCCGCGGAAGAAGGTGTGCTGGGCCTTCTCCGGGTCGGTGTGGAAGGGCTGCGGATCGAATTCGCGCGCAAAGGCGATGATCTGCGCGGCGTCGAGCGCATGCTCGCCGCTGGTGAAGCGGTCGCCGACGTGGAGGTCTTCGAGGTACAGGCGGGGCGGGCTGGAATCGCTCATGGCTGGGCTCCGTGTGAATCCGCCGACGGCGGCCGCGCGATTGTGAAGTGTCGGGCCACGCAATCCATCAAGGCCGCTCGAGCACCGTCGCGATCCCCTGGCCGCCGCCGATGCACTGCGTCGACAGCGCATAGCGCCCCTTTTCGCGGGCCAGCAGCGCAGCCGCCTTGCCGGTGATGCGAGCACCCGTGGCGCCCAGCGGATGGCCGATAGCCAGGCCGCCACCGTCGATGTTCACGGTCGCCGGGTCCAGGCCCAGGTCGCGGATGCAGGCCAGCGCCTGCGAGGAGAAGGCCTCGTTGATCTCCACCACGTCGAGCTGGTCGACCGCGAGGCCGGCGCGCGCCAGCGCCTTGCGTGTGGCCGGGATGGGCCCGATGCCCATGATGGCCGGATCGACGCCCACGGTGGCAAAGCTGCGCACGCGCGCCAGCGGCGCGAGGCCGTACCGCGCCGCGAAGTCGTCGCTGGTCACCAGCACCGCCGCGGCGCCGTCGGTCAGGGGCGAGGAGGTGCCCGCCGTGACCACGCCATCGGGCCGGAAGGCCGGCTTGAGCCCGGCCAGCGCTTCCAGCGTGGTGCCGGGGCGGATGCAGCCGTCGGCATCGACGACCTCGCCATCGGGCAGGCGGATGGACACGATCTCCGCGGCCAGCCGACCCTCCTCGCGCGCCCGGGCCGCCTTCTGGTGCGACTGCAGCGCCAGCAGTTCCTGGTCGGCACGGCTCACCTGCCAGCGTTCGGCCACGTTCTCGGCCGTCTCGCCCATCGACAGGTAGGCCGCGGTGTTCGCCAGCAGCTCGGGGTTGGGCGAGAAGTTGAAGCCGCCCTGCGGCACCATCGTCATCGACTCCACGCCCACGCAGAGAAAAGCCTCGCCCATGCCGGCCTCGATCTGCGCCGCGGCGATGTGCACCGCCTGCATCGACGAGCCGCAGAAGCGGTTCACCGTCATGCCGCCCACGGCCTCGGGCAGGCCGGCCAGCAGGCCGACGATGCGCGCCAGGTTGTTGCCCTGCGCCGCCTCGGGGTAGGCGCAGCCGAGGATCACGTCCTCCAGCAGCGCGGGGTCGAGGTCGGTGCGCGCCAGCAGGCCTTTCACGACCTCGGCGGCCAGCGTGTCGGGCCGCACCTCGGCGAGCCGGCCCTTGCGGGCGAAGTGGAACGGCGAACGCGCATAGGCGCCGATGAGGGCTTTCATGGATCGATCTCCTTGCATAGACTACCTACCGATCGGTAGTTTTCCCGGTCGAAGAAAAGGGCATGCGATGCATGCCCCACGGAACGGCGCTTCAGTCCAGCAGCACCGCGCGCAGCTGGGTCGTCACCTCGTCGAAATCGCGCACGCGCCCGCTCATGCGGGCCGTGATGAGCGCGCCCTGGCAGGTCGCGTAGATCCAGGCCGCCTGCCGTCCAGCCAGCGCCGCATCGCGCCCGAGTTGGCCCAGCACGCCGGCCAGCCAGCGCACCTGCGCCTGGCGCAGGCCCTGCACGGCCGCCTGCAGGTCCTCGTTGATGCAGGCCCAGCCGGGTACCAGCGCCCCCGCCGGGCAGACGGCCGAGCCGGCCTGCAGGCCGTTGCGGTACATGCGGAAGTACGCATCCAGCCGCTCGTCGGGTGCGCCGGCGCGCCGCGCGGCCCAGGCGTCGAAGGCCTGCGCCGCCTCCTTCAGCACCTCGATGCCCAGCGCTTCCTTGGTCGGGAAGTGGTGGTAGAGGCTGGCCTTGCGCACGCCGACGGCGTCGGCCACGTCCTGGAAGCTGAAGCCCAGGTACGAGCGCGTCTGGACCAGCTCGCGCCCGACGCGCAGGATCTCGTCGCGCGTGCTGAAGGCGGAGGGGTTGCCGGCGGCCATTGGCCTACTATAAGGTAGGCTGAGCTCGCCCGCAATCGACGGGATTTCGCGCCCTCCGGCTAGTCGGCCTTGATCCCGGCAGCCCGGATGATGCGGCCGTTGCTCTCGTACTCGCCGAGGATCTCGCGGGCGAAGTCGCCGGGGCTGCCGCCGGTGGGCACGTTGTCGGTGGCCGTGAGCTTGGCGCGCAGCTCGGGGCTGGCCAGGGCCTTGTTGATCTCGGCGTTGTAGCGCGACACCAGCGCTGGTGGCAGCGCGGCCGGCGCGAAGACGCCGAACTGCGACGACAGGTTGGCCGCGCGGTACCCCAGCTCGGCCAGCGTCGGCACCTGCGGCAGCGTATCGAGCCGCGTTGGCGCGCCCACCGCCAGCGGGCGCAGCTTGCCGGCCTGGATCTGCGCCGCGACGGCCGGCCCGGCATTGGTCGACAGCACCTCGAACTGGCCCGACAGCGCGTCGTTCATCTGCTGGCCGCCGCCCTTGTAGGGGATGTGGGTGATGTCCGCCCGCGCTGCCGCACGCAGCTGCTCCAGCATGATGTGGCCCAGCGACGCCGGTCCCGAAGTGGCCCAGCGCACGGCCCCGGGCTGCGCGCGGGCGACATCCATCAGTGCCGCGAAGTCCGTGCTGGTGCTGGCCGGCGTGGCCAGCAGCAGCACGGGCGAGTACATCACGCTGGCCACCGGCGCCACGTCGCGCAAGGGGTCGTAGGGCAGCTTGCCCAGGTGCGGGCTCAGCACCAGCGGGCTGATGGCCGCGAAGCCCAGCGTCGCGCCGTCGGGGGCGGCCTTGGCCACCAGGTCCATGCCGATCGCGCCGCTGGCACCGGCGCGGTTGTCGACGATCACCGTGTTGCCCATCTGTGCGGCCAGCCGGTCGGCCAGGGCGCGGGCCACCACGTCGCTCACGCCGCCCGCCGGGTAGGCGACGATTAAGCGAACGGTGCGCGGCAGTTCCTGCGCGTGCGCCGGGCGCATGAGGCCCGCGGCGCCCATGGCAGCGAGGCCGAGCGCGGCCCGAAGAAAGGGGCGCCGGCCCGTGTCAGTCGACATGTTCATGCGTTCGATCAATCGAGTTGCAGCTTGCGTTCACGAATCAGCTTCGCCCATTTCTCGTTGTCGGCCTTCACGAAGGCCGAGAACTCCGCCGGCCCGAGCGAATGCACCTCGGCCCCCGCCGTGGCGAACTTGGCCTGGACCTCGGGCTGCGCGAGCGCCTTGGCCAGCTCGGCCGACAGGCGCTCCACAACGTCCTTCGGCATGCCGGCCGGGCCGACGAGCCCCTGGAAGCCCACCGACTCCATGCCGCCCAGTCCCAGTTCCTTGACCGTCGGCACGTCCGGCAGTTGCGGATCGCGCTTCGGTCCCGTGACGGCCAGCGCCTTGAGCTTGCCGCCCTTGACCTGCGGCAGCAGCACGCTGCCGGCGTCGATGAGGATCTGCGTCTGGCCGCCGATCAGGTCCTGCACCGCGGGCGCGCTGCCCTTGTAGGGAACGTGCGTCATGTCCAGCCCGGCGACCTGGTTCATGAGCTCGCCGTTGAGGTGCGTCGAGGTGCCGTTGCCGCCCGAGGCGAAGTTCACCTTGCCGCCCTGCTGCTTGGCCCAGGCCACGAATTCCTTGAGGTTCTTCGCCGGATGGTCGGGCCGCGTCACCGCGATGTAGCTGCCCTGGCTGATCTGGCCGATGTAGGTGAATTGCTTGATCGGGTCGTAGGGCGGCTTGGACTGCAGGTACGGCGCGATCGCGAACGGCCCCGTGTTGGCCAGCAGCAGCGTGTAGCCGTCGGGCGGCTGCCGCGTGAGTTCGGTGGCGGCGATCATCCCGCTGGCACCCGGCTTGTAGTCGACCACGATCTGCTGCTTGAGCGCCTCCTGCATCGGCACCTGCACCGTGCGCGCCGCGAAGTCGATGCCCCCGCCCGGTGGGTAGCCCACGACGAGGCGGATGGGCTTGGCCGCGGGATAGGCCTGGGCTGCGGCCAAGCCGCTGCCCAGCGCGGCGGCCACGGTCAATGCGCCCAGCGCGAGGGGCCGCGTCCAGCGGCGTGTCTGTGTCGTCATGTCGTCTCCTGGTTGATTCGATGCGATAGCCGCGCCTTGAGCGTCAGCGCGTTGCCGACGGCTTCACCGCCGGCGGTGTTGTCGAGGATGCACCAGCAGGCCGCGCCTGCGTCGCGCGCCTGCTGCAGGCGCAGCGCCAGCCGGTCCAGCAGCGCCTCGTCGTAGGCCGACCAGTACACGCGCGGGCGCCCGTGCAGCCGAAGGTACACCAGTTGCGGCCAGCCGCCCGGCCATTCGCCGCCGGCCTGCAGCACCGGATCGGCCAGCACGCGCGCGACGCGTTGCCCTGCCAGTTGCGCATCGACCTCGGGCGTGAACCACGACGCATGGCGCGGTTCGATCGCGACCGGGCCCCCGTATCGCCGTCGCAGATCGGCAAGGAAGCGCCGCGCCACGGCGGCATCGAAGGCATGGCTCGGCGCGAGCTGGATCAGCAGGCAGCCCAGCTTCGGACCGAGCCCGTCGACCTCGCCGAGAAACGCATCGAGCGCATCGCGCGCCCCCTGGAGGCGCGCCTCGTGCGTGATGGACTTCGGCAGCTTGACGGCGAACCGGAAGTGCGCCGGCGTCGACGCGGCCCAGCGCGCGTAAGTCTCCGTGCGATGCGGGCGGTAGAAGCTGGTGTCGATCTCGGCCGCGTCGAAGCGCGCCGCATAGCGTTCGAGATGGCTGCCCTCGGCCGGGAAGCGCGGCCACTGCGTACGGGGCAGGCTCCATCCCGCGCAGCCCACGCGGATGGCGGGCGCCTCAGCCACGCGGGTGGTGTTGCGCATGCAGCTGTTTCAGGCGTTCGCGCGCCACGTGCGTGTAGATGGTCGTGGTCGAGATGTCCGCATGTCCCAGGAGCAACTGCACGGCGCGCAGGTCGGCCCCGTGGTTCAGCAGGTGCGTGGCGAAGGCATGGCGCAGCGTGTGGGGCGACAGCGGCACGTGGATGCCCGCCGCCGCCGCCTGCTTCTTGACGATGACCCAGAACATCGCACGCGTCATGCCGGCGCCGCGCGACGTGACGAAGAAGTCCGCCGTCTGCTGCCCGCCGAGGATCACCGGGCGCGCGTCGGCCAAATAGCGCTCGATCCAGCGCCGGGCTTCCTGGCCGAAGGGCACCAGCCGCTCCTTGTTGCCCTTGCCCAGGACGCGCAGCACGCCGTCGTTCAGGCTCAGGTCGAAGGTCTTCATCGCCACCAACTCGCTCACGCGCAGGCCGCTGGCGTACATCAGCTCCAGCATCGCGCGGTCGCGCAGGCCCAGCGGCGTGCCGAGGTCGGGCGCCGCGAGCAGCGCGTCGACCTGCGATTCGCTCAGCGTCTTGGGCACGCGCAGCGCCTGGCGCGCGGGCACGAGGCGCAGCGTGGGGTCGGCCGCGATGCGCCGCTCGCGCAGCGCCCATCGGTAATAGCGCTTGAACACCGTGAGCCGCCGGTTGGCCGAGGTCGCCTTGCCCTTGTCGGCCATGCGTGCGCCCATGTAGGCCTGCAGGTCATGCTCGCGCGCGGCGTCCATCGCCAGCCCGCGTCCGGCCAGCCACTGGCCGAAGAGTGCGAGGTCGCGCCGGTAGGCCGCCAGGGTGTTCTTGGCCAGGCCGTGCTCGAGCCAGAGCGCGTCGATGAACTCGTCGATCTCGGGGGTGGGCGGGGCGGCGGCCTCGGCGGTCATCGCACGAAGATAGCAAAAGAAAGGGCCGCCCGAAGGCGGCCCCTCCATGGAAGGCTTGCAGCTCAGTCCAGGGTGAGCTTCTGCTTCTGCACGACCTGCTTGTACACGTCGTACTCGGCCTTGATCTGGTCGGCGAACTGCTGCGGCGTGTTGGCCACGATGATCGAGCCGGTGTCCTCGATGCGCTTCTTGACGGCCGGGTCTTCCAGTGCCTTCTTCGTGCCCGCGTTGATCTTGTCGACGACTTCCTTGGGCAGGTTCTTGGGGCCGAGGATGCCGTAGTAGGCCATGCGGTTCACCGGCTCCAGCCCCACCTCCTTGAAGGTGGGCACGTCGGGCAGGTCCTTCAGGCGCTGCGGCGCGGCCACGACGATCGGCACCAGCTTGCCGGCCTTGATGAAGGGCAGCGCCGAGGGCAGGTTGTCGAAGATGATCGGCACCTGGCCGGCCACCACGTCGTTCAGCGCGGGGCCCGCGCCGCGATAGGGGATGTGCGTGACGAAGGTGTTCGTCATGCTCTTGTACAGCTCCATGAGCAGGTGGCCGATGCCGCCCGTGCCCGACGAGCCGTACGAATACTTGCCCGGGCTCTTCTTCAGCTCGGCGATGAAGGCGGCGTAGTCCTTGGCCGGGAAGTTCGGATTCACCGCGATCACGTTGGGCGTGGCCGCGATGTTGATGATGGGCGTGAAGTCGGTGATCGGGTTGTACGGCGTCTTGGGGTTGATGGCCGGGTTGGCCGCCGTGCTCGAGACCGTCGCCACGCCGAGCTTGTAGCCATCGGGCGCAGCGCGCGAGGTTTCGAGCGCGCCGACGGCACCGCCGCCGCCGGCCTTGTTGATCACCACGACCGGCTGGCCCAGCACCTTGCCGAGCGGGTCGGCGACCACACGGCCCACGATGTCGGTGGTGCCACCGGGCGCGAAGGGCACCTGCAGTTCGATCGGCTTGTCCGGATAGCCCTGGGCGAAGGCGGCGGGCGCCGCGACCAGCGCGGCGAGCATGGCGCTGCCGGCGAGGGCATTCCATTGGCGACGTTGCATCGTCAAAACTCCTTGTGTCTTGAGTGGGAAGTGCACTTGAAACCAAATGCACAGGACCGCGCATGCTAATTGCTGCCCCGCGGCCCCCTGCCCCAGGATTACCCACAAGTCCCATGGAAATGCGGCAATCGCCTACGCCACCGCCTTGCGCCCGCGCGTTCCGGATGCGAAAGGACGCTCCGATATGCTCGGCCGGTGAACCATGCGCAGCTCCTCGTCCCCGACTTCTCCCTCATCGCCTGCGGGTGGCTGCTGTGCCGCTACACCGCGCTCGACCGCCGCGTGTGGGACCAGGTCGAGAGCCTCGTCTACTACTTTCTCTTTCCCGTGCTGCTGTTCCACTCGATCGTGCGCAGCCCGATCGACTTCGGCACCACCTCGCACCTGCTCGCGGCGGGCGTGGGCATCGGGCTGGCGGGCATCGCACTGGCCTATGCCCTGCCCTTCCTGCCCGCCATCGGGCGCCGCATCGACCGGCGCGACCACGCGGCCAGCGTGCAGATCGCGTTCCGCTTCAACTCCTTCATCTGCCTGACGATGGCCGAGCGCCTGGCCGGCGCCGAGGGGCTGCTCATGATCGCCGTGCTGATCGGCGTGTGCGTGCCGCTGATGAACGTGGCGGCCGTGTGGCCGATGGCACGCCATGGCCAGTCGGGCTTCCTGCGGCAACTGGCGCGCAACCCGCTGATCATCGCCACCGCGACCGGCCTCGTGGCGAACCTGCTGGGCCTGCGCATCCCGGGCTGGCTCGAGCCCGCGGTGTCGCGCATCGGTGCCGCCTCGCTGGCCCTGGGGCTGCTGGCCGCCGGTGCGGGCATGCAATTCGCCAGCCTGGCGCGCGGCAAGCTGCTGGCGGTGTCGGTGCTGGCGATCCGCCACCTCGTGCTGCCGCTGATCGCCTGGGGCCTGGCGCTCGCGCTGCGCCTGCCGCCGGCGCAGGGCGCGGTGCTGATGGCCTTCTCGGCCGTGCCGACCGCCTCGAGCGCCTACGTGCTGGCCGCGCGCATGGGCTACAACGGGCCCTTCGTCGCGGGGCTCGTCACGCTGTCGACGCTGCTGGGCATGCTCAGCCTGCCCTTCGCGCTCAGCCTGCCGCGCTGATCCCTTTTCCTTGAACGAAAAGTGCCCGCAGCGCCCGCCGAACGGGCGCGATCAGCTATGGTTTCGATAGCGATCTGGCCTGCGCCAGACCCCAGTGCACGTGCTCGCGCACCAGCGCATCGGGGTGCTCGCGGCGCGTGGCCAGCGCCTGCGCGGCGGAGGCGTCGCCGCCACGCAGCGCATTGCCCAGCGCGACGGCGATGTTGCGCAGCCAGCGCAGGTGGCCGATGCGGCGGATCGGGCCGCCTTCGGTGCGATGCAGGAAGGTCGGCTCGTCCCAGTCAAACAGCGCGGCCAGCGACTGGCCCGCAAGGCCCGGGCGCACGTCGAAATCGGCCAGCGTGCCGCGCTGCGCGAACTTGTTCCAGGGGCAGGCCAGTTGGCAGTCGTCGCAGCCGTAGATGCGGTTGCCCATTCGCGGGCGCAGCTCGAGCGGGATGGCGCCCGCGTGCTCGATCGTGAGGTAGGAAATGCAGCGCCGCGCGTCGAGCCGGCCGGGCGCGAGGATGGCTTGCGTGGGGCACACGTCCATGCAGGCGCGGCAGCTGCCGCAGTGCGCGCTGACCGGCTCGCTGTGCGGCAACGCGAGGTCGACGTAGATCTCGCCGAGGAAGAACATCGAACCGGCCTCCCGGTCCAGCACCAGCGTGTGCTTGCCGCGCCAGCCCTGCCCGCTGCGTGCGGCGAGCTCGGCCTCGAGCACCGGGGCCGAGTCGGTGAAGACGCGGTGCCCGAAGGGTCCCAGTTCCTGCGCGATGCGGTCGGCCAGGCGCTGCAGGCGCGCGCGCATCACCTTGTGGTAGTCCCGCCCGCGGGCGTAGGTCGACACGACCCCCTCGCCGGGCCGTTTCAGCCGTGCCCATTCCACGGCCTGCCAGTCGGGCGGCGTTTCGCGCGGCAGGTAGTTCATGCGCGCGGTGATCACGCTCACCGTGCCCGGAACGAGCTCGGCAGGCCGCGCCCGACGCATGCCATGCGCGGCCATGTAGTCCATTTCGCCGTGGAAGCCGTTGTCCAGCCACTGGCGCAGGCCGGGCTCGGCGCTCGACAGGTCGATGCCCGCCACACCGATTTGGGAGAATCCCAGTTCCCGCGCCCACGCATTGATGTGAGCCACGAGTTTCCGAGTGACGAGTTGAGTGCCGACGACCACCCATCGATTGTAGGAACGCCTCCGCCCGCGACTGCGACCGTGCAGTGGCGAGACGAGGACGACACCGACCGCTTCGCGCAGCACCTGGCCGCCGCGCACGCGCTGCGCGACGCCTTCATCACCCTGCATGGCGAACTGGGCGCGGGCAAGACCACCTTCGTGCGCCATCTGCTTCGCGCGCTCGGCGTCACGGGCCGCATCAAGAGCCCCACCTACGCGGTGGTGGAACCGCACGCCGCAGCGGGCGGGCTGGCGGTTCACCACTTCGACTTCTACCGCTTCGGCGACCCGCGCGAGTGGGACGACGCCGGCTTCCGCGACATCTTCGCGGCCCCGGGGCTCAAGCTGGCCGAATGGCCAAACAATGCCGCGGGGCGCATCCCGGTTGCGGACCTTGCTATTAAAATAGAAGCAATGAGCGACGACGATCTCCGTACTGTCACGTTGCACGCCCACACTGCGCGCGGACGCGAACTGCTGGCTGCCGCCACCGCTGCATGAGCCGCCGCCCGGCCGCTCCGAAGGGGGCTCGCACCGCAGCGCGTTGCGCGGAGATTATTCAATGAGCCGAACCGACGATCTCCCCTCCCCCTCTGCCAACGCCGCCGCGCGCCGCCAGCTGCTCAAGGCCGGCACGCTGGTGCTGCTGCTGGGCGCGCAGCAGATCGCACGCGGCGCCACCATCGTCGCCGTGCGCGTGTGGCCCGCCAACGACTACACGCGCATCACCATCGAATCCGACGGCCGGCTGCAGACGCAGCAACTGGTCGTCGGCAGCCCGCCGCGGCTGGCCGTGGACATCAAGGGCATCGACCTCAACCCCGCCCTGCGCGACCTGGTGGGCAAGGTGCGGCCCGACGACCCCTACATCGCCGGGCTGCGCGTAGGGCAGAACGCCCCCTCGGTCGTGCGCATCGTGTTCGACCTCAAGCAGGCCGTGCTGCCGCAGGTCTTCTCGCTGGCGCCGATCGCCGCCTACCGCGACCGGCTGGTGCTGGATCTGTATCCCGCGCAGGCGGTCGATCCGCTGGAGTCGCTGATCGCCGAACGCCTGCGCGACACGCGCGGCGGCGGCAGCGACACCGCCGTGGCCGGCGTGGCGCCTCGCGAGCTCGCCCGCCCCGGCGAGGCGCCGCCACCGGTGCGCCCCGCCGCCCCGGCGGCAGATCCGCTGGGCGAGCTGATGGCGCAGCAGTCCATGAAGCCGTCGCCACCGGCCGGCCCTGCCGCGCGCGAGACGCCGAACCTCGTGGCGCCCGCCCCGCTGCCGCCCGTGGTCGGCACCGCGCCGGTGCGGCCCGCGCCGGCGCCCGCGCCCCCGCGGCCGGTGCCCAACACGGCCACGGCCAGCCGCACCGACCGGATCATCATCGTCGCGCTCGATCCGGGCCACGGCGGGGAAGACCCCGGCGCCATGGGCCCCGCCGGCACGCGTGAGAAGGACATCGTGCTGCAGGTCGCCCACCGCCTGCGCGACCGCATCAACGCGGCCAGCGTGAACGGCAATCCGATGCGCGCCTTCCTCACGCGCGATGCCGACTTCTTCGTGCCGCTGCACGTGCGCGTGCAGAAGGCGCGGCGCGTGCAAGCCGACCTGTTCGTGAGCATCCATGCCGACGCCTTCACCACGCCGGCCGCGCGCGGTGCCAGCGTGTTCGCGCTGAGCCAGAGCGGTGCATCCAGCAGCGCCGCGCGCTGGCTGGCCAACAAGGAAAACCAGGCCGACCGCGTCGGCGGCGTCAACGTGGGCGGGCACGAGGCCCAGGTGCAGCGCGCGCTGTTCGACATGAGCACCACCGCGCAGATCAACGACAGCCTCAGGCTGGGCACGGCGATGCTGGGCGAGATCAAGGGCATCGGCGCACGGCTGCACAAGGGCAGCGTCGAGCAGGCCGGCTTTGCGGTGCTCAAGGCACCCGATATCCCGAGCGTGCTGGTCGAAACCGCCTTCATCAGCAATCCCGAGGAAGAGGCCAAGCTGCGCACCGTCGCCTACCAGGAAGACCTGGCCGACGCGCTGATGCGCGGCATCCAGCGCTATTTCGCACAGAACCCGCCGCTGGCACGCAGCCGGCAGCTGTGAAAGTCCGGTGCGCCTTTGGCGCGCAAGGCGCCTAGGCGCTGCCGCACATCCCGCGGCCCTTGCCGTCGCACAGGGGCCATCGGCGGGTTCCTACACCCCCGCCGAGGCCTCGTTGCGCAAGATGTGTCCATCCTCAAACAGAAAGGTGGACCACATGATCAAGTCGCGTTATTGGATTGCTGCAGCGGCCGCCTCGTCGGTCATGGCATTGGCGGGCTGCGCGAGCGGCCCCAATCAGAATCTGGGCACCGGCATCGGCGCCCTCGGCGGTGCTGCAGTGGGGCATGCCATCGGCGGCAACACCGGCTCCACCCTGGGCGGTGCGGCCATCGGCGGCATCATCGGCAACCAGGTCGGCCGCAACGTCGACGAGCGCAACTACTACAACCAGCAGCAGTACTACCAGCCCGGTTCGTACTACCCGAACAACGGCCCGCGCTACTGAGCACCGTTGACAGGAAAAAAAAGGCGCGCCCGTGGGCGCGCCTTTTCTTCTTCTTGTGCCGCGCTCAGGCCGTCGGCGCCGCCTTGGCTGCGCGCGAGCCGCGCCATGCGCCGAAGATCGCGATCAGCCCCGGCACGATGATCAGCGCCCAGATGATCTTGTCCAGGTGCTCCTTCACGAAGGGCAGGTTGCCGAAGAAGTAGCCGGCCGTGCAGATGCCGATCACCCACAACAGCGCGCCGCCCACGTTGTAGGCCGTGAACTTGGCACGGCCCATGGCCGCCACGCCTGCGACGAAGGGGGCGAAGGTGCGGATGAAGGGCATGAAGCGCGCCAGCACGATGGTGATGCCGCCGTAGCGCTCGTAGAAGGCATGCGCCTGGTCGAAGGCCTTCTTGTTGAAGAAGCGGGAGTTTTCCCACTGGAAGACCTTGGGGCCGAAATAGCGGCCGATGCTGAAGTTGCACTGGTCGCCCAGCACCGCCGCGACGATGAGGATCGGCACGGCCAGCCCGTAGCTCATCAGCCCCGCGCCGCACAGCGCACCCACGATGAAGAGCAGGGAGTCGCCGGGGAGGAAGGGCATCACCACCACGCCCGTCTCGACGAACACGATCAGGAAAAGCAGCGCGTACACCCAAGGCCCGTAGGCGACGACGAAGGCCTCCAGGTGCTTGTCGACGTGGAGGATGAAATCGATGAGGAAGGCGACGATGTCCATGGGGCTGGCATTATCCCGGGGCCATGACCGCCGCCTCCCTGAATTCCCCGTTCCTGATCCGGCCCCTCGAAGCCGCCGACTGGCCCGCCGTGTGGGCGCTGCTGGCGCCCACCTTCGCCCGTGCCGACACCTACAGCTACCCGCCCGACATCTCCAAGACCGCCGCGCACGCGGCCTGGGTCGAGGCGCCTGCCGCCAGCTTCGTGGCCTGCGACGGGGACGGCACGGTCCTGGGCACCTACTGCATCAAGCCCAACCAGCCCGGCCAGGGTGCCCACGTGGGCAACTGCGGCTACGTGACGGCCGACGCGGCGCGCGGGCGCGGCGTGGCGGCGGCGATGTGCGAGCACTCGCAGGACCAGGCGCTCCGGATGGGTTTTCGCGCCATGCAGTTCAACTTCGTCGTGTCCACCAACGTGGGTGCGGTGCGGCTGTGGCAGCGCCTGGGGTTTTCCATCGTGGGCACGCTGCCCGGTGCATTCCGGCACCCGACGCGCGGGTACGTCGATGCTTACGTGATGTTCAAGACCCTGGTGGACACCGGCTCCTAGAATCCCTCCGGTGAGCGCCCTTCCCTCCTCCCTGCCGATGCCGCCCGGCGGCCGGCGGCCCATCCGCGAGCTGCCCGACGAGCTGATCAGCCAGATCGCCGCCGGCGAGGTGGTCGAGCGGCCGGCCTCGGTGGTGCGGGAGCTGGTCGACAACGCCCTCGACGCTGGCGCCACCCAGGTCACGGTGCGCCTGCTCGCCGGCGGCGTGCGGCTGATCTCGGTGGAGGACGACGGCGCCGGCATCCCGCGCGAGGAACTGCCGATCGCCCTGCGCCGCCACGCCACCAGCAAGATCGCGAGCCTCGACGACCTCGAATCGGTCGGCACCATGGGTTTCCGGGGCGAGGCGCTGGCCGCCATCAACGCCATCGCCGATATGAGCGTGCTGTCGCGCCACGGCGACGCCGATGGTGCCTGGCTGCTCGACGGCCGCACCGGCGAGCTGCGCCCGGTGGCGCGCTCCCGCGGCACCACGGTGGAAGTGCGCGAGCTGTTCTACGCCACGCCCGCGCGCCGCAAGTTCCTCAAGACCGACGCGACCGAACTGGCCCACTGCCTGGAGGCCGTGCGGCGCCATGCGCTGGCGCGGCCCGACGTCGGCTTCGCGGTCTGGCACGAGGGCAAGCTGATCGAGCAGTGGCGACCGGCCGGCGATACCGCCCGGCGGCTGGCGGACGTGTTCGGTGACGAATTCGTGGCCCAGAGCGTGCCGGTCGAACATGGCATGGGCCCGGTGCGCGTGAGCGGCTACGCGGGCGTGCCCGATGCCGCGCGCTCGCGGGCCGACCAGCAGTACTTCTACGTCAACGGCCGCTTCGTGCGCGACAAGGTGCTGGCGCACGCGGTGCGAAGCGCCTACGAGGACGTGCTGCACGGCCAGCGCCAGCCGGTCTTCGCGCTGCACCTGACGATCGACCCCGCGCGCGTGGACGTGAACGTGCACCCGACCAAGATCGAAGTGCGCTTTCGCGACGGGCGCGAGGTGCACCAGGCGGTGCGCCACGCGATCGAGAACGCGCTGGCCGCACCGCGCGCCGGCGGCGCGGCGGACCCCGAGGCCGCCACCGGTCGGCCGGCGCCGCTTTTCAAGCCAAATGTGGCTGCAACGCCCGCCCCGTGGGCGCAGCCAGCTATCAATTTCGTAGCGGAGCGCGGCCTAGGCGACATGGCAGCCATGTGGCCCGCCGCACCGGCCCCCACCGCAGCCAACCGCCCGCAGTTGGACGATGGGCCTGCCTTCGCCGCGCCGGCCGCACCTTTCGTGGCGCCGCCGCTCGCCGCCGCAGCGGGCGCGCCCGACGACGCCTGGCCGCTGGGCCGCGCACTCGCCCAGCTGCACGGCATCTACATCCTGGCCGAGAACAGCCAGGGCCTGGTCATCGTCGACATGCATGCGGCGCACGAGCGCATCGTCTACGAGCGGCTCAAGGTGCAGCTCGACGGCGCCGCCATCGCCAGCCAGCCGCTGTTGATTCCCGCCACCTTCGCCGCCACGCCGCAGGAGGTCGCCACCGCCGAAGCGTGCGTGGAGGTGCTGCCGACGCTGGGCCTGGAGATCACCCCCTTTTCGCCGCGCACCCTGGCGGTGCGGGCGGTCCCGAGTTCGCTGGCCGACGGCGACCCGGTCGAGCTGGCGCGCAGCGTGCTGGCCGAACTGGCGCAGCACGATGCCAGCACCGTGGTGCAGCGCGCCCAGAACGAGCTGCTGGGCACCATGGCCTGCCACGGCGCGGTGCGGGCCAACCGTCGCCTCACGCTCGAGGAGATGAACGCCCTGCTGCGCCAGATGGAAGCCACCGAGCGGTCCGACCAGTGCAACCACGGCCGCCCGACATGGCGCCAACTCAGCGTGCGTGAGCTCGACGCCCTGTTCCTGCGCGGCCGCTGAGCCTGCAGATCTGTAACCCTTTGCGTGGCGATGCGCCCCGACGGCGTGCCCCCAGGCACCTGAAGGGGGGCTTGCGCTCGGGCACTTCGCGGCTTTTCGCGTCAAATTCCCGCGCTGAAAGCGGTTACCTCCAGCGACCTACAGGGTTTTCCAGTGTCATCCGACGGGCGGGCACGCCCGTTGCATGCTCCGTTGCAGACGCCGCAGAGCGTTGTTTCGGGGAGTTACCGGGATGTGGTGTCGGTCCATTCCCGGTCGATCGGTTTGAACTTTTGACCGGCTATCGCTCTCTTTCTGCCCCATGAAACGCTGGTCCCTGTTCGCATCGGCCGTCTCGCTCTGTGCTCTGCTCGCGGCCGGTTGCTCGACCCTCGACGAGCGGCAGCGCGAATGGATCTTCCAGCCCAGCGACCGCAGCTGGGGCAACACCGCCGCCATGACGGCCGGCATGCAGGACGTGTGGATCGACTTCCAGTCCTCGGTGACGGGCCAGCCGGCCCGCCTGCACGGCTTGTGGCTGGGCGACGCGCCCATGTCGCCCGACCGCCCGGTGATGCTTTACCTGCACGGTGCACGCTACAACGTCGCCGGCTCGGCCCCTCGCATCCAGCGCATGCACGAGCTGGGCTTCTCGGTGCTGGCCATCGACTACCGCGGGTTCGGCAAGAGCACCAAGGCCCTGCCGTCGGAAGACTCGGCGCGCGAGGACGCCCGCGCTGCCTGGGACTGGCTGGCCGCCAAGTACCCGAAACAGCACCGTTACATCTTCGGCCACTCGCTGGGCGGCGCCATCGGCATCGACCTCGCCTCGCACGTCAAGGACGAGAGCGGCGTCATCGTCGAGAGCACCTTCACCTCGATCACCGACGTGGTGAGCAGCTTCAAGTGGGGCTGGCTGCCCTTCAGCGCGCTGGTCACGCAGCGCTTCGAGGCGATCAACAAGGTCAAGACCATCGGCTCGCCGCTGCTGGTGGTGCATGGCTCGAACGACACGCTGATCAACCCGACGCTGGGCCGCAAGCTGTACGACGCGGCCACCGGGCCCAAGATGTTCGTGCTGGTCGAGGGTGGCTCGCACCACAACACCAATTCCATCGGCGAAGTGCAGTACAAGGCCGCGCTGAGCCAGCTCTTCCAGATGAAGGAGCCGGCGCCGGTGCTCGCCAGCGACGAGGCCGCGCCCGTGGCGGTGCCCGCGCCCGCACCGCGTGCCCCCACCGCGCGCGAGGTCCGCGCTCGCGCGCCGCGGACGATGCAGGCGATCTGAACAGAGGCGAGCGGGCCCGGCACCGCCGCGCACTCCGCCAGCCTGCACGGTCACGCCGGATTCGTTCACGCCTCCTGAGCGCGGTCGGGCGCCCGCCCATTTGCTACCCTCGGGCCGATGGCCCCGCCCCGCGCGCCGGCCCGCCCCGGTGTCGCGGGCGTGGCCGCTTCCGAAATTCCCCCCTCCACGCCCCGCGCCGGCACGACGCCGGGCGTGCTGGTGCTCGTGCTGGCGCTGCTGCTGGGCATCCAGCCGGTCACCACCGACCTGTACCTGCCGGCACTGCCCGCGCTGACGGCCGGCTTCGGCGCGCGCATCGCGCATGCGCAGCTCACGCTGACGGCGCTGCTGCTGGCCTTCGGCGTCTCGCAACTGGTGCTGGGGCCGTTGTCCGACCGCTTCGGCCGCCGCCCCGTGCTGCTCGTGGGCCTGTCGGCCTACGTGCTGGCCGCTGCCGGCACCGCGCTCGCGTCCTCCATCGAAGGGCTGATCGCGCTGCGCGCACTCCAGGGGGCAGCCATGGGGGCGGCGGTGATGGCGGCGCGCGCCATCGTGCGCGATCTGTACCAGCCGGCCGAAGGCGCCCGCGTGATGTCGCGCGCGCTCACCGGCCTGGGCGTGATCGCCTGCCTGTGCGCACCGGTGGGCAGCGTGGTCACCGACGGGCTGGGCTGGCGCTTCGCGCTGGCCGTGCCGGCCCTGTTCGGCGTCGCCACGCTGGCCCTCGTGGCGCTGCGCCTTCGCGAATCGCTGCCCCGACCCGACGCCAACGCGCTGCGCCCCTCGGCCATCGTGCGCACCTGGGGCACCGTGCTGCGGCATCCGACCTTCCTCACCTTCTCGGCGCTCACCACGGCCGCCTACGGCCTGCTGTTCACCTTCCTGGCCTCGTCGTCCTTCGTCTTTCTTCAGGTGCTGGGCCTGTCGCGCACCGGTTACGGGCTGGTGATGCTGTGGAACTCGCTGGCCTACATCGCGGGCACCTTCCTGTGCCGGCACTGGCTCGCGCGCCACGGCGTGCGCGGCAGCGTCGCGCGCGGGGCGGTCCTGAGCCTGGCCGGCGGCACCCTCATGGGCGCCCTGGCGCTCGCCGACGTGCAGACGGTGTGGGCCATCGCCGCGCCGCTGACGCTGGTGATGCTGGGCCACGGCGTGCACCAGCCCTGCGGGCAGACGGGCGCCGTGGGCCCCTTTCCGCAGGCGGCGGGCGCCGCCTCGGCACTCAACGGTTTCATCATGATGCTGGCGGCGTTCGGCATCGGCGGCTGGCTCGGAACGCACATGGACGGCAGCACGCGCCCGCTGGCGCTGGGCATCTGGTTCTGGAGCGGCTGCATCGCCGTGCTGGCGTGGACCGTGGTGCCGCGCTTCGGCGGAGACCACCGTGCCCGCTGACCAGGGCGTCCCGCGCTGGATCGGCCTGGCCGGTCCCACGGCCAGCGGCAAGACCGCGGCGGCCCTGGCGCTGGCCGCACGCCTCGCGCCAAGCCGCGCCGTGGAAATCGTCAGCGTCGACTCCGCGCTGGTCTACCGCGGCATGGACATCGGCACCGCCAAGCCCAGCGCCACCGAGCGCGCGCAGGTGCCGCACCACCTCATCGACATCCGCGACCCGAGCGAAAGCTACAGCGCCGCGGCCTTCGTGGCCGACGCGACGCGGCTCATCGACGCCATCCGTGCACGCAAGGCGCTGCCGCTGCTGGTGGGCGGCACGATGCTGTACTTCAAGGCGCTGATCGACGGCATCGACGCCATGCCCGCCGCCGACCCCGCCGTGCGCGCCCTGCTCGACGCCGAGGCCGCCGCCCACGGCTGGCCCGCGCTGCATGCACGCCTGGCAGAGGTGGACCCGCGCACCGCCGCGCGCCTGGCGCCGCACGACAGCCAGCGCATCCAGCGCGCGCTGGAGGTGTGGCAAACCACGGGGCGGCCGATCTCCGACTTCCACCAGCGCGAAGCCGCTTCGGCGAATGCTACGAAAACCATAGCTGGCCGCCCAGATGGGGCGGTCGTCGGAGCCCTTTTTTCTCTGGAACCGCAGGACCGCGCCTGGCTGCATGCCCGCATCGCCGACCGCTTCGATGCCATGCTGGCCGCCGGCTTCCTCGACGAAGTGCGCGCCCTGCGTGCGCGTGGCGATCTGCACGCCGACCTGCCCTCGATCCGCTGCGTGGGCTACCGCCAGGCCTGGGAGCTGTTCGACAGCGCGGGCGACCGGCCCGATGCCGCCGCCATCGCCGCCTTCCGCGACAAGGGCATCGCCGCCACGCGCCAGTTGGCCAAGCGGCAGATCACCTGGCTGCGCAGCATGCCGGCGCGCACCGTCATCGCCTGCGATACGCCGGATGCGACCGCGCAGGCCGTGCAACGCATGATGGCCCGCGCGACATGACGACGCCCGCGCCGCGCCTTCGGATCGAATCGCTTGCGAAGCACTACGGCAAGCCGCCCGATCGCGTCACCGTGTTCTGCAACGTGAGCTTCGAGGTCGCGCCGGGCGAGTTCGTCGCCATCGTCGGCGAATCGGGCGTGGGCAAGTCCACGCTGCTGAACTGCGTGGCCGGCCTCGACCACTGGGATGCGGGCCGCGTCGTGGTCGACGGCACCGACCTGGGCACGCTCGACGCCGACGCGCGCGCGCTGTGGCGGCGGCGCCGGGTCGGCTTCGTGTTCCAGGCCTTCCATGTGCTGCCCCACCTGGACGTCGCGCAGAACGTCGCGCTGCCGCTGATGCTGCAGGGTGAAGCCGACGCCCCGGCGCGGCAGGCGCGCGTGCAGGAGATGCTGCGCGTCGTCGGTCTCGACGGCCTCGGCGCGCGCCTGCCGCAGCAGCTCAGCGGTGGCCAGCTGCAGCGCGTGGCCATCGCCCGCGCGCTGGTGCACCGCCCCACCCTGCTGCTGGCCGACGAGCCCACCGGCAACCTCGACCCGACGACAGCCGCCCGCGTCATGGACGTGCTCGCGGCCGAGGCACGCAGCCAAGGCGCGGCGCTGGTGCTGGTCACGCATTCGGAGGCGGCCGCGGGGCGCGCGGATCGCGTGGTGCATCTGACGGCCACGGGAGTTCGATAGCCCAGCGTGCCGCGGGGCATGCGCATCGACGAGGTGCTCCTGGCCGCGAATCGTGACGCGGGCTCACGGAGCCACGGTCCTTGCAGCGGCGTGACTGCTGGATCTCGAAGCGACGATCGACAGCGCGGCGGCCACGGTCAGACTGCCGCCGACGCACACCATTGCAATGGCCAGCGCCCTGGCCAGGCTCACCGGATCCGGTGAAGCCCCCGCGACACTGAAGAAGACACCGCCGATGACCGCGACACCCAGCGCTGCACTGATCTGCAACGCCGAATTCGTGATGCCCGCGATCATCCCGGAGCCGGTCGCCGGTGCGCGATTGATCACCGAGCGCACCAGCGTCGGCAGCGCCCAGCCCTGGCCGAATCCCAGAAGCGCCACCGCCCCGATCAGCGGAAGCGGAGCCGGCATCTGTCCGGGCGCGCCGGCCACGAGGGCGGCGAGCAGCGCGCAGCCGGCGACCTCGAGCATCATCCCGATGGCGGGGACGCGGTCGCCGAAGAGGCGGATCGCCAGCGGGGTCGTCAGCGGCCCGATGAAGGCGCCGACGCCGAACGGCAGGAAGACCAGCCCCGTCTCGAACGGGCCCATGCCGAGTGCGGCCTGGAGATAGACGGAGAAGGTCAGGAAGAAAGCGGAGACGACGTAGAAAAACAGGACGCCCGCGAGTCCGCTCATCAGGCCGGGCCTGCGGATCAGGTCCATGCTGATCAGGGGTACGCCGCCTCGGCGCGCATAGGCCACCTCATACCGGCAGAAGCCTGCCGCTGCCACGGGGCACGCGATCAGCATCGCACAGGCCCACCACGGCCAGCCCAGCTCCCGCCCTTCGACCAGGGGCACGATGAGCAAGCCCAGGGTGAGCGCGCAGAGCAGCACGCCGACCCGGTCCACGGGAGCCGGGCTGTCGCCACGGACGTCCGGCAGCAGCGGCAGACCGAAGACCAGGACGGCGACGACGACGGGCAGGTTGATGAGGAAGACGACGCGCCACGCCAGGTGAAAGATGTCCGCAGAGATCAACGCACCCCCGAGCGCCTGCGCGGCCACCGCCGCCAGTCCCACCGCGGCGCCGTAGAGTCCCAAGGCGCGCGCACGCTCCTTTTCGGGGAACAGGGCGTGGATGGAGGCCAGTCCCTGCGGCGCCATGGCAGCGGCGCTCAGGCCCTGCAGCACACGCCCGAGGATCAGGATGGCAGGTGAAGATGCAAGGCCACAGATCACCGAGGTCACTCCAAAGCCCGTGACGCCGATCAGGAAGATCCTTCGCCGGCCGAAGAGATCGCCCAGCCGTCCTCCCGTGATGAGGAAGACCGCGTAAGCCGCGGCGTAGCCGGAAATGACGAGCTGCAGCTCTGCAGCGCTGGTGTGGAGGGTGCTCCGAATCGATGGAAGGGCGACGTTCACGATGAAGAAGTCCAGCGGAGGCAGAAATGCGCCCACCAGCAACACCGCGAACGCCGACCATCGACGCGTGGAGGAGGTTGTCGTATGCATGGTCTCGCCCGCTGCAGGCTGCGTCAGGCCGGACGGCCGAAACGTTCCGTTCCCATGATGGGTTGCCAGCTGTGGAGCGGCGTGGCGTAGTGCATCGTGAAGGTGCGCTCCAGGAACGCCCAACGGCCATCTCGGCGCTGATAGACGTCGCGGTACTGGCCGCTCGCCTGCAGCACTCCCCGATCGACGTCGTAGAAGAGGCAGTCCGCCGCCACCAGGCCGCGGCCGTCGTCGCCGTCCACCGTGATCAAGGCATTCGCCATCCAGTGGTGCATGTGGGGCATGCGCTTCATGTTGATGCGTGCCTGCGCCAGGATGGCCTCCAGGCCATCGGAATTGCCGTTCGCACCCAGGAGAAGCCGCGACTCGGGATGCCAGAGCGTGGCCAGCAGTTCGATGTTCATGGTGTCGAACGCCTCGGCGTAGTTGGCGATCAGCGCATCGATGGCAAAGCGGCTTTCGATGGCGTCAAGGCGTGCTTCGAGTTCTTTGGACATGGGTTATTTCGGTACCGACTGGTACATAAATAAGGAAAAAAATGCGGGGTCGTGTGGCGACCCCGCGCGGCTCGGGCTCTTTATTTACGTACCGAGTAGTACAAATATAAGTGGCTGTGGAAGGCCGTGTCAACCGCCCTCTTGGGCCGCACGCCGCCGTGCGCGGGCGCTCCTCGGGCGCGGCTTGTTCAAATATTTTGTATCGACTAGTATGTATATTTTGATTTACGGAGCTGTTCATGGGTCAACGGGGACGGCCACGCACGTTCGACCGCGACGCGGCAATCGATTCGGCAATGCACCTGTTCTGGGAACACGGCTATGAATCGACGTCGTTGTCCCAGCTGAAGGCGGCCATTGGCGGGGGCATTTCAGCGCCCAGCTTCTATGCGGCCTTCGAGTCCAAGGAAGCGCTGTACAAGGAGGCGCTGGAGCGCTACATGGCGATCTACGGCAAGGTGACCCGGAGCCTGCACGACACGTCGATTCCGCCACGGGAGGGCGTGTTCCTGGCGCTGATGCGGTCTGCAAGGATGCAGATCGAGAGCGGCCATCCGAAAGGCTGCATGGTCGCGCTGGGCGTCGTCGGGGCCAGTTCCACCGGCAGCGAAGCCGTCACGCAGTGGCTTCGTGACGTGCGCAGTCGCACGCGCGCCGGCTTTCGCGCCTGCGTGGAACGAGGCATCGAGCGCGGAGAACTGCGCCGCAGCACGGATCCGGCATCGCTGTCCGTCGCGTTCGACTGCTTTTTCCAGGGGCTGTCCGTGCTCGCCCGCGATCGTGTCCGGCACGCCGCCATCGAGAAGGCCGTGACCGACGCGATGGGGATCTGGGATGCCGCAGTCGACCAGCCGGCGCCTAGGGCGTGTTAACACAAACCGCGGAGGCCATCAGCCACCAGCACAAAGCTGAGGAAGCCGAGGAACATCACGTCAAGCTTTTCAAACCGAGAGAAGATCCGGCGGTAGCCCT
>SCOE01000023.1 GCA_005503065.1 Comamonadaceae bacterium ALPHA2B
CCTCTGCCCCGGCCCCCCGCCGCATCGCCATCGTCGGTGCCGGCCTGGCCGGACTCACGGCCGCACGCACCCTGGTGCAGGCCGGCCACGAGGTCACGGTCTTCGAACGGGCGGCGCAGGTCGGCGGCCGCATGGCCAGCGAGGACACGCCCTTCGGCAGCTTCGACTCTGGCGCGCAGTACTTCACCGTGCGCGACCCGCGCTTCCAGCAGGCGCTCGACGCCACCCGCGCCCCCTGCAAGCGCTGGAGCGCCAACGCCGTGCGGGTGCTCGACGCCCACGGCCGCGTGGCCGAAGCGGCGCTGCCCGGGCGCGAATCGCACTGGGTCGCGACGCCCCGCATGGATGCGCTGGCCACGCACTGGGCCGCCCCGCTGGGCACGCGCGTGCGCACCGGCTGCGGCGTGACCGCGATCGAACGCGATCCGCTGACCGAGCGCGGCTGGCAGCTGCGCATCGCGCAGGCGGAGGGCGCACAGTCGGTGCAGCCCGGCTTCGACGCGGTGCTGCTGGCCGTCACGCCCGGCGCCGCGCGCGTGCTGCTGCGCGGCGCGGCGCCGGCCCTCTTCGAAGCGCTCGGCGGCGTGACCATCGCGCCGTGCTGGTCGCTGAACCTGGCCTACCCGCAGGCCAACCAACCGGCGCTGTGGTCGCTGGGCCCGCAATGGAACGCGGCGCTTTCCACCCACCACCGCGTGGCCTGGGTGGCGCGCGAGTCGTCCAAGCCGGGCCGCACCCAGGTCGAGCGCTGGACGGTGCAGGCCAGCCCCGCGTGGTCGCAGGAGCATTTGCGCGACGACGCGCCCCGCATCGAGGCCAAGCTGCAGCGCGCCTTCGCCGAGATCACCGGCATCCTCGCCACGCCCTCCTTCGCCCAGGCGCGCCTGTGGACCGAGGCCAAGACGCTGACGCCGCTGGGCAAGTCGCACCTGTGGGACGCCGCGACCGGCCTCGGCGTCGCGGGCGACTGGTGCATCGGCCACCGCGTCGAGGACGCCTTCGTCTCGGGCCTGTCGCTCGCGCTCGACGTCGCCTGAACGCGTGCACCAGGGCCCCGAGCCGCCGCCGGGCCGCCCCAAGGCGGCGAGCGCCCCCTCGGGGGGCAGCGAACCTCGCGCAGCGGGGAGCGTGGGGGTCACCTACATCGGCCGATTTGCGCCCTCCCCGACCGGGCCGCTGCATGCGGGCTCGCTCGTCGCCGCGCTGGCCAGCTGGCTCGATGCGCGCGCCGCGGGCGGGCGCTGGCTGGTGCGCATCGAGGACGCCGACACCGAGCGCTGCCTGCCCGGCCTGGGCGAGCACATCCTCGGCCAGCTCGCGGCCTGCGGGCTGATCCCCGACGAGGCGCCCGTGTGGCAGAGCGACCGCAGCGCGCTGTACGAGGCCGGACTGAAGCGCCTGGTGGCGGCCGGCCTGGCCTACCCCTGCGGCTGCACGCGCCGCGAGATCGATGCCGCCCTGGCCGCACGGGGCGTGGCCCACGAGCGCCATGGCGAGCGCGTCTACCCTGGCACCTGCCGCGACGGGCTGCACGGCAAGCCCGCGCGGGCCTGGCGCTTCGGCACCTGGAAATTCGAACGAAAAGTGGCTCCAGTGCCCGCCCCGCTTGCGCAAGCAGCTATCAAAACCATAGCAGACGAAGTGCACTGGACGGACCGCCGGATCGGCCCGCAGCGGCAGTCCGTGGCGAGCGAGGTCGGCGACTTCGTGCTGCGCCGTGCCGACGGTCCCTGGGCGTATCAGTTGGCAGTGGTCGTCGACGACGCAGTGCAGGGCATCACCGATGTCGTGCGCGGCCAGGATCTGGCCGACAACACGCCACGCCAGATCCTGCTGCAGCGGGCGCTGGGCTTTCGCGCACCGCGCTACCTGCACACGCCGCTGGTGATGGGCGCCGACGGCCAGAAGCTGTCGAAGCAGAACGGCGCGGCCGCGCTGGCCACCGACACGCCAGGGGAGGCCCTGGCCGCGCTGCAGGCGGCGGCGTCCGCGCTCGAGCTGCCGCCTTCGACCGCAAGCACACCGCACGAAGCACTGGCGCAGTGGGTGGCGCCATGGGCCGCTCTCTACAATCCGCGCCCGTGATCGACACCCCTGCCTCGCCCCCGGCCGCCGACGGCGCCGACAACGACGACGACGCCAGCACCCCGCAAGGCTTCCCGCACCGGCGCCTGAAGAGCTTCGTGCGCCGCGCCGGCCGCACCACCGGCGGCCAGGCCAGGGCCTTCGAGACCTGGGGCCCCGAGTTCCTGCTGCCCTACCGCGAGGAGCGGCTCGACCTCGACGCCGCCTTCGGCCGCCATGCGCCCACCATCCTGGAGATCGGCTTCGGCATGGGCGAGGCCACGGCCCACATCGCCCGCGTGCGGCCCGAGGACAACTTCCTGTGCTGCGAGGTGCACGAGCCCGGCGTTGGCGCGCTTCTCAAGCGCATCGGCGAGCAGCAGATCGGCAACATCCGCATCTGCGCGCACGATGCGGTCGAAGTGCTGGAGCACATGATTGCGCCCGGCTCGCTGGCCGGCATCCACGTGTTCTTCCCCGACCCCTGGCACAAGAAGCGCCACAACAAGCGCCGCCTCATCCAGCCGCCCTTCGTGCGCCAGCTCGCCGAGCACCTGCAGCCCGGCGGCTACCTGCACTGCGCCACCGACTGGCAGCCCTACGCCGAGCAGATGCTGGAGGTGCTGGGCGCCGAGCCGCTGCTGGCCAACACCGCCACCGCAGCCGACGGCTGGGCGGCCAAGCCCGACTACCGGCCGCTGACCAAGTTCGAGAACCGCGGCCTCAAGCTGGGCCACGGCGTCTGGGACGTGGTGTTCCGACGCGTTTGAGCCTGGCGCACCGGCCGGCGCGCGACTCCTCGACCGGAAAGCAACAAGGCTGGTGCGCCACCGGCGCGCCGCCGCCTGCCCGGCTCGCGTCGCGCACCGGGTCGAGGCACGCGCACGCCAGGGTCGGCTTGTCGCATCGCGTGCATGCCGGCATGCACGACGGTCATACCGCGAAGGCACAAATGTTGCTAACATGAATGAATTGTTACTAAACGTCATGCCATCATGAAATTGCGTCGACGCGCGTTGCTCCAGTGGGCCGGTGTCGCGGCCATTTCACCCGCTGTCCGGGCAGCACCGCCCGCTGGCGGCCGGCCCGTCTTCGTGCTTGGCCAATCGGCACCACTGACGGGGGCGGCCAGCGAGATCGGCCTGGCCTTCGCCGCCGGTGCCAAGCTGTACGTGGACGGCTTCAATCAGAGGCCCGACGCGCCGGTGCGCGTGGAACTGCGCCAGCTCGACGACGGTTACGTGGCCGACAAGGCTGCGGCCAATGCCCGCCAGTTGCTGGCGGGCGGCGCGGACGCCCTGTTCGGCTTCGTGGGCACCGCCAGCTCGCTCGCGGCGGCGGCAGTGGCCAAGCCGCAGGGTGCCGTCTTCTTCGCGCCCTTCGCGGCGCCGGATTCGCTGCGCGACGCCTCGCATCCCAACGTCTTCCTCGTCCGCCCCAGCATGGCCGACGAGGCGTTCAAGATGGTGCAGCACTGCGCCACGCTCGGGCTCACCCGCATCGCCGTGGTGGGCGAGGACGACGCCATGGGCCACGCCGGCGTGGAGGCGGTGAACCGGGCGATCCAGGAGCTCAAGCTTCCCCCGCCGGTGGCGACCGCCTTCATGCCCAGCCAGTCGAAGCAGGTCGATGCGGCGGTGGCCACGGTGCATGCGGCCCAGCCGCAGGCGGTGATCCAGGCCGCGCTGTTCCAGAGCACGGCGGCCTTCATCCAGAAGATGCGCAAGACCGGCTATGCGGGCGCCTTCCTCAATTTCTCGGCGGTGGGCATCGACCCGCTCTACATCGCGCTGGACAAGGACATCGGCGGCGTGGTGGTGTCGCAGGTCGTGCCCTCGCCGCGCAGCCGGGCCACGCCCATCGTGCGCGAGTACCTGGCCGCGATCGAGCAGTCCGACCTCAGCCCGGGCTACGAGGGCCTGGAGGGCTTCATCGCCGCCAAGGCGATCTGCGAGGCCGCGCGCCGCGGTGGCCGCGGGCCGACGCTCGCGCGCACGCTGTCGGGCATGACGACCTACGACGTGGGCGGCTTCCGCCTGAACCTGCGCGCCGGCATGCGCGAGACGATGTCCGCCATCGACCTGGTGTCGATCACGGCCGATGGCCGCGTGATCCGCTGATCAGGCCTCGACGCCGATCCCGCCGCGCGGCGGGTCAACGCGCACGCAGCGCGAGTGCCTCGGCGTCGAGGATGTCCACGCGCCGGTAGCCCAGGCGGATCACTCCGTCGCCGGCCAGCGCATTGAGTTGCAGCGACAGGGTCTGCCGCGTCACGCCGAGCATCATGGCCAGTGCCTCCTGCGGCAGCGCCACATGCGCCCGCGCCCGCGGCGACTGGGTGGCGTCGCCCCGTGCCAGGGTCAGCAGCCTGCGGGCGACACGCGAGCGCAGGTCGCGCAGCGTGTTGTCCTCGGCCAGCCCGTAGAGCATGCGCACGCGACCTGCCAGAAGGCGCGCCATCGCGTTGGCGAAGCCGGCATCGCGCATGAGCTGGGTGAAGGCGGCCGGCGGCACGACCAGGACATCGACCGGCGACAGCGCCGTGGCGTCGTGCGTGCGCGGCTCGCCGTCGATGAGCGTGATTTCGCCGAACCAGTTGCCGGGCTCCAGCACGGCCAGGATGGCCTCGCGTCCATCGCCGCGCAGCGTCGAAGCCTTGAGCCAGCCCGCCGCCAGGCCGTAGAAACCGCCGCCGGCCGCGCCCACCGGATCGCCCTGGCGGAACAGCATCTCGCCGCGGCGCAGGTGCAGCAGTTCGGCAGCGCCCACCAGCGCCTCGCGCTGGCCGCGCGCGAGCGATGCGAACCACGGGTTGGCGAGGAAGGCGCTGCGCTGGGCAGCCGCAAGGTGGAAGGCAGAAGCCATGCGGAAAACAGGAGTTGCGTCACCAGGCCGGGTAAACGCGAGCGCTGGAATGTCCGATTCCGGACAGTTTGCCACCCCGGACCGGCCTACAGTGGGCTGTTCCACCCCCACGACCCGGAGACAACAATGAACGCAAGGGCGAATTTCGTGCGCATGCAGGACAGCACGCGCGAGGACTGGCAGGCCATCGGCGGCGAGTTCATGCACTTCACGCGCGGCCTGCCCGACCGCGTGATCGCGCACCTGAGGATCCTCGAGGGCGATTACGGCGGCTTCCCGGTCGACCGGTACACCCATTCGCTGCAGACGGCCACGCGTGCGCTGCGCGACGGTCGCGACGAGGAGTACGTGGTGTGCGCCCTGCTGCACGACATCGGCGACACGCTGGGCAGCTTCAATCACCCCGACATCGCCGCCGCCATCCTCAAGCCCTTCGTGAGCGAGGCCAACCACTGGATGGTGCAGAACCACGGCATCTTCCAGGGCCATTACTTCTTCCACCACATCGGGCTGGACCGCGACATGCGCGAGCAGTTCAGGGCCCATCCGCACTACGAGCGCACCGCCGAGTTCTGCGAGCTCTACGACAACCCCGCCTTCGACCCCAGGGGCGAGACCTTGCCGATGCGCGAGTTCGAGCCCATGCTGCGCCGTCTGATGGCCCAGCCGAAGCAGAGCATCTACAAGGCCGCGCTGCAGGAGCCGGCGGCGGCCTGAACTTCGAAGTCGGACTTCCGGTCCGCATTCAACACCCTCAACAGGAGACACCGCCCATGAACGCCACCACCGCCTCCGAAATCCAGAAACTCGTCTCGGCCGAGGAATGGCAACTGCGCGTCGACCTCGCCGCCTGCTACCGCCTCGTGGCCCTCTACGGCTGGAGCGACCTCGTGTTCACGCACATCACGGCGCGCATCCCCGGGCCGGAGCACCACTTCCTCATCAACCCCTACGGGCTGATGTTCGACGAGATCACGGCCTCGAGCCTGGTCAAGGTCGACATGCAGTGCAACAAGCTGATCGACTCGCCCTACCCAGTCAACCCGGCGGGCTTCGTCATCCACAGCTGCATCCATGCCGCGCGCGACGACGTGCAGTGCGTGCTGCACACCCACAGCCGCGCCGGCGTGGGCGTGAGCGCGCAGAAGTGCGGCGTGCTGCCCATCAGCCAGCAGAGCACCTTCGTGCTGTCCTCGCTGGCCTACCACGACTACGAGGGCGTGGCGCTGCGCGACGACGAGAAGCCGCGCCTGCAGCGCGACCTGGGCAGCAAGAACTTCCTCATGCTGCGCAACCACGGCCTGCTCACGGTGGGCAAGACGGTGGCCGATGCCTTCCTCAACATGTACACCTTCGAGAACACCTGCCGCATCCAGGTCGACGCCCAGGCCGGCGGCGAACTGGTGCAGGTCGACCCGCGCATCCTCGACGGCATGGCTCAGGTGATGAAGACCGTGACCAGCGGCCAGGGCGCGAACATCGCCTGGCCGGCCCTGCTGCGCAAGCTGGACCGCGAGAACCCGGGCTACAAGGACTGAGTCCGGCAGGTCGTCACGTTCGTGACGAATTCGCCGCCAACGCGCGCCAGCCGGGCGCTGGCGGCCGATCGCGCTTTGGGCCCGGCCGCCCGCCGCGGCAGCGCCTGCGCTGTCAGGTGCCGTCCTGTGCCCCGGTGTACGCCTGCTCGATCAGGCGCACCAGATCCAGCGCAGCGGGGCTCGTGGTGCGGGTGCTGCGCGCCACCAGGCCGATGTCGCGGAAGAAGGCCTGTTCGCCCAGTGGCAGCGCGACCACGCCGTCGGGCCATCCCTCGCGCCCGAAGGCCTGCGGGACCAGCGCCACACCCATGCCGCAGGCCACCATGCGCACCATCGCCTCCAGATCGTCGATCTCCACGCAGTCCTGCACGTCGATGCGCGAGTCGCGAAGGAAGCGCTCCACCAGCCGCCCGCCGAAGGAGGTTCGGTCGTAACGGATGAAGGGTTGCGTGCCCAGCAGCGCGCGCCAGTCGAGCGGCGCCGGCAGGCTGGCCGGCACCACCAGCCTGAACGGCTCGTGGGAGAGCGTCGTCCAGTGCAGGTCGGCCTGCAGGTCGAACACCGGCCGGATCATGATGGCCGCGTCCACCTCGCCGGCATCGACCTGGTGAAGCAGCTGGAAGGACACGCCCGGCGCCACGCGCACGTGCACGCCCGGATGGCGTGCGCGAAAGCGCGCCAGCACACCGGGCAACACGATCGCCTGCGCGGAAGCGATGGCGCCCAGCACCACCCGGCCGCCCAGCGGCCGACTGCGCCGCTGGGCGGCCATTTCCTCGAAAAGCCGCACGACTTCGCGCGCCTGGACCAGCGCATCCAGGCCTTGCGGGTTCAACCGCGCGTTGCGGCCGGCCCGGTCGAACAAGGCGTGGCCCAGTTGCTCTTCCAGCCGCTGGATCTGGGCGCTGACGGCGGCTTGCGTCAGTCCGATCCGGTGGCCGGCGCCGGCGAAGGTGCCCTCCTCGGAGACGGCAATGAACGTCTTGAGCTCACGAATCATGATTGATCGATTTTATTGATTATTCATCCAAAAATATATTGATTTTATTTTTGCGACTTGCTTCCTAGACTTCATCCCGTTCCCGAACCAAGGCCCATCCATGATCGACGTGACCGCCAACCCCACCCTGATGTCCCCCTTCCACCTCGCATTCCCCGTGGACGACCTGGCCAAGGCGCGCAGCTTCTATGGCGACCTGCTGGGCTGCCCCGAGGGCCGCAGCGCCGAAGACTGGGTGGACTTCAACTTCTACGGCCATCAGATCGTGGCGCACCTGGCACCCGCCGAGTGCGGCGCGGCCCAGCGCAATGCGGTGGACGGCCACGGCGTGCCGGTGCGCCACTTCGGCATCGTGCTGCCCATGGCCCAGTGGGAAGACATGGCGGGCCGGCTGCGCGCCGCGGGCGTCGAATTCGTCATCGAACCCTATGTCCGGTTCAAGGGCGAAGTGGGCGAACAGGCCACCATGTTTTTCATGGATCCGGCAGGCAATGCCATGGAAATCAAGGCCTTCAAGGACATCACGCGGCTGTTCGCGAAATAACCGATTCCGACCCGGCAGTCCGGTGGACTGCTGAAATTAAAACACCCGCTGCATGAGCGGGTGTTTTAATTTCAGAAATAAATCATTTGCATCGAAGGCCCTCGGCACTTCATGAGCGAGCAGATTTCCAAAATCTGTCTTGCCGCATTTTTCTGCGCGTAAGTCCCTGACAGGAAACGAGAAATCGCGATGACCGCGATATCTTTTCATCGCGCCCGCCAAACTCCATTTTCTACTTCCGGATGGTGCATCCGTAAAAATCGTACGCACTCAAGGACACAGGTCAGGCACTTTCTGGTGCACGACCCCCTAAATAGACGGCTCCATAATTGGCATGGATCATGCGTAATTGAAGCCGTCTTTGATTCCGATCAATTCTTGATTCAATTCCCATGAAGCGCCGCTCTTGCATCGCTGCGGCAAAAGGTCCGGCATGGCCCCGCGGGCGCGCTGCCTGCGCCGCCCGAGATGCGGGCGCACGGCCCGGACCCGCGCGAGGCACCGTTGACCTTCGCGGCTTGCGATCCGCGGCCGCGCGCGCGTCATGCGACGCTCGCCCACGGGGCGCGAGACTACTTGCCCGCGCCCAGGGTCCCGTCGCCCAGTTGCCGTGCGTAGACGGCCAGCACGATGCGCTCCGAATGCACCAGGTAGTCGTTCAGCGCCGACGAGGCCTTGGCGAAATCGCCGGCTTCGGTCAGTTCCAGGATGCTCCGGTTCATGTCCACATAGGGCGCGTGCAGAAACTCCGGGTCGCGCAGCAGTCCGAAGGCCAGCCGCAACTCGGCCAGCACCTGCGCGAACAGCAGGTTCAACCGCTCGCTGTCCGCCAACTGGACGATGCCCATGTGGAAGCCCATGTTGGCCGTGCCCACGCCCAGCCAGTCGCCGGCCTCCCGGGCGCGCAGCGCCGCGTCGACCGCTTCGCGCATGCGCTTCTTCGCCGGGTGCCGTGGGTAGGCCTGGGCCAGCGCCTGGCACTCGATCAGGCGGCGCACCCGGTAGATGTCGATGATGGCCGCGATGCTCGGCACCGACACGAAGACGCCGCGGTTGGGTTCGTGGCGCAGCAGGCCGTCCTTGGTCAGCACGCGGAAGACCTCGCGCAGCGTGTTGCGCGAGATGCCCAGGTGATCGCTCAGCGTCTGCTCGGACAGCCGCTGCCCGGGCTGGAACTCGCCCGCGGTGATCTTCTGGCGCAGTTGTTCGGCCACGCGTTCGCTCAGCGGCGGGGCAGGCAGGTCGGCAGTGGAGGCAGTCATGAAGGTTCCGTGTGGCCGGTTTGTAGCAGATCGCCTGCCGCCGGCTCCCACGCACCACGGCGACCCGCATGCGCACCGGCACAGGGCAAACCCCAAGGTCTTATGCGCCAATATTGTTCAACAATTTATTGATCTTTGTTGATTTGAAGAAGTTCTATTGTTGATTCATGGCATGCGTTTTGCATGATCAACGCCACCAAGCTGTAGTCGCCGGCACACGCCGGCACCCCGATGCCGATCAACCTTTTTTGGAGTTGCTGATGAACCGCAGAGAAATCCTGATGCAGATGGCTGGCCTGAGCGCCCTGGCGATGGGCGCATCGCCCAGTTGGGCGGCCGACGAGGACATCGTGGTGGGCGCCATCTATCCCATGAGCGGGCCGAACGCCCAGGTGGGCGTGGATGCGCGCCATGCCATCGACACGGCCCTGCAGATCATCAACACGCCCACCCAGGTCGACCTGCCCGGCGCCGCCGGCTCCGGCATCGCCAGCTTGGGCGGCCGCAAGCTGCGCGTGGTCTACGCCGACCACCAGGCCGACCCGCAGAAGGGCCGCGCCGAGGCCGAGCGCCTGATCACGCAGGAGAAGGCCGTGGCCATCATCGGCTGCTTCCACTCGTCGGTGGCCGCGACCGTCGGCACCACCTGCGAGCGCTATGGCGTGCCGTTCGTGTGCGCGGACTCCTCCTCGCCCAGCCTGCACCGCCGCAACCTCAAGACCTTCTTCCGGCCGGCCGCGCACGACGAGATGTTCTCCGAGGCCATGTTCGACTTCATGGACCTGCAGAAGAAGCAGGGCAAGAAGGTCGAGACCGTGGCCCTGTTCTTCGAGGACACCATCTTCGGCACCGACTCGTCCACCGTGCAGCGCAAGCTGGCGGCCGAGCGCGGCTACAAGGTGGCGGCGGACGTGAAGTTCCGCGCCAACTCGCCCTCGCTGTCGGCCGAGGTGCAGCAGCTCAAGTCCGCCAATGCCGACGTGCTGCTGCCTTCCTGCTACACCACCGACGTCATCCTGCTGATGAACACCTGCACGCAGCTGGGCTACAAGCCGCGCAACATCGTGGCGCAGGCCGCCGGCTTCGTGGAGAAGGCGGCGCTCGACGTGGTGGGCGACAAGCTGCAGGGCATGATCACCCGCGCCAGCTTCGCGCTGGACACCGCCGGCAAGCGCCCCTCCATCGCCTTCGTCGACGCCGCCTTCAAGGCCCGCGCGGGACGCGACCTCAACGACGCCAGCTCGCGCCAGTTCATGGCCGCCATCGTGCTGGGCGACGCGCTGCAGCGCGCCGGCTCCACCGACAGCGAGAAGCTGCGCGCCGCGCTGGCCGCCACCGACATCCCGGGCGACAAGACCATCATGCCGTGGTCGCGCGTCAAGTTCGACGCCAGCGGCCAGAACACCTTCGCCAGCCCGGTGCTGCAGCAGTTCAAGGGCACGGGCTTCGTCACCGTCTTCCCGACGGCGGTGGCCATGGGCCAGCCCGTGTGGCCGATGAACGGCTGAGCCGGGAACCACGAATGAACGCGCAAGCAATCGCGCAGGTGCTCGCCAGCGGCGTGCTGATGGGGCTCATGTATGCCCTCATCGCCGTCGGCCTGTCGCTCATCTTCGGGCTGATGGACGTCGTGAACTTCGCCCACGGCGAGTTCCTGATGATGGGCATGTACCTCACCTTCGGCCTGGCCGTGGGCCTGCACCTGGACCCGCTGATCGGCATGCCGCTGGTGGGCGCGGTGCTGTTCATGGCCGGCGTGCTGGTGTACCTGCTGATCGTTCGCCATGCCATGCGGGCCAAGGCCAACGTGGGCATGGTGCAGATCTTCTCCACCTTCGGCCTGGGCACGCTGATGCAGGGCCTGGCCCAGTACTTCTTCACGCCCGACTACCGCCAGATCAGCGACAGCTGGCTGGCCAACAAGACGGTGGAGATCGGCGGCGTCTTCCTGCCGCAGCCGCAGATCGCCGGCGCGGTGGTCTCGCTGCTCGCCTTCGGCGGCCTGTACCTGCTGATGTCGCGCACCGACTTCGGCCGCGCGCTGGAAGCCACGCGAGAGGACCAGGGCGCCGTGGCGCTGGTGGGCATCGACCGCAACCGCGTCTTCGCCCTGGGCTGGGGCCTGGGCCTGGCGATGGTGGGCGTGGCCGGCGCCATGCTGGCCAACTTCTATTACATCCATCCGCAGGTGGGCGGCGCCTTCAGTGGCATCGCCTACGTCGTCGTCGCCCTGGGCGGCTTCGGCAGCGTGTTCGGCGCACTGGTGGGCGGCGTCGTGGTCGGGCTGGTCGAGGCCATGACCACGCTGGTGCTGCCCGCGTCGCTCAAGACCGTGGGCGTGTATGCCCTGTACCTGCTGGTGGTCCTGCTGCGGCCCAGCGGCCTTTTCGGGAGACTTTGATGACCGACGCAGCGATTGCTGTTCCCGCCGGCCCTGCGCCGGCCGCGGGTGCGCTGCAGGCCCATGCCGCGCAGCGCCGCCGCCAATTGGTGGTGGGCGCCATCGCGCTGGCGCTGATGGCCGCCGTGCCGCTGGTGGTGGCCGACGCCTACCTGCGCAACATCCTGATCCTCACCCTCATGTACGCCGCGCTGGCGCAGGCCTGGAACATCCTGGGCGGCTACTGCGGCCAGATCTCGCTGGGCCATGCGCTGTACTTCGGTGCCGGCGCGTACACCACCAGCGTGCTGTTCGTGAACTTCGGCGTGCTGCCCTGGTTCGGCATGGTGGCCGGCGCGGTGCTGGCGGCCGTGCTGGCGCTGCTGCTGGGCTGGCTGTGCTTCCGCCTCAAGGGCCACTACTTCGCCATCGCCACGCTGGTGATCGCCGAGATCGGCCTTCTGCTCGTGCACAACTGGGACTACGTCGGCGCCGCCATGGGCATCCAGTGGCCGCTCGGCACCGACAGCTGGGCCACGCTGCAGTTCGCACGCAACAAGGCGCCGTATTTCTACTTCGTGCTGGGCCTGTTCGCGCTGACATGGCTGATCACCTTCTGGGTGGAGGGCTCGCGCTGGGGCTACTGGTGGCGCGCCGTCAAGGACAACCCCGAGGCCAGCGAAAGCCTGGGCGTGACCGTGTTCCGCTCCAAGATGGCGGCGGCTGCCCTGTCGGCCAGCCTGACGGCCATCGGCGGCGGCTTCTATGCGGCCTTCGTCGCCTACATCGACCCGGACAGCGTCATGCACTTCCGCTTCTCGCTGCTGATGGTGCTGCCCGTGGTGCTCGGCGGCATCGGCACCCTGTGGGGGCCGCTGCTGGGCGCGGTGATCCTGATCCCGCTGACCGAGGCGATCCGCAGCTACATGGGCGGCTCGGGCACCGGCACCGACCTCATCGTCTACGGTGCGCTCGTCATGGGCGTGGCCGTGCTCAAGCCCGAAGGCCTGATCGGCCTCTTCAGCGGCTGGCGCCGCAAGGCAGGTGCCGCATGAAGGCCGCCAACGACGCTCGCCTGGCGACGACGCCGGCCGCCGACAAGCCCATCCTGCAGCTGACCGACATCTGGCAGCGCTTCGGCGGCCTCGTGGCCAACGCCGAAGTCACCTTCGACGTGCCCCGCGGCCAGATCCTGGGACTCATCGGCCCCAACGGCGCAGGCAAGTCGACACTCTTCGGCATCATCGCCGGCGCACGTGCGCCGGTGCAGGGCCAGGTGGTGTTCGAGGGCCGCGACGTCACCGCGCTGGATGCGCCCGCGCGCTGCGCGCTGGGCATCGCCCGCACCTACCAGGTGCCGCGCTCCTTCGACAGCATGAGCGTGCTGGACAACGTGATGGTGGGCAGCTTCACGCGCCACGCCCGCGCCGCCGCCGCCCGCGAGGCCGCGCTCGAGGTGCTGGAGTTCACCGGCATCATCGGCCGCGCCGCGGCCCCGGCCGGCGACCTCACGCCGCCCGAGAAGCGCCGGCTCGAGGTGGCGCGCGCGCTGGCCACCGAGCCGCGCCTGCTGCTGCTCGACGAGGTGATGACCGGCCTGACGCCCAGCGAGGCGCGCAAGGGCGTCGAGCTCATCCGCCGCATCCGCGACCGCGGCATCACCGTCATCATGGTCGAGCACGTGATGGAGATCGTCATGCCCCTGGTGGACCGGGCCATCGTGCTCAACCTCGGGCGCGTGCTCAGCCAGGGCACGCCGCAGGAGGTGGTGCGTGATCCGGCCGTCGTGGCCGCCTACCTTGGAGACCGCCATCGTGCTGCTTGAAGTGTCCAACCTCACCACGGCCTACAACGGGCTGATCGCCATCTCGGACATCTCCGTGAACGTGGCCGAGGGAGAGATCGTGGTGGTGGCCGGCGCCAACGGCGCAGGCAAGTCCACCCTGCTGAAGTCCATCGCCGGGATGGAGCGGCCGCAATCGGGCAGCGTGCGTTTCGACGGCACGCCCATCGACGCCATGCCCGCCCACCAGATCCCGCAGCGCGGCCTGGCCTACGTGCCCGAGAACCGGCGCCTCTTCCCGCGGCTGTCGGTGGCCGACAACCTGCGCCTGGGCAGCTACCTCTACCGCAAGCAGGCCGACCGCGAGGCGCCGCTGGATCAGGTGTTCACGCTGTTTCCGCGGCTCAAGGAACGCCTGGCGCAGCGGGCCGAGACGCTCTCGGGCGGCGAGCAGCAGATGCTGGCCATCGGCCGCGCGCTGATGACCCGGCCGCGCCTGCTCATGCTCGACGAGCCCTCCCAGGGGATCATGCCCAAGCTGGTCGACGAGATCTTCGATGCCGTCAAGACCATCCGCGCCGGCGGCGTCACCGTGCTGCTGGTCGAGCAGCGCCTGGTCGAGAGCCTGGAGATCGCCGACCGCGCCTACGTGCTGCAGACCGGGCGCGTCATGCTCAGCGGCACCGCCGCCCAGATCAGCGCCGACCCGGACGTGCGGCGCGCCTACCTGGGCATGTGAGGCCAGCCATGTCGCTTCCCCATATCTGGCAACAGCCCGGCGACCTGCGCCAGGCCATACGCCGCAAAGAATTCCGCGCCCACACCGCCGGGCAGGCGCCCGGCTACGCGCAGGGCAACCTGGCCATCCTGCCGCGCGCCTACGCCGACGAGTTCCTGCGCTTCTGCCGACTCAATCCCAAGGCCTGCCCCGTGATCGGCATGACCGAGCCGGGCGATCCGCGCGTGCCCGAACTGGGCGCCGACATCGACCTGCGCCACGACGTGCCCGCCTACTGCGTCTTCCGCGACGGCGAACTGGTGGAGGAAGTCGCCGATCTGGGCGGCCTCTGGCAGGACGACCTGGTCGGCTTCGTGCTGGGCTGCTCGCTGTCCTTCGAGGCGGCACTGCTCGACGCCCGCGTGCCGGTGCGCCACATCGAGGACGACCATCCGGTGCCCATGTACGACACGAGCCTGCCCAACGGCAGCGCCGGCCGCTTCGGCGGCACCATGGTCGTCAGCATGCGGCCGATGACGCCGGCGCAGGCCATCCGCGCCATCCAGGTCACCTCGCGCTTCCCGGCGGTGCACGGCGCGCCGGTGCACTTCGGCGACCCGGCCGCCATCGGCATCGCCGATCTGGCGCGACCCGACTACGGCGCGCCGTCCGAGATGCGCGAGGGCGAGATCCCCGTCTTCTGGGCCTGCGGCGTGACGCCGCAGCAGGCGATCCGCGTGGCCCGGCCGCCGCTGGCGATCACGCACAAGCCGGGCTACATGCTCGTGGCCGACGTTCGCAACAGCGAACTCGCGGCCTTCTGAGCCCGCCCTGCCATGAACATCGACCTCAACAGCGACCTCGGCGAAAGCCTGGGCGCCTGGCGCATGGGCGACGACGCCGCCATGCTCGACATCGTGACCAGCGCCAACGTGGCCTGCGGCTTCCACGCGGGCGACCCGGCCGGCATCCTCGCCACGCTGAAGGCGGCCGCTGCGCGCGGCGTGGCCGTGGGCGCCCACGTGGCCTACCCCGACCTCGTCGGCTTCGGACGGCGCGCGATGGACATCGCCAGCGCCGACCTCGTGGCCGGCGTGATCTACCAGATCGGCGCCCTGGGCGGCCTGGCCGCCGCCGCCGGCACGCGGGTGCGCTACGTCAAGCCGCACGGCGCGCTCTACAACACCATCGCGCACGACGCGCGGCAAGCGCGCGACGTGATCGCCGCGATCCGCGCCGCCGACCCCGGCCTGGCGCTGGTCGCGCTGGCCGGCTCGCCGCTGGTCGGCTGGGCCCGCGAGGCGGGCCTGCGCGTGGTGTCCGAAGCCTTTGCCGACCGCGCGTACACGGCCCAGGGCACGCTGGTGCCGCGCGGCCAGAGCGGCGCGGTGCTGCACGACCCGGCGCAGGTGGCGGCGCGCATGCTGCGCCTGGTGCGCGAGGGCGTGGTCGAGACGATCGACGGCACCCTCGCGCGCGTCGAGGCCGATTCGATCTGCGTGCACGGCGACAGCGCCGGCGCCGTCGCGATGGCGGCCGAACTGCGGCGCGTGCTGCGCGGCGCGGGGGTCGAGCTGCGTGCCTTCGCCTGAACCGGCGGACGTTCGCCGGGCAGAGTCCGTTTTCCGAGGAACCCGTTCCATGAATTTCCCGCTCTCCACCTCCGCGGCCCGTGCGCAGGCGGTTCAGGCTGCCCGCGCCGCGCGCGAGGCCTACCGCGCCGGCCGCGCCGAACCCACCGCCGGCGTGGCGCCGGGCATGACGCAGGCCAACATGATCGCGCTGCCACGCGACTGGGCCTGGGACTTCCTGCTCTATGCACAGCGCAACCCCAAGCCCTGCCCCGTGCTCGACGTGATCGAGGCCGGCGAGCACCGCACCGTCCTGGCCGAGGGCGCGGACGTGCGCACCGACATCCCGCGCTACCGCGTCTGGCGCGACGGCCGGCTGGCCGAGGAAGTGGCCGATGCCACCGCGCTGTGGGACGAGCATCCCGACCTCGTCACCTTCCTCATCGGCTGCAGCTTCACCTTCGAGACGCCGCTGCAGGAAGCCGGCATCGAGGTGCGCCACATCACCCAGGGCTGCAACGTGCCCATGTACCGCACGGCGCGCGCCTGCCGGCCGGCGGGCCGCCTGCACGGCGAGCTGGTGGTGTCGATGCGGCCGATCCCCGCCCACCGCGTGGCCGACGCGGTCGCCATCTCGGCGCGCTTTCCCTCGGTGCACGGCGCGCCGGTGCACGTGGGCGACCCGCAGGCGCTGGGCATCGCCGACCTGGGCCGGCCCGACTTCGGCGACCCGGTGCGCATCGAGCCCGGCGAAGTGCCGGTGTTCTGGGCCTGCGGCGTCACGCCGCAGGCCGCCGTGATGGCTTCGGGCGTGCCCTTCGCGGTGACGCACGCACCGGGCTACATGTTCATCACCGACGTGCCGGACAGCACGTACCACGTATGAGCCCCCGCCCGGCCGTTCCGAAGAGGGCTCGCACCGCAGGCAAAGCCGAAGGGACTTCAAGAAGCTCCAGCCCTGGCTCTCCGCAGGCGGCTCCCGCCGATGACGCACCGCAGCGCGCAGCCGGCTCCATGCGCGTTCTGCCCGCCAGCCGGTCCACGGTGCTTGTTGAACTGGAAGACCTGCCCCAGACGCTGGGCCTGCTGGCCTCGCTGCAGGAGCGTCCGATCCCGGGCGTGGTCGAGATCGTGCCCGGTGCGCGCACCCTGCTGATCGATTTCGACCCGCTGCGCACCGACCGCGCAGCGCTGGCCGCCGAGCTGGCCACCCGCCCGCTCACGCTGCGCGAGTCGGAAGCCGGTACCCGCGTGGAGCTGCCGGTGTACTACGACGGCGAGGACCTCGCCGAGGTGGCGGCGCTGCTCGGCATGACGCCCGAGGAGGTGGTGCGCCGCCACACGGGCACCGACTGGTTCGTGGCCTTCTCCGGCTTCGCGCCCGGCTTCGCCTACCTGACGGGCGGCGACGAGGGGCTGCACCGGGTGCCGCGCCGCACCTCGCCGCGCACCCGCATCCCGCCCGGCGCGGTGGCGGTGGCCGGCGGCTTCAGCGGCGTCTACCCCAAGGCCAGCCCGGGCGGCTGGCAGCTCCTGGGCCAGACGCCCGTGGCCATGTGGGACCTCGACCGGGACCCGCCGGCCCTGCTGCAGCCCGGCCAGCGCGTGCGCTTCGTCGACGCCGGCCCGCGCCCCGCCACGGCCTTGGCTGCCGCCGCGCCCGCCGCCCGGCCCGTGCCGCCCGAAGTGCAGGGCCCGGCCCTGGCGGTCAGAAGCCCCGGCCTGCAGGCCCTGCTGCAGGACATGGGCCGCCCCGGCCAGGCCGGCCAGGGCGTGTCGGTGTCCGGCGCCATGGTGCGCGGTGCGCTGCGCGCCGCCAACCGGCTGGTGGGCAACCCCGCCGATGCCGCCTGCATCGAGGTGGCCCAGGGCGGCTTCGAACTGCAGAGCCAGGGCGACACGGTGGTGGCCGTGACCGGCGCTGCCGGCCCCCTGACCCTCACCGCACCCGACGGGCGCAGCTGGCCGGTGCCCCGCCACGCGCCCCTGGCGCTGGGCGACGGCGACCGCCTGCACCTGGGCGAACCCGACGCCGGCGTGCGCAGCTACATCGCCCTGCGCGGTGGCATCGACCGCGCGCCCGTGATGGGCAGCCTGGCCTTCGACACGCTGGCCCAGGTCGGCCCCACGCCGCTGGCGGCGGGCGACCTGCTGCCCGTGCGCACCACCCGGGAGCTGAGTGCCGTGGCCGAGCCCGATGCGCCGCAGCCCGATCTGCCGCGGCCGGGCGAGCTCGTCGTGCTCGACGTGCTCCTCGGCCCGCGCACCGACTGGTTCACGCCCGAAGCGGTGGCGCTGCTCGCCGCGCAGGAATGGACCGTGACGCCCCAGTCCAACCGCGTCGGCCTGCGCGTGCAGGGTGCCGAGCCGCTCACCCGGGCCGTCACGCGCGAGCTGCCCAGCGAAGGCACGGCCCTGGGCGCGATCCAGGTGCCCGCCAGCGGCCAGCCGGTGCTCTTCCTGGCCGACCACCCGCTCACCGGCGGCTACCCCGTCATCGGCTGCATCGCGCCCTGGCACCTGGACCTGGCGGGGCAGATGCCCGTCGGCGCCCGCATCCGCTTCCACATCGTCGCGGGCTTCGAGCCCATCGATCTCTCACGCTGAACACACCATGAAGAAAGTCCTGATCGCCAACCGCGGGGAGATCGCCGTGCGCATCGCCCGCGCCTGCGCCGACTACGGCGTGCAGTCGGTCGCCGTGTATGCCGACCCCGACATCGATGCCCTGCACACGCGCGTGGCCGACGAGGCCTGGGGCCTGGACGGCCACCGGCCGGCCGACACCTACCTCGCGATCGACAAGCTGCTGGCCGTGGCAGGCAAAAGCGGTGCCGATGCGGTGCATCCGGGCTACGGCTTCCTGTCGGAGAACGCGGGCTTCGCCCAGGCCGTGATCGACGCCGGGCTGACCTGGATCGGCCCGCCGCCCTCGGCCATCGCGCGGCTGGGCGACAAGGTCGAGGCGCGGCGCATCGCGCTGAAGGTCGGCGCACCGCTGGTCGAAGGCACCGCCGGCCCGGTGAAGGACGCGGCCGAGGTCGAGGCCTTCGCGCGCGAGCACGGCCTTCCCATCATCATCAAGGCGGCCTTCGGCGGTGGCGGGCGCGGCATGAAGATCGCGTGGCGCCTCGATGAGGTGGCCGAGCTCTACGAATCGGCGGTGCGCGAGGCCGTCACAGCCTTCGGCCGTGGGGAATGCTTCGTCGAGCAGTTCCTCGACAAGCCGCGCCACATCGAGGCCCAGGTGATCGCCGACACGCACGGCCACGTGCTGGTGCTCGGCACGCGCGACTGCTCGCTGCAGCGACGCAACCAGAAGCTGGTGGAGGAAGCGCCCGCGCCCTTCCTCGACGACGGCCAGCGCGAGCGCATCCACGCCGCGGCGCGCGCCATCTGTTCCGAAGCCGGCTACGTCGGCGCCGGCACGGTCGAGTTCCTGCTCAGCGCCTCGGGCGCGATCTCGTTCCTGGAAGTGAACACGCGGCTGCAGGTCGAACACCCGGTGACGGAGGAAACCTGCGGCCTGGACCTGGTCGTCGAGCAGTTGCGCGTCGCCGACGGCCTGCCGTTGACGCTGAACGAGACGCCGGCGCCGCGCGGCCACGCGATCGAGTTCCGCATCAACGCCGAGGACGTGGGTCGCGGCTTCCTGCCCGCGCCGGGCCCGGTCGACGTCTTCGAGCCGCCGGGCGGACCCGGCGTGCGCGTGGACAGCGGCGTCCACGCCGGCGCGGTGGTGCCAGGCAGTTTCGATTCGATGATGGCCAAGCTGATCGTGACCGGGGCCACGCGCGAACAGGCGCTGGCCCGTGCGCGCCGCGCGCTGGCGGAGTTCCGCATCGAGGGCCTGCCGACGGTGCTGCCCTTCCATCGCGCCGTGCTCCAGCAGCCGGACTTCGTCGGTGCCGAGGGCTTCAAGGTCCACACCCGCTGGATCGAGACCGATTTCGCCGAGCCGCTGGCCGCCGCCGTGCGCGCCGAACCTCAAGCCGTCGAGCCTTTGCAGCGCACCGCCATCGAGATCGACGGCCGGCGCGTCGCGCTGGGCCTGCCGGCCTTGCTGCTGCGCGGGCTGGCCGCCGGTGCCCCGGGCGCTGCCGCGCCGGTGCCGGAGGCGACGACCGCCAACCCCGCGGCCGTGGCGGCGCCGATCGCCGGCACCCTTCAGGCCTGGAAGGTCGAGGACGGCGCCGAGGTTGCCGAGGGCGAGACCATCGCCGTCATGGAAGCGATGAAGATGGAAATGCAGGTGATCGCGCACCGCAGCGGGCGCCTCACGCGCCAGGCCGAGGCCGGCAAGCACGCGGCCGCGGGCAGCGTCATCGCGCGCATCGGCTGAAGACGGCCGCGCCGCATCGTGCGGGGCCCGGACGCTATATTTTTCATAGCATCATGCGCGCGCCCCGCGGGCGCCGCAGCCCGATCGGGCTTCGAAATCCGACCGGCGCCCTCCGGCGCGCGGCGGGGCGGGCGCGGTAGCGGCAACGGCGCGGCATACTTCGCGGTTGCCGCCGCCGGCCGCTGAGCGCCGGGCCGCGCCGCATTCGGCGCGACAATGCCCGGCGGCACGTTCCGTTCACTTTCTTCCCAAGGACATCCAGCGCCATGAGCACGACGCCTCCGACCATCATCTACACCCTGACCGACGAGGCGCCCGCGCTGGCCACCGCGTCCCTGCTGCCGATCGTGCGCACCTTCGCCCAGGCCGCGGGCATCAACGTCGAGACCAGCGACATCTCGGTGGCCGGCCGCATCCTGGGCCAGTTTCCCGAAGCGCTGACCGAGGAGCAGCGCGTGACGGACAACCTCACGGAGCTGGGCAAGCTCACGCTCAAGCCCGAGGCCAACATCATCAAGCTGCCCAACATCAGCGCCTCGGTGGCCCAGCTCAAGGCGGCCATCAAGGAACTGCAGGACAAGGGCTACAAGGTCCCCGACTTCCCCGAGAGCCCGAAGACGGACGAGGAGAAGGACATCCGTGCCCGCTACAACAAGTGCATCGGCTCGGCCGTGAACCCGGTACTGCGCGAAGGCAACTCCGACCGCCGCGCGCCCAAGGCGGTGAAGGAATTCGCCCGCAAGAACCCGCACAGCATGGCCGAGTGGAGCCAGGCCTCGCGCTCGCACGTCTCGCACATGCACGGCGGCGACTTCTACCACGGCGAGAAGTCGATGACGCTGGACCGCGCCCGCGACGTGAAGATGGAGCTCATCACCAAGAGCGGCAAGACCGTGGTGCTCAAGCCCAAGGTCGCGCTCAAGGACCGCGAGGTGATCGACTCGATGTTCATGAGCAAGAAGGCGCTGCTCGAGTTCTACGAGAAGGAGATCGAGGACGCGCACAAGACGGGCGTGATGTTCTCGCTGCACGTCAAGGCCACGATGATGAAGGTCTCCCACCCCATCGTGTTCGGCCACTGCGTGAAGATCTTCTACAAGGAAGCCTTCGAGAAGCACGGCAAGCTCTTCGAGGAGCTGGGCGTGAACGTCAACAACGGCATGGTCGACCTGTACAACAAGATCGCCACCCTGCCCAGCGCCAAGCAGGACGAGATCAAGCGCGACCTGCATGCCTGCCACGAGCACCGGCCCGAACTGGCCATGGTCGACTCCGCCAAGGGCATCACCAACTTCCACTCGCCCAACGACATCATCGTGGATGCCTCCATGCCCGCGATGATCCGCAACGGCGGCAAGATGTATGGCGCCGACGGCCGCCTGAAGGACGTGAAGGCCGTGATGCCCGAGTCGACCTTCGCCCGCATCTACCAGGAGATCATCAACTTCTGCAAGTGGCACGGCGCCTTCGATCCCAAGACCATGGGCACGGTGCCCAACGTCGGCCTGATGGCGCAGCAGGCCGAGGAATACGGCTCGCACGACAAGACCTTCGAGATCCCCGAGGACGGCGTGGCCAACATCACCGACCTGGCCACGGGCGAGGTGCTGATGAGCCAGAACGTCGAGCAGGGCGACATCTGGCGCATGTGCCAGACCAAGGACGCCGCGATCCGCGACTGGGTCAAGCTGGCCGTCACGCGTGCGCGCAACTCGGGCATGCCGGTGGTCTTCTGGCTCGATGCCTACCGCCCGCACGAGAAGGAACTCATCACCAAGGTGAAGATGTACCTGCATGAGCACGACACCACCGGCCTGGACATCCAGATCATGAGCCAGGTGCGCGCCATGCGCTACACGCTGGAACGCGTGATCCGCGGCCTGGACACCATCAGCGCCACCGGCAACATCCTGCGCGACTACCTGACCGACCTGTTCCCGATCATGGAACTGGGCACCTCGGCCAAGATGCTGTCGATCGTGCCGCTGATGGCCGGCGGCGGCATGTACGAGACGGGTGCCGGCGGCTCGGCGCCCAAGCACGTGCAGCAGCTGGTGGAAGAAAACCACCTGCGCTGGGATTCGCTGGGCGAGTTCCTCGCCCTGGCCGTGAGCCTGGAAGACCTGGGCCTGAAGAACAACAACGCCAAGGCCAAGCTGCTGGCCAAGACGCTGGACGCCGCCACCGGCAAGCTGCTGGACAACAACAAGGGCCCCTCGCCCAAGACCGGCCAGCTCGACAACCGCGGCAGCCACTTCTACCTGGCGCTGTACTGGGCGCAGGCCCTGGCCGAGCAGACCGAGGACGCCGAGCTCGCCAAGCAGTTCAAGCCGCTGGCCGACACGCTGGCCGCCAACGAGAAGAAGATCGTGGGCGAGCTGGCCGACGTGCAGGGCAAGCCGGCCGACATCGGCGGCTATTACAAGACCGACGAGAAGAAGACCGAGGCGGTGATGCGCCCGAGCAAGACCTTCAACGAAGCGCTCGCGGCCGTCGCTGCCTGAGTCCACGACGCGCGCCGGGCGCGATCGCAAGGCCGTCCTTCGGGGCGGCTTTTTTTTGCCATGCCGCCAGCACCGAGCTCAGCCGGACCGCGCGAAGCCTGATACAGCAGCATCGGCCGTCGGCCAGCCTGAGCCTAGGCCCGATCGAAGGGCTTCCGATCCAACAGACAGTCGATGAACGCGCCCAGGAGCGCCGGCCGGTGCTGCCTGTTCGGGTAGTAAAGGAACAGCCCCGGGCGCGAAATCGACCAGTCCGCCAGCACCCGGATCAGCCGCCCCTGCGCCAGGAGCTCCCCCACGCCGTCCTGCTCGAAGTGATAGGCGATTCCGAGCCCGTTCAGCGCGGCAGCAATGCCGATGTCGGCATGATTGGTGACGACGGGGCCGTCCACCGCCACTTCGAGCCGCTGACCTCGCTTCTTGAATTCCCATCGATAGGGCCTGCCGTCCATCTGCAGCCGCCAGTTGATGCATGCATGGTCATGCAGCTCCGCCGGTGATCTGGGTGATCCCCGGCGCGCCAGGTAGTCCGGAGACGCCACGGCAACCATGTTCATGTCCGGCGTGAGGCGTACGGCGACCATGTCCTTCTCGAGCCGCCCGCCCACGCGGATGCCGGCGTCGAAGCGGCCCACGACGATATCCGCCAGAGCGTCGTCGACCACGATGTCGAGCACCACATCGGGGTGCGCTCGATGGAAGCGTGAAAGCCGGGGCGCGATGATGGTTCTGGCTGCGATTCCCAGCGTGTTGATGCGCAGCGTGCCGCTCATCCGTCCTGTGGACTCACTCGCTTCGGCGACTGCGACGGCCATCTCCCGAAACAGCGGAGCGATGCGCGCGTAGAGCAGCTCGCCACTGGCCGACGGCGCGACGCTGCGGGTCGTGCGATTCAGAAGGCGCGTGCCGATGCGGCCTTCGAGCTGCCGGATGGTCTGGCTGAGCGCCGAAGGCGACAGTCCCAGATGCTCCGCCGCGCGGGCAAAGCTCTGGCGCTCCACAACCGCTATGAAGGCCTTCAACTCCGCAAATTCCGACCCGCGCATTATGTATTTTTCTCTACATAGCTCATGCCGATTCTAGGATATTCACTAAATTCTCCCTGGCGTGCATCCTGAGGACCTCCACCGATTCCCAAGGAACCCACATCTTGAACACCCTGACCCTCCCCGAGCCGATCGCCGCGTACTTCGCCGCCGAACACAACCCTGGGGCCCTGGCGCATTGCTTCACGGCGCAAGCGGTCATGAAGGACGACGGCCACACCTATGCCGGCATCGACGCCATCAAGGCCTTCATGGCCGAGGCATCGGCCAAGTACGGCGCCACGAGCGTGCCGTTCGCCATCGAGCGACAGGACGGCTTCCAACTCGTGCGCGCCAAGGTCACCGGCAATTTCCCCGGCAGCCCCATCGCTCTTTCCTACCGCTTTCGCCTCGAACGCGGCCTGATCGCATCGCTGGAGATCACGGCATGAGCTTCGACCTGCACCTGAATGGCCTGCGGGCCGTGGTCACCGGCGGCACGCTGGGTCTTGGCGCCGCAGTCGTGAGAACCCTTGCGGAGGCGGGCGCGAGGGTGGCGACATCCGCGCGCAGCGCACCGGCGCAGCCGGTGGAGGGGGTCACCTACGTCCATGCCGACCTGACGACGGCGGAAGGGACGGGCCTCCTGGCCCAGACCATCCTTCAGGACTGGGGCGGCGCCGACATCCTGGTCAACGTGCTCGGCGGCTCCTCAACGCCCGTCGGCGGGTTCGCCGCAATCAGTGACGAGCACTGGTTCGCCGAGCTGAATCTGAACCTGATGCCCGCCGTCCGTCTGGATCGCGCGCTGCTGCCGGCGATGCTGGCTCAGGGCTCGGGGGTCATCATCCACGTCAGCTCCATCCAGCGCGTGCTGCCCCTGCCCGAATCCACCACCGCCTACGCCGCGGCCAAGGGGGCCCTCACGACCTACAGCAAGGCTTTGGCAAGGGAGGTGATGCCGAAGGGCGTTCGCGTGCTCAGCGTTGCGCCGGGCTGGATCGAGACCGAGGCTTCGGTGGCGTTTGCACAGCGGATGGCCGCACAGGCGGGGACGGACTACGAAGGCGGCAAGAAGATCGTCATGGACTGGCTGGGAGGCATTCCGCTGGGCCGACCCGCCAAGCCGCAGGAGGTGGCCGATCTGATCGCCTTCCTGGCGTCCTCGCGGTCCGCTTCGATCTCGGGATCCGAATATCGGATCGACGGCGGCACCGTTCCCACCGTCTAGCCGACAGCCTGGCCGCCTCTAAGCGTGTTTTTCCGCTGCCGAAGATTTGGCGAAGTCGACGAAGGCTCGCAAGGCCGCGGAAAGAAAGCGCTGTCGAGGGTAGTAGAGATAAGGTGCGCCAATGCCGGGCGACCACGCCTGAAGCACGCGAACCAAGTCCCCGGCAGCCAGTTCGCGTTCAACATACTTCTCGTGCACGTAGGCAAGTCCCCCACCGGCAGCGGCAGCGTTGACTGCGATCTGGGCATCGTTGACGACCAGCCGCGCGGTGGGTAGCTCCGGCGCGCCGTTGCGGCGCTGGAATGTCCACTCCTGCATGCCTCCCCCAGGGAACCGACGACGGATGCAATCGTGCCCCGCGAGGTCACGGGGCGACTGCGGGACAGGTCGCCGCTTGAAGTAGGCGGGGGCACCCACGACTGCATAGCGTTGCGGCGGTCCGATCCGGACTGCGATCATGTCCTGCTGCAGATCCTTGGTGATACGAACGCCCGCGTCGTAGCCGTCCCGGACGATGTCGGTCATCGCCGCATCTGCCGTGATCTCCACGGACACGCCGGGGTGCAGCGCGGTGAACCGTGCTGCCAGGCCAGCCAGCAGGAACTGCGCGACCGGTGCGGGCGCGTTGATCTTCAGCGTGCCACGGGGAGATCCACGGTGTTGGTTCAGCCGTTCGAGTGCGCGCTTGATGGTCGCCAGGCTCGGCTCGAGCTGGGCGAGCAGGTCGTTCCCGGCGGCTGTGGGTTTCACACTGCGAGTCGTTCTCGTGAGCAACGTGACGCCCAGCTCCTCCTCCAGACGTCGAATGGTCTTGCTGACGAGCGAGACCGATACCTCCTTCTCGGCTGCAGCAGCACGAAAGCTCTGATGCCGTGCCACGGCAGCGAATACGTCGAGGTCCGGAAGAACTGATCTGTCCATTGTTGAATGCCAGTAAACAACCTATGCCTGATTGTCCATCTAGTCCGGATCGAAGCGAGCCCCTAGCATTCAACCGTCGTTCAAGGAGCCGACTTCATGCACCACCCATTCCTCTCCCGCTCGCACAAGGACAGAAGATGATCACTCCCGGCGGTTCTCCCACTCGGCGCAAGCTCCTGCAGGCTGGCGTCGGCATCGCGGCGGGCGTGCCTCTCGCGCTGCCCAGTTTCTCGGCGCGCGGTCAATCGGCAACTCCGTCGCCCGCAAGGTCCACCCTTGCTCCTCCCCCCGCCGGCGTGTTGACGAAGACGATCGCGCGCACCGGTGAATCGGTATCGGCTCTTGGGCTCGGTACCTTTCTGACTTTCGACGCCTTGCCCGGGCAGCCCCGCGGGAATCTGCGTGAGGTGGTCAAGCGGTACTGGGATGGCGGCGTGCGCCTGCTCGACACGTCACCCCTCTACGGAAGCGGCGAGACCAATGTCGGCGACTTCATCACGGGCCTGGGCATCAACGCCGAGCTGTTCATGGCCAACAAGCTATGGACCACCGGCGACTACCTGACCGATGAGAGTCATGCCAATCGGAGCCTCGAGCAATCGCAGCTGCGCCTCTGGCGGCAGCACTTCGACCTCATGCAGTGCCACAGCATCGTCAACGCCGAGTCGGTGCTCCCCTTGCTGAATGCATGGAAAAGGGAGGGACGGATACGACTCGTCGGCGTCACCCACCACGAGAGCGACTACCACGACCTGCTGGCGCAATTGATCGACCGCGGCAGCGTCGACTTCGTCCAGGTGAATTACTCGATCTTCAACCGCAGTGCCGAAAAGCGCGTGTTTCCGGCGGCCCAGCAGCACGGGGTCGGCGTTCTGGTCAACATGGCGATGGAGAAGGGGCGACTGCACAAGGTCGTCGAGGGGCAGCAGTTGCCGGCGTTTGCGCGAGAGTACGGCGTCGAGAACTGGGCCCAGTACTTCCTGAAATTCGTGATGTCGCATCCCGCCGTGACCTGCTGCCTGAGCTCCACGGCCAATCCCGAGCATGCTGCAGAGAATGTGGGTGCATTGAAAGGCCCGCTGCCCGACGCGGCCATGCGCGCGCGGATGCTGCAGCACCTCGAGCGTCTCCCTGGATTCACTCGGATTGCGTCGATGCCTTGGTATCCCGGCAAGGACAATCAGTACCAGGGCTTCATTCGACGGGGGCAAGCCTCGCTGAGGGCACGCAACTCGCTGTAGCTCACAAGAGTCCTGCTCTTGCCTCGTGCCGCGAGCGCAGTCAAAGCCCTGTTCGAAGACTGTCGAACGCGTCGCGCAAGAACTGGGCCGCCGGCTTTCGCTTGCCGGACTGCTCCCGCCAGGCTTGCAGCGCCAGCCTCATGGCGCCGACGGACGCCATGGCCACCATCCGAAGCGCCGTCTGCCGTTCCGGCTGCCGCCAGACCTCACGCAGCGCGAGAAACAGCGCCTGCTCCTGCTTCGCGTAGAACGCCTGCTTGCGTGCGAGCAGCGATTCGCTTGAGAGCATGAGGTTGTCGATGGCCGTCATCTCCTCGGTCGTGTAGCGTGCGATGCGCTTGACCATCACATCCCGGACGGCGTCCAGTGGCGGCATGTCGGGCGATGTCTTGAGCAGCTCGGCGATCAACTCGGCCGAATCGGCTTCCATCCCGAACAGGATGATGTCGTCCTTTGACTTGAAGTACGAGAAGAAGGTGCGGCGGGAGATCCCTGCTGCGCTGGCAATCGCATCCAGCGTCGTGCCGTCGTAGCCGTGGTCAAGAAACAGGCGCAGCGCGAGCTCCGCGATGCGCTGGCGGGTTTCACGTTGCTTTCGCTCCCGCAGGCCTTCCGAGGCCGGAGCGTCCGTGGCATTCAAATTTCCTGGCATTTCCCGAGGCCTTTGCCAAACATGCACCGAGTGCAATAATATTTGCATCGAGTGCACTAATTTACGCACCCAGTTTAGCCTCACACCCACCTTTTCAGGCCGGACCCATGACCCATTGGACAGCTTCCGACATTCCCTCCCAACGCGGCCTCACGGCGGTCGTCACGGGCACCGGCGGCTTGGGATTGCAGGATGCGCTGGCACTGGCCCGTGCGGGTGCAAGCGTGATCGTCGCAGGGCGAGACCCGTCCAAAGGGGCGGCGGCCGTCCACCAGATTCGCACGCAAGTCTCAGGAGCGGACGTGGCATTCGGCTTGCTGGACCTCGCCAAGCTCGATTCCGTCCAGTCCTTCGCGGATGGCCTGTGCGCTTCGCGAGATCGCGTGGATCTGTTGATCAACAACGCGGCAGTGATGGCGCCGCCCCGGCGTCAATCGACCTCCGATGACTTCGAACTCCAGCTCGGCACGAACTACCTGGGGCACTTCGCCTTGACAGCACGGCTCCTGCCCCTGCTGCGCAAGGGCCGCCAGGCGCGCGTCGTCACCCTGTCGAGCGTTGCAGCCCGCAGCGGAACGATCGCCTTTGACGATCTGCAGGCCCGGAGGGACTACAAGCCGATGCAGGCTTACAGCCAGTCGAAACTCGCCTGCCTGATGTTCGCCCTCGAGCTGCAGCGCCGCAGCGATGCTGGCGGCTGGGGGGTCCAAAGCATCGCGGCCCATCCCGGCATTTCGCGCACGGACCTGCTGCCCAACGGCGCCGGAGCATCGAGCGTTGCAGGCATGCTTCGTCGCTTCATGTGGTTCCTGTTCCAGCCCGCAGAGCAGGGCGCGTTGCCGACACTGTTCGCGGCAACTTCGCCGCAGGCGCGCGGCGGAGCCTACTACGGCCCGGACCGGCTCGGCGAGACCCGCGGGCACCCGACCTCTGCCGCGATCCCCCCGCAGGCATTGGATGCAACGGCAGCCGCGCGACTCTGGTCGGCCTCCGAGGAGCTGACTGGCACGGTGTTCCCTGGGACCCCGGTGCCTTCCGACGCCCATCAGGGTGTTCGCCACCTGCACGCGCCATGAAAGGCTGGACTTCCACGTTGGGCCCTCGCGGACCGAAGGACGCGCACGTCGACATGCGACGGCGGAAAGTGAGCGCCGCCCTGCTGGGGGCTCCCCTGTCCCTGGGGTGGGCGCAGACGAGGGCACAGACCGCCGGGCAGCCCTACCACGTGATCGACTACGACTGGGTCGACCCCACCCGTTCCCGGCCGGTGCCGGCGCGCCTCTACTGGCCGGCGGGTCCAACGCCCGAGGGCACGGTGCCGTTGGTCGTGTTCTCGCATGGCATCGGCGGCTCGCGACAGGGCTACAGTTATCTCGGAAAGCACTGGTCGAGTCATGGCATCGCCAGCCTGCATGTCCAGCATGTGGGCAGTGATGCGAAGCTCTGGTCGGGCAACCCGTTCGCCGTGGTCGGCCGCCTGCAGGCAGCGGCGCAGGAGCGCGAGGCCATTGCGCGTGCTGCCGACGTGCGATTTGCGCTCGATCGAATGCTCTCGGACGAGATCGGCGAACGGGGTGCCGCAGTGAACCGGCAGCGACTGATCGCGGCGGGCCACTCGTACGGCGCGAACACCACCTTGCTGACGATCGGCGCAGAGGTCGTCAGAGATGGCCAGACGATCAGTTGCCACGACCCGCGCTTTGCCGCCGCAGTCATCATTTCGGCGCCGCCGTTCTACAACGAGCCCGATCTGGCGGCCGTGCTGAGCAAGATCGCTGTGCCGACCATCCACGTGACAGCGACCGAGGATGTCATCGAGATTCCGGGCTATCGCTCCGGCATGGCGGATCGGCTCGCCGTGTTCAACGCCATTCCCCACCCGCACAAGCTGCTGGCCGTGTTCCATGGCGGCTCTCACAGCATGTTCACCGACCGTCGACTGACCGGCGGGCTGGCACTGAACGTCAAGGTCAAGGCCGCCACGGCGGATCTGGCCCTGGCGTTCCTCGATCTGGCTTTTGGACGTGATGCCGCCTCGCTCGCGCGGTGGCAGGCGAACTGGATGCCCATCCTCGCGCGAACACCCATGCCCCACGAATTGCCGGCCGCACTTCGTCCGCTACCGGTGTGACGGGCCTGGCGCACGGAATGCCTGATCGGCACTTGGCAGAACCCAGGCAGTCGGGGTCATCTCAGCCCGGTCCGCCCAGCGCCTGCGGCAGTTCCTGAAGGCTGCGCACCCGTGCCGAGCCGCCGGGGCCGAAGATGCGCGCTGCAGCGCTGCCGTCGTCGTCGGCGCAGACCAGCGCACGCATACCGATGCCCTGCTGACGAGCCGCCTGCACCGCATGGCGCGCATCCGCCGCGAGGTAGCCCGGCTCGTGGATGTCGATGTCGTGCGCATCGGCGTCGCCCAGCAGCCACAGCATGCGTCGCGATGCCGGGCAGGCCGCCAATGAGCGCGTGGCATGGCGCAGGGCCGTGCCCAGCCGAGTCGAATGCGCCGCGCGCAGCGCATGCAGGCGGCCGCGCGCCGGTGCATCCCAGCGCTCGCCGGCGTCGAGCACCCGCCACAGCGTCACGGCACGCCGGCCCTCCGACTCGAAGCCCTGGACCACCACGTCCCAGCCGGCGTCGCTGAGGGTTTGCGCCAGCGCCTCGGCGGCGGCGAGTGCCAGCGACAGGCTGGCCTCGCTGGAGGCCGATGTGTCGATCAGCAGAAAGGCGGCGCCGCCCGCTGGCGCCGCTGCCGGGCGGCGGTGCACGCGCGGATCGTAGGGCAGGCGGTGCCGGCGTGCCGCCGCGGCCTCGATGGTGGCGTCGAGGTCGAAAACTTCACCGTCCAGCGCCCGCACCCCGGCCCGGCGCGACGGCGCGCGGATCAGGCGGCGCAGCGCCGCAACCAGGGAGGCCTGCAGCCCCGCGGGCTGTGCCGCGGCCGCACGCGCAACGACCGGCGACGGCAGGCGCTCGCGCACTTCGCACCATGACGCCCTGAGGCGGCCGATGCGCGCGTCCCATTCGGGATAGAGACGCTCGGGGGGCACCGCGGCCGCGTCCGGCGCGCCTTCGGCCTGCGCCGATGGCGCAAGTCCGGGCGGCCGCGCCGCCTGCTCCTGCTCGGGCGCCAGCCACAGCCAGCGGTTGTCGTCGCGGTACGAAGGCGCGATGCGGTGCGTGCGCGGGTCGAAGGCCATGCGCATCTGCCCGAGGTCGTGCCCGAGCGCAGAGGCCATGCGCCGCAGCGCCAGGCCCTGGGCCGGCGAGACGACGTCACCTGCTGCATCGAGGAAGAACAGCGCCCGCCCCTTGCGCACCCAGGGATGCGGGTCGTCGTAGCTGGGGTCGGCCAGGGCACGCGCCAGCCGTGCCAGGAGAGCTGCGAAGCCCTGCCCATCGGCGGGCGATGCGGTGTGCCAGCGCGTCCAAAGCGCGCGCAGCCCGGGCAGCGCGCGCCGCGCCAGGGCCTCGACACGCGCGTCCTCCAGCACGTCGACCAGGGCCTGCGTGACGGGTGCGACGCCAGCGCGTGCGAAGAGGCGCCGGGAGAACACCAGATGCGCCGCCGCATGGGCCGCGGCGGCACGCTGCCACGCGGCCGCGTCCGCGCCCTCGAGCCCGGGCGGCGGAGGCGGAAGGTGCAGCCCCTGCTGCGTCAGGAAAGGCGCCGCATCGGCCTGCGCACCGGGCGTCGCTGGGTGGATCGGCGGCGCGATGTTCCACAGCAGGCGCAGGTAAGGGTCCAGGACCGCATGGCCCGGCGGCGTCGGTGCCAGTTCAGAAGGAGGCATCGATGGCCGCGGCCAGGGCGTCGGACAGCGTGGGGTCGTCGGTCAACGGCGCCATCAGCGCCATGCGGCAGGCTTCGCGCGGCGCCATGCCGGCACGCACCAGCTCCGCCGCACGCACCAGCATGCGTGTCGACGCGCCCTCCTCCAGCCCCTGCCCCGCCAGCCGGCGCGAACGCCGGCCCAGTGCGACCAGGGCGCTGGCCAGCTCGACGTCGATGCCCACCTCGTGCATCAGGATCTGCGCCTCGTCCTCGGCCTCCGGGTGGTCGAAGGCCAGGCCGCAGAAGCGCTGGCGCGTCGCGCTGCGCAGCAGGCGGCTGCCGTGGCCGGGATTGAAGGACACCACCAGCATGAAATCGGGATGCGCCCGCAGCAGTTCGCCGCGCCGTTCCAGCGGCAGCATGCGCCGGGTGTCGGTGAGCGGGTGGATGGCCACGGCCGTCTCCGGCCGCGCCTCGGCCAGTTCGTCGAGGTAGCAGATGGCACCGTGCCGGGCGGCCAGCGCCAGCGGACCGTCCTGCCAGCGCGTGCCGTCGGCGTCGAGCAGCCAGCGGCCCACCAGGTCGCCTGCGCCGGTGTCCTCGTGGCAGGCCACGGTGACCAGCGGCCGGCCCAGGCGCCAGGCCATGTGCTCGACGAACCGGGTCTTGCCGCAGCCGGTCGGGCCCTTCAGCAGCAGCGGCAGGCGCCGCGACCAGATGGCCTCGAACTGCGCGCACTCGTCGCCCACCGGCCGGTAGAACGGCTCCCGGGCGATGCGCCAGGCGTGCAGCGGGTCATGGGCGTCCATGCCTGCGGTCTGTCAGCGGTGCAGGTTCACCGTCTCTTCGTTCGGGATGCCCTCGATCGGCGCCTCGGCGGTGCCGACGGTGCTGCGGGTGAAGGACTCCACCATCTCCCGCGTGCCCTCGGGGTCGGACACCCACTTGCCGTAGAAGGAATAGGGGCAGTCCGCCACGCCCTTGTCGCCCTCGCGCGAGTTGATGACGCCGGTGTAGCCGCGGTGCAGCAGCTTGAAGAGGTGGTTCTCGCTCTGCCCATTCTTGCGGAAGTCCCGGATCAGGCTCTTGGACAGGGCCGCGTACTGCACGCCCATTTCCTCCTCGCCGCATTCGCCCAGGGTGCGGCCGTCGAAGCCGATCAGCGCCGAATGCCCGAAGTACGAGTACACGCCGTCGAAGCCGCTGGCGTTGGCCACCGCCACGTACACGTTGTTGGCGAAGGCCATGGCCTTGCTGATGAGGATCTGCTGTTCCTTGGCCGGGTACATGTAGCCCTGGCAGCGCACGATCAGCTCGGCACCCTTCATGGCGCAGTCGCGCCAGATCTCGGGGTAGTTGCCGTCGTCGCAGATGATGAGGCTGATCTTCAGGCCCTTGGGGCCCTCGCTGACGTAGGTGCAGTTGCCGGGGTACCAGCCCTCGATGGGCACCCAGGGCATGATCTTGCGGTACTTCTGGACGATCTCGCCCTGGTCGTTCATGAGGATCAGGGTGTTGTACGGCGCCTTGTCGGGATGCTCCTCGTGGCGCTCGCCGGTGAGCGAGAACACGCCCCACACCTTGGCCTTGCGGCAGGCCTCGGCAAAGATCTCGGTCTCGAATCCCGGCACGCTGGCTGCGTTCTCGTACATCTCGGCACTGTCGTACATGATCCCGTGCGTGCTGTACTCGGGGAAGATCACCAGGTCCAGCCCCGGCAGGCCGGCCTTCATGCCGACCACCATGTCGGCGATCTGCTTCGCGTTCGCGAGCACCTCGGCCCGCGTATGCAGGCGCGGCATCTTGTAATTGACGACGGCGACGCCGACGGTGTCCTTGCTGCTGGAAATGTCGCCGTGGATCATGGCTGCGCTCCGGGGGGAATGTCGATGCCGGCATTCTGGAAACCGTCGCCCGGCCGGCCCATACGTTGATTGACGTACGGGCCGGCACCAGGCGAATGCAGCCGCTCAGGTCTTATGCGCCGCCAGCGTCGTGCGCAGGGTGCGAATGAAGCTCAGGCTGGCCGCCGACAGCGAGCGCCCGCGCCGTGTGACCACCGACACGTCGCGCGACACGCGCGGCGCGACGAGCGGGAGGATGGCCAGCGAGGCATCGCCCGCCGCCCGCGCGAAGGCCGAGGGCATGATGGCCGCGCCCATGCCGCTGGCCGTCATCCACAAGGCCGTGGAGAGGAACGACACCTCGTGCACCACGTCCAGTGCCACCCCGGCACGCGCCGCCGCCGCCTCGATCTGCGGGCGGATTCCGTAGCCCGGCCGCACGGTGGTCAGCGGCTCGCCGGCCAGGGCGCGCCAGCGCACCGAGCGCTGCGCGGCCAGGGGATGCGTGCGCGGACACACCAGCGCCAGGTGATCGCGCAGCAGCGTCTGCGCGTCGACCTCGGCGCCGGGCCGCTCCGGCGTGCCGATGCCGAAGTCCACGTGCTCGCCGATGACGCGCGAGACGAACTGGTCGGGTGCGCAGTCGTCCACGAGCACCCGCACCTGGGGATGGCTTTGCGCGAAGGTGCGAATCGCCTCGGGCAGCAGGAAGGACGCCAGCGTGGGCGTGATGGCGATGCTGACGCGCCCGCGCTCGAGCTGGGCCAACTCGCGAAAGCCCGTGGCCAGCGCGTCGACGTCGCGCAGGATGCGCTCGGCCACCGGCAGCATCTCCGACGCCGCGGCCGTGGGCTGGAGCGACCGCGTGGTGCGGTCGAAGAGGCGTGCGCCCAGCCCCTCCTCGAGTTGCCGGATCAGCATGCTCACGGCCGATTGCGTGACGAAGAGCTGCTCGGCCGCGGCGCTGAGCTTGCCCAGCCGGTGCACCTGCACGAAGGCGCGGAGCTGTCGGATCGTCGGCGCGAAGGTGGTATTCATCAGGTGGGCTTGAGAATGCTTTCGAATTTATTGATTTACGAATGAATGTGCCGCGGTTTCAATGCGGAAAACACCGAAACCGGAGACACGCATGCATTCCTCTTCAGGCCGCGCAAGCGCGCGGCCCTGCCCGGCCCGCCGCCGCGCCCTGGTCACCCTGGCGGCCGGCGCCGTCGCGCTGGCCGCACCGCTGCATTCGCAGGCCCAGGCCGACTATCCCAACAAGCCGATCCGCGTGGTGGTCACCTTCCCGCCCGGGGGCAGCTCGGACGCCGTGTTCCGCATGCTGGTGCCGCGGCTGAACGAGCGCCTGGGCCAGCCGGTGGTGGTCGACAACCGGCCCGGCGCGGGCGGCAACGTCGGGCTCACGGTGGTGGCCCGCGCCGCACCCGACGGCTACACGCTGGGGCTGGGGGCGGCGGGTGCGCTGTCGGCCAACGCGAGCCTGTATGCCCAGATGCCCTTCGACCCGGCCCGTGACCTGCAGCCGGTGGCGATGGTGGCGGCCATTCCTTTCGTGCTGGTCGGACACCCCTCCCTGCAGCCGCGCACGCTCAAGGCGCTGATCGACCAGGCGAAGGCCGAACCGCGCAAGCTGTCGATCGCCCACGGCGGCAACGGCACGGCCATGCACCTGTCGGCCGCCCTGCTCTCGCAGATGGCCGGCGTGCAGCTGGTCGAGGTGGCCTACCGCGGCTCCGGCCCGGCGGCGCTCGACGTGCTGGGCGGCCAGGTGCCGCTGGGCATCGTCGACCTGCCCTCGGCCCTGCAGCAGATCCGCGCCGGCAAGCTGGTGGCCTACGCCGTCACCAGCCCGAGCCGCCTGCCGATGCTGCCCGACGTGCCGACGATGTCCGAGGCCGGCGTGCCGGGCTACGACTCCACCGGCTGGTTCGGCATCGTCGCGCCGGCTGGCACACCCGAGTCCATCGTCACGCGGCTGAACGCCGAGATCAACGCCGGCCTGGCCGACGAAGCGACGCGCGCGGCCATGCGCAACCTGGGCGTCGAGCCGGCGCCGCAGAGCACGGCAGCCTTCGCGCGCTACATCGGCAGCGAGACCACCAAGTGGGCCCAGGTGATCCAGCGCGCCGGCATCAAGCTCGACTGAACCTTCTTCTCTCCCCTTTTTCCTCATGAGCCTCGAGACCCTCACCACCGACGTCCTGATCGTCGGCGCCGGCCCGGTCGGCCTGACCCTCGCGATGGACCTCGCCTCGCGCGGTGTCCGCGTCACCCTCGCCGAGACGCGCCACCGCGGCGAGCCGCCCAACGTCAAGTGCAACCACGTGTCGGCCCGCACGATGGAGCAGTTCCGCCGCCTGGGCGTCGCTGCCCAGGTGCGCGCAGCCGGGCTGCCGGCCGACCATCCCAACGACGTCGTCTTCCGCACCACCTTCACCGGGCAGGAACTCACGCGCATCCCGATCCCCAGCCGGCGCGAGCGCTACACCGCCACCGGCGGTCCCGACACCTGGTGGCCGACGCCCGAGCCGCCGCACCGCATCAACCAGATCTACCTCGAGCCCATCCTGCTGGAACACGCCGCGAGCCGACCGGGCGTGACGTTGCTCAGCCGCACCCAGGTGCTGGGCTTCGAGCAGGACGCCGACGGCGTGACGGCGACCGCGCTCGGCCTGGACGACGGCAGCACGCGCACGCTGCGTGCACGCTACCTGGTCGGCTGCGACGGCGGCAGTTCGATGGTGCGCAAGGCCATGGGCGCACAGCTGGCCGGCACGCCGGTGATCCAGCGCGTGCAGTCCACCTACATCCGCGCGCCGGGGCTGCGCGAGCGCACGAAGGGCACCGACGCCTGGTGCTGCTACGCCGTCAACCCGCGGCGTTGCGGCACCGTGTTCACCATCGATGGCGGCGACCGCTGGCTGGTGCACAACCACCTCAACCCGCACGAGCCGGAGTTCGACTCGGTGGACCGCGATGCCTCGATCCGCGAGATCCTGGGCGTGGAGGCCGACTTCCACTACGAGGTCATCAGCAAGGAGGACTGGGTGGGGCGGCGGCTGGTGGCCGATCGCTTCCGCGCCGGCCGCGTGTTCATCGCCGGCGATGCCGCGCACCTGTGGGTGCCCTACGCGGGCTACGGCATGAACGCCGGCATCGCCGACGCCGTCAACCTCGGCTGGCTCCTCGGCGCGTGCCTGCAGGGCTGGGCCGATGAGGCCATCCTGGACGCCTACCAGGCCGAGCGGCAGCCCATCACCGAGCAGGTGTCGCAGTTCGCGATGGAGCACGCGCAGAAGATGATCCGCGCGCGCGGCGCCGTGCCGCCCGATCTGGAAGCACCGGGGCCCGAAGGCCAGACGCTGCGCGAGGCCGTGGGCCGCGAAGCCTACGAACTCAACGTGCAGCAGTTCTGCTGCGCGGGCCTGAACTTCGGGTACTTCTACGAGGGCTCGCCCATCATCGCCGCCGACGGCGAGGCGCCGCCGCCCTACACCATGGGCGGCTTCACGCCGTCCACGGTGCCGGGCTGCCGGGCACCGCACGTCTGGCTGGCCGACGGGCGCTCGCTCTACGACGCCTTCGGCCCCGGCTACACGCTGCTGCGCCGCGACCCGTCGGCCGACGTCGCGCCGCTGCAGGCGGCCGCGCAGGCCGTCGGCATGCCGCTGGCGCTGGTCGACGCCACGACGGACGAACTGCCGGCCGAGGCCGGCTACCGGCACCGCCTGATCCTGTGCCGGGCCGACCAGCATGTGGCCTGGCGCGGCGACCGACTGCCCGGCGATGCAGGCGCCCTGGTCGCACGGCTGTGCGGACGGGCCGAGGCCCGCATACCGGCCCTCAGTGACTGATCATCCAGGGCCGCTTCGAAGGGAAGGCCTTGGCGCCGCTGGGCGCCGTCACCGTCGCCTTGCTGCGGCCCGGGCTGCAGCAGCCGCATCCGGCCGGGTGGCGCAGCCGCTGGTAGTCGCGTGAGCTCTTGGGCTCGTGCCGCGCGCGCTCGTTGACGTCCATCGCGCGCCGCGTGCCGCCGTCGAGCAGCGCCAGCCGCGGCGCGCTCGCCAGCACCCGCGGCGAGGGGGTGGCGCACACCGGGCAGGCCGCGGGCTCGTTGCGCTGGCCCATGCTGCGGAAGGCATCGAAGCCCCCGCAGTCGGCGCATTCGTACTCGTAGGCCGGCATCTCAGAGCAGGTCCGGCGAGAGCGGCATGTCGATGCTGCCGTCGAGGAACTTCGTCGGCCCGGCGGCGCTCGGGTTGATGTCGAAGTCGAAGATCTGCGTCGGCAGCCACAGCGTGGCGCAGGCGTTGGGCACGTCGACCACGCCGCTGATGTGGCCCTGCACGGGCGCCGTGCCGAGGATCGAGTAGGCCTGCGCGCCCGAATAGCCGAACTTCTTCAGGTACTCGATGGCGTTGAGGCAGGCCTGGCGGTAGGCCACGTTGACGTCGAGGTAGTACTGCTTGCCGCTCTCGTCGACGCTGATGCCCTCGAAGATCACGTAGTCGTCGTAGACCGGCTTGATCGGGCTGGGTTTGAAGATCGGGTTCTTGATGCCGTACTTGGCCATGCCGCCCTTGATGATCGACACCTTCATGTGCACCCAGCCGGCCATCTCGATGGCGCCGCAGAAGGTGATCTCGCCGTCGCCCTGGCTGAAGTGCAGGTCGCCCACCGACAGGCCCGCGCCCTCGACGTACACCGGGAAGAAGATCTTCGAGCCGCGCGACAGGTCCTTGATGTCGCAGTTGCCGCCGTGCTCGCGCGGCGGCACGGTGCGCGCGCCGGTGGCCGCCGCCTTGGCCTTGGCCTCGCCCGTGAGCTTGCCCATGTGCGCCGTGCCGGCGAAGGGCGGGTTGGCCAGGCCGCTGGTGGCCGGGTCGGAATCGATCAGCGCCTGCTCGCGCGTGTTCCACACCTCCAGCATCTTGGGGTCGGGCAGGCAGCCGATCAGGCCGGGGTGGATCAGGCCCGCGTACTTCACGCCCGGCACATGGCGCGAGGTGGTGAACATGCCGTGGAAGTCCCAGATCGACTTCTGCGCCTGCGGGAAATGTTCGGTCAGGAAGCCGCCGCCGTTCTTCTTGCTGAAGAAGCCGTTGAAGCCCCAGAGGCTGTCGTCCTTGGCACCGATGTCCAGCAGGTCGACCACCAGCAGGTCGCCGGGCTCGGCGCCCTTCACGCCCACCGGGCCGCTGAGGTAGTGCACCGTGGTCAGGTCGATGTCGCGCACGTCGTCGGCGCTGTCGTTGTTCTTGATGAAGCCGCCGGTCCAGTCGTAGGTCTCCAGCACGAAGTCGTCGCCCGGGTTCACCCAGCAGGCCATCGGGATGTCCGGATGCCAGCGGTTGTGCACCAGCTCGTTGCTGGGCGCGGGCTGAGAAAGATCGACCTTGATCAGGGTGTCGGGCATTTGGGAAGGCTCCTGGTTGAAATGGCGGGAGGGAAAAGCGGGGATCGTCAGACCGAGAGGTAGGCCTTGATGTGGGCCTCGTCGGTCTTGTCGCGGGCGGTCTCGTGCACCAGGCGGCCGCCCTCGATGACGAAGAGGCGGTCGGCCACGTCCATCGCGAAGGACAGCACCTGCTCCGACACGACGATGGTGATGCCCTTCATGCGCCGGATCTCGTTGAGGGCGCGCGCGATGTCCTTGATGATGGAAGGCTGGATGCCCTCGGTCGGCTCGTCCAGCAGCAGCACCTTGGGTTCGGTGACCAGCGCGCGCGCGATGGCCAACTGCTGCTGCTGGCCGCCCGAGAGGTTGCCGCCCTTGCGCCGCTTCATGTCGAAGAGCACCGGGAAGAGCGCGTAGATCTCCTCGGGAATGCGGCGGGTCTTGCTGTTCTCCAGCCCGGTCTGGATGTTCTCTTCCACCGTCAGCGTCGGGAAGATCATGCGGCCCTGCGGCACGTAGGCGATGCCCTTGGCCACGCGGCGGAAGCTCTCGTCCTTCGTCACGTCCTGGCCGGCCACCTCGATGCGGCCGCTCTTGACCGGCAGCACGCCCATGAGCGACTTGAACAGCGTCGTCTTGCCCATGCCGTTGCGGCCCATGATGGCCACCGTCTCGTTGGCCATGCCCTCGAAGGACACGCCGTGCAGCGCCTCGCTCTGGCCATAGGCCACGTGCAGGTCCTCGACCTTCAGCATCACGTTGCTCATGTCAGTGCCCCAGGTAGACGTCGATGACTTTGGGATCGGCCTGGACTTTCTCCATCGGGCCTTCGGCGAGGATCTTTCCCTGGTGCATCACGGTGACCTTGTGGGCGATCTGCTTGACGAAGTCCATGTCGTGCTCGATCACGATCACGGCCCGGTTCTGGCAGATGCGCTTGAGCAGCTGCGCCGTCAGCTCGCGCTCCTTGGCACTCATGCCGGCGATCGGCTCGTCCAGCATCAGCAGCTCGGGTTCCTGCATCAGCAGCATGCCGATCTCCAGCCACTGCTTCTGGCCGTGGCTGAGCAGGCCGGCCTCGGTCTCCAGGCGGTCGGCCAGGCCGATTTCCTCGGCGACCACCTGCACGCGGGCCTTGACCTCGTCGGTGCAGCGGAAGGCCAGCGCGCCCAACACCGAGCGGCCGGCGGGGTACGACACCTCCAGGTTCTTGAACACCGAGAGGTTCTCGTAGATCGAGGGCGTCTGGAACTTGCGCCCGATGCCCAGCCGCACGCGCTTGTGCTCGGCCATGCCGGTCAGCTCGGTGTTCTTGAACTTGATGCTGCCCGCACTGGCCTTGGTCTTGCCGCAGATCAGGTCCAGCAGCGTGGTCTTGCCGGCGCCGTTGGGGCCGATGATCACGCGCAGCTCGTTCCTGTCGATGTAGAGGGTCAGCGTGTCGATGGCCTTGAAGCCGTCGAAGGAGACCGTGAGGTCTTCCACGGCGAGGGCGAAGTCGGTGTTGCTCATGGGATTGGCTCTCCAGCGTCTCAGGCGCCCTGCCCGCTCATGCCTTCGGGCAGATCGGCGGCGGGCTTCTTGCCCTCGCGCGGCGGCAGCGCCTCGGGGTAGGCGGCGTGGGCGGCGGCCACGCGCTCGGCATCGGCCTTGCGCTCCATGCGGCTGCGCTTCCACCAGGGCTTGATCTTCTCGTCCCACAGGCCCGCCAGGCCCATGGGGAAGGCCATGGTCACGCCGATGAACAGGCCCGCCATGAGGAAGAGCCACAGGTCCGGAAAGCTCTCCGAGAAGAGCGTCTTCCCGGCGTTGACCAGCAGCGTGCCGTACACCGCGCCCACCAGGCTCATGCGCCCGCCCACGGCCGCGAAGATGACCATCTCGATCGAGGGCACGATGCCCACGAAGCTGGGCGACATGAAGCCCACCTGCAACGCGAACATCGCGCCGCCGATGCCCGACAGGCCGGCCGCCAGGCAGAAGGTGAAGACCTTGAAGTTCGACACGTCGTAGCCCGAGAAGCGCACCCGGTCCTCCTTGTCGCGCATGGCCAGCAGCAGCGTGCCGAGCTTGCTGGTCTGGATCCACCGGCACAGCACGATCGAGCCGATCAGCAGCGCCACGCAGACGAAGTAGAGGATGTACTTTGCGCTGTCGGTGCGCGTGTCCCAGCCCAGCAGCGTCTTCAGGTCGGTCATGCCGTTGACGCCGCCGGTGTAGCCCTGCTGGCCGATGATGAGCACGGTACAGATCAGCGCCACCGCCTGCGTGATGATGGCGAAGTAGACCCCGCCCACGCGCCGCTTGAACATCGCGAAGCTGATCAGCCAGGCCAGCGCCATCGGCACCAGCACCACCGCCAGCAGCGCCAGCGGCAGGCTCTTGAAGGGCACCCAGAAGGCCGGCAGCGAGGTGATCTGGTTCCAGTCCATGAAGTCGGGGATGCCCGGCGTGGACTGGATCTTGGTGCTCTCGGGGTCCGAGGCCTCGAGCTTGAGGAACATCGCCATCGCGTAGCCGCCCAGGCCGAAGAACACGCCCTGCCCGAGGCTCAGCACGCCGCCGTAGCCCCACACCATCACCAGCCCGACGGCGACGAAGGCATAGCACAGGTACTTGCCCACCAGATTGAGGCGGAAGATGTCCAGCGTGAGCGGTAGCACCATCACGAGCAGCAGGGTGAGCAGCAGCAGGCTGCCGAGCTGGTAGCGCTTGATCAGGGCCTTGAGGGAGTCCATGGCGTCGTTTCGAGGAAAGTGGAATCAGCGGCGGACCTTGGAGGCGAACAGCCCTTGCGGACGCATCATCAGGATGAGCACGATCAGCGAGAGCGTCAGCACCTTGGCCATCGAGCCGGTCATGAAGAACTCCGAGATCGACTGCGTCTGGGCGATGCCGAAGGCCGAGACCACGGTGCCCAGCAGGCTGGCGGCGCCGCCGAAGGTCACGACCAGGAACGAATCGACGATGTACAGCTGTCCCGAGGTGGGCCCGGTGGAGCCGATGGTGGTGAAGGCCGCACCCGCCACACCGGCGATGCCGCAGCCGATGGCGAAGGTCAGGCGGTCGGTCTTCTTGGTGTCGATGCCGGTGGCGTTGGCCATGGTGCGGTTGGCCACGGTGGCGCGCACCCGCAGGCCCCAGCGGCTCTTGTGCAGGGCGATCAGCACGCCGACGGTCACGACGGCCGTCAGGGCGAGCACGAACAGGCCGTTGATCGGGATGTCGACGCCTTCCGTGGGCGCCCAGGAGCCCATCAGCCACTCGGGCAGCGTCGGGCTCACCTCCTTCGGGTTGATGAAGGTGCGGAAGCACTGCTGCAGCCCCAGGCTCACGCCCCAGGTGGCCAGGAGCGTGTCGAGCGGGCGGCTGTACAGGTGGCGGATCAGCGCCCATTCCATGAGCCAGCCGAGCGCGAAGGCCACGCCGAAGCCCAGCACGATCGCGACCGGAAAGTAATAGGCCATGGCGCCCGGCGCGGTGCGCTCGGTGAACAGGGCCGACATGTAGACGGTGTACGCCCCGATGGCCATGAACTCGCCATGCGCCATGTTGATGACGCCCATCTGGCCGAAGATGATCGCCAGCCCCAGGCCCATGAGCAGCAGCACCGCGAAGAGCGAAAGCCCCGCGAAGCCCTGCATGAGGCCAATGTTGAGCATGTCGGAGAGGGTCATGGATCAGCTTTCAGAACGCGAGCCGGTGGAAGCGGGAGCCAGCGCCTCGACCGCGGCCAGCGCAGCGAGGCCCGCCCGGGGACACCCACGGAACCGGCTTTGCCGGGCCGTAGGGTGTGCCCCCTTGAGGGGGTAAGGGCTCGCCGCAGGCGAGCCAAACGGGGGTGGGCTTACTGATATCCCTTGGGGAACGGGTCCGGCTTGATCAGGTCCGGCGACTCGGCCACCACCTTGAAGGTGCCGTCCAGCTGCCCTTGGGCGATGCGCGACTTGCTCCACAGGTGGTGGTTGGCGTCCAGCTTCACGTAGCCCTCGGGCGCCGTCTTGAGCTCGATGCCGGGCGATGCGGCCACCACCTTGTCGACGTCGAAGCTGCCGGCCTTCTCCACCGCGGCCTTCCACAGCCAGGGGCCGAGGTAGCCGGCCTGCGTCACGTCGCCGATCACCGCGTCCTTGCCGTACTTGGCCTTGAAGGCCTCCACGAACTTCTTGTTGTTCGCGTTGTCCAGCGTCTGGAAATACTTCATCGACGAGTAGAAGCCGGCGAAGTTCTCGCCGCCCACGCCGGTCATCTCGTCCTCGGTGACCGACAGCGTCAGCAGGAACTGCTTGTCGCCGGTGATGCCGGCGGCCTTGAGCTGCTTGTAGAAGGCCACGTTCGAGCCGCCCACCACCGCCGCGAAGATGCAGTCGGGCTTGGCGACCTTGATCTTGTTGATCAGCGAGTTGAAGTTGGTGTGGCCCAGCGGGTAGTACTCCTCGCCCTTCACGCTGCCGAGCTTGCCCACGGTCTCGATGTGCTTGCGCGCGATCTTCATCGAGGTGCGCGGCCAGATGTAGTCCGAACCGACCAGGAAGAAGGTCTTGGCCTTCTTCTCCTTCGCGCCCCAGTCCAGGCCGTAGATGATCTGCTGCGTGGCCTCCTGGCCCGTGTAGATCACGTTCTTGCTCTGCTCCAGGCCTTCGTAAAAGGTGGGGTAGTACAGCAGGCCGTTCTCCTTCTCGAAGACGGGCAGCACCGCCTTGCGCGAGGCGCTGGTCCAGCAGCCGAAGACGCAGGCCACCTTGTCGTTGACCAGGAGCTTCTTGCTCTTCTCGGCGAAGGTCGGCCAGTCGGAGGCGCCGTCTTCCTTGATGACCTTGATCTTGCGCCCCAGGATGCCGCCCATGGCGTTGATCTGGTCGATCGCGAGCTGCTCGGCCTGGATGGAGCCGGTTTCCGAGATGGCCATGGTGCCCGAGGACGAATGCAGCTGGCCCACGGTGACTTCGGTGTCGGTCACCGCCAGCTTGGTGGTGTTGACCTTGGCGGTCGGCGGGGTCTGGCCGAAGGCCAGGCCGCCCAGGCCCATCACGGGCAGGGCCGCCGCGCCCTGCAGCAGCCGGCGGCGGCGCAGCGCGAGGAGGTCGGAGGGGTCTTGGGGTCGGGACATCGAAGGCTCCAGGTTGAGTGGCGAAGGGGCCTCGCCGCACCATCGGGGTGCAGCGGGAGGTGCCGCGAAGCACCATGGCCGCCACTGTAGGAACGCCCCTACGCACGGCGAATACGTCATTCAACGTAGCGGCACACCGCCGCCCGGGCGGCAGACTGCGCGGGCGTGCTGCGGTGCCCTGCGCCAAGAAGACACCGCCCGCGGATCGCTTCTTGCAAGACGGCTCGCCTGCCCGCCTTTCGCGAGACCCCTCGATGCAACCCCTTTCCGGCCAGAAGATCTTCCGCATCCGGCGCGACTACAACACCTGGGTCGCGAACGAGACGCTGGAGGACTACGCCCTGCGCTACACGCCGCGCAGCTTTCGCAAGTGGTCGGAGTTCCGCGTGGCCAACGCCGCCTTCGGCGCCACCTCCTTCCTGGCGCTGGAGGCGATCGGCGGCGCCATCGCCCTGTCGTACGGCTTCTCCAACGCGGTCTGGGCCATCCTGGTGGTGGGCCTCATCACCTTCCTCACCGGGCTGCCGATCTCGTACTACGCGGCCCGGCACGGCGTGGACATGGACCTGCTCACCCGCGGCGCGGGCTTCGGCTACCTCGGCTCGACCATCACCTCGCTGATCTACGCGAGCTTCACCTTCATCTTCTTCGCGCTGGAGGCGGCCATCCTCGCGCTGGCGCTGCAGATGTACCTGGACTGGCCGCTGCCGGTGCTGTACCTGGCCTCGTCGCTGGTCATCATCCCGCTGGTGATGCGCGGCATCACGCTGATCTCGGGCCTGCAGCTGTGGAGCCAGCCGATCTGGATCGTGCTGTTCTTCCTGCCCTTCCTGGCGGTGCTGGCGAAGAACCCGCAGCTGTATGCCGACTTCACCAGCCTCGTGGGGCGCGTGTCGGGCAGCAGCGGCTTCGACCCGTTGATGTTCGGCGCCGGCGCCACCGTGGCCTTCGCGCTGGTGGTGCAGATCGGCGAGCAGGTCGACTACCTGCGCTTCCTGCCCGAGAAGACGGCCGCCAACCGCGGGCGCTGGTGGGCCGCGGTGCTGATCGCCGGCCCGGGCTGGATCGTCCCGGGCATGCTCAAGATGCTGGGCGGCGCCTTCCTGGCCTTCCTCGCGCTGCAGCACGAGATCCCGGCGGAGCACGCCGTCGAGCCCACCCGCATGTACCTGGCCGGCTTCGCCTACGTGCTGAAGGACCCGGCCACGGTGATGGCGGTCACCACGCTCTTCGTGGTCGTCTCGCAGATGAAGATCAACCTGACCAACGCCTACGCCGGCTCGCTGGCCTGGTCGAACTTCTTCGCCCGCCTGACGCACAGCCACCCGGGGCGCGTGGTGTGGCTGGTCTTCAACGTGCTGATCGCCGTGCTGCTGATGACGCTGGGCGTGTTCGGCGCGCTGGAGAAGGTGCTGGGCCTGTACAGCAACATCGCCATCGCCTGGGTCGGCGCGCTGGTGGCCGACCTGGTCATCAACAAGCCGCTGGGCTTCAGCCCAAAGGTGATCGAGTTCAAGCGGGCGCACCTGTACGACATCAATCCGGTCGGCCTGGTGGCCACGGTGGTGGCGGCCGGACTGGCGATGGTGGCCTACGCCGGCCTGCTCGGGCACTGGGCCGCCGCGTTCTCGCCCTTCATTGCGCTGGCGACGGCACTGCTGGTGTCGCCCCTGCTGGCCTGGCGCACGCGCGGGCGCTACTACCTGGCCCGGCAGGACCTGCAGCACTGGACGCCGGGCCAGAGCGTGACCTGCCATGTGTGCGACAACCGCTTCGAGGCCGAGGACATGGCCTTCTGCCCGGCCTACAGCGCGCCGATCTGCTCGCTGTGCTGCACGCTCGAGTCGCGCTGCCACGACCGCTGCAAGACCGACTCGCGCGCCGCCGAACAGATCAGCGGCTGGCTGCAGGCGCTGTTGCCCGCCCGGCTGTCGGCGCGCCTGAACTTCCGCGTGGCCCATTACCTGGTGGTGGCCTTCTCGCTGGTCGCGCTGCTGGCCACCATCATGGGCATCGTCTACGCGCAGGAGTTGATCGGCGCCGGCGGCATGCCCAACGAGGCCCTGCGCACGCCCTTCCTCAAGGTCTTCGCGCTGCTGTCGCTGGTGGCGGCGGTGGCCGCGTGGTGGGTGGTGCTGGGCAGCGAGAGCCGCCACATGGCCCAGGAGGAGTCCAACCGCCACAACCACCTGCTGACGGTGGAGATCGAGGCCCACCAGCGCACCGACGCCGCGCTGCAGGCCGCCAAGGAGGCGGCCGAGGCGGCCAACCAGGCCAAGACGCGCTACGTGGCCGGCATGACGCACGAGCTGCGCACGCCGCTCAACAGCATCCTGGGCTATTCGCAGATCCTGCTCAAGTCGGAACCGGCCGCCGCCACGCCGGCCTCGGTGCACGGCGCCGTGCAAACCATCCACCGCAGCGGCGAGCACATGCTGGGCCTGATCGACGGCCTGCTCGACCTGGCGCGCATCGAGGCCGGCCGCCTGCAGCTGGAGCCGGCGCCGCTGGCGCTGCCGGCCTTCCTGGACGAACTGGTGCGCATGGTGCGCCCGCAGGCCGAGAACAAGGGCCTCGCCTTCGTCTACACCCACCTGGGCCGGCTGCCGGACTGGGTGCAGGCCGATGCCAAGCGCCTGCGGCAGATCCTCATCAACCTGCTGGCCAACGCGGTGCGCTTCACCGAGGCCGGCACCGTCACGCTGCAGGTGGATGCGCGGCGCGAGGTGCTGCGCTTCGACGTCATCGACACCGGGCCTGGCGTCGCGCCGCAGGACCGCCAGCGCATCTTCCTGCCCTTCGAGCGCGGCAGCGTCGGCCGGCGCGCGGGCGAGCCGGGCACCGGGCTGGGCCTCACGATCACCGGCCTGCTCACCTCGCTGATGGGCGGCGAGCTCGCGCTGGCCGACAGCTCCAGCCGCGGCAGCACCTTCAGCGTGCGCATCTATCTGCGCGAGGTGGCCGACCCCGGCCCGCAGGCCGAGCCGCAGCGGCCCATCTCGGGCTATTTCGGCCCGCGCCGCACGCTGCTGGTGGTGGACGACCAGCCCGTGCAGCGCCAGATGCTGGCCGGCCTGCTCATGCCCCTGGGCTTCGACGTGCGCGAGGCCGCCAGCGGCACCGAGTGCCTGGACAGCCTGCGCGACCACCAGCCCTCGGCCATCCTGCTGGACCTGAGCATGGACGACATGAACGGCTGGGACACCGCGCGCCACGTGCGCGCCGCCGGCTTCGACCGGGTGCCGATCATCATCGTCTCGGCCAACGTGTTCGAGAACCAGGCCGAGCGGCTGCGCGAGGCCGGCTGCCAGGGCTTCGTGGGCAAGCCGGTGATCGAATCCGAACTCATCGCCGCGCTCGAGCGGCACCTCGGCCTCGAATGGCTGGTGCACACCCCGGCGCCGCCGGTGCGCATGGACGCACCGCCGACGCCTGGCACCATCCCCCTGCCCGAAGAGGCGCGCGCAGAACTGCTGCAGCTCGCGCAGATCGGCCATGTGCGGGGCCTGCAGCAGGCGCTGGACCGGATCGCGGCCGAGCGGCCCGAGCTGGCCTCGGCCTGCACGCAGCTGCGCGGCCTGGTCTCCCGCTTCGAACTCGACCAACTCAGGAAAGTGATCGCCGATGACGCTGTCGCCCTCGACCTCTGACGCCGAACGTCCCGTCGTCCTCGTGGTGGACGACGCGCCCAGCAGCCTGGGCATGCTGTGCGACACGCTCGAATCCAGCGGCTACACCGTGCTGGTGGCCGGCGACGGCGAGAGCGCGCTGGAGCGGCTGGAGCTGGTCGTGCCCGATGCCATCCTGCTGGACGGCATGCTGCCGGGCCTCTCGGGCTTCGACACCTGCCGGCGCATCAAGGCCAATGCGGCGCTGGCCCACATCCCGGTGCTGTTCATGACCGGCCTGTCGGAGACGCCGCACGTGGTGGAGGGCTTCGAATCGGGCGGCGTGGACTACGTGGTCAAGCCCATCCGCGCGCAGGAGGTGCTGGCCCGGCTGCACACGCACACGCGCAACGCGCGCATCACCCGCATGGCGCGCGACGCGGTCGACGTGGCGGGCATGGGCGTGGTCTTCGTCGACGCGCAGGGCCGCATCGCCTGGTTGTCGCCGCAGGCCGCCGCCTGGCTGCAGGGCCTGCCACAGGCCGCGTTGCCCGGCCACCTGCCGCCCGCCCTCGAGCCGGTGCTGCAGGGCGGCACCGAACGGCTGACCACGGCGACCGGCCAGCGCCTGTCGGCCCGCAACCTGGGCACCGCGACGCTGGGCGAGACGATGCTGCTGTTGGCGCAGGACCGCGGGCCCACCGGCGCCTCGCGCCTGGGCGAGGCCGCGCTCACCCCGCGCGAGACCGAGGTGCTGTCCTGGCTGGCCAAGGGCAAGACCAACCGCGACATCGCCGAGATCCTGGGCATGAGCCCGCGCACGGTGAACAAGCACCTGGAGCACATCTTCGAGAAGCTGGGCGTGGAGACGCGCGCTGCGGCGGCTGCACTGGCCAGCGGCCACCTGGACTGACGCCAGCGGCCACCTAGACTGACGCCAGCGGCCACCTGGACAGAAGTCAGCGGGGCCACCTGGACGGACGCGGCGTGCGCGAGCCGCGCCGTACACTGGACCGCCGTCGTCCTTGCTGCCGCGCCATGACCTCACCGTCCCCCGCCCTCCTCCAGGCCTTCGCGCCGACCGGCGTGCTGCGCGCCTCCATCAACCTCGGCAATCCCATCCTGGCCGGCCGCGACGCGGCCACGGGCGAGCCGGCCGGCGTTTCCGTCGACCTGGCCCGCGCGCTCGGCGCGCGCCTGGGCCTGGCGGTCGAGCTGGTGGTGTTCGACAAGGCAGCGCAGTCGGTCGAGGCGGTGCGCGGCGAGCAGGCCGACATCGGCTTCTTCGCCATCGATCCGGCGCGCGGCGAGGGCCTGCGCTTCACTGCACCCTACGTGCTCATCGAAGGCAGCTACCTCGTGCCGGCCGCCTCGGCCCTGCAGGACAACGCCGAAGTCGACCGCGCCGGCACGCGCGTGGGCGTCGGAGCGGGCAGCGCCTACGACCTCTTCCTCACGCGCGAGCTCGAGGCCGCCGCCATCGAGCGCCTGCCGAACGCCGGCGCCGTCCGCGAGGCGGTGAAAGCGGGCGGCATCGAGGTGGCGGCGGGCATCCGCCAGTTGCTCGAAGGCTGGATGCGCGACGACGCTTCGCTGCGCATGCTGCCCGGCCGTTTCATGGTGATCCAGCAGGCGATGGGCTTGCCGGCGGGCCGCGGGGCCGAAGCGGCGGCCTTCCTCGCGGCCTTCGTCGAGGACATGAAGGCCAGCGGCTTCGTGGCCCAAGCGCTGGCGCGCCATGAAATCGAGGGCGCCTCCGTCGCGCCCGCCGCGACGGCCTGAAGTACGCGGGAGGAGATCGTCACGTTCGTGACGAATTCGGCCGCAACGCCCGGCGGGCGGGCGCTGGCGGCCGATTGCACTTCCGGAATTCGGGGCCGTTTCAGTAGGTCTTGTAGGGCAGGAATTTGCCCGAGAGCACCACGTTCACGCGGTCGCCCTTGGGATCGGGCTCGCGCACGATGTCCATCTTGAAGTCGATGGCGCTCATGATCCCGTCGCCGAACTCCTCGTGGATCAGCTCCTTGATGGTGGTGCCATAGACGCTGACGATCTCGTACCAGCGGTAGATCAGCGGATCGGTGGGCACGGCCGTGGGCAGCGAGCCCTTGTACGGCACCACCTGCAGCCACTTCTGTTCCTCGGCGTCGAGGCCGAAGATCTCGCCGACCACCTGGGCCTGCTCGGCGTCGAGGGTCATCTGGCCCAGGCAGGCGGCCGTGACCCATTCCTTGGACAGGCCCACCTTCGTGGCCACGTCGGCCCACTGGATGCCCTTGGCCACCTTGGTGCCAATGATTTTCTCGGTAACGTCGTTGCGGTTCATGGAAAGCACTCCTTGTTGTGCGGGGGTCAATGGAAGGCCTCAGGCGGCGTGCGCCCGGGTGACGAGGAAATCGACGATGTGGTTGCGCAGCTCGTAGTAGCCGGGCATGTGGTGCAGCGTGCCGCGGGTGCGCTCGCGCGGCAGCTCGATGCGAAGCGTCTCGGCGATGCCGCCGGGCCGCCAGCCGCCGCCGGGCAGTGCCACGCCGTTGCGCATCATCAGCACGCGGTCGGCCAGCAGGATGGCCTCGTCCACGTCGTGCGTGATCATGAAGACGGTCTGCTGCGTGCGCCGCACGATGGCCACCAGTTCGTCCTGGATGGTGCCGCGGGTGAGCGCATCCAGCGCGCCGAAGGGCTCGTCGAGCAGCAGCATCTTCGGCTCGATGGCGAAGGCGCGCGCGATGCCCACGCGCTGCTTCATGCCGCCCGAAAGTTCGGAAGGCTTCTTGTCCAGCGCCGCGGACAGGCCGACCATCGCCACGTACTTCTCGACATGCGCAGCCACCTCGGCGCGGCGCCAGTCGGGCCGGCGCGATTCGACGGCGAAGGCGATGTTGCGCCGCACCGTGAGCCAGGGCAGCAGCGCGTGGCTCTGGAACACCACGCCCCGCTCCAGGCTGGGGCCGGCGACTTCGCGGCCGTCCATGAACACATGGCCGGCGCTGGCACGGTCGAGGCCGGCGAGCACGTTGAGGATGGTCGTCTTGCCGCAGCCGGAGTGCCCGATGATGCAGACGAACTCGCCGCGCGCGACGTCGAAGTCGACGTCCGCGAACACCGGGCGGTCGGCCTGGAAGGACCGCGCCAGGCCCTGGACGCGAAGGAATTCCGGCGAAGGGGTCGACGCAGTCATCGTGGCCCCGGGCGATGCGTTGCCATGTTCACTCCACATAGGTCACGGCTTTCTGCAGGCGGCCGAACGCGAGGTCCAGCAGCATGCCGACCACGCCGATCAGCAGGATCGCGAAGATCACGTTGGTCAGCGAGAGGTTGTTCCACTCGTTCCAGACGAAGTAGCCGATGCCCGTGCCGCCGACCAGCATCTCGGCCGCGACGATCACCAGCCAGGCGATGCCCATGCTGATGCGCATGCCCGTCAGGATGGTGGGCGCGGCCGCCGGCAGGATCACCCGGAAGGCCTTGCGCAAGGGGCTGACCTCCAGCGTGCGTGCCACGTTGAGCCAGTCGCGCCGCACCGAGGCGACGCCGAAGGCCGTGTTGACCAGCATCGGCCAGACCGAGCAGATGAAGATCACGAAGATGCCGCTGACGCCGGAATCCTTGATGGTGTAGAGCGCCAGCGGCATCCACGCCAGCGGGCTGATCGGCTTGAGCACCTGGATGAACGGGTCGAGCGCCCGGTAGGCCAGCGGCGACATGCCGATCAGGAAGCCCAGCGGGATCGCCACCAGGCAGGCCAGGCCGAAGCCCAGCCCGACGCGCGCGAGCGAGTAGCCCAGCTGGATCGCAATGCCCTTGTCGTTGGGCCCGTTGTCGTAGAACGGCTGCGACAGATGCTTCCAGGCCGTGCGGCCCAGCTCCAGCGGCGTGGGAAAGCCCCCGGCCTTGGCGGCGCCGGGGTCCTTGCCCATCATGCGGGCGTACTCGATCTCCTCGGCCGTCATGCCGGCGGCGGCGCCACCGGCCGCGCCCGTGGCGGTGGCCAGGTGCCAGATGCCCAGCACGGCCAGCAGGAGCAGCACCGACAGCAGTGCGGCCTTGGCGTTGAGCGACTTCATGACTTGGAGATCGCGAAGCTCTTGGCGTAGGCCGCCGCCTTCTCGGGATCGAACTCCTTGCCCATGACCTTGAACGAGGGGTAGGCGCCCTGCGGCACCGGCTGGCCCAGCTCCTTCATGTACTTCTTGGCGTCGGTCAGCAGGAACACCTTCTCGGCGATCTGCTTGTAGTTCACCTCGCCCTTGACGTAGCCCCAGCGCTGCATCTGCGTGAGCATCCACACGGCCATGCTCTGCCAGGGGATGGGGTCGAAGTCGGCGCGGTCGGGCACCGTCTGGATCTTGCCCAGGCCGTCGGCGAAGCGGCCCGTCAGCACCTGGGCGATCACCGTCTCGGGCTGGTTCAGGTACTGCGCGGGCGAGATCACCTTGGCGATCAGTTCGCGGTTCTTGGCCTCGCGCGCCATCGCCGAGGCCGTGAGCACCGAGCGGTACAGCGCCGCGAAGGTGTTGGGGTTCTTCTGGATGAACTCCGTGCTGGTGCCGAAGGCGCAGCACGGGTGGCCGTTCCACAGCTCCCTGGTCAGGAGATGGATGAAGCCCACTTCTTCATAGACCGCACGCTGGTTGAACGGGTCCGGCCCCAGGTAGCCGTCGATGTTGCCGGCCCGCAGGTTGGCCACCATCTCGGGCGGCGGCACCACGCGGATCTGGATGTCGGTGTCGGGATTCAGCCCATGCTCGGCCACGTAGTAACGCAGCAGGAAGTTGTGCATGCTGAATTCGAAGGGCACGGCGAACCTGAAGCCCTTCCACAGCTTCGGGTCGCGCTTGTCCTTGTGCTTCACGGCCAGCGTGATGGCCTGGCCGTTGGTGTTCTGGATGGTGGCCACGTTCATCGGCACCGGGTTGGAACCCACGCCCATCGACATGGCCAGCGGCATGGGACTGAGGAAGTGCGTGGCGTCGTACTCCCTGTTCATCATCTTGTCGCGGATCAGGGCCCAGCCGGCCGTCTTGACGACCTCCACGTTCAGGCCCTCGTTGCGGTAGAAGCCCAGCGGGTGCGCCATGATCAGCGGCGTGGCTCAGGTGATCGGGATGAAGCCGATCTTCAGGTCCTTCTTCTCCGGCGTCTTCTTCTCCTGCGCCATGGCCTGCAGCGATGCGACCGGCAGCAGCGAAGCGATGGCGGCACGCGCCGTGCCTGCACCCACCGCCTTCAGGAAGCGCCGGCGCAGCGGCTCGTGCGGGAACAGCGCCTTGACCAGGGCGGCCTCGACGAAGTCGCGCGAGGCCTCCTCCACCGACGCGGCGGCCACCGCCTGGGCCTCGCCGTGGGCCTGCGGTGCATGGTCCTGCCCGCAGGCGCAGCGCATCATCAGCGGGCGGTCGGCGTCGTAGGGATCGGCGCGGAGGGTGGTGGGCAGTCGCGGCATGGAGGCTCCTCGGGCATTGGAAGAGCCCGTGCCATGCAACGTGCGGGCCTGTTCGGCGCCGATGCGACGTTCGCACGACAAATCGTGCAGCGCCCGTCGAGGCCGTGTAGTGCTGGCCCTACAAGCCGGGCCGAAACAGGGCCGGAATCAGCCCGCCGGGGGCCGCCGGCCGTGCCGTTCGGCGTACAGCGCCAGCTCCACGTCGTTCTTGGTGCCCGTCTTTTCGAGGATGCGCGCCCGGTAGGTGCTGACGGTGTTGGGTGCCAGGCCGAGGCTTGCACCAATCTCGCTCACGCTGTGCCCCGTCGTGAGCAGGCGGAACACCTGGTGCTCGCGGTGCGACAGCGCCTCGGTGGCCGAGCCGCTGCGCCCCACCGCACTTGCCAGCGCCTCCGCCGTGGCCGGCGTGACGTACAGGCCGCCGCCGGCCGCCTTGCGCACCGCGGCCACCATCTCTTCGGCATCCGCGCTCTTGTTGAGGTAGCCGGCCGCGCCCAGTCGGATGCAGCGCACGGCGTACTGCCGCTCGGGATAGGTCGACAGCATCAGCACCGGCAGCGCGGGCCAGCCCGCACGCAGGTCCTGCAGCACGTCCAGTCCGTCGCGCCCGGGCAGCGCGATGTCCAGCAGCACCACGTCCACGCCCTGCGTGCCGCCGAGCTGCGTCACGCGCTCGATCACCTCGGGACCGGTGGCCGCTTCGGCGGCCACCGCGATCTCGGGGCTGCCGTTGGCCGGGTCGCCCAGCATCTGCCGCAGTCCCTCGCGCACGATGCGATGGTCGTCCCCCAGCAGGACGCGGATCGGGGCGGGCGCGGTATGGCTATTCATTGGATAGCGGCATCCGCAGGCACAGCAGGCTGCCGTGGCCGATCCGGCTCGAAATCTCGACGCTGCCGCCGAAGTGCAGCGCACGCTCGCGCATGCCCCGCACGCCGTAGGAAGCCGGTGCGTGGAAGGCCTGCGCCGGCGCGCCGACACCATCGTCGCGCACGTGCAGGTAGAGCTCGTCGCCGTCGAGGTGGATATCGACCTCCACCCGCTTCGCGCGCGCGTGGCGGCCAACGTTGCTCAGCATCTCCTGGAAGATGCGGAACACGGCCATGGCAGCCGGTCCGGGCAGTTCCAGCGACTCGTCCACCGCCATGCGCCAATCCATCTGCAGCTCGGCCGCGCGTGCGAACTCCTGCGCCTGCCACTCCAGCGCCGCCCACAGGCCCTGGTGGTCGAGGATGCTCGGCCGCAGGTCGGTGATGATGCGGCCCACGTTGTCCACCGCGCGCTCGATCAGCCCGCTCATGTTGCTGCACTTGCAGCGCATCTGCTGGCGCATGTCTTCGGCGGCCTCGGGCGTGCGCGCCTGCTGTTCGCCCAGGCGCTTGCCGATCCAGTTCACGTCCATCTTCAGCGCCACCAGGAGGCTGCCCAGCTCGTCGTGCACCTCGCGGGCGATGCGGGTGCGTTCGTCCTCGCGCACCGACTCCATCCAGGCCGAGAGTTCGCGCACCTGCTGAAGCGCGGCGCTGAGCTCCGAGGTGCGTTCGGCCACGCGACGCTCCAGTTCGTCCCGGGACTGCTGCAGCGCATGCGCGGCACGCTTGCGCTCGGTGATGTCGACGAAGGTGATGACGGCGCCCCGCACGGTGTCGCCGTCGAGGATCGGATGGCTCGAATACTCCACCGCGAAGGCGCTGCCGTCACGGCGCCAGAACACCTCCGTGTCGATGCGGCACGGCAGGCCGCGCCGGAAGGCGTTGAAGATCGGGCAGTCGGTGTCGGGGTACGGCGAGCCGTCGGCGTGGGAATGGTGGGTCAGCTCGTGCATGTTGCGGCCGATCACGGCCGCCGCATCGTGGCCGAGCAGGCGGGCACCCGCGCGATTGATGAACGTGCAATGGCCGTCCAGGTCGATGCCGAAGACGCCCTCACCGGTGGACTCCAGCAGCAGGCTGAGCGGATGGCCCCAGAGCGGGTCGACGCCGGGATCGGCGTCGCGGGGCAGGTTCAGCGCTTGGGACATGGGCAGGGAACATGCAACCGACATGCCACGGCGTTCACAGCAGGTCTTCCGGCAGGAAGCGCAGCAGCAGCCAGTCGCGAAAGCTCCCCAGCCAGTGGGCGCCCGGCTCGTCGGTGATGACCTTGCTGGTGCCGTCGGGGTTGTGCTCGATCCACTCCACGGCGGTCCCGCCAGCGGTGAGCTGCAGCTGGTACGCACCCAGCGCGCGCAGCGGCATGAAGCGCCCGACCTGCGCCGCCAGCTCCGGGCTGTCGATCAGCACGCCGATCTCGGTGTTCAGGCGCGCCGAACGGCCGTCCAGGTTCATCGAGCCGATGAACATGCGGCGCCGGTCGACGATGGCCAGCTTGGAATGCAGGCGCCCGGTCGAGCTCTTGAAATCGCCCAGCTGGTGGTCGCGCGGGGCCAGCTTGGCGCCCAGTTCATAGACGCGGATGCCCGCCTTGAGCATGGCCATGCGGTAGCGCGCGTAGCCGGCGTACACCAGCGACTCGTCGGTGGCGTCGAGCGAGTTGGTCAGCACGATCATCTCCACGCCGTGCTTGACGCCCTGCTCCAGCATCTCGAGGCCGCGTTCGCCCGGGATGAAGTACGGCGACACCATCACCACCTGTTCGCGCGCGCCGTAGAGCATGGCTACGGTGCGCTGCGTCACGCTGTCGGCGTAGCTCGCCTCCGGGTCCTGGATGGTGATCTTCTCGGGGATGTCCGCCACCGCGCGGCCGTCGCCGGGCGTCTGCTCGAGCCGGCCCGCCGCGAGCTGCGCCGCGATGGTGGGATGGCCGAGCACGTCGGTGTAGCGCTCGGGCAGGGGTTCGCGCTTGCCGACGAGGTTTGCCTGCAGCCACTCGCGCGTGCCCTCGCCGTCGATCGGCACCCGCATCAGCGAACCGATCGCGCGCACCTGGGCGCTGTTCCAGTAGTCGTCGAAGGAGGCCGACAGCTCCGGCACCACCGGCCCCGTGGCCAGCACGTCCATGTCGATGAAGTTTGCCACGTCGCTGCGCATGAAGTACTCGTCGGCGATGTTGCGCCCGCCCGTGATGGCCACGCTGTTGTCGGCCACGAAGAGCTTGTTGTGCATTCGCCGGTTGATGCGCCGCACGTCGCCCAGCGACAGCGCGAGCCGCAGCGTCAGCGGGCCGGTGCGCACCGCCAGCGGGTTGAAAAGGCGCAGTTCGAAGTTGGGCTGCGAGGCCAGGGCGGCGAAGAGTTCGTCTTTGCCGGCGGTGTAGAGGTCGTCCACCAGCAGCCGCACCCGCACGCCGCGGCGCGCGGCCTGCAGCAACTCGTGCAGGAAGAGCAGGCCCGAGCCGTCCGCCTGCAGGATGTAGTACTGCGCGTCGATGCTCTTCTGGGCCTGGCGCGCCAGCGCGACGCGCGCGTTCAGTGCCGTGGGCCCCTCGGGCATGAGCTGGAAGCCCGAGGGCGCGTCCGGCCCGCTGCCCGGCGGCGTGCTGGCCCTGGCGATCTGCGCCAGCCGGGTGCCCGCCACATCGGTCGGCGCGGTGGAGCGCGGGGCCGGTTGCGGCGGCGGCAGGCTGGCGCAGCCGGCCAGCGCCAGTGCGGCCGCGGCAAGCAGGAGGCGGATGAGCGGCTGGGGCGTCATGTCGGCAATGTAGCGCCCCTTTTTCTCGACTGGCGCCGGCGCTTCAGAGGCCCAGTTCTTCCAGCCCGGGGTGGTCATCGGGCCGGCGGCCGAGCGGCCAATGGAACAGCCGGTCACTCGATGCGATGGGCAGGTCGTTGATGCTGGCGAAGCGCCGCTGCATCAGGCCCTGCAGGTTGAACTCCCAGTTCTCGTTGCCGTAGCTGCGGAACCACTGGCCCGAGTCGTCGCGCCACTCGTAGGCGAAGCGCACGGCGATGCGGTGCTCTGTGAAGGCCCACAGGCCCTTGATGAGCCGGTAGTCCAATTCGCGTGCCCACTTGCGCTGCAGGAAGGCGCGCACCTCCTCGCGGCCCTTGGGAAACTCGGCGCGGTTGCGCCAGAGCGTGTCGGGTGTGTAGACCTGGGCCACGCGGTCGGGGTCGCGCGAGTTCCAGGCGTCCTCGGCGCCGCGCACCTTCTGGGTGGCGGTGGCGAGCGTGAAAGGCGGCACCGGCGGGCGGGCTTCGGCAAGGGTGTCGGGCATGTCGGGCTCCTGCGGTTGGACATAGACATGTAGACAGACCTGTCTACATCGGGCCGCGACGATAACCCAGGTAGACGGACCTGTCTACAATCCCGTCGATGTCCTCCCCGACACCCCTGGCCGGCGACCTGTCGGCACGCGAGCGCATCCTGGCGACGGCGCACGACCTCTTCTACCGCGACGGCATCCGCGCCACCGGCGTGGACCGGCTCATCGCCGAGTCCGGCGTGGCCAAGCTCACCTTCTACCGGCACTTCCCGGGCAAGGACGCGCTGGTGCGCGAGTTCCTGGACTTCCGCCATCGCCGCTGGATGGCATGGTTCATCGACGCGCTGGGCCGCTGCGGCGCGGCCTCGCCGGCCGAAGGCAATGCACGCCTGCTGTTGCTGGCCGACGTGCTGCGGGAATGGACCGAACAACCGGATTTCCGCGGCTGTGCCTTCATCAACTCGGTGGTGGAGATCGCACAGGCGCTGCCGGAGGCGGTGGACGTCGCGCGGGCGCACAAGGCCGAGATGGCGCAGGTGATCGCCGAGCTGCTGCCCGAGGGCGCGACGCGCGAGCTGCTGGCCGACGCGGCGGCGATGGTCTTCGACGGTGCGATCGTGCGCGCCCAGATGGCGGGCGATGTGGCCGGACGCGAGGCGGCGGTGGCCACGCTGCGCACCGTGCTGGGCACGCTCGTGGCGCGGCGCTGACGAAGCGCCGATGCCACATCGCTATCGAATCGATAGCGGGCGGCGCCCGAACCACGGGCGCTGCAGCCGGTTTTGGCTTGGAAGTCCGGCTGCGCGCTAGAGGCCGAGGGCGCGCTGCAGCGCGGCCGAATCCATGCGCACCGGCGGCTTCGGCCAGCCGCCGTCGAGCAGTTCGACCATCTTCGCGTTGCGCGGCGCGCTGCGTCCGTGCGCTTCGGCCAGTCGCACCACCTCGCCGCTGAGCGCGTCGACCTCGGTGCGCCGGCCCAGCGCCAGGTCGTCGGCCATGCTGGAGCGCGCCTTGGCGTCCACGCGCAGCATGGGCGCGGCGATGCGGCGGAACAGCCAGTCGGGCAGGCGCAGCAGCATCGGCAGGCGGCGCGGCGACACGGCGGTCATCTGGGCCGGCTCGACGCCGGCGGCGTCCAGGGCCGCCAGCGCCTCGTCGATCAGCGCCGCGAAGCAGCGGCGGTAGCCGCGGTCCAGCAGTTGCTCGCGCAGCGGCAGGCCCGACAGCGCGTTGACCGGGTTGTTGAGGTTGAGCAGGAGCTTGCCCCACTGGATCGCCTGCAGGTCGGTGCGCAGGTCGATCGGCACGCCCGCGGCCTCGAACACCGGCGCCCACGGCAGGAGGGCCGGGTGGGCCACGCTGGCCAGGCGCCCGGCGGTGCCGCGGTGGTAGGCGCCCGGCGCCAGTTCGGCCACGTTGTAGGGCACCATGCCCGGCAGCGCCTTGAGCGTAGGCGCGGCACGCTGCGCGAGGCCCGCGTTGCCGATGCCGTTCTGCAGCGACACGAGGGGCGTGCCGGCGGGCAGGGCCGCCGCCAGTTCGGCCGCGGCCGCGGCGGTGGCGCCGCTCTTCACGGACAACAGCACCAATGCCGGCCGCGTGCCCGCTGGCACCGAGGCGGCCAGCCGCAGGTCGTCGGCTCGCACGCGCCGGCAGGCGCCGTCGCGGTCGGTCAGGGTGAGCCCGTGCTGTGCCACGGCCTCGAGCACGCGCGGCCGGCCCACGAAGGTGACGGGCACACCGGCCGCAGCCAGGCAGCCGCCGACATAACAGCCGACGGCGCCGGCGCCCATCACCAGCACCTCGCCGGGTGCCTGCAGATCATTCATGGCCAAATCGGCCTCCAGCCCTTGTCAGCTCTGCACGAGCAGCTATCGAATCCATAGCGACCGGCAGTTCCGGTGCGGCCAGCGGGTCTTCGTCCAGCACGCGCCAGACGCCGGCGGCATGGCCCAGCACCAGCTTCTGGCAGTTGCGCACCGGCGAGCGCTGCTCGAAAGGCCAGAACTGGGCCATCTTGTCGTCGTCGCTTTCGCCGGCCAGGCCCACGCTCTGGCGCACCGCCTGCATGAACTGCCCGTGGCTGAAGAGCAAGACCTCCGCGTCCTCGGGCAGCGCAGCGAGGCGGGCGAGCGCCGACTCGGCGCGGCGCAACACCTGCGCGAAGCTCTCGGCGCCCTCCCCGTCCACGTAGGCCGGGTCGCTGCGCTGCCAGTAGGCCTCGACCGTGGGGCGGCGCTGCGCGCGCGTGGTGTCGGCCCAGTTGGCCGGGCACAGGTAGGTGAATTCGTGGATCGGCCAGATCGCCATCGGGACGCCGGGAAAGCGCACGCAGGTGGGCTCGGCCGTCTGCCGCGCGCGCAGGAAGGGCGAGCTCACGATGTGCGTCGGCTCGCGCCGCCAGCTGCAGGCCACCTCGCGCGCCTGCGACACGCCCAGCGGCGTGAGCGGCATCGCCACCAGGTCGCGCGTCGGCTGGCCTGCGTTGCCGGTGCTCTGGCCGTGGCGAACGAACGTCGCACGAATCAAGAAATCAACCCCCAAGCGGCTTCGCCGCTCCCCCTTCTGCTGCGCGAAGGGGGCGCACCCAGCGGCCTGGCAAAGCCAGTTCCGCGGGTGCCCTGGTGAACACCGGCATGCCCGAGGTGGCGCGAAGCCGCCGAGGCATCGTCAGGCCCTCTCCGCCACCCAGCCCTGCACCGACGCCAGCGCCTTCGGCAGCCCGGCCGCATCGGTGCCGCCGGCCATCGCCATGTCGGGCTTGCCGCCGCCCTTGCCGCCGACCTGGCTGGCGACGAAGTTGACCAGCTCGCCGGCCTTCATCTTCGCCATCGCGTCGGGCGTGACGCCGGCCGCGATCTGCACCTTGGCGCCATCGACGGCCGCGAGCACGATGGCCGCGCTCTTGAGCTTGTTCTTGAGCTGGTCCATGGTGTCGCGCAACTGCTTGGCGTCGGCGCCTTCGAGCCTGGCGGCCAGCACCTTGATGCCTTTCACGTCCACGGCCTGGTTCACGAGCTCGTCGCCCTGGCTGGAGGCCAGCTTGCCCTTGAGCGCGCCGATCTCCTTCTCGAGCGCGCGCACCTGCTCCAGCACCTGCGCGAGGCGCGGCTGCACCTCGGCCGAGGGCGCCTTGAGCGTGGCGGCCACGCTGTGCACGGTCGATTCGAGTTCCTGCAGGTAGGCCAGCGCGTTGGCGCCGGTGATAGCCTCGATGCGGCGCACGCCCGCGGCCACGCCTCCTTCGCTCACCACCTTGAAGAGGCCGATGTCGCCGGTGCGGTGCACGTGCGTGCCCCCGCAGAGTTCACGGCTGCTGCCGATGTCGAGCACGCGCACGGTCTCGCCGTACTTCTCGCCGAACAGCATCATCGCGCCGGTCTTCTGCGCGTCCTCCATGCCCATCACGCGCGCCTGCGTGGGCGTGTTGGCGAGGATCTCGGCGTTGACGATGCGCTCGATCTCGAGGATCTGGTCGTGCGTGACGGCCGCGTTGTGCGCGAAGTCGAAGCGCGTCTTGTCGGCATCGACCAGCGAGCCCTTCTGCTGCACGTGCGTGCCCAGCACCTCGCGCAGCGCCTTGTGCATAAGGTGGGTGACGGAGTGGTTGCGCATGGTGGCGGCGCGGCGCTCGCCGTCGACCGCCGCCTTCACCGCATCGCCGACCTTGAGCGTGCCCTGCGTCTGCACGCCGTGGTGCCCGTAGACGTCGGCCTTGATCTTCTGCGTGTCCTCGACGCCGAAGGCCACGCCCTCGGCACTGATCGTGCCCTGGTCGCCGACCTGGCCGCCGCTCTCGGCGTAGAAGGGCGTGGTGTCCAGGACGACGATGCCGGCCTGGCCTTCCTTCAGCTCGGGCACCGACGCGCCCTCGTGATAAAGCGCCACGACCTTGGCCTGTTCTTCCAGGTGTTCGTAGCCGGTGAAGACGTTGGCGGCGCCGCCGTAGTCCACGGCGCGCTCCATCTTGAACTTCCCCGCGGCGCGGCCGGCGGCCTTCTGCCTGTCCATGGCAGCGTCGAAGCCCGCCTCGTCCACCGTCACACCGCGCTCGCGCGCCACGTCCTGCGTCAGGTCGAGCGGGAAGCCGTAGGTGTCATGGAGCTTGAAGGCCACGTCGCCGGGCAGCGTGGTCTTGCCGCCCTCGAGTGCGCTGTCGAGGATCTCCATGCCGTTCGCCAGCGTCTCGTAGAAGCGTTCTTCCTCTGCCTTGAGCGTGTCGGTGATGTGCTGTTCCTGCGCCTGCAGCCGCGGATACGCGGCGCCCATCAGCGCGACCAGGTCCTTCACCAGCTTGTGGAAGAAGGGCTTCTTCTGGCCCAGCTTGTAGCCGTGGCGGATGGCGCGGCGGATGATGCGGCGCTGCACGTAGCCACGGCCCTCGTTGCTCGGGATCACGCCATCGCTGACCAGGAAGGAGGTCGCGCGCACGTGGTCGGCGATCACCTTGAGCGAGGGGTTGGCGAGGTCGGTGGTGCCGGTCTCGCGTGCCGCGGCCTTGATCAGCGCCTCGAAGATGTCGATCTCGTAGTTGCTGTGCACGTGCTGCAGGATGGCCGCCAGGCGCTCCAGGCCCATGCCGGTGTCGACGCAGGGCGCCGGCAGCTTGACCACGCTGCCGTCGGGCTGCATGTCAAACTGCATGAACACGTGGTTCCAGATCTCGATGAAGCGGTCGCCGTCTTCATCCGGGCTGCCGGGCGGGCCGCCGGGGATCTCGGGGCCGTGGTCGTAGAAGATCTCCGAGCAGGGGCCGCAGGGGCCGGTGTCGGCCATCATCCAGAAGTTGTCGGACTTGTACTTGCCGCCCTTGTTGTCGCCGATGCGGATCACGCGCTCGGGCGGCAGGCCGATCTCCTTGGTCCAGATGTCGTAGGCCTCGTCGTCCTCGTGGTAGACGGTGGCCAGCAGCTTGTCGGCCGGCAGCTTGTAGACCTTCGTCAGCAGCTCCCAGCCCCAGGTGATCGACTCGCGCTTGAAGTAATCGCCGAAGCTCCAGTTGCCCAGCATCTCGAAGAAGGTGTGGTGCCGCGCGGTGTAGCCCACGTTCTCCAGGTCGTTGTGCTTGCCGCCGGCGCGCAGGCAGGCCTGCACCGAGGCCGCGCGCACATAGGGGCGCTTGTCGGTGCCCAGGAACACGTCCTTGAACTGCACCATGCCCGAGTTGGTGAACATCAGCGTCGGGTCGTTGCCCGGCACCAGCGGGCTCGACGCCACGACCGTGTGGCCCTTGGATTCGAAGAAATCGAGGAAGGTCTTGCGGATGTCCGCGACCGTGAACGTGGGCTGGCTCATGGGATGTGGAGGCTGGGGCACCGGCGGCCGGCCGGAACTCCCATCGAAGGGGGTGGCACGGCCGCTAACTGCTTGATTCGATTGAACATTCGATTATAGGTTTGGGCCCTCCTCCCGGCCGCTGGCGCCAGGCCGCCCATGCGGGGCCTGCGGACAAGCGATGTGCCCCTGGCGCCGCGGCCCGGCGGCCTTCAAGGGCATGCCGGGAACCCCGGCTTGCGGCCCGTCAGTCCCGCGACTGCACAATGGGCGTAAGGTGCAGGGCAGCGGCCCGTGGCCGCACCTCTTCCGGCGAGGCCGCGCCCCGGCCGCCCGCGCTTGTGTCACAAGGAGTTTCTGCATGGCTGGCTACGAAGCCGCGCACTGGACCATCGACGACCTCGACTTCTCGCGCATCGAGCTCGAGCGCATCCGCGACGACGACACCCTGTTCTACCTGGCCTGCTCGGCGTCCTTCATCGAGAGCGGCTCCGACCTCTACACCCACAACCTGGTCGATTTCTTCGCCGGCGACGACGAGGTCACGGCCTGGCTGCGCGACCACTGGGAGCACGAGGAACTGCAGCACGGCCGCGCCCTGCGCGCCTACGTCAACCACGTGTGGCCGGAGTTCGACTGGGAGCCGGCCTTCCAGAGCTTCCTCACCGAATACGCGACCTACTGCAAGGTGGAGCTGCTCGCGCCCACGCGCGGCCTGGAGATGTCGGCCCGCTGCGTGGTCGAGACCGGCACCGCCACCTACTACCGGGCGCTGGCCAAGGCGGCGAGCGAGCCGGTCTTCGTCGACCTGTGCACCCGCATCGCGACCGACGAGGTCAACCACTACAAGCACTTCTACAAGTTCTTCCGCCGCTACCGGGGCGAGGAGCGGCTGGGCCGGTTGCGCGTGCTGGGCACCGTGGCGCGCCGCACCTGGGAGCTCAAGAGCGAGGATGCCGACTGCGCCCTGCGACACATCGCACGCGGCCGCCACCCGGTCGAGGCCGGCGACCGCGCCTGGCAGCGCGGCCTGAGCAGCCGCGTGAGCCGCACCATCAGCCGCAACCTCAACCCCGGCATGACCCTGAAGATGCTGATGCGCCCGCTGGAGCTGCCGGCACCGGTGCAGACCGCGCTCCAGGTGCCGATCGAACTCTTCATGCAGCGCGTGTTCCTGCGCTGAACCCCGGCGAACGGAAACAAAAATGCCGGATCAGGCTGCGGCCTGGTCCGGCATCGGTTGAAAGTCGCCGCGGCGTGGCGCGACGCTTCAGCGCGCCGGCAGATACCGCGACGGATCGACGGGTTTGCCCTGGCGACGGATCTCGAAGTGCAGCTTCACCCGATCGGCATCGCTGCTGCCCATCTCGGCGATCTTCTGGCCCTTCTGCACCGATTGGTCTTCCTTGACCAGCAGAGTCTGGTTGTGGGCGTAGGCCGTGAGGTACGTGTTGTTGTGCTTGAGGATGATGAGGTTGCCGTAGCCGCGCAGGCCCGCGCCGGCGTAGACCACCCGGCCGTCGGCCGCGGCGAGCACCGCATCGCCGGCCTTGCCGCCGATGTCCAGGCCCTTGTTCTTCAACTCGTCGAAGCCGGCGATCAGGCTGCCGTGGGCGGGCCAGATCCAGCCCACGTCCTCGTCGCCCGACGCGGCGGCGGCCGGGGCCACCGAAGAGGTGGTGACGGGTGGCGTCGGCTTCACCGCGGGGGCGCTCGCGGCAGCAGCAGGCGCCGTGGTGCCGGCGGCGGCCGGCGCGCCTGGCGCGGCAACCGGCGGCATGGACGTGGACGTGGCGGGAGCCGCTGCCACGGCGGCACCGGCAGCCGGGGGAATCACGCGGAGCACCTGGCCCACTTCGATCAGGTCGGGGTTGTCGAGGTTGTTCCAGCGCACCAGGTCGCGCCAGTTCTGGCTGGTTTCCGAGGCGATGCGGCGGATGGTGTCGCCGGGTCGCACGGCGTAATAGCCAGGCTTGCCGAGGTTCTCGACACCCGGCAGCGGCTTGCCGTTGGCGTCGGTGATGGGCAGGCCGTTGGGGCCGATGACCGGCCCGGCGGCGGCCGGCGCCTGGTTCATGGTGCCGCGGTCCTCGACGGGGGCCGGCCCGCGCTGGGCAGTGCTGCAGCCCACGACCGCCAACACGAGCGCCAACGACGACCACACCAGCCAGCGCCGGTTACCAAAACCCTGCATGTGTCTTTCCTTCAAGCAATCCCGGATTTTAGAGGGACAAAGTGAACGGCCTCAAGAACACGCCGCTCGATCCCACGGGCATTTTTGTCAATGATGACAAGCGTTTGGCCGCCATTTGCAGAAACTGTCGGAGCTACGATGCGCCCGCCCACACCCAACTGCTCGACCCACTCCGAAGGTATGTCCTCGCCGCCCGCGGCCGCGATGATGCCGGCGTAGGGTGCGCCGCGCGCATAGCCCAGCCGGCCGTCGGCCAGCATCAGGTGCACGTTGGCCAGGCGGAATGGCCGCAGGTTGGCGCGGGCACGCTCGTGCAGCCCGCGCAGGCGTTCGATGCTGTACACCTCGCTCGCGACATGGCTGAGCACGGCGGCCTGGTAGCCGCAGCCGGTGCCGATTTCCAGCACCCGGCCGAGGCGCTCCTGCGGCTTGCCGGACAGCGCCGGCGCGCCGAGCAGCAGCTCGATCATGCGCGCGACGACGTTCGGCTTGGAGATGGTCTGGCCCAGCCCGATCGGCAGGCTGGTGTCTTCGTAGGCCTGGTTGACGAGGGCACTGTCGACGAAGCGATGCCGCTCCACCGTGCCCATGGCACGCAGCACCCGGCCGTCGGCGATGCCCTGCTGCGCGAGCTTCTGCACCATGCGCGCGCGGATGGCCTCGGACGCCATCGAGGGCGTGTTGCTGACCACCGGGCTGGCTGGCACCGCCGGCTGGCGGCCGCGCGTGACGGCCGACGCGGTGGGCGTGAGCTTGACCGGGAACGTGGGGCGCTGCTGGGCCATGCGCTCAGTCGGCCGCGTCGAGACGGGCCACCGCCTCACCCCACTCGCCCAGGCGCGCATGGTCGGTCAGGTCGATCTGCAGGGGCGTGAGGGCCACGTGGCCGGCCGCCGTCGCATGGAAATCCGTGCCCTCGCCGCTGTCCTTGGCGCCGCCGGCGCCAGCGATCCAATACATGGTGTCGCCACGCGGGCTGTCCTGCGTGATGACCTTCTCGGCCGCGTGCCGGCGACCCAGGCGGCAGACCTTGATGGGCTTGAGCTCGTCCACAGGCCGGTTGGGAACGTTGACGTTGAGCAGCCACGCCGCACCGCCCAGCATCTGCTCGCGCTCGATGCGCTGCACCAGGCGCTGCGCGACCTGTGCGGCGGCCTCCACATGCGCCCAACCCTTCTCGATCTGCGAGATGGCGATGGCCGGGATGCCGAAGAGATAGGCCTCCATCGCTGCGCCGACGGTGCCCGAGTAGATGGTGTCGTCGCCCATGTTGGCGCCGTTGTTGATGCCCGAGACGACCAGGTCCGGCCGATAGTCCAGCAGGCCCTTGAGCGCGATGTGCACGCAATCGGCTGGGGTGCCCGTCACATAGCGGAAGCCGTTGTGCGCCTGGTGGACGTACAGCGGCGCGGACAGGGTCAGTGCATTGGACTTGGCGCTGTTGTTGTGCTCCGGCGCGATCACCTCGACATCGGCGACCTCGGCCAGCGCCTTGTGCAGCGCGACGATGCCGGGCGCCTGGTAGCCATCGTCGTTGGAAATGAGGATCTTCATGGGCGAACGCGCGATTCTAGGCCGCCCCTGCGGCCCTCCACGCCGCGCCACCCGCCATCGGATCGCCGTCTCGCCAGGGACATCGCGCGCGAGAGGCCGGCCCGTATCATGCGCCGCTTCACAGACGGAGACTTTCGGATGCATGCATGGCTTTGCGAGGATCCGGTGGGCGTCGACGCGCTTACCTGGAAGGAGTTGCCCACGCCGGAGCCCGGACCGGGCAAGGTCCTGGTGGAAATCAAGGCCGCGAGCCTGAACTTCCCCGATCTGCTCATCGTCCAGAACAAGTACCAGATCAAGCCGCCCCTGCCCTTCGTGCCCGGCTCGGAATACGCCGGCATCGTGCGGGCCGTGGGCGAAGGCGTCTCGCACCTGACGCCGGGCCAGAACGTGGCCTGCCTGTCGGGGACCGGCGGCTTCGGCACCCACACGCTCGCGCCGGCCGCGCTGTGCATGCCGCTTCCAGATGGCTTCTCGTACGTGGACGCGGCCGCCTTCATCATGATCTACGCCACCTCCTGGCACGCGCTGATCGACCGTGCACAGCTCAAGGCCGGCGAGACGGTGCTGGTGCTGGGCGCCGCAGGCGGTGTCGGCACGGCCGCGATCCAGATCGCGAAGGCGGCCGGCGCCCGCGTGATCGCTGCAGCCTCCACCGACGAGAAATGTGCGCTGTGCACGTCCATCGGCGCCGATGCGACGATCAATTACAGCACCCACGGCCTTCCAGGCGCTTTCCGCGAGGCGGTCAAGGCGGCAACCGATGGCAAAGGCCCGGACGTGATCTATGACCCGGTGGGCGGCGATTTCGCCGAGCCCGCGTTCCGCTCCATCGCCTGGCGTGGCCGCTATTTGGTGGTGGGCTTTGCGTCCGGTCCCATTCCATCCCTCCCGCTCAATTTGATGTTGCTGAAGGGCGCGTCGCTGGTCGGCGTGTTCTGGGGCGATTTCGCCAAGCGCGAGCCGAAGGCCAATGCACAGATGATGGCCGAACTGGCCAAATGGTATGCCCAGGGCAAGGTCAAGCCGGTCATCGACCGCACGATGCCGATGTCCGAATTGAAGGCAGCCTACGCGCATATGGGATCGCGCGGCGTGATGGGCAAGCTCGTGCTGGTCAACTGAATCCAGGCCGACTCCAAAACAAAAGGCCCGCATTTGCGGGCCTTTTGTCTTGGCTGCACCAGCGGCGCACCGGCAGACGCTCAGTTGACCTCGAATTCGGCCAGCGACTTGCCGGCGGCGAGCGCTTCGGTCACCCACCGCGGCTTGCGGCCGCGGCCGCCCGACCAGGTTTCGCCCGTCGGGCTGCGGTATTTCACCGCCGGCTTGGCCGCGGGAGCCGAGACGGCACGCTTGCCGCCACTGCGGACCGACAACTTCAGATCGGCCGCGGTAATGCCATAGTCGGCAATCTTCTTTCGAATGTCCTCGATCACGCCAGCGCGTTCTTGTGTGCGCAGCTCCTCAGCCTGCTTGCGCAATTGAGCAATGAGCTCGTCGTGCTGCTGAATCTGGGAATTGATCTCGGCGAGGGTGATGGCCATTCGAAAGTCCTTCCAATTAAAACGCCGCGAATTCTAATTCATTTGCAAATGGCAAGGCCAAGGCGTTCTGAGTTGATTTGGCGGATGCGAGGAAACCAGATGTTTCACCGTCCACGCCTCTGCTGGACGAATAGACCACGTCAGCACGACGACCGCCCAACAAAAAACCCCGCATCCATTCCGATGCGGGGTTTTGTACGCTTGCCCGTCAAGGCAAAAGAGCGGGGCAAAATTTGGGGTGGCTGATGGGACTCGAACCCACGACAACCAGGATCACAACCTGGGACTCTACCAACTGAGCTACAGCCACCGGAGAACTTCGAATTGTACTGTGAAAATGCTCAGCTTCGCGCGCTGCCGGCCACACTTTCTGCCGGGCGCGGCACCAGGATCTTCACCTTGAGCCGTTCCTTGAGCACCTCGTAATAGGCAGCCGCCTCAGCACCCCCCACCGCCTGGGCCAGCTGGGCACGCTCCTGCAGCTGGACGCCTGCGGGCGACGCAGGCCGGGGCACATCCTTGTTCACGCGCATCACGGCGTAGCCCTCGCCGCCCAGGTTCACGCCCACCCAGGCCGGCAGCTTGGTGCCATCCACACGCAGGGCCGCCTCGATCAGCGCAGGCGATTGCGCCTGGGCCTGTGCGCGCGACAGCGTGACCGACGGCCCCAACGAAGCACCCGTGGGATTCGCCTGCCAGGCCGCAAGTTTCGCCTCGCCTTCGGTCTTGGCCAGCGCAGCGGCACGTTCGGCCACGAGCAACTCGCGCACCTTGTCCTTGACCTCTGCGAAGGGCAATGCACGCGCCGGCGAGTACTGCGTCACGCGGCCGGAGGCAAGCTGGTTGGAGCCGATCTCGATCGCCTCCGTGTTGTGCTTGCGGTCCAGCGACTCGGGCGCGAACAGGGCCGACAGGAAGTTGCGGCTCGCGAGAGCGCCCTTGGCGTCCGGTGCCGGCGTCCGGGTGACGCCCGATGCCTTCTGGATCGTCAACTTGAGCTTGTCCGCCGCCGGCTGCAGGCTGTCAGCCTGCTGGTAGACCAGGTCGGTCATCGACTCGGCCGCCTTGGCGAACTCCTGCGTGGCCTGCTGGGTGCGCACGTCGTTCTCGATCTGGGCGCGCACCTGTTCGAAGGGAGGCACAACGGCCGGCTTGATGTCGTCCAATCGAATGATGTGATAGCCGAACTCGGACTCGACCACATTGCTGATCTCGCCCTTCTTCATCGCGAACACGGCGTCCTCGAAAGGCTTGACCATCGCCCCGCGCGTCACGAAGTCGAGCTCACCCCCCTTCTCGGCGGAGCCCGGATCCTGCGAATTCTTACGCGCGAGGTCGCCGAAGCTCGTCGGGGACTTGCGCACCTCGGCCAGCAACTGCTCCGCCTTGGCCTTCGCCTTCTCACGCTCTGCGGCCGGCGCGTCCTTGGCCGCCGTGATGAGGATGTGGCTCGCGCGCCGCTCCTCCTTGGTGCCGAAGCGCTCCTTGTTCTGCTCGTAGTAAGCCTTCAGGTCATCGTCGCTCACGGCCACGCCCTTCTTGGCGGTGTCGAGATCGAGCACGATGTATTCGATGCTGGCCTGCTCCGGCGCCTGGAACTGCGCCGTATGGGCCTTGTAGTAACTCTCCAGATCCGCATCGCTGACACTGACCTTGGCGGCGAAGTCCTTCGGCGAGAAGCGGGCCAACTGCACCTCGCGCTGGTCGTAGATCGCGTTCAGCGCCACGTCCGCCTGCGCCTGGCCGGCCAGTGCCGTACCGATCACGCCATTGAGGACCTGCTGGGTCGTCAGCTCGGCTCGCACGGCCTGCGCGAACTGGTCAGGGGTCATTCCGACACCGAGGCGGAACGCACCCTCGTCGAGTTCGCCCTTGGCGTTGCGAAAGTTCTTCACGCCTCGATCCTCGGCAGCCAGCCGCACTGCCATGTCCGACACGGTCAGGTTGGCCTTCGAGGCTGCGGCGACCAGCACCCGGTCCCGCACCATCCGTTCGAGCGTTGCGTAGCGCGCCACGTCCGAGTCGAGCATGGCCGGGTCGACGCCAGGCATCTGCTGGCGCAGGCGATCGGCCTCGTTGCGATGCTGCGCGTCCCACTCGGGCCGCGTGATCGAATGCCCGTCCACGGTGGCCACGCTCTCGCCGCTGCGGTTGAGTTCCGTGTAGCGGTCGACGCCGAAAAACACGAACGACGGGATGATCAGCAAGAACAAGAAGAACATCACGAACTTGTTGTACTTGCGGAAGAAATCAAACATGCCTGGACACTTTCTCTGGCTGCGCGCCGCAGCGCGTTCGACGAGACCAACAAAAAAGGCGAACCGATGTTCGCCTTTGCTTCGGGTGGTGGGTGCTGACGGGCTCGAACCGCCGACCTACGCCTTGTAAGGGCGCCGCTCTACCAACTGAGCTAAGCACCCCACCGTCGGTTCCCCATCAGTTCAGCGCGTCCTTGAGCGCCTTGCCGGGGCGGAACTTCGGGATCTTGGCGGCCTTGATTTTAATCGCGGTGCCGGTACGGGGATTGCGGCCGGTGCGGGCGGCCCGCTTGCCCACGGCGAAGGTGCCGAAACCGACGAGCGACACGGAACCGCCTTTCTTCAACGTGGTGCGGATGGCACCGATGGTCGATTCCAGCGCGCGCGTGGCGGCTGCCTTGGAAATGTCGGCGTTCTTTGCAATGTGCTCAATCAGTTCGGTCTTGTTCACAAGGGCCCCTTGTTCGGAAGAGTTGATCGGGTGACGTCAAGTGCGCGACCGGCCCTGCGGCAAATGCCGGGCATTTCGGGCGAGGGTGGGAGGCAGTCCTGACGCTTCGGCAGCGCGCTGCCGAAGGCGATTAAAGCCACGCAGCCAGAGGGTGTCAATAAGACGAACGCCCCCTGCCGCAGTGAGCTCGCCGATTTTAGGGGCGTTTTGTGAAGTCCTCTTTCAAAGCGCCTGTTCGATCGCCTTGCCCAGGTCGGCGGTGCCTGCGGTGCCGCCGATATCGCGCGTGCGCGGCGCGCCGCTGCCGGGCGCGAGCACCGCCTCGATGCTGCGCAGGACCGCGTCGTGCGCATCCTTGTGGCCGAGGAACTCGAGCATCATCGCGCCGCACCAGATCTGCCCGATCGGGTTCGCGATGCCCTGCCCCGCGATGTCCGGCGCCGAGCCATGCACGGGCTCGAAAAGCGAGGGTGTCGTGCGGTCGGGGTTGAGGTTGGCACTAGGCGCGATGCCGATCGTGCCGGTGCACGCGGGCCCCAGATCCGAGAGGATGTCGCCGAACAGGTTGCTCGCCACCACCACATCGAAGAAATCCGGGCGCTGCACGAAGTGCGCCGTGAGGATATCGATGTGGAACTTGTCGAGCGTGATGTCCGGATACTGCTTCGCCATCTCGGCCACGCGCTCATCCCAGTAGGGCATGGTGATCGAGATGCCGTTGGACTTGGTGGCACTGGTCAGGTGTTTCTTGGGCCGTGACTGCGCGAGCTCGAACGCGAACTTCAGCACGCGGTCGACGCCATGGCGCGACATCACGGTTTCCTGCACCACGATTTCGCGCGGCGTGCCGGGATACATGCGCCCACCGATGCTGGAGTACTCGCCTTCGGTGTTCTCGCGCACGATGTACATGTCGATCTCGCCGGGCTCGCGCGGGCTGCCGTCGCGGCGAACCACCGGGGCGGTGATGCCGGGCATCAGGCGCGCGGGACGCAGGTTGATGTACTGGTCGAACTCGCGGCGGAACAGCAGCAGCGAGCCCCACAGCGACACGTGGTCGGCGATCTTCTCGGGCCAGCCGACGGCGCCGAAGAAGATGGCGTCGTGGCCGCCGATGCGGTCCTTCCAGTCGCCGGGCAACATCTTGCCGTGCTTCTCGAAATAGTCCCAGCTCGAGAAGTCGAAGTGGTCGAAGGCGAGGTCGATGCCGAATTTGCGCGCCGCCGCATCGACGACGCGAAGGCCCTCGGGCATGGTTTCCTTGCCAATGCCGTCGCCTGCGATGACGGCGATGCGCTTCTTGCTGCTGCTCATGGTGTGTCTTCCTTGGAGTCGTTGAAAAACCGGAGGGCCTCGGCCGCCAGGGCCTCGGGCGCCTCCTCGGGGATGTAGTGCCCGCAGGGCAGCGGCGCGCCGCTGACTTGCACGGCCCGCTCGCGCCACAACGCGAGCACGTCGAAGCACCGGCCCACGACGCCGTGCGCGCCCCATAGCACACGCAGGGGTTGCGCGAGACGCCGGTCCGCTGCGATGTCCTCGCGATCGTGCACCAGGTCAATGCCAGCCGAGGCGCGGTAGTCCTCGCAAATGCCACGTGCGCTGCCGGGCCGCGAGATGCAGCGCTCGTACTCGGCCATCGCCTCCGGCGCGAAGGGCCCCAGGCCGGCGTAGCGCCCGCCCATGGTGCTGCGCACGTAGCGCACGGGGTCGGACTCGATCAGCGCCTCGGGCAGGGGCGACGGCTGGATCAGGAAGAACCAATGCCAATACGCGCTCGCGAATGCCAGGTCGGTACGTTTGTACATGGCCAGGGTCGGCGCGATGTCGAGCAGCATCATGCGTGCGACCGCCGCCGGGTGATCCATCGCGAGGCGGTGGGCAACGCGGGCGCCGCGGTCGTGCGCCAGCACGCCGAATCGGTCGAATCCGTGGTGTCGCATGGCGGCCATGGCATCCTGCGCCATCTCGCGCTTGCTGTACGGCCGATGCTCGGCATCGCTGGGCGGCCGGCCCGAATCGCCGTAGCCGCGCAGGTCGACCATCACGAGCGTGAAATGCCTCGCGAGCGTCGGCGCGATGCGATGCCAGATCGCATGCGTCTGCGGATGGCCGTGCAGCAGCAGGAGGGGCTCGCCTTGCCCGCCGGCGCGGCCGTGGATGCGCACGCCGTCGCGCTCGATGTCGAAGGGGATGAAGTCGTCCAGCACGGGGCCATTGTGCGTTGCACGAAACCTGCGGATCAAGAAACAATCGGACAATCGACTCTTTCCCATATTGAACGAATGGACCGTGCGGACCTGGAACTGGTGTTGAACGTTCGCGACCGCGGCAGCCTGGCGGGTGCCGCGGCGGCGCTGGGCGTGGTGCCCTCCGTCGTGACCAAGCGCCTCGCCGCGCTCGAGGCGCAGTTGGGCCAGCGCCTCTTCGAACGCACCACGCGCCGTCTCGTGCTCACGCGCGAGGGCGAGGCAGTCTGCGGCCATGCGCAGAAGCTGCTCGAAGGCTTCGCTGCGCTGGAGTCCGACCTGCGCGAACGCCAGCAGGCCCTGAGCGGCACCATCCGGCTGGCCGCCACGCTGGGCTTCGGGCGTCGCTGGGTCGGGCCCGTCCTCGCCGCATTCCAGCAGAAGAACCCCGGCGTGCGGATCGAACTGCGGTTGAGCGAGCAGTTGCCCGAACTCGCGGCAGAGGGCTACGACGGTGCCATCTGGCTCTGGTCCGTGCAAGCACGCCACGCCGCCGACTGGGTGACGCGGCGCCTGGCCCGCAACCAGCGCGTGGTGGTCGCCGCGCCTGGCTACCTCGAGGGGCGCGGCGCGCCGGCATCGCCCGAGGAGCTCGTCCACCACGCCTGCCTCTCGGTGCAGGAGAACGAGGACAGTGCGCACGCTGCGAAGGCCCGGTCGGTCTGGACGTTGCGCCACGAGCGCGACGGCACGGTGCACCGCGTGCGCGTGGAGGGCCCGTTGTCGAGCAACTCCGGCGAGCTGGTGCGCGACTGGTGTCTTGCGGGACACGGCCTCATGCTGCGCAGCCTGTGGGACGTGGCGCCGCACCTGGCCGCCGGCCGGCTGGTACGGGTGCTGCCGCAGTACGCGATGACCGATGCCGACATCCACTGGATCGCGCCCTGGCAGCCGAAGACGCCGCGCCGGGTGCGCCTGCTCGTCGACGCACTGGCGGAGCATTTCCGCGGCGAGCCCTGGAAGCCGCCGACGGCGCTCCGCCGGAAAGCGTGACGCTCAGCCCGCGCGCGGCTCGCGCACCACCAGGCTCACGCCGGCGGCGGTCAGCGCGATGCCGGCCACCGTGAGCAAGGTGATGGGCTCGGCGAACAGCAGCCACGCCATGACGGCCGTGCAAGGCGGCACGAGATACAGCAGGCTGGTCACGGCCGTGGCCGACCCGCGCTGGATGAGCATGTACAGCAGGGAGCTGCCGCCCAGGGTCAGCGCCACCACCGACCAGGCCATCGCACCGATCGATCCCACCGTCCATTCGATGGACGAATGCTCCAGCAGAAGCGCGAGCGGCAAGGTGACTGCCAGTGCCGCCAGCTGCTGCACGGCACTGGCCGAACGCACGTCGCAGGGCGCCACGAAGCGCTTTTGATACAGCGTGCCGGCCGTGATGGACAGCAGCGCCAGAAGGGCCAGCGAAAGAGTGAGCGCACTGACCTCGCCGCCCTGCCCCAGCTTGCGGGCCACCACCAGCGCCAGCCCCGCGAAGCCCAGCACCAAGCCGAGCCACTGCCGCGGTGCGATGCGCCCGCCGTGAAAGGACATCCACACGGCCGTGAGCACCGGCTGGATGCCCACCAGCAGCGCTACCAGGCCCGATCCCATGCCAGCCTTGACGGCCGCCCACACGCCGCCCAGGTAGGCCGCCTGCATCAAGACACCGGTCACGGCCAGGTGCAGCACCTGCTCGCGCGATCGCGGCCAGGCCACGCGGGCCGCCATCACCCAGACCAGGAAGCAGGCGGACGAGAGCGCGTAGCGCACGGCCAGGAACTTCAGCGGCGGCGCGTGCGGCATCGCGTAACGCGCGACGATGAAGCCGGTGCTCCAGATCAGTACGAAGACCGCGGGCATGGCGCGCAGCCAGCCGTCGCTGCGCGCCGCAGCGTTCATCGGGCGCGCGCACGGATCTCGGGGATCGCCTTTTGCAGGTAGTACACCATCGACCAGATGGTGAGCACGGCCGAGATCCAGATCAGCCACTGGCCCCAGGTGCCCGTGTCGATGAAGCCGAACAGGCGTCCGTCGTAGAGCAGGAACGGAATGGCCACCATCTGCACCGTGGTCTTGACCTTGCCGATCATGTGCACGGCCACGCTCTTGCTGGCGCCGATCTGCGCCATCCATTCGCGCAGGGCCGAGATGGCGATCTCGCGGCCGATGATGATGAGGGCCACGAACACGTCGCAGCGGTTGAGGTGGACCAGCACCAGCAGCGACGCACAGACGAGGAACTTGTCGGCCACCGGATCGAGGAAGGCGCCGAAGGCCGACGTCTGGTTGAGCTTGCGGGCCAGGTAGCCATCGAGCCAGTCGGTGGCGGCGAACACGATGAACATCACCGTGGCGATCAGGTTGCGCATCGGCTCGGCGATGGGCAGGTAGAACACCCCCACGATGAGCGGGATCGCGACGATGCGCGTCCAGGTCATGATGGTGGGGAGCGTCCAGAACATGCGGGTGATTGTGTCATGCGCCCGTGAAGCCCCGGCCGGCGCGGGCGTCGGGGTGTGGGTGCATCAGTGCAGGGCGCGGTAGATCTCCTCGGCCAGGTCGAAGGCAATGCCGTCGACCGAGGCGATGTCCTCCACGCTGGCCGCCGCCACGCCGCGGATGCCACCGAAGCGCTGCAGCAGCCGGGCACGCCGCTTCGGGCCGATGCCCGGGATTTCCTCGAGCTGGCTGCCGCCCACGCGCACCTTGGCCCGCTTGGCCCGCATGCCGGTGATGGCGAAGCGGTGCGCCTCGTCGCGGATCTGGGCCACCAGCATCAGCGCCGCCGAATCGCGGCCGAGGTACACCTTCTCGCGCCCGTCGGCAAAGACCAGCTCTTCCAGTCCGACCTTGCGGCCCTCCCCCTTCTCGACGCCGACGATCAGCGACAGCGGCAGCCCCAGCTCGGCAAATACCTCGCGCGCCATCGACACCTGCCCCTTGCCTCCGTCGACCAGCACCAGGTCGGGCATGCGTGCACCGACGGTGCCGGGCGGCGCATCGGCACCGGCGGCGTCGCCCGGCGGCGGCGCATCGGCCTCGGCAGCGATGGCCTCGGCGATCTTGCCGTAGCGGCGCTGCAGCACCTGGCGCATGGCGGCGTAGTCGTCGCCGGGGGTGATGCCCTCGATGTTGTAGCGCCGGTACTCGCGGTTCTGCATCGCATGGTGCTCGAACACGACGCACGAGGCCTGCGTCGCCTCGCCGGCCGTGTGCGAGATGTCGAAGCACTCGATGCGGAAGCTGTCCAGGTCGTCCGGCGCCAGCTCGAGCGCGTCGACCAGCGCGCGCGTGCGCGCCTGTTGCGAGCCCTCCTCGGCCAGCAGCCGCGCAAGCTGGATGTCGGCGTTCTTCTGGGCCATCTCCAGCCACAGGCGCCGCTGGGCGCGCGGCTGGAAGACCGCGGTCGTGCGCTGGCCCGCCTGCTGCGCGATGGCCTCGATCAGCTCGCGTCCCACTGTTTCGCCCAGCACCAGCGTCGGCGGCGCGGGCGAATCGATGTAGTGCTGGGCGATGAAGGCCTCGAGCACTTGCTGCTCGACGGTCTCGACCTCGGCGCCGGCGCCCGGGCCGCCGTCCTCGGCCTCGGCCTGCGCCACCAGGGCGGCGTCCTCCACATGGGCGGGAAAGTACGCCCGGTCGCCCAGGTGCCGCCCGCCGCGCACCATGGCGAGGTTGACGCAAGCCTTGCCGCCCTGCACCTTCACGGCCAGGATGTCGACGTCCTTGTCCGAGGCGATCTCCACCGACTGCTGGTGCAGCACCTTCGACAAGGCCGACATGCGGTTGCGCAACTCGGCCGCCTGCTCGAACTCCAGCTTCTCGGCGTGCGCCATCATCCGGCCTTCCAATTCGGCCAGCACCTGCTGCGTGTCGCCGCGCAGGAAGGCCTCGGCATCGGCCACGTCGTCGGCATAGGCCTGCGGCTCGATGTGGCCCACGCAGGGCCCGGTGCAGCGCTTGATCTGGTAGAGCAGGCAGGGCCGCGTGCGGTTGGCATACACCGTGTCCTCGCAGGTGCGCAGGCGAAACACCTTCTGCAGCTGCTGGATGGTCTCCTTCACGGCCCAGGCGCTCGGGTAGGGCCCGAAGTAGCGGTGGCGCCGGTCGGTGGCGCCGCGGTAGTAGGCCAGGCGCGGCACGCTGCCGGCGGCCAGCCCGTCGGTCCCGTCGCGCTCGCGGGTGCCGGTGATCTTCAGGTAGGGGTAGCTCTTGTCGTCGCGGAACAGGATGTTGTAGCGCGGCTTGAGCGTCTTGATGAGGTTGTTCTCGAGCAGCAGCGCCTCGGCCTCGGAGCGCACGACCGTGGTCTCCATGCGCGCGATCTTGCCGATCATGTGGCCGATGCGCGTGCCACCGTGGTTCTTCTGGAAATAGCTCGACACCCGCTTCTTGAGGTTGCGCGCCTTGCCCACGTAGAGCACGCCGCCGGCCGAATCGAAGTAGCGGTAGACGCCGGGCATCGAGGGCAGCGCGGCCACCTCGGCCAGCAGTTGTTCGGAATGCACGTCTGACATGGCGGCTATTGTGGCTTGGCCCCGCGGACCGGCGGTTTCAGGCCAAAAGTGCCCGCAGCGCCCGCGGGGTGGGCGCCAGCAGCTATCAATTCAGTAGCAACGACCACGCGGCGACATGCCACGGACAATCGCCGCCATGCCGACGCCCGACACCGTTCACCTGCACTGGGACCTGTTCTGCCGCGTCATCGACAACCACGGCGACCTGGGCGTGTGCTGGCGCCTGGCCCGGCAGCTCGCCGATGGCGGCGATGCGGTGCGGCTGTGGATCGACGACGGCAGCGCGCTCACGTGGATGGCGCCCGCCGGCCACCGGGGCGTGACCGTGGTCGACTGGAGGGAGGCCGACGCCGTGCGCCGCGCCGTGGCGGGCGCGCCCCCGCCCGACGTGCTGGTCGAAGCCTTCGGCTGCGACCCGGCGCCCGAACTGGTTGCGCACTTCGCTCGCCACCAGGGCACAGCGCGCCACCATGCCTGGATCAACCTCGAATACCTCTCGGCCGAGCCGTACGTGGAACGGCTGCACCGCCTGCCCTCCCCCGTCTTCCGCGGTCCGGGCGAGGGGTTGACCAAGTGGTTCTTCTACCCGGGCTTCACGCCCGCCACCGGGGGACTGCTGCGCGAGCCAGGGCTGGCGGCGCAGCGCGAGGCCTTCGACAGGCGCGACTGGCTGGCCGGCCAGGGCATCGCGTGGCAAGGCGAACGGCTCGTCTCCCTGTTCTGCTACGAGCCACCCGCGCTGGCGCCGCTGCTGCGGCAGTGGATGGAAGGCACGGACGCGACGCGGCTGCTGGTCGCCGCCGGGCGCGCCACTGCCGCCGTGACGCAGGCCCTGAACATGCTGACAGCCCCGTCGGGCGGGCGCGGCGCGCTATCGATTTCATACCTGCCACATCTCCCGCAGCCCGAGTTCGACGCGCTGCTGTGGGCCTGCGACCTGAACCTGGTGCGCGGCGAGGACTCCTTCGTGCGCGCGCACTGGGCCGGAGCGCCCTTCGTCTGGCAGATCTACCCGCAGGACGACGACGCCCACCACGTCAAGCTGAACGCCTGGCTGGACTGGCTCGATGCGCCGGCCTCGCTGCGAGCCTTCCACCACGCCTGGAACGGCTTTTCGGACGCGCCGGCGCTGGCCCCCGACGCGGCCGCGCTGGCCGACTGGCGCCGGGCTGCGCAGGCGGGCCGCGCGCGCCTGCTGGCCCAGGACGACCTCGCCACCCAGCTGCGCCGCTTCGTCACCCAAAAAAGCTAAAATAGCGGGCTTTGCGGAAATCGGGGACGCGACCTCGACGGCCTTTTCGGGGGCCTTCCGCCCAACCCGCCGCGGGTCCGCAGCGCGCCATCCACGGAAAGTGGGCCGGCGACCTGCACCGAGCGGCCAACGTCCACCCAGGACACACACTCATGAAAATCGCTCAAGAAATCCGCGCCGGCAACGTCATCATGCACGGCAAGGACCCGATGGTCGTGCTCAAGACCGAATACAGCCGCGGCGGCCGCAACAGCGCCACCGTGCGCATGAAGATGAAGAGCCTGATCGCCAACTTCAACACCGAAGTGGTCTTCAAGGCCGACGACAAGATCGACCAGATCGTCCTGGACAAGAAGGAGTGCACCTACTCCTATTTCGCCGACCCCATGTATGTCTGCATGGACAGCGAATACAACCAGTACGAAGTCGAAGCCGAGAACATGGGCGACGCCCTGAACTACCTCGAAGATGGCATGCCGCTCGAAGTGGTGTTCTACGACGGCAAGGCGATCTCCGTCGAACTGCCCACCAGCGTCGAGCGCGAGATCACCTGGACCGAACCCGCCGTCAAGGGCGACACCTCGGGCAAGGTGCTCAAGCCCGCCAAGATCGCCACCGGCTTCGAAGTGCCCGTGCCGCTGTTCGTGTCGCAAGGCGACAAGATCGAAATCGACACCCGCACGGGCGAATACCGCAAGCGCGTCTGAGCGCCGCGCGAAGCCTCTTTCCAAAAGGGCTCCTTCGGGAGCCCTTTTTCTTTGAGCGCCGCAGCCGCAGGACGCCCCCGCGGGCATCGCTAGACTCGCCGCCTTCATCGTCCGCAGCGTCCGCACCGTCCCATGGCCAAGACACCGTACTCCGAGGCATTCAAGCGAGAACTCGTCGACGAAGCATTGAACCGCACGCCGCGCGGCGGCTTCCCCGAACTGGAGAAGCGGCACGGCCTCAAGCCCGGCACGCTCTTCGACTGGGTCGAAACGCTGGGCCCGCCGCCCCCACCGGCGCCCTTCTCGTCGCTGCACTTCTGGATCGGCACCACCCCCCTGTCGGACGCCGACTTCGGCGCCTACTTCGACGCGGCCGACGACTACTGGTCGCACGAGGTCGAGGACATCGAGGCGGCCGACACCGACCTCACGGGCTGCGGGTTCTGCGTGGACCTGGGCATGCGCTTCCTCTACGACGAGGACCTGCTGCTGGTGATCCGGCTCGAAACGCCTGTCGCCGTGCGCGAGCTGGTCGAGATGAGCGCGATCGAATCGGAAGCCTCGGTGCGCGCCATCGTGGCCGCCTGTGCGGAGCGAGGCATCCGGACCGCCAATGCGATGTTCGTGTACGCGGACCCCACGCAGCCCGTCGCCGATGCGGCGAGGCCGTACAACGGACTGCCCTACATCGGCCTGTTCCAGAGCAAGTCCGCCAAGAAGTGATCCGAAGGCAGCGGCCGGCGTAAGCTGGCGCGATGCACGCCGATCCCACCTCGCTCGCCGTCCGCACCGAAATCGCTGGTCCCGTCAGCACCATCGTCCTGAGCCGCCCGCATTGCCGCAACGCGGTCGACGGCCCCACCGCAGCCCTGCTGCGCGAGGCCTTCGAGCGCTTCGAGGCCGACGACAGCCAGCGCGTGGCCGTGCTTTGGGGCGAACACGGAAGCTTCTGCGCCGGGGCCGACCTGGGTGCGGTGAACGACCCCGCCCGACGCAACGAACTCGACCCCGAGGGCGGCGGCACCGGACCGATGGGCCCGAGCCGCATGGCGCTGAAGAAGCCGCTCGTCGCCGCCATTGCAGGCCATGCCGTCGCCGGCGGGCTGGAGCTGGCGCTGCTGGCCGACCTGCGCGTGGCGGAAGAGAACGCCGTACTCGGCGTGTTCTGCCGCCGCTGGGGCGTGCCGTTGATCGACGGCGGCACCGTGCGCCTGCCGCGCCTCGTCGGCATGGGCCGGGCACTGGACCTGATCCTCACCGGCCGGCCGGTGGCGGCCGACGAGGCGCTGGCCATGGGCCTGGTCAACCGCGTGGTACCGCCCGGCCAGGCGCGCGCCGCGGCCGAGCAGGTGGCGCGCGACATCGCCGCATTCCCGCAGCAGTGCATGCTGGCCGACCGTGCCTCGGCCTACGAACAGTGGGACCTGCCCCTGGCCGAGGCCTTGCGCGCCGAGGGCCGCCGGGGCGTGCCGATCGTCGCGGCCGAAGGCGCGGCAGGGGCGGCGCGCTTCGTCCAGGGGACCGGGCGGCACGGCCGCTTCTGAAGCGCACCCAGCCGCCTGCGCGCACCTGGCCATTGCGTCCGATGGGTGGCCGCCGCTTCAGCTGTGCTGCTCGCGATCGCCTTCGGAGCCCCTCCATGCTGCGGTCGCGACAGGCGCCGGAGGCAGCACCGCTTCGATACCGAGGGCCAATGCCAGCAGCGCCGTATCGGCGTTCTCGGCGCCGGTCAGTTCCAGCCCGGCAGGCAGAGCGGCGGAGGTCAGTCCCATCGGCAGGCTCAGCGCCGGCAGGCCCGCCATCCCGGCCGGGCCGGTGTTGCGGATGTAGGCCGAGAAGGCGGTGGTGGTGCGGCCGCCGAGCATGACCTCCACGTCCTCGCCGATGCGCGCCGCCGTCAGTGGACTCGTCGGAAACACCAGCGCGTCCAGGCCGTGGCGCGCGAAGCATTCGCGATACGCCGCCTGCATGCGGGGCCGCAGTGCGTGCAGCGCACGCGCGTAGGCCTCGGGTGTGATGGCGGTCGCGCCGAAGAGACGCTCGAAGAGCGGGCGCACGTCGGGACTGACCACGGCGTCCGTGAGGGCACGTGCATCGAAGGGACGCCCGTGCCGGGCGAAGTAGGCGGCCAGCCCAGGCAGGATCTCGAAGAGCGAGATCGTCATCGACCCCTCCCGGAACAGCGCATCGGCTTCCGACAGGTCGCAGGCCACGAGCACGGCGCCGGCCGCCGCCAGTCGTTCGAGGGTCTCGCGCGCCAGCCGCTCGACGGGCGGATCGAGTTCCTCCCAGAAACAGGCCTGCGGCACGCCCAGCCGCACGCCCGCAAGCGGCCTCGCGGCAAGCTGCGCCGGGCCGCCGGCCACGGCATGGTCGATCAGGACGCAGTCGTCCACGCATCGTGCCATGACGCCGGCGGTGTCGAAGGTGGGCGAGATCGGCACGAGTCCCTCGTCAGGCCAGCGGCGCACCGTCGGACGGAATCCCGTCAGCCCGCACAGCGCCGCCGGCACGCGGACCGAGCCGCCGGTGTCGGTGCCGATGGCCGCTGGCGCGGCCCGCAGCCCCAGCAGTGCCGCGTTGCCGCCGCTGGAACCGCCCGTCACGCGGCTGGGGTCGAAAGGATTGCGCGACGCGCCGAAGGCGTGGTTGTGCCCCGTCACGCCCTGCGACCACTCGTGCAGGTTGGACTTGCCGAGCACCAGCGCGCCCGCGTCGAGCAGCCGCTGCGTCACGCCGGCGTGCCGGCGCGGACGGTGATCGGCCATCCACGGACTCCCGGCGGTGGTCGGCATGCCGGCAACATCGATGTTGTCCTTGAAGGCCAGCGGCACGCCGTAGAGCGGCAGCGTACCGGGCACGGGCCGCCGGGCTTCGAGCGCCGCAGCGGCGGCCAGAAGCGCGGGCGGGTCCAGATGGAGAAAGGCGCCGTAGGGCGCGATGGCGCTGGCGCGGTCCAGCAAGGCCTGCGCGTAGTCGGTGATGCGCAGCTCACCGCGTGCCATCAGCCCGGTCGCTTCGCGTACGGAAAGGTCTGTCAGCGCATGCAATCGGTTCATTGAAGCTTGAAGTCGGGGCAAAAGCTGCACTGTGGTGCATGTTTCGGGCCAATTTGCCACTGGATCAGCGGTCGAAATCGCAAGTTTTGCTGGCATGGATACTGCTTATGCTATTTTTTGTATTCAAAAGGCCATCCAATGTCTTTCAAGTCCTTGCGTATCCTGGCCGCCGTCGCGTCGTCGATGGCTTTTCTGGCGGGCATGCCCGCGTCGGCCGCCGAGAAGGTCTCGCTGCGCCTGAAATGGCTGGCGCAGGCGCAGTTCGCCGGCTTCTACGTGGCCAAGGCCAAGGGCTTCTACGACCAGGCCGGGCTCGACCTGACGATCAATCCGGGCGGTCCCAACCTGAATGTCGAGACGCTGGTCGCCGCGGGCAACGACACCTTCGGCCTGGCCGGCGGCACCGAGACCGTGCTGCTCGCCCGCGAGAAGGGCCTGCCGCTGGTGTGCATCGGCGTGACGGTGCAGACCACGCCCTTCACTTATGTGACCTACAAGGATTCCGGCATCACCAAGGTGAAGGACTTCGCCGGCAAGAAGGTCGCGACATGGTTCACCGGTACCCAGTACACGCTGTACTCGATGCTCGCTTCGGCCGGCCTGAAGCAAAGCGACCTGACCATCGTTCCCCAGTCGGGCTCGATGGCTCCCTTCGTCGAGAAGCAGTTCGACGTGGCCGCCGCCACCTACTACAACGAGCTCAACACGCTGAAGGAACAGGGCCTGGGCGACAAGCTCACGCTCATCAAGCCCGACGACTACGGCGTGATCGTGCAGCAGGACACGGTGCTCGTCTCCGAGAAGTACCGCAGCGAGAAGCCGCAGCAGGTCCAGGCCTTCCTGACCGCCACCATCAAGGGCTGGAAGTACGCGCTGCAGAACAAGAAGGAAGCCATCGACATCGTCATGGCCGCCGCGCCCACGCTGAACCGTCCGCACCAGGAAGCCATGCTCGACGAGTTCGAGAAGCTCGTGAAGGCCGGCAAGGGCAGCACCGACGGCATCCTCGCCATCGACCTCCCCACCGTCGAGAAGATGCAGGCCCAGCTCGTGGGCTACAAGGCGCTGAAGGCGCCGGCCGACCTGTCGAAGGCCTACGACCCCAGCTTCTGGATGCAGGTGCCCGTCGCCGACAAGAAGTTCTGAGCGCAGCATCGCCCTCACGACCCGAACCATGAAATTCATGCCCCACGAAGTGATGCCGCCCACCGCGGGCGACGCGCCGCCGCCCATGCTGGAACTGGTCAATGTGTGGAAGCGCTTCGGCGAAGCGCAGGCGCAGACCGTGGCGGTGTCGAACGTCAACCTGCGGATCGCGAAGGGCGAGTTCGTCACGCTCGTGGGCCCTTCGGGCTGCGGCAAGTCCACGCTCTTCAACATGATCGCGGGTCTGCTGCCGCCCGACGACGACGGCTCGCTGCTGTTCGGCGGCGCGCCACAGCGCGACGGCCAGCTGCTGGGCAAGGTGTCGTTCATGCCGCAGCGCGACCTGCTGTTCCCATGGCGCACCGTCCTGGACAACGCCATCCTCGCGCTCGAAGTGGAGGGCCTGCCGCGCAAGCAGGCGCGCGAACGTGCCCGCGCCATGCTGCCCGAGTTCGGGCTGGCGGGCTTTGCCAACCACTACCCGCACCAGCTCTCGGGCGGCATGCGCCAGCGTGTCGCACTGATGCGCACCTTCCTGTTCGAGCGCGACCTGATGCTGCTCGACGAGCCCTTCGGCGCACTGGACGCGCTCACGCGCAGCCGCATGCAGCACTGGCTGCTCGACATCTGGGCGCGGCATCGGCGGACGGTGCTCTTCATCACGCACGACATCGACGAGGCCATCGTGCTCGGCGACCGCGTGCTGGTGATGAGCGCACGCCCCGGCACGGTCAAGAGCGAGACCTTGATCGACCTGCCGCGCCCGCGCGACCCCTCGGTGGTGCTGACGCCGGAGTTCATCCGCATCAAGCAGCGGCTGCTCGCCGAGATCGAGGAGGAAAGCCGCAAGACCTTCGCACAGGAAGGTTCCGCCTCGTGAACGCCTTCCTTCATCGTGCCGTGCGCTCTCCCGTCCTGGCCTTCGTGGGCCTGGCCCTGGCATGGGAGCTTTGCGTGCACGCCTTCGCACCCTCGCCGCGCCTGCTGCCCGCGCTCAGCGCCATCGCGCAGGACGCGTGGTCCGTGTGGCCCCAGCTGCTGCGCGGCTTCGGCCGCACGCTGCTGGAGACCGTGCTCGGCTTCGCGGCGGGCGCACTCTTCGGTTTCTTCTGCGGCACGGTGTTCACCTATTCGCGCTGGATGGAACGCTCGGTGTTCCCGCTCTTCGTGGTGTCGCAGACCGTGCCGGTGGTGGCCTTCGGCGCGCTCATCGTGATCTGGTTCGGCAACTCGCTGCTGGCCAAGGTGATGACCGCCTTCTTCCTGACCTTCTTCCCGGTGACGGTGAACACGCTGCGCGGGCTGAAGTCCTGCGATCCGCAGCGCGTGGCGCTGATGAAGAGCTTCGGCGCCGGCCGCTTCGTGATGTTCTTCAAGCTGGCCGTGCCTTCGGCACTGCCGCAGGTCATGGTCGGCCTGCGCGTCGCCATCGGGCTGAGCCTGATCGGGTCCGTGGTGGGCGAGTGGTTCGGAGAGACCGTGGGCCTGGGCGTGATGCTCATGGAGGCGATGAATGCCGACCTGGTGCTGCGCCTTTGGGTGGTGATGTTTGCCTGCGGGCTGATGGGTGCGCTGCTCTACGGCCTGCTCACCTTCGTGGAAAGGAGGCTCGTATGGTGGCGCAGCGAAAGCTGATGGGATCGAGCATCGCGCCGGCGGTGCTGTGCGTCGTGGTGCTGCTGGTGGTGTGGGAGGGCGCAATCCTGCTCCTGGGCATTCCGCCCTTCGTGCTGCCCAGCCTGGATGCGATCGTGCGGCATGCCTTCAGCGACACCGGCCGGCTCGTGGCCGCGCTGCTGTCCACCCTGGGCGAGGCGCTCGGCGGCTATGCGCTGGGCAGTCTGCTCGGGTTGCTGTTGGCCGTGGTCCTGCTCCTCGCGCCGCCGCTGGAGCGCATCGTGATGCCGCTGGCCGTGGCGGTGAATGCGGTGCCGACGGTGGCCTATGCGCCGCTCTTCCTGATCTGGTTCGGCCTGGGCGCGGCGTCGAAGGTCGCGCTGGTGGCGCTGGCGGTCGGCTTCACCATGTTGGTGAATGCACTGCACGGGCTGAAGCAGGCCGACGCCGCGGCGGTCAACCTGATGCGCAGCTTCGGGGCCGGACAGCTGAAGATCGTCTGGCGCCTGCGCCTGCCGGTGGCGATGCCCTCGGTGGTCACGGCGCTGCGCGTCTCGGTGCCGCGCAGCATGATCGTGGCGATCGTCGGCGAGATGCTGGGCGCCTATGCGGGGCTCGGGCGAATGATCTACGAATCCACGCAGCAGGTCGACCTGCTGAGCGTGTGGGCGGCGGTGCTGGTGGCGTCGCTCGCGAGCATGGTCTTCTACGGCGTGCTCGTGTGGATCGACCAGAAACTGGTGTGGTGGCGATGACGATGGCGAAGACCAACCCTGCGGCGTATCCCGAGACCGAAGCCGAGCTGCGCGTGCAGCTCGCCGCCTGCTACCGGCTGGTGGCGCACTTCGGCATGGACGACCTGATCTACAACCACATCTCCGCACGCGTGCCGGGGCCGCAGCATCACTTCCTGATCAACCCCTACGGGCTGCTGTTCTCGGAAGTCACCGCCTCTTCGCTGGTGAAGATCGACCTGGACGGCCACAAGGTGGACGACACGGATGCCGAAGTCAACCGCGCCGGCTTCGTCATCCACAGCGCGATCCATGCCGGCCGTCCCGACGCGCTGTGCGTGCTGCACACCCACTCCGAAGCCGGTACCGCGATCGCCGCCATGCCGAACGGCCTTGCGCCGCTGAGCCAGTTCGCGATGCGCTACCAGGGCCACACCGCCTTCCACGACTACGAGGGCGTGGCGCTGGAGACCGGCGAGCGCGAGCGGCTCGTGCGGGACCTGGGCGGACACCACACGCTGGTGCTGCGCAACCACGGCATCCTGACCGTGGGCCGCACCATTCCCGAGGCCTTCATCCTGATGTACTACTTCGAGAAGGCGGCCAAGGTGCAGCTGCTGGCCCAGGCCGGCCTCGCCGCGGGCGAACACCTGGTGTACCCGCAGCCCGAGGTGAGCGCGCTGGCCGCTCGCCAGTTCACCGAATTCGCCGGCGACATCCTGCCGCCGGGCACCCGCGAGTGGCCGGCGTTCCTGCGGATGCTGGAGCGCACGCAGCCGGACTACCGGCTCTGAGCTCCGTCGATTCCCCCTTTTTTCCTCCCTCATTCATACACATCCTGGAAACCATGCAACTCGAGAACCTCACCCCCTTCCTCGGAACGGAAGTCAAGGGCATCGACCTGCGCGAACCGGTGAGCGACACCGAATTCGCGGTGCTGCGCGAGACGCTCAACCAGCGCTCGCTGCTGCTGTTTCGCGGTCAGCGGATCAATGAAGCGCAGCATGTGGCCTTCTCGCGCCGCTTCGGGCCGCTGCTGGGCCATGTGCTCACGCAGTTCCTGAAGAAGGAGCATCCCGAGGTCTACGTGCTGTCGAACGTGTCGGAGAACGGCAAGCCCATCGGCAACCACAAGGAAGGGTGGAACTGGCATTCCGACCTCTCGTACAAGGCCGAGCCCTCGATGGGTGCGCTGCTGTATGCGCTCGAGGTGCCCCCGGTGGAAGGCGACACCTTCTTCGCCTCGATGCACGCCGCCTACGACGCGCTCGACGACGGCATGAAGGCGCGCATCCGCCACCTCACCGCCACCCACAGCTACGCCAACTACTACGGCAAGGCCTTCGCCGACCGCAACCCGCTCACGCCCGAGCAGCTGGCCGCCACGCCCGACGTGGTGCACCCCCTGGTGCGCACGCATCCCGAAACCGGCCGGCTCTCGCTCTACGTGGGCGAGGACGTGGTCAAGCAGATCGACGGCCTGCCCGCCGAGGAGAGTGCGGCCCTGTTGGCCGAGCTGAATGCGCACGCCATTTCGCCGGAGTTCAGCTACCGCCACAAGTGGCAGGCGGGCGATCTGCTGGTGTGGGACAACCGCTGCACCATGCACTGCGCCACGCCCTACGACGACAACGTGTACCGCCGCGTCATGCACCGCACCACCGTGGCCGGAGACCGCCCGTTCTGACCCCTCGAACCCGCGCCGGAGGCACGCCGTACCGCGCAACTGCGTCAAAGACAAGCACAACAAGGAAGGCAAGAGATGGAACCCCATGAACCCGAGATGACTGCGGACGATTCGGCGCCGCGCGCACGCGAGCGCCAGCGCGGCAAGGGCGCGACGCTGTCCGACGAGTTGAAGGACACGCTGGAGGACCTGATCGTCAGCGGCGTCATGAAGCCCGGTGCCCGGCTCGACGAGGCCGAGCTGGCGGAGCGCTTCAAGGTGTCGCGCACCCCGGTGCGCGAAGCGCTCAAGGCGCTGGCCGCCACCGGCCTCGTCGACCTGCGCAGCCGCCAGGGCGGCGTGTGCGTGGCGCGCATCTCGCTGCCGATGCTCATCGAGATGTTCCAGATGATGGCGGTGATGGAAGGCCTGTGCGCCAAATTCGCCGCGCGCCGCGCCAGCGAGGCGCAGAAGCAGCGCATGGGCCAACTGCACGACGAGCTGACGAGCATCCTCGCCTCGGGCGACCACTCGCGCTTCTACGACGTGAACCAGGACTTCCACGATGCGCTCTACGAAGCCTCCAACACGCAATACCTCGCCGAGCAGACGCGCGCGCTGCGCAAGCGCGTGCGCGTGTACCGCCGCTACGTGACCTTCCAGCCCGGGCGCATGAGCGCGACCATCGGCGAGCACGGCGCCATCCTCGACGCCATCCGCCGCAACGACCCGGCGGCAGCGTTCAACGCCGCCATCGACCACGTGAGCCTGCTGGAGGACGACATCGTCGACCTCATCGCCGCGCTGTCCGAGCAGGACGCGGGCATCGCCTGAGCCCTTCTTCTTCCATCCCCTTTCCGATCGCACTTCCGATCGCATTCCCGCACCCCAGGACAACCCCATGAAACTCGAACTCGAAGGCAAGACCGTGCTCATCACCGGTGCCTCCAAGGGCATCGGCCTCGCGGCCGCCCATTCGTTCGCGGCCGAAGGCTGCCACCTGCAACTGGCCGCGCGCGACGGCGTCGCGCTGGCCGCCGCCAAGGCAGACATCGAGAAGCTCCACCCGGTCAAGGTCAACGTCCACCCGATGGACCTGGCCGCGCCCGGCGCCATGGCGCAGCTGGCCGAGGCGGCCGGCCATGTCGACATCCTCGTGAACAACGCGGGCGACATTCCCGCGGGTCCCATCGAGTCGCTGGACTTCGCCGTGGTGCGCCGGGGCTTCCAGCTCAAGGTGCTGGGCTACATGGAGCTCAGCCAGATCTACTACGCGCGCATGAAGGCCGCGGGCGGCGGCGTGATCGTGAACGACATCGGCAACTCCGGCGAGAACTGGGACGCCAACTACATCGCCGGCTCCACCGGCAACGCGGCCGTGATGGCCTTCACGCGGGCCCTGGGCGGCGTGAGCCTGGACGACGGCATCCGCGTGGTCGGCGTGAACCCCGGGCCGGTGGCCACCGACCGCATGGTCAAGCTCATGAAGCGCCGCGCCCTCGACACGCACGGCGACGAAGGCCGCTGGGAAGAGCTGTTCGACAACTACCCCGGCGGCCGCCCGGCCACCCCGGAAGAAGTGGCGGAGCTCATGGTGTTCCTGGCCTCGCCGCGCGCGGGCTACATCACCGGCACGGTCGTGACCATCGACGGCGGCATCGCCGCGCGCGGCTCGATCATCAAGACGAGCAAGAAGGCGCTGGCGGCGGAGCAGGCGCGGAAGGTGGCGGCGTGAGCGCCGTGCTGAAGGCCGCGCCGGTGGCCTCGTCGACATCGTCGGTCACGGCCGATGCCGAGACCCGCAACCAGTACTTCGACCGGCTGTTCACCAACCCCGCGCTGATGTGGCTGGGCCAGAACACCAACCACTTCCCGCTGCACCCCGCCGTGAAGAAGGCGCTGCACGACGCCATCGACGACGAGAGCTTCCACGCCTACGCGCCGCCGCTCGGCATGGAGGCGCTGCGCGCAGCCATCGTGGCCGACCTCGGCGTGTCCGGCCAGTCGGCCGTCGTCACCGATGGCGCGGTCGCGGCGCTGGCGCTGGCCTGCCGCGCCTTCTGCGTGGCCGGCAAGGGCTTCGTCACCACCGACCCCGGCTGGAAATGGCCGCTGGGCTTCGCCGCCAAGGCGGGCTCGACCATCACCGAGATCCCGATCTATGGCCCCGAGTACGGCTTCAAGCTCTCGGCCGAGGCGCTCGCCGCATCGACCGATGCGGACACCGCGGTCATCTACCTGGTCGATCCGAACAACCCGCTGGGTACCACCTACGCCGAGGACGAGATCCGCGCCTTCGCGGAGCGAGCGCGCGAGATCGGCGCGATCCTCATCCACGACTGCACCTACCGCGACTTCGCCGACAGCCACACGCTGGCCGCGCGCTTCTACCCGGAAGGCACGGTGACCATCGTGAGCTTCTCGAAGTGGCTGGGGCTGGCCGGCCTGCGCCTGGGCGCGCTCGTCGCCGCGCCCGAGCTGCTGGCGCGCATCCTGCCGCATTCGCAGGCCCCGCTGGGTGCCAGCGTGCTGGCGCAGCGCGCAGCCATCGCCGGCCTCGCGGTGAAGGACGAATGGATGGCCGAGGTGATCGCCAGGCAGCGCGAGAACCAGCAGATGATCGTCGACGCCTTCGCCCGGCTGCCGGGCTTCGAGGTGCCGGTGTTCCCGTCGCAGGCCAACTTCATCGTGGTGGAGTGCAGCAAGGCGGGCGTGACGCCCGAGGCGCTGGTCAGCGCGTTGGGCGAGCATGACATCATGGTGCGCCAGGGCACGTACCACACACCGCGCTTCGGCCACCGCTTCATCAAGATTTCGACGACCGTGCCGAAAGCCTGGGCGCAGGCGCTGTGCGACGTGCTGCCCCAGGCGGTCGAGCGCGCACGCAGCCTGCCGGCGACGGCGGCGCTGTTCTGAGGGGATGCCGACGATGAGCTTCGCCACCACTCCCGACGGCACCCGCCTCTATTACGAAACTGCCGGCAGCGGCACGCCGATCGTGTTCGTGCACGAGTTCGGCGGCGACCACCGCAGCTGGGAGCCGCAGATGCGCTACTTCGCGCGGCGTCACCAGTGCGTGACCTTCGGCGCGCGCGGCTATCCGCCCTCCGACGTGCCGGCCGACGTGGAGCGCTATTCGCAGGCCATCGCGGCCGACGACATCGTGGCCGTGATGGACGCGCTGGGGCTGCAGCGCGCCCACATCGTCGGCCTGTCGATGGGTGGCTTCGCCACGCTGCACTTCGGCCTTCGCCACGCGCAGCGGGCTGCTTCGCTGGTGATCGCCGGCGCCGGTTACGGTGCCGAGAAGGAGCACGAGGAATACTTCCGCGGCGTCTCGCTCGAGGTGGCCCGGCAGTTCGAGGTGCAGGGCTCCGAGAAATTCGCCCGCACCTATTCGCTGGGCGCGAGCCGCGTGCAGTTCCAGAACAAGGACCCGCGCGGCTGGCAGGAGTTCGCGACCTGGCTCGGCCAGCACGACGCCGTGGGCGCGGCCAACACCATGCGCGGCGTGCAGGCGCGGCGCCCGTCGATCTACGACCTGGAAGGCGAGCTGCGCGCGATGGCCGTGCCCTCGCTGGTGGTGGTCGGCGACGAGGACGACCACTGCCTGCAGCCCGGCATCTTCCTGAAGAAGACGCTGCCGGCCTGCGGCCTGGCGGTGATGCCGAAGACCGGCCACACGCTCAACCTGGAGGAACCCGCGGCATTCAACGCCCTGCTGGCGGAGTTCTTCGCCCAGGTCGAGGCCGGCCAGTGGAAGGCGCGCGATCCGCGCGCGCTGCCCAGCCAGATCATGAAGACGGACTGATGACCGCCGCCGCAGCCTCGCCGGTGCAGGACGCCTGGCGCATCGACGCCGACCGGCTCTGGCGCCGGCTCATGGCGCTCGCCCGCATCGGCGCCACGCCCGGCGGCGGCGTGGACCGGCAGGCGTTGAGCGCCGAGGAGGTCGCGTCCTGGCGCACGATGATCGAGTGGGCGCTGTCGGCCGGGCTGGAGCCGTCGACCGACGCGGTCGGCAACCTTTTCATCGCGCTGCCAGGAACCGACCGCGATGCACCGCCCGTGCTCGCGGGCAGCCACCTCGACAGCCAGCCCGGCGGCGGGCGCTTCGACGGCGTGTACGGCGTGGTCGCGGCCCTGGAGGTGCTGACCACGCTGGCCGAACGTGGCGTGCGTCCGCCGGCGGACGTCCTCTGCGTGGCGTGGATGAACGAGGAGGGCTCGCGCTTCGCCCCCGGCATGATGGGCTCCGAAGCCTTCGCCGGCGTGCGCGACCTGGCCTCGATCCGCGCCACGCGCGACGCCGACGGCGTGTCGGTCGCCGAGGCGCTCGATGCGCTGCATGCCGCGTTCCCCACCCTGCGCCGCAGGCCGCTCGGCTTCCCGGTGGCGGCCTACCTCGAGGCACACATCGAACAGGGGCCGGTGCTGGAGGCTCGGCAACGCACCATCGGCGTCGTCACCGGCATCCAGGGCAAGAAGACCTTCGACATCGTGATCGAGGGCGAACGTGGCCATGCCGGCACCCTCGCGATGGCCGACCGGCGGGACGCGCTGGAAGCCTTCACCCGCATCGCCGCGGCGCTCTATGAGCGGATCGGCCGCCACGACGAGGCCGTGAAGTTCACCATCGGCCGCCTGCAGGTCGAGCCGAACGCGCCCTCGGTGGTGCCCGAGCGCGTCACGCTGCGCATCGACCTGCGGCATCCCGACAACGCGGTGCTGGGCCAGTTGGGGCAGCGGCTCGCCGATCTGTGCGAATCCCTTGCCGCGCCATGCAGCGCGCGGGTGACGCCGCTGGTCGACGCGCCTTCCAACGGCTTCGACCCTGCGCTGCAGCAGGCGATCGCACGGGCCGCGGCGCGCATCGGCGTTCCGCACATGCCCATCCTCTCGGCGGCGGGCCATGACGCGCGCCACATGGCGCCGCTGTGCCCCAGCGCGATGATCTTCATTCCCTGCCGCGACGGCGTGAGCCACGCGGAACACGAGTGGGCCGAGCCGGCGCATGTGGCGGCCGGCGCGGATGTGCTGCTGGACGTCCTGCTTCCCTGGGTGGGCGCCGGCAAGGATGGGACGCCATGAACCCCGCCGCCGTCGTCGACATGGCCGACCTGCCGATGCAGCACCCGAGCGCACCGGCCGGCGCGGCGCAGGCCCGGGCGCGCTTCTTCAACTCCGGCAACGCCTTCAACGTGAAGCTGCCGGAGGTGCCTGCGCGGCTTTTCGGGCCGCCGCCCGAGGGGCGCTCCGGTGTGTTCGACTGCGACCAGTCGGGCGCGCTCGGTTGCGGCTTTGCGGCCACCACGCCGCTCATGCTGGCGCGCTACGTGCGGATCGCCCCGCGCGACGCGCTGCCGCCCCTGGACGTGCCTGCCACCGGCTCGGTCTGGTATGTGATTTCCGGCGCCGGGCGCGTCGCGGGTCCGGCGGTCGACCTGGCCTTCGCCGCGGGTGACGTGTTCCTGCTGCCGGGCGCATCGGGCTACAGGATCGACGCCGGTGACGATGGCGCCCTGCTCTGGAGCGTCGACAACGCGCCGCAGCTGGCCTTCGAGCGCGCCCAGCCGGCGCCTGTGGCCGATGCGGTCATCGACGCGGTGCACTACCCCGCCGCGGAGATCGAGCGCCAGCTCGCGCTGATCCTCTCCATCGGCACCAGCGACGAGACCTCGGGCCGGGCGCTGATCTTCTCTTCGGATCGGCAGGCCGCTGCGCGCAACCTCACGCCCACCCTGACGCTGAGCTTCAACACGCTCGAGCCGCACACGCACCAGCGAACGCATCGCCACAACTCGGCCGCCATCACGCTGGTGGTGAGGGGTGAGGACTGCCATTCGATGGTCGGCGGCGAGCGCTGCCCGTGGGCGCCCTGGGCCACGCTGGTGACGCCGCCAGGCGCGCCGCATTCGCATCACAACCGGGGAGCGCGGGGCGCGCGCTTCCTGATCGTGCAGGACGGCGGGCTGCACTACCACGCGCGGACGATGGGCTTCGAGTTCCTGGAAAGCTGAACCTGGAGGCACCGGGGCCGCCGGGGAGAGGGTCGCTGCCTGGCTGGCCCGATGCTTGCTGGGCGCACAATCACGGTCCCCACCGCATCCGCGACAGCCGCCCAAGAATGAGCTCCAACGACACGCACGACCTCCACGACAAACGCCTCGCCGACGCCTGGGCCACGCTCCAGGCGCATGCCGACCAGGGGCTGCCGCTCGACCACGATCCCTCCCGCCTGGCCTTCGCGGACCCCGAGTTCCTGCTGCGCCGCGAGACCCGCGGCCTGCGCATGCAGCTCGAGCTGATGAAGCCCGACCTGGAGATGCGGGCCCACGGCATCGAGAACACCATCGTGGTCTTCGGCAGCGCGCGCTTTCGCAGCGAGGAGGAAATGGGCGCCCTCATCGCCCAGTCCGATGCCGCCGGCGACGCCAAGGCCGCCGCCCGCTGGCGCCGGCTCGCGCGCGGCAGCCACTACTACGAGCAGGCGCGCGCCTTCGGCAAGCTGGTGGCGCACTACAGCAACGACAAGGACCCGGCCGACCAGCTCTTCGTGTGCACCGGCGGCGGCCCGGGCATCATGCAGGCCGCCAACCGCGGCGCCTACGAGGGCGGCGGCCTGTCGGTCGGCCTGGCCATCGCACTGCCGATGGAAGAGGCGGCCAACCCCTACGTCACGCCGGCGCTGTCGTTCAAGTTCCACTACTTCGCCATCCGCAAGATGCACTTCATGATGCGGGCGAAAGCGCTGGTGGCCTTCCCGGGCGGCTTCGGCACGCTGGACGAACTGTTCGAGGTCGTCACGCTCGTGCAGACGCGCAAGTCCAAGCAGGTGCCGATCGTGCTGTTCGGCTCCGAGTACTGGAAGCGGCTGATCGACTTCGACTTCCTGGTCGAGGAAGGCGTGATCTCGCCCGAGGACATCGACCTGTTCGAGTACGTCGACACGCCCGAGGACGCCTGGGCGGCGATCAAGCGCTTCTACAAGCTCTGATCGGGTTGACAGGCCGAATCCGGCCGCAGCGCCCGCGCGGCGGGCGCGGGCAGCTATCTTTTCAATAGCAGGGAACGCCCGCCCAACGTGCGCTTGTCAAGGGCGCTCGGCAACGGGTCCATCGGACGGCGCAGCATCCGCCCCGTCGTCGGCAGGCCGGTGCGATGCGCCCAGCCCCATGCCCATGCCGGCGCCGGCCATCGCACCACCGCCTCCGCCCGCGCCGCCGCATCCGCGACGCGGTGGAGGCCGCGCTGTCCGACGTGATCCTGCTGGGCACCGAGGAGCAGGTGCGCCTGGCCGTGC
>SCOE01000024.1 GCA_005503065.1 Comamonadaceae bacterium ALPHA2B
GAGGTGGGTGGCGGCACGGGCGACGGCACCGCCAGCACCACCGCCGCCGGTGCCGCCGCCCGTGCCGCCACCCACCTCACCGCCGGCTGCACCGCCCAGCCCGAAGCCGACGTGCCCACCGCCCGACGAACACGCACCCAGCGTGCCGAGCGCTGCGACCACTGCGGCAACGCCTGCGAGCCGCCGCCATTCCGAACCTTGCCTCACTGCCATGATCCACTCCTCGTGATTGCGTTTGCACATCGAGGCACCGACGCGAGATGCCCCGTCCGTCTCATGCGCCCGGCCTGCGGGCTTGGCACACGACGCGGGTTTTACGACTCGGTCACATTTGTTTGACGTTTTTGTCCCAAAAATTCAAAGAAGTCCTACGTGATCGACGCGACTTTTTTCACGTTGTTGCTCGCACATGCGGTTTATTAAGTCGAAGGTTCAAAACAAAACTGTGCTTGGAAATTTCAGCGGCCGCACTGGCCATTTGCCCTTCGATCGGGAAACTCGCGCACCCACGCAGGGCCGCCGGCGCCTGCTGCTGCGCCTTCTGGCCGCAGCCGGCGCGCTGCCCGCCTGGCCGGCCCTGGCGGGCTTCAACTTCTTCACCAGCGAATACACGGCATCGCGCGAGGAGCTGCAGGCCCAGCTGTTGCGCCGCTTTCCGCTCCAGCAGGGCTACGGCGAGCTCTTCACCGTGACGCTGACGGACCCGGTGCTCGGCCTGGACCCTGGGAGCCACCGGGCCGCCATCGCGACGCGCGTGAGCATCGCCAGCCCCTTCCTGCAGCCGCCCCGCGTGGGCGGCTCGCTCACCGTGAGCAGCGCGCTGCGCTACGACGCGACCGCGCTCGCCCTGCGGCTGGAACAGCCACGGGCGGAGCGGATCGCCCTCGATGGCGTCGGCGGCCAGGACGCGGCGCGCCTGCAGCGCATCGGCGGTGCGGTGGCGCAGGAGGCGCTGCAGGGCCAGGCGCTGCGCACCTTCACGCGCGAGGAACTGACCGTGGGCCGCAAGACCTACGAGATCGGCGCCATCACCGTGCTGGCCGACGGCATCAAGGTCGAACTGAAGTAAAAGACCGCCTCGCCGGCGCCCTGCGCGCCGCCGCCGGCTCCACTCCACGCCCATCCATGCTTTTTCGCTCCTTTTTTGATAGCACCTTGCGACCGCTGCACGGGGGCTGGCGCCCGTTTTTGCTTGCAACGCTGATGCTGGGAGGCTGTGCGGCCGGTGCGCCGGGCAGCTCGCGAGGCTTCGACCTGCAGGCCCATCGGGGCGGACGCGGCCTCGCGCCGGAGAACACCCTGGCGGCCTTCTCGCAGGCCACGGCGCTGGGCGTTGACACGCTGGAGCTGGACATCGGCCTGAGCGCCGACGGCGTTCCCGTCGTCTCGCACGACACGCGCCTGAATCCCGACCACACGCGCGACGCGCAGGGCCGGTGGCTGCCGGCACAGGGCCCGTCGATCCACAGCCTGACCGTTGCGCAGCTCCAGGCCTACGACGTCGGCCGGCTCGACCCGGCCACCGCCTACGGCCGCCAATTCGCGACGCAGCAGCCGCACGACGGCGAGCGCATCCCCACGCTGGCCCAGCTCTTCGCGCGCCTGCGGGCGCAGGGTGCGACGCGCGTGCGCTTCAACATCGAGACCAAGATCGATCCCACCCGACCCGACGAGACGGCCGCGCCCGAGCCGATGGTGCGTGCCCTGCTGGCCGAGATCGACCGCGCCGGGGTCGTCTCGCGCGTGACGGTGCAGAGCTTCGACTGGCGCACGCTGGCGCTGGTCGGCCGCCTGGCGCCTCAACTGCCGCGCGCGTACCTCACCAGCGCCCGCACCTTGCGCGACAGCCGCTGGACGGCCGGGCTCGCCGCCGCCGACTTCGGCGCCACGCCCCGCCTGGTCAAGGCCGCCGCCGGCGCCGGGCCGGGCCCCCTGATCTGGTCACCCGCCTTCGCCGACCTGACGCCCGAGGCCCTGCGCGAGGCGCACGCGCTGGGCCTCGCCGTGCTGCCCTGGACCGTGAACCAGCGGGCCGACATGGCGCGCCTGCTGGACTGGGGCGTGGACGGGCTCATCACCGACTACCCCGACGTGCTGCGCAGCGTGATGGCCGAGCGCGGCCTGCCGCTGCCCGCCGGGGTGCCCGCGCGATGAGCACGCCCGCCGTCCAGCTCGATGCGATCCAGGCCGCGCTGAATGCCCTGCGCGAGGGCAGCGGCCGCATCGCCGTGCTGTCGGACACCGCCCGCGCCAGCGACACCCTGCTGGGTGCCCTGCCCGCGCGCTACCGCGAAGTGCTGCTCAACCTGCTGGACCGGCTCGAGTCCAGCGCGCTCTTCAGCGAGGAGAGCTGCTCCTTCAGCCAGAAGGACCTGCTGGACAGCCTTCAGATGTGGGTCGACAAGGCGCGGGCGCAGCTGTGAAGCCGGGCGCCTTTTTCATCGCCGGGCCGCCCCAAGATGAAAAGCGCCCCCTGGGGGGCAGCGAACCTCGCGCAGCGGGGAGCGTGGGGGGGTTCAACCACCACTGAGCGCGACGAACACGCGCCCGTCCTCGATGCGGATCGGGTAGGTGCGCAGCGGCTCGGTCACCGGCTCGCAGGTCGGCTGACCGGTGCGCACGTCGAAGCGGCCCTGGTGCAGCGGGCATTCGATCTCCTCGCCGAGCAGGAAGCCGTCGCACAGCCGCGCGTGGCCGTGGGTGCAGAGGTTGTCTGTGGCGTAGAACCGGCCGTCGACGCCGAAGACCGCGATCTCGCGGCCCTCGACCTCGAGCGCCACCACGTCGTCGGCGGCCAGCGCATCGCTGGGGCCGGCATCGGTCCAGGCCATGGAGGTGTCGGTCATCGTGGGATCCTCGGCTCAATCGGGCTTCAGGCCGGCGCGCTCGATCACCGGCCTCCAGCGTTGCAGCTCGTCGCGCATGAAGTCCGCCAGTGGCTTGGGCGAGCTGCCGACGGGGTCGAAGTAGGCCGTGAGCAGGCGCTGCCTGGTCTCCGGCTCGGCCAGCACGGCCGCGATCTCGCGGCTCATGCGGTCGACGATGGGCTGCGGCGTGCCCTTGGGCGCCATGTACGCGAACCAGGGCACGGCCTGGATGTCGGGCAGCCCCGATTCGCGCAGCGTGGGCAGCTCGGGCAGCAGCGCGGACCGCTGCGCCGACGTCACCGCCAGCGCCTTGAGCTTGCCCGCCTTGACCTGCGGCATCACGGTGACGGGCGGCAGGCAGGCGAACTGCACGTCGCCCTGCACCAGCGCCGTCACAGCCTGCGCCGACGAGGCATAGGGGATGTGCACGGCGAAGGACTGCGTCTTCGCCTTGATGAGCTCGACGCCCAGGTGCGAGATCGAGCCGTTGCCCGTGGACGCGAAGTTGTATTTGCCCGGGTTGCGCCGCAGGGCGTCGAGCCAGCCCTTCACCGAGTCGATGCCCAGCTGCGCATTGACCGCGCACACGTTGGGCGTCGTCGCCGCCAGCGACACCGGCACCAGGTCGCGGAAGGGGTCGTAGGGCAGGTTGCGGTAGAGCACCGTGTTGTAGACCAGGGGCGCGTTGACCGAGAGTAGGAAGGTCTGCCCGTCGGGTGCGGCCTTGGCCACCAGGTCGGTGCCGGCATTGCCGCCCGCGCCGGCCTTGTTGTCGACGATCAGCGGCTGGCCCAGGCGCTGCGTGAGCCGGTCGTTGACGATCCGCGCCAGGATGTCGGGTGACGAGCCGGCAGCGAAAGGCACCACGATGCGCACCGGGCGCTGAGGCCAGTCCTGCGCGTGGACGAGCGCTGCCAGCAGGCCGGCGGCCAGGACGACGAGGCGCCGCTTCATGCGTCGGCCTCCGCGACCGGCACCATCTGCGCATGGTCCTGCAGCTCGCGCGCGATGAAGCCGGCCACCATCGCGCGGTAGCACGCCTCCACCACCTCGGGGTACGCACCCTCCGCCTCCGCCAGGCGCCGCACCTTGTCGAAGACCTGCTGCTGGCGCTGAGGCGCCGACACCTGGAAGGCGTCGCGCTTGAAGCGGGCCGCGTCGCGCACGTAGCGGCCGCGCTCGGCCAGCAGCTTCACGATCTGCACGTCGAGGGCATCGATGCGCTCGCGCACCTCGGCCAGTGAATCACACAGCGGCACGTAGGCCGGGTCGACGAAGCGGCGCAGCGCCGGGCGGTGGGGATCGGGTTCCGCTGCCTCTTGTTCGCTCATATCGGGTAGATGATGGAATTCGGGATCATTTCGCTGTCGTACACCACCAGGCGCGCCGCGAACTTCAGGCCCTGCGGCGTGCGCACCACCTCGTCGATGGTGCGCCCGACGTTGAACACGGTGGTGAGCTGCGAGAGCTTGGTGCGGAACACCGCATAGTTCGCCTCGCAGTGGATGCGGCCCTCCTCCACCCGCCGCACGAGCGGCGTGCCCACGACGTGGCGTTGGTAGTAGGGATCGTGGAACAGCGTCTCCCGGATGCCGTAGACGCGGTCGCGCAGCATCGCCCGGCTCTCGAAGGACAGCGTGGCCAGAGGAAAGCCGCGCTCGTGGTTCTCGCGCGGCTGCAGGCGGTAGCTGCACACCTCGGTGAAGAACTCGGGCCAGCGGTCCCAATCGCCGGCGTCGAGCGCGGCGGCGTACTCGGCGTAGAGCTGCGTGAGCCCGAACCATTCCTCCGAATTGAGCAGGGTCATGGCCTCTCCATCACCTCGCGCCAGTACGCGTACATGCCGCGGATGAGCGTCTCGGTCACCATGTGGTCGGTGTCTTCGACCGTGCGGCCACCCAGCTCGGCCAGCGTGCGGTGCCAGGGCTTGGACTCGAAACCCATCTGCGACAGCTCGATCACCTCGCCGTCGTCGGCCGACACGAAGCCCGCCGGCCCGAAGAGGTTGGCCTGGCGCAGGCGGCGCTGCACCATCTCCTCGGTGTCGTCCTCGAAGGCGAAGTGCGTCCACTCGAAGAAGAAGGCGCCGTGGCCGTCAGGCTGGATGTGGCGCGTCGACACGCTGTTGACCTGCTGCTGCAGGATCACGCTGGGAAAGAGCGTGGTCATGACGGCCGTCGGGCCACCCCACCAGGGCTCCGGCACGATGTCGAGGAAGCGCGGATCTTCCAGTTGCATGCTTTCCTTGAAGCTCGACACCTGCGTGACCTGCGCCGCCTTGCCCTGCGCACCGCGGGTGGAGATCATGGCCGCGTGCCGGTGCCGCTCATCCATGACCAGCTGCGACTTGTTGTCGGCCCGCCAGAGGCCGAAGGTGACGAACCAGGTGTGCAGCAGGCCCGGGTGGTACGGGTCCTTGATGTTCTCCTGCATCAGCTTCCAGTTGCCGGGAATGCGCTGGCGGTTGTAGCCCAGGATCTTCAGGCGGCGGCCGTCGAACATCCGGTCGAACCAGCGCAGGATGGCCGGCCCCATGAAGTCCTCGAGCGACTCCACGCCGTGGTCGAAGCTGGCGAAGACCACGCCGCCACGCACGGCCACCTTCAGCTTGTTGAGGCCGTTGTCCTCGGTCTTGAAGTCCGCCGGCATGCCGCCGTGCACCTTGCCGTCCTGCTTCACGCCGCGGCGGAAGGGCACGCCCTGCAGGTCGCCCTTGAGCGTGTAGTTCCACTGGTGATACGGGCAGACGAATTCCTTGCGGTTGCCGTGCCGCTCGCGGCAGAAGGCCATGCCGCGGTGGGCGCAGACGTTCTCGACCACGTGCACGCTGCCGTCGGCGGCGCGCGTGAGGATGACCGAGCGCTCGCCCACCGCCGTGCGCTTGAAGTCGCCCGGGTTCGGTATCTCGGCCTCGAGGCCGACGTAGCACCAATGGCCACGGTAGAAGAAGCGCTCCAGTTCGCGCCGGTGCAGGCCCCCGTCGGTGTAGGCGGCGAAGGGAATGCGACTGCTGCCGCCACCTTCCCAACGCAGGGGCTGCGCGGGAATGTCGGCCGTCGCGGGGCGTGGGGTCTCCATGGCGTCCATGGGCCGTCCTTGTCTCTGTCGTTCTTGGAAGGACGATGGTCGCTCCCGCTGCTTTATCCATCAATAGAATCTTGTGAATACGCCACATCACCATCGTCAATAACGCCGATGAACCTGCACGAGATCGACCTGAACCTGTTGGTGGTGCTCAACCAGCTGCTGATCGAGCGGCGCGTGTCGGCGGCCGCGCAGACGCTGGGCCTGAGCCAACCGGCGGTGAGCAACGCCCTCGCCCGCCTGCGCAAGGCCTTCGGGGACGAGCTGTTCCTGCGCACCTCGCAGGGCATGGTGCCGACCCCGCTGGCGGAACGGCTGGCCGAGCCGGTGGCCAACGCGCTGGGCCTGCTGCACGGCGCGCTCAACCAGCGCGACGGCTTCGACCCCGCCACCAGCGAGCGCGCCTTCACCGTCGGCATGACGGACATCGGCGAGATCTATTTCCTGCCTGGGCTCATGGCGGCGCTGCGCGACTCGGCGCCCGGCGTGCGCGTGAGCACGGTGCGCAACACCGCGGTGAACCTCAAGGACGAGATGGAGGCGGGCCACGTCGACCTGGCCCTCGGCCTGCTGCCCGACCTGCGCGCCGGCTTCTTCCAGCGGCGCCTGTTCACCCAGCGCTACGTGTGCCTGATGCGCCGCGGGCATGCGCTGGACAAGCGCCGCATCAGCCTGCGCGAGTTCCAGGCGGCCGAGCACGTGGTGGTGGTCGCAGCGGGCACCGGCCACGGCCAGGTCGACGAACTGCTTGCGCGCCAGGGCATCCGGCGCGACGTGCGGCTCACGGTGCCGCACTTCGTGGCGGTGGGCCACATCCTGCAGGCCAGCGACATGATCGCCACGGTGCCCGAGCGTTTCGCCCAGCGCGTGGGCGCGCCTTTCGACCTGGTGAGCGTGCCGCACCCTGCCGCGCTGCCGCCGATCGCCATCAACATGTTCTGGCACGCCCGCCAGCACCGCACGCCGGCCAGCCAGTGGCTGCGCCAGCTGGTCGCGGGCCTGCACGGGGGCTGAGCCGGCTCAGCGCTCGGCCGTCGGCGGCATGCCGAGCATGCCCGCCAGCACGCGGTGCTTGGAATGCTCGATGTGCGACATCATCTGCGCCAGCGCGCCCTCGCGGTCCCCCGCCGCCAGCGCGCGCAGGAAGGCCAGGTGCTCGCGCATGGCGGGCACCACCTGCACCGGGCGCATCGAGTCGGCGTCGTAGCGGATCAGCCGCACGTGCAGGCTGTTGACGCGGTAGATCTCCGACAGGATCTCGTTGCCGATGCTGTCCACCATCAGGTCGTGCAGGCCCCAGTCCACGGCCTGCGCGTCCTTCTCCAGCGCCGCGTCGGGCTGGGGCTGCAGCGCGCGCTGCAGGATGGCCTCGTGGTCGGCGATGAGGCGCTCCAGCGTCGCCGGCGTCGCCACCTCGGCGAAACGCTGCACGGCCTCGCGCTCGACCATCGCACGCACCTGCCAGGCATTGCGGATGAGCTTCATGTCCACCGTCGCGACCTGCAGGCCGCGCTTGGGCACCGCCTTGATGAGCCCGGCCGCCTCCAGCCGCGGCACCAGTTCGCGCACCGCAGCCAGCGGCATCGCCAGCAACTGCATCAGCTCGCGCTGCGAGACGAACTGGCCCGGGCGGATGCGCGCATCGATGATCTGCTGACGAAAGCCCTGGTAGGCGAGGTTGCGCTGAGTGACCGGCTCGACGGCCTGTCCGGCCGCCGGCTCGGCGCGGCCCGGCCGACTGGCGGCGCGGGCGGTGGCTGTGGGGTTCATGGGGGCCATGGTATCGGGGCGGGACGGCAACGCACACGGTGAGTGCGTACTAGGGATAGTACTAACATCCGTCTGACATGTCAGTGAGCGTATAGTCCGAGCTCAGCGATCGAGACCCCGCCTCCGCGCCCTTCATTCCACCCCACTGCATTCCCGCTTCTCACCGGAACCCACCTCATGGCCCTCGAACTCAATGGCATCATCCCGCCCCTGGTCACCCCCTTCACCGCCGACGGCGAGATCGACGAGGCGGCCTTCCGCAAGGTCATCCGCTTCAACCTGTCCAAGGGCGTGCACGGCGTCTGCCCCGGCGGCAGCACCGGCGAGGGCCACACCTTCACCGCCGAGGAATTCGCGCGGATCATGGAGATCACCGTCGACGAGGTGGCCGGCAAGGTGCCGGTCGTCGCCGGAATCATCTCCAACAGCACTCGCGACGCGATCCGCCGTGCCAAATCGGTCGCGCACCTGCCGATCGCCGGGCTGCAGGTCACGCCCGTGCACTACCTCTTCAAGCCCGACGAGGAAGCGACCTTCAACCACTTCAAGGCGCTGACCGAGGCCGTCGACATCCCGGTCATCATCTACAACGTCGTGCCCTGGAACTATCTGAACCCGGCGCAGATGATCCGTCTGATGCAGGAGCTGCCCGGCGTGCAGGGCATCAAGCAGAGCCAGGGCGACCTCAAGCTCATGGCCGACCTCGTGCTGGGCGTGCCCGAGGGCTGCAAGGTGTTCTCCGCCGTCGACGCGCTCATGTACTCGTCCTTCGCGCTGGGCGCGCACGGCGCCATCGCCGCCACGCCGGCCGCGCTGCCGGGCGTGTGCGTGGCCCTCTGGAACGCCGTGCAGGCGGGCGACCATGCCAAGGGCCTGGAGATCCACCGCGCCATGCTGACCTTCTGGAACGCCGTGGTGGGCGACAACCTGCCGGCCAACCTCAAGACCACCATCGCACTGCAGGGCTGCCCCACCGGCCTGCCCCGCGCGCCGATGCCCGCGACCAGCGAGGCCCAGACCGCCCGCATCCGCAAGACCCTGGACGCCGTGCTGGCCTTCGAGGCCTGAGCGCACGCGCCATCCCGACAACGACGGAGACAAGCATGAACATCCAACGACGCAATCTGATGAAGGCCGGCGCGCTGGCCGCCGCCGGCCTCGCCGTGGGGCCGCGCGCCTTCGCGCAGGGCGGCTTCCCGACCAAGCCGGTGACGCTGATCGTGCCCTTCGCACCCGGCGGCAACACTGACATCGTGGCGCGCAGCGTCGCGGTGTCGCTGGGCAAGGTGCTCGGCCAGTCGGTGGTCGTGGACAACCGCGCCGGCGCCGGAGGCTCCATCGGCGCATCGCTGGTGGCGCGTGCACAGCCCGACGGGTACACGCTGCTGCTGTGCGGCGCAGGCGTGATCGTCACGGTGCCCGAGATCGTCAAGACCCAGTACACGCGCGCGAACTTCGCGCCCATCGGCCTGGTCAACAAGAGCTCGATGGTGATCCTGGCGCGCAAGAACGACGCCCGGTTCAAGAACTTCCAGGACTTCGCCACCTACGCCCGCACCGCCGAGGGCAAGGTCATGGCCGCGCACTCGGGCCCCGGCACGCCCAACCAGCTGGCGCTCATCCAGCTCGAGAACCTGCTCAAGGCCCGCTTCACCAGCGTCAGCTACAAGGGCTCGGCACCGGCGCTGGTCGACCTGATGGGCGGCCAGGTGGACGTGCATTTCGACCAGGTGACGAGCTCGCTGCCGTACATCAAGTCCGGCCAGCTCGAGCCGCTCGCCGTGCTCGGCCCGGCGCAGGACCCGTCGCTGCCCGGCGTGAAGACCGTGGCCGAGCTGGGCTTCGGCAGCCTCGACGGCACCACCTATGTCGGCGTGCTCGGCCCGGCCGGCATGCCCAAGGACCTGCAGGACAAGCTGGCCGCCTCGCTGGCGCAGGCCGTGAAGGACCCGTACACGGTACAGAACGCCCGCGAGCTGGGCAGCGTCGCCGTCAGCAGCACGCCGCAGGAATTCGCCCGCATCCTCGACACCGAGTACGCGCTGGCCAGCCAGTCCGTCAAGGACGGCCGGCTGAAGGCCGACTGACCCACCGCCCCGGACACCGCAACGTGAAGAAGATCCTCAACGACCCGAAGGCTTACGTCGACGAGATGCTCGACGGCCTGGTGCTGTGCCATCCCGAACTCGCCCGTGCCGGCGACGGCGGCCGCGTCATCGTGCGCAGCCGCGGCCCGGTTGAGGGCAAGGTGGGCATCGTGACCGGCGGCGGCTCGGGGCACCTGCCGGTGTTCCTCGGCTACGTCGGCGACGGCCTGCTCGACAGCTGCGCCGTGGGCAACGTGTTCGCCGGCCCGCGCATGGACGACTGCATGACCGCCGCGCGCGCGGCCGACGGCGGGGCCGGCGTGCTGCAGCTGTACGGCAACTACGGCGGCGACCGCATGAACTTCGACATGGCGGCCGAGATGCTGGAGATGGAAGGGCTGCAGGTCGCTTCCGTGCGGGTGGCGGACGACGTGGCCAGCGCGCCGGCCGACCAGCGGGAGAAGCGCCGCGGCGTGGCCGGCCTGGTCTTCGTCTACAAGGCAGCCGGCGCCAAGGCCGCCGCCGGGGCTTCGCTCGAGGAGGTGACGGCCCTGGCGCGCAAGGCCAACGACGCCGTCCGCTCCATCGGCGTGGCCCTCACGCCCTGCGTGGTGCCCGAATCGGGCAAGGCCTCCTTCGAGATCGCCGACACCGAGGTCGAGTTCGGCATGGGCATTCACGGCGAGCCGGGCATCTGGCGCGGGCCGCTCAAGAGCGCCGACGCGCTGGTCGACGAGATGCTCGCCCATGTGCTGCCCGAATTGCAGCTGGCACGCGGCGACCGCATCGCCTTGCTGGTCAACAGCCTGGGCGCCACGCCGCTGGAAGAGTTGTACATCCTCTACCGACGCGCGCGGCAGGTGCTTGACGAGCGCGGCATCGCCATCACCCATCCGCTGGTGGGCCGCTACGCCACCTCCATGGAGATGGCCGGTGCGTCGCTCAGCGTGATGAAGCTGGACGACGAACTGGCGCAGCTGCTGGCCGCACCGGCCGACTGCCCCTTCTGGAGCGTGCGCTGATGCTCGACGCGCAGACCCTCGCCGCCGCGCTGCCGAAGTGGTGCGCCGGCGTGCACCACGCGGCGCCCGAGCTCAACGAGCTCGACGGCCGCCTGGGCGATGCCGACCTGGGCGCCACGCTCGACAAGTGCGCCACGCTGGTCGAGCAGGCCCTGCCCGAGATGGCCGGCGCGCCGCTGGACGCCATGCTGCGACGCTGCGCGCAGGCCTGCGCCAAGGCCTCGGGCTCGAGCTTCGGCACCTTGCTCACGGTGGCGCTGATGACCGCCGCCAAGCGATGCGCCGGCACCGACGCGCTGGACCGGCCCGCCCTGGCGGCCCTGCTCGGCGAGATCGGTGACACGCTGGCCGCCCGCGGCGGTGCGAGCCTGGGCGACAAGACCGTGCTCGACAGCCTGCACGCCGTGCGCCAGGCCCTGGCCGAAGCGCCGGACGGCATGCCCCTGCGCCCCGTGGCGTGCGACGCGGCGCGCGCCGCGCTCGACAGCTTCCGCGACCGCCCCAACCGGATCGGGCGCGCACGCATGTTCGCCGACAAGACCATCGGCATGGACGACCCCGGCATGGTCGCACTGCTGCGCATGGCCGAGAGCCTCTAGACCTGCCAACGACGCCCCTCGCAGAAGGGGCGGTTCACGAACCGGAGACAACGCAATGCTGGGACAAGTGATCATCAGCGGCCTGGCCATGGGCTGCATCTACGCGCTCATCGCGCTGGGCTATGCCTACGTGTGGAACACGATGGCCATCGTGAACTTCGCGGCGGGCGAATTCCTCACCTTCGCCGCCTTCGTGTTCGTGGCCACCTTCACGACCAGCCTGAACCTGCCCTTCTGGCTCGCGGCGCTGAGCACGGCCGCGGCCATGGCGCTCATGGGCGCCCTGTTCTCGGTGCTGGTGTTCGCACGGCTGCAGCGGCAGAAGGCGCTGGTGGCCATCATCGCCACCGTCGGCTTCGGCATCTTCCTCAAGGAGATGGCCCGCATCATCTACGGCCCGGAGCCGCTGCTGTACCTCAGCCCCTTCGGCGACGGCGTGCTGGACTTCGGCGCATTCCGCATCCCGGTGCAGCAGTTGGTCATCATGGCCATCGTGCTGGTCATCATGGTGCTGCAGTACCTGGCGCTGCGCTACACCACGGTCGGCAAGATGATGCGCGCCACCGCGCTGGACCGCGAGACCGCACGCCTCATGGGCATCCCGGTCAACCGGGTGCTCGCCGGCACCTTCGCCTTCTCGTCCGTGCTGGCGGCGCTGGCCGGCATCCTGCTCGCGCCGCTGTTCTACGTCACGACGGAGATGGGCACGCTGGTGGGCCTGAAGGGCTTCGTGGCCATGATCATCGGCGGCTTCGGCAGCGTGCCCGGGGCGATCCTGGGCGGCGTGCTGCTGGGCATCGCCGAGAACGTGGGGGCCTTCACCATCTCGTCCACCTACAAGGACGCCCTGGCCTTCGTGCTGCTGCTGGTCTTCCTGCTGGTGCGGCCGCAGGGCCTGCTGCCCGAACGCCATGCCGACCGCGCCTGAGGGAGCCCGCTCGATGTCCTCCCGACTGCTTCGCCCCCTGGCCTGGCTGGCCGTCCTGGCCGCGCTCGCCGCGCCCATCGCCTTCGGCCTGAACGACTACTACCTGCGGGTGCTCAATCTCGCCTGGATCTTCGCCATCGCGGCGCTGGGCCTGCAGATCGTCACCGGCGTGGCCGGGCAGATCGTGCTCGGCCAGGCCGCGCTGGTGGGCTTCGGCGGCTACGCCACGGCCCTGCTGATGATGCGCGCGCAGCTGCCGTGGTTCGTCGCGCTGCCCGCCGCGGTGCTGCTGACCACCGCCGTCGGCGCGCTGCTCGGGGCCGTGAGCACGCGCATCAAGGGCCATTACCTCGCGATCGTGACGCTGGGGCTGAACGAGATCTTCCGCATGGTGGCCATCAACGAGGAATGGCTCACCGGCGGGCCCATGGGCCTGCGCGACATCCCGACGCTGTCGATCCCCGGCCTGGGCGGCAGCATCGACCGGCAACTCTACGTGCCGCTGCTGGCGGTGTGTGCCGTGGTCTACGCACTCGCCGTGCATTTCCACCGCAGCCGCATCGGCCGCACGCTGCGTGCGGTGCGCGACGACGAGATCGCCGCCGAGGCGATGGGCGTGGATTCGCGCAAGGCCAAGACCATCGCCTTCATGCTGTGCAGCGCCTGCGGCGCCCTCGCCGGCGGCCTGTACGTACTGCTCGCCGGCTTCGCGGCGCCCAACAACTTCACCGTCTTCGAGAGCATCAAGATGATGCTGATGGTGGTGATGGGCGGGTTGGGTTCGATTGCCGGCACCTTCCTGGGCGCCGTGGTCATCACCGTGCTGCCCGAGGCGTTGCGCGACCTGCAGACCTACTACCTGGCGGCCTTCGGGTTGGGCGTGGTGCTGATCCTGCTGGTCGCGCCGCGCGGCCTCGGCGTGGTCGGCGACTGGATGCTCGGCCGCTTCCTGACGGGACCGCAGGCGCCCGTGCCCGACGCGCCGGCCAGCCCGCTGAACCTGCGCGAGGCCGCCCGGGCCGCCAGCGTGGCGCTCGCGGGCCAGGTGCATGCGCCCGAGGCCGCGGTACTGCTGCGCGTCGAGGGCGTGTCGCGCGCCTTCGGCGGCGTCAAGGCGCTGAACGACGTGCGCTTCGAGCTGCGCCGCGGCGAGATCCTGGGGCTCATCGGGCCCAACGGCTCCGGCAAGTCCACCATGATCAATGCGTGCTCCGGCGTGGTGGACGTCCATGGTGCCATCGCGCTGGAGGACACGCGGCTGGACAACCACCGGCCCTGGGAGATCCATGCCAAGGGCGTGGCGCGCATCTTCCAGAACGTGCGCCTGTGGGAATCGATGAGCGTGCTGGAGAACGTGATGGTCGCCTGCCCGCGCGCGGCCGACGGCGCCGGCCCCGGCGCCCGCGAGGCGGCGCGGCGCGAGGCTGCGCTGCAGGCGCTGGTCCACATGGGCGTGGGGCACCTCGCGCACCGGCGCGCCGGCGACCTCTCCTTCGGCCAGAGCCGGCTGGTGGAGATGGCGCGCGCCATCGTGAGCCGCCCGCGCCTGCTGCTGCTGGACGAACCGGCGGCCGGCCTGCGTGGCGGCCTGATCGAGGAACTCGCGCTCATCCTCAAGCAGTTGCGTGCCGAGGGCATGTCCATCCTGGTGGTGGAGCACCGCGTGCGCCTGGTCATGGACATGTGCGACCGCGTGGTCGTGCTCAACCTGGGCGACAAGATCGCCGACGGCCGGCCCACCGAGGTGATGACGTCGCCGGCCGTGGTCGAGGCCTACCTGGGCGAACGCATTCCGCCCGAGACACCGCAGGCCGCGGTGCAGTCCGCCGCGGCGCCGGACGCGGCCGACGCGCCGAGGGCCGTCGCCGTGGCCTGACGCCCCCTCTTTCTCTCTTGCTTCATCACAACGTGCCCAGGCACATCAAAAACGGAGACCTCTGCCATGCGTGATTCCTTCCTTCGCTCCTCGCGCCGCGCCGTTGCCGGCGCCGCCGCCCTGATGCTGGCCGGCTCGGCCCTGGCCGAGGCCGTGATCGGCGTGTCGCTGCCGATGACCGGCCCCAAGGCCCTGGTGGGCCGCAACTACAAGCAGGGCGTGGAGCTGGCCGTGAGCGAGATCAACGCTGCCGGCGGCGTGCTGGGCAAGCCGCTGGAGGTGGTGTTCCAGGACGACCAGGGCGACAACCCCAACGGCGCGATCAACGCCGTCAACAAGCTGATGCAGGTCGACAAGGTGCCCGTGATGATCGGGCCCCACTACTCCGTGACGCAGATGGCCACGCAGAAGACCTACTGCAACGGCAAGGTGGTCTCGCTCACCGGCGGCACCTCGGTGGCGATCACCCACAGCGGCTGCAACTACGTGATCCGCACGCGTTCGGACGACGACGTCCAGGCCAAGGCCCTGATCGACTACGCCCAGAAGGAACTGAAAGCCGGCGAGAAGACGGCCATCTTCTACGCCAACGACGACTTCGGCAAGTCGGGCCAGGCGCGCGTGGTGGCGCAGATGGCCGCGCTGGGCCTCAAGCCCGTCGCGGTGGAAAGCCACAACCCCAGCGACAAGGACTATTCCGCCCAGCTCGCCAAGCTCGAGAAGACCGGCGCGCAGCTCGTGATCCTCTGGGCGCACGACACCGACGCGGCCCTGATCCTGCGCCAGGCCAAGCAGTTCGGCCTGAAGTTCAAGTTCGCCGGCGCGGTGCTGTCGGAAGACGCCTTCCTCAAGCTGGCGGGCAGCGCCGCCGAGGGCGCGATGAGCGCGTCCTACTTCGTGCCCACCGACCCCAACCCGGCCGTGCAGGACTTCGTCAAGAAGTACGAGGCGAAGTTCAAGATGGCGCCGGACGTCTGGTCGGCGACCTACTACGACGCCACCATCCTCGCGGCCAAGGCCATCAACGAGGCGAAGAGCACCGACGTCGACAAGGTGCGCGCCGCCTTCGGCCAGGTGCAGTACAAGGGCCTGCTGGCCGACTACAAGTGCGACAAGGCCGGCGACTGCAACAAGCAGGTGAACATCGTCGAGATCAAGGGCGGCAAGCCGGTCGTGCTTTCGGCCGTGCGCTACTGAGCGGGGCGCGGCGCTCACCATGACGCAGGCGGTCCTCACCCCTCCCGACGCGCGGGCCGGCACGGCCGAGCTGGAGCTCTCGCACGTGGACGTGTTCTACGGCAAGGTGCAGATCCTGTTCGACCTGTCGATCCGCGCGATGCCGGGGCAGATCGTGGCGGTGATCGGCGCCAACGGCGCCGGCAAGTCGACCACGCTGAACCTCATCGTCGGGCGACTGCGCCCCAGCGCGGGCGAGGTGAGCTTCCGCGGCCGCAGCCTGCAGCAGCGCAGCGTGGAGCAGATCGTGGCCGGCGGCATCTCGTGCGTGCCGCAGCGCCGGCGCATCTTCTCGACCCTGACAGTGCGCGAGAACCTCGACGTCGGCGCCTATGTGCGGCGGCACGACAAGGGCGCGGTGCAGGCCACGCTGGACGAGGTGTTCGAACTCTTCCCGGTGCTCAAGCGCAAGGCCGGCGACATGGGCGGCGTGCTCTCCGGCGGCGAGCAGCAGATGCTGGCCATCGCCCGCGGGTTGATGGCCGGCCCGCGCCTGCTGCTGCTGGACGAGCCGTCGATGGGCCTGTCGCCCAAGCTCACCACAGAGATGTTCCTGGACATCCGGCGCATCGCGCGCGCCGGCCGCACCGTCCTGATCGTGGAGCAGAACGCCTTCGCGGCCCTGAGCGTCGCGGACCATGGCTATGTGCTCGAGGGCGGGCGCGTCGCGCTCGAAGGTCCGGCCGCGCAGCTCATGCGCGACGACCATGTGCGCGCCGCCTACCTGGGCGCCTGAACCGACTCACTTCCCTCCTTCGGCCATGTCCTTCTCCAAGACCCTCGAAGAAACCGCCGTCGCCGTCGCCCGGCTGCTGCCGGCCCTGCAGGCGATCTTCGGCGAGCGCGCCGTGACCTCGGCCGCGGTGCGGGCCCACCACAGCCACGGCGAGGGCCTGCCCGACCCGGGGCAGCCCGACGTGGTGCTGTTCCCGCTCTCGACGGAGGAAGTGGCGGCGGCAATGAAGCTGTGCCACGAGGCCGTGGTGCCCGTGATCGCCTTCGGCACCGGCACGTCGATGGAGGGCCACGTCGCGGCGATCCACGGCGGCGTGTGCATCGACCTGTCGCGCATGGACCGCATCCTGGAGGTGTCGCCCGAGGCGCTGGACTGCCGGGTGCAGGCCGGCGTCACGCGCGAGCAGCTCAACGCCCACCTGCGCAGCAGCGGCCTGTTCTTCGCCGTCGATCCGGGCGCCAACGCCTCGCTCGGCGGCATGGCGGCCACCCGTGCATCGGGCACCGCCGCCGTCCGTTACGGCACCATGCGCGAGGCGGTGATGGGCCTGACGGTGGTCACGCCCGACGGGCGCATCATCCGCACCGGCACGCGCGCCCGCAAATCCGCGTCCGGGCTCGACCTCACGCGGCTGTATGTGGGCAGCGAAGGCCTCCTGGGCATCATCTGCGAGGTTCAGCTTCGCCTCTTCGGGCTGCCCGAGCACGTGGTGGCCGCGGTGTGCCAGTTCGACAGCCTGCGCGCGGCCGTCGACACCGTCATCGCCGCCCTGCAGCTGGCCGTGCCGGTGGCGCGCATCGAACTGCTCGACGACGCGCAGATGGACGCCTGCATCCGCTATTCGCGCCTGGAGGAGTTCGAGGCGCGCCCCACCCTCTTCATCGAGTTCCACGGCAGCGAGGCGGCCGTGGCCGAGCAGGTGGCCACGCTGGAAGCGCTGTCGGCCGACCACGGCGGCAGCGGCTTCCGCTATGCGCACAAGCCCGAGGAGCGCACGCGCCTGTGGAAGGCCCGGCACTCCTGCTACCACGCCAACCTGGCCATGCACCCGGGCTGGAGCTCGATGGGCACCGATGCCTGCGTGCCGATCTCGGCGCTGGCCGAATGCATCATGGAGACGCAGGCGGACATCGCGTCCAGCGGCCTGTACGCACCCATCGTCGGCCATGTGGGCGATGGCAACTTCCACCTGGGCATCATCTACGACGATGCCGACCCCACCGCGCGCGCCGCGGCCGAGGCGCTCGCCGAGCGCGTGGCGCTGCGGGCCATCCGCCTCGGCGGCACCTGCACCGGCGAGCACGGCGTGGGGCTGCACCGCATGCAGCAGATCGAAGTGGAGCACGGCGCAGCCATCGAGGTCATGCGAGAGGTCAAGCGCGCGCTGGACCCCAGGGGCATTCTGAACCCCGGCAAGATGCTGCGGATGGACCCTGCCGCCTCAGACGTGCCGCGAGGCGGGTGAGCCGCGCTCGCCGGCCGCCGGCTGCGCGTCGGCCCGCGCGTGCAGCGTGCCGATGATGCGGCATTCGCCGTCGCTTCCGTCGCAGCTGTTGCGCAGCGCCAGCAGGTCCTTCTCGAGCGTGCGCAGCTCGCGCAGGCGCTCGCGCACGTGGCCCAGGTGCGCGTCCAGCGCCACGCAGGCGGCCTCGCAGTCGGCCTTGCGGCGCAGGTCCAGCCCCAGCAGGGTGCGCACTTCGTCCAGCGACATGTCCATGGCCCGGCACAGGCGGATGAAGCGCAGCGCGTGCACGTCGGCGTCGCTGTAGAAGCGGTAGCTGTTGTCGCCACGGCCCTGCGGCGCGATCAGGCCCTGCTTCTCGTAGTAGCGGATGTTGGCGGCGCTCACGCCGCTGGCGGCGGCGGCTTCGCCGATGCGATAACCCTGCGGGCCGGGCGGGTGGATGGCGGACATGGCTTGACCTTGAAGTGACTTCAACCTTTCCAATGCTGGCACAGCTTCGAAAACCGTAACGCCAGCCATGTCCGCCTCCCCCCGCCAGCCTGCCGCCCTGCTTCCCCTCGCCGACGCCGACCGCGTGGCCGCGCCCTCGTGCGGCGACGGCTGCTGCGGCGGGCCGGTGACGTTGCGCCCGGCAGCGGCCAAGCCCCGGGCGCACGCGCACCACCCCGACGGCGAGCACGATCATGACCATGGTCCCGACGGCCATGCGGACGGCGACGGCCACGGCCACGACCATGGCCCGCTGCCCGGATGGCCGCGCCTGGCGGCCGCCTTCCTCGTGGCGCTGGCCGCCGAGCTGAGCCATCTGCTGCTGCCCGAGACGGCGGCTTGGCGCGGCGTCGGCATGGCACTGGCCGCCGCGGCCATCGCGCTGGCCGGCATCGGCATCTACCAAAGCGGGCTGAAATCCCTGCTCAAGGGGCGCCTGGGCATCGACACCCTGATGGCGGTCGCCGTGACCGGCGCCTTCGTCATCGGCCAGTGGCCCGAGGCGGCCATGGTGATGGCGCTGTACGCGCTGGCGGAGCTGATCGAGCACAAGGCCGCCGACCGCGCACGCAATGCGATCGCCGGCCTGATGGCCCTGGCTCCCGACGAGGCGGAGGTGCGCGGCACCGACGGCCAGTGGCGCCGCGTGCAGGCGGCCGACGTGGCCTTGGGTGAGGTGCTGCGCGTGCGCCCCGGCGAACGCGTGCCGCTGGATGGCACCGTCGTTGCCGGAAGCAGCAGCATCGACCAGGCGAGCGTCACCGGCGAGAGCATTCCGGTCGACAAGACCGTGGGCGACGCGGTCTTCGCCGCCACCGTCAACCAGGGCGGCGAGCTGGAAGTCCGCGTCACGGCTGCCGCGGGCCACACCACGCTCGACCGCATCATCGAATCGGTGGAGCGCGCCCAGGCCTCGCGCGCGCCGACGCAGCGCTTCGTCGAGCGCTTCGCGGCCGTCTACACGCCCACGGTGTTCGTGCTCGCGGTGCTGGTCGCGGTGGTGCCGCCGCTCTTTTTCGACGCGGCTTGGCTGGCCTCGGTCTACAAGGCGCTGGTGCTGCTGGTCATCGCCTGCCCCTGCGCGCTGGTGATCTCGACGCCGGTCACGGTGGTCAGCGGCCTCACCGCCGCGGCGCGGCGCGGCATCCTCGTCAAGGGCGGGGTGCACCTGGAAACCGCCCGCCGGCTGCGCGCCGTGGCGCTCGACAAGACCGGCACCATCACCGCCGGCAAGCCGTTGCTGGTGGACTGGCAGCCCTGGGGCGGCGCCGACCGTGCGCGCACGGCGGCCGATGCCGCCCGCCTGGCGGGCCGCTCCGACCACCCGGTGTCGGCGGCGATCGCGGGCGGCCTGCCGGAGGCGCAGCGCGACCACGCCGCCGTCGAGGGCTTCCGTGCCCTGGTCGGCCGCGGTGTCGAGGGCCGCGTCGAGGGCCGCACGCTGGTGCTGGGCAACCACCGGCTGATGGAGGAGCGCGGGCTGTGCACGCCCGAGCTGGAGGCCGCGCTGGCCGCGCACGAACAACGGGGCCGCACCGTGACGCTGCTGGCCGACGGGCACGCGGTGCTGGGCCTGTTCGCGGTGGCTGACACCGTCAAGCCCGGCTCGCGGCAGGCCGTCGCGGCGTTGAAGGCGCTGGGCGTCACGCCCGTGATGCTCACCGGCGACAACCCCAGCACCGCCCAGGCCGTGGCACGCGAGGCCGGCATCGAGGACGCTCGCGGCGGCCTGCTGCCCGAGGACAAGCTGCAGGCGGTACAGGCGCTGCGCGAGCGCTACGGCGCCACCGGCATGACCGGGGACGGCATCAACGACGCACCCGCCTTGGCACAGGCCGACCTGGGCTTCGCGATGGGCGCGGCGGGCACCGACATCGCCATGGAAGCCGCCGACGTGGTCATCATGAACGACGACCTCGGCCGCATCGCCGAGACGATCCGCCTGTCGCGCCGCACGCACGCGGTGCTGTGGCAGAACATCGCGCTGGCGCTGGGCATCAAGGCCGTGTTCTTCGGCCTCGCGGTCTTCGGCCAGGCCACGATGTGGATGGCCGTGTTCGCCGACATGGGCGCGAGCCTGCTGGTGGTGGCCAACGGGCTGCGGCTGCTGAAGGCGCTGGACGGCGCGCCGGCTGCGGCCGGCTCGACGACGCTCAGGCCCGCGTGACCACCACCTCCGCATACTGGCTGGGCACCACCAGCGAGGTGTCGCCCGCCCGGTTGCTGCGTGCCAGGAGCGCGAGCAGGTCGGCCTCCAGCGCCGCGGCGCCCTCGGACGGCAACGCGCCGAAGGCCTTGTGCACCGGCCCATACCAGCGGCGGAACACGTCGACGAAGTGCGCCGGCGAGCGGTAGCGGAACATGAAGTTGCGCAGCGTGAGGTCGATGCGCGCGGCACCCGCACCGAACAGCGCCTGCAGGTGCGCGGACTGCCCCCAGAGCGGCGGCGGCTGCAGCCCGGCCGGGGGCGGCAGGTGCCGGCCCAGGACCTTGAACAGCTGGCCGATGAAGCCGTCCGGCGTCCAGTTGGCCAGGCCGATGCGACCGCCGGGCCGGCACACGCGCAGCATTTCGGCCGCCGCCTGCGCATGGTTGGGCGCGAACATCACGCCGAAGGTGGACAGCACGGCGTCGAAGCTGGCGTCCGCGAAGGGCAGCGCCTCGGCGTCGGCGGTCTGGAACTGCACCTCCAGCCGCTCGGCGCCGGCGCGTTCGGCGCCGCGCTCCAGCAACGCGCCCACGTAGTCGGTCGAGGTGACCCGGGCGCCGCGGCGGGCCGCGGCCAGCGTGGCATTGCCGTTGCCGGCGGCCACGTCGAGCACCTGCTCGTCGCAGCGCAGGTCGCAGGCCTCGGCCAGCTGCTCGCCGACGATCTGCAGCGTGGTGCCGATGACGGCGTAGTCGCCGCTGGCCCAGGCGGCCTGTTGGCGGGCCTTGACGGCGGCGAAATCGATGAGGGGGGCGTTCATGGCGCGGTCTCCACGGTGGGTTGGGAAGGCCTGCACTGTCGGCCGGCGCCCGCCGCGCCGTCCTGCCCGATCGTCGGCACGGCCTGACCGAGCGTCCGCCCCGCGGCATAGGCCACTTGTCGACTGTCCGGCGCGCGTGCTGCGCCGGACAATGCCCGATCGCACGATCCCAGGAGGCCTGCCCATGCCATCGATGCCCTCCGTCGCCGAGGCGCTCGCGCGTGTCGAGGCCGTGCTGCGCCGCCGGCCCGAGGCCGGCATCGACGCCGACCTGCCCGCCACCGCCCGCTGGCACGGCGGCCTGCACACCCGCATCGCCCACCCCCACGGCCACGTGTTCGAGACCGACATGCCCACCGAGCTGGGTGGCAGCGCGGCCCAGCCCACCCCCGGCTGGCTGCTGCGCGCGAGCGTCGCGGCCTGCACGGCCACGCGCATCGCCATGGAAGCCGCGCGCGCCGGCATCACGCTCGACACCCTGGAGGTGAGCACCGCCAGCCGCTCCGACGCACGAGGGCTGTTCGACCTGCCCGACGCCGACGGCGTCACCGTGAGCCCGGCCCCCTTCGACCTGCGCATGGCGGTGCGCATCGCCGCGCGCGGCGTGCCGGCCGCGCGACTGGAACGGCTCGCCGCAGCCGGCTGCGACGGGTCGCCCATGGCCCGCGCCCTGCGCGACGCGCTGCCGCTGGCCGTGCACGTCGAGGTTCTGGAGCAAGCCTGATGGACGCGCTGTCGCAGACGCTGCGCGTGGTGCGGCTGGTCGGTTCGATCTTCATCCAGGGCCGCTTCACCGCGCCCTGGTGCTACCAGTCTCCGCCGGCAGACAGCGTGGCGCCGGTGCTGGAGCCCGGCGCCGAGCGGCTGGTGATATTCCACCTGATCACCGAGGGCGAGTGCTTCGTCGAGTTGCCCGGGCAGGCGCCGGTGAGGCTGGTGGCCGGCGACGCCCTGCTCTTTCCGCAGGGGCATGCGCACCGCATGGGCTCCGAGCCTGGCCTGCCGCCCGCGCGCGGCGCGCGCCTGAGCGAGGTGCTGGCGCGCCGCCCGCGCCTGCTGTCCTACGGTGGCGGCGGCCCGGCCACGCGGCTGGTGTGCGGCTACCTCGCCTGCGACGCCCGGCTGGGACGGATGCTGCTGGCCGGACTGCCGCCCCTGGTGCGCGTGAACGTGCGCGGCTCCGACGCCGGCGCCTGGCTCGAGGCCTCGGTGCGCTACGCGCTGGCCGAAGCGCGCTCGCCGCGCCCGGGCGGCGCCGGCGTGCTGGCCAAGCTGTCGGAGGTGGTCTTCATCGAGGTGCTGCGGCTGTACATGAACGAGCAGGCCGAGGGCCGCACCGGCTGGCTCGCCGGCGTGGGCGATCGCATCGTCGGCGGCGCGCTCAACGCCATGCACCGCGAGCCGGCGCGCAACTGGTCGCTCGAGGAACTGGCGCGCGAGGCGAACACCTCGCGCTCGGTGCTGGCCGAGCGCTTCCAGCAGCTGGTCGGGCAGTCGCCCATGCAGTACCTGACGCAGTGGCGCATGCTGCTGGCGTCGAACCTGCTCGCGCGCAGCAACGCGCCGCTGCTGCGCATCGCCCAGGACGTCGGCTACCAGACCGACACCGCCTTCAGCCGCGCCTTCCGGCGCGAGTTCGGGGCGCCGCCGGCGACCTGGCGACGGCAGCGTGCGGGGCAGCTCGCGATGCCCTCCTGAACGTCCGGCCACGGCGTGGCGGTCTATCATCGGCCGATGCGCCGCCTCTTCGTCGCCCTCATGATCCTCATGCTGCCCCTGCGCGGCTGGATCGGCGACGTGATGGCGATGGAACTCATGCAGCCGGCGCTTCAGGCCGTGCACGCACCCGCACCGACCGCGGCCGAAGCCTCGCCGCACGCCCACCATGGCGATGGCCATGCGATGCACGATGCACATGCGGGCCATGGGCATGGCGCGCAGGGCGCCACCGACGGCGCAGCCGACGGCCATGCCGGCCACGGCAGCAGCCACCTCGCGTGCACCGCCTGCCAGGTCTGCCATTCGATCGCGATGGCCGAAACAGCCCCCGCGCTCGGCGGCGAGGCCCTGCCGCATGCGGCACCGCAGGCGGCGCTGCCGCACTTCGCGAGTGCCGACGCGCGGCGCCTGGCCGAGCCGCCCATTTCCTGAACCCCCCACCCGTAGTCCGTCCGCCGCACGCGATCCATGCGCGCAGCGCCGATGTCTCGATGCTGGAGAGTTCCCGTGTTCCCTCTTCCCTCGCGCGCTTCGCCGCGCTCCGACCGCTATCGAATTCATAGCTGGCTGCGCCCGACCCACGGGCGCTGGCGCCACTTTTCGTTCAAGAATCCGGTGTTGATCGCCGGCATCACGCTCGTCCTCTCGGGCTGTGCGGCCGTCTCGCCGCAGGCCGACCGCGACGCAGTGCAGGCCCTGCTCGACCCCGCGGCGCCTGCCACCCTGGCTGGCGACGCCCGCGCCCAGGCGGCCCCGGACGACGCCAGCCGCGCCGCCGTCCAAGCGCTGCTGCGCGAGCCGCTCGACGCGCAGGCCGCAGTGCGCATCGCGCTGCTGCAGAGCCCCCGGGTCCAGCAGGCTTTCGCGACCTTGCAGCTGAGCGACGCCGAGCGCGTGCAGGCCGCCACCCTGCCCAACCCCGTGTTCTCCTTCGGCCGCCTGCGCGAGGGGCGCCAGCTGGAGATCGACCGCGCGCTGGGCTTCGACGTGCTGGGCCTGCTCACTCTGCCCTGGCAGGCCCGCTGGGCCGGACAGCGCCACGAGGTGGCGCGGCTCGAGGCGGCGCAGCAGATCGCCCAGGTGGCGGCCGACACGCGCCGCGCCTGGGTGCGTGCCGTGGCGGCGCAGCAGGGCGTGGCCTACCTGCGCGATGCCCGCGACGCCGCGGACACCGGCGCCGCGCTGGCGCAGCGCATGGCGCAGGCCGGCAACTGGAGCGCGCTGCGGCGCACGCGCGAGGAGCTGCTGCAGGCCGACGCGGCGGCGCAGCTCGCACGTGCCGAGCAGGCGGCCGTCGCCAGCCGGGAGCAGCTCGCGCGCCTGCTCGGCCTGTCGCACGAACAGGCTTCGTACCGATTGCCCGATCGCCTGCCGCCGCTGCCCGCATCGCTGCCCGAACGCGCCGAGGCGCAGGCGACGGCGCTGCGCGAGCGCCTGGACGTGCGCGCGGCGCAGGCGCAGTTGCGCGCCACGGCCGACGCGCAGGGGCTCACGCGGGCCACACGCTTCGTCGACGCGCTGGAGGTCGGCGCCGTGCGCAACAGCACCTTCGCCAACGATGCCGACCGCGGCCGCAGCACGGAGCGCGGGGTCGAGCTGTCGCTGCCGATCCCGCTCTTCGACTGGGGCCAGGCGCGCGGCGCGCGGGCCGAGGCGCTGTACCTGCAATCGGCCGCCCGGGTGCGGGCCACCGCCGTGCAGGCCAGCAGCGAAGCACGCGAAGCGCATGCCGCCTGGCAGAGCGCCTGGCGCGTGGCGCACCGCTACCAGGCCGAGGTGCTGCCGCTGCGCCAGAAGGTCAACGAGGAGATGCTGCTGCGCTACAACGGCATGCTGGCGAGCGTCTGGGAGCTGCTGGCCGAAGCGCGCACCAGCGCCCTGTCGGTGAACGCCGCGATGGCCGCGCAGCGCGACTTCTGGCTGGCCGACACCGACCTGCTGCTCGCGCTCACTGGCGCCTCGCCGGCCGGGCTGTCGGCGCTGCAGGGCGGCGACGCCGATGCGGTCGCCGCTGCGGGAGGGAGCCACTGATGGACCGCCGACGCTTCTTCTCCGGTGCCGTGGGTGGCGCCGTTGCCGCGGCGGCCGTCAGCCGCGTCGCGCTCGCTGCCGTGCCCGAGGCGCCCGCGCAGACCTCCGCCGTCACCGCATCGCCGCTGCTGCCGCCCGACGGCCGGCCCTACGACCCGGTGGTCACGCTCAACGGCTGGACGCTGCCCTGGCGCATGAACGGCAACGTCAAGGAATTCCACCTCGTCGCCGAGCCCGTCGTGCGCGAGATGGCGCCGGGCTTCAAGGTCAACATGTGGGGCTACAACGGCCAGTCGCCGGGCCCGACCATCGAGGTGGTCGAGGGCGACCGGGTGCGCATCTTCGTGACCAACCGGCTGCCCGAGCACACCACGGTGCACTGGCACGGCCAGCGCCTGCCCAACGGCATGGACGGCGTGGGCGGCATCACGCAGCCGCACATCCCGCCGGGCAAGACCTTCGTCTACGAGTTCACTGCACGGCGGCCCGGCACCTTCATGTACCACCCGCATGCCGACGAGATGGTGCAGATGGCGATGGGCATGATGGGCTTCTGGGTCACGCACCCGAAGGACCGTGCCGACCCACGCATCGCGCGGGTGCAACGCGACTTCTGCTTCCTGCTCGGCGCCTTCGACGTCGAGCCCGGCAGCGCCACGCCCAGGGTCAACACCATGACCGACTTCAACACCTGGGCCTTCAACAGCCGCGTGTTCCCCGGCATCGATTCGATGAACGTGCGCCAGGGCGACCGGGTGCGCATCCGCGTGGGCAACCTCACGATGACCAACCACCCGATCCACGTGCACGGCCACGAGTTCGAGATCACGGGCACCGACGGCGGCCCGGTGCCGCCCTCGGCCCGCTGGCCCGAGGTGACGGCCGACATCGCGGTGGGCCAGATGCGGCAGGTGGAATTCGTCGCCGACGAAGCCGGCGACTGGGCCTTCCACTGCCACAAGTCGCACCACACGATGGGCCCGATGGGCCACGACGTGCCGACCATGATCGGCGTCGAGCAGAAGGATCTGGTCGCGAAGATCCAGAAGCTCGTGCCCGACTACATGGTGATGGGCGACAAGGGCATGGCCGACATGGGCGCCATGGAGATGCCGCTGCCCGACAACACGCTGCCCATGATGGCCGGCCAGGGTCCCTTCGGCCCGGCGGAGATGGGCGGCATGTTCACGCTGCTCAAGGTACGCGCGGGCCAGAAGCCCGGCGACTACCGCGACCCGGGCTGGTTCAGGCACCCGGCCGGCACCGTCGCGCGCGAGGTGCCGGACGACCGCGCCCCCCCGGCATCGCGTGCACCGGGCGCCGGCGCGGCCCCCGCCGCGAACGCGGTGCGCAAGCCCGCGGGCGGGCACCCCCATTGAGGCCCATGTCGTTTGCTATTCTTTTCATAGCTGCTCGCGCCCGTCCCGCGGGCGCTGCAGCCCTTTTTGGCTTGGAGAATCCGATCCCATGAACACCCCGACCCTGACCCCGACTCGTCGTCGCCTCGTGCTGCAAGGCGCCGCGGCGCTGCTCGTTCCGCCCCTGTTCGCGCGCGCTGCATTCGCGGCCGCGTCCATGGTCGAGATCTGGAAGGACCCGAACTGCGGCTGCTGCCAGGACTGGGTCAAGCACCTGAACATGAACAAGCTCGCGACGCGCGTGCACGACAGCGGCAACGCAGAGGCGCGTGCGCGCCTGGGCATCCCTGCCAGGCTGGGCTCCTGCCACACCGGGAGCGTCGGCGGCTACGCGATCGAAGGCCACGTGCCCGCCAGCGCCATCCACCGCCTGCTCAAGGAAAAGCCACAGGCCATCGGCCTCGCCGTCCCCGGCATGCCCATCGGCTCGCCCGGCATGGACGGCCCGGCCTACGGCGGCCGGCGCGATCCCTACGACGTGCTGCTGGTGCTGGCCGACGGCAGCACCCGCGTGTTCCAGCGCGAGGCCTGATGCTTCATCAAACGCCCATTCAAGGACCGACCATGAAACGACTGACGTTCTCCCTCGCCGCCGCCCTCGTTGCCGGTGCCGCAATCGCCCACGCCGCGCTCCCCAAGGTCGAGGCCGAAGTTCGGCGGGTCGACACCGCCACGCAGAAGATCACCCTCAAGCACGGCGACATCCCCAACATCGACATGGGTGCCATGACGATGGTGTTCCGCGTCAAGGAGCCCGCCCTGCTCGAGAAGGTCAAGGCCGGCGACAAGGTGGTGATCACCGCCGACAAGGTCGACGGCAACCTCACCGTGATGTCGATCGAACCGGCCAAGCCCTGACGACGGGGGGCCTCAGGCGCCGAAGTCCAGCGCGCCCGTGAGGTCGCCCATCGGCCGGCCGCCGTTCTTGACCAGCGCCGCGTCGCGCGCGACCACGCCGTCGAGCATGGGCAGCGACCAGCGGTGGCTGATGAAGCGAAGGATCGAGGCCGTGTCGTACTGCGTCCTGTCGACGAAGCCCTTCTTCGCGAAGGGCGAGATGACCAGCGCCGGAACGCGCGTGCCCGGGCCCCAGCGGTCGCCCCTGGGCACGGTGGCATGGTCGTAGAAGCCGCCGTTCTCGTCGTAGGTCACGACGACCAGCATGTGCTTCCACTGCGGGCTGGCCTGCAGTTTGGCGATGAGATCGGCGATGTGCTGGTCGCCGTCGCTCACGTTGGCATAGCCGTTGTGCTGGTTCAGGTTGCCCTGCGGCTTGTAGAAGGTCACGGCCGGCAGCTTGCCGACGGACGCGTCGGCAAGGAACTGGCTGTCGAAATCCTTGAGGTGGGCGCTGCGGTAGTCCGCGGCGCTGACCGGGTCGAACTTCGCGAAGTAGTTGAAGGGCTGGTGGTGCGCCTGGAAGTTGGGCGTCTTGCCGTTGTAGATGTTGCTGCGGTTCTGCAGCGACGCGCTCCACGCCCCGGCATACCAGGCCCAGCTCACCCCCTTGGCGTCGAGCCGGTCGGCGATGGTGCGCTGCGTCTGTGCCGGCAGGGTGGTGGCCTTGGCCGGGTCGGCATAGCGGCCGGCCGTGTCGCTGCCGGCCGGCGCGTTGCCGCTGGGCTGGAACGGCGGCTGCATGGTGTTGACGGCGTAGAACTTGCCGTCGGCGTCCTTCGGCGTGAGCGTGCTGTCGTTGGCGTACGTGGGCGCTCCGTTGAGCACCGAGGCCGGCGCGCTGGCCGAGGGCGTCAACCGCACGAAATTGCCGGCCGCGTCGGTGTCGACGGCCGAGATGGAGGCCTTGGCCGGGGAGCTGGCCGCGTCGGCGTTCGGGTAGGTCGGTGCGCAGCCGCACACCAGGTACTGGTGGTTGAGGAAGGAGCCGCCGAAGGCGCCCATGAAGAAGTTGTCCGCCAGCGTGTACTGCTGGGCGATCTTCCACATCTTCATCGCGCTGCCGTCGAAGTAGCCCATGCTCAGCGCGCCCGCGTCCGAGTAGGCGGCGAACCTGTCGTTCGCGCCGCCATTGATCTGCATCTGGTTGTTGTAGAAGCGGTGCACCAGGTCGCGCGTGATCACGGCCTGGTCGACCACCGTGCCGGTGTTGAAGAAGCCCTTGGGGTCATCGATGCGGAACATCGCATTGGGCATGCCCACGGTCTGCGCCTGCGTGATGGTGGTGGTCTGGCCCGCCGCCGTCACGCCGCCCCACACCGGCGGCAACACCGGCAGCACGCTGCCGTCGAAGTCCTTCTGCAGGGCCACGCTGCCGGTGGCGCTCGGGTTGACGCCCGGGATGCCGTTGGCGCCGGGGAAGAGGCCATACAGGTTGTCGAAGCCGCGGTTCTCGGCGTAGATGACGACCACGTTCTCGATGCCGTCGAGCGCGAAGCGGTTGCGCAGCGCGGCCACGCGGCTGCCGCCGTCGCCAGCCTCGGCCACCGCTTCGGCAATGCGTTCGAGCGACTGGTCGCTCTCGTTCTGCAGCGCGGCCTGGGCCGCCGCGTCGGCCAGCGTGTTGAAGTCGCTCAGCAGCTGGGCGGGCGTGACGCCGATGCGCGCCGCCAGTGCCGTGCGCGCAGCGTCGAAGTTGCCGCCGTTGGCATCCATCAGCGCCACGAGCTCGGTGCTCACGCCACTGACCACGGCGTTGGCCTGCGCCGGTGCGCGAAAGACCATCGGGCGCATCACGGGCGTGACGGTGCCGGTGGCCGGGTCGTAGCGCTGTGCACCGGTGCCGATCTCGGCCACCACCGGCCCCTGGCCCTGCAGGGTGAAGGCGCCGTTGTCGTCGGTGGTTCCGGTGGGTTCTCCGCTGTCGCAGCGGCCGTTGCTGTTGGTGTCGATGCACACCGTGGCCTTGCGGTAGTAGCTGCCGGTCACCACGCCGTGGGTGGTTGCCGCCGGCGTGCCGCCCGTGCCGCTGCCCGGGCTGCCGCCGGTGCCGACGATCGGCAGGAAGCCCCCGCCACCCCCTCCGCCGCACGCGGCCATGAGGGCGGCCGCCGCCAGCGCCGTGGGCCAGGGAGAGAAGCGACGCAAGGGCCGGCATGCGCGGGACACGGCCGGATCGATCGATGGTGTGGGTGTCATGGGGAAGGTGTCGGATGGAAACAAGACGAAGCGGCGGGGCAGGGCGCCCTCGCCGCAAGCGCATCGATGCTCGTGGCGGGCGGTGACGCGCACATGGCAGAAGGCTGACCGCAGCAGTCAGGAAGCACGCGCAGCGGCGGCACCGATTCGCCCGCCCGGACACGGCGTCATGCCCCTGACATGCAGGCGGCATAGCGTGCAGCCCCTCCCTGTCTCTGCTCCACGCCGTGCGCGCTCTCCGCCCCCCCCGTTTCCGGCGCCTTGCTGCGCTCTCATGCGCCGCGCTGGTCGCCCTGCAGGGCCTCGCGGGCTGCGACGGTGCCGCGCCGCAGTCCCCGCCACCCGCGTCGACGAACCCGGTGCCGGCGCCTCAGGCGGTGCCCGCCTCCGCGGGCGCCACCTACGCACCGCATGACGGCCGTCCCCTGCCCTCGGCCCGCGCGCTCGCCGACCTGGGGCGGCAGATCTTCTTCGACGCCTCGCTCTCGGCGTCCGGCCGCATGTCCTGTGCGAGCTGCCACGACCCGGCCCATGCCTACGGGCCGCCCAACGCACTGTCCGTGCAGCTCGGCGGCCCCGCGCTGGACCGGCCCGGCCCGCGCGCGACGCCCTCGCTGCGCTACCTGGAAACGCTGGCGCCCTTCTCCGAGCACCACCACGACAACGACGGCGACGACAGCATCGACGCCGGCCCGACCGGCGGCCACATGTGGGACGGGCGCGCCGGTTCCGCGCATGCCCAGGCGGGCATGCCGCTGCTGTCGCCTGACGAGATGGCCAATGCCTCGGTGGAAGACGTGGCGCACAAGCTCGCCGCCAGCGGCTATGCGGCGCAGATGCGCGAGGCCTTCGGCGCCGGCGTGTTCGACTCCGCCCAGGCCGCCTTCGCGGCAGCGGGTCTGGCCCTGGAAACCTTCCAGCAGTCGCCGGCCGATTTCTACCCCTTCAGCAGCAAGTACGACGCGGTGCTGCGCGGCCAGGCGAAGCTCTCGGCCGCCGAGGCACGCGGCCTCGCGGCCTTCAACGACGAGCGCCGCGGCAACTGTGCGGCCTGCCACATCAGCAGCGTGACGGCCGACGGCGCCTTCCCGCTCTTCACCGATTTCGGCCACGTCGCGCTGGGCGTGCCGCGCAATCGCGAACTGCCGGCCAACGCCGATCCCGCGCACCATGACCTGGGCCTGTGCGGCCCGCTGCGCACCGACCTCGCCGCCCATCCCGAGTACTGCGGCCTCTTCCGCACCCCCACGCTGCGCAACGTGGCGCTGCGCGGCGCCTTCTTCCACAACGGCCGCTTCCATTCGCTGGAGGAGGTGGTGCGCTTCTACGCGCAGCGCGACACGCGCCCGCAGCGCTGGTACCCGCGCGATGCCAAGGGCCGCGCTCAGAAGTTCGACGACCTGCCGGCCGAGTACCACGCCAACGTCAACGTGGAAGCGCCTTTCGGCGGCGAACCCGGCGGCACGCCGTCGCTGAGCGATGCCGAGGTGCGCGACATCGTGGCCTTCCTGAAGACGCTCACCGACGCCGACCTCGTGCCGCCATCAGGCACCGCCCGCCACCGCTGAGCGGGCTGCAGCGCTCAGCCTGCACGCGACCCGAAGCGCCGCGGATCGAAGGGCGCCAGTGCGGGCCAGGCGCGGCGCTCCGTCAGCAGCCGCGTCACCCACTGGCCCGTGCGCGCCGAAGCGCCCAGGCCCACGTGGCCATGGCCGAAGGCGAGCACGACGTCCTCGCTCGCGCGCGACAGGCCGATGCACGGCAGCCCGTCGGGCAGGCTCGGGCGGTGGCCCAGCCACTGGCGCACCTCGAGGGTGTCGGCCTGCTCCGCGACCGCCGGGAACATGCGCACGAGGTGCTGCCGCAGGATCTCGGCGCGGCGCCAGTCGGGCGCGGCGGCCAGGCCGGCGATCTCGACCTGGCCCGCGGCGCGCAGGCCGTCGCGCATCGCGTGCACGATGAGCTTGCCGTCGGCCGCCATCATGGGCGTGCGCGGGCCGGCCGCAGCGCCGCGCAGCATCACGTGGTAGCCGCGCTCGGATTCGAGCGGCACGGGCGTGCCGGCCGCTGCAGCCAGCGGCGCCGAGCGCGCGCCCGCCGCGATCACGGCGGCGTCGGCCGCCATCTCGCCCTGTTCGGTCTGCACGGCTCGCAGTCGGCCGGCCTCGATGCGCAACCCGGTCGCGCGGCCCGCATGCCAGTCGGCACCGAGCACCGCGGCATGCCGTGCCAGCGCCGCTACATAGGCGCCGGGCTGGCGGCAGTGGCCGGCCTCGGCCACGTGGATGCCCAGGGTGTAGCCGGCATCCAGCTCGGGCTCGCGGGCGCGCAGGGTCGCGGCATCCCATTCCTCCCACTGCACGCCGGTGCGCGCCCGCACCCGCCAGGCCAGCGCCTCGCCTTCGAATTCCTCGCGCGAGCGGTACACATGCAGCAGGCCGCGCTGCTCGATCAGCCCGGGCACGTTCGCGGCCGCGGCCAGCCGGGCATGCAGCGCCGGCGCGTCGACGAGCAGTGTGCGCAGCGCATCGGCGGTGGCCTGCACGCGCGCCTCGGTGCGGCCCGAGACGAGGTAGCGCAGCAGCCAGGGCAGGGCACGCGGCAGATGAGTCCAGCGCACCGCCAGCGGCCCGAGCGGATCGGCCAGCCAGCCCGGCACCTTGCGCCAGGCACCGGGCAGCGCGGGCGGCACGACCGAGTGCGAGGACAACCAGCCCGCGTTGCCGTAGCTCGCGGCCTGCCCGCCGCCCGGTTCGCCGGGCTCGACCACCGTCACCCGAAGGCCTGCGCGCAGCGCCTCGATCGCGCTCGCGCAGCCGATCGCGCCGGCGCCGATCACCACCACGTGGCGCCGTGCCTCCTTCCGTCCAACTTCAGCCATGCGGGGATCGTAGTGGGCAGGCGGCCCCGTGGGAAAGCGAAAGTGCAATCAGCCGCCAGCCCACACCCAGCGGGCGATACAACGAAATTAGTCACATCCGTTACCAATGCCGCGACGCCGGCCGCCCGGGGGCGCGTGGCGGATGCAAAGCGTCACCACGGCGCGGGCGCCGAACGAGGCTCCCACGCCTATGATGCCGCCCGATGTCCCATGCACCCGCCCGCTCCCCACGCCCGCTGCACGGCGACGGCGCCATCACCGACGTCGCCGGCATCGAGGTCGGCCATTTCACCGACGAACGACGGCCCAGCGGCTGCACCGTCGTCATTGCGCGCGAAGGCGCGGTGGGCGGCGTCGACGTGCGCGGCGCGGCGCCGGGCACACGCGAGACCGACCTGCTCGCGCCCGGCAACTTCGTGCAGCAGGTGCATGCGATCGTGCTCGCAGGCGGCAGCGCCTGGGGCCTGGCGGCCGCCGACGGCGCGGTCCGTTGGCTGGAGGAGCGCGGCGTGGGCCTGGACGTGCGCTACGGCACGCTGCCCATCGTGCCCGCGGCCGTGCTCTTCGACCTGCCGCTCAGCCATGCCGACGGCGCGCGCGTGCGGCCCGACGCCGCAGCCGGCTACGCGGCCTGCGACGCCGCCTCGCGCGAGGCGCCGGCCGAGGGCAACGTGGGCGCCGGCGCGGGGGCACTGGTGGGCAAGCTCTTCGGCGCGCAGCATGCGATGAAGGGCGGCATTGGCACCGCGTCGGTCACCGTGGGCGGTGTCACCGTCGGTGCGCTGATCGCCTGCAACGCGCTGGGCGACGTGGTCGACCCCGACACCGGCACGGTGCTGGCCGGCGCGCGCACCGACGACGGCCGCGCGCTGCGCGACACCCGGCGCTCGCTGCTGCGCGGCGAGCTGCCGCAGCCGCTGCTGGCCGGCACCAACACCACCATCGGCGTGGTCGCCACCGATGCGGTGCTGACCAAGGTGCAGGCCAACCGCCTGGCGACGGTGGCGCACGATGGCCTGGCCCGCGCCATCAACCCGGTGCACACCATGAGCGACGGCGACACGCTGTTCGCGCTGGCCACGGGCCGCGTGCCGCTGCAGGGCGCTGCGCCGGGCATGACGGTGCTGTCGACGATGGCTGCCGAGGTGGTGGCACGCGCCACCGTGCGCGCCGTGCAGGCGGCGCGCACGGTGCAGGTGGGCGACTGGCGCGTGCCGGCCATGAACGAGCTCGGGGGCACGCCGTGAAGCTCGGCCTGCCCCGCCCCGTGAAGCTGGTGCTGCTGGCCATCCGCGACCTGATCGCCTCGGCCGGGCCGGTGGTGTTCATCGTCATCGGCGTGCTGGTCGCGGCCTACGTCTGGCTCGACCCGCAGCCGCCCAAGAAGGTGTCGCTGGCCACCGGACCGGCCGGCAGCGCCTATGCCGAGTTCGGCAGGCGCTATGCCGATGCGCTGAAGGCCAATGGCATCGAGGTCGAGCTCAAGCCCACCAGCGGCTCGCTCGACAACCTGCGGCTGCTGCGCGAGGGCCAGGCCGACGTGGGCTTCGTGCGCGGCGGCGCGGGCGACCCGGCAGCCGACGAGGAGGCCGGCCTCACCTCGCTGGGGGCCCTGTTCTTCGAGCCGCTGTGGATCTTCTACCGCACCGATGCGCTGCCCGTGCCCGCGCCCGACCCCAAGGCGCCGCCGCGGCGCCGCGGCGAGCCGCCGCCCGCGCCGCCCGCACCCGCACCCATCACCTCGCTGGCACAGCTCCAAGGGCTGCGCGTGAACGTCGACAAGCCCGGCAGCGGCGTGCCGGAGATCATGGAGAAGATGTTCGCGGCCAACCGGCTCGACGCGTCGAAGCTGAAGCTGTCGCAGCTCGAGCAGGCGCCCGCGACCGAGGCGCTGGAGGCCGGCCTGCTCGACGCCGTGGTGCTGGCCTCGGCGCCGCAGTCGCCGCTGGTGCAGCGCCTGCTGCGCACGCCGGGCATCGCGCTGGTCGACCTGAGCCAGGTCGACGCGTACACGCGCATCTTTCCCTTCTTCTCGTCGGTGAGCCTGCCGCGCGGCATCGTCGACCTGGCGGGCGACGTGCCAACGCACGACGTGGCCATGCTCGCGGCCACGACCTCTCTGCTCACGCGCGAGGCCACACACCCTGCCCTGCGCCAGCTCTTCGCCCAGGCGGCGCAGACCATCCACGGCGGCGCGCACTGGTTCAACCGGGCGCGCGAGTTCCCCAACACGCGTACCAGCGAACTGCCGGTGAGCGCCGAAGGCGACCGCGCCATCAACGGCACGCCGGCCTTCTGGCAGCGCTACCTGCCCTTCTGGGCCAGCAACCTCATCGAGCGCATGTGGCTGGTCATCGGCGGCCTGATCGTGCTGCTGCTGCCGCTGTCGCGCATCGTGCCGCCGCTCTACACCTTCCGCGTGCGGCGGCGCGTGTTCCGCTGGTACGCGCGGCTGCGCGAGATCGAGGCCAAGGTGGCCTCGGGGGAAGGCGATCGCAACGAGCTGCTCGACGAGCTGGACGAGCTCGACCGTGTGGCCAACCGGGTGACGGTGCCGCTGTCGTACGCCGAGGAGCTCTACGCGCTGCGCAACAACATCCATGCGGTGCGCAAGCGGCTGCTGGCGCTGCGGCCAGCGGCCGCCTGAGACTGCTCGACGGCGCTGCGGACGCGCCGGGCGACTTGGGGGTGGGTTATTTCAGCGCCTTGAAGCGCACCCGCTTCGGTTTGGCACCCTCTTCACCCAGGCGCTTCTTCTTGTCGGCCTCGTACTCCTGGTAGTTGCCGTCGAAGAAGACCCATTGCGAGTCGCCCTCGGCCGCGAGGATGTGGGTGGCGATGCGGTCGAGGAACCAGCGGTCGTGGCTGATGACCAGCACGGTGCCGGCGTACTCCAGCAGCGCGTCTTCGAGCGCGCGCAGGGTTTCCACGTCGAGGTCGTTCGACGGTTCGTCCAGCAGCAGCACGTTGCCGCCCTGGATCAGCGTCTTGGCCAGATGCAGGCGGCCGCGTTCGCCGCCCGAGAGGTTGCCGACCTTCTTCTGCTGGTCCTGGCCGTTGAAGTTGAAGCGGCCCGCGTAGGCACGGCTGGCCATCTGGAACTTGCCGACGTTGATGATGTCCAGGCCGCCGGAGATGTCCTCCCACACGGTCTTGTTGTTGGCCAGTTCGTCGCGGTGCTGGTCGACGAAGGCCATCTTCACGGTCTGGCCGATCACGACCTCGCCGCTGTCGGGCTGCTCCTTGCCGGCGATCAGCTTGAACAGCGTGGACTTGCCCGCGCCGTTGGGACCGATGATGCCGACGATGGCGCCGGCCGGGATGTTGAAGGACAGCTTGTCGATCAGCAGGCGGTCACCGAAGCTCTTGCTGACCTCCTTGAACTCGATGACCTGGCTGCCCAGGCGCTCGGCCACGGGGATGAAGATCTCCTGCGTCTCGTTGCGCTTCTGGTATTCGACGTCGCTCAGTTCCTCGAAGCGGGCCAGGCGCGACTTGCTCTTGGCCTGGCGGGCCTTGGGGTTCTGGCGCGACCACTCCAGCTCCTTCTTCAGCGCCTTGGCATGGGCCTCTTCGCTCTTCTGCTCCTGCGCCAGGCGTTCGCCCTTCTGCTCGAGCCAGGTGCTGTAGTTGCCCTTCCACGGAATGCCGCGGCCGCGGTCCAGTTCCAGGATCCACTCGGCCGCGTTGTCGAGGAAGTAGCGGTCGTGGGTGATGGCCACCACGGTGCCCGAGAAGCGCTGCAGGAACACTTCCAGCCACTCCACCGATTCGGCGTCCAGGTGGTTGGTCGGTTCGTCGAGCAGCAGCATGTCGGGCTTGGACAGCAGCAGCTTGCACAGCGCCACGCGGCGCTTCTCGCCGCCCGAGAGCAGGCCGATCTTGGCGTCCCACGGCGGCAGGCGCAGCGCGTCGGCGGCGATCTCGATCTGGTGCTCCGAATCGGTGCCGGCGGCGGCGATCACCGCTTCGAGCTGGCCCTGCTCGGCGGCCAGCGCGTCGAAGTCGGCATCGGGCTCGGCATAGGCGGCGTAGATCTCCTCGAGCCGCTTCTTCGCGTCGTTGACCTCGCCCATCGCCTCGTCGATCGCCTCGCGCACGGTGTGCTCGGGGTTCAGCTTGGGCTCCTGCTCGAGGTAGCCGATCGACAGGCCGGCCATCGGGAGCGCTTCGCCCTCGATCTCCTTGTCGACGCCGGCCATGATCTTGAGCAGCGAGGACTTGCCCGAGCCGTTGAGGCCGAGCACGCCGATCTTGGCGCCGGGGAAGAAGGACAGCGAGATGTCTTTCAAGATCTGCCGCTTGGGCGGCACGGTCTTGGAGACGCGGTTCATGGTGTAGACGTACTGGGCCATGGGCGTATCTTCAGGTGGGTGGGAGCGCGCCGTGCGATGCGAGGGCGCCCGGGGGCCGGGCCGGCGCGAAAGCATGGATTATCCGCGCTGCCGCGCCCGGAGGGCCCGTGGCGAGGCCAAATTCGGCAGCTGGGCCGCACGGATCGCCCGCTCGTGCGACAATACGCAGGTTGCCGGGCGCAGTTACCCGCAACGCCGGCTTCCCGCCGGGGACGACGGAAATCCCTTCCTGGCTCCCGCTCCCTCTCGATTGCATCTGCCTTTGACTGGCCCGGCCGCTCCCAGCGAGCGCACCGCGGCAGGCCGATACCCATCAGAAACACCGCGCCGTGCAAGGCGCTCTTTCATCTCAATGAACTTCGACGAACTGAAGCTGGCTCCGGCCATCCTCGAGGCCGTGCGCGAGCAAGGCTACGAAACCCCCACCCCCATCCAGGCCCAGGCGATCCCCGCCGTGCTCGAGGGCCACGACCTCCTCGCCGGCGCCCAGACCGGCACCGGCAAGACGGCCGCCTTCACGCTGCCCCTGCTGCACAAGCTCTCCAAGGGCCAGGGCAAGACCAACAAGTTCGGCAAGGATGGCATTGCCGCCCTGGTGCTGACCCCCACGCGCGAACTCGCCGCCCAGGTCGAGGAATCGGTGCGCACCTACGGCAAGAACCTGCCGCTGACCTCCACCGTCATCTTCGGCGGCGTGGGCATGAACCCGCAGATCGACCGCATCAAGAAGGGCGTGGACATCCTGGTGGCCACCCCGGGCCGCCTGCTCGACCTGCAGCAGCAGGGCAACCTGGACCTGTCCACCGTCGAGATCCTGGTCCTGGACGAAGCCGACCGCATGCTGGACATGGGCTTCATCCACGATGTGAAGAAGATCCTGGCCCTGCTGCCGGACGACAAGCAGAGCCTGCTGTTCTCGGCCACCTTCAGCGACGAGATCCGCGAACTGGCCAACGGCCTGCTGCGCAACCCCAAGAGCATCCAGGTCACCCCGCGCAACACCACGGTGCAGCGCATCACCCAGGTCGTGCACCCGGTGGGCCGCGCCAAGAAGAAGCAACTGCTGGCGCACATCATCCAGGAACACGACTGGAGCCAGGTGCTGGTGTTCACCCGCACCAAGTTCGGCGCCAACCACGTGGCCGAGTTCCTGGCCAAGAACGGCGTCACCGCCATGGCGCTGCACGGCAACAAGAGCCAGAGCGCCCGCACGCAGGCGCTGGCGGGCTTCAAGAGCGGCGACATCCGCGCCCTGGTGGCCACCGACATCGCCGCCCGCGGCATCGACATCGACGACCTGCCGCACGTGGTGAACTACGAAGTGCCCAACGTGCCCGAGGACTACGTCCACCGCATCGGCCGCACCGGCCGTGCCGGCAAGGAAGGCCAGGCCGTGAGCCTGGTCTGCCTGGACGAGGAAGGCTTCATGCAGGAGATCGAGCGCTTCACCAAGCAGCAGATCCCCTCGCAGGTCATCGAGGGCTTCGGCCCCGACGAAGGCGAGATCGCCGAGCCGATCGCCATGGGCCGCCAGACCCTGTGGGGCGGCGCCGGCCGCCCGCCGAGCCGCGAGGTGATGGCCGCTGCCGCCAAGGCCGCGCGCCAGGAGATGATGACCCGCATCCGCGAGAACAAGGCCGGCCAGGCGCCCCGCAAGCCCAATGGCGGCGGCGGCAACAACGGTGGCGGCAACAACGGCGGCAGCCGTGGCCAGGGCGGCCAGCGCCCGCCGCGCGATGCCCAGCGTGACGGCCAGCCGCCGCGCCAGCATGCGCCCAAGCGGCACCATCCCAACCCGGCACAGCCGCACGCGCTGTACGAGGACCGTCCCGAGCGCCAACCCAAGCACTACGGCAACTCCACCAGCCCGTCGCACGCCGACATGGTGGCGCACCGCCGCGCCGACAGCGTCGGCGGTGCTGCGGGGCAGCCCGATCCGCTGCGCACCAGCGTCGACAGCTACGGCGGCGGCAAGCGCCGTGGTGGCGGTGGCTACGGCGGAGGCGGCGGCAACTACGGCGGCGGTGGCGGCGGTGGCAAGCGCCGTGGCGGCGGTGGCGGTGGCGGCGGCAACTTCGGCGGCGGCGGTGGCGGCCGCCGCGGCGGCTACTGAGCACCGCGCACCGCGCGTCCATGCACGGGCCATGCCTTTCGGGGCGTGGCCTTTTTCTTGCCCGCGCGAAGGCTCGGCGGCCCTGACTTAGGCCAGGCTTAAGCCTGCCCACACAAGGCGGCGTCCGACGCGCGCCCGGCACGCCCGGCTCCTACAGTGAAGCCGACGCTGCACACCGACAGGTGGTTTCTTCCTCTGCTTGCCAGGCGCGACGCCCTTGCGCAAACAACCAGGAGATATCGCATGTCTTGGACCCGTGAGCAGATCCACGTCACCGCGGCCAGCTACCTCGGCTGGACCTTGGACGCCTTCGACTTCTTCCTGATGGTCTTCATCCTGAAGGACATCGCGGCGGAGTTCCACACCCCCATCCCTTCGGTGGCGCTGGCCATCACGCTGACGCTGGCCATGCGGCCGGTGGGTGCGCTGATCTTCGGGCGGCTGGCCGACCGCTTCGGCCGCCGGCCGACGATGATGGCCAACATCCTCTGCTATGCGGTGCTGGAGCTGCTGTCGGGCTTCTCGCCCAACCTCGCGACGCTGATCGTGCTGCGCGCGCTCTTCGGCATCGCGATGGGCGGCGAATGGGGCGTGGGCTCCGCGCTCACCATGGAGACCGTGCCGGCGCGTTCGCGCGGCTTCGTCTCGGGCCTGCTGCAGGCCGGCTACCCAACGGGCTACCTGCTCGCCTCGCTGGTGTTCGGCCTCTTCTACGACCGCATCGGCTGGCGCGGCATGTTCTTCGTCGGCATCCTGCCGGCGCTGCTCGTGATCTACGTGCGCTCGCACGTGCCCGAATCGCCGGCCTGGAGGCGCCAGCGCACGCAGCCGCGCCCGAGCCTGCTGGCGGCGCTGCGGCACGACTGGAAGCTCGCGCTGTATGCCATCGTGCTGATGACGGCCTTCAACTTCTTCTCGCACGGCACGCAGGACCTGTACCCCACCTTCCTGCGCGTGCAGCACGGCTTCGATGCGCACACCGTGGCCCTGGTGACCATCGTGCTCAACATCGGCGCCATCGTCGGCGGGCTGGTGTGCGGCACGCTGTCGGAACGCATCGGGCGCCGCTGGACCATCTTCGGGGCCGCGCTGCTGGCGCTGCCGGTGCTGCCGCTGTGGGCCTACTCGCACACCGCGGCCGGGCTGGCCTTCGGCGCCTTCCTGATGCAGATCGCCGTGCAGGGCGCCTGGGGCGTGATCCCGGTGCACCTGAACGAGATCTCGCCCGACAGCATCCGTGCCACCTTCCCCGGCCTGGTCTACCAGCTCGGCAACCTGCTGGCCTCGGTCAACGCGACGATGCAGGCCTCGCTCGCGACACGCCACGGCAACGACTACGCCTTCGCGATGGCCGTGGTCGCCGGCACGGTGGCGGTCGTCATCGCCGGCCTGATCCTCTTCAGCCGCGAGCGGCGCGGGGTGGACATGGGCGCCGGCGGCCTGCCGGCCGTCGCCCGGCACGCCTGAGCGGCACGGCTGCACCACGGCGGCGGTTAGATTGCAGGCATGCAAGACATCCCGCCGAACTTCGCGACCCTGTTCGTGGCCACCTGCAACCTGCTCAACCTGGCCCGGCCGCAGCGCGTCTTCTATGCCAACCAGGACCCCTACGACCCGCGCGACTACCAGCGCAAGGTGAGCTGGCTGGGCGAGCGCTTCCGCGCGCTGAACGCCGACGTGCTGGCCGTGCAGGAGGTGTGGGACGACACGGCGCTGAAGGATGCGGTGCTCGCCAGCGGCCTGCGCTACGACACCCTCGCGGTGCCGGGCGCCGAGAGCAACCCGCCCGCCCAGGGCGCGCAGGGCACGCCACGCGTGGGCATCGCAACACGGCTGCGGGTGGACGGCATCGAGTCCTTCGTCGACTTTCCGGACGGCGTCGCGGTCGACGTGCCCGGGCTGGGCGTGCACACGCGCTTCGAGCGCCCACCGCTGCTCGCGCGCCTGCGCATGAAGCACGGCCAGCCGGTGAACGTGCTGACGGTGCACCTCAAGTCCAAGCGACCCAAGTTCCTGCTCGATGCCGCCGGCCAGTCGCTGGAGGATCGGGACGACCGCAAGGTGGCGGCGCGCGCCTCGCTGCGCTCGCTGCTCATGCGCGGCGCCGAGGCCGCGGCCCTGCGCTGCATCGTCATCGACCTGCTGCGCGGCAGCCAGGTGCCGCTGGTGGTGATGGGCGACTTCAACGACCACCCGCACAGCGTCACCACGCAGCTGGTGGCGGCCACCTCGGACGCGGTCTACGACAAGTCGGCGCGCGACGTGGCGCTGTTCAACGCCTACGAGATGCAGGGCGAGTCGGCGCTGAAGAAGGACGTGGCGTACTCGCACGTGCACCAGGGCTTCCCGGAAATCCTCGACCAGGTCTTCGTGAGCGAGGAGTTCATGGCCGGCTCGCCCCGTGCCCTGGGCGACGTGCGGCGCGTCGACTACTTCAACGACCACCTGCACGAGGGCCGCGACCGGACGCGCTCGGACCACGGCTTCGTGCGTGCGCTGCTGCGGCTGCGGATTGCCTGATCAAACGGACAGCCGAACGCAGAGGGCTCGAAGGATCCGCGGAGGGGCGCAGGAGAAGAAGCCGTCTGGCAATGAGCGCCAATGCCGGCCTTTCAAGCCAAATCGGCCTGCAGCGCCCGTCCCGTCTGCGCGAGCAGCTATCGATTCGATAGCGTCAAGCTCTCGAAACACGCACCGCGGCATCCGGGCGCTTGTGCAGGTCGGGCAGCAGCTCGAGCCCCAGGCCCGGCTTGTCGTTGAGCCGGATCGTGCCCTTCTCGACGATGGGCAGCTCGGTCACCAACTCCTTGTACCAGCCGGTGAAGAAGGCGCGCACGCTTTCCTGGATGAGCGCGTTGGGCGCGTGCAGGCTCAGGTGCGTGGAGGCGGCCCACACCACGGGCCCGGTACAGTCGTGCGGCGCCACGGGCAGCTGCCAGGCATCGGCCATGGCGGCGATCTTCCGCGCTTCGGTGAGGCCGCCGCACCAGCTCAGGTCGAGCATGGCCACGCCGGCCACGCCGGTCTGCAGATAGTCCTTGAAGCCCCACTTGTAGCTGAGCGTCTCGCTGGCGCACACCAGCGCCTTGCAATCCACGGCGTACTGCCTGAGCAGGTCGAGGCTGTCCATGCGGATCGCATCCTCGTGCCAGAAGGTGTCGAACTCCTGCAGGGCGCGCGCGATCTTCTGCGCCATGGGCAGGCGCCACAGGCTGTGGAACTCCACCATGATGTCCATCTGCCGCCCCACCGCCGAGCGGATCTTGCGGAAGGGCTCCAGCGCGAGGTCGAGGTCGGCATTGCCGATGTACTGGCCATGGCTCTTCTCGGCGGCCGGGTCGAAGGGCCAGATCTTCATGGCCGTGATGCCTTCGGACAGCAGCGACTCGGCCAGTTCGTCGGCATGGTGCAGGAAGCCCTGCAGGTCCTCGTAGGGGCCGGCGTTGTTACCCAAGCCCCAGTTCGACGTGCTCTGGTTGGCCGTGCTGCGCACGTACTGGTAGCCGGCGCAGGTGTTGTAGATGCGGATGGCATCGCGGCTCTTGCCACCCAGGGCCGTGTGCACCGGCATGTTGGCCGCCTTGCCGAACAGGTCCCACAGCGCGATGTCGACGGCGGAGTTGCCGCGCGTCTCGACGCCGGACCCGCGCCAGCCCAGGTAGCCGGTGAGGTCGCGGTTGCGCGCCTCGATGGCCAGCGGGTCGGTGCCCAGCAGCTTGTGCGCCGCCCACTCGTGCAGGTAGGCCTCGACGGCCGCGGCGCCCATGAAGGTCTCGCCCAGGCCCACCAGGCCTTCGTCGGTGTGCAGCCGCACCCAGAGGATGTTGGGAAATTCACCCAGGCGGACGGTTTCGACTTGCGTGATCTTCATGACGCTCGTTCAGGCAGGGAGAAAGAAAAAAAGGCCGCGCCCGGATGGGAGCGGCCTGCGGGTCGCGCAGCTTCAGCTGCCGCGTGCCTTCTTCAGCGCATCCATCACCACGTTGACGGCCTCGGCGCCGATGATGGGAATGTTCTTGTCGTAGACCGGCTTGACCTTGTCGAACATGCGCTTCTGCTCGGCCGGGCTCACCTCGTTGACCGTCATGGTCTTCTTCAGGTTCTCCAGCGACTTGGCATTGAGCGCGCGGTTGGCCTCGCGCTCCACCTTGCGGCCCTCGATCGCGGCCTCGCGCAGCACCGCCTGCTCCTCGGGCTTGAGCTGGTCCCACAGCTTCTTGCTGTAGAGGACCAGGAAGGGCGTGTAGGCATGGCGCGTCACGCTCAGGTACTTCTGCACCTCGCTGAATTTCGAAGTCTCGATGGTCACGAAGGGGTTCTCCTGGCCGTCGATGGTGCGGGTCTCCAGCGCGGTGAACACTTCGCCGAAGGCCATCGGCACGGCGTTCGTGCCCAGGGTCTTGAAGGAGTCCAGGAAGATGTTGTTCTGCATCACCCGGACCTTCACCCCCTCGAAGTCCTCGACCTTGGCGACCGGGCGCTTGCTGTTGGTGAGGTTGCGAAAGCCGTTCTCCCAGTAGGCCAGATTGACCAGGCCCGCGGCCTCGAGCTTCTTGTTGAAGTACTCGCCGGCCGGGCCGTCGAGCACCGCGTCGGCTTCCTTCTCGTTGTTGAAGAGGAAGGGCAGGTCGAACACGCCCAGTTCCTTGACGATGCCCACCAGCGGCGAGCTGGAGGTGCACACCATCTCCTGCGTGCCGGCGCGCAGGGCCTGCGTGGCCTGCAGGTCGCCGCCGGCGGCGCCGCCCCAGAAGGCGGCGATCTTCATCTTGCCGCCGGTCTTGGCGGCCAGCACCTCCTGCATCTTCTTGACGCCCTGGCCCACCGGATGGTCCTCGTTCACGCCGTTGGTGAACTTGATGGTGCGCTCGGCGAACTGGGCCGAGGCGGCGAAAGGGGTTGCCAGGGCGACGGCGGCCGCCGCGGCGACCAGGCTTCTGCGGTTGAACATGGGTGTCTCCTTCTCTCGTCTTGGGTGGGTTGGGAACGGGTGCGAAACGCGGTCAGCGTGCGACGGCCGGGCGCCGCCTCATCGGGCGAGCCACCACGACAGCGGCACGGTCACGATCTGGGGGAAGAACACCATCGCGAACAGCACGATGAGCTGTGCGATGAAGAAGGGCATCACACCCTTGAAGGCATCGTCCATGCTGATGCGCGCGACGCCGCACACCACGTTGAGCACGGTACCCACCGGCGGCGTGATGAGGCCGATGGCGTTGTTGATGATGAACAGAACGCCGAAGTACACCGGGTCGATGCCGGCCTTGAGCACCACCGGCATCAGCACCGGCGTGAGGATCAGCACGGTGGGCGTGAAGTCCAGCGCCGTGCCGACGATCACGATCAGCACCATGATCACGAACATCAGCAGCGTCTTGTTGTCCATGAAGGGCTGCAGCAGTTTCGTCACCTCGCCCGGGATGTCGGCGACGGTGATGAGCCAGGCGCTCACCATCGCGGCGGCCACCAGGAACATGACCACGGCCGTGGTCTTGCCGGCCGATGCGATCAGCCGGTACATCATGTGCCATTTCAGTTCGCGGTACACGAACATGCCGACCACGAAGGAGTAAACGGCCGCCACCACCGCGGCTTCGGTCGGCGTGAAGATGCCGAACTTCATGCCGCCGATGATCACCACCGGCAGGGCCAGCGCCAGGCTGCCGCGAAAGGTGATGCGGATGCGTTCGGCGAAGGGCACGCGCGGGGCGGACTTGACCTTGTCGCGACGCGCCACGATCCACCAGGCAATGCCGATTGCCAGGCCCATCAGGATGCCCGGCACGATGCCGGCCAGGAAGAGCTTCGTGATCGACACGTTGCCCGCCACGCCGAAGACGATGAATCCGATCGAAGGCGGGATGACAGGCGCGATGATGCCGCCGGCCGCGATCAGCCCGGCCGAGCGGTTCGTGTCGTAGCCCGCGCGGTTCATCATCGGGATCAGCAGCGCCGCCAATGCGGCCGTGTCGGCCACGGCCGAGCCCGAGATCGACGCCATGATGATGGCCGCCACCACCGCGACGTAGCCCAGGCCTCCGCGGAAGTGGCCGACCCAGGCCATCGCCAGGTCCACGATGCGCCGGGAGAGACCGCCCGCGGTCATGAATTCCCCCGCGAGCAGGAAGAAGGGCACCGCCAGCAGCGGGAAGTTGTCCGCCCCGTCGACGAAGCGCTGCGCGATGATCTGGCTGTCGAAGGCCGGCAGCACGCCGGTGAAGGCGAGCCAGCCCATGAGCGCCACCCCGCACACCAGCAACGCATACGCAATGGGCATGCCGATGGCCATGGCGGCCAGCAGCGACACGACGAAGACCGCGACCGTCATGACGCGCTCCTTGCCTCACCGGCATGGCCGGGCTCGGGTGCAACGTCCTCGGATTCCATGACCTGCACCAGCTCGTCGTCGCTCATCCGGCCGGTGAACAGGCGCCACAGCTTCTCGAGGTTGATGAGCCCCATGACGACCGAGACGACATAGCCGATGCCGTAGATCCAGATCATCGAGATGCCGACCACCGGCGAGATGTTGGTGGTCTGCAGTTCGTGCATCTCGTAGGTGCCCATGAAGAAGAGCACGTTGCAGAACAGCATCAGCACCTGGTTGATGAAGAAGCAGGCCTTCTTGCCCGCGCGCGGCAGGTGCTTGATGAGCGTGTCCACGCCGAGGTGCGCGCCGTCGCGCATCGCCACCATGGCGCCGATGTAGGTGAGCCAGATGAAGCAGTAGCGCGACATCTCGTCCGACACCGTGATGCCCGAGTTGAAGCCGTAGCGCAGCACCACGTTGCCGAAGACCATGACGACCATGGCCACCATGCAGACCACCACCAGGAATTCCAGTAGCTTGAAGAATGCGTCGATCGCGCGTTTCACGTTGTTGTCTCCTGTCCTTGTTGTTGTCCGGTGTCAGGCCGCGGCCTTGATGCGCCGCGGCGGCGCATGGATCTGCGGGATGCGCCTGCCCGAGGCAAGCACGGTGTCGATGTCTTCGCGCGCGCCGTCGATCAGCACGCGGATCGCCTTCTCGGCCCGCTCGGGCTGGCGCGCGATCACCGCGTCGAGCACCGCCCGATGCAGCGGCAGCGAGAGGGCCGGACCGTTCTTGCGGCGGGTCGATATCTCGAAGCTGGTGCGCAGCAGCGCCGCCAGCGCCCGGCTCATCTGCACCAGCATGCGGTTGTGGCTGGCGGCGATGAGGCCCTGGTGAAAGCGCAGGTCGGGCGTGACGTAGTCGCCGCCGAATTCGATCGCGTGCTTCATCAGCGCAAAGGCGGCTTCCATGTCGGCGATGTCCTCGGCGGTGGCGCGCTCGGCAGCCAGCCGCACCGCCGCCGGCTCGACGGCGCGGCGCAGGTCCTGCAGGTCGCGCAGGAACTCGCGCGACAGGCCCACGCGCGTCTGCCAGACGATGACGTCGGCATCGAACCAGTTCCATTGGTCCTCCGGCAGCACGCGGGTGCCGACCTTCGGGCCGCTGGTGATCAGCCCCTTGGCGATCAGCGACTTGACGGCTTCGCGGATCACGGTGCGGCTCACGCCCAGCTCTTCGCACAGCAGCGGCTCGGGCGGCAGCGATGCGCCGGGCGGATAGCGGCCGGCAACGATGTCGGCACCGATGCGGTCGACCGTGTTGCCGTGGACGTTCTTGATGGTGGTCATGCCCAGCGGCCAACGGCGGCGACGCCCGGCCTGCAGGCCACGCGCCGCGCGTCGCCATAGGACGCGCGATTGCAGGCATGCACGTTCGAGCCGGTCGTCATGGATGTCGTCTCCTCGGTCGGCGCTCGAAAACCCTGAGCAGGGGCTGACGCGCTCGTTCTTATCATATGATGATTGAATCGCCGCTCTCGCAGAGTGAAAACCCTGAGCAGCGGGCCGCGCCACGACGGAGACACCATGAGCAGCGAGACGCCGAAGAAGAAGAAACCCGCCCACGAATTGCGCAGCCAGCAGTGGTGGGGCCGGCACGACCGCGACGGCTTCATCTATCGCAGCTGGGTCAAGGGCAAGGGCGTGCCGCACGACCAGTTCGACGGCCGGCCGGTGATCGGCATCTGCAACACCTTCAGCGAACTCACGCCCTGCAACTCGCATTTCCGCACGCTCGCTGAGCAGGTGAAGATCGGCGTGTACGAAGCGGGCGGCTTCCCCCTCGAGTTCCCCGTCATGTCGCTGGGCGAGACGCTGCTGCGCCCCACCGCCATGCTGTATCGCAACCTCGCGAGCATGGACGTGGAGGAGTCGATCCGTGCCAACCCGCTCGACGGCGTGGTGCTGCTCATGGGCTGCGACAAGACCACGCCCGCACTGATGATGGGGGCAGCCAGCGTCGACCTGCCGACCATCGGCGTGTCGGGCGGGCCGATGCTCTCCGGCAAGTGGCGCGGGCAGGAGCTCGGCTCGGGCACCGGCGTGTGGCAGATGAGCGAGCAGGTGCGCGCCGGCACGCTGAAATTGCAGGACTTCTTCGAGGCCGAGAGCTGCATGCACCGCAGCCACGGCCACTGCATGACCATGGGCACGGCCAGCACGATGGCGAGCATGGTCGAGTCCATCGGCCTCGGCCTGCCGGGCAACGCCGCCTACCCCGCGGTGGATGGGCGGCGCAACGTGCTGGCGCGCATGGCCGGGCGGCGCATCGTCGACATGGTGCACGAGGACCTGATCATGTCGAAGATCGTCACGCGCGAGGCGATGGAGAACGCGATCAAGGTCAACGCGGCCATCGGCGGTTCGACCAACCTCGTGATCCACCTCATCGCCATCGCCGGTCGCCTGGGCATTCCCCTGACCATCGACGACTTCGACCGGCTGGGCTCCGAGCTGCCGTGCCTGCTCGACCTGCAGCCCTCGGGCAAGTACCTGATGGAGGACTTCTGCTACGCGGGCGGCGTGCCCGTGGTGATGAAGCAGATCATCGACCTGCTGCACAGGGACCTCGTCACCGCCACCGGCAGGACGGTGTGGGAGAACGTGCAGGACGCCGAGAACTACAACCCGCAGGTGATCCGCCCGCTGGCCGAGCCCTTCAAGGACAAGGCCGGCATCTGCGTGCTGCGCGGCAACCTGGCGCCCAACGGCGCCATCATCAAGCCCAGCGCCGCCACGCCCGAGCTGCTGGTGCACAAGGGCCGCGCCGTGGTGTTCGAGAACGCCGACGACCTGCACAAGCGCATCGACGACGAGAACCTCGACATCGACGAGACCTGCGTGATGGTGCTGAAGAACTGTGGCCCCAAGGGCTACCCCGGCATGGCCGAGGCCGGCAACATGCCGCTGCCGCCCAAGGTGCTGCGCAAGGGCATCACCGACATGGTCCGCGTGAGCGACGCGCGCATGAGCGGCACCGCCTACGGCACCGTGGTGCTGCACACCGCGCCCGAGGCGGCGGCCGGCGGGCCGCTGGCCCTGGTGAAGGACGGCGACATCGTGGAACTCGACGTGCCGAACCGACGGCTGCACCTGCATGTGAGCGACGAGGAACTCGCACGCCGCCGCGCCGAGTGGACCGCGCCCAAGCCGCCGCTGGATTCGGGCTATTGGAAGCTCTACGTCGACAACGTGCTGCAGGCCGACGAGGGCGCCGACCTGGGCTTCCTGCGCGGCAAGCGCGGCAGCTTCGTGCCGCGCGACAACCATTGACGCAGTGACCGGCAACGCGGGATTCGACGCATGAGCTTCGTGGCTGTCGACTGGGGCACCAGCTCGCTGCGCGGCGCGCTCATCGACGAGGCCGGCCACGTGCTGGACGAACGGCATGCGCCGCGCGGCATCCTTGGCGTGCCCGCAGGGGGCTTCCCTGCGGCGTTCGACGAGCTCTTCGGCGACTGGATGGCGCCCGCGGACCGGCGCTGCCTGATCTCCGGCATGGCCGGCAGCAGGCAGGGGTGGATCGAGGCGCCCTACTGCCCCTGCCCCGCCGATGCCGCAGCGCTGGCCGGGCGGGTGATCCCCGTCGTGCCTGGGCGCATCGCCCTCGTGCCCGGCCTCATGCACAGCCATGACGGCGTGCCCGACGTGATGCGGGGCGAGGAGGTGCAGATCTGCGGCGCCATCCAGCTCACGGGCCTGGCCGACGGCGTGTTCGTCCTGCCGGGCACGCACAACAAGTGGGTGCAGGTGCAAGGCGGCCGCGTGCTGGGCTTTCGCACGTACATGACCGGCGAGTTCTATGCGCTGCTCGCGCAGCATTCGATCCTGTCGCGCACCGTCGACCCGGCCGCGCCACTCGACGCTGAAGCCTTTGCCCAGGGCGTGGCGCGGTCCGCGCGAGGCGGCGGCCTGCTGCACAACGCATTTGGCGCGCGAACACTGGGACTGTTCGAGCGCATGTCGGCAGCGCAACTGGCGAGCTACCTCTCGGGCCTGCTGATCGGCGAGGAGCTTCGCGCTCAGGCAATGAATGCGCACGCCGACGTGGTACTCATCGGCGCACCGGCGCTCACGGCGCGCTATGCGCTGGCGCTCGAAGGCCTGAACATCCATCCGCGCGTGCTGGGCGCCGAGGCCACCTGGGCCGGCGCGCATGCGCTCCACAGCGCGCTGACCGGCGCCAACGCCCACTTCCCATGACTTCACCCGCCCTCGACAAATTCCGGACCGCGATGCAGGTCCTGCCGCTGGTCGCCATCCTGCGCGGCCTCACGCCGGCCGAGGCCGAGCCGGTGGGCGACGCGCTCGTCGACGCCGGCTTCCGCCTGCTGGAGGTGCCGCTCAACTCGCCCGAGCCGCTGGCCAGCATCGCGCTGTTGCGCCGGCGCTTTCCCGACGCGCTGGTGGGCGCCGGCACCGTGCTCGACGCGGCGCAGGTGCGCGCGGTGCACGACGCCGGCGGCGAACTGATCGTGGCGCCCAATTTCGACGCCGCGGTGGTGGCCGAGGCGCGGCGGCTGGGCATGGTGAGCCTGCCCGGCGTGATGACGCCGACCGAGGCCTTCGGGGCGCTGGCTGCAGGCGCGACCGGGCTGAAGCTGTTTCCGGCCGAACTCGCCTCGCCTGCCGTGGTGAAGGCGCTGCTGGCGGTGTTGCCCCGGGGCACGGCGCTGATGCCGGTCGGCGGCATCTCGCCGGACAACATGCAGCCCTGGCGCGACGCGGGAGCGGCCGGCTTCGGCATCGGCTCTTCGCTGTACAAGCCGGGAAAGAGTGCGGCGGCCGTGGCAGCCGACGCTATCAAATTCGTAGCTGCTTACGCCCGCTCCACGGGCGCTTGAGGCCAAAATGCTTGAAAAGTCCGTCACTTCCCATCTGCACACCGCCGGCTCGGCCGACGCCGAGTACGCCAGCCCGGCGGTGCGCCGCCTGCGCGAAGACCTCGCCCTGGCCCTGCGCGCCGCCGCCCACCACCACCTGGAGGAAGGCGTCTGCAACCACTTCAGCGTGATGCTTCCAGGAGCGCAGGACAGGTACCTGATCAATCCGCGTGGCCTGCACTGGAGCGAGGTGGGGCCCGAGGACATCGTGCTGATCGACGTGCAGGGCAAGGTGCTCGCCGGCCGCCATCGCGTGGAGCCCACGGCCCTCTTCATTCACGGCGCCGTGCATCGCCTCACCGGCCGGGCCGTGGTCCTGCATTGCCACATGCCCTACGCGACCGCGCTCACGCTCACCTCCGACCGCGGGCTCGACCCCACGCTCAGCCAGAACGCGATGCGCTACATGAACCGCATCGCCATCGACGCCGAATACAACGGCCTTGCGCTCGACGACGCGGAGGGCGAGCGCATCGCGCGAACGATGATGGGCGACAACGCCGGCAAGGACATCGCGTTCCTGGCCAACCACGGCGTGATCGTGGCCGGCGCCACCATCGCCCATGCCTACGACGACCTGTATTACCTCGAGCGCGCCTGCCTGCACCAGGTGCTGGCACAGAGCACCGGCCGGCCGCTGGTGCCCGTGCGGCCCGAGCTGGCGGCGCACGTCGCGGCGCAGATCCAGGGCGAGCGCGAGCAGTCGGACCTGTTCTTCGAGGCGCTGCGGCGGCTGCTGCCGGCGCCGCGACGCTGAACGCGATCACAACAACTCTTCATGCGCCTTCGTCGCAGCTTTGCACGGCGTTCACACGGCGCGGCGACCATGCAGGCACCCCATAACGAGGAGTCACCGTGAAGAAACTCATCGCAGCCATCGGCGGCGCCGCCCTGATGTCGCTGGCCATGCTCGGCACCCCGGCCCAGGCCCAGCCCCACGGCCCCATCGTCCAGGTGCAGTACTACGGCCCACCGCCGCCGCCTCCGCGCTACCACCGGCCGCCCCCGCCGCCGCGCTACGTGCACCCCGGCTACTACCACGACGGCCCGCGCTACCACCCCCGCCATCGCCACTGGGAGCGCCGGCACGGCTGGCGCGACAGCGACCGCGACGGCGTGCCGAACCGTTACGACCGTCGGCCTAACAACCCGTACCGCCATTGAGTGAACCAAGAACGCCCCGCAAGGGGCGTTCTTGGTTCCCGCGCGCTCAAGCCGCCACGGCGGCCGCGGCGTAGGGCGGGTTGGGGCTCGACAGACCCTGCTTGAGCTGCCGCGACACCTCGTCGGCCAGCACCTCCACACCGCCGGTCTTCACGGCCTCGAAGGCCTGGCGCGCCACGTCGTCGGGCGAGGTCTTGGGGGCATCCACATGGGCGGCCATGTCGGTGTCCATGTAGCCCACATGCACGCTCACGACCTGCGTGCCCTGCCCCGCCAGCTCGTTGCGCAGGCCGTTGCTGAGCGACCAGGCCGCCGACTTGGTGGCGCTGTAGGTGGCCACGCTCGGGAAGGTCGTCCAGGCCAGCGCCGACAGCACGTTGACGATCGCACCGCCGCCGTTGCGCGCCAGCACGGGTGCGAAGGCGCGCGCCAGCAGCCAGGGCCCGAAGAAATTGGTCTCGAGCTCCGCCCGGGCGGCATCCAACGACGCGGCACCCAGCAGGTTCGAGCCGCGCGAAATGCCCGCGTTGTTGACCAGCACGTTGACGTCGCCGCAGGCAAGCGCCGCGGCCTCGACCTGCTCCGGCTTCGTGACGTCGAGCGCGACGGGCGTCACACCCGCCAGGGTGACGGTGCTCGCATCGCGCGCCGCGCCGTAGACCTCGCGCGCACCGGCCGCCAGTGCAGCCTTCGCGAAGGCCAGGCCCAGGCCACGGTTGGCCCCGGTGATGAAGACGACGGAATCCTGAAGGTTCATGACATGCTCCGAATGGATGGGAGTGAAGAGAAGAAAGGGAAGGAGGCCGGCGGCAAACTCAGGCCAGCCGACGCAGCAGCGCACCCGTGGTCCGCGGCCAGCCGGGCCGCCCGAACCAGGCGCCGCCCGAGATCACCGACGCGATGAAGAGCCCATAGGCGACCAGCGCCAGCCCCTGGGCGATGAACACGTGCACGAGCTGCCCGCCCCAGCGCAGCGCGAGCCAGCCGCCGATGCCGGCCACGGCCAGCCGGATGAGCGTGCCGAAGACCGGCCACATCAGGCGGCCCGCGCCCTGCGAGGCGAAGTACAGCACCAGCCCCAGCCCGAAGAACCCGTACAGCGGCCCCACCGCACGCAGGTATTGCGTGCCAGCCTCGAGCATCGCGGGATCGTTGCCGAAGAGCAGCAGCCACTGGCGCGGGAACAGCGCCGCCGCGAGTCCGATGCCGCCAGTGAGCACGAAGGCCACGACGGCGCCGGTCCATGCGGCACGCAGCGCCCGCTCGCGCTGGCCGGCGCCGATGCAGGTGCCCACCATGGCGACCAGCGGAGCGCCCAGGCCGAACACCAGCGGCACCAGCAGGTACTCGAGCCGCGAGGCGGTGCCGTAGCCCGCGATCGCCCCCGCGCCGTAGCGGCCGGCGAAAGCGGTCGCCAGCGCGATGCAGGCATTGGTCGCCACCGTGGAGATGGCGCCGAACAGCCCCACCCGCAGGATGTCGCGCAACAGCGGCCAGCGCAGCCGCGCCTGCGCCCACACGGGCCGCAGCAGGCTGCGGGGCGAGCGCAGGTACAGCGCCAGCGCGACCGTGCCGGCCAGGTAGTACACCAGCAGCGCCATCGCGCCGCCCGCGATGCCCATGCCCGGCACCGGTCCCCAGCCGAAGATCAGCAGCGGCGACAGTGGGATGAGCAGCACCACACCCGCCACCGTGACGTTGGCCGGCACCGCCATGTTGCCGGTGCCGCGGATCACGGCCGCCAGCGAGTTGAACATCCACACCAGCACCGCACCGGCGAACACCCAGTGCGAGTACGTCAGGGCCGCCTCCAGCGCAGCACCGCTGCCGCCCATCGCGCCGTACAGGGCGCGGCCGCCCAGCCACAGGGCCAGGGTGAAGGCGATGCCGAAGCCCAGTGCGATGGCCACCGCCTGCCAGACGAGGGCCTGTGCGTCCTCCTTGCGGCCTGCCCCGAGGGCGCGCGCCACGGCCGAGGCGATGCCGCCGCCCATCGCGCCGGCAGAGGTCATCTGCATCAGCATCACGATCGGAAACACCAGCGCCATGCCGGCCAGGGCATCGGTGCCGAGCTTGCCGACGAACCAGGTCTCGATGAGGCCGACCGCGGCCTGCGCCACCATGACCAGCACGTTGGGTGCGGCCATGCGCAGCAGCGTGGGCACGATCGGGTCGTGCAGCAGGCGCTGCGTGCGCGGATCGAGCGGCGCGTTCATGCCCGGGCCTGCGCCGCGACCATGCCGCCCTGGGTGGCCGGTGCAGCCGGCTTGCCCACCGGGCCCGCGGGCCGGCGGATCGTGAGCACCAGCAGCGCCGCCAGCAGGCAGGCGCCGCCCGCCACGTAGAGCGCAGGGGTGTAGGTCAGCAGCAGCGTGCGCGACATGCCCGCACCCCAGGCCGCCGTCGCCGCACCCAGCTGGTGGGCCGCGAACACCCAGCCGAACACCATGCCGGCCTTCTGCGGGCCGAAGGCCGCGCCGGCCAGCTTGACGGTGGGCGGCACCGTGGCGATCCAGTCGAGGCCGTAGAACATCGCGAACACGCCCAGCCCCACGAGCGAGAAGCCGGAGTGCGGCAGCCAGAAGAGCGAGAGGCCGCGCAGCCCGTAGTACCAGAAGAGCAGCTTGCGGTTGTCGTAGCGGTCAGACAGCCAGCCCGACAACACCGTTCCGACGAAGTCGAAGGCACCCATCGCGGCCAGCACCGAGGCGGCGGGCACCGGCCCCAGCCCGTTGTCGCCGCACAGCGAGATGAAGTGCGTCTGCACCAGCCCGTTGGTGCTGAGCCCGCAGATGAAGAAGGTGCCGGCCAGGATCCAGAAGGTGCGGTGATGCGCCGCCTCGGCGAGCACGCGGAAGGGCGTGGCAAAACCCAGGCGGGTGATCGCGGCCTGGGGTGCCGTCGCCGTGGCGGGCGTCTCGCCATAGGGCAGCAGGCCCACGTCGGCCGGCCGGTCGCGCATGAGCCACAGCGCGAGCACGGCGATCAGGAAGGCACCGACGACGATGGGCACGACGGCCGAGCGCCACCCCCAGTGCTCGATCATCCATGCGGCCACCGGCAGGAAGGCCAGTTGCCCCGTGGCCGAGCTCGCGGTGAGCAGCCCGATGACCAACCCGCGCCTGGCGTTGAACCAGCGGTTGGCGACCACCGCGCCGAGCACCATCGCGGTCATGCCGGTGCCCAGGCCCAGCATCAGGCTCCAGAGCACGAACAGCTGCCACAGCTGGTTCGCGGCCGTGACCAGCGCCATCGCGCCGCCGACCAGCGCCAGGCCGCACACCATGACCCTGCGCAGGCCGAAACGCTCCATCAGCACCGCGGCGAAAGGCCCCATGAGCCCGAAGAGCGCGAAGCGCAAGGCCAGCGACGAGGAGATCTGTTCCGTGGTCCACCCGAACTCGTCGCCCAGCGGCTTGAGCATCGCGCCCGGCAGGCCCAGCGCGGCCGCCATGGTGAGCATGGTGAGGAAGGTGACGGCGGCCACCAGCCAGCCGTAGTGGATGCCTCGGGCTTGCAGCCAGGCGGAGACGCGTGTGGCGGACATCGGGATTCCAGTGGTCGATGAAGTCGGGGCGGTGGCCGGGCGCGAGGCTCAGCAGGCCGGGTCGTCCGCCTCGCCGGGCGCCAGCATGTCCAGGGCCTCGTCGATCAGGGCATGGAGCTGGGCCACGCGAACCAGCCCGAGCCGCTCGTTGAGCGAGCGCTGGGCCTGCTGCCACAGTGCGCGTGCCTCCTCGCGTTTGGCACGGCCGGCAGGGGTGATGCGGATCAGGCGGCTGCGGGCGTCGGCGCCCTCGCCCATCTCGGCCCAGCCCTCGGCGATCAGCGGCTTGAGGTTGCGCGTGAGCGTCGACGCGTCCAGGCTCATGCGCGCCGCCAGGTCGACCGGCCGCACCGGGCCCGCGGCCAGGATGTTGGACAGCAGCGAGTACTGCGAGGTCTTGAGGCCGCTGGCCGCCACGTGGGCGTCGTAGTGGCGCGCGACGACCCGGCTGAGCTGGCGCAGCTTGAAACTCGTGCAGCCCTTGGGCTTTGCGATAGCATCCATGCCTATCATTGTAGCTGCAATGATTGCATATGCAACCTTCAAGTCATCCAGAGAGGAGCACGACCTTGACCCCGACGAATTCCGAAGACGTGTTGAAAACCTGGCTCGCCGAGGAGGCCGAAGTCATGGCCCGGCTCGACGCCGGACCCGGCCCCGGGCTCGCGCGGCCCGACCAGATCGCCGGAAAGAGCGGCCTGGAGGTCATGGAAGGGATGCTTCGCGGCGAACTGCCCTATGCCGAGATCGCGAAGACGCTGGACTTCACCATCGTCGAGGTCGGGCCGGGCAAGGCGGTGTTCCAGGGCACGCCCCTGCAGCGCCACCTGAACCCGCTGGGCACCGTGCACGGAGGCTGGTTCGCCACCCTGCTCGATTCGGCGCTGGGCTGCGCCGTCCACACCATGATGCCGCCCGGCCGCGGCTACACCACGGCCGAGCTGGGCGTGAACCTGGTCAAGGCGATCACGCCCAGGGTGCCGCGCGTGCGCGCCGAGGGCCGCGTGATCCACTGCGGCCGGCAGCTCGCGACGGCCGAGGCGCGGCTGGTGGGCCCGGACGGCACGCTGTACGCCCATGCCACGACCACCTGCCTGGTGTTCGACGTGCCGGCTGCGCGCTGACGCCCCGGCGCTTCAACCCCACGGCGCCAGGGTCCTTCGTCCTGGGAGCGCCCTCTTGTCGTTGACAATGATTCTCAACCAGCCGCACGCTGGGCCGGCGCCTGCCGGCACAAGAGATCCCAGTCGACGTCCGGAGGAGTTTCCATGTCCCTGTTGTCCCGTCCGCGCCGGAAGGCGTGTGCCTTCGCCCTTGCGGCCGCCGGCCTGGTGGCCGCCGCCCTGCCCGCCCATGCGCAGGGCGAGCTCACGCTCTACACCACCCGCGAGCCGGGCCTGATCCAGCCGCTGATCGCGGCCTTCAGCGCGCAGACGCAGATCAAGGTGAACACGGTGTTCGTCAAGGACGGGCTGCTCGAACGCGTAAAGGCGGAGGGCGCCCGCTCGCCCGCCGACGTGCTGATGACGGTGGACGTGGGCAACCTGCTCGACCTCGTCGAAGGCGGCGTGACCCAGCCGGTGAAGTCGGCCGCGCTCGAGTCGGCGATTCCCGCCAACCTGCGCGGGGCCGACGGCCAGTGGTTCTCGCTGTCGATGCGTGCGCGCGTGCTGTACGCCGACAAGAACCTCAAGCTGGCGAACTTCCGCTACGAGGACCTGGCCGACCCGAAATACAAGGGCAAGGTCTGCATCCGCGCCGGACAGCACCCCTACAACACCGCGCTCGTGGCGGCGCTGATCGCGCACGACGGCGAGGCGCAGGCCGAGCAATGGCTGCGCGGCGTGAAGACCAACCTGGCGCGCAAGGCCACGGGCGGCGACCGCGACGTGGCGCGCGACATCCTCGGCGGCATCTGCGACGTGGGCCTGGCCAACTCCTACTACGTGGGCCAGATGAAGGGCTCCAAGGAAGGCAGCGACGCGCGCAAGTGGGGCGACGCGATCAAGGTGGTCCGCCCGACCTTCGCCAAGGGCGGCGGCACGCACGTCAACATCAGCGGCGCCGCCGTCGCGAAGAGCGCGCCGAACCGCGACAACGCGGTGAAGCTGCTGGAGTTCCTGGTGTCGGAGCCGGCGCAGCAGCTCTATGCGCAGGCCAACTACGAGTACCCGGTGCGCAAGGGCGTGGCGCTCGATCCGATCATCGGCCAGACCATCGGCGAGCTGAAGGTCGATCCGCTGCCGCTGACCGAAATCGCCAAATACCGCAAGCAGGCCAGCGCGCTGGTCGACAAGGTCGGCTTCGACAGGTAAAGGCTTCAAACGTCGAGCCGCTTCGCGGCTTGGCTTCCGCTCCGCGATGACCTGATGTGGATCGCTCGCAGGCCGGGCCTGCGCAACGTGGGCCCGCTGTGGCAGGCCGGTGCCATCCTGGTGGCGCTGGGCGTGCTCGCGCCCGTGCTCTCGCTGGCCTGGCTGGCGGCGGGGGCCGACCTCGCGCACTGGACGCACCTCGCGCAGCACGTGCTGCCGCAGGCAGCGCTCAACACCGCCCTGCTGCTGGCCGGCGTCGGCACGCTGGTGCTGGTGATCGGCACCGGTTGCGCATGGCTGGTGTCGAGCTGCGACTTCCCCGGCCGCCGCGTGCTGAACTGGGCCCTGCTGCTGCCGCTGGCCATGCCGACCTACATCGTGGCCTTCGCCTACCTCGACCTGCTGCACCCCATCGGCCCGGTGCAGACCGCGCTGCGCTGGGTGCTGGGCTACGACAGCCCGCGCGATTTCCGCCTGCCCGACCTGCGATCGATGGGCGGCGCGGTGGGCGTGCTGGGCATCGTGCTCTACCCCTACGTCTACCTCACCGCGCGTGCCATGTTCATGACCCAGCCCGCGCACCTGCTGGAGGCGGCGCGCTCGCTCGGTGAAGGCCGCTGGGGCGCCTTCCGGCGCGTGGCACTGCCGCTGGCGAGGCCCGCGCTGGCGGTGGGCCTGAGCCTCGCGCTGCTGGAGACGCTCAACGACATCGGTGCGTCGGAATTCCTGGGCGTGAACACCTTGACGGTCGCCATCTACACGACATGGATCACTCGCTCCGACCTGGCCGGCGCGGCGCAGATCGCCTGCGCCATGCTCGCGGTGGTCGTGCTGCTCGTCGTGCTGGAGCAGCATGGCCGCCGCCGCCAGCGCTTCGGCTCCGCGCAGCGCATGCGGGCCATGGCACCCCGGCGACTGCAGGGCGCGCGGGCCTGGGCGGCCACCGCCGCCGCCAGCCTGCCGGTGCTGCTGGGCTTCGTGGCGCCCGCGGCCTACCTGGTGGCCGAGACGGTCAAGCGCCTGCGCCTGGGCCAGGGCATCTCCAGCGGCCTGTGGGCCAGCCTGGGCAACACGGTGGCGCTGGCCCTGGGCGTGACCACCGTCGCCGTGCTGGCGGGGCTGCTCGTGGCCTGGGCTGTGCGACAGGGCGCCGCCAGCACGCGGCCCGGCCGCTGGCCGGCGCGCCTGGCCAGCCTGGGCTACGCCCTGCCCGGCACGGTGCTCGCCATCGGCCTGCTGTCGCCCGCACTGGCGCTGGATGCCGGCGTCGCTTCGGCGCTCGGCCTGCCGGGACTGCCGCTGATGGGACTGGGCGTGGTGCTGGTGATCGCCTGCACCATCCGCTTCCTGGCGATGCCGGTGGGCGGCATCGACGCCGGCCTGGCGCGCATCCCGCCCGCGCTCGAACAGGCCGCGCGCTCGCTGGGCGAAGGCACACTCGGCGCCCTGCGGCGCGTGCACCTGCCGCTGCTGCGCCCGGCGATCGCCGCCAGCGCCCTGCTCGTCTTCGTCGATGCCATGAAGGAACTGCCCGCCACCCTGCTGCTGCGCCCCGCCAACTTCGACACGCTGGCCACCTGGCTCTACGCCGAGGCGGCGCGGGGGACCTACGAGGAAGGCGCCATCGCCGCGCTCGCCATCGTGCTGGCCGGCCTGCTGCCGGTGGTCTGGCTGGCGCGAACCCAACTCGATGCCGGCAGCGTCGAATCGACCGTGGGCGTGCCCGCATGAGCCGCGCCCTCGACATCCGGGGCCTGCGCCTGGGCTACGACACGCCCCGCGGCCTGCACACGGTGGTGGACGGCTTCGCGCTTCACCTGGCGGCCGGCCGCATCGGCTGCCTGCTCGGGCCTTCGGGCTGCGGCAAGACCACGGTGCTGCGCGCCATCGCCGGCTTCGAGCCGGCGCGCGCCGGCGAGATCCATCTCGGCGAGCGCCTGCTGTCCTCGGCCGGCGTGCATCTGCCGCCCGAAGCGCGCCAGATCGGATTGATGTTCCAGGAATACGCGCTGTTCCCGCACCTGTCGGCGGCCGGCAACGTGGCCTTCGGGCTGCGGCGCTGGACCCGCGCGGACCGCGAGGCCCGCGTGCGAGAGATGCTCGCGCTGGTCGGCCTGCCCGACATGGCGGCGCGCTTTCCGCACGAGCTGTCGGGCGGCCAGCAGCAGCGCGTGGCGCTGGCCCGTGCGCTGGCGCCCGCCCCTGCGCTCATCCTGCTGGACGAGCCCTTCTCCAACCTCGACGGCGCGACGCGCGAGCGCCTGACGGTCGAGGTGCGCGACATCCTGCGCGCCGCGGGGCAGACGGCCATCCTCGTCACGCACCATGCGGCCGAGGCACAGACCATGGCCGACCACACCGGGCACATGCACGGCGGGCGCCTGGTGCAATGGACCGACGCGGCGCCCCGGTGATCGGGCGCCGCGGCGCAGGCGAGCGCGCCGCAGTGCACACTCCAGGCTTTCCGCTTTTCCCCACGAGAACGCCATGCGACTCCTCCACACCATGCTGCGCGTCGGCAACCTCCAGCGCTCGATCGACTTCTACACGAAGGTGCTGGGCATGAACCTGCTGCGCACCAGCGAGAACCCCGAATACAAGTACAGCCTGGCCTTTGTCGGCTACGGCGAGGGCAACCCCGGACAGGCTGAGATCGAGCTCACCTACAACTGGGGCACCGAAAGCTACGAGATGGGCACCGCCTACGGCCACATCGCGCTGGGCGTGCCCGACGCTTACGCGGCCTGCGAGAAGATCAAGGCCGCCGGCGGCAACGTCACGCGCGAGGCCGGTCCGGTGAAGGGCGGCACCACCGTCATTGCTTTCGTGACCGACCCGGACGGCTACAAGATCGAGCTGATCCAGCGCCAGGACGATGCCGGCAGCGGCCAGGGTTTGCGCTGATCCGGCGAGGCCGGTGGTCCCTGTGACCGAGTGCCGCGCGGGCCGTCAGTCCACGGAGCGCGCTGCCCATTCCCTGGCCAGCAAGCCGTACACGGCGGCGTCCGAGATGCTGCCGTTCACCGCCCAGCGCTCACGCAGCACGCCCTCACGTTGAAAGCCGAGGCGCTCCAGTGCGCGGGCTGCCGCCGCGTTGCCCACGTTGATCTCGGCTTCGATGCGGCGCAGGTGCAAGCCGTCGAAGCCGTAGGCGAGCAAGGCGCCTGCAGCCTCCTGCAGGTAGCCGTGTCCCCATGCGCCGGGCGCCAGCGCAAGACCCAGTTCGGCGCGGCCGGCCTGCCAGTCGACGGCGAACAGCAGGCACTCCCCGATCAAGCGCGGCGGGTCGTCCCGATAGATGCCCAGGGTGATGGATTCGCCCTCCGCGAGCGCACGCTGCTCGTCGACGATGAACTCGCGGGCATGCGCCACATCGGGCCATGCCGGCGTGTCCCAATGGCGCAGGACCTCGGGCTCGGTCAGGATGGCGTAGAGCGCGTCGGCATCGGACGGCCGCATTGGCCGCAGTTGCAGGCGCGCGGTCCGCAGGACAGTCGGCTCGGGAAACGCAGGTTCGGCAGGAGCCGGCTGCCGCGCCTCGATGCTCATGCCGCCGCCATGGCGCAAGCGTCGCCCGTCAAAGGCACACCGTGCCTTGATGGAAGACGGCCTGCCATCCGTTGGCATTCCGCTGCCAGACGGTCGAACGCAGCGTGATGCGGCCCGGCTGCTCCAGGGTATAGGTCAGCAGGCAATGGTCGGGGCCGAGTTCACGAAGGTGCCAGTCACGCGTGATCCAGGCCTCCTCGGGCGGCTTGGCGGCGCGCTGCGACAGCACCTCCAGGCAGAACGCGCGGCTGTAGCGTTTGCCGGAAGCGCCGATCTCCCAGAAGTCGGGGGCGACGATGCGGCCGAAGTCCTCGGGCGTGGCCGCATGCGATGCCGCATGGAAGCGGTCCTCCATGAAGCGCAGTTCCGCCATCAGCGGCTGCCGGTCCTCGGGCGTGTCGAGTTCGGGCGACAAGGGTCGCGGCCTCAGCAGTCCAGCCGCTCGGCCAGCGCCACGATGTCGCGCACGTGCAGCGAGTTCTCGGGCCGCGGCGACACGTCCTTGGGCTGGCCGGCGCCGAACTCGAGCGGGCGCTCGATGTAGCCGGTGGCCAGGCCGCACACCCGCGCAGCCGCCAGGTCGTCGTGGTGGGCCGCGGCCAGCATGACCTCGCTGGGCGCCACGTCGAACACGGCGGCCACGCCGAGGTAGGTGCGCGGATCGGGCTTGTAGGCCTTGAAGACCTCGGCCGAGAGGATGCAGTCCCAGGGCAGGCCGCCGCGCTTGGCCATCTCGGTCAAGAGGCCGAGGTTGCCGTTGGACAGCGTGCAGATCGTGTACTTGCGCTTGAGCCGGGTGAGCCCCTCGACCGCGTCGGGCCAGGGCGGCAGCCGGTGCCACGCGGTGTTCAGCTGGTGCAGGGCCGCGGCATCGAGCCGCCCCTCGACGCCGAAGTCGCGCAGCACGCCCTCGAGGATGCCGCGGTGCAGTTCGTCGAGCAGCGTGAAGCCGCCCTCGCCGCTGGCGATGCGTGCCATCACGCTGCGCATGGCCGGCTGGTAGCCCGCGCGCCAGGCCAGCGCGAAGGCGCTGCCGTCGACGCCCGGCAGGGCGCGCTCCACCTCGGCCGCGATGCCGCCGTGCCAGTCGACCACGGTGCCGAAGATGTCGAAGGCGATGACCTTCAGGGAATCGGGATCGAAATCGGGGTTCATTGTCTCGCTATCTTTTTCATAGCTGCTGGCGCCCGCTGGACGGGCGCTGCAGCCCGATTTGTCTTGGATAAGGGCGTCAGCGCGCGAGCTGGCTGGCTTCGCGCGCCAACGCCTCGATGCGGGCCCAGTCCTTGGCGGCGATGGCCTCGGTGGGCACGATCCAGGAACCGCCCACGCAGGCCACGTTGGCCAGCGCCAGGAAGTCGGGGGCGTTGCCCGCATGCACGCCGCCGGTGGGGCAGAACTTCACCTCGCCGAAGGGGCCCTGCCAGGCCTTGAGCATGTTGATGCCGCCGGCCTGCACGGCCGGGAAGAACTTCAGCTCGGTGTAGCCGTCTTCCTGCGCCAGCATGACTTCGCTGCCCGTGGCCACGCCCGGCAGCAGCGGCAGGCCGAGGTCGTGGCAGGCCTTGCCCACCGAGCGCGTGTAGCCCGGGCTGACGCCGAAGCGCGCGCCGGCCAGGGCCGAGGCCTGGGCATCGGCCGCGCTGCGGATGGTGCCGGCGCCGGCCACGGCCTCGGGCACCTCCTTGGCGATGGCCTCGATGCATTCCAGCGCCTCGCGCGTGCGCAGGGTCACCTCGAGCATGCGGATGCCGCCGGCCACCAGCGCGCGCGCCAGCGGCACGGCGTCCTTCACGTCGTGCAGCACGATCACGGGGATCACGGGGGCGTCGCGCATCACGTCCAGCGCGGTCAGGGGTTCGGTCATCGGGAGGCTCCAGAGAAAAGCAGGGAAGGCCCGCGCAGCGCGGACGCACGGCGCCGCGGGCCGAGGCTGGCACGATAAAGCAAAGCGCGGCGCGAAGCGACCCGCGGCGGCTCGGAACGTGTTCCTACAGCCAGGTGCAGGCGCCCTCCTCGGCCGCCAGCGCGTTGCGCCGCATGCCGGCGAAGAGCTCGCGGCCCAGGCCGTGGCCGTCCTCGGTGCGCTGGGCCTCGGACATCGTGGCCAGCGGGCGCGCCGCCCATTCGTCCTCGGGCACCCGCACGGTCAGCGTGCCGGCCACCGCATCGAGGCGGACGAGGTCGCCGTCGCGCACCTTCGCCAGCGGCCCGCCCGCGGCGGCCTCGGGCGAGACGTGGATGGCGGCGGGCACCTTGCCCGAGGCGCCGCTCATGCGCCCGTCGGTCACCAGCGCCACCTTGAAGCCCTTGCCCTGCAGCACCGACAGCGGCGGCGTGAGCTTGTGCAGCTCCGGCATGCCGTTGGCCTGCGGGCCCTGCCAGCGCACCACGCAGACCACGTCACGCTCCAGCTCGCCGGCCGCGAAGGCCTTCTGCAGGGCGCCCTGCGAATCGAAGACGCGCGCCGGCGCCTCGATCACATGGCGGTCGTCGGGCACCGAGGACACCTTGATCACGCTGCGACCCAGGTTGCCCTGCAGCAGCTTGAGGCCGCCCGTCGGGCTGAAGGGCTTCGCGGCGGGCCGGGTCACGGTGTCGTTGTTCGACACCGCACGCTGCCAGTGCAGTGCGCCGTCTGCGCCCATCGAGGGCACGCCCGACCACTCGGCGATGCCGCCGGCGCGCACCGTGCCGACGTCGGCATGCATGAGCCCGGCGCCGAGCAGCTCGCCGATGACGAAGCCCGGGCCGCCGGCACCCTGGAACTCGTTCACGTCCGCCGTGCCGTTGGGGTACACGCGGGTGAGCAGCGGCACCACCTCCGACAGCTGGGAGAAATCGTCCCAGTCGATGAGGATGCCCGCGGCACGCGCCACCGCCACCCAGTGGATGAGGTGGTTGGTGGAGCCGCCGGTGGCCAGCAGCGCGGCCATGGCGTTGACGATGCAGCGCTCGTCGACCATTTCCCCAATCGGCGGCACGGCGTAGGGCTGGCCCGAGGCCTTGCCCAGCACCGTGCGCACCGCCTCGCGCGTCAGCGTCTCGCGCATCGCGTCGCCCGGCTGGATGAACGCCGTGCCCGGCACGTGTAGGCCCATCGCCTCCAGCAGCATCTGGTTGCTGTTGGCCGTGCCGTAGAAGGTGCAGGTGCCTTCGCCGTGGTAGGCGGCCATCTCGGCATCGAGCAGGCCCTGGCGGCCCACCAGGCCCTGCGCGGCCTGCTCGCGCACCTTCGACTTGGCGCTGTTCGACAGGCCCGAGGGCATCGGCCCCGCGGGCACGAAGACCATCGGCAGGTGGCCGAAATGCAGCGCGCCGATCAGCAGGCCCGGCACGATCTTGTCGCACACGCCCAGCATCAGCGCGGCGTCGAACATGTCGTGGGTGAGCGCCACCGCGGTGCCCATCGCGATCACGTCGCGACTGAAGAGCGACAGCTCCATGCCCGGCGTGCCCTGCGTCACGCCATCGCACATGGCGGGCACGCCGCCGGCCACCTGGGCCGTGGCGCCGAGGCGCCGCGCCTCGTGCTTGATGATGTCCGGGTAGCCCTGGAACGGCGCGTGCGCCGACAGCATGTCGTTGAAGGCCGTGACGATGCCGATGTTGGGCGCGCGCTCGGCCACGATGCGCAGCTTGTCGTTGGCGGGGACGCCGGCCACGGCGTGCGCCACGTTGGCGCAGCCCATGCGATCGGAGCCGCGGTCGCGCCGGCGCAGGGCCTGCAGGCGCGTGAGGTAATCGGTGCGCAGGTCACGGCTGCGCGCACGGATGCGCTCGGTGACGGCGAGCAGCTTGGGATGGATCGTGGTCATGGCAGGGACAGGTGCGTGGGGAAATAAACCGGCGCGCGCTGGACCCGCCGGTATCGTGAGGGGCTCGCCGCCGCCGTCAGCATCATGGCAGCGCAAGACAACGGCATGAAGCATGCCAGCCTGCACGTTGCCCGCCGATACCCTCTTGCGTCCGGACGAACGGCGCGGCACTGGGCGCGGCGCGCCTGGCCGGCGGGCCCGCCGGAGCGCGCGCCCTCAGGCACCGGGCTCGGCGATCGGCTCGATGCGCCCCATCAGGAAGACGAAGGCGCAGATGCCGATGACCAGGATCGCCCCCGCCAGCAGGAAGGCATTCACGAAGGAGCCGGTGGCCCCCACGATGAAGCCGGTGGCAATGGGGGCGGCTGCACCCATCAGGTTGTTGCCGAAGTTCATCAGCCCGCCCACCGTGCCGACGCCGCCCTTGGGCGCGATCAGCGAGGGCAGCGACCAGCTCACCGGCGCCGCCGCGGCCAGGCCGCCGAGCGCGATGGAGATCCACACGATGGCCCAGACCGGGTCGGTGGTCTGCGTGGCGCCGAACACCGCCAGCCCCAGCACCATGCCGCACACCAGCACCGTCTTGCGCACCTTCGACTCCTCGTGGCCCTTGGCGATCAGGTGGTCGATGAGCCAGCCGCCCACGAACAGGTCGCTCAGCGTCGCCACCATCCACGGGATCGCCGCGAAGCCGGCCGACTTGAGGATGCTCATGTGCATGGCCTGCACCAGGTAGCCCGGCAGCCAGGTCAGGAACAGGTAGAAGGAATAGCCGTAGGCCGCGAAGCCCAGCATCAGGCCCCAGACCTTGGGCTGGCGCAGCAGGTAGCCCAGCATGCCGCTGGCGCCGCCGGCCGGCGCGCCCTCGGGGGCCGCACCGCCTTCGACGATGTGGCGGCGCTCGGCCGCGCTCAGCTTCTCGTCCTGGCTCGGGTCGCGGTAGATCAGCAGGAAGGCGAAGAAGTACAGGAAGCTCAGCGCCGCGCAGACGCCGAAGCCCCAGCGCCAGCCGAAGCCCACCACCACGAAAGCCACCAGCGGCACGCCGATCACGTTCGAGAACTTGGCGGCCGCGTCGAAGATGGCCGTGGCCAGCGCCCGCTCGCCGCGTGGGAACCAGTAGCCTGTGGCCTTGGAACTGACCATGAAGCCCGGCGCCTCGGCGATGCCCAGCAGCATGCGCGCCGCGAAGATGCCGGCCCAGCCGCCCGCCAGCGCCGTGAGCGTGGAGGCGATGCCCCAGGCGAAGGCGCCCCAGCGGCCGATGCGCGTCGGGCCGTAGCGGTCCAGCAGCATGCCGGCGGGCACCTGCAGCAACGCGTAGGTCCAGAAGAAAGCCGAGAGGAAGAAGCCGATCTGCTCGGGCGTGAGGTGGAACTCGGCCTGGATCTGGGGCGCCGCCACCGACAGGCTGAGCCGGTCGAAATAGTTGACCAGCACGCCCGCGCCCAGCAGGCCGCCGATGCGCCAGCGCCGGCCGGGCACGCGGGCCTGCGGCGCCGCCGGCGTGGCATTGAGCGCGGTCGAGGAGGATGTTGTCGTCATGGTGTCTCCGTCGAGGGGAACAAAAAGGGGAGGTAGAGAAGGAGGGTCAGGTGGCGCGCGCCCCGTCCTGCGTCAGCCAGCCGCGCACCTGCGCCACCGACTCCGCCAGCGGCGCCGTGGCCTGCACTGTCACCACGCCCGCTTCGCCTCCGGGCGATTCGAGCGCCTGGAACTGGCTGTCCACCAGGCTGGCGGGAAAGATGTGCACCGCCTCGCGGGCCTGCACGCGCGCCACGGCCTCGTCGCGCCCGATCTGCATGAACACGAAGCGCAAGCCGGGTACCGCGGCACGAAGCAGCTCGCGGTAGCTGCGCTTGAGGGCCGAGCAGGTCAGCACCGCGCCGCCGTGGCGGGCCGCCAACTCCTCGCCCAGGCGCGCCAGCCAGCCGGCGCGGTCGTCGTCGGTCAGCGGCGTACCGCTCTTCATCTTGCGGATGTTGGATTCGGGGTGGAAATCGTCCCCCTCGATCAGCGGAAGGGCCAGGTCGGCCGCCAGGGCCTGGCCCAGGCTGGACTTGCCGCAGCCCGACACGCCCATGATGACGAGCCAGAGGCCCGGCTGATTCGAAGTCGCCACAGCTGTCTCCTTGGATAGCGCTATCTTTTACAAAAGAAATCGCTGAACGCCGAAGGACAGCGCAGTCCTCCAATGAATTCTTGAACCCCGCGCCGGGGCTCGCGTTCAGTCGGGGCTTACCCGATGTCTGGATAGCGCTATCCTAAAAGATACTCGGATGCCTCCTTGTAGGGTTTTCACCGATCTCATCCATGACCCCAGAGCTCCCGCGGCGTCGCCGCAGCGGCCGCGTGACGCTGGCCGAGGTGGCCCGCGCCGCCGGCGTGAGCCCGATCACCGTGTCGCGCGCCTTGCGCGGCGAACGCGCCGTGGCGCCCGAGCTGGTGGCACGCGCACGCGCCGCCGCGGACGCCCTGGGCTACGTGCCCGACCCGGCGGCGCGCGCCCTCGCCTCGCACCGCAGCACGCACGTGGCGGTGCTGATCCCCCTCCTGAGCAACACCCTGTTCGTCGACCTGCTCGAGGCCCTGCAGCGCACCTTGCGCACCCACGGCTACCAGACCCTGATCGGCATCACGCATTACGACCCGCGCGAAGAGGAGCAGTTGCTGCGCGAACAGATGGCGCACCGTCCGGCGGGCCTGGTCGTCACCGGCTTCGAGCGCAGCGAGGAGACGCGCGCCCTGATCCAGGCCAGCGGCGTGCCGTGCGTGCACGTGATGGAGACGAGCCGGGCGCCGGGGGTGCATTGCGTCGGCTTCTCGCAGCAGGACGCCGGGTACGCGCTGACGCAGCATCTGCTGGCCGGGGGCGCGCGGCGCATCGCGTTCGCCGCCGCCCAGCTCGACGCCCGGGTGATGCAGCGCGCGGAGGGTTACCGCCGCGCCCTGCGCGAAGCCGGCTGCTACGAGCCGGCGCTGGAGATGCTGCGGCCCGAGCCCTCATCCATCGCCCTGGGCGGACACATGTTCGCCCGCCTCATGAGCGAATCGGCACCCGAAGCCATCTTCTTCTGCAACGACGACCTGGCGCAGGGCGCGCTGATGGCGGCGCCCCGCCTGGGCATCCCGGTGCCGGGGCAGGTGGCGGTGGCCGGCTTCAACGACCTGCCGGGCAGCGACCAGCTCATGCCCAGCCTGACCAGCGTGCGGACCCCGCGCGAAACCATTGGCGAGGAGGCGGCGCTGATGCTGCTGCGGCTGATGCGCGGCGAGCCGGTGCCGCGGCCGTGCGTGGAACTGCCATGGAGCCTGGTGGTGCGCGAAAGCACCGCTGCGCCCCATGAAGCAGAACGCCCGGCCAAGGCCGGGCGTCAGGGTTCGAGCAAGGCCGAAGGCTGAGGCGCAGCGGCCTCAGTCGACCAGCTTCACCTCGACCCGGCGGGCCTCGGCGTTGTTGCCGCTGCCGGTGGTGACGGCGGGCTTCTCGAGTGCGACCTTCTCGGTCGGCACGCCCAGGCCGGTGAGCACGTCGCGCACGGTCTGGGCGCGCTGCTTGGCCAGTTCCTCGTTCTTCGCAGGGTCGCCCGTGGTGTCGTGGAAGCCCGAGACCACGGCCTTGCGGCCGCTCTGCACGCCCTGGATCACCAGCGCCAGGGCCTCGGCGGCGCCCGGCGCGATGTCGGCGCTGCCGGTGGCAAAGTAGAAGTTCACCACGCCCTCACCCACGCGGATGCTGGCGCCGTCCGGGATGACGACGGCGACGGTCTCCGTCACCACCGCCACGGTCGGGGCCGGCGCGATCGCCGCAGCGGGCGACCTGGGCGCGTGCGACAGACCGTACTTGTAGACGACGACCCCCAGCACGGTCATGACGACCAGCGCGATCAGCGCGAAGAGGAAGCCGAGCGCAAAACGCTGTTGATCGTCGTCATCCGCACGCGTGGACATCGGGTGGTCTCCAAATGAAAGAGGTCGGTAAATAATGGGTTCGTGAACCATGACGCCGAAATTGTAGGTGGCGCCGGATTGGGCCCTCCCGGCCTGGACCCGCTGCCCACGCCGCTGCGCGATCCCAAGCCCCTGCTGGACCGGGTCATTCACGAATGGGGCGGGCACGAGGACCTCTGGCTCTTCGGCTACGGATCGCTGATCTGGAAGCCCGAATTCGACTTCGTCGAGCGCCGCCCCGCGCGGGTGCACGGCTGGCACCGGGCGCTCAAGATGTGGAGCCGGGTCAACCGCGGCAGCGTGCAGAACCCCGGCCTGGTGTTCGGACTGCTGACCGGCGGCAGCTGCCAGGGGCTGGTGTTCCGCGTGCCCGCCGTGCACGGCCTCGAGACGCTGGGGCGCCTGTGGCTGCGCGAGATGCCCACCGGCGTGTACGACCCGCGCTGGCTGACCTGCATCACGCCGGGCGGGCCGGTGCGGGCGCTGGCCTTCACGCTTTCGCGCAAGAGCCCCAACTTCACCGGCAACCTGCCCGAGGCCCGCTACCGCGAGATCTTCGCCAGCGCCGTGGGACGTTACGGCAGCTCGCTCGACTACGCGCGGCAGACGCTGGCGGAACTCAAGCGCCACCACATCCACGACGCCGCCCTGGCGCGGCTGCTGCGGCTGGCCGAAATCACGGCCTCCGCTGACGCGGCCGCGGCCGCACCTGCCGCTACCCTGCCTCCAGCCGGGCCCCGCCAAGGGACCCCGCCCGCTCCACCCGCCACCCAAGGAAACTGAGATGACCAAGCCAACCTTCGCCCTCGCCGGCGCCGCCCTCCTGGCCTGCGCCGCCCTGTCGGCCTGCGGCAGCATGGGCATGGGCCGCGCCACGGCCACCGCCAACCTCGCGCCCACTGCCGCCATCAATCCCAACCCGACCACCGGCAAGGTGACCTTCACCGCCCTCGACCACGGCGTTCGCGTGGCGGGCGAGGTGCGCGGCCTGACGCCGGGCGAGCACGGCTTCCACATCCACGAGAAGGGCGACTGCGGCGACAACGGCAACGCCTCCGGCGGCCACTTCAACCCGGCAGGCGGCACGCACGGCAAGTTCGGCGCCGCCGGCAGCCATGCGGGCGAGCTGCCCAGCCTGGTGGCCGGCGCCGACGGCGTGGCGCGCTTCAGCGTCGATGTGCATTCGATCTCCCTCGCCGACGGCACGGCCAACAACGTCGTCGGCCGCGCCCTGGTGGTGCACCGCGACCGCGACGACTACACCTCGCAGCCCGCCGGCAACTCCGGCCCGCGCATCGCCTGCGCGGTCATCGCGCGCTGAGCGTTGCGCCTAGGCGGCCTCGCCCAGGCCGCCGGCACTGCGCTCCCGGGTCAGCACCCGGCCGGCGCGTGCCATGAGTGCCGTCGCGCCTTCGCGGTAGGTCAGCGCGCCGTTCACGTAGACCGCTTCCACGCCTTCGCTCGCCAGCTCGGGCTGCGCATAGGTGGCCCGGTCCCGGATGCGCTCGGCATCGAACACCACCACATCCGCCTGGTGGCCCGAGCGCAGCAGGCCGCGCCCGGCGATGCGGAAGTTGCGCGCCGTCAGGCCCGTCATCTTGTGGATGGCCTGCTCCAGCGTGAACAGGCCGCGTCCGCGCCAATAGCGCGCAAGTACACGCGGGAACGCGCCCCACAGCCGGGGATGCGGATGCCGGTCGTGCGGCAGGCCGTCGGAGCCGATCATCGAGCGCGGATGGGCCATCACCCGCTCCACATCGTCCTCCCGCATCTGGAAGTAGCAGGCGCCGCCCGGCTTGAGCCGCAGGGCGGCGCTTTTCTGATCCATGCCCCATTCCGCAGCGATGTCGGCCAGCATGCGCCCGCCGGCCTCGGGATGCGGTTCGCTCCAGGTGATGAGCACGTCGATCACGCCGTCCACCAGGTCCTCGCGCAGCACCGTAGAGCCGGCGACGTAGGGATACACGTCCATGGCGATGGATTGGCGCTCGCCCAGCCGATCGACCAGCGGCAGCGTCTCGGCCGTGCGGCCCCAGTTGGCGGGGCCCGCGCACTTGTGGTGCGAGATCACCAGCGGCACGCCAGCCTCGAAGGCGCAGTCGCCGGCTTCGACCATCGCTTCGAGGATGGTCTCCATCTCGCTGCGCAGGTGGGTGGCGTACACGCCGCCATGGCGGGCCACCACGCGTGCCAGGGCGGTCACCTCGTCGGCGGGGGCGGCATAGGCCTCCTCGTAGAACAGGCCGGAGGAGAGGCCGAAGGCCCCCTCGCGCATGCAGCCATCCAGCAGCGCGGCCATGCGGGCCTGTTCCTCCGCGTCGGCCGGCCGGCCCAGGTCATCCATGGCGGCGAAGCGCAGCGTGGTATGCCCCACCAGCGGCGCCACGTTGAGCGAAGGGCGGGCCGCCGTCACCGCGTCCCGGTAGGCGGCCATGTCGGCGTAGCGGAAGGAGTCCGCGCCCAGCAGCGTGAGCGGCGGGCGCGCCTGCGCCGCCCGGTAGGGCGCGAGCGAGATCCCGCAGTTGCCCGTCACCACGGTGGTGATGCCCTGCGACAGCTTGGGCAGGTATTCGGGCATGCGCAGCACGGCGGCGTCGTCGTGCGTGTGGGCATCGATGAAGCCGGGCGCCACCACCTTGCCGCGGCAGTCGACCACCTCGGCCCCGGCCAGGTCGAATCCCTGCGGCGGATGCTCGCGCAGATGCTCGCCCAGGCAGGCGATGCGCTCGCCCGCCAGCAGCAGGTCGCCGTGCCAGCCGGGCTGGCCCGAGCCGTCGACCAGCAGGCCGCCTTCGAGCAGGGTCAGGGGTGTGTTCATGAACGGGTCTTGTCGTTGTCGTCGTGGCCGGCTGCGTCGTTGGCCGCCGACGGTGCGGCCGGGGCGGCGCCCCACACCGGCAGCGGATAGCCCTGCACGTCGATGCCCTGACGCTGCAGCGCGGCGCGTACCTCGCGCAGGCGACGCACGGCCGGATCGCCCAGGCGCTGGGCCACCAGCACCGAGAGGATCTCGATGATCAGCAGATGGGCCAGGTAGGCGTCGATGCCCACGCGCATCACGGCGTCCTCGGGCACGTCCACCGCCAGCAGCAGGTCGGCCCGCGCGGCCAGCGGGGAGCCGGGCCGGGTGATGGCGACGGTGCGCGCACCCTGGGCGCGGGCCACGTCCACGCTGTCGAGCAGCGAGGGCATGCCGCCCACATGCGAGAAGGCCACCACCACCGAACCTGGCCCGTGCGCCCCCGCGGCCACCTGCTGCAGGTGGTAGTCGGCCCAGGCATTGGCCGACAGACCCAGGCGGAACAGCCGCGACTGCAGGTCGTTGGCCATGAACCAGGAGGTGGCGCCAGCGCCGAAGATGTCGATGTGCGGCGCGGCGGCCAGCGCGGCGGCGGTGGCCTCGACCACCGCCATGTCGAGCTGGGCGCGCACGCCCTGTACCGAGGCCGAAGCGCTGCGCACGATCTTGGCGACCACCTCGGCCGCACTGTCGCCCAGGCTGACGCTGCGGTGCAGCGGCGAGCCGCCCACGGCCAGTTCCTGTGCCAGCGCCAGCTTGAACTCGCGCAGGCCGGCGAAGCCCAGGTCGCGGCAGGTGCGCATGATGGTGGGCACCGAGCTGGCCGAGCGCTCGGCCAGCTGCTCGAAGCTCTCGTCCAGCGTGCGCTGGGGGTCTTCCAGCATCAGGTCCAGGATGGCGCGGCGGGTGGCGGGCGCGTTCTCGCGCGCCTGGGCCATGCGCTGGAGCAGCGGCAGCTCGGCCATCATCAGAAGTGCGTGGTGATCGCGTCTACCACGGCGTAATGCGCGTCCACGACGGGCATCCAGCGCCACTTGTCGAAGGTGGTGCAGGGATGCGAGATGCCCAGTCCGACGCGCTCGCCCACCACCGGGGCGGTGGCGTCGTCCGCCTCGTCCCAGCGCAGATAGGCATGCTGGTCGTTGAGGGCCGTGATGCGCCAGCTGGCCGGCACGACCTGCGCCGCCGTGGCACCGCGGGCCGCGCGGGCGATGGGGATGGGCAGCGACAGGTCGAAGGAGATGTCGCGCCGGCCCACGGTGAGGATGGCCAGCCGCGGCTCGGGCCGCGACTGGACCGCCGCCCAGACCTCCATGGCCGGTTGCAGGCCTTCGCCGCAGTCGCAGCCCAGGCGCCGGTTCACGGCATCGACCATGCGGGTGTAGAAGCCGTGGTCGTGCGTCACGTAGCAGCCCGAGCGCAGGAGCCCGCGCACCGGGCGGCCCAGCGACGGGCGCAGGCGGCCGGCCACCAGATCGAAGATGGCGGAGCCGCCGGCCGAGAACAGCAGCTCGTCGGCCTCGAACAGCCGCTCGGCCACGCAGGCCTCGGCCACCGCCTGCACGCGGTCCATGAGGGCGGTGGCGTAGGCGGCATCGGGGCCGTCCTGGCCGGTGGCGCCCTGGCCCTCGTAGCACTCGATGCCGACCAGCCGCAGAGCCGGGCTTTCGTGCACGGCACGGGCCAGCGCCAGTGCGTCCTCGTGCGTGCGGCAGCCGGTGCGGCCGCCATCGACACCGATCTCCAGCATCACTTCGAAAGGCCGCGCACCCGCGTGTCGCTTGAACCAGTCGCCGATGAGCGCCAGCTGTGCCTGCGAGTCGACCAGGAACACCACGCGCAGACCCGCATGCGCGGCCTGCAGCTGCTGGATGCCGGCCAGGTCGTCGTCCTGCACCACCTGGTTGGCGATCAGCGCATTGCGCACGCCGGCCGCCGCGCCGATGGCCAGCTGCGCCACGGTGGCGAAGGTGATGCCCCAGGCGCCGGCATCGAGTTGGCGTGCAAAGAGCTGGGGTGACATGGTGGTCTTGCCGTGCGGCGCCATGTCGATGCCCTGGCCCTGCGCATAGCGCTGCATCCAGGCCAGGTTGTGGGCGAGCTGCTCGCGCTTGATCAGGGCCAGCGGCAGCGGCAGGTCGCCGGCCAGCACGTTCCAGCCGGCGCTGCCCACGCGGCTGCGCGGACGCGGCGCCTGCGTGCGGGGATAGCCCTTGTAGGTGCCGTCGAGGAGGGGGTCGGTCAGGTCGGTCATGCGGAATGGAAAAGTCATCAGAAGCCGCCGGCAATCGGGTGGCGGGCCACGAAGTGGCCCGGGCCGACTTCCACCAGCGGCTGCACCACCGGCTCGTCGCCGATGGCGCGGATGGGGCTGGGGATCTCGCCCTCGATGAGGCTGCGCTTGAGGTGGCGGCGCTGCGGGTCGGCCACCGGCACGGCGGCCATCAGGCGGCGGGTGTAGGCATGCTGCGGATTCTCGAAGACGGCGCGGCGCGGGCCGATCTCCACGATCTGGCCGAGGAACATCACGGCCACCCGGTGGCTGATGCGCTCCACCACCGCCATGTCGTGCGAGATGAAGAGGATGGCCACGCCCATCTCGCGCTGCAGCTGCATCATGAGGTTGACGATCTGCGCCTGGATCGACACGTCCAGCGCCGAGACCGACTCGTCCGCCACGATCACCTTCGGCGCCAGCGCCAGCGCCCGCGCGATGGCGATGCGCTGGCGCTGGCCGCCGGAGAACTCGTGCGGATAGCGCTCCGCGGCCTCGGGCGGCAGCTGCACCTTGTCGAGCAGCCAGCGCACCCGCGCCTGCCGCTCGGCGGGCGTGCCGATCTTGTGCACCACCAGCGGCTCGGCCAGCGAGAAGCCCACCGTCTTGCGCGGATTGAGCGAGGCGAAGGGGTCCTGGAAGATGAACTGGATGTCGCGCCGCAGGGCCTGCACCTCGCCGTCGGCGAGCGTCAGGATGTTGCGCCCGCCGAACTCGATGGCGCCGCCCTGGCAGGGCACGAGTCGCAGCAGCGAGCGGCCGGTCGTGCTCTTGCCGCACCCCGACTCGCCCACCAGCGCCAGCGTCTCGCCGGGGTAGAGGTCGAAGCTCGCATGCTCCACCGCATGCACCCGGCGCGTGGCCTTGGCGAACAGGCCCGGCTTGAGGTCGAAGCGGGTGACCAGGTCCTTGACGCGGAGCACCGGTGAGGCGCCGGGCGGGCGGCTTTCCACGTCGGCGGCCGGGGCGGGTGCCGGCTGGCCGTCCTCCACCCGCAGCAGATCGAAGGGCCGCGGCAGGTCGGTGCCCTCCATGGCGCCCAGCCGCGGCACGGCCGACAGCAGCGCGCGGGTGTAGGCATGGCCAGGGCGGGCGAAGACCTCGTCGGTGGCGCCCTCCTCCACACGGTCGCCGCGGAACATCACCAACACGCGGTCGGCCACCTCGGCCACCACGCCCATGTCGTGCGTGATGAAGATGACGCCCATGTCCAGGTCTTCCTGAAGCTGCCGGATGAGCCGCAGGATCTGCGCCTGGATGGTCACGTCCAGCGCCGTGGTGGGCTCGTCGGCGATCAGCAGCTGCGGCTTGCACGCCAGCGCCATGGCGATCATCACGCGCTGGCGCATGCCGCCCGACAGCTGGTGCGGATAGCGGCCGAGCACGTTGCGCGCCTCGGGGATGCGCACCAGCTCCAGCATGCGCAGCGCCTCGGCGCTGGCTGCGGCACGGTCCATGCCCTGGTAAGCCCGCACCGATTCCGCGATCTGCTCGCCCACGGTGAACACCGGGTTGAGCGAGGTCATGGGCTCCTGGAAGATCATGGCCAAGTCGGCGCCGCGCACCTCGCGCATCTGCGCCTTGCCGGCGCGCATCAGGTCCAGCACCTGGCCGTTGCGCCGGCGCAGCAGGGCCGAGCCGCCGGCGATCCGGCCGCCGCCGTGCTCCACCAGCCGCATCAGCGCCAGCGAGGTGACCGACTTGCCCGAGCCCGACTCGCCCACGATGGCCAGCGTCTGGCCGCGGTCGACCGTGAAGCGCAGGTCGCGCACGGCCTGCACGGTTCGCTCGGCCGAGCGGAACGCCACCGACAGGCCGTCGACGGCCAGGACGCGGCGATCGGGCAAGGCCAGCGCGGACGCGGCGGCCTGGGGAATGACGGCAGCGTCCATGGTCAGGCGGCCTTCTTGAGTTTGGGGTCGAGCAGGTCGCGCACGCCATCGCCCAGCAGCTGCAGCGACAGCGCCGTGAAGATGATGGCCAGGCCCGGGAACAGCACCACCCAGAAGGCCCGGTCGGCGTACTGCTGGCTGCCGGCGACCATGGTGCCCCAGGTGGGGATCTCCGGCGGCACGCCGACCCCCAGGAAGGACAGGCCCGCCTCCGCCAGGATGGCGTAGGCGAAGATGAAGGAGCCCTGCACCAGGATCGGCGACAGCAGGTTGGGCAGCACGTGGTGCCACAGGATGTGCGGCGTGCGGGCGCCGATGGCGCGCGCGGCCTCCACGAACAGCAACTCGCGCACCACCAGCGTGGAAGCGCGCACCACCCGCGCGACGCGCGGCGTGTAGACCAGCACCAGCGCCAGCACCACATTGGCCAGCGACGGCCCCAGGATGGCCACCAGCGCGATGGCCAGCAGGATGTCGGGGAAGGACATCATGGCGTCCACCACGCGGCTGAGGGGCGTATCGAGCCGGCGGAAGAAGCCGGCCAGCAGGCCCACCAGCGTGCCCAGCACGATGGCGCCCGCGGCGGTGAACGCGGCAATCGCCAGCGAATAGCGCGCGCCGTGGATCACGCGGGAATACAGGTCGCGGCCCAGCTCGTCGGTGCCCATCAGGTGGGCCCCGCTCGGCGGCTTGAGGCGGTCGAGCACCGCCGTGTCGTTGGGATCGGCGCCGGCGAACACCGACGCGCCCAGCGCCAGCACCACCGTGGCCAGCAGCACGACGGCGGCCGCCATCACGATGCGGCGGCGGAACAGCCGCGAAAGGAGTGAACGCATCGCTTCAGACCTTGACGCGCGGATCGACGACCGCATACAGCATGTCGATCGCGAAGTTGATGAACACGTAGATGGCGGCAATGACCAGCAGCGCGCCCTGGATGACCGGGTAGTCGCGCCGCAGCACGGCGTTGACCACCAGGTTGCCCACGCCGGGCAGGCCGAACACGGTCTCGGTGACGATGGCGCCGCCGATCATGAGCGCGGTGGTCAGGCCCACCACGGTGACGATGGGCACCAGCGCATTGCGCAGCGCATGCTTGAGCACCACCACCTGCTCGCCCAGGCCCTTGGCGCGGGCGGTGCGCACGTAGTCCTCGCCCAGCACGTCGAGCATGCTGGCGCGGGTGAAGCGGATGATCAGCGCCGAGTTCAGCAGGCCCAGCACCGTGGCCGGCAGCACCAGCGCATGCAGCCGCTCGGCCAGCGGCGCGCCGGGGTCGCCGTAGCCGGAGACCGGGAACCAGCCCAGCTTCACGGCGAAGAACTGGATCAGCACGATGCCCAGCCAGAAGCTGGGCACGCTCGCACCGAGCATGGCGACGCCGGTGAAGGCCTGGTCCACCGCCTTGCCGCGGAACACGGCCGAGACGATGCCGCAGGGAATGCCGATCAGCGCCGCCAGCGCCACGGCCATGAGCGTGAGCAGCGCCGTGGGCTCGGCCCGCTCGGCCAGGGCCTGCGCCACCGGCCGCTGCAGGAAGATGGACTCGCCCAGGTTGCCCTGCAGCACCTCGCGCAGCCAGTAGCCGAACTGCACCGGCAGCGGCTTGTCCAGCCCGTACTGCTGCTGCACCCGGGCGATGTCGGCCGCGGTGGCCTGGTCGCCCAGCAGCACCGCCGCCGGGTCGCCCGAGGCGGCGCGGGTGAGCACGAAGACCAGCACGGCCACCAGCGCCAGCACTGCCAGCATGCCCAGGGCCTTGGAGAGGATGAAACGGTGCACGCGCTCGGCTCCCGGCGGGGCTTACTTGACCTTGACGTTCCAGAAGAAGGGCCAGGTGGCGGGCGTGTAGCCCTCCAAGGCCGGGCTGCGCGCCGACAGGCCGCTGAACTTGCCCACGTTGACGTAGGGCACTTCGTCATAGACCGTCTGCTGCACCTTGCCCCACAGCACGCCGCGCTTGGCCGGATCGGGCTCGGCATTGAAGGCGGCCAGCGCCGACTGCTTGGCCGGCGTGTCCCACCAGCCCGGGGCGCCGTCGCCCAGCTGCGGCGGCGAGAGCATGGGCTCGGGGAACTGGCCGGAGTGGGTCACGTAGATGTCCCACAGCTTGGGGTCGTTGCGGCGCTGCACCAGCGTGGCCCAGTCGACCACGTTCAGCTCCACCTTGAAGCCGGCGCGCTTGAGCTGCTCGGCCATGAGCAGCGCCATGTTGTAGTGGAAGTCGTACTGCCGGCTGGTGAGCACGCGCACGGGGTCGCCCTTGTAGCCGGCCTTGGCCGCCTGCTCCTTGGACTTGGGCGCATTGCGCTGGTTGTACAGCTCGGTGCCGGCTGTCGAATAGAAGGGCGAGCCCTTGGGGAAGTGGTTGCCCTCGGCGGTGAAGAAGCGGGTGTCGCCGAAGCCGGCGGCCAGCATCTCGCCCTCGCCCAGCGCGGTCTGCACCGCCTGCCGCAGCGGCTGGCTGGCCATCACGCCTTCCTTGGTGTTGAACACCAGGTAGGGAAAGCCGAAGGCCGGCGTCATGACCGGCACCGTCTTGCCGGTGGCCTTCTCCAGCCGCGGCAGCGCTTCCGTGGGCAGCAGGTCGGCGAAGTCGTACTGGCCGGCCAGGGCGCCTTCGACGCGGGTGTTGGCATTGGGCACGGGCACGAAGCGCAGCTCGCGGATCAATGCCTCGCGCTTGCCGCCGTAGCCGTTGGCGGGCTCCTTGCGGGCGCTGTACTTGTCGAAGCGCTCCAGCAGCAGGTACTGGTCGGGCCGGCGCTCCTTGAACCTGTAGGGGCCGGTGCCCACGAAGTCCTTCAGCGGCGTGGCGATGGAATCCTTGGCCATGATGGCCGCCATGCCGCTGGGCAGCGCCAATTGGGCGAGCAGCGGGGCATAGGGCGCGGTGAGCGCGATCTCGACCGTGGCGGGGCCCTTGGCCTGGACGTGCGCCAGCTGCTTGCCCACGGCCTTGCCGCGCGGCGACTGCTCGATCCAGCGCTGCAGGCTGGCCACCACGTCGTCGGCGTTGAGTTCGCGGCCGTTGTGCAGCATCACGCCCTTGCGCAGCGCGATGGTGTAGACCTTGCCGTCGGCAGAGATCTTCGGGGCAGCCTCGGCCAGCATGGGCACCACGTTCCACTTGCCGTCGAAGGTGTAGAGCGTCTCGTAGACGTGCTGCATGATGGTGCCCACCAGGTCGGCGGTGGAGGCCATCGGGTCCAGCGTCTGCGGCTCCGCGACCATGGCGAGCGTCGCGTGGTCGCGGCCGGCGGGCTGGGCATGCACCAGGCCGGCACAGGGCAGCAGGAAAGCGGCAGCCAGGAGGCTGCGGCGCGCCAGGCTCATCCCGGATCGGGCGGCGGGAACGGGGGCGAAACGGTGGGGCATCGGAACTCCTCGATCGGTGGCATGCACCAAGAAAGTGAAAGTTTTTTTCAGCTGAAGCGCAGATTAGCGGTCACACGCAGCATCCATGCCAGTATTTACCCCAGTGATCTGAAATCCAATTTCAATACGAGCCTAAACTGCCGGCTTGTTCTTGAAAGGAATTCTTTCCATGCCACTCGAATACCTCGGCCTGCCGCCCGTCGCCTCCGACCGCCAGGCGCGTCCTCTGTCGCCCGCCGTGCGCGCCGGCGATTTCGTCTACGTCTCCGGCCAGGTACCCGTCAATGCCGAGGGCGAACTCGTGGTGGGCGGCATCGAGGCCCAGACCCGCCAGGTCATGGACAACATCCGCGCTGCCCTCGCGCTGGCCGACGCGGGTTTCGAGGACGTTTGCAAGTGCACCGTGTGGCTGCAGGACGCGCGCGACTTCGGTGCCTTCAACCGCGTCTACATGAGCTACTTCCCCGACGGCAAGCCGGCCCGCTCGACGACCGAGGCGCGTCTGATGATCGACGCCAAGGTCGAGATCGACGTCATCGCGTACAAGCCGCGCGGCTAGGCACGAACTACCGCGCGGCGCGCGCGCGCCACAGGGCTTCGGCACGTGCCAGGTCGTCCAGCGTGTCGATGTCGGTGACAGTGCCGGCGTCGTCCGTCTCGACGTCCGCTACAGAATTCATAGCACGCTGCGCCCGCAGGACGGGCGCTGCACCCTGATTTCCTTCCAGGGCCAGCAAGGCATCGCGACACGCAGCGCCAAAGCCCACGGGATGACCGCGCTGTCCCGCGCGCACGGGCTGCGCGGCGGTCACGCCTGGCCGGCCCAGAGCGGCGGCAACGTGCTGCAACGTGGCGGGCTGCACCAGCGGCAGGTCGGCCGGCAGCACGAGCCAGCCGGGGGCGTCGGCCGTCGCGCGCACCGCGGCGGCGATCGAGTCGCCCATGCCGGGGTGGCCGATGTCCTCGACATGCCACGGCAGGCCGCTGGCCTGCACTGCCGCCAGCGTGTGCGCCATCACGGGCCGGTCGCCCAGCAACGCCTGCAGCTTGTGCACGGTGCCGCCCGAGGCGCGAAAGCGCTCGCCCCGGCCGGAGGCGAGCACGAGTACGACGGGAAGGGCGCGCATCACGTGAGGACGAAGTTCCGCGGCTGCGGCTGCGGCGGCCAGTCGGTGTCGCCCAGGCTCTCGCGCAGCGAGGTCTCGATGGTCCAGCAGATGGCATCGAGCGCGAGGTCGTTGGGCGAGTCGCCGAAGGGCTCCTCGATCTCGTGGCCCAGCGCCTCCAGCGCGAAGAAGGTGTAGGCCACCAGGGTCACGATCACCGGCGTCATCGGTCCGATCGAATCGACCAGGCCGAAGGGCAGCAGCAGGCAGTACAGGTAGATCGTGCGGTGGATGATGACGCTGTAGGTGAAGGGGATCGGCGTGCTCGCGAGCCGCTCGCAACCGCCCACGGCGACACCGATCTGGTCGAGCGGCCGCTCCAGCGCCGGCACGACGGCCGGGTCGACGCGGCCCTGCCGCCGCTGGTCGCGCAGCCACTCGCCGGCCATCTGCAGCAGCATCGCGGGCCGGTAGCGCGCAGCCGTCACACGTTCTGCCTCGACCGGCGGCAGCAGGCGCGCCAGGTCGGCCGCCGGGTCGGTACCGCGCAACTGGTGGCGCAGCGCATGCACCAGCGCCATGAGGCGCAGCGCCAGCAGGCGCGCATCGCCACCGCCCTCGACCAACGTGAGCGCCTGCCGCACGGCGGCGCGGCATTCGATCAGCAGCGAGCCCCAGAGGACGCGGGCTTCCCACCAGCGGCTGTAGCTCGTGCTGTTGCGAAAGCCCAGGAAGATCGCGAGCGTGAGCCCGATCAGCGAGAAGGGCACGAAGTTCATCGGCACCTTCCAGCGCAGCACCTGGCCGTGGAGCAGCGTCACGATGATCGCCAGTGCGAGCGTCACGGCCAGCTGCGGCAGGATCTGCGACAGGATCGAGCCGCGCCAGACGAAGAGCAGGCGCAGCCAGTGCGGGCGGGGGCGGACGATCATGGGCCGCTGGATGTTACGCGGCGGCACGCGGCAGGCGCAGCCCGCACAATGGCGCCATGAGCGATCTGCAGAATTCCCTGGCCGCCCTGCGTAAGAGCTACGAGCGCGCCGAACTCGGCGAGAGCCACAGCGCGGCCGACCCGCTGGACCAGTTCGAGCGCTGGCTCGGCGAGGCCGTGAGCGCCCAGGTGCCCGAGCCCAACGCCATGACGCTGGCCACCGTCGGCAGCGACCTGCGGCCTTCCACGCGCATCGTGCTGATCAAGGGCTACGACGCGCGCGGCATCGTCTGGTACACCAACTACGACAGCCGCAAGGGCCAGGAGCTGGCGGGCAACCCCTTCGCGGCGCTGCAGTTCCACTGGGTCGAGCTCGAGCGCGTGGTGCGCATCGAAGGCCGCGTCGAGAAAGCCGGCGCCGAGGAGAGCGACGCCTACTTCGCCAGCCGCCCGCTCGATTCGCGCATCGGCGCGTGGGCCAGTCCGCAGAGCCAGGTGATCCCGGGGCGCGAGACGCTGATCAAGAACGCCGCCCTCTACGGCGCGAAGTTCCTGCTCGCGCCGCCACGTCCGCCGCACTGGGGCGGCTACCGCCTGGTGCCCGACCGCTGGGAGTTCTGGCAGGGCCGCAAGAGCCGGCTGCATGACCGGCTGCGCTACCGGCGCGAGGACGGCACGTGGCTGCGCGAGCGCCTCGCACCGTGAGCGCCGGCACGGCGCTATCGGTTTTGTAGCAAGCGGTGCCCGTCCGGCGGGCGTTGCAGGCACTTTTCGCTCGATACTTTAACCTGCAGCGAGCCGGGCCGCACCCGCCAGCGCGAGCGACACCGTGGCCAGCGCCAGCACCGCGGACACCACCACGCTGGCCGTGACCAGTTCCTCTGCCACCCGGTAGCGCTGCGCGAACATGAAAACGTTCGCACCGATGGGCATCGACGCCGCCACGACCATCACCGCGAGTGGCAGCCCGTGCACGCCGAGCAGCGTGCCGATGGCCAGCACGCCCAGCGGATGGGCGACGTTCTTGACCAGCGCCTGCACCGTGGCGCCGCGCAGGTGCAGGCCCACCGGTGTCTGCGCGAGCGTGATGCCCACCAGCACCAGCGCGATCGGGCTGAAGGCCTGCCCGAGCAGCGCCAGCGGCTTGTCGATCACCTCGGGCAGCGTCCAGCCGGTCTGGGCGAAGGCGAGGCCGGCGATGACCGGCAGCACGACCGGATGCAGGATGGCGTTGCGCAGCGCGCGCCCCACGGTGGCGGCGATGCGGTGGCGCCCGCCTCCGGCGGCGCCCTGCACCTCTCGCGCCGCGGCCAGCTCCAGCACCACGGTGGCGCCAGTCAGCAGGATCAGGGAGTGCAGCGACACCAGCGTCAGCAGGACCACCATGCCGGGGGCGCCGTAGGCCAGGCCGATCAACGGGATGCCGATCATCACGGTGTTGCTGTAGGTGTTGGCCAGCGCGAGCACGGCCGCCTCGCGGTTGAAGCCGCGCAGGGCCAGCGTGGCCGCGTAGAGCAGACCGGCGGTGATGAAGTAGGCCGCCACCGGCCGGAGGCTGAGCTGCTGCACCTGCACCGTGCTCATCGAACGGAACAGCAGCGCCGGCGCCAGCAGCAGGAAGATCAGGTTCGACAGCTCGCGCACCGCCGCCCCGCCGATCCAGCCGCGCCGCCCCGCCACCCACCCGACGGCGATCAGCAGAACGACGGGCAGCAGCGCGGTGACGACGGGCGAATTCACGGCCGGGAGCATACCGGGCGGTAGCAGGCCCGCCTCGGCCTGTCCTGAGCCTGTCGAAGGGGCCTGGCATGAGCCTGTCGAAGGATCGAAGCGCTGCGCGGGACTTCGACAAGCTCAGTCCGAACGGCCTCTTCTATTTCACCCCGGTGTCAGAACGTGACCCGCAGCCCCACCTTGATGCTGCGTCCCGGCAGCGGCGCCTTCGGGAACTCGGTGGTGGTGAGGATCGACGTGGCGCTGTAGGCCAGCGCGTTGCTGAGGTTGTCGACGCGCGCGTACCACAGCAGGTTGGCGCGTTCCCAGCGCATGCGGTAGCTCAGGGCGGCGTTCCACAGCGTGTAGCCCTCGGTCTCGCGCTGGCCCATCGCCGGCACGCGATGCTGCGCGGCGTAGCGGTCGAAGCCCAGGCGCGCGGTCCAAGGCCCGCTGGCCCACACCAGCGTCGCGCCCAGGCGCGCCGGCGAGATGCGCGGCAGCGGCTCGCCGGTATCGGTGTTGGTCGCGCGCACCACGTCGCCGCGCCACTCGAGGTCGAGCGTGCCGTTGGGCCCCCACTGGCTCAGCCCGTCGCTGCCGAAGAGGCGCAGGTTGCCGCTGGCCTCGGCGCCGGTGAAGCGCGCGCGCACGCCGCGGTACACGTACTCGGCCAACAGGTCCTGCTGCAGGTTGCCCTCCTCGTCGACCGGGTTCACCTCGCCTTCGTCGTTGCGCAGGTTGCCGGTCGCCGTCAGCCCGATGTAGTTGCGAAAGCGCGTGGTGTAGACGTTCACGGCCGCGCGGTGGGGGCCCGACTTCCATTGCACGCCGACGTCGGCGCCGTTGGACGACTCCTTCTGCAGGTTGGGGTCGCCGACCTCCCATGCGGCCGTTGCCACGTGAGGGCCGTTGGCGAAGAGCTCGTAGTCCTTGGGCGCGCGCTCGGTGTGGGCCAGGTTGGCCGTCAGCTGCCACTGCGGCGCCAGGTTGACCAGCACGCCGAACGCCGCGCTGTGCGGGTTGAAGCGCCGTTCGCCGATGGCGAAGCGGTCCACCGTCGGATCGTCCGGGTAGCCCAGCGATCGCACGCGGACCTGCTCGGTGCGCGCCCCGAAGCTGAAGCGGCCCCAGGACATTGGCAGTTCCTCGTACAGGAACAGCGCGTTCGAGCGCGTGCGGCTGTGCGGCGCGAAGGCCTCCTCGCCATCGGCCGCGAAGCGCGTCGATTCGCTCTGCAGCCCGATCACGCCCTGCAGCCCGCCGAGCGCGGCGATGGGCTGGTGGCGCGCCTCGATGCGCAGGTCGTTGCCGGCGTTGGAAAAGGTCGTGCCCGCCTCGGCGCCTTCGTATTCGGTGTGGCGGTACTCGGTGCGGCTGGCCTTGACGTGCACGCTGGTGAAGAAGCCGCCGGGCTTGAACTCGCCTTCGACGGCGTAACGGCGCGAGCGCATGCCGATGGTCACGTCGTCCTCGGCCACGGTGCCATAGGTGCTGCGGTATTCGCTGACCGAGGCGCCGATCCAGTTGCCGCCGCCGAGGAAGACCGTGCCGCCGAAGGCACCGCCGTCGCTGCGCGAGGCCGAGTTGCAGATGCGCCGCTGGTAGACCGGCGAGCCGGGCTTGGTGCACTCGAGCCAGGTCGGCACCGCGACGTCGTCGGCCTTGCGGCTGAAGGCGTCGGCATGCAGCACGAAGCGGTCGTTGCCGCCCTCGACCACCACGCCGCCGTTCTTTTCCTTGCTGCCGCTGGCGTAGCCGACGTCGGCGCGGCCGCCGACCTCGCCCTTCGGATCCATCGGCTCGGTCGGGATGCGGTTGTCGATCACGTTGACCACGCCGCCGACGGCGCTGCCGCCGTACTGCAAGGCCGAGGGGCCGCGCAGCACCTCGATGCGCTCGGTGACGAGCGAGTCCATCGGCACCGCATGGTCGTAGCTCAGGGCGGAGGCGTCGGGCGCCGCGCCGCCGTTGTTGAGGATGCGGATGCGGTCGCCGTCCTGCCCGCGGATCACGGGCCGGCTGGCGTTGGGGCCGAAGTAGGTGCTGCTCACGCCGGGCAGGCCCTGCAGCGTCTCGCCGAGGGTGGATTGCGAACGAATGAGCAGCGAATCGCCCGCCAGTGCTGCGGTGGGCGCTATCGAATCCGTAGCACCGAGCGGGTTGCCGGTGACCGTGACGGTGCTGAGCATCGGCGCCGGGCCGCCGGTGGCGGGTGCCGCAACCGCGGCGGCGGACGGTGCCGCGGAGGTGTCTGCCTGCGCGTGCGCGAGGACGGAAAAGGCGAGAAGCGTGGCCGCGCCGATGGCGTGGCGGGGGAATTGGGGGTGCATGGAAAGCCCGTTGAATCCAGGGGTGCGCCGCACCCGGCTCCGGGGGAGCGCCGTGCGGTCGCGAAAAGGGAGATGCCGCGCAGCGCCGGCGGGCCCGTGCGAGACGGACGCCGGACGTGCGGGCGCAGGGATTCAGCGGGCGGCGGGCGGGCCGCGCGCGTCGAAGAGCAGGACCCAGCGCGCCAGCGCCTCGCCCTGCATGAAGTCGAAGACGGCGGTGGGCAGCACCACCGGCAGCACCAGCAGCGCCACCGACGGCAGCGCGCTGCCGTGCGCGAGCTGGTCGTACAGGCGGCACTGCAGGTCGCCGTCGTCGTGGCCGCCGAAGAGGGCCAGCAGGCCGTGCAGGGCCGTGCCGTGGGCATGGCCGTGCACATCGTGCGCCGCGGCGGCGTGCACGAGCGTCGTGTTCGCCGCAAGCGCCGTGGCGTGCGACACCCCCGGCAGGTGGACCGTGCGGTGCAGCAGCCCCAGCGTCGAGGCCAGGCACAGCGCCACCACCAGCAACCACGCCAGCGGCCGCAGCGCCGCGGGGCGGCGCAGGGCGGGCAAGGGGGTGGCGTGCAGCACGGTCACGGCGGCGTCGGTCCCGTCAGTCCTTCTTCACCCGCGAGGCGAAGGTCTTCTGGAACTTCTCCACCTTCGGCCCCACCACGAAGGCGCAGTAGCCCTGGTTCGGATGCTTGAGGAAGTAGTCCTGGTGGTAGTCCTCGGCCGGCCAGTAGTTGGACAGCGGTGCGACCTCGGTCACGATCGGGGCGCCGCGGTACACCTGGTTGGCAGCCAGCTCGGCGATCACCTCGCGCGCCATCGCCTGCTGCGCGTCGGTGGTGGTGTAGATGCCGCTGCGGTACTGCGTGCCGACGTCGTTGCCCTGGCGGTTCAGGGTGGTGGGGTCGTGCACGACGAAGAAGATCTCGAGGATCTCGCGCAGCGAGATGCGCGCCGGGTCGAACTGCAGCTTCACCACCTCGTTGTGGCCGGTCTGGCCGGTGCACACCTGCTCGTAGCTGGGGTTGCGAACCTGGCCGTTGCTGTAGCCGGACTCGACGTCGACGACGCCATCCACGCGGTCGAAGACCGCTTCGGTGCACCAGAAGCAGCCACCGCCGAGAACGATGGTTTCGAGGGAGGACGGGGGAGTCGAAGATGCGGACATGGGGTGAAGGCTCCAGCTGCCGCTCCCCACACGGAGCGCATGCAAAGACGCAAGGGCGGTATTGTGGCCGGTTGACGCTCGCGTGGACGCTGACTACATTACTAACCCGTCAGTCAGTAATTGCCGATGTCTCCCTCCCGCTTCCTCGACAACGCCCTGTGCCCCGTGCGCGCCAAGCGCGAACGGCGCAAGGAGGCGCGTCCGGGCGAACTCCTCGAGGCGGCGCTCGACCTGTTCGTGGAAAAGGGCTTCGCGGCCACACGCTCGGAAGAGGTGGCGGCGCGGGCGGGCGTTTCCAAGGGCACCCTGTTCCTCTACTTTCCGAGCAAGGAAGAGCTGTTCAAGGCCGTGGTCACCGAGAACCTCTCGGGCCGCTTCGCCGAGTGGAACCGCGAGTACGAGGAATTCGCCGGCAGCACGCCCGACATGCTGCGCTACTGCATGCACAGCTGGTGGGAGCGCGTGGGCTCGACCAAGGTGGCGGGCATCACCAAGCTGATGATCACCGAGGGCGGCAACTTCCCGGATCTGGCGGCCTTCTACCAGCGCGAAGTGGTGCGTCCGGCCCACGAGCTGGTGCGGCGCGTGCTCCAGCGCGGCATCGACCGCGGCGAGTTCGCGCCGCTGGACCTGGACCAGGCCATCTACGCCGTGATCGCGCCCATGATGTTCCTCATGCTGACCAGGCACTCGGCGCTGGCCTGCGTCGACGGCGCCGCGCCGCTGGACCCGCAACGCTACCTCGCCGCGCAGTCCGAGATCGTGCTGCAGGGCCTGTGCACGCCGGCCGGCCGCCGCTCGGCCGCGGCAACGGCCGAGGCGCCCTGGCGCCCCGCACCGCCTGCGATGCCGCCACCCGCCTCCTAGAATCGAAAGTTTGTCCCCCCGACCGACCGTTTCTTCCGAGTCCTTTCGCCTGGAGCCCCGCATGACCGCCCCCCTGAACACCGATCCGCTTCGCTACAACATGATCGAGCAGCAGATCCGTCCCTGGAACGTGCTCGAACTGGACATCCTGGAGCAGTTGTCCGTCGTGCGCCGCGAGGACTACGTGCCCGCCGCGCACCGCTCGATGGCCTTCTTCGACATGGAACTGCCCTTCGAGAACGCGAAGGAGCCCGGCCAGTGCATGCTCTCGCCCAAGGTCGAGGCGCGCGTGCTGCAGGACCTGCACGTGAAGAAGACCGACACCGTGCTCGAGATCGGCGCCGGCTCGGGCTACATGGCCGCGCTGCTGGCCTACCGCGCCGCCAAGGTGCTGAGCCTGGAGATCGACGACACCATCGCCGCGCGCGCCGCCGAGACCCTGCGCCGCAACGGCGTGCACAACGCCGAGGTGCGCTGCGCCGACGGGTCCAAGCCGCTGCCCAGCGGCCCCACCTTCGACGTGATCGTGCTCAGCGGCTCGGTGGCCAAGGTGCCGCAGAACCTGTTGGGCTCGCTGAACATCGGCGGCCGGCTGGCGGCGATCGTGGGCGACGAGCCCATGATGCGTGCCCACTTCGTCACCCGCGTGAGCGAAGGCAAGTGGGAGACCACGCAGCCCTGGGACATGGTGGTGCCGCGCCTGCTCAACTTCCCCGAGCCGACCCGCTTCAGCTTCTGAGCCGAACCACCATGATCGACCAGGTCCCTCCAGCCTCTCTGGCGCAATGGTTCGCGCAGGACCCCTCGGCGCCCGCGGTGCTGGTCGACGTGCGCGAGCCCTGGGAACGGGCGACCGCCAGCGTGACGCCCGAGGGCTTCACCCTCGTTGCCATCCCCATGAACGAGATCCCGGCGCGCATCGCCGAACTGGATCCGGCCCAGCGCATCGCCTGCCTGTGCCACCACGGCGCCCGCAGCCAGCGGGTGGCCATGTTCCTCGAACACCAGGGCTTCGGGCAGGTGGCCAACGTCTCGGGCGGCATCGACGCCTGGTCGGCCACGCACGATCCGGCGGTGCCGCGGTACTGAGTTTGTCGTCTCCCTGATCGAAGGACCTCCATGCGCCGGCTGCGGCTACCCCTTCTCGCGGCCGCTGGCGGCGTCGTCCTCGCGGCCACCCTGCCGGCCCATGCCCAGAGCCTGGTCGCGCTGTACGAATCGGCGCGCGCCTTCGACGCCACCTACCAGGGCGCGCGGGCCCAGTACGAGGCGACCAGTGCCCGCGCCGCGCAGGCCAAGGCGGGCCTGCTGCCGCAGGTGGGCCTGCAGGCCTCGGCCTCGCGCACCGATGCCAGCATCCGCACCGACCAGGGCACGGGACCGCGCGACTTCAGCACCCAGCAGGCGGGCGTGCAGGCCACGCAGCCGATCTACCGGCCGGCCAATTGGGCCACCTACGAGCAGGGCAAGCGCCAGTACGACATCGCGCAGGCGCAGCTCGCGCTGGCCGAGCAGGACCTGATCGTGCGCGTGAGCCAGGCCTATTTCGACGTGCTGGGCAGCCAGGACAGCCTCGCGCTGGTCCGCGCCCAGAAGGCCGCCGTCGCCGAGCAGCGCGCCGCCGCGCAGCGCAATTTCGACGTCGGGAACGCCACCATCACCGACACGCGCGAGGCGCAGGCGCGCTACGACCTGGTGCTGGCCCAGGAGATCGCGGCCGAGAACGACCTGCAGGTCAAGAGGATCGCGCTCGACCAGCTCGTGGGCCGCAGCGGCACCACGCCTTGGCCGCTGGCGGCGCCGGCGCGCCTGCCCGTGCCCGCGCCGGCCGGCGCCGATGCGTGGGTCGCGCAGGCCGAGGACGGCCATCCTGCCATCGCGCAGGCACGCCTGGCGCTCGATGTCGCGGGCCTGGAGATCGACAAGGCCAAGGCCGGCCACAAGCCGGTGGTCGACGCGACGCTGAGCTACGGCGTGCAGAACAACCCCGACGGCGTGATCGACTCGACCCTGCGCACGCGCGTGAAGCAGTCGTACGTCGGCGTGCAGATGACGCTGCCCCTCTTCGCCGGCTTCGCGGTGGAGAACCGCGTCCGCGAGACCATCGCGCTGGAAGACCAGGCCCGTGCCCAGCTCGACGCCACGCGCCGCAACGTGACGCAGGCCACGCGCGCCGCCTACCTCGGCCTGCTGGCCGGTGCCAACCAGGTCAAGGCGCTGGAGTCGGCCGAGGCCAGCAGCCAGAGCGCGCTGGACGCCAACCGCCTGGGCTACCAGGTGGGCGTGCGCATCAACATCGACGTGCTCAACGCGCAGAGCCAGCTCTACCAGACCAAGCGCGACCTGGCCCTGGCGCGCTACAACGTGCTGCTGGGCCACCTCAAGCTGCGCCAGGCCAACGGCTCGCTGCGCCCGGAGGACCTGCAGCCGATCGAGGCCACCCTGGCATCGTCGGCAAGTACCGGCACGCAGCCCTCCGCCGCCACCGAAAGTCCGATGCCGGTGCCTTCGTCGCGCTGAAGGCCCGAAAGCGCAATCGGCCGCCAGCGCCCGCCCAGCGGGCGTTGCGGCCGAATTCGTCACGAACGTGACGATCTGCTTTGCACGCATCCCCGACACGCTCCCGAGGAGGCGAGCGCTGGTCGACCTGCCCGGCCGCACGCCCGCGCGATCCGCCTGCACCAACCCCCGCGTTGTCATGAGCCGGTCACGGCGCCGAGCGCCAATCGCGCGGTCCTGCGTACGGTGCGCAGGCGTGACCGACACCAGACGATGACCAACACGAAGAGAGCGCGACGTACGACGAGGGGCCTGATCACCATGGCCGGTGCCAGCCTGCTGCTGGCGGCCTGCGGGGGCGGTGGAGGAGGAAGCGGCGGCGGCTGGCCGATCCTCGGCAACAGCGGAGGCTCTCCGGCCACCGGGACCGGCACGGGCGGCGGCAGCACGCCAACAACACCGACAACGCCAGCGCGCGTCAGCGGCACCTTCCTGGATGCGGCCGTCGAAGGCCTGGACTACATTGCCGGCAACGCCGCCGTGGCGCAGACCGATGCACAGGGCCGCTTCGAATGCCTGCCCGGCGACACGGTGCGCTTTCGCGCCGGCGCGTTGGAACTCGGATCGGCCCCCTGCGGCGCGGTCGTGACGCCGCTCACGCTGGCCGGCGCCGACACCTCGGCGGATGGCCTGCAGGCCGACGCAGTGATCAACCGCCTGCTCGCGCTGCAGAGCCTGGACGACGACGGCGACCCGTCGAACGGCATCCGCCTCACGTCCGAGGTGAAGGCGCAGCTGAAGGCCGGCACGCTCGACATCTCGGCGAAGGCGCCCGACTTCAATACCGCGCTGCAGACCATGCTCACCGCCCTGCCCGCCCCCTGGGCGGGCCGCACGGTGGACGACAGCCGCCGCCTGCTGGCCCGCGAGCACTTCGAGAACACGCTCGCGTCCACGCTCGGCACGCCGATCAGCACCAGCGCCAGCCAGACCAACGCCCTGGGCAGCATCGCGGCCAGCGTGACCCGCTACCAGCTGCAGGCCGACGCGAAGTACTACGTGCCCTACGAGGGCAGCCAGGCCGCCGTGAAGGCGGACTTCCCGCTGGGCTTCCTGCCCGCCTATGGCTCGGGCATGGCCTTCAAGGGGAAGGCCGACGATGGCACGCTGGAGTTCTATGCCGTGACCGACCGCGGTCCCAACGGCGACGGGCCCACCGTGCCGGTGCCCGGCGACAGCACCGGCGCGACCAGCGTCAGCAAGGTGTTCCCGGCGCCCTCCTTCGCACCGAGCTTCGGCCTGGTGCGTGTGGGCAAGGGCGGCGCGGTGCTGAGCTCGAGCACCGCGCTGCGCGTGAACGCGCAAACGAAGGTCACCGGCCTGCCGCCCCAGGCCGGCGCCGTGGGCTCGACGGGCGAGATTCCGCTGACCGACACCTACGTCTACGACGCCGCGAAGTCGGGCTTCGATGCCAACGGCCTGGACCCGGAATCGATGGTCTACGACAAGGCGCGCAACGTGCTGTGGACCAGCGACGAGTACGGCCCCTTCGTGGCTCGCATCAACATCGCCACCGGCGTGATCGAGAAGAAGTACGCGCCGGGCACCGGCCTGCCGGCGATCTTCGCCAAGCGCCGCATCAACCGCGGCATGGAAGGCTTGACGCTGGACGTGGCGACCGGCCGCCTGCACGGCTTCCTGCAGAGCCCCATCGACCCGAAGGACGGCAGCGGCAAGTCGATCAAGGCCAAGCCACCGGGCGGCAGCAACACCGACGTGCGCCATATCGCGAAGTTCGCGCGCTGGATGGAGTTCGACCCGGCGACCGAGACCTCGAAGTCCTACGCCTACCCGATCGACGGCTCGGCCTACGACAAGGACCGCACCGGCAACGCCAAGCTGGGCGACGTGGTGAGCCTGGGCGACGGCCGCTTCATCGTCATCGAACAGGGCGCGCGCAAGAGCGACGGCAAGGTGATGAACAAGCTGATGCTGGTCGAACTGCCCGCTTCCGCGACCGACATCGCGGCCATGGACGAGAACCTGGAAATCAGCAGCATCACCCAGGCCGCGTCCAACGGCCTCAGCTACGCCGGCGTGGTCACGATGAACAAGACCGAACTGCTCGACCTCAACGCGCTGGGCTGGCTCGCCGAGAAGGCCGAGGGCCTGGCACTGGTGGACGACCACACGCTGGCCCTGGTCAACGACGACGACTTCGGCCTGTCGACCAAGCTCTACGACGCCGGCGGCAAGCTGGTGGCCGGCAGCATCGAGGACTGCACGGTGGACGCGACGGGCGCCATCGTGAGCGGATGCCCCGCGGGCGTGGTCAAGGCACGCATCACGCGCGGCAGCGACCTGGAACGGCCCACGCGCGTGTGGCTGATCAGGCTGGACCGTGCGCTGTCGCAGCTGCGGCTGCCGAACTGAGCGCTGTACTCGGCAACCGAACAGCCTTCGGCGCTTCGACAGCTAGTCCGCGATGAGGAAGCGATAGAGGTTGCGCAGCATGCCCGCCGTGGCGCCCCACACGAAGCGCTCGTGCGGGCCGTCCTGGTAGGGCATCGAGAACCAGTGCCGCGCGGAGGGGCCGCCCGGGTCGGCCAGGTGCCTCCGGTGGTGGGCAGGGTTCATGAGGAAGCCCAGCGGCACCTCGAAGACGTCGGCGACCTCGGCCGGGTTGGGCACCAGTTCGAAGCCCGGTTCCACCAGCGCCACCACCGGCGTGACTATGAAGGAAGTCACGGTGGTGTAGGTGGGCAGCTGGCCCAGCACCTCGATGAATCGGGCCGACAGGCCCACTTCCTCCCAGGCCTCGCGCAGTGCGGCGGCGGCGATGTTCGCGTCCTCCGGATCGACCCGCCCGCCTGGAAAGGCGATCTGCCCCGAGTGCGTGGACATGCGCGTGGCCCGTTCCGTGAGCAGCACCATCGGCTCGTCGCGCTGCACGATGGGCACGAGCACCGCGGCCTGCGCCGGCTGGCGCTCGGTCATGCGCGGCTCGCGGCGCAGTTCGGGCGTCCAGACGGGCGGCGAGGCGAAGCGCCGGCGCAGCGCCTGGGCGCTCAGCCGGTCGAGCGGCACCGCCGGCAGGTCGCGGTCGACCGAACTCACCGGCACGGCGCGCGGGTCGGTGATCGGCACCATCTGCGGCACGACGTTGATCACTTCGGGGG
>SCOE01000025.1 GCA_005503065.1 Comamonadaceae bacterium ALPHA2B
CGCTGCAGAGGCAGACAGTGCTCGACGCGTGCGAACTGCTCGGGGGTGATCTCCATGCCGAGCAGTATCAAGCATGATGGCGGGCATTGCAATTAGTGTTAACAGGCCCTAGTTCAGCGTGCGCGGGCCATACGGGTTGGGCGCATAGACGGCCCAGTTGGCGCCCTCGGCGATGCGCTGGCGGATGAAGGGGTCGAGGTAGTCGGCCGGCGTCTCGAAGTCGCCGCCGAAGGCCTTCTCGGAATAGTCCTTGAAAACCGGGAAGTAGGTCCGGCCCTCGTAGTGCACGACCAGCGGCTTGTCGGTGGACAGCACCTCTGCGAAGAGGCTCAGCACCACCATGGCGACAAAGAGCACCAGGCTGTAGAAGCCCAGCCGGTTGCGGCGGAAGCGCCGCCAGGCGCGGCGTCCGGGCGACAGGCGGGCTGGCGAGGCCGCGGGCAGCGGATGGACAGGCTCAGTCAAACTTCACCCTCGGGTCCACCCAGACGTAACAGAGATCGGAAATCAGCTTGGTCACCAGCCCGATCAGCGTGAACAGGTAGAGCGTGCCCAGCACCACCGGGTAGTCGCGCCGGATCACGCTCTCGTAGCTCAGCAGGCCCAGACCGTCGAGCGAGAACAGCGTCTCGATGAGCAGGGAGCCGGTGAAGAAGGCGCCGATGAAGGCGGCCGGGAAGCCCGTGATGATGGGAATGAGCGCGTTGCGGAACACGTGCTTCCACAGCACCTGCTTCTCCTTCAGGCCCTTGGCGCGCGCCGTCAAGACGTACTGCTTGCGGATCTCTTCGAGGAAGGCGTTCTTGGTCAGCATGGCCGTCACCGCGAAGCTGCCCAGCACCATGGCCGTGACCGGCAGCGCGATGTGCCAGAGGTAGTCGACGATGCGCGCGCCCCATGACAGCTGTTCCCAGTTGGACGACGTGAGCCCGCGCAGCGGGAACCACTGCAATTGCCCGCCGAAGATCACCAGCAGCGCCACGCCCAGCACGAAGCCCGGGATCGCATAACCCACCAGCACGAACAGCGTGGTGACGAAGTCGAAGCGCGTGCCGGCCCGCACCGCCTTGGCCACGCCCAGCGGCACCGCGATGAGGTAGCTGATGAAGAAGGTCCACAGGCCCAGGCTGATGGAGACGGGCAGTTTCTCCTTGACCAGTTCCCACACGCCCTTGCGCTGGTAGAAGCTCTGCCCCAGGTCGAGCTTCGCGAAGGACTTGAGCATCTGCCAGAAGCGCTCGTGCGCCGGCTTGTCGAAGCCGTAGAAGGCCTTGATCTCCTCGACGCGCTTCGGGTCCAGTCCCTGGCGGCCGCGGTAGCCCGAGCCCGACGCGGCAGCGCCCTCCCCGCCCGAATCGCGGCCCTGCAATTGGGCCACCATCTGCTCGACCGGTCCGCCTGGCACGAACTGGATGACGGTGAAGGTCACCAGCAGCACCCCGAGCAGCGTCGGGATCATCAGCAGCAGGCGCTTGAGGATGTAGCTGGCCATCGTGCGGCTACTTGTTCGCGGGCGATGCCCACCAGGTGGAGATGGCCCAGGCGTGCGCGTCGTAGTACGGCGGGATGGTCCTGGGCAGCACGAAAGGCGCGGGCCGGTAGCCGATCAGGAAGGCATCGCCGTAGTACTGGGGCACGCCGTAGTAGCCGTGCGAGAGCAGCCGGTCGAGCACGCGCATCGCCGTCACCAGCTCGGGCCGGGTGCGGGCCGACACCACCTTGCCGACGATCGCGTCCACGGCCGGATCGGCGATGCCCCAGATGTTGGACGAGCCGGTGGTCTCCGCGGCCTTGGAGCCGAAGCGCTCGAAGAGCTCGCTGCCCGGCGCATTGCTGCCCGGCAGGCGCACGGTCGTCATCTCGAAGTCGAAGTTGTCCATGCGCTGCTGCGCGAGCGAGAAGTCCACGCTGCGAAAGCTCATGTCGATGCCCAGCTTGCGCAGTGCGCCCTGCATCGGCGCCATCACCCGCAGGCTGGACGGCTGGTCGTTCAGCACCTCGATGGTGAAGGGCTCGCCCTTGGCGTTGCGCAGCGCGCCGTCGCGGTAGGTCCAGCCCGCTTCGGCCAGGAGCTTCTGCGCCTGGCGCAGGTTCTCGCGCAGGCTGTGCGGCGGCGTGGTCACGGGCGAGACGACGGCCGGGCCGAAGACCTCGGGCCGCAGCTTGTCGCGCAGCGGCTCCATCAGCGCCAGCTCGTCGGGCTTGGGCAGGCCTTCGGCGTGGAACTCGCTGTTCGGGAACCAGCCCTCGACCCGCTTGTACAGCCCGTAGAACATCTGCCGGTTGAGCCATTCGAAGTCGAAGGCCAGGCCAATGGCCTGGCGCACCCGCACGTCCTTGAACTTGTCCTTGCGCAGGTTGAAGACCCAGCCCTGGTAGTCGCCCGGGTTGCCGTTGGGAAAGGCGCGCTTGACCACCTCGCCGCGATCGAACACGCGGCCCGTGTACTGCCGGGCCCAGTTGCGGGAGATGAACTCGCGCATGAAGTCGTACTCGCCCGCCTTCAGGCCCTCGAAGCGGCTGGTCTCGTCGAGGTAGATCTTGTAGCTGACCCGGTCGAAGTTGAACTGGCCCCTGCGCACGGGCAGATCGGCGCCCCAGTACTTCGGATCGCGCACGTAGGTGATGTCGCGGCCCAGGCGACCGCTCGGCAGCTTGTATGGGCCCGAGGCGATGGGCAGCTCGGTCGTCACCTGGTCGAAGGGCTTGCCCTTGCCCCACGCGCGGCTGAACACCGGCATGCCGCCCACCACCAGCGGCAGCTCGGGGTTGGGCGTCGCGAAGTCGAAGCGCACCGTGCGCTCGGCGGTGGCGGTGGCCTTCTTCACCTCGGCGTAGATGGTGCGGAACTGCGGCGCCGCCTCCTTGCTCATGAGCGTGTCGAAGGAATGCACCACATCCGCCGCGAGCACCGGCGTGCCGTCGTTGAAACGGGCCTTGGGGTTGAGCCGGAAGGTCGCCGAGAGGCCGTCGGGTGCCGCTTCGACATCCTCGGCCAGCAGCCCGTAGGCGGTGGTCGGCTCCTCGCTGTTGCCGGTGAGCAGGCTCTCGAACATCAGCGTGCCCAGGCCCGCCGGCGCGGTGCCCTTGAGCGTGAAGGGATTGAACTTGTCGAAATTGGTGGGCCGCGTGGGCGGCACGAGCCGGATCTCGCCGCCCTTGGGCGCTTCGGGGTTCACGTAGTCGAAATGCGTGAAGCCCGGCGGGTACTTGATGTCGCCGAACTGGGCGTAGGCGTGCGCGGCCCATGCGCCGCCCGAGGAGACTGCGCAGAGCGCCAGCACCGAAAGCAGCCCAAGAGAACGCCGGGCCGCCCCAAGTTCTCTTGCTCCCCTCGGGGGACGGGCTGGGCTCTGCCCCGCCCTGGGGGCCGTCAATACACGCATGCGAGAATTCTGCCCCAGACTTTTCACGAGACACGTTGAAGGACATTCCCATGGGTTTTCTCGCCGGCAAAAAGCTCCTGATCACCGGTGTGCTGAGCAACCGCTCCATCGCCTACGGCATCGCCAAGGCCTGCCACCAGCAAGGCGCCGAGCTGGCCTTCAGCTACGTGGGAGAGCGCTTCAAGGACCGCATCACGGAGTTCGCCGCCGAGTTCGGCTCCAAGCTGGTGTTCGATTGCGACGTGGCCGACGATGCGCAGATCGACAAGCTCTTTGCCGACCTGTCGCAGACCTGGCCGAAGTTCGACGGCTTCGTGCACAGCATCGGCTTCGCGCCGCGCGAGGCGATCGCGGGCGACTTCCTCGACGGCCTCTCGCGCGAAGGCTTCAAGATCGCGCACGACATCAGCGCCTACAGCTTTCCGGCCATGGCCAAGGCGGCCCTCCCCTACCTCAACGACAAGTCGGCCCTGCTCACGCTGACCTACCTGGGCGCCGTGCGCGCGCTGCCCAACTACAACACCATGGGCCTGGCCAAGGCCAGCCTCGAAGCCTCGGTGCGCTACCTGGCCGGCTCGCTCGGCCCGCGCGGCATGCGCGTCAACGGCATCAGCGCCGGCCCGGTGAAGACGCTGGCCGCCAGCGGCATCAAGGGCTTCGGCAAGATCCTCTCGACGGTGGCCGAGGTCTCGCCCATCCGCCGCAACATCACGATCGAGGACGTGGGCAACGTCGCCGCCTTCCTGCTGTCGGACCTCGCGGCAGGCGTGACGGCCGAGATCACCTACGTCGACGGCGGCTTCAGCAACGTCGTGGGCGGCATCGACGAGCCGGCCGCCTGAGCTGCAATCTTCCAAGCCGAAAGTGCCCGCAGCGCCCGTCCAGCGGGCGCCAGTAGCTATCGATTCCATAGCATGACGATCGCGCGCCGTGCCCTGCTGATCGCCCCTGCCGCCCTGCTGGCGTGGCCCGCCGCGGGCTGGGCGGCCCCGGCCCTCATGCTGGCCGAGCGCTACCGCGCCGGCCTGCCGCTGGCCGGATGGTGGGTCAGCGAGAAGTACGACGGCCTGCGCGGCTACTGGGACGGCAAGCGCCTGTGGACGCGCGGCGGCGAGCCGATCGCCGCGCCGGCGTGGTTCACCGCGCCGCTGCCGGCCACGCCGATGGATGGCGAACTGTGGGCCGGCCGGGGACGCTTCGAGCAGGCCGTGTCCACCGTGCGCAACCGCACACCCGACGACAAGGCCTGGCGCGAAATCCGTTTCATGGTCTTCGACCTGCCCGCGCAGCCCGGCGACTTCGACGCCCGGCTGGCAGCGCTGCGCAAGCTGCTGCCGATCACCGACGCGCCCTGGGTGGTGCCCGTGGCGCAGGCGCGCGCCACCACGCATGCCGAACTCATGGCGCTGCTCGACAAGACGATCCGTCTGGGCGGAGAAGGCCTGATGCTGCACCGGGGCGCTTCGCTCTACCGCGGCGAACGCAGTGGCGACCTGCTCAAGGTCAAGCCGCATGACGATGCCGAGGCGCGGGTCGTCGCCCACCTGCCTGGCCAGGGCCGCCATGCGGGCCGCATGGGCGCGCTGCTGGTGCGCACGCCCGAGGGTGTGACCTTCCGCCTTGGCGGCGGCTTCACCGACGCGCAGCGCGCCGACCCGCCTCCCGTCGGCAGCACCGTGACCTACCGCTTCAACGGCACCAGCGCGGCCGGGGTGCCGCGCTTTGCGCGCTTCGTGCGCGTGCGGGACGACGGCTGAGCGCGCCGGACACGCCCGACTCGCAGGGGCAGGACGATCCGCCCCCGCCTCCGCCATCGACCGCACGTGGCCCGCTGCGTTGGGCCTTCATGGCGCTGGCCGTCCTGAGCCTGGCCCTCGCGGTCCTGGGCGTGCTGCTGCCGGGCCTGCCGACCACGCCCTTCGTGCTGCTGGCCGCGTGGGCGGCGGCGCGCAGTTCGCCGCGCCTGGCGGCCTGGCTCGAATCGCATCGCCTTTTCGGCCCGCTGATCCGCGACTGGCGCGCAGGCGGCCGCGTGAGCCGGCGCGCCAAGTGGAGCGCCGCGTTCGCCATGGCCGTGTGCGCCGGCATGCTGCTGTGGCTGGTGCGGCCGCGCGCCGCCGCGGCCGGCGGCATCGTGGTGATGGCCGCGGTGCTCGTGTGGCTGTGGCGCCGGCCCGAACCCTGAAAGCCGCCTTTTCTGCAAAGTGCAATCGGCCTGCAGCGCCCGCCAGTCGGGCGCTGCAGCCGAATTCGTCACGAACGTGACGATCTCAAGGCAAGGGCTTCTCGCCGGCCGCCAGGCGGGCGTCGATCGCGTCCAGCACCGGCAGCAGGTCGGCCACGCTGTCGATCACGTAGTGCGCACCGGACGCCTTCAGTTCGGCCGTGGCGCGCTGGCGGACGACCTCCTGCGCATCGGCATCCAGCGCCTGCCACTCGGCCAGCGTCAGCCCGGCGGCGTTGCCGCTGATGGCCAGGCCCACCGTCCAGGTGCCGGCGTTCAGGCCCTCCTGCACGCCGACGCCGGTGTCGTCCACCTTCACGACCGTGCCCGCGGGCCAGACGCCGAGGTCGGCGAAGGTGCGGTACATCATGAGCGGCGATGGGCGCCCGGCAGCCAGGTCGCCGGCGCACACGAGGTTGTCGGGCACGTAGCCGCCTTGGGCCGCGATGGCCGTGACGACCTCCATGATCGGCCGGTTGTAGCCCGTGGTGGATCCGACCTTGAGCCCGCGCGCACGCACGGCGGCCACGGTGTCGAGCGCACCGGGGATGAAGTCGGCAAAGTCGGGCACCACCGCCGCGTTCATGGGTGTGAAGACCTCGTAGAGGTGGTCGATGTCGGCATCGGTGAAGGGGCGGCCGTGTTTCGCCTCCCATTGCGCGGCGATGCGCGGCAGCCGGCTCAGGGCCTGGATGTGGTCCCACTTGGCCATGCCCATGGGGCCGCGCGCCTCGGCGATGGACAGGTCGATGCCGAAGCGCTCGAACAGGCGCACGAAGGCGCCCATCGGTGCGCAGGAGCCGAAGTCGATGATGGTGCCGGCCCAGTCGAAGACGACGGCCTGGAGCTTGTCGGGAGTGTTCATGGAAGGAATCGGTACGGGGATGGCGCTCACCAGGCCGCAAAAACGTCTTCGGCGATGCCGAAGGCGGTGCTCGCGCCGGTGCCGCTGGTGACGAGCACCAGGCGCGTGGCGTCGTCCGGTGCGTCGATGAGGCAGTCCGTCACCGGTGAGGAGGGGTAGGTGCCGACCCAGCGCTCGGTCACCGTGGCCTCGGTGAGATTCAGGGTCTCGTGCAGGTGCCGCAGGATCAGCGCGTCCACCCGCTGGTCGGCGAAGGGTTCGAGCACCGGGCCATAGTGGTGCGAGTCGCCGACGACCAGCGTGCCGTCGGCGCTCTGCACCACGATCAGGTGGATGCCGTGGGCCAGGGATTCGCCCTCCTCCGCCTCGATCTGCGTGCGCAGCACCTGCGCCGCCGGCAGCTTGCTGTAGCCGTGGTAGCGCACCAGGCTGAGGTCGGCCATGACCGAGCCGGGCAGACGGAAGCCCGGCTGCGGCCGCACGCGCATCATGTGCAGCTGGCACAGCCGCAGGACGTGCGGCGACAGGCGCTCGGCGAACAGGCCGTTGAGCTCGCTGTTCGTGCACACGGCCACCCGGTCGGCATGCAGCACGGCGCGCGAGGTGCGCACGCGCGGGGTGGCCACCTCGAGCACCGCCTCGCCGAAGCGAAAGTGCACGCCCAGCGCATCCGACAGCCAGCGCGCGAGCTGGCCGATGGCGGTGCGCGACTCGACGCGCATCTCGTGCGGGCTGTAGAGCACGCCCTGGGCCGGGCCGTGCGGCCCTTCTAGGCGCAGCGCGGGTGCACGGTGCGCGGCCTCGCCCGCGGGCAGCAGCTCGCAGCCGACGGCCATCTCGGTGGCCATGAACTCCTCCAGCACCTTCAGCGACTGCGCACGGAAGGCGGTGAGGTACAGCCCGTGGTGCACGGCCGGGATGCCGGCCTGCGGCGCCACCGTGCCCCAGACCTCGCGCGCGCGCCGCGCCCGCCGCCACGTGTCGCCGGCGCCCTGGCCGGTGACGGTGATGAAGCCGAAGTTGCGGATCGACGCGCCCACGCAGGCGGCATCCTTGTCGACCACGCACACCCGCAGCCCGCGCCGCGCGGCCGTGTAGGCATGCGCCAGGCCGACGATGCCGGCGCCGACGACGATGAGATCAAAGTGGTCGTTGGAGGTCATGGAAGCTCAGTGAAATCGGGATCGGGCAGCCGAACGCAGAAGGAAGACAAAAGTGACGCAGAGGGCGCAGGGAGGAACATCATTCTTTCTTGCTTCTGCGCCCTTCGCGAATCCTTTGCGTCCTCTGCGTTCGGCTGTCCGTACCCGTATTCGGCTTCATCGCCGCCGCCACGCCTGCGTTCGCCGCTCGACCATGCGGCCCAGCAGCAGGTAGAACACGGTGACCACGGCCGAGATGCCGGCGATGAGCACGGCCATGGCCGCGGCGGCGCCGGTCTCGCCGGCCTCGTCGAGGTTGAGGATGGCGACGGAGGCGAGCTTGGTATCGGGCGAGTACAGGAACACCACCGCCGAGATGGTGGTCATGGCGTTGATGAAGAAATAGCGCGACACGTCGACGAGCGTGGGCAGGCAGATGGGCAGCGTGACGCGCCAGAAGGTCTTGTAGAACGGCACCTTGAGCGAGGCCGAGACGGACTCGAACTCGGCATCGATGGCCTTGAGCGCCGTGACCATCGTCAGGTGCCCCGTGGTGTAGAAGTGCACCACCGTGCACAGCACCAGCAGGGCCATGCTCTGGTACAGCACGTTGAGCGGGTTGCCCGGCGCGTTGAAGAAGAAGATGTAGCCCAGGCCCAGCACCAGCCCGGGCACCGCCATGGGCAGCATCGCCATCAGCCGCACCAGCGGCCTTGCCCAGCCGAGTCCGCGCGTCTTCTCGAGCAGATAGGCGCCGACGAAGACCACGGCCGTGCCGAACACCGCGGTGCCGGCGGCCAGCTTCAGGCTGTTGACGAGCGCGGCGCCCAGTTCGGCATCGACCAGCCCGGCCACGTAATGGTTCAGGCTGGGCGCGAGGTTGTAGGGCCACAACGTGGCGAAGGAGGCGAACACCGCCATGCCGAACATGGCCAGCATCAGCGCCACGATCACGGTGCAGTACGCGGTCATCGCCGCATCGAAGCCCCGCGAGGGCTGCGGCACCAGCGCGACGGCGCGCGCGGTGAGCATGGCGGTCTGCCGGCGCTGCACGACGTGGTCGATGGCGAAGGTGAGCGCCGCCGGCGTGAGCAGCAGCAGCGCCACCACCGCGCCGCGCTGGAAGTCCTGCTGGCCGATGACCAGCTTGAAGACGTCGGTCGCCAGCACGTTGAAGTTGCCGCCGACCACCTTGGGAATGCCGAAATCGGTGATGACCAGCGTGAAGGTCACGAGCGCGGCCGAGATCAGCCCGTACTTGGCGCCCGGCAGCGTGATGGTGAAGAAGCGGCGCAGGCGCCGGGTGCCCAGGGCGTCGGCGGCTTCGTACAGCCGCGCGTCGGCCAGGGTCAGCGCGGTGACCAGGATCATCAGCGCATGCGGAAAGGTGGCGAAGCATTCGGCCAGCACGATGCCCGGGGCCCCGTAGATGCTCTGGAAACCCAGCGCCAGCCAGAACTCCTTGGCCACGCCCTGGTTGCCGAACCAGTAGATCAACGAAATGGCCGACAGCAGCGAAGGCGCCAGCAGCGGCAGCAGCGTGATGCTGCGAAAGACGCCCTTGGCCGGCATGCAGCTGCGCGTGAGCGCGTACGCGAAGGTGAAGGCCAGCGGGATCACGATCGCGGTGACGAGCATCGACACCCAGACGCTGTTCCACAGGCTCTGCAGCAGCGCAGGCGAGCGCAGGTAGGCGGCGAAGGCGGCCCAGCCGCTGCCCTGCTCCGCGCTGCGCACGGCTTGGGAGAGGATGGCGGCCAGGGGCAGCGCCAGGCCGACCAGGAGCAGCAGCAGGATGCCCAGCAGCGCCGCATGCGCGACGCGATCGCTCCAGGGCACGCGCTGCCGCAGGGGCGGCGGCAGCAGGACGGCGGCGGCGCTCATTCCTGGTCTGCCGGAAAGACGCGCAGCCGGTCCGTGCGCAGCGCGAAGCGCAGACGGCCGCCCTCTCGCACCGAGAACTCGTCCATCTGGTTGAGCGAGAACTGCAGCTGAAGGGACTGGCCGCCCAAGGCCTCGACCTCCACCTGCGCCAGGCAGTTGCCGCCGAGGAATTCGACGTGGCGCACCGTGCCTTCGCAGCGGCCGGGATGGTCTTCTGGCACGTCGATCATCAGCCGGTCCTCGGGACGCAGGTAGAGCATCACGGGGCGGCCGGGGCGGAAGTCGGCGCCCTGCCCCTCCTCGCAGCGCAACCGAAGTTCGCCGCAGCGGAACCGGTGATCGCCTTCGGCCACGGCCTGCAGGCGGTTCACCTTGCCGACGAAGTCGGCCACGAAGGGCGAGGCCGGCGTACGGTACACCTCGCGCGGCGTGCCGACCTGCTCGATCACGCCGTGGTTCATGACCACGATGCGGTCGGCGACGGACAGGGCCTCCTCTTGGTCGTGCGTGACCATGATGGTGGTCACGCCCAGTTGGCGCTGCAGCGCGCGGATCTCGTTGCGCAGGTGCACGCGCACGATGGCGTCGAGGGCCGACAGCGGCTCGTCCAGCAGCAGCAGGCCCGGCGAGGTGGCCAGGGCGCGCGCGAGCGCGATGCGCTGCTGCTGGCCGCCCGACATCTGCGCCGGGTACTTGGCGCCGCTGCCCGGCAGGCCCACGAGCGCCAGCAGTTCGTCGACCCGGGCCGTCACCTGTGCGCGCGGCTGCTTGCGGTTGACCAGCCCGTAGGCCACGTTCTCGGCGATGCTCAGGTTGGGGAACAGCGCATAGGACTGGAACACGATGCCGTAGTCGCGCTGCGCGGGCGGCAGCACAGACACGTCGCGCCCGGCCTGCACGATGCGCCCGGCCGTCTGCGTCTCCAGGCCCGCGATGATCCGCAGCAGCGTGGTCTTGCCGCAACCCGAGGGACCGAGAAAGCAGACGAACTCGCCACGCGCGATGGCGAGATCGATCTGCGAGAGCGCGGTGAAGCTGCCGAAGCGCTTGCTCACGCCCAGCAGGCGCAGGTAACTCTCATCCTGCGCCGCAAGGCCGGTGGGCGGGGAGACAGCGGCGTCCATCGCATCGTGGCCGCGCCGGGCCCACATTACTTCCTGGCCTCGCTCTTGGCGTCGTAGCGCTTCGACCATTCGGCGAGGATGCGCTCGCGATTCACGGCCGACTGCTCGAAGTTCATCTTGATCAGGCGCGACTCGTAGTCGGCGGGGATGTTCGCCAGCTTCGGCGCGACACCCGGCTGCGCGGTGATGGCGAAGTTCTTGCCGTACAGCAGCATGGCGTCCTTGGACGAGGCCCAGTCGGCCAGCTTCTTCGCCGCGTCCAGCTTCTTGGTGCCCTTGTAGATGGCGAAGCCCTCCAGGTCCCAGCCCAGGCCTTCCTTGGGGAAGACCAGTTCGATCGGCGCGCCCTTGGCCTTGTTGGTGTGGCCGCGGTACTCGAAGGAGATCCCGGCCACGTACTCGCCGGCCGCCGCCATGTTGCAGGGCTTGGAGCCGGAATGCGTGTACTGCCCGATGTTCTCGTGCAGCGCATCCATGTACTTCCAGCCGCCGCCCTTGCCGTTGTCGTCGCCCCAGAGCTGCAGCCAGGCCGCGACGTCGAAGTAGCCCGTGCCCGAGGACGCCGGGTTGGGCATCACGACCTGGCCCTTGAACTCGGGCTTGAGCAGGTCCTTCCAGGCGGTGGGCACGGGGATGTTCTTCTTCTTGGCCTCGACGGTGTTGAAGCACACCACGGCGCCGAACACGTCCATGCCGAACCAGGCCGGCGGCGACTTCTTGTCGCGGTACTGCGGCATGATCGCGTCGAGGTTCAGCGGCGCATAGGGCTCGAGCATGCCGTTCTTGTCGAACAGGGCCAGGCTCGAGGCGGCCACGCCCCAGATCACATCGGCCTGCGGATTCGCCTTCTCGGCCAGCAGCTTGGCGGTGATGACGCCAGTCGAATCGCGCACCCACTTGATGTCGATCGTCGGATTCACCTTGTTGAAAGCCTCCTGGTAGGCCTTGAGCTGGTCGGTCTCCAGCGCGGTATAGACCGTCAGCTGCGTCTTCTGCGCCAGCGCCGACGCTGCGCAAGCCAGGCCGATGAACGCGGCCACGATGTGTTTGGCGTACTGCATGAGCAACTCCTCATCGAAAAGTGAAAGGCGAATGTGCGGGCGGGACAAGACATCCTCGTGACACATGCGCCAAGCAAAATCGGGGCCCGCTCCGACTTATCGTCAATTGTCTTTTGCAGATCGTAGACAATCTGCAATCCGGCCCGTAGCATCTCGCCATGCCTGTCAAGAAGATCTCGCCCCACCCTGTCATCGCACAGCTTCAGTGCAATTCGCTGGCAAACGTGGTGCAGGCAGAGATCGAACGCATGATCCTGGACGGCGAACTGGCTTCGGGCGCCAAGCTCACCGAGTCCACCCTCGCCGACCAGTTGGGCGTGTCGCGGGGCCCGGTGCGCGAGGCCTTCCGCATGCTCGAGGAAGCCGGGCTGGTGCGCACCGAGAAGAACCGGGGCGTGTTCGTGCGCGACGTGCCGATCGACGAAGCCCTCGAGATCTTCGAGGTGCGTGCGGCGATGGACCTGTATGTCGGCCGCAAGGTGGCGCTGTCTGCATCGGCGGCCCAGGTGCGCGAGTTGCGCCAGTTGGTCGATGCGATGGATCAGGCCGTCAAGGCCGGCAACGCGCGCGACTACCACCGCTTCAACCTCTCGTTCCATGACCGGCTGCTCGAACTGGCCGGCAATGCCAAGCTGCTGGCCACCTACCGCAAGCTGGTCAACGAGCTGTCGCTGTTCCGGCGCCAGAACCTCACCGGCGAATCGATGGCGGTGTACTCGCGCGAACACCGGCAGATCGTGAAGGCCATTGCCGCTGGCGACGCCGACGCCGCCGGCCAGGCGATGTTCCAGCATGTGATGAACAGCCGGGAGCGCACGCTGCGCAACCACGCGGCGCGGCAGTCGGACGTGCCCGGCGCGGCCGGGGCCGTGGCGCACGCGGTCGCGGCCTGAGGCGGGCGGTGCCATGGCCCTGACCCTGGACGACATCGCCGCGCTGTTCGTGCGCAAGGGATCGGCGCAATACAGCGGCGAGCCGGTCACCCAGCTCGAACACGCCCTTCAATGCGCGCTGCACGCCGAACTGGCCGGCGCGGACGACGAGCTGGTCACGGCAGCCCTGCTGCACGACCTCGGCCACCTGCTCAACGACCAGGGCGAATCGCCGACCCTGCGCGGCATCGACGACCTGCACCAGTTCTACGCCCTGCCCTTCCTGCGCGGGCTGTTCTCCGACCGGGTGCTCGATGCCATCCGCTGGCACGTCGATGCCAAGCGCTATCTCTGTGCATCGCGGCCGGACTACGAGGCCTCGCTCTCGGAGGATTCGAGGCGGAGCCTGGCCTTGCAGGGCGGCGTCTTCTCCCCGGCCGAAGCACGCGCCTTCCTCGACCGGCCCCATGCGCGGGATGCCGTGCGCGTGCGGCTGTGGGACGACGCGGCCAAGCAGGCCGGCCTGCCCACGCCGCCGCTGGCGCACTTCCTGGCACGGGCCCGCCGCTGCGGCACGGACGCACCGGCGTGACGCTGACCGGACCGGTCGCGCTCGCGGTGCTCTTCGGCGCGCTGCTCCATGCGAGCTGGAATGCGCTCATCAAGTCGGCCGCGGACAAGGAGCTGGACACCGCGCTGATCCACAGCATCGGCTTCTTCCTCGCCTTTCCGCTCCTGCTGTTCACCGGGTTGCCGGCGGCGGCCTCCTGGCCCTACCTGCTGGCTTCGATGATGGTGCACATCGGCTACTACGTTGCGCTGGCCGGCGCCTACCGGCACGGCGAGCTCGGGTTGACCTATCCGGTGATGCGCGGCTGCGCGCCGCTGCTGGTCGCGTTGAGCAGCCATGCGCTGATCGGTGAATCCATTTCGCCGACAGCCTGGGCGGGCGTGGCCGCCGTGTGCGCCGGCGTGGTGCTGCTGGGCCTGTCGCCCGCCAGCCTGCACGCGGCCGAGGGCCAGCGCGGCAAGGCGCTGCGCTTCGCGCTGTGCAACGCGGCCATCATCGCGGTCTACACCGTGGTCGATGGCCTGGGTGTGCGCGCCTCGGGCGATGCCGCGGCGTATGTGGCGGCGCTTTTCCTTTTCGACGGCGTGCCCTACCTGCTGCTGGTGCTCTGGCGCCGCGGACCGCAGGGGCGCCCCGCCGCGTGGCGCTACATGGCGAGCCGCTGGCGCATCGCGTGCCTCGGCACCGCCGCCTCGCTGGGCAGCTACGGCATCGCGCTGTGGGCCATGACGCGTGCCCCGGTGGCCGTGGTGGCCGCGCTGCGCGAGACCTCGGTGCTCTTCGCGGCGCTCATCGGCACGCTGTGGCTCAAGGAACGCTTCGGCATGCAGCGCGCACTGGGCACCGGCGTAGTGGTCGCCGGCGTCATGGCGCTGCGCTTCGGCTGAGGCCGGCGTTCAGACCGTCCGGCCGAAGGGGCCGTCGGCACCGACCTGCACGAGGTTGTCCTCGCTGGCCAGCGGCTGGGGCGTCCGCTCGCCCTGGCCGGTGGCCACGCAGTCGGCGTAGTAGCGCACGTTGCCGTCCACGTCCTCAAGCTCGACCAGGCCATGGATGTCGGTCTCGAAGCCCGGGCATTTGGTGTTGAACTCGCGCGAGAACTTGAGGTAGTCGACGATCTTCTTGTTGAACACCTCGCCCGGGATCAGCAGCGGGATGCCCGGGGGATACGGCGTGATGAGGCTGGTGGTGATGCGGCCTTCGAGGTGGTCGATCTCGACGCGCTCGGTCTTGCGGTGGGCGATGTGCGCATACGCGTCGCTGGGCTTCATTGCGGGCGTGAGGTCCGACAGGTACATCTCGGTGGTCAGCCGGGCGATGTCGTACTCGGCGTACATCTTGTGCACGTGCTGGCACAGGTCGCGCAGACCCATCCGCTCGTAGCGCTTGTGCTGCTGGCAGAACTCCGGGAGGATGCGCCACATGGGCTGGTTGCGCTCGTAGTCGTCCTTGAACTGCTGCAAAGCCGTGAGCAGCGTGTTCCAGCGGCCCTTGGTGATGCCGATGGTGAACATGATGAAGAAGCTGTAGAGGCCGGTCTTCTCCACGATCACGCCATGCTCGGCCAGGAACTTGGTGACGATGCTTGCGGGAATGCCGCTCTCCGCGAAGTTGCCGTCCATGTCCAGACCGGGCGTCACGATGGTCGACTTGATCGGGTCGAGCATGTTGAAGCCGTCCGCCAGTGCGCCGAAGCCGTGCCACTTCGCGTCGCGGTCGTCGCCCTTGATGACCCAGTCGTCGGCCCGGCCGATGCCCTCCTCGGCGAGCTTCTCGGGCCCCCAGACCTTGAACCACCAGTCGTTCTCGCCGAACTCGGCCTCGACCTGGCGCATCGCGCGACGGAAGTCGAGCGCCTCGAGGATGCTCTCCTCGACCAGCGCCGTGCCGCCGGGCGGTTCCATCATCGCGGCCGCCACGTCGCAGCTGGCGATGATCGCGTACTGCGGCGAGGTGCTGGTGTGCATCAGGAAGGCCTCGTTGAAGAGGTGCCGGTCCAGCTTGCGGTGCTGCGAATCCTGGACCAGCACGTGGCTGGCCTGGCTGATGCCTGCCAGCAGCTTGTGTGTGGACTGGGTCGAGAACACCAGCGTTTCCTGCGGCCGCGCCCGCTTCTTGCCCATGGCGTGGTAAGGCCCGTAGAAGGGATGGAAGGCCGCGTGCGGCAGCCAGGCCTCGTCGAAGTGCAGCGTGTCGACGTAGCCGTCCACCGCCTTCTTGATCGTCTCGGTGTTGTAGACCACGCCGTCGTAGGTCGACTGCGTGAGCGTGAGGATGCGCGGCTTGACCGTGTCCGCGTCCACACCCTTCAGGAGCGGATTCGCGCGGATCTTCGCCTTGATCGACTCCACGTCGAACTCCTGGCGCGGGATGGGGCCGATGATGCCGAAATGGTTGCGCGTGGGCTTGAGGAAGACCGGGATCGCGCCGGTCATGATGATGGCGTGCAGGTTGGATTTGTGGCAGTTGCGGTCCACGACCACCACGTCGCCCGGCGCCACCGTGTGATGCCACACCATCTTGTTGCTGGTGCTGGTGCCGTTGGTGACGAAGAAGCAGTGGTCGGCGTTGAAGATGCGCGCGGCATTGCGCTCGCTCTCGGCCACCGGGCCGGTGTGGTCGAGCAGTTGCCCGAGCTCCTCCACCGCATTGCACACGTCGGCACGCAGCATGTTCTCGCCGAAGAACTGGTGGAACATCTGGCCCACGGGGCTTTTCAGGAACGCCACGCCGCCCGAATGGCCCGGGCAATGCCAGGAATAGGAGCCGTCCTCCGCGTAGTCGAGCAGCGCCTTGAAGAACGGCGGCTGCACACCCTCGAGGTAGCTCTTGGCCTCGCGGATGATGTGGCGGGCCACGAATTCCGGCGTGTCCTCGAACATGTGGATGAAGCCGTGCAGCTCGCGCAGGATATCGTTGGGCAGATGGCGCGAGGTCTTCGTCTCGCCGTAGATGTAGATCGGGACGTCGGTGTTCTTGCGGCGCACCTCGTCGATGAAGGTGCGCAGGTTGAGCACGGCCGGGTCCATGTCGGGGCCGCCGCTGAACTCCTCGTCGTCGATCGACAGGATGAAGGCGCTGGCCCGGCTCTGCTGCTGGGCGAACTGCGACAGGTCACCGTAGCTGGTCACGCCGAGCACCTCGAACCCTTCCGACTCGATGGCCTGCGCCAGGGCACGGATGCCCAGGCCCGAGGTGTTCTCGGAGCGGAAGTCCTCGTCGATGATGACGATGGGGAAGCGGAATTTCATGGGCGCTGGCTCCGGTCGGGCGTGCGAATAAAGGCGCGAAGTGTAAGGAATTCAAATGAACGGGGCGTGGTGCCGATGCTCCAGAATCGGGGCCCGTCCGAGAGAGAGGAGATGAGATGGCAAATTCAACCCTGTGGTGGCTGATGGCCGGTGCGGCCGTGGCGCTCGAACTGCTGTCGGGCACCGTCTACCTGCTGTTGATCGGCATCGCCTTTGCGGCGGCCGCAGTGTCTGCCCACCTGGGCTTCGCCATCACGGTACAGCTTGTGGTGGCGGCTGTCGTCGGCGTGGGCGCCGTGCTGGCGTGGTACCTCACCCACCGGGGCGCGCCCGTCGTGCCCAGCGAAGCCAGCCGCGACCTCAACCTGGACGTGGGCGAAAGCGTGCACGTGGAGGTCTGGGGGCCCGACGGCACCGCCACCGTGCGACACCGTGGCGCCCAGTGGACGGTGGTCGTTCGGCCCGGCGCCATGCCCGTGGCAGGCCTGAACCGAATCGTCGAAGTGGTGGGCAACCGCCTTGTCGTCGAGAAGATCTGAATTCAACGAAGTAAAGGAAGAGTCATGGAAGTCGCAGCCGTCATCCTCGTCATCGCGGTGATCTTCATCTGGCAATCGATCAAGTTCGTGCCGCAGCAGAACGCCTGGGTGCGCGAGCGCCTGGGCAAGTACCACGGCACCATGACGCCGGGCCCGAACTTCCTCATCCCCTTCATCGACAAGGTGGCCTACAAGCACAGCCTGAAGGAAATCCCGCTCGATGTGCCCAGCCAGATCTGCATCACGCGCGACAACACGCAGCTGCAGGTGGACGGCATCCTGTACTTCCAGGTCACCGATCCGATGCGGGCCAGCTACGGCTCCTCCAACTACATCGTGGCCGTGACGCAACTGGCGCAGACCTCGCTGCGCAGCGTGATCGGCAAGTTGGAGCTGGACAAGACCTTCGAGGAGCGAGACATCATCAATGCCCAGGTGGTGGCGGCCATCGACGAGGCGGCGCTCAACTGGGGCGTGAAGGTGCTGCGCTACGAGATCAAGGACCTGACGCCGCCCAAGGAGATCCTCCAGGCCATGCAGCGCCAGATCACGGCCGAACGGGAGAAGCGCGCCCTGATTGCCGCCTCCGAAGGGCGCCGCCAGGAGCAGATCAACATCGCCACCGGCGAGCGCGAGGCCTTCATTGCGCGCTCCGAGGGCGAGAAGCAGGCCGCCATCAACAACGCGCAGGGTGAGGCGGCCGCGATCACTGCGGTGGCCGAAGCGACGGCCGGTGCCATCGAGCGCGTGGCGGCGGCCATCCGCCAGCCGGGTGGCGAACAGGCGGTGCAGCTGAAGGTGGCAGAACGCGCCGTGGATGCCTACGGCAAGGTGGCGGCCGACGCCACCACCACGCTCATCGTGCCCAGCACCATGACCGAAACCGCCTCACTGATCGCCTCGGCCATGCGCATGGTGCAGGCCGGCAAAACGGGCCCTTCGGCAGGCTAGAATAGCGGGCTCACCTGGAGCGGTGGATGAGTGGTTTAAGTCGCACGCCTGGAAAGCGTGTGTGGGTTAATAGCCCACCGCGGGTTCGAATCCCGCCTGCTCCGCCAGGACATTGGCAAAACACGGGCCTTCGGGGCCCGTTTTTCATTTCTGCGCCCTCTCTACCCTGCCCGATCGCCTGAGTTTGACTGTAATTCCAGACAGTTCTGCGCCCGATCCGCAGGATAGCCGCTGGAACAATGACCTGTGGGCTGCCCTTCGCCTGCCGTCGCCCACGACCATCGTTGATTTTCGATGGCAGTGCAGCCTTCCGGCTGCGTGCCAGAAGGCTGACAGTCAGATTGCGCCGATACCGTGCGAACGCCTGTCGACACCGGGTGGACGGCCGAACAGCCGCCGGTATTCGCGACTGAATTGTGACGGGCTGCTGTAGCCCACCGAGTAGCAGACTTCCTCTGCGCTCAAGGCGCCCGATGAGAGCCTCGTGCGCGCTTCCTGCAGCCGGATCTGCTTCTGAAACTGCAAGGGCGTCAGGGACGTCACACGCAGGAAGTGCCGGTGGAACGAGGTCACGCTCATCCCCGCGATGCCGGCCAACTCGGCAATGCGGAGCTTGCGGTCGAAGTTCGAGCGTATCCAGCGAATGACACGGCTCAGCTGCGTGAACCGCCCGTCAGCGAGTCCGATCTGCCGCACGATCGCGCCCTGTTCACCTGTCATGAGTCGCCACAGCAGCTCGCGCTCGATGGCGGGGCCAAGTATGGGAATGTCGCGAGGACGATCTGCCAGTTTCAAAAGTCGAATGAGTGGTTCGATCAGGTCCTGGGACAGCGGACTGACCGCGAGCCCCGGCGGGACGTGCGATGTGGCAGGTGCCGCCGGATCCGACTCCAGGATGAGCGCGGCGATGGCCGCCGGATCCAGTCTGAGCCCGACACCCAGGAACGGCCGGTGCGAGTCTGCCTGGGTCACATAGGCAGTGAGCGGCAAGTCCACGGGAACCACGAGATATTGGCCCGCGCTGCATCCGATACGCCGCTGGCCCAGCATGACGGCGCTGCTTCCCTGAGCGACCAGAGCGAACATCGGCTCGCAGACCTGCGAGTACGAAAGAGCGGGCTGCTCCGAACAGCTGACATGCAGTCTCGGGAGCGCTCCCCATGACTCAGCCGCCTCGTGGTGGCGAAGGATAAGAGCAGAGAGTTCGTCCAGGAGAAGTTGGATCAACGTCTTTTTCCCTACCCATGGTTGGCAGGATTGTGCAATACATCGGCAGATTCTGACTGGTTAAGCAGGAAGGCGGCGTGATCGAATTGCCATCAATCTGCAAGCGCAGAGGATTGGCAAAGGTGCTCCGCATGACTCGTCCGAACCGTACTTCCGCCGTGAAGAAGACCCTCACGAGGGCCTTGATGGTCCTCATCGCCTGCATGGCTGCGGCCTTCGTCGTGGCGTGGCAGTCTTTCGCTCCCGCCGCTCTCAAGCTTGACGATCCTGATGTCGGGATGCTCCCACCGGCCTCGCCACCCGCGTCGATGTCCATCAGTTCGCTGCCGACAGGCACGTACGAGACCATGGCCGCGCTCACGTTCCGGGGAGGCGCCTGGAGCGAAACCCGTCACCTGGCAATGACTGCCGTGCTCATCCGGCATCCCAAGGGAAACCTGTTGGTCGACGCCGGCGCGGGCACCCATGTGGATGCACACGTGCTGACGTTGCCTGCGATGCAACGCACGCCTTACCGGCGCGGCACGCCAGCGATTGCGCAGTTGGCAGCACTCGGCATGAAAGCCAGCGACCTGGCCGGTGTGATTCCCACCCACTCGCACTGGGACCATATCAGCGGCGTCCAGGACTTGCAGAACGTACCCGTGCTGATCAGCGATCAGGCGAAGAGGTTCATCGCCTCTGACGCCGAGGACTCGAAGCTGTTGCGCAGCTTTCCCAACATCCAGTTCAAGGAATACGCGTTCGATGGAGGCCCGTACCTTGGCTTCCCCCGCAGCCATGATGTCTGGGGCGATGGATCGGTCGTCATCGTGCCGGCACCCGGGCATACCCCCGATTCCGTGGTCGTTTTCATCACCCTGCCGTCGGCCAAGCGTTTCGCGTTGCTCGGCGACCTCGTGTTCCAGATGGAAGGGATCGATCGGCCCGCTGAAAAGCCGTGGATGATGCGGCGCCTCATTGGCGAGCAGGACAGTGAGGTGCGCCACAACATCGCACTCATTCGCGCAGCGCGCGAAAAGTATCCGCAGATCACTGCGATTCCGGCTCATGACGGGAGGGCGTTCGACGCGATTCCGGTCGCGCCATTCGCGCTGCAATGATCGGGGTCGAGCGTGTTGCGGGATAGCGCGATGCACACGCTCTTGGTTGGCTGCTTTTGGTCGAATCTGGCGCAGGGCCGCCGAGCTCCGAGCCCGTATGCCCTCTGCGCTCTTACGGCATGTTGTCAGTTCGACTCCAAGTCAACCTTGCATCCTGCGACCTGGACTCGACTCGGCCAGCTTGGATCAAACAAACGGCCAACGCAAAGGCAACATCCTTAGCCATGGTCGATGCTGTTGAAAAGTGGCGTCCCGCCGGCTCTGAGCCCGTGACACGCACAAAAAAACGGGCACCCCGGCCCGTTCTCTTCTTATGGCTCGCGACGGCGCGGCGCCGCCAACTTTGCTCAGTACAGCGTCTCGGCGCCGACCGCCGGGCGCAGTGGTCCTTCTTGACGCTGGACGCCCGGCCCCTGAACCGACACGAGGAGTGTCAGCAGGCACAGCCCGAAAAAGGCCACCCAACCCAGCGGGCCAACGCTCAGCAGGATCCCGAGGGACAACAAGGCACTGGAAAGCAGCAGGAGGGATCGCATGGCACGGCAGCAGAAGTGTTGAACTTACGTTCAGCATAAGGAGCCGGCGGCAAGCGCGCAATTCATCAAAAGTATTCAACGGGTTTTCCCTCCAAGGGTATTCCCACGTACGGAAAGCAAAGCGACGACCAAAGAAAAAGGGACCCGGAGGTCCCTTTGGAGGCCTTGTCGCGGTCGATCAGCGGACAACGGCAATCTGCGTACGCTGACCACCCTTGTAGGTGTACAGCGTCAGGGCACCGTTCTTGATGTCGCCCTTCTCGTCGAAGGCGATGGGGCCGGTCACGCCCTTGTAGTTGGTCTTGCCGACTTCCGGCAGGTACTTGGCCGGATCGGACGAGCCGGCACGCACCATCGAGTCGGCCAGGACGTTGACTGCGTCGTAGACATACGGTGCATAGATCTGGACGTCAACGCCGTTCTTGGTCTTGAAGTCGGCCTTGAACTTGTCGAGCGGAGCCTTGAAGTCGCCGTCCACGCCGCCGGCCTCGGCACACACCACCATGTCCTCGCCGATGGCATCGCCTGCCAGCTTGGCCAGTTCGCCGGTGCACAGGCCGTCGCCGCCCATGAACTTGACGTTCAGGCCCAGTTGCTTGACCTGCTTGAGCATCGGGCCACCGACCGCGTCCATGCCGCCGAAGAACAGGATGTCGGGCTTGGCGCCCTTGAGCTTGGTCAGGATGGCGTTGAAGTCGGTCGACTTGTCGGTCGTGAATTCGTGGCCGACGATCGTGCCGCCTGCCGCCTTGGCGGCCTTCTCGAATTCCTCGGCGACGCCCTGGCCGTAGGCCGTACGGTCATCGATCACCGCGATGTTCTTGCCCTTGAGGGTTTCGACGGCGTACTTGCCCAGCGTACCGCCCAGCTGAGTGTCGTCAGCCACCACGCGGAATGCGGTCTTGAAGCCCTGGCGGGTGTACTTGGGATTGGTGGCCGAAGGCGAAATCTGGGGAATGCCGGCATCGCTGTACAGCTTGGATGCCGGGATGGTCGTGCCCGAGTTCAGGTGGCCGACCACGCCGTTGACCTTTTCGTCGACCAGCTTCTGGGCGACAGCGGTGCCCTGCTTCGGATCGCCGGCATCGTCTTCCGCCACCAGTTCGAACTTGGCAACCTTGTCACCGATCTTCAGCTGCTTGGCATTGAGGTCCTCGATGGCCATCTTGGCACCGAGTTCGTTGTCCTTGCCGAGGTGGGCGATGGCGCCGCTGGTCGGGCCGACGTGGCCGATCTTCACGACGAGGGTTTCGGCAGCCGGAGGCGCGGCGGGAGCAGGTGCTGCGGCAGTGGGCGCGGGAGCCGCAGCGGGAGCGGCGGCTTCTTCTTTCTTGCCGCAAGCCACCACCGAGAGAGCAGCCAGTGCGACCGCAGTCCATTTCAATTGCATGGGAAACCTCCAGAACATGAGGAATAGAGTTGATAAACCGGTCGTTCGAATCCGGGTGCGTCCACGGAGCAAAAACCGCGCCGGCAACCGGATCGCAGCACCCTCGCGCCATCGACCCGCGGCGCAGTTTAGCCCAAGGCTGGTGCACCGGAACCCGGCGCAGACCCTGTGTTTTCCGAAAGTTCACGGGCCAGCGCTTCGACGACAAGGGAGCGCAGAACGGTCTCTATTTCGCTGCGCAATCGAGGCACCATGGCGTCGAGTTGCTGCTGCACGGCCGCAGAGACCGCCTCCGTCAAGCGCTCCTCGAGCGACAGGTCGACGCGTTGCAACACGCGGTGCAGCAACTCCTCTTCGATGCGGAAGGCGTCCGCATCGGTGAGCGCCACGAAGGCAGGCGATGCCGGCAACGCGAGCGCGTCGGCCGCTGGCGATGCGGTGGGCGCCGCGGCGGGCAAGGGCTCGCCCGCACTCGCAGGCGCCGCTTCCACGGGCGCAGATGACTCCGAGACCGATTCCGGCCGTGGCGCGGACAGGTCCACCACCGTCGTCAAGGTCGGGACGAAACGGGGCGGTGTGCGCTGGCCGGAGTTCATGAAGAACGATGCGTGGACGTCAGCGGGCCATTTCAGCGCCCACTGCCAATGTCGTGTCGCGTGATCGCATAGCCGCGCTCGGCGTAGTGCCGCCAGCGCTGCCGGCCGGACTGCCGCTCCGCCTCGTCGGTACCGACCACGTCGATCAATCGCTCGAAGCGCTCGAAGCCCATTGGCAGTTCGCAGCCGAGGTTGACCAGGACATGACGATGTGCCGGCGCCCCCTGCGACGGTCCGTCGAGCAACACCACCGGCGACCGGGCCAGGACCTCCGCATCCGCGTCGGCACGGCAGTGTGCGATGAAGTCGGTGGCGGAGAACTGCCAGAGCGACGCGTCCAGGCTGTCCAGCGTGGCCCTGTCGCCGGCGACGGCGACCTTCGCACCCGCGGCCACGACCGCCTTGCGCAGCAGCCGGCAGGCATGGTGCACCTTGTCCGGTGCGTTGAAATGGACGTCGATTTCCGTCACGACGGCTTGCGGACGCGCTTGGCTGACGGGGCTGGCGACGCGGCTGTCCCCTGCCGGCCCAGCAGGTAGGTCAGGAGCAAGGGCACGGGCCGCCCGGTCGAGCCCTTCGCCGCGCCGCTCTTCCACGCCGTTCCGGCGATGTCGAGGTGCGCCCAGGCAAAGTCGGACGTGAAACGCTGCAGGAACTTAGCGGCCGTGATAGCCCCGCCCGCACGGCCCGCCACGTTGGCCACGTCGGCGAACTGGGTCTTGAGGCCCTCGGCGTATTCGTCATCCAGCGGGAGCCGCCAGCAGCGGTCCTGGGAGGCCTCGCCCGCCGAATGCAGCGCCTCGGCCAGGGCATCGTCGGTCGAGAAGAGGCCACTGCGCACACCGCCCAGGGCGATCACACAGGCCCCGGTCAGCGTGGCGATGTCGATCACGGCCTCGGGCGCGAAGCGCTTTGCGTAGTCCAGCGCGTCGCAGAGGATCAGCCGGCCCTCGGCGTCGGTGTTCAGTATCTCGATGGTCTGGCCGCTCATGCTCGTCACGACATCGCCCGGCTTGATCGCACGGCCGTCGTTCATGTTCTCGCAGGCCGGGATCAGGCCGATGACGTTGATCGCAGGCTGCAGTTCGCCCAACGCGCGGAACACGCCCAGCACGCTGGCCGCGCCGCACATGTCGAACTTCATCTCGTCCATCTCGGCCGCGGGCTTGAGCGACACGCCGCCCGTGTCGAAGGTGATGCCCTTGCCGACGAGCACCTGCGGCGCCACGCCCTTCGGGGCGCCCTGGTAGCGCAGCACGACGAAGCGCAGCGGCTCGGCCGACCCTTGCGCGACCGCCATGAAAGCCCCCATGCCGAGCGCCGCGACCTCCTTTGGACCCAGCACCTCGCATTTCAGACGCGGCGCCTTGGCCAACGATCGCGCGGCCTCCGCCAACTGCGAGGGTGTGCAATGGTTGCCCGGACGGTTGCCCCATTCCTTGGCGAATTCGACGCCGTGCACCATCGCGACGGCGGTGTCGAAAGCCGTCTTCAGCGGGGCCGGCTTGTCGACCCCGATGACGCACTGCCGCAGGCTTCGCGGCTCCGGCTTGGACTTGGTGGTGGTGTAGACATAGCTGGCATCGGCCGCCGCCGACACCGCCGCAGCGATGGCCGCAGCATCCGCCGTGCCGGCAAAGAGCACGACGATGCGCTTGGGTGCGGCGGCCTTGAGCGCCTGCACGGCCGCCAGGACGGCACTGCGTACCGCGGCGGCGTCGCCCTGCCCGACCGCTGCCAGCACGAGGCGCGTGGCGGCAATTCCCTCGGGCCGGTACGCGGCCAGCTGCTTGCCCGGCTTGTCGCCGAGGTCGCCCGATTTGCGCGCGGCGGCGATGAGGGAGGCGAGGCGGTCCTTGCCGTCGGTGCCGGCGGCCGGCACCAGCACCACGAGTGCGTCGGCCTTTTCGGTGGCGGCCTGCACGAGGCCGAGGGGCTTGAGTTGAAAGTCCATAATCCGCTTTTTTCCGCGACGATGTTATTCCATTCCTCTCTACGCAAGGAGCTGTCGCGCAGCTTCGGGGCGACCCTGGTGGTGCTGGTCACGATCGTCATGACGATCATCCTGATCCGCACCCTGGGCCTGGCGTCCAAGGGCAGCGTCAATCCGTCCGAAGTCTTCCTGGTGATGGCTTACACGGTGCTCGGCTACATGCCGACCATCCTCAGTCTGAGCCTGTTCATTGCGATCGTCGGCACGCTCTCGCGCATGTACCGCGACAGCGAGATGGTGATCTGGCTTGCAGCCGGGCGCGGCATTGCCGATTTTGTGCGCCCCCTGTTCCAGTTCTCCTGGCCGGTGCTCCTGCTGATCGGCGCACTGGCCTTCGTCGGTTGGCCCTGGGCGAACTCTCAGACCCAGGGCATGCGCGACCAGTACGAGCGGCGCAGCGACCTGGACAGGGTCACTCCCGGGCAGTTCCAGGAGTCCTCGGGGCGCAATCGTGTGTTCTTCATCGACAAGGACACGGCCGACGGCACGACGGCGTCCAACGTCTTCATTTCTTCCATCGAGCGCAACCTGCAGATCATCACCACGGCCCGCAGCGGGCAGGTTGAAACGATCGGCAAGGGGCGCTACCTCGTGCTCAGCGACGGGCAGCGCCTGGAACGCCCCCTCGCCAATACCGGATTGAAGATCAGCGAGTTCACCACCTATGGCGCCAAGGTCGGATCCGACGTGGCCGCCAGTGGCGACGCCATCCCGCCCCGGGCGCGGTCGACGATGAGCCTGCTGGGAGACCCCACGCCGCCCAATCTGGGCGAACTGGCCTGGCGGCTCGGGATGATCCTGGCGGCCATCAACTTCGTGCTCATGGCGCTGGTCATCTCCAGTGTGAATCCGCGCGTCAGTCGAAGCGGCAACCTGCTCTTCGCCTTGTTCGCCTTCGTCGTCTACTACAACATGCTCAACCTGGGCAACAGCTGGGTGAGTTCCGGCCGCTACGGCGTCGCCACCTTCGTGCTGGTGCTGCATGGCGGCGCTGCGCTCTTCGCATTGGCATGGCTGCTGAAGCGTCACAACAACTGGAGCCTGCGCTCCGCCCGGCGGCACCGACTCCCGTCCACCGCATGAAGACCATTCGACGTCTGATCTACCTGGAAGCGGTCAAGGCCGTGGCCTTCGTGACTTTCGGGTTCCTTTGCCTTTTCTTCTTCTTCGATTTCGTCGACGAATTGCAGGCGGTATCGAAATCATCGGCCCTCGGGTATGGCGTGCCCCAAGCGCTGCTCTACGTCACCTTGCTGGTGCCCAGCCATCTGTACGAGTTGCTGCCCATCACCGTGCTCATCGGCACGATCTTCGTGATGGCACGGTTCGCCCAGAGTTCCGAATACACCATTCTCCGCACGAGCGGCCTCGGCCCGTGGCGGGCATTGCGGATGCTGCTGGTATTCGGTGCTGCATTCGCCTTGCTGACGTTCACGGTGGGCGACTATCTGACGCCGGTGTCCGACCGCGCGGCGCAGCTTCTCAAGACCCGATACCAAGGCACCTGGGCAATGACCGGCAACACGGGAGCCTGGCTGCGTGAGAAGCAGGGTGCCATGTCCTATGCCGTCAACGTGGTGTCCATGGATCGCGATGGCACGCTGAAGAACCCGCGCATCTTCGAGTTCGACGATCGCGGCTTCGTCGCGTCGCAGACCGCCGCCGCGTCGGCTCGCATCGGCGACGGCGCCTGGACACTCTACGGCGTGGAGAAGCAAGACTACGAAACCCGGTCGTCGGGCGATCGCGCCCGGATAGCCTTCAGCTCACAGCCCGAACTGCGTTGGCCGAGCTCGCTGACCAGCGACATGGTGTCGGTCGCGCTGCTGAGGCCGGACAAGATGAGCACCATCGACCTGTTCGAATACACGCGGCACCTCAACGCCAACGGGCAGGTCACCCAACGCTACGAGATCGAGTTCTGGCGCAAGGTCTTCTATCCGCTGTCGTGCCTGGTCATGGTGGTGCTGGCCCTGCCCTTCGCCTACCTGCATTTCCGCCAGAGCGGCATCACCAGCTACGTGTTCGGCGGCGTGATGATCGGCATCAGCTTCTTCCTGCTGAACAACGTCTTCGGCTACATCGGCAACCTGCGCAACTGGTGGCCCTGGATCACGGCCGCGGCGCCGGGAATGATCTATTCGCTGCTCTCGCTGGGGGCTTTCGGGTGGCTGGTGCTGCGGCGCTGACATGAAACAGGGCATCGTTCTCTTTGCCCATGGGTCGAGGGATCCGCGCTGGCGCGAGCCCATCGAGGCCGTGGCCCGGGCTGTCGAGGCCCGAGCGCCGGGCGCGGCGGTGCGCTGCGCCTACCTCGAATTGGCTGAGCCCGAGTTCCCCACGGCCGTGCGCGATCTCGTCGGAGCCGGTGTGCAGAGCGTGCGTGTGGTGCCGATGTTCCTGGGCATGGGCAAGCATGCGCGCGAAGACCTGCCCAAGCTGGTGGGCGCTGCGCGGCTGGACCACCCCGGCCTGCACATCGAGGTGTCCGGTCCCGTCGGCGAGGCGCCCGAAGTCATCAGCCTCCTTGCCGAACTGGCGCTTCGGCCAACGGCGCTGGCGGACAATCTTTAGACATTGAAGGCATAATAAATTCCTGAATAAGACGGAATTTGTTATGAATCTTCACCAGTTCAAGTTCGTTCAGGAAGCCGTCCGTCGCAACCTGAATCTCACCGAAGCGGCCAAGGCGCTGCATACCTCGCAGCCGGGCGTGTCCAAGGCCATCATCGAACTGGAAGAGGAACTGGGGGTGGAAATCTTCGCCCGCCACGGCAAGCGCCTGAAGCGCATCACCGAGCCTGGGCAGCACGTCATCGCCAGCATCGAGCTCATCATGCGCGAGGTCGGCAACCTCAAGCGGATCGGCGAACAGTTCAGCGCCCAGGACAGCGGCACCCTGTCCATCGCCACCACCCACACCCAGGCGCGCTACGTGCTGCCGGTGCCGGTGGCGAAGCTGCGCGAGGCGTACCCCAAGGTCAACGTGAGCCTGCACCAGGGCTCGCCCGACCAGGTAGCGCGCATGGTGCTCGACGAGATCGCCGAGATCGGCATCGCGACCGAATCGCTGGCCGACTACGCCGACCTCGTCACCCTGCCCTGCTACGAATGGCAGCACGTTCTGGTGCTGCCCAAGGACCACCCGCTGGCGGCCAAGGAGCGCGTGTCGCTCGACGATCTGGCGCACGAGCCGATCATCACCTACCACCCCTCGTTCACCGGCCGCACGCGCATCGACCATGCCTTCGCGCAAAGGAAGCTGATGCCGCGCATTGCGCTGGAGGCGATCGACTCCGATGTCATCAAGACCTACGTACGCCTGGGCCTGGGCGTGGGCATCGTGGCCGAGATGGCGGTGCGCGACGACTCGAACGCCGACCTGGTCGTGCGACCGATGGGCCACCTGTTCGGCCAGAACATCGCGAGGGTGGCATTCAAGCGCAGCGCCTACCTGCGCAATTTCGTGTTCAAGTTCGCCGAGCTGCTTTCCGACCGTCTCGACCGCAACCTGATCGCCAAGGCCCTGGCCGGCCACGCGAACGACTACGACTTGTGATTCCTTCCCACCGCTGCTGCGCCCCATGACCGCTCCCCGCACTCCCCTGCCCGGCACCAAGCTGCCTGCCGTCGGAACCACCATCTTCACCGTCATGTCGGCGCTGGCCGCCGAGAAGAACGCCGTCAACCTCGGCCAGGGCTTCCCCGACTTCGGCTGCGACCCGCAACTGCTCGACGACGTGACCGCCGCCATGGCCGCCGGCCACAACCAGTACCCGCCGATGCCGGGCATCCCGGCGCTGCGCGACGCCATCGCGGGCAAGCTCGAGGCGATGTACGGCCACCGCTACGACCCGGGGGCCGAGATCACCGTGACGGCCGGCGCCACCCAGGCCATCATCACGGCCATCCTCGCCATCGTGCGGCCCGGCGACGAGGTGATCGTGCTGGAGCCGTGCTACGACAGCTACGTGCCCAACATCGAGCTGGCAGGCGGCACCGTGGTGCGCGTGCCGCTGGTGCCCGGCAGCTTCCGCCCCGACTTCGACCGCATCGCCGCCGCCATCACGCCGAAGACCCGCGCCATCCTGGTCAACACGCCGCACAACCCCAGCGCGACGGTCTGGACGGCGGCCGAGATGCGCCAGCTGGAAGAGCTGCTCGCCCCCACCGACATCTTCGTCATCGCCGACGAGGTCTACGAGCACATGGTCTACGACGGCGCGCAGCACGAGAGCGTGGCGCGCTTTCCCGGCCTGGCGGCGCGCAGCTTCATCGTCAGCAGCTTCGGCAAGACCTACCACGTCACGGGCTGGAAGGTCGGCTACGTCGCAGCGCCGGCGCCGCTGATGGCGGAGTTCCGCAAGGTCCACCAGTTCAACGTGTTCACGGTCAACACGCCGATGCAGCACGCCCTGGCGGCCTACATGGCCGACCCTGCGCCCTACCTGCAGCTGCCCGCCTTCTACCAGCGCAAGCGCGACCTCTTCGCGGCCGGCCTGGCAAAGACCCGATTCAGGCTGCTGCGCAGCGAGGGCAGCTATTTCCAGTGCGTCGACATTTCCGGCGTGAGCGACCTGGGGGAGGCCGACTTCTGCCAATGGCTCACGACGGAGATCGGCGTGGCGGCGATCCCGCTGTCGGCCTTCTACGGCGACGGCTTCGACCAACGCGTGGTGCGCTTCTGCTTCGCCAAGCGGGACGAGACGCTGCAGACCGCCCTCGGTCGCCTGGCGCGGCTCTGAGCCGCGCGCCTGGCTGCTCTTGCTCCTGCATCAGCCAGCGGGCGCGCTGACAGGGTCGCAGGACCGCCCTGACACGAGAAGTCGCCGCGCACCGGCCGCCCGGACGCCGCCGGCGCCGCAACATCAAGCCTCTTCGAACTGCTGGAGAAGCAAAATGTTGTCGACTGTCCTGCTGATCGTGTTGATCCTGTTGTTGATCGGCGCCCTGCCGAGCTGGGGCTACAGTCGCAGCTGGGGCTACGGCCCGAGCGGCGGCCTGGGCCTCGTGGTCATCGTGGTCATCGTGCTGCTGCTCATGGGCCGCATATAGAGCCCCGCGCATCCACAGCCCGCCCACCGGCGGGCTTTTTTACGCGTGCGCGGTGCCGACGCCGGGTCACATCGGTTAGGGTTGCCATCTTCGCATCCGCTGCACCGATGAAGTCCGCCCCCTTGCTTTGGCTCTGCCTCGGTGCCGCACTGGCTGGCCCCGCCTTCGCCATGTACCGCTGCGAGGCAGCCGACGGCACGATCAGTTTTCAGGACAAGCGTTGCCCCGAGGGCAGCAAGGAACAGACGATGGGCGCGACGGCGCCGCCACCGTTGGTCAGCGGCCCGGACGACGGGCAGCGAGGCCAGCAGATCCGGCGCAACCAGGAAGCGAGCACCCGGGCGCTGCGAAAGACGCAGCTCGAAAGCACCCTGCTGCCGGCCGCCCGATCCGCGCTGGCGACGCATCGCCAGGCCTGCGAACAGGAACTGTCGGCCCTGCGCGCGCACAGCGATGGCACCAGCGGGCGCTTCCCGGGCCAGCAGCAGACGCTCGATGAATCCCTGGCCGCCGCCCAGGCTCGCTGCGACCGCCAGGGCCGCGAGCTGGCCGACCGGGTGGAGACGCTGCGCTCCGAATGCAGCGCGTTGCAATGCACGGCGCGCTGAAGCTGGGCAAGGCCACCGCGCTCAGTGCGCGATCTGCAGCCAGGCCTTGTCCAGGCGCTTGAGGCTGACCGGCTGCGGCGTGCGCAGCTCCTGCGCGAAGAAGCTCACCCGCAGCTCTTCCAGCAGCCAGCGGAACTCCAGCATGCGCTCGTCGGTCGCGCCCTTGCGCTCGGCCACGAGACGCCAGTAGCGCTGCTCCTGCGGCTTCAGCTCGGCCAGGCGCGAGGCGTCGCGCGCCGGATCGGCGCGCAGCTTGTCCAGCCGCAGAACGATGGCCTTCAGGTAGCGCGCGAAGTGCTGGAGCTGCGCCCACGGCGTGTCGGCCAGGAAGCGCTTGCCGACGAGCCGCTGCAATTGCTCGGCCGCGTCCTTCACGGCCTCGGGCTGGACCTTGGTGTCCTTGATCTTGCGCGCCGCCGCCGCATGCTCCGCCAGGATCGTCCCCGCCAGCCGCGCGACCTCGTTGGCGATCAGCGTCAGGCGGCCGCGCCCCTCGTCCACGCGACGCTGAAAGGCGGCCGCATCCGCGGGCAGCGGGTCCTGCAGGAAGGCGCGGTCCAGCGCCACGTCGATGATCTGTGCGCGCAATTCTTCGAGCGTGCCGAGCGGCAGGTAGGCAACCGCCATCTTCTGCAGGTCGGGGATGTTCTTCTCCAGGTACTTCAGGGCGTCCTTGAGCTGCAGCGCCACCAGCCGGCGCAGGCCGGCGCGGTGCTTCGCCGCGGCCACCTCCGGCTCGTCGAACACCTCGATGGTCACGGCGTCGCCGCCGTCGATCAATGCCGGGAAGCCGATCAGCGTCTGCGGCCCGCGCCGCACCTCCATCAATTCGGGCAGTTCGCCGAAGGTCCAGGCCGTGTGGCGCCGGGTCGTCGCCGGTGCAGCCGCCTGGTCCGCTACGTTTTTGATAGCTGGCTGCACCCGTCCCACGGGCGTTTCAGGCACTTTTTCCTCTGAACTCGCGGACGGCCGCGCCCGCAGGCCTGCCAGCGCCTGGAAGGCGCCGCGCGCCTGGGCGCCCAGCTCGCCCTTCAGCGCACCGAGGTTGCGCCCCATGCCCAACTGCCGGCCATGCTCGTCGACCACCCGCAGGTTCATGAACAGGTGCGCCGGCAGCATGTCGAGCTTGAAGTCGGCCCGCTTGACGTCCAGGCTGGTCTCGTCGCGCACCCGCTTGAGCAGCGCGTCGGTCAGCGACCCGTGGCCGAAGGCTTCCGGCGCCGAGAGTGCGTCGTTCAGCCGCGCCGCCGATTCCGGCAGCGGCACGAAGCGCGAACGCGGCCGCTGCGGCAGGCTCTTGAGCAGCGCCTGGATCTTGTCCTTGAGCATGCCGGGCACCAGCCATTCGCAGCGCTCCTCGCTCACCTGGTTGAGCACGAAGAGCGGCACCGTCACCGTGAGGCCATCCTTCGGGTCGCCGGGCTCGTGCAGGTAGGTGGCCGCGCAGTCCACGCCGCCCAGCTTGACGGTCGGCGGGAAGGCCTGCGTCGTGATGCCCGCCGCCTGGTGGCGCATCAGCTCCTCGCGCGTGAGGAAGAGCAGGCGTGGCTGGGCCTTTGCGGCGTCGCGGTACCAATGCTCGAAGGCCTGGCCGTTGGCGAGTTCGGCCGGCACGTGTGCGTCGTAGAAGGCGTAGATCAGCGCGTCGTCCACCAGCACGTCCTGCCGGCGCGACTTGTGCTCCAGGCCTTCGACCTCGCGCACCAGCCTGCGGTTGGCGGCCAGGAAGGGCAGCTTCGTCTCCCAGTCGCCCGCCACCAGCGCCTCGCGCAGGAAGATCTCGCGCGCCGCCGGCAGGTCGACCTTCGCGAAGTCCACCCGCCGGCCGCTGTAGACCACCAGGCCGTACAGCGTGGCGCGCTCGAACGCGGCCACGCGCGCGTCCTTCTTCTCCCAGTGGGGGTCGAGCAGCTGCTTCTTGAGCAGGTGGCCCGCGACCTCCTCGATCCATTGCGGCTCGATGTTGGCGATGCCGCGGCCGAAGAGGCGCGTGGTCTCGACCAGCTCGGCGCACACGATCCAGCGGCCCGGCCGCTTGCGCAGGTGGGCGCCGGGATGGCGGTGGAACTTGATGCCGCGTGCGCCCAGGTACTCGCCGGAGGACGAGCCCGCCTCCTCGTCCATCTTCCAGCCGATGTTGCCCAGCAGGCCGGCGAGCATGGACTTGTGGACCGCCTCGTACCCGGCAGGCGCGGCGTTCAGCTTCCACTTGTGCTCGGTCACCACCGTGAGCAATTGCGAGTGGATGTCGCGCCACTCGCGCACGCGGCGCACGCTGATGAAGTTCTGGCGCAGCAGCTGTTCGTACTGGCGGTTGCTGAGCTTGTGGGTGGGCGTCGCCAGTTCGGGTGCCGGCGCCGGCGCGGCCGCAGCCAGCCGTTGCGCCACGGGCAGCACCGCCGCACTCGCCTTCTTCGGCCCCTGCACGCGAGCCTGCATCTCGCGCCGCGTCTGCGCCACGGGCGCGCCGCCACGCGCATCGTGCAGCCACTTCCACAGCGTCAAATAGCCGCTGAACTCGCTCTTCTCGTCGTCGAACTTGGCATGGGCCTGGTCGGCCTGCTGCTGGGCCTCCAGCGGGCGGTCGCGCACGTCCTGCACGCTCATCGCGGCGGCGATCACCAGCACTTCCTGCAGCGCGCCGCGGCTGCGCGCCTCCAGGATCATGCGGCCCACGCGCGGATCGAGTGGCAGCTTGGCCAGCTCGGCGCCGATGGGCGTGAGCTCGTTGGCCTCGTCCACCGCGCCCAGCTCGTGGAGCAATTGGTAGCCGTCGGCGATCGCGCGGCCCGAGGGCGATTCGAGGAACGGAAAGCGCCCGACGTCGCCCAGGTGCAGCGACTTCATCCGCAGGATGACGCCCGCCAGCGACGAGCGCAGGATCTCCGGGTCGGTGAAGCGCGGCCGGCTGTTGAAGTCCTTCTCGTCGTACAGGCGGATGCAGATGCCGTTGGCCACCCGGCCGCAGCGGCCGGCACGCTGGTTGGCCGCCGCCTGGCTGATGGGCTCGACCATCAGCTGCTCGACCTTGCTGCGGAAGGCGTAGCGCTTCACGCGCGCCGTGCCGGCGTCGATCACGTAGCGGATGCCCGGCACCGTCAGCGAGGTCTCGGCCACGTTGGTCGCCAGCACGATGCGCCGGCCCGTGTGGCCGTCGAAGATGCGGTCCTGTTCGGCCTGCGACAGGCGGGCGAAGAGCGGCAGCACCTCGGCGTTGCGCAGCACCGGGCTGTGCGCGAGGTGCTTGCGCAGGTGGTCGGCCGCGTCGCGGATCTCGCGCTCGCCCGGCAGGAAGACGAGGATGTCGCCCCCCACGCCACCCGCCCACAACTCTTCGACGCCGTCGGCGATCGCGTCGTTGAGGTCGAAGTCGCGCGATTCCTCGAAGGGCCGCCAGCGCATCTCCACCGGGAAGGTGCGCCCGGACACATAGATGACCGGCGCCTTGCCCTTCGCCGAGGCGAAATGCTCGGCGAAGCGGTCCGCATCGATCGTGGCCGAAGTCACGATCACCTTCAGGTCCGGCCGGCGCGGCAGGATCTCCTTCAGGTAGCCCAGCAGGAAGTCGATGTTCAGCGAGCGCTCGTGCGCCTCGTCGATGATCAGCGTGTCGTAGGCCTTGAGCAGCGGATCGGTCTGCGTCTCGGCCAGCAGGATGCCATCGGTCATCAGCTTGACCGAGGCGTCCCGCGAGAGGCGGTCCTGGAAGCGGACCTTGTAGCCCACCACCTCCCCGAGCGGCGTCTTCAGCTCCTCGGCGATGCGCTTGGCGACCGAGCTGGCGGCGATGCGCCGCGGCTGGGTGTGGCCGATGAGGCGACCGCGGCCGGGTGCGGCATGGGGCTGGCCGCGGCCGTCCTGCAATACGGGGCGCTGGCCGCGCCCCATGGCCAGCGCGATCTTCGGCAATTGCGTCGTCTTGCCCGAGCCCGTCTCGCCGCACACGATCACCACCTGGTGGGCCGCGATGGCGGCCGCGATCTCGTCGCGCCTGGCGCTGACGGGAAGCGATTCGGGGAACTGGATGTCGAGCGCGGGCATTCGGGAAAGGATCAGGTGGGGCCGGCAGGCGCGGCCGCAAGCGAACCGGCGATTATCTTTGGCCGGGCGCACCGCTCGTGGCACCGCGCCGATGGGAGGCGCGCCGCGCGGACCGAGCCCGTCCGCCGTCCCGTTCGCAAAAGTGCAATCCGGCTGCAGCCCCCGTTCCGCCTGGGTTGGCGCCAAACTCGTAACAGACGTGACGATCGCCTGTGAGTGGGCCACGCGTGTGCCGCGACCTGCGTCCCGGGCGTCGTGGCGCGCGGCCCTGGACGCGCGCCCGCGCCGGTCAGGCGCTTCATGGACAATCCGCGCTTCGTTTCGCCGTCCTGCCCTGCCAGCCTCGTTCGCCGTCATGTCCGCCGTCTTCAACTTCACCTTCGTCCCCTGGTTCCGCTCGGTGGCGCCCTACATCCACACGCACCGGGGCAAGACCTTCGTGGTGGCCGTGGCGGGCGAAGCCATCGCCGCGGGCAAGCTGCCGTCGATCGCGCAGGACCTGGCGCTGATCCAGTCGATGGGCGTGAAGATCGTGCTGGTGCACGGCTTCCGTCCGCAGGTGAACGAACAACTGCGCGCCAAGGGCCACGAGGCGAAGTACTCGCATGGCATCCGCATCACCGACGAGGTGGCGCTCGACTGCGCCCAGGAGGCGGCCGGCCAGTTGCGTTACGAGATCGAGGCCGCTTTCAGCCAGGGGCTGCCCAACACGCCGATGGCAGGTTCGACGGTGCGCATGATCTCGGGCAACTTCATCACCGCGCGCCCGGTGGGCGTGGTCGACGGCGTGGACTTCCAGCATTCGGGCCTGGTGCGCAAGGTCGATGTGGCAGGCATCCGCCGCACCCTGGACTTCGGCGCCATGGTGCTGATGTCGCCCTTCGGCTTCTCGCCGACCGGCGAGGCTTTCAACCTGACGATGGAAGAGGTCGCCACCAGCGTGGCCATCTCCATTCAGGCCGACAAGCTGATCTTCCTGACCGAGATTCCCGGCATTCCGCTGGACGTGAATCAGCCGGTGAGCGAAGACAACCCCATCGACACCGAGCTGCCGCTGGACACCGCCCGCCAACTGCTCACCCAGCTGGCCCCGGCACAGCGGCCCACCGACACGGCCTTCTACCTGCAGCACTGCGTCAAGGCCTGCGAGGCCGGGGTGGAGCGCAACCACATCCTGCCCTTCGCCGTCGACGGCTCGCTGCTGCTCGAGATCTACGTCCACGACGGCATCGGTACCATGGTGATCGACGAGAAGCTCGAGTCGGTGCGCGAGGCCGAGGTCGACGACATCGGCGGCATCCTGCAGCTGATCGAGCCCTTCGAGCGCGACGGCACCCTGGTCAAGCGCAGCCGCACCGAGATCGAGCGCGACATCCACCAGTACACGGTGGTCGAGCACGACGGCGTGATCTTCGGCTGCGCCGCGCTGTACCCCTACCCCGAGGCGAAGACGGCGGAGATGGCAGCCCTCACCGTGTCGCCGCAGTCGCAGGGCCAGGGCGACGGCGAGAAGCTGCTCAAGCGCATCGAGCACCGCGCCCGCGCGATGGAGCTGGACAGCATCTTCGTGCTGACCACGCGCACCATGCACTGGTTCATCAAGCGCGGCTTCCAGCAGGTCAACCCCGACTGGCTGCCCGAGGCGCGCAAGAAGAAATACAACTGGGACCGCAAGAGCCAGGTGCTGGTCAAGAAGCTGCGCTGAACGCACCGGCGCCCCCGGCCGATCCATCGAATGGCGGATGGCGGGATCGCGCGCCGCGCGCCACCATCGGATTCCCGATCCACGCCACAGGAGCGTCCGATGTTTCCCTTGTTCTGGAATGTGTCCTATGCCCCCGTCTACCGCTGGCCGGGCGGCGGCGACTGGCAGCAGGCGGTGGACACCCGCACCATCGTCAAGGCCATCGCCGGCCCGGGCTCCTCGGATGTGGAGGTGGAGTGCCGCGCGGTGGAGCGCTACAGCTATGGCCGACAGATCGGCTGGCTGACGGAGGTGCTCATGGGCTTGCAGGAAGACGCCGGACCGCAGCAGAAGCAGCGGGCGCGCGATGCATTGGTCAAGCTCCGCAAGGCGGCGGCATGGATCGACAGCATCAAGCCGTAGCCGGCGGCCACCCGCGCGGCGCGGCGCGTGCGCGGCACGCCGTCGCTGGGGTCGTGCGAGGTCCGGCCGACCTCGCCTCTCTCACATCCTGGGCTGCCCATTCGACGCCGTCAGCCCGCCATCCACGGGCACCAGCGCACCATTGACGAAGCTGGCATCGTCGCTGGCCAGGAAGGCGACCACCGACGCCACCTCGGCCGGATCGGCACCGCGGCCCAGCGGGATCCGGTCCTTGAAGCGTGCCATGGTGTCCGGGTCGTCCTGCATGTCGGCCGTCATCGGTGTGAAGGTCAGGCTGGGGCAGACCGCGTTCACCCGCACGCCCTTGCCGCCATGGTCCAGCGCCATCGCGCGGGTCAGGTTGACCACGGCGCCCTTCGAGGCGTTGTAGGCCACCAGGCCCCAGTCGCCGCCCAGCCCCGACACGGACGCGGTGTTGACGATGCAGCCGCCGCTGCGCTCCAGGTGTGGCATCGCCGCCTTGGCCCCGTTGAAGACGCCGCCGGCATTCACCGCCAGCGTGCGGTGGAAATCCTCGGCCGACGCCTTGATCGCATCGCCTTCGGGTGCGATGCCGGCGTTGCTGACCAGCACGTGCAGGCTGCCGAAGCGGTCGACCGCTGCGGCGACGAGCGCTTCGACCTGGGCCAGGTCCGCCACGTCGGCCTGGTGCACCAGCGTACGCTCGGGCGGCAGGTCTCCGGCCACCTTGTCGAGTTTGCCGGCATGGTCGCCGGCCAGCACCACGTTGGCGCCTTCGGCCGAGAAGCGGCGCGCGATGGCTTCACCGATGCCGGAGCCCGCTCCGGTGACGATGACGACGCGGCCATGGAAACGGTCACGTCCCTGGGAAGAAGAAAGTTGGAGTGCAGTCATGCTTTCATGAACGCACGCAGCGGCGAGGAAGCGCGTCGGAGAAGCGCGCGTCGGCGCGTCACGAAGCACGTACGCCTCCGATCACGAGCTCGGCCGTCGGCGCGCTGAACGCCAGCGCCACCGGCCCCCCCACGGCATTCAACCGGCCATGCCCAGGCTGCGCAGCAACAGCAACGCCGCAGTACCCACGACCACCGGCCCGGTCACACCACGCCGCCAGCAGAACCAAGCCACGGAGACGGCCACGGCCAGCCATCGCGGATCGTGCCAGCCTGCACCGACGGCCGTGTTCGACGTGCCTCGCATCACCTCCGGCACCACGACCGCCATGAGCGCCGCCAGCGGCGCGTGCCGCAGCCCGGACGCCAACCAGCCGGGCAGACGCGGCTCGCGCCGCGGCAGCAGGAACACGCCGCGCGTGAGCACGGTGACCCCCGCCAGCGCGAGGATGGCGATCCACAGGTGCAGGTCAATCATGGCGTGGAGATGCGGGGGCGGCGCCGCTCGGCCCAGTGGCCTGCCGCCATGGCGGCGCCGATGGCTGCAATGACCTGCAGGCCGAAGGGCCATCCCTGCCCCATCCAGCCGATGGCGCCGGCCACGGCCGCGACCAACCAGCTCGGCCGGTCCGCGATCATGGGCATGGCCAGGCCCAGCAGGGCCAGCACACCAATGAAGCGCAGGTCCCAGTCCGGCGGAATGGCATCGGCCAGGAAGATGCCCGCCAGCGAAGCCGCCTGCCACGCCGCCCAGTTGAAAAGCGCCAGGCCCAGGAAGTAAGCCAACTGATCGGGCGCACGCCGCGGGTAGCGCTGCATGAAGCGCACGTACACCGGGTCGCCCGCCAGATAGGCCAATCCCAGCCGCTGCGGCCGCGGCAGCAGGCCGAAGTAGCGCCGCCAGTGCGCACTGAAGACCACGAAGCGTACGTTGAGCATCAGCGCCGTCAGCACGATCACCCACAGCGGCGCACCGGCCAGGATCATCGGCAGGCAGGCCAGTTGCGAGGCGCTGGCGAACACCAGCAGCGACATGGCGACCACCGCCCCCATCGGCAGCCCGCTGCGCGCCATGGCCACGCCGGTCACCAGGCCCAGAGCCACCGTGCCCAGCGCCGGGCCGGCGATGGCCCGCACGCCCTCGGCAAAGCCGGGGTGCCTGAGGAGCGAGCGCAGCGATCGCGGGACGAAAAGCACCATGTCGTGTGAGTCTTGCGCCGGGCCCGCTCAAGCGGCAGTGACGTGCACGCCCGGGCGGCGGCCGTCGTTCCAGCGGCCGCCGAGGGCGCGCTCGATCTGCGCCGCCAGTTGCAGCAGCAGGCCGTCGTTGGCCTGGCGCGCCTGGGCATGGATGCCGAAGGGCAGCCCGTTGCCCTGCTGCGCCATGGGCAGCGAGATGGCCGGGATGCCGCACAGGTTGGACAACGGCGTGTACGAGAAGAACTTCCAGAGGTTGTCGAACCAGTCCAGCACGTCCGGGTTGTCGCTGGTCGTCAGGTACTCGGTGGTGCCGATGCGCGGCGTCGGCAGCGCGGTGATGGGGGTGAGGATGATGTCCCAGTCCTCGAAGAAGGCGCCGAAGGCCCGTGCCGTGCTGTTGAACACGGCCTGCATCCTGTAGCGCTCGGCGTACGACAGGTCCTTGCCGGCCTCCCAGATGCGGATGTTGATCGGCTCGATCCGATCCGCAGGCGGGCGCTCCAGTCCGGCCTTGGCCAGCAGGCCGTTGATGACCTGGGCGAAGTTGCTGATGTAGCAGGTGGTCTGCGCGCGGAAGGCCTCGCGCAGGTCGGCCTGCGGCAGCGCCCATTCGACATGGTGGCCCAGGCCTTCGAGGAAGCGCGCGGCCTTCTCCAGCTCGGCCACGATCTCGGGCGTGGCGCGGTAGTCGCCCCATTCGTGCGACAGCGCGATGCGCAGCCGGCCCGGGTCCTTCCGGATCAGCTGGGTGTAGGGTTCGGGCGCGGTCCAGTAAGGCATGAACTCGCCGGGCGCGCCGCCACGGCAGGCATCGACGAAGGCCGCCGTATCACGCACCGTGCGGCTGTGGCAGCCCTGGATGGAGACATAGCCCGTGATGTCCGACAGGTTGGGGCCGATGCTGAACACGCCGCGCGAGGGCTTGAGACCGATGTTGCCGTTGAAGCCGGCCGGGATGCGGATCGACCCGCCGCCGTCCGTCGCATGCGACATGGGCACCACGCCCGCCGCCACCATGGCCGAGGTTCCCGCTGAGGAGCCGCAGGTGGTGAAGTCGGTGTTCCAGGGATTGCGCGTGACGTAGACGGCCGGGTTCTCGGCGGAGCTGCAGACGCCGAACTCCGGCGTGGTGGTGCGGCCCATCAGGTTGAGGCCGGCCTTGCGCATCTGCTTCGTGAGCCAGGCGTCCTCGGTCGGGCGATTGCCGCGCATGAAGAGCGAGCCCTGCTCCTGCAGCCGGCCCTTGAGCGTGGGGCCCAGGTCCTTCATGAGGAAGGGCACGCCGGCGAAGGAGCCTTGCGGATTCAGCCCGTCCTTGAGCGGGTCGGCCACCACGTCCTCGAAGACCTCGACCACGGCCGACAGCGCCGGGTTGGTCTTTGCGATGCCGGCCGCGGCCTGCTGCGCGAGTTCGGCGGCCGTCAGCTCGCCCTGCCGCACCTTCTCGGCCAGGGCCGTCGCGTCCTGCGCGGCCCATTCGTCCCAGCTCATTGCCAATGTCATGTCGTGTGTTCCAGGCGTTCGGATGTCGATCGAAGCGAAAATTCTGCCCGCTCGTGCCTGGGCCTGCTCAGGCCGTCAGTCCCAGCTCGGTGCGCGGCGCGGCGGCGAGCAGCTTGCGGGTGTAGGCATGGGCCGGCGCGCCGAAGACCTCGGCGGTCAGGCCCTCCTCCACGATGCGGCCCTGGTGCATCACGATCACGCGGTCGCACAGCTGCGCCGCCACCCGAAGGTCATGCGTGATGAACAGGATGCCCAGACCGAAGTCGCGTTGCACCTCCCGCAGCAGGTCGAGGATCTGCGCCTGCACCGATACGTCGAGCGCCGACACCGCCTCGTCCGCCACCAGCACCTGCGGCTGGCAGGCGACGGCGCGGGCGATGGCCAGGCGCTGACGCTGCCCGCCCGAGAACTGGTGCGGGTAGCGCGACAGCGCAGCGCGCGGCAGCTGGATGCGGTCCATCAGCTCCTCGGCGAGCTTGCGCGCCGCCGGCACGTCCGCCCCGAAGTTGACCGCACCCTCGATCATCGAGGAGCCCACGGTGCGCCGCGGATTGAGCGAGCGGTTCGGATCCTGGAACACCACCTGCACCCGCGAGCGCAGCGGCCGCAGCCGCGATTCCGACAACGACTGCACTTCGCGATCGCCCCAGGTGACGGTGCCTTCGCTCGGGTCGATCAGCCGGATCATGCAGCGCGCGAAGGTGGACTTGCCCGAACCCGATTCGCCCACCACCCCCACCGTCTCCCCGCGGTGCACGGCCACGCTCGCGTCCTTGAGCGCGGTGTTGGGCTTGGCACGGCCCAGCCAGTCGCGGCGCACATAGGTCTTGCCGACGGCGCGGCCGGCCAGCAGGGCCGGGCCGCCGGGCAGCGCGCGCGCTGGTGGCGGCACCATGCCAGGCACGGCGGCCAGCAGCATGCGGGTGTAGTCCTCGCGCGGCGTGCGCAGCACCTGCTCGCGCGGGCCCTGCTCCACCACCGTGCCGCGGTGCATCACCATCACCTCGTCGGCGATTTCGGCCACCACGCCCATGTCGTGCGTGATGAACAGCACCGCGCTGCCCTGCTCCTGCTGCAGCTCGGCGATGAGCTTGAGGATCTCGGCCTGTGTGGTCACGTCCAGCGCCGTGGTCGGCTCGTCGCAGATCAGGAGGCGCGGCTTGAGGATGATCGCCATCGCGATGACGATGCGCTGGCGCTGCCCGCCCGACAGCTGGTGCGGGTAGCTCGAGAAGATGCGCTGCGGATCGGGCAGGCGCACGCGCTCGAACACCTCCAGGATGCGCGCCTTGCGCTCGGCCGGCGTCAGGGTCGTGTGGTTGCGCAGCAGCTCGTCGACCTGCTCCCCGCAGCTGAGCACCGGGTTGAGCGCGGTCATCGGCTCCTGGAAGACCATGCCCATCACCCGGCCGCGCAGGGCGCGCAGGCGCTTTTCGGGCAGGTAGCGGCCGCCACTCAGCAGCGGCTCGCCGGCCAGCGCGATGTCGCCACCCGTGATCGTGAGGCCCCTGGCCAGCAGCGCCATCACGGTGGTGGCCAGCACCGACTTGCCGGAGCCGGACTCGCCCACGATGCACAGCGTGCGGCCAGCCTCGATGCGCACGTCCAGCCGCTCGATGGCGTGGGGCCGGTCGGCGTCGGCAGGCAGCGCGACCTGCAGGCCACGCACCTCCAGCACGGGGCTGCCGGCAGGCATGGACGGCGCTTCGCCAGCGGCGATGCGGGTGGGAAGGGGTTTCATGGTCGCACCTCGCTCAGCTGCGCTTGGAGAACTTGGGATCGAGCACATCGCGCAGCCCGTCGCCCAGCAGGTTGATGGCCAGCACGGTGGGCACCAGGAAGAGCGCGGGCCACAGCACGTTGCCTGGCGCCTGCGAGAAGAGCACGCGGCCTTCGGCCATGATGTTTCCCCAGGTGGGCACCTCGGCCGGCAGGCCCAGGCCCAGGAAGCTCAGGATGGCCTCCGTCAGCACGGCTGAAGCGGCGATGAAGGTGCCCTGCACGATCAGCGGTGCGAGGGCGTTGGGCAGGATGTCACGCCACAGGATCACGGCATTGGACGTGGCCAGCGCACGGGCCGCCTCGACGAAGGGCTCGTCGCGCAGACCGATCACCAGGGCCCGCACCAGGCGCGTCACCCGCGGCACCTCGGGCACGGCGATGGCCAGGATCACCGTTGGCAGGCTCGCGCCCAGCATGGCCACCAGCGTGATGGCCAGCAGCACGGCCGGAATGGCCATGAGCCCGTCCATCACCCGCATCAGCACGGCGTCGGCGGCGCGGAAGTAGCCGGCCACCATGCCCAGCGTGCAGCCCAGCGCGATGGCGAGGAAGGCGGTGAGCACGCCCACCAGCAGCGAGATGCGGGTGCCGTAGAGCACACGGCTCCACACGTCGCGGCCGACGCTGTCGCTGCCCATCCAGAAGGTGTGCTGCACCATCGATCCATCGGGCAGCGTGACCTGGCCTGCGGTGCCCGCGGGCACGGTGATGAAGCTGGCGTCCATGGCCGAGGGGTCGAAGGTGCCCAGCCAGGGCGCCATCAGCCCCAGCAGCGTGAGCACCAGCAGCACCAGGGTGCCGCCGCGCACGGCGCCATGGCGCCAGAGTTTATGGAAGGTGCCCATGGCTTCAGTACCGGATTCTTGGATCGAGGAAGAGGTAGCTGACATCCACCAGCAGGTTCACGCCCACGTAGATCAGCGCGAAGAACAGCACCACGCCCTGCAGCACCGGAAAGTCGCGGTTGAGCACCGCATCCACCGTCAGCTGGCCCAGGCCGGGAATGGCGTAGACCGTCTCGGTGACGACCACGCCGCCCAGCAGCAGGGCCGCGCTGACGCCGATCACCGTCACCACCGGCACGGCGGCATTGCGCAGCGCATGGTGGCTGAGCACCGTGCGCTCGCCAATGCCCTTGGCGCGGGCGGTGCGGATGTAGTCCTCGGTCAGGGCCTCGCTCACGGCGGCGCGAGTCACGCGGGCCAGCAGCGCCACGTAGGTGACGGCCAGCGTCAGGCAGGGCAGGACCAGTTGCCGCGCCCAGGGTCCGAAGCCTTCGCCGATGCGGCGGTAGCCCTGCACCGGGAACCACTGCAGCTTCATCGCCAGCAGGTAGATCAGCACGTATCCGATGACGAAAACCGGCACCGAGAAGCCGGCCACCGAGAAGGCCATGACGGCCTTGTCCAGCCAGCCGCCCATGCGCCACGCCGCCAGCGTGCCCAGCGGCAGCGCGATGGCCACCGCCAGCACCAGGGTGCCGATGGCCAGCGAGAGCGTGGGCTCGATGCGCTGGCCGATCAGCGCCACCACCGGCTTGTTGAGGAAGTACGAGAAGCCCAGGTCACCCTGCAGCACGTGGCCGGCCCAGGTGGCGAACTGCGTCCACAGCGGCTGCGTCAGGCCCAGCTGGGCGCGGATGCGGTCCAGGTCCTCGTTGGTGGCGCTGTTGCCGCCGATGATGGCCGCCGGGTCGCCGGGCGTGAGCCGCACGATCATGAAGACCGCGATGGCCACCACCAGGATCACCGGCAGCGTGGCGAGCAGGCGTTTGCCCAGGAAACTCAGCATGGCCGCCCTACCCTCACTGCTTGCGGATGTTCCAGTAGACCTGGGCGCCCGCCGGAACCAGGCCGCTCACGCCCTTGCGCACGGCGGCCGGCTGGTTGTACTGGCCCACGGGCACATGGGTAACGGTCTGGAAGGCCTGCAGTTGCGCGGCCTCGGCCAGCTTCTTCTTCTCGGCGTCGGTGGTGGCGGCGACGAACTGCTTCTTGATGGCTTCGAGCTTGGGGTCGTCCTGCCAGCCGAACCAGCCCTTGTCGCCGGTGGCGTTCATCATGGCCATGGTCAGCGGATTGAGGATGTCCGAGGCCGTCCAGGAGGTCATGAAGATGCTCCAGCCGCCGGCCGAGGGCGCGTCCTTCTTGGCGCGGCGGGCCACCAGGGTCTGCCAGTCCATGTTCTGCAGGTCGACCTTGAAGCCGGCCTGCTCCAGCTGCTGTTTGGCCACCAGCGGCAGCTTGCCGATGGTGCCGTTGTCGGAGGGGCGCATCAGCACCACGGGCTCGCCCTTGTAGCCGGCCTCGGCCAGCAGGGCCTTGGCCTTCTCCGGGCTGGCGATGCCGGTGTACTCGCCCGTGTTGGCCGACTCATAGGGCGTGCCGCAGGGGAACATGCTCTTGCAGTAGCGCGTCAGGCCCGGCGTCCCCACCTGCGTGCGCAGGAAGGCTTCCTGTCCGAGGGCCAGCATGGCGGCACGGCGGATCTTCTCGTTGTTGAAGGGCGCGTGCAGGAAATTGAAGCGCAGGATGAATTGGTTGCCTGCCGGTTGGGCATCCACCAGTTCCACGTTCGGGTTGCTGCGCAGCGTGGCGTACTGCTCGAAGGCCGGCTGCTCCAGGATGTCGGCCTCGCCGTTGAGCAGCGCATTGAGCTGCGTCTGCGCGTCGCGGATGAAGAGCCATTCCACGCGGTCCACGTACACGTTCTTGCCGCCGGCCGTGCCCGAGGGCGCCTCGGCGCGCGGCTTGTACTTGGTGTTCTTGAGGAAAACGGCCTTCTCGCCGGGACGGAACTCCTCGGCCTTGAAGATGTAGGGGCCGGAGCCGATCGTCTCCTTGATCTGCACGTCGCCGGACGTGTCGGCCACGCGCTTGGGCATGATGAATGGCACGTTGGACGAAGGCTTGCCCAGCGCCTCGGTCACCAGGCCAAAGGGCTCCTTGAGCTGGATGACGAAGGTCTTGGCGTCGGGCGTCTCGTACTTGTCGATGGCCTTGGCCAGCTGGCCGCCGAAGGTGTCGCGGCTGGCCCAGCGCTTGAGCGAGGCAACCACGTCCTCGCTGGTGACCGGCTTGCCGTCATGGAACTCCAGGCCGTCGCGCAGTTGGAAGGTCCAGGTCTTGTTGTCCTTGGAGACGCTCCACTTGCCCACCATCTGCGGCTGGATCTTGCCCTGGGCGTCGGTGCCGAACAGGGTGTCGTAGATCATGTAGCCGAAGTTGCGCGAGATGTAGGCCGTGGTCCAGATCGGGTCCAGCACCGTCATGTTGGTGGTGGGGATGATCTTGAGCGTGCTGCCCTGCGCCGCCGCGGGCAGCGCCGTGCCGGCGGTCACGGCCAGCATGGCGGCGCACGCCGCCCACTTCGTCAGGGCACGGCGGCTCACGGGGCGGGCGGCGGAAGGATTCGAGGTGTGCATGAGGATTCCGAAGTAGGCGGTGGGAAGTCAGGAAAGATCCGGCTTGCCGGTGGGGGTGGATTGGGACAAAAATCGCTGCAATTGAATATGTACAGTTTGAAAGAGCTGCACTAGAACAGTCAGACTGCGCGATCACAGACAGGTGCATCACATGCACCCATTCAGTGCCACAGCTGCCGCCCTCATCCCCACCCGGACCGTCCATGATTTCGCTCGACCCCCACTCCGACGTGCCGCTGGTGCGTCAGATTCGCGATGCCCTGGCTCTGCGGATCGACCGCGGCACGCTCGCCGTAGGTGCGCGCCTGCCGTCGGTGCGCGAGCTGGCACGCGAGTCGGGCGTGAGCACCATGACCGCCACCAATGCCTACCAGCGCCTGGTGGCCGACGGCTACGTGGAGGCCCGGCCTGCCAGCGGCTACTACGTCGCGGCGCATGGCGACGCCACCGGCCAGGCCGCGCGGCGCAAGCCGTTCGTCGGCCGCACCTCGGTCGATTCGCTGTGGCTGATCCGCCGCGTCTACGAGGACGATGCCTCGCTGCTCAACGCCGGCTGCGGCTGGATCCCGCCCGAGTGGCTGCAATCCGACGCCGTGCGCCGAGCCCTCTCGGGCCTGGCCCGCAAGCAGGGCGCCGCCCTCGCCCGCTACGGCTCGCCCCACGGCTACCTGCCGCTGCGCCAGCAGATCGAGGCGCAACTGGCCGCCCGCGCCATCCAGGCGCCGCCGCACCAGATCGTCCTGACCCACGGCGCCACGCAGGCTCTGGCGCTGGCCGGCCGCTGTCTGCTGCAGCCTGGCGACGCCGTGCTGGTGGACGACCCCGGCTCCACCAACCTTTTCGAGACACTGCGGCAGCTCGGTGCACGCCTCGTCGGCGTGCCGCGCCTGCAGGACGGCCCCGACCTCATCGCGCTGCAGGCCCTGGCCCAGCGCCATCGGCCCAAGGCCTTCTTCATCCAGACGCACCTGCACAACCCCACCGGCTCGTCCTGTGCACCGGCCAAGGCCTACCAGCTGCTGCGCCTGGCCGAGCAGTCGGGCTTCGCCATCGTCGAGAACGACGTCATGGCCGGCCTGGAGCCGCCCGGCGCCACCTCGCTCGCCAGCCTGGACCAGCTGCGGCGGGTGATCCACGTGGGCGGCTTCTCCAAGCTGCTGTCACCCAGCCTGCGCGTGGGCTTCGTCACCGCGAACGAGGAAATGGTCGACAAGCTCATCCACGCCAAGATGGGCGACAGCCTGACCAGTTCCGAGATGAACGAGAGGCTGGTACATGCCGTGCTGACCGAGGGCAAGCACCGCGCCCACGTGGGCCGCCTGGCGCAGCGGCTGGCCGCCGCGCAGGCCGCCGTCTGCGCCGGGCTGGCCAGGGCCGGGCTGCAGGTGTTCGGGCAGCCGGCGGGGGGCCCGTTCCTGTGGGCCCGCCTGCCATCGGACGGCGCGGACTCGGCCGCGGTCGCGCAGCGGGCCGTTGCGGCAGGCCTGCTGCTGGCGCCGGGGCATCTGTTCCACCCCCACCCGCAACCCACGCCGTGGATGCGCTTCAATGCCGCGTACGCCGACGACGCGCGCGTCTATGGATTCCTGGCGCGCGAGGCCAGGGCGTCGCGGGCCGCATGAGTTGCATCGGCGGATAATTCGCCCCCATGAATCCCCTGCTCGCCAAGCTGCAGCCCTACCCCTTCGAGCGGCTGCGGCAGCTCTTCGCCGGCGTGACGCCCGATGCCGCGCACCGCCCCATCAGCCTGGGCATCGGCGAACCCAAGCACCCCACTCCCCCCTTCATCAGGGATGCGCTCGTGCAGGGCCTCGGCGCGCTGGCCGGCTACCCGGCCACGGCGGGCGAGCCGGCGCTGCGCGCCGCCTTCACCGGCTGGCTCAGCACGCGCTACGGCCTCGAACTCGACCCGGCCACGCAGGTGCTGCCGGTCAACGGGTCGCGCGAGGCGCTGTTCGCGCTGGCGCAAACGGTGGTCGACGCCAGCGTGAGCCCGGCGCCCGTCGTGGTCTCGCCCAATCCCTTCTATCAGATCTACGAAGGCGCGGCCCTGCTCGCGGGCGCAGACACCTGGTACGCGCCGAGCGATCCGGCGCGCAACTTCGCCGTCGACTGGGACAGCGTGCCCGAAGATGTCTGGGCGCGCACACAGCTGGTCTACGTGTGCTCGCCCGGCAACCCGACCGGTGCGGTCATGCCCCTGGACGAGTGGAAGAAGCTCTTCGCCCTGTCGGACCGGCACGGCTTCGTCATCGCCTCGGACGAGTGCTACAGCGAGATCTACTTCCGCGACGAGCCGCCCTTGGGCGGACTGGAGGCCGCGGCGAAGCTGGGCCGCGGCGATTTCCGCCGGCTGATCGCACTCACCTCCCTGTCCAAGCGCAGCAACGTGCCGGGTCTTCGCAGCGGTTTCGTGGCCGGCGACGCGTCCATCATCAAGAACTTCCTGCTGTATCGCACCTACCACGGCAGCGCCATGAGCGGCGCCGTCGCGGCCGCGAGCATCGCCGCCTGGGGGGACGAGACGCACGTGGTCGACAACCGCGCGCAGTACCGGGCCAAGTTCGCGGCCGTCACCCCTTTGCTCGAGCCGGTGCTCGACGTGCGGCTGCCCGATGCCAGCTTCTACCTCTGGGCCGGCGTGCCGCCGGGGTGGCGCGGTGACGACGCCGCCTTCGCGCGCGCCCTGTACGCTCAATACAATGTGACAGTGCTGCCGGGCAGCTACCTCGCCCGAGCGTGGCAGGGCCAGAACCCCGGCCGCGGCCGCATCCGGATGGCGCTGGTGGCCGATACCGCCGAGTGCACCGAAGCCGCCCGGCGCATCGTCCGCTTCTGCCAGTCGAACCCCGGCGCCTGAAGCCTCTTCCTGTTCCTCCGACCCGTTTGCCATGACCCAACAACTGCAACAGACCATCGACGCCGCGTGGGAGAACCGCGCCAACCTCTCGCCCGCGCAGGCGCCCAAGGAGGTCGTCGATGCGGTCGAGCACGTGATCGCCGAGCTCAACAACGGCCACCTGCGCGTGGCCACGCGCGAAGCCGTCGGGAAGTGGACCGTGCACCAGTGGATCAAGAAGGCGGTGCTGCTGTCCTTCCGCCTGAAGGACAACGAGCAGATCCAGGCCGGCTCGCTGGGCTTCTACGACAAGGTGCCGACCAAGTTCTCGCACCTGTCGGCCGGCGAGCTCAAGGAATCGGGCGTGCGCATCGTGCCGCCGGCGGTGGCACGCCGCGGCAGCTTCATCGCCAAGGGCGCGATCCTGATGCCCAGCTACGTGAACATCGGCGCCTACGTGGGCGAGGGCTCGATGGTGGACACCTGGGCCACCGTCGGCTCCTGCGCGCAGGTCGGTGCCAACGTGCACCTGTCGGGCGGCGTGGGCCTGGGCGGCGTGCTCGAACCCTTGCAGGCCAATCCGACCATCATCGAGGACAACTGCTTCATCGGCGCCCGCTCCGAGGTGGTCGAAGGCGTGATCGTCGAAGAGAACTCGGTGCTCGGCATGGGCGTGTACATCGGCCAGAGCACGCCGATCTTCAATCGCGACACCGGCGAGATCAGCTACGGCCGCGTGCCCTCGGGCAGCGTGGTCATCAGCGGCAGCCTGCCCAAGAAGACCAAGTCGGGCCAGGACTACAGCACCTACGCCGCGATCATCGTGAAGACGGTCGATGCGCAGACGCGCTCCAAGACCAGCCTCAACGACCTGCTGCGCGACTGAACGAGAAGGCCGCTGAAAAGCGGCCTTCCTGCTTGAACGCATACACCACCACCTGGAGGGCACGATGGGAACGATGGACCGCATTCTTCGGCTGATGGCCGAGCGCAAGGCTTCGGACGTGTACCTGTCGGCCCACGCGCCGGCGCAGATCCGCATCAACGGCAATTGCGTGCCGATCAACTCGCAGATCCTGCCGCCCGACGCGCCGCTGGAGCTGCTGCGCGAGGTGGTGGACCCGCTGCGCATCGGCGAGCTGGAACGCACCGGCGAGCTGAACATGGCGGTGGCCATCGAAGCCGTGGGCAATTTCCGAATCAGCGCGATGCGCCAGCGCGGCACCTACGCGGTGGTGGTGCGCTACATCGCCAACATCATCCCGGCCCTGGACCAGCTGAACCTGCCCGAGGTGCTCAAGTCGCTCATCATGGACAAGCGCGGGCTGATCCTGATGGTGGGCGCCACCGGAGCGGGCAAGACGACCACGCTGGCCTCGATGATCGACTACCGCAACGAGAACGCCTCGGGCCACATCCTGACGGTGGAGGAGCCGATCGAGTTCACCTACGTGAACAAGATGTCGCTCATCAACCAGCGCGACGTGGGCAGCGACACGCAGTCGCTGTCCGTGGCATTGAAGAACGCGCTGCGCCAGGCGCCCGACGTGATCCAGATCGGCGAGATCCGCGACCGCGAGACCATGACCGCGGCCATCGCCTATGCGCAGTCGGGCCACCTGTGCCTGGCCACGCTGCACGCCAACAACGCCTACCGTGCGCTCAACCGCATCCTCAGCTTCTACCCGGTCGAGGTGCGTCCGACCCTGCTGGGCGACCTGGCCGGCGCACTGCGCGCGGTGGTGGCGCAGCGCCTGCTGCGCACGCCGCGCGGCTCGCGCCTGCCGGCGGTGGAGGTGATGCTCAACACCGCGCTCGTGGCGGACCTGATCGAGAAGGGCGACTTCTCGGGCGTCAAGGAAGCCATGAACAACTCCATGGCCGAGGGCTCCCAGACCTTCGAGGAAGCCATCGCCAAGCTCATCCTTGACGGCCGCATCAGCCGCGAGGAAGGCCTGGCCCACGCCGACTCGCCCACCAACCTGATGTGGCGCCTGCAGAACCACAACGCCGCCCCCACCCGGCCCGACGCCGACCGCGCGCTGATGGACCAGGTCGAGGCACCCACCTTCACCGAGATCACGCTGGACGTGCACCACTGAGCACCGATCCAGCCACCACGTCCAGCATGTCCCGCACGCTCCAGCTCGCCGAACAACTCATCTCCCGCCCGTCCGTCACGCCCGAGGACGCGGGCTGCCAACAACTGATCGGCGAGCGGCTCGCGAAACTGGGCTTCGCGCTCGAAACCATCGAGAGCGGTCCGGCGAGCTTCCGCGTGACCAACCTCTGGGCGGTGCGGCGCCCCTCGAGTTCGAAGCCGAATCGGGATGCAGCGCCCGCGCCGCTTGCGCAGAGCGCTACCGAAACCATAGCGGACGCCGCACGTGCGACGCGCACCCTGGTGTTCGCCGGCCACACCGACGTGGTGCCCACCGGCCCGCTGGACCAGTGGACCAGCCACCCCTTCACGCCAACGCACCGCGACGGCCGCCTGTACGGCCGAGGCGCCTGCGACATGAAGAGCTCGCTGGCGGCCTTCGTGGTCGCCATCGAGGAGTTCCTGGCCGCGAACCCGGACCCGGCCATCACGCTGGCCCTGCTGCTCACCAGCGACGAGGAAGGCCCCGCTCTCGATGGCACGGTCGTCGTCTGCAACGCGCTGGCCGCGCGCGGCGAGGTGCTCGACTGGTGCATCGTCGGCGAGCCGACCTCGGTCGAGCGCTGCGGCGACATGATCAAGAACGGCCGCCGCGGCACGATGAGCGGCAAGCTCACCGTGCATGGCGTGCAGGGCCACATCGCCTACCCGCACCTGGCGAAGAACCCGGTGCACGCCGTGGCGCCGGCGCTGGCCGAACTGGTGGCCATCAACGCCGCGGGCGGCTGGGACGCGGGCAACCGCTACTTCCAGCCCACCAGCTGGCAGATCAGCAACTTCCATGCGGGCACCGGCGCGAGCAACGTCATCCCCGGCAGCGCGGTGATCGATTTCAACTTCCGCTTCTCGACGGAGTCCACGCCCGAATCGCTGAAGGCGCGCGTGACGGAGGTGCTGGACCGCCACGGCGTCGAGCACGACCTGACGTGGACCATCGGCGGCCTGCCCTTCCTGACCCACCCCGGCGCGCTGGTGGCTGCCGTGCAGGGCGCCGTCCGCAGCGAAACCGGCATCGAGACCGAGCTGTCCACCAGCGGCGGCACGAGCGACGCCCGCTTCATCGCCAAGGTGTGCGAACAAGTGGTCGAGCTCGGCCCGGTGAACGCCAGCATCCACAAGATCGACGAACACATCGAGGTGGATGCGATCGACACGCTCAAGAACATCTACCGGCGGACGATCGAGGCGCTGGAGGGGACGTTGGCGCGCTGAATGCGGACAGCCGAACGCAGAGGTTCCGCAGAAGTCGCAGAAGAAGACATGGAAGCTGGCCTGCGCGTCCAGCGTTGGAGCGGGTCCCACGATCTCTCCCCACACCTTTTCGATTCTTGAATTTTTTGCGTCCTCTGCGAAACCTCTGCGCCCTCTGCGTTCGGCTGTCCGTCTTCCATCCATGCCCACCGTCCTGAACCTGATCGAACAATCCGCCGCCCGCCTCGATGCGGCCGGCGTGGGCTACGGCCACGGCACCACCAACGGCTTCGACGAGGCGGCCTGGCTGGTGCTGTGGCGGCTGCGGCTGCCGCTGGATGCGCTGGACGCGGTGGCCGAGCGCGAGGTATCGCCCGGCACGCAGGCGCAGGTCGAGGCCCTGGTCGACGAACGCATCGCGACGCGCAAGCCCGCGGCCTATCTCACGAAGGAGGCCTGGCTGCAGGGCGTGTCCTTCTACGTGGACGAGCGCGCCATCGTGCCGCGCAGCTTCATCGCCGAATTGATCGCCGACGGCAGCGTCGACCCGTGGCTGAACGACCGAACGCGGGCGGTGCTGGACCTGTGCACCGGCAACGGCAGCCTGGCCGTGCTCGCCGCCATGGCGTGGCCGGAGGTACACGTCGATGCCGCGGACATCTCGCCGCCCGCGCTGGAAGTCGCGGCGATCAACGTGGCACGGCACGCGCTCGACGCGCGCATCACGCTGCGCGAGAGCGACGGCCTGGCCGCCCTGCCCGGCCCCTACGACCTGATCCTGTGCAACCCGCCCTACGTCAATGCGCAGAGCATGGCGGCGCTGCCGGCGGAGTACCGGGCCGAGCCCGAACTCGCGCTGGCCGGCGGCGAGGACGGCATGGACTTCGTGCGCCGGCTCTTCGCCGACGCGCCGGCGCGCATGACCGACGAGGCCGTGCTCGTGCTGGAGATCGGCAACGAACGCGCGCATTTCGAGGCGGCCTTTCCCGCCCTCGAAGTCGTCTGGCTCGAGACCAGCGCGGGCGACGAGCAGGTGCTGCTGCTCACACGCGAGGCGCTGGCCGCCATCGCACCGCCCTAACGGCCTGCCAAAACGCTATCGAACTCATAGCTGCTCGCGCCCGCTGGGCGGGCGCTGCAGCCACTTTTCCCTTGGAATTCCTGCGCGACACGCAGGGCCCTGCCGCGCGCCCGGACAAAGCCGCGCCGGGATAATCGGACCCAGTCCATGATCACCCTCAAGAACGTCATCCTGCGCCGCAGCGCCAAAGTGCTGCTCGACGGCGCCACCGTCACCATCAACCCCGGCGAAAAGGTCGGCCTGGTCGGGCGCAACGGCGCCGGCAAGTCGACCCTGTTCGCGCTGCTCAACGGCGGCCTGCACGAGGACGGCGGCGATTTCTCGATGCCCAGGCAATGGCGCCTGGCGCAAGTCGCGCAGAACATGCCCGAGACCAGCGAGTCGGCCACCGACTTCGTGGTGGCCGGAGACACGCGCCTGGCGGAGCTGCGCGAGCAGCTCGCCGCCGCGGAAATGGCACATGCCGCCAATCCGGACGATGCCGGCATGGCCCTGGCGCATGCCTACACCGACCTGGCCGACGCCGGCGAGCACGACGCGGTACCGCGCGCGCAGGCGCTCATCCTCGGCCTGGGCTTCAAGGTGCACGAGCTGGACCAGCCGGTCGACAGCTTCTCAGGCGGCTGGCGCATGCGCCTGCAGCTGGCGCGGGCGCTGATGTGCCCGAGCGACCTGCTGCTGCTCGACGAACCGACCAACCACCTGGACCTGGACGCGCTGGTGTGGCTCGAGGCCTGGCTGCAGCGCTATGCGGGCACCATGATCGTCATCAGCCACGACCGCGAGTTCCTCGACGCCGTGACCGACGTGACGCTGCACATCGAGCACGCGAAGCTCACGCGCTACGGCGGCAACTACAGCAAGTTCGAAGAGATGCGCGCGCTGCAGATGGAGCAGCAGCAGGCTGCCTTCGCCAAGCAGCAGGAAAAGATCGCGCACCTGCAGAAGTTCATCGACCGCTTCAAGGCCAAGGCCAGCAAGGCCAAGCAGGCGCAAAGCCGGGTCAAGGCGCTGGAACGCATGGAGAAGGTCGCACCCCTGCTGGCCGAGGCCGATTTCACATTCGAGTTCAAGGAGCCGGCGAACATCCCCAACCCGATGCTCACCATCGGCGACGCGAGCTTCGGATACGTGCAGGAGGATGCGCCGCCCAAGGTGATCCTCACGCACGTCAACCGCTCGGTGCTCGCGGGTCAGCGCATCGGCATCCTGGGCGCCAACGGCCAGGGCAAGTCGACGCTCGTGAAGACCATCGCGCGCGAGATGGGCGCGCTGGCCGGCACCGTGACCGAGGGCAAGGGCCTGAACATCGGCTATTTCGCGCAGCAGGAGCTCGACGTGCTGCACCCCGGCAGCAACCCGCTGGAGCACATGGTGCGGCTCGCGCGCGACCTCGGGCCCCAGTCGCGCGAGCGCAGCACCGAGCAGGACCTGCGCGGCTTCCTGGGCAGCTTCAACTTCAGCGGCGACATGGTCAAGCAGCCCGTGGGCACCATGAGCGGCGGCGAGAAGGCCCGGCTGGTGCTGGCGATGATGGTCTGGCAGCGACCCAACCTGCTGCTGCTGGACGAGCCGACCAACCACCTGGACCTGGCCACCCGCGAGGCGCTGGCCGTCGCGCTCAACGAATTCGAGGGCACGCTGATGCTGGTCAGCCACGACCGGGCGCTGCTGCGCTCGGTGTGCGACGAGTTCTGGCTGGTCGGCCGTGGCGCCGTGAAGGACTTCGACGGCGACCTCGACGACTACCAGCGCTACCTGCTCGACGAGGCCAAGCGCCAGCGCGAGCTGGCCAAGCAGGCCGCCGAGCCCCCCGCGCCCGCGCCAGCGCCCGTTGTGGCGGCTCCGACACCCGCACCGGCCCGGCCGTCCGAAGGCGACAGCCGCGCCCAACGCCAGCGCAGCGCGCAGGAGCGGCAGCAGCGTGCCGAGCAGACGCGCCCGCTGCGCAAGGAGCTGGCCGGCATCGACCAGCGGCTGGTCAGCGCCGGCGCCGAGAAGGCCGCGCTCGAGGCGCGGCTGGCGCAGCCCCTTCCCGCGCCCGAGATCGCCGATGCCGGCCGCCGCCTCAAGCTGCTGGGCGACGAGATCGAAGCCCTGGAGGAACGGTGGATGACGCTGTCGGAACAGATCGAGGCCCTTGCCGCCTGAGAAACCGCCACCATGCCCTCCGCCACCGAACTTGCCCAGGGCGACCCGGCCCTGCTGGCCGCCATCCGCCGCAGCCGGCGCCTGCTGGGCCGCAAGGCGCTGATGGCCGCGGCAGCCAGCGCCGTGCCGGTGCCGGGCATCGACTTCGCTGCCGACGCCGCGCTGCTGGCTCGCCTGGTGCCGCAGATCAGCGCCGAGTTCGGCCTGGCCGCGCCGCAGATCGCGCACCTGTCGCCGCACCAGCGCGAACGGGTGATGCAGATGGCCGGCAGCCTGGGCACCGTGCTGGTCGGCAAACTCGTCACGCGCGACCTGCTCATGACGCTGGCACGGCACGCCGGCATGAAGCTCAGCGCCAAGCAGGCCGCGCGCTTCGTGCCGCTCGCGGGCCAGGTCGTATCGGCCGCGCTGGGCTACGCGGCGCTGCGCGCCATGGGCGAGCAGCACATCAAGGATTGCGTGCGCGTGGCGCGGGCGGCGCAGCTGGTGTTGCCCGCTCCAGCTGCCGGCACGGCCTCAGGAGCGGCGGCCGCCCTGCCCTCCGATGCCTCACGGCCCTTCTGGCGCCGGCTGGGCGCACGTTGAGATCCAGCGATTGCGCGAAGGGCCATGCCCCGACAGCCGGGGTGGGCAAAGCATGGGCCGCCGCCAGGGTTTCACTTGATGGAATGAAATGAGTCTCAGTTTTCTGCGCGTCGCGTGGCATAGTGCGTTTTAGGGGAACGACACTAACATCGCCCGCCGCCGACGCGTTCACATGCCGGCGCCGGACCAGGAGAACGCAGGGTTCCCGCTTCGGAATCCGGGAGAACGAAGCATGAACAACGACGAACTTGCAGCATCCGTGGAGCGGCTCATGAACTGGGTCGATTACTACCTGCACTGCGAACTCGACGACGAGTACCAGCACGAGAAGCCCCAGACCGCGCGCGTGCAGCTGGAGGCGGCCCTGAAAGAGGAACTGCTTCGCGCCCATGCGCACGGCGTGGTGGCCTCGGTCACTGCCGGCGCACGCGAGGCGCGCACCGGCACCGACAACGACTTGCTCGGCTGAGTCCGGAGCAGGCAGGCGCGCGCCGCGATCCCGGGCGGCGCCTAATCAAACAGCGCGGTGTAGCGCCGCTGCATCTCCTGCGGGCTGACCTTCTCGATCTCGTGGCCGATCAGCCAGCGATGCCCAAAGGGGTCGCGCATGGTCCCCGAGCGCTCGCCATAGAAATGGTCTTCGGGCGCCCGCTCCAGCGTGCCGCCGGCGGAGACGGCCCGGGCCAACAGCGCGTCGGCATCGTCGACGTGCAGGTGCAGCGTCACCGGTGTCGCGCCCAGCCCTTCCGGGCTGCGCACGCCCATCTCGGGGTACTCCTCCGACAGCATCAGTGTGTGGCCGTCCAGGTCCATCTCGGCATGGCCGACGCGGCCATCGGGCTCCGTCAGCCGGAACATTTCGGATGCACCGAAGGCGCGGGTGTAGAAGTCCATCGCTGCGCGCGCGTCTCGAACGCACAGGTAGGCATAGAGGGCGTGGATGGCCATGCAAGCTCCATGTGGGTGGTGGGCGATGGCCGAATTCTGGGGCCGCGCGCCGACGGCGTCTTGCAGGAATCTGACCTTGTTCATCGGCGCATCGGCACATGATTCGGTGCGGCCGGATCGACGCTTCTGCGCCATTCGGACGGTGACACGCCCGCGACGGTGCGGAAGGTGTTCGCCAGATGCGCCTGGTCCGCAAACCCACTCGCAGCGGCCACATCCGCCCAGCCGAGCGACGGCTGCGACGCCCATTCGATCGCCCGCGCGAAGCGCCGCAGGCGCAGCCACTCGCGAGGTAGCAGGCCGGTGGAATGACGGAACAGGGCGATCCAGTGCCGATGGCTCATCCCGCCTGCCTCCACCATGCCGCGCACACTTTCGGCACGCTGCACGGACCTCGACAGCGCCTCGGCCAGCGCGGGATGAAGCGCGGGCCCCCGACCGAGTGAGCGGGCCACGAGCCATTGCTCCACCAGCGCCAGGCGCTGCTGTGCGCAGGAGGCGGCGTGCAGGCGGCCCAACAGCGCATCGACCACGCCCTCGCCTACCAGGAGTTCCAGTGGCGTGTGGTGGCCTGCCAATGCACTCTCGGGAACACCGAGCAGCACCTGGCTCGCCCCGGGCCGCAGCACGACGCCGACCGAGGCGGCCGGCCCGGACAGCTCGCGCACGTGATAGGCCGAGCGCGCCCCGCCGACGACCGCATGGCCCAGCCGATGCCCGCGGAGGTCGGTGGCGTCGTCATAGGTCCGGATGGGCGGCCCGCCGATGCGCAGCACCACGTGGGTCGAACCGGTCGGGATCACGTGCTCCCTGGACGCGCATGCGCCCGGCACCTGCGGGGCCGCTTCGTGCGACCAGACCTGAGCAACCAGGCAGCGAAGCGCCGGCATCGCAGGTCCAACGATCGAAGTCATCGGCGCATGCTACGCCCTGCGCGCGTCGCGGGTCGAACCGCCAGGCTCGGCAGCGCGCGATCAACCGGCCCAAAAACAAAAGAGCGCGCTCGCCAAAAGCGAGCGCGCTCTGCAGGGGTGGTAGGACGTGCGTGACTCGAACACGCGACCAACGGATTAAAAGTCCGCTGCTCTACCAACTGAGCTAACGTCCCCCGAAAGCTTGGCGATCGCCCTGTGCGGGCCATCGCGCTTTTCTTTATTTCTCGGTTCTTGCCTCTGCGGCAAAGCCCACGATTATAGCGTCAGCTTCCTCGGGCCAGACGGTCGAGAACCCATCCCGCCGCACACTGACCGAATGTCGCCGTGACGCTGACGACGGAGCCGTAGCCATGGCAGTTGAGCGAGCCGTCGCCATCGCCCTCGATGGCACATGACGCATCCGGTGGCGCCACGCTCTCGCGGCTGAACACGCCCACGACGCCGACCTTTCGGCCGTCCTTGGGCGCCCCATGGTGCTTGCGAAGCCGCTGACGCAGCTGTGCCAGCAGCGGGTCATGCGTGGCCAGCGCGATGTCGTCGATCTCGACGCGGTGCGCAAGGCGCTTGCCGCCCGCTGCCCCTACGGTGACGAATTCGGCCGCGCGCTGCGCCCTGGCCCATGCCGCCATGGCGACCTTGGCCGCCATCTGGTCGCAGGCATCGATCACGGCGTCGACGGGGCCCGCAGCACGCTCAGCCGACCCGCGCAGTGCGTCCCAGTTGCCCGGCTCGACGAATTCGTCCAGGGGCAGGACGCGGCAATCCGGGTTGATGTGCAGCACACGCTCGCGCATCGCCTCGACCTTGGCCTGGCCGACGGTACTGTCAAGCGCGTGGATCTGGCGGTTGATGTTCGACTCGGCGATATGGTCGAGATCGATCAGCGTGAGTGCACCGACACCACTGCGCGCCAGCGCCTCGACCGCCCAGGAGCCCACGCCGCCAATGCCGGCAACCAGGACATGTGCGGCACGAATGCGCGCGGCGCCCGGCACGCCGTAGAGGCGCTCGAGGCCGCCGAAACGGCGCGCCGCATCTGCACCCAGCGCCTCTGCTGCCTGCATCACGACACTCGCCCTTCGGCGGTAGAGCCCGGCGCGCTCAACGCAGGCGCGTGAGGCGCTCGCGCCCGGCCTGGGCTGCTTCCGATTGCGGATACGCCTTCACCAGATCTTCGAGGGTACGCCGCGCAGCGCGCGTGTCCTTCAACTCGATCTGGCAGTTGGCGATCGACAGCACCGCTTCGGGGGCCTTCACGTGGTCGGGGGCCATCGAGAGCATCGAGCGGAAGTTCGCAATGGCCTCGGTGTAGTTGCGCGTGGCGTACTGTGCGTTGCCCAGCCAGAAGAGCGCCGAGGGGTTGTAGCCGCTGCGCGGATAGCGCTTGACGAACTCGGCGAAGGCCGTCTGTGCCTGCGCGAACTGGCCGGCACGGAAGACGCCCAGCGCGGCATCGAAATCCGCCTTCTCCTTCGGGTCGGCGGTGAACTCGCGGCCATCGACCTGAACCTGAGAGGGCTCGCTCTGCTTGAGCTTGGTGTCCAGGTCGGTCTGGCGCTGCTGCATGTCGCTCAGCGTCTTGGACAGCTGCTCGTTCTGGCCGGTCATGCGCGCCATGTCGCCGCGCAGGCTGTCGATCTGCTGCTGCAGGTCGACCAGGCTGCGGCGCAACTGGCCGTTCTCGTCGGACAGGCGCTGCGTCGTGTTCTCGGACTGCGTGCGGATGGCCTCGACGCGCTGACGCAGGTCGAGAATGGCGCGGCGGGCCTCGTCATCCTCGAACAGCGCCGCCTGTGCACTGGCCGCGCCACACAGCACGAAGGCGGCAAGCGCCGCCTGCCGCCAGGTAGCGTGGAGTCTCATCAGCGGTAGACGATCTCGGCGCGGCGGTTCTGTGCCCAGGCGTCTTCACCCGTGCCCTGCACTGCCGGCTTTTCCTTGCCGAAGCTCACGGCTTCGATCTGCGCGTCGCTCACGCCCAGCAGCGTGAGCGCACGGCGCACGGCTTCGGAACGCTTCTGGCCCAGCGCCAGGTTGTACTCGCGGCCGCCGCGATCGTCGGTGTGGCCTTCGATCGAGATGCGGCGCGACGGGTTGGCCTTCAGGAAGCGGGCGTGGCCGTCGATCAGCGACTGGAACTCGGGCTTGATCGTGTAGCTGTCGAAATCGAAGTACACGATGCGTGCCACACCGACCGGGCCTTCGCGCGTCTGCGCGTTGGGATCGATGGTGACCGGCGCGACCCCACTGGCCGACCCGCCCGTGCCACCCGCACCTGCGCCCGCGTTGGCGACAGGCGCGTCGTTGAGCTTGGTGCCCGACGAGCAACCCGCGATCAATGCGGCGATGGCCAGCGATGCAATCGAAATCGAACTTCTACTCAGCATATGGAACTCCTCTAATTGATCCGATGATCATTGCTTCTGAAATGGACCCCAGTCCGGCTCACGAATGTCCCCCGCCTTCCCCGCCAGCCGCGCCTTGATCTTTCCATCGAGGGTGGTGGTCATCAGGGCCTCACGCCCCTGCAGCTGCGTTGCATAGACGATCAGCTTGCTGTTGGGCGCGAAACTGGGGCTCTCGTCGGCGGAGGTGTCCGTCAGTGCCGTCACGGTGCCGCTGGCCAACTCCATCACATGGAGTTTGAACGCGCCGCCGATGCGCGAGATGTAGGCCAACCACCGTCCGTCGGGACTCAGCGCGGGCGAGATGTTGTAGGAGCCGGAGAAAGTCACGCGCGTCGGAGCTCCGCCGCTCGCTCCCATCTTGTAGATCTGCGGCGAGCCGCCGCGATCGCTGGTGAAGTAGATCGTGCTGCCGTCGGCCGCATAGGTGGGCTCGGTGTCGATGGCGCTGCTCTGGGTCAGGCGCCGCGGCTCGCCGCCGCTGGCCGGGATCGAATACAGCTGGGAGCCGCCATCGCGGCTGAGGGTCACGGCGAGCGTGTTGCCGTCGGGCGACCAGGCCGGCGCACTGTTCGAGCCCTTGAAGTTGGCCACCAGCCGACGCTGCCCGCTGGCGACCGAATGCACGTAGACCACCGGCTTGCGCGACTCGAAGGACACGTAAGCCAGCTGGCCACCATTGGGCGACCACACGGGCGAGATGATCGGCTCTGGACTGGCCAGCGCGGCCTGCGCGTTCTCGCCGTCGGCATCGGCCACCCACAGCGTGTAGCGGCCGCCGGCCTTGGTGATGTAGGCGATGCGGGTCGAGAAGATGCCTTTGTCGCCCGTCAGCTTTTCGTACACATAGTCGGCGATCCGGTGCGAAGCCAGGCGCAGGTCGGCCTGCGGCACGGTGTAGCTCTGGCCGCCGAGGTCCTGTCCGCGCACCACGTCCCACAGGCGGAAGCGCACGTCGTAGCGGCCATCGGCCAGCCGCGTCACGCTGCCGCCCACGAGCGAGTCCGCAGTGCGCTGGCGCCACAGGGAAAGGTCCGGGCGAGAAGTTTCGTCCATGGCCTGGCCGGATGCATCCACACCCCGGAACTGGCCGCTACGCTCCAGGTCTGCCTTGACGATTTCGGAAATCTTCTGCGGCGAGGCGTCCTCGCCCTTGAAGGGCACGAGCGCGATCGGCAGCTGCGTCAACCCGACGCCCGACACCTCGACGCGAAACTGCGCCAGCGCCGGCAACGCGGTGAGTGCGGGAGTCAGGGCGATGCCCGCGAGAAGGCTGCGGCGGGCCAAGGAAGAAACTGTGAAAGGAAACGTCGGCAGCAACGGCTTGTTCATGCAGTTCGGAGAAATTTCCCTGAAGGAAGTTTCCGTCAAGCGGAAAGATGTGAATGGTACACACTGCCTTGCATGTCTCGTCACAAACTGTTCGACGTTTCGACGAAGTCCTACAGCACGTGCTCGCCGCCAGAGCGGCCCGGATGCCCCCCGTAGAATCCGCCGCCTATGCAGCCTTCCCCCGCCGACGCACCCGCGCGAGCACCTTTGACGCGCCGGCTCCAGCGGCTCATGGCCTGGTTCGGCGGGTCGCGGCGCTGGTGGGCCATCGGCATCGTCACCGCCATGGTGGCGGCGCTGACCGAGCCGCTGATGCCCGCGCTGATGAAGCCGTTGCTCGACCGCGGCTTCACCCAGGGCCAACTGGCGCTGTGGATGGTGCCGGCCTTCATCATCCTGCTCTTCGCAGTCCGCGGCGTGGCGCAGTTCGTGTCGCAGTACGCGCTGGCGCGCATCGCCAACGAGGGCATGCAGCGGCTGCGGCGCGTGCTCTTCGACCGGCTCCTGGTGGCCGAACTGGGCCTGTTCACGCGCCAGTCGGCCAGTGCGCTGTCGAACACGGTGGTGTACGAGGTGCAGACCGGCGGCGTGCTGCTGGTGCAGGCGCTGCTGGGACTCTCGCGCGACGGCTTCACGGTCATCGCCCTGCTCTTCTATTTGCTTTACCTGAACTGGAAGCTGACGCTGGTCGTGGCCCTGCTGGTGCCCGGCACCGCATGGATCATGAAGGTGCTGTCCAAGCGCCTGTACCGGCTCACCCGACTCGGCCAGGAAGCGACCGATGAACTGGCCTATGTCGTGGAAGAGAACGTGCTGGCGCATCGCATGGTGCGCCTGCACGGCGCGCAGGCCGGCCAGTCGGAGCGCTTCGAGCGGCTGAGCCACAGCCTCAACCGGCTGGCCGTGAAGTCGACCATCGCCTCGGCCGCGATGACGCCGCTCACGCAGCTCTTCGCCGCCGTCGCCCTGTCGATCGTGGTGATGATCGCGCTCTGGCAGAGCGGCGAGCAGGGCCTGACCGTGGGCGGCTTCGTCGCCTACATCACGGCGATGCTGATGCTCATCGCCCCCATCCGCCGCCTGGCCGACATGGCCAACCCGATCACGCGCGGGCTCGCCGCCCTGGAGCGCGGCCTGGGCCTGATCGACGACACCGCGTCGGAGACCGAAGGCGCCTTCGAGATCACCCGCGCCAACGGCCACATCGACCTGCGCAACGTGCGCGTGGCCTACCGCGAGGACGCGGCGCCGGCGCTCGACGGCCTGAACCTGACGGTGCGCCCCGGCGAAGTGGTCGCGCTGGTCGGCCCCTCCGGCTCGGGCAAGACGACACTGGTCAACCTGCTCCCCCGCTTCGTGCTGCCCACCTCGGGGCAGGTCCTGCTGGACGGGCAGGACGTGGCCGGCTGGAAGCTGTCCAGCCTGCGCGCGCAGTTCGCGCTGGTGAGCCAGGACGTGGTGATGCTCAACGACACGCTGGCTGCCAACGTGGCGCTCGGCCAGGCCATCGACCGCGAGCGCGTGCAGCGCTGCGTGGAGGCCGCGAACCTGGCCGCCCACGTCGCGGGCCTGCCGCAGGGCATCGACACGGTGCTGGGCCACAACGCGACGCAGCTCTCGGGCGGCCAGCGCCAGCGCCTGGCCATCGCACGGGCCCTGTACCGCGACGCGCCGGTGCTGCTGCTGGACGAAGCCACCTCGGCGCTGGACACCGAGTCCGAACGGCTGGTGCAGGAGGCGCTGCAGCGCCTGATGCAGGGCCGCACCACGCTGATCGTGGCGCACCGCCTGTCGACCATCCAGCATGCCGACCGCATCGTCGTGATGGACCACGGCCACATCGTCGAGCAGGGCAGTCACGCGCAACTGATGGCGGCGGACGGGCTCTATGCGCGGCTGCAGACGCACACGTCGGTACCGGCCGCCGAGGCGGAACCCGTGGACGCCTGAGCGCCGTCATGAAGAAAAAAGGCCTGCAGCGCCCGCGGGACGGGCGCCCCCAGCTATCTTTTCGATAGCATGAGGCGTGGCGTCACATCAAAACGATGTCGTACTGCCCCTGCCCCATCGCCGGCTCGGCCTGCAGCGATATGCGCTTGCCGATGAAGTCCGACAGCCCGGCCAGGTGCTGGCTTTCCTCGTCGAGGAAGAGCTCGATCACCTGCGGTGACGAGACGATGCGGATCTCGCGCGGCGTGAACTGCCGCGCCTCGCGCAGGATTTCGCGCAGCACGTCGTAGGCCACGCTGCGTGCGGTCTTGACGATGCCCTGCCCGCCGCAGGCCTCGCAGGGCTCGCACAGCATGTGGGCCAGCGATTCGCGCGTGCGCTTGCGCGTCATCTCGACCAGGCCCAGTTGCGAGAAGCCGCCCGCGGTGGTCTTCACCCGGTCGCGCGCCAGCGCCTTGCGGAAGGCCGCCAGTACCTGCTCGCGGTGCTCGTCGCGCGCCATGTCGATGAAGTCCACGATGATGATGCCGCCCAGGTTGCGCAGCCGCAGTTGCCGCGCGATGGCCTGCGCCGCCTCGAGGTTGGTCTTGAACACCGTGTCGTCGAAATTGCGCGCGCCGACGTAGCCGCCGGTGTTCACGTCCACCGTGGTCAGCGCCTCGGTCTGGTCGATCACCAGGTAGCCGCCCGACTTGAGGTCGACGCGCCGGCCCAGGGCCCGCGCGATCTCCTCGTCGATGTTGTAGAGGTCGAAGATCGGCCGCTCGCCTGCGTAGTGCTGCAGCTTGCCTACCGCCTGCGGCATGAACTCCAGGCCGAACTTGCGCAAGGCTTCGTACTGCTCGCGCGAGTCGATGCGGATGCTGGTCGTCTCCTCAGTGGTCAGGTCGCGCAGCACGCGCTGCAGCAGGCTCAGGTCCTGGTGCAGCAGCGACACGGCCGGCAACCGCGTCGACAGTTCGCGGATGCGCGACCAGGTCTTGCGCAGGTAGGCGATGTCGTCGGCCAGCTCCGCATCGCTCGCGTCCTCGCCGTTGGTGCGCAGGATGAAGCCGCCGTGGGCGCCTGCGGGCGCCGTACCGCCCTCGCCCTGCGCAGCGGCTTCGGCCAGCGCCAGCAGCCGGGTGCGCAGCGCCTCGCGCTGCTCCACGGGGATCTTCTGCGACACGCCGATGTGGTTGTCCTGCGGCAGGAAGACCAGCATGCGGCCGGCGATGCTGATCTGCGTCGACAGGCGGGCCCCCTTGGTGCCGATGGGGTCCTTGATGACCTGCACCAGCAGCGACTGCCCCTCGAAGACCTGCTTCTCGATCGGCACGGCCGGCGCGTTGCGCGCGTCGCGCTCGCCCCCGTTGCCGGCCGCGGGCTGGAAGGCGGCGCGCGAACCCGGCGCGAAAGGCGCCACGATGTCCGCCACGTGCAGGAAGGCCGTGCGCTCCAGGCCGATGTCGATGAAGGCCGATTGCATGCCCGGCAGCACGCGCGACACCTTGCCCAGGTACACGTTGCCCACCAGGCCGCGTTCGAGCGTCCGCTCCACGTGCAGCTCCTGCACCGCGCCGTGTTCGACGAGAGCGACCCGCGTCTCCTGCGGCGCCCAATTGATCAGGATGTCCTGCATGGTGTCAGAGTGAAAAACCGATCGCCCGCAACAGTGCTGCTGTTTCGAACATCGGCAACCCCATGATGCCCGAATACGACCCGCTGAGGTGCTCGACGAAGGCGGCTGCGGCGCCCTGGATGGCATAGGCACCGGCCTTGCCCATGGGCTCGCCGCCCTCCACGTAGCGCCCGATCTGCGCGTCTGTGAGCGGCGCGAAGCGCACGCGCGAGTTACTGAGCGCCGCATGCCGCTGCTCCCCCTGCTGCAACGCCACCGCGGTGAGCACGCGGTGCGTGCTGCCCGACAGCAGGCGCAGCATGCGCGCCGCATCGTCGGCATCCGCTGGCTTGCCCAGGATCGTGCGGCCCAGCGCCACGGTGGTGTCGGCGCACAGCACGGGCGCCTCTGCCAGGCTGCGCCGCCGCAGGCGCGCCACCGCCGCATCGAGCTTGAGCGCGGTGACGCGCTGCACGTAGGCGGCCGGCGCCTCGTGGGGCAGCACTGCCTCCAATGCTTCGGCGTCTTCGTCGGCATCAGCCAGCAGCAGCGCATGTTTCACGCCGAGCTGGCCCAGCAACTGGGCGCGGCGCGGACTCTGGGAGGCGAGGTAGATGAAGTCGGGCACGGAGGAAAGCATGGAGAGGCAGCGCACGCCGCACTCACTCGCGGTGGTAGGGATGCCCGGCGTTGAGCGACCAGGCGCGGTACAGCTGTTCGACCAGCAGCACGCGCGCCATGGCATGCGGCAAAGTGAGGTCGGACAGTCGGATGCGCTCGTGCGCGGCTGCCTTGAAGGCAGGGTCGAGGCCGTCGGGCCCGCCGATGACCAGCGCCACGTCGTCGCCCTCGTCCTGCCACGCGGTCAAGCGTGCGGCCAGCGCCTTGGTGGTGAGCGCGGTGCCGCGCTCGTCCAGGGCGACGATGCGGATGTTCCTGCCCGACCCCTTGGCGATCGCCGCCTCGATGCGCTCGCGCTCGGCGGCATACAGGGTGTCGAGGGTCTTGGAGCCGCGCGGCTCGGTCTTGACGGCCCGCAACTCGAGCTTGAGCTCGGGCGGGAAGCGCTTGGCGTAGTCGTCCCAGGCCGTCTGCGCCCAGTCGGGCATGCGCTGCCCGACGGCGACGACCAGCAGCTTCATGCCTTGCGGGCAGCCGCCTTCTTGGCCGGGGCCTTGCGGGCGGCGGTCTTGCGGGCCGGGGCGGCGGCCTTCTTCGCGGCGGGTGCCCGCCGCGGTGCCGACCTGGCCGCGGCACCGGCCTTGGCAGCAGGCTTGCGCGCGGCCGGCTTCTTGGCCGCGGCGGTCTTCTTCGCCGGTGCCGGCTTCTCCTTGGGCGGCGGCGCAACGGGCTTGGGCGCGCCGAACTTCAGGCGCACCGGCTTCTCGCCCCAGATGTCCTCGAGGTGGTAGTACTGGCGGATGGCCGGCTGCATGATGTGCACCACCGCGGCGCCGCAGTCCACGATGATCCACTCGCCGTTGTCCTCGCCTTCCATGCGCGGCTTGTCGTAGCCCGCTTCCTTCACCGACTCGCGCACGCTGGCAGCCAGCGCCTTGGTCTGCCGGTTGGAGGTGCCCGAAGCGACGATCACCCGCTCGAACAGCGGCGAGAGATGCTCGGTGTTGAAGACCTGGATGTCCTGCGCCTTGACGTCTTCGAGCCCATCGACGATGGCTCGCTGGAGTTTCTGGGTGTCTTTCTTGACGGAGGCTTCGGAGGGAGAACTCATCAGGCAGGTCGGTAGAGGTGGTGTTGGTCAATATAGCGCGCAACCGGCAGGGGAACCAGCGAGGAGATGTCCTCGCCTCGCCCGGCGCGCGCGCGGATGTCGGTGGCGCTGGTGGCCACCGGCGTCACGTGCAGGAACTCGAATCGCGCGCCGAACGGCAGCCCCGGCAGCGCTTGAGGGTCGAATCGGCCTTCAGCGCCCGCCGGATCGGCGCGGGCAGCTATCAAAACAATAGCAATGGACATAATCTCCTGCCAGCCGTGCCAGGTCGGCAGCGCGCGCGCCTGGTCGGTGCCCATCATCAGCACCAGCTGCGCATCGGGCCGTTCGGCCTGCAGTTCGCGCAGGGTGTCGAGCGTGTACGTCGGCCCGTCACGCTCGATCTCGCGCGCATCGACCACCGCGCCCGGCACCTCCGCGAAGGCCAGGCGTGCCATGGCCAGCCGGTCGGCGGCGCTGCTGAGCGTTCGGGCCTTGTGCCAGGCCTGGCCGGTCGGGAAGATGCGCAGTTCGGCCAGCCCGGCCTGCGACAGCGCGGCGCGCGCGAGGTCGAGGTGCGTGCGGTGCGGCGGATCGAAGGCACCGCCGAAGACGCCGATACGCGGTCGCACTGGTGCCGCCTGGGATTGCGACGACGCCATCAGACCCAGTCGCGCCGCGGCAGGAAGTCGGTGTACAGCCGCGCCTCGGGCGTGCCGGGCTCGGGCTGCTGCCGGTAGGTCCAGTTGGCCTGCGGCGGCATCGACAGCAGGATCGATTCGGTGCGCCCGCCCGACTGCAGGCCGAAGTGCGTGCCGCGGTCCCACACCAGGTTGAACTCGACATACCGGCCGCGCCGATACAGCTGGAAGGCGCGCTCTCGCTCGCCCCAGGGCAGGCTGCGACGGCGTTCCATGATCGGCAGATAGGCAGGCAGGAACGCCTCGCCCACGGCGCGCAGCATCTCGAAGCTGCGCTCGAAGCCGAGTTCGGAGAAATCGTCGAAGAAGACGCCGCCGATGCCGCGCTGCTCGTTGCGGTGCTTCAGGAAGAAGTACTCGTCGCACCAGGTCTTGAAGCGCGGGTACTTGTCCTCGCCGAAGGGCGCGAGCGCATCGCGGCAGGTGGCGTGGAAGTGCACCGCGTCTTCCTCGAAGCCATAGTACGGCGTGAGGTCCATGCCGCCGCCGAACCAGCACACCGGCTCGCCGCCGGCCGGCAGCGCCGCCAGCATGCGCACATTCATGTGCACGGTGGGCACGTAGGGGTTGCGCGGGTGGAAGACCAGCGACACGCCCATCGCCTCGAAGGGTGCGCCGCTCAGCTCGGGCCGGTGCTGCGTGGCAGAGGGGGGCAGCCTGGGGCCGCGCACCTGCGAGAAGCCGCAGCCGGCCCGCTCGAAGAGTTCGCCACCCTCGAGGATGCAGGTCAGCCCCTCGCCCTGCAGAGGCTCGTCGGCCGCCTTGCGCCAGGGGTCGCGCACCGCACGGCCGCCATCGGCCGACTCCACGGCGCCGACGATGCGCTGCTGCAGGTCGCGCAGCCAGGCGCCGACGTCCTGCGGGCCGGTCGACACACCCATCAGTTGCCCTGCCCGCGAGGGGCCAGGGCGCGGTGGCCGATGTCCTTGCGGTACTGCACGCCGTCGAAGCGCACCTGCGCCGCCACCTCGTACACGCGCTGCTGCGCGAGCTTGACGTTGTCGGCCAGCACGGTGGCGCACAGCACGCGGCCGCCGCTGGTGACGAGCTGCCCGTCCCTGAGCGCAGTGCCGGCATGGAAGACGACCGCATCGGGCGCCTCGGCCGGGACGTTGGTGATGGCGTCGCCCTTGCGCGGCGAAAGCGGGTAGCCGTGCGCGGCCAGCACCACGCCCAGCGCCACGCGGCGGTCCCACTGCAGCTCGACCTGGTCCAGCGTGCCGTCGGTGGCGTGCCAGAACACCTCGAACAGGTCGGACTTGAGCCGCATCATGATCGGCTGCGTCTCGGGGTCGCCCATGCGGCAGTTGAACTCGAGCGTCTTGGGATGGCCCTGGGCGTCGATCATCAGGCCGGCGTAGAGGAAGCCGGTGTAGGGAATGCCGTCCTTCTCCATGCCGCGGATGGTCGGCAGGATGATCTCGCGCATGGCGCGGGCATGCACCTCGGCCGTCACCACGGGCGCGGGCGAGTAGGCGCCCATGCCGCCGGTGTTGGGACCTTCGTCGCCGTCCAGCAGGCGTTTGTGGTCCTGGCTGGTGGCCAGGGCCGTGACGTTCTTCCCGTCGCACATGACGATGAAGCTGGCCTCTTCGCCCTGAAGGAACTCCTCGATCACGACGCGCGCGCCGCCGTCGTTGTGGGCGACGCCGAACTTGTTGTCGACCAGCATGAAGTCGACCGCCTCGTGCGCCTCGGCCAGGCTCATCGCCACCACCACGCCCTTGCCTGCCGCCAGGCCGTCGGCCTTGACCACGATGGGCGCGCCCTTGGCGTCGATGTATGCATGCGCCGCCGCCGGGTCGGTGAAGGCCTCGTACTCCGCCGTGGGGATCTTGTGGCGCTTCATGAAGGCCTTGGAGAAGGCCTTGGAACTCTCCAGTTGGGCCGCCGCCTGCGTGGGGCCGAAGATGCGCAGGCCGTGGGCGCGGAACTCGTCCACCACGCCGGCCGCCAGCGGCGCCTCGGGGCCGACCACGGTGAGCGCGATCTTTTCCTTCTGCGCCCATTCACGCAGCGCGACGGGCTCGCTCAGGTCGACGTTGATGAAGCGCTTGTCGGTGGCCGTGCCGCCGTTGCCCGGCGCCACGTACAGCTTGGACACACGCTCCGACTGTGCAAGCCGCCAGGCCAGCGCATGCTCGCGGCCGCCGCCGCCAATGACAAGAGTTTTCATCGCCGGGCCGCCCCAAGATGAAAACGCGCCCCCTCGGGGGGCAGCGACCACACGGAGTGGGGAGCGTGGGGGCCGATTGCTTTCATTCGGCGATCTCGGCGTTGTGGAAGACCTCCTGGACGTCATCCAGGTCTTCGAGCACGTCCAGCAGCTTCTGCATCTTCACGCCATCCTCGCCGGCCAGCTCGATGCTGTTCTCGGCGCGCATGGTCACCTCGGCCAGTTCGGGCTTCAGGCCTGCGGCCTCGAGCGCGTTCTTCACGGCCTCGAACTCGGCCGGCCCGGTCAGCACCTCGATGGCACCGTCCTCGTGAGTGACCACGTCCTCGGCGCCCGCTTCGAGCGCGACCTCCATCACCTTGTCTTCACTGGTGCCGGGCGCCAGGATGATCTGGCCGCAATGCTTGAACTGGAAGGCCACCGAGCCCTCGGTGCCCATGTTGCCGCCGTACTTGGCGAAGGCGTGGCGCACCTCGGCCACCGTGCGCACCCGGTTGTCGGTCATGGTGTCCACGATGATCGCCGCGCCGCCGATGCCGTAACCTTCGTAACGGATTTCCTCGTAGGTCACGCCCTCAAGGTTGCCCGTGGCCTTGTCGATGTTGCGCTTGATGGTGTCGGCCGGCATGTTCGCGGCCTTGGCCTTGTCGACCGCCAGGCGCAAGCGGGGGTTGGCGCTGAGGTCACCGCCGCCCTGGCGGGCCGCCACCATGATCTCGCGGATGACGCGGGTCCAGATCTTGCCGCGCTTCTCGTCCTGCCGGCCCTTCCTGTGTTGAATGTTCGCCCACTTGCTGTGTCCGGCCATGGCAGTCTGCTCGCGTTTCTCTGCTGTCGATGAAGGGGCGCGATTTTACCCGGATGCAGGCCGCTCAAGCGCCGCAGTCCGACGGGCGGCGCGCCTCGGTGTCGCGATAATCGCGCCCCGCCCGAAACCGTTGCGGCGGCGCGCCACCTGGCACCGAAGCACCGTGGCGCTTGGGCATACTTGGCGCCTTTGCCGCCCCTTCGCACGATGACATCGACCTCCACCACCGAGCCGTCCCCGCCCCAGACCTGCGACGTGTTCGTCATTGGCGGCGGCCCCGCCGGCGCGACCATCGCGGCGCTGCTCGCGCGCCAGGGACGCCAGGTCGTGCTGGCGGAGAAGGCGCACCACCCGCGCTTCCATATCGGCGAGTCGCTGCTGCCGGCCAACGTGGCACTGTTCGACAAGCTGGGCGTGCGTGAGGAGGTGGAGAAGATCGGCATGGCCAAGTGGGGCGTCGAGTTCGTTTCGCCCGACCACGAACACCGGGTGCAGCTCGAGTTCGCCGACGGCTGGGACAAGTCGCTGACCCACGCCTGGCAGGTGCGGCGCGCCGATCTGGACGAGATCCTCTTTCGCCGCGCCGCCGCCGACGGCGCCCAGGCCCTGGAGGGCTGCCGCGTACGCGACGTCGCCTTCGACAACGAAGGTGCCACCGTCCGCGCCACGCTCGACGACGGCGCCGAGCGCAGCTGGCGCGCCCGCTTCGTGGTCGACTGCTCCGGCCGCGACACCTTCCTGGCCAACAAGTTCAAGGCCAAGCAGAAGAACCCGCGCCACAACAGCTCGGCCCTGTTCGGCCACTTCCGCAATGCCGAGCGCGGCGAGGGCAGGCTCGAGGGCAACATCACCATCTTCTGGTTCCAGCACGGCTGGTTCTGGTACATCCCGCTGGCCGACGGCACGACCAGCATCGGCGCCGTGTGCTGGCCGTACTACCTCAAGTCGCGAACCAGGCCGGTCAAGGATTTCTTCGCCGACACCATCTCGATGTGCCCGGCGCTGGCCGAGCGCCTGAAGGACGCGGAACTCGTCGACGACGCCGTCTACGCCACGGGCAACTACTCCTACACCAGCACCCACTGCAGCGGCGAGCGCTACCTGATGCTGGGCGACGCCTTCACCTTCATCGACCCGGTGTTCTCCTCGGGCGTGTACCTGGCGATGCACAGCGCCTTCGAGGGCGTGGCCGTGGTCGACGCCACGCTCGACACGCCTGCGAGGGCGCCCGCTGCCCGCCGGGCCTTCGAGAAGTACATGCGCTTCGGCCCGCGGGAGTTCTCGTGGTTCATCTTCCGCGTGACCAACCCGACCATGCGCGAGTTCTTCATGTACCCGCAGAACCCGCTGCGCGTGAAGGAGGCCCTGATGGGCCTGCTGGCCGGCGACATCCACGGCAAGACGCCGCTGTGGAACTCGCTGCGCGCGCTCAAGGGCTTCTATTTCGTGGCCTGCGCACTGCATCCGCGCCGCAGCTGGAACGCGTGGCGACGACGCCGGCGCAACGTGCGCGACCTCGGCCCGCTGGCCGGCGAAAACGTGGTCGACGCCAAGTGACGGCCGCCCCCTCCTCCCGACCCCCAGCACCGTTGCGCGTGCAGCGCCTGCCGCTGGCGCAGATCCTGGCCGCTGCAGGGCACGACCACGCACACGCCCCCTTCGCCGCGCTGACCTACGGCGTCGCTGGCCATGAGCCGTGGATGACCGGCGTCTCCGCCCATGTGCTGCTGGAGCACGAGCCGCTGGCCGACGTCTGGCACGCCGGACCGGCCGTGCAGTCCGGCACCACCGGCGTGGTGCGCTGGCGCACCGATGGCGACTGGCTGCTGGGCGTGGTCGACCTGAGCGAAGCCGACGAGGCCGGCGGCCTGGAGCCGCTGGCGCGGCGCGCCTACGGCAACGTGTTCGACGCCATGCGCCAGACCGGCTGCACCGAGCTGCTGCGCATCTGGAACTACCTGCCCCGCATCAATGCCGACGGCGGCGGGCTGGAGCGTTACCGGCAGTTCAACGCCGGCCGGCAGCAGGCCTTCCTGGACGCGGGCGCGGCCGCCTTCGACGGCGCGCCAGCCGCTTGTGCGCTGGGTCTGCGCGACGGCGGGTTGTGCGTGCGCTTCCTCGCCGGCCGCGTGAAAGCGCTGCCGATCGAGAACCCTCGGCAGGTCTCGGCCTATCGCTACCCCGACCGCTACGGCCCGCGCGCACCGACCTTCTCGCGCGCCGCGCTGGCGCCACTGGGCGACGGCGAAGTCGCGTTGTTTGTTTCGGGCACCGCCAGCATCGTCGGGCACGAGACGGTGCACGTGGGCGACGTGCAGGCCCAGGTGGCCGAGACGCTGACCAACCTGCACACCGTGATCGGCGAGGCCGGCGCCCGCACCACCGCGCGCTTTGCGCTGCAGGACACGGAACCGGTCGTCTACGTCCGGCATCCGGACGACGCGCAGCGCATCCGTGCGCAGCTGGCCGAAGCCCTGGGCAACGATTCGCGCTTCATGCGCCAGGCGGTGTTCCTCGAGGCCGACATCTGCCGTGCCGACCTGCTGGTCGAGATCGAGACGCATGGCACGGCGCCAGGGAGCCTGATCGCGTCATGACGCGGGTGTTCGGCCTCGCGAAGGCCATCCTCCTCGCGCCGGTGCTGTACGTGTTGCTGCTGGGCCTGGGCCTGGCCTCGCTGGCTTGGAACCTGATCGCGATGGTGCTGTATCCGCTGCTGCCCGGGGCTCGCGGCCGCGTGGTGGGCCGGGCGGGCATCGCCTACGGGTACCGCGGCTTCTGGATCATCGCGTCGCTGGTGGGCATGATGCGCATCGACGCGCGCTGCCTGGCGCCGCTGCGCGACGAGGCGGGGCTGGTGATCGTGGCCAACCACCCGACGATGCTCGACGCACTGCTGCTGGTGGCGCACCTCCCGCGCAGCGCCTGCATCATGAAGGCGTCGCTGATGAAGAACGTCTTCCTCGGGGCCGGCGCGCGCCTGGCGCGCTACATCCGCAACGACTCGGCGCGCACGATGATCAAGCTGGCCGTGGCCGACCTGCGCGAAGGCGGGCAATTGGTGATCTTCCCGGAAGGGACGCGCACCGAAGGCGGTCCGCTCAACCCCTTCCGGCCGGGCGTGACGCTGATCGCCAAGATGGCGCAGGCGCCGATCCAGACCGTGTTCATCGACACCGACTCGCCCTACCTCGGCAAGGGCTGGCCCATCTGGCGCGTGCCGCCGCTGCCGATCGTGTTCAACCTGCGGCTGGGCGAACGTTTCGCCCCCTCCCAGGACAGCGACGCGCTGCTGGCGCAACTCGAAAACTACTACCGCCACCACACGGAAGCGCGCACGGGGAGTGCGCCTGCCACCGAATGCCAGAGCTCTCGCGCACCCACCTTGTCCTGATCCCCAGCTACAACACCGGCGAGCGCCTGTTCTCCACCGTCGCCGGCGCACGTGCGCAGTGGGGACCGGTGTGGGTGGTGGTGGACGGCAGCACCGACGGCACGGGCGAACGGTTGGCCGTGCAGGCCGAGGGCGACCCCGGCCTGCGCGTGTGGTGCCTGCCCGAAAACCAGGGCAAGGGTGCGGCCGTGATGCATGGCCTGCGCACGGCGCTGGCCGAGGGCTACACGCATGCGCTGACGATGGACTCCGATGGCCAGCACCCCGCCGATCTGATCCCTGCGTTCATGCGGGCATCGATGGCACGGCCCGAGACGATGGTGCTGGGCCGTCCCGTGTTCGACGCTAGCGCGCCCTTGCTGCGGGTGCGCGGGCGCAAGGTGTCCAACGGCTGGACGCAGCTGGAGACGCTGTTCGCGGGCATTGGCGATTCGCTGTACGGCTTTCGCGTGTACCCGATCGCCGACCTGCTGGCGGTGATGGAGAAGCAGCCGTGGATGCGCCGCTTCGATTTCGACACCGAGGCCGTGGTGCGGCTGGCCTGGCGCGGGGTGAAGCCGGTGAACATCGATGCGCCGGTGAAGTACCTGAGCGCGGAGGAAGGTGGCGTGTCGCACTTCCGCTATGGGCGCGACAACGTGCTGCTGACGTGGATGCACACGCGGCTCATGGTCGAGTTCGTGTTGCGGCTGCCTGGGTTGCTGATCCGGCGGCTGCTGAAGAAGCCGCCTTTTCAGGACTGAATAGCTGCGGCATCAGATCGTCACGTTTGTGACGAGTTTGGCTGAAGCGCCCGGCTGGCTTGGGCTGGCGGGCGATTGCACTTCCGGTTTTTTGCGCTGCTGGATGGGTCCGCTAGGGTTCTTCGGCTGGTCGGCACAAGCGCTGTGGGTCTGGACCCGGCCGGCGGCGCCGGGATGCGTTCTCCGGCGCAGGCTCGCGCTGACCGTTGCGCGGTTCCGTCGGTTGGGTCCTCCCCCACCCGTTCGGGTTGAGCTTGTCGAAACCCTGCGCAGCGCTTCGACGGGCTCAGCGCGAACGGGGATGGGGGACTCAAGGAGGGAAAGAAGAAAGTAAAGCGCAGCGTTCAGGGCGGTGGTCGTGGTCCTGCGCCGGAGAACGCCGGCCCGCGGCCGCCGCCAGCACCCCAGTCGGTCGTACCGGCCGATCAGCTGCAGCCCACCCAACCGCCCGCCTCAAGCCCTCAAACCATCCCGCCGTTGATCGAAATGACCTGCCCCGTGATGTAGGCCGCTTCCGGCCCGGCGAGGAAGCCGGCCAGCGCCGCCACCTCCTCCGGCGTGCCGGCCCGCTTGACCGGCACGAGTTGCTGGATCAGCGCCGGATCGAAGACCGCATCGGCCATGGGCGACGCGATGATCCCCGGCGCGATGGCGTTCACCGTCACGCCGCGCGGCGCCACCTCCAGCGACAGCGCCTTGGTCGCGCTGTTGAGCGCGCCCTTGGCGGCGGCGTAGTTCACCTGGCCCTTGTTGCCGGTGATCGCCGCGACCGACGAGATGTTGATGATGCGGCCCCACCGCGTGCGCAGCATCGGCAGCAGCAGCGGCTGCGTCACGCGGAAGAAGCCGTTGAGCGACACGTCGATCACCTTGTGCCACTGCTCGGCGCGCATGCCCGGCAACACGGCGTCGTCGTGCACGCCGGCGTTGTTCACCAGCACCTGCACCGGGCCCGCTTCGAGGATGCGCGCGCAGGCCTGGGCCGTGCCCTCGTCGCTCGTCAGGTCGAAGACATGGCACTCGGCCTGGCCGCCCGAAGCAGCAATGCGCGCAGCCAGCGCCTCGATGGCGTCACGCCGGCCGTTGGCGTGCAGCAGCACGGTGGCGCCGTCGCGCGCCAGGCGCTCGGCGATGGCCGAGCCGAGGGCGCCGCTGGCACCGGTGACGAGGGCGCGTTTGCCTTGGAGTGAGGTCATGGGGGCTGGTCCGGACAGGTTCAGGATGCCGCGGGCAGCGGCGTGTTGAGGACGACCACCGCGCGGCCGTCGGCCACGGGGCGGCCCGCGCCGTCTTCGGCGCGGAAGGCATACATCACCTGGTTCACGTCGCCCGACAGGCGCTCGGCATGCAGGTGCAGCGGGGCCGGCCGGTCGTCGAAGCGGGCGCCGTGCAGCCGCACGTTGCGCGTACTGGCCAGGAAACCGGCCGAGGGCTCGCTGCCCTCGGCGGCGAGCAGGCCGCCGTGCAGGGCCATCGCCTGGGCGGCGAACTCGATGGCGCAGGCGCTCATCAGGCCGCTGGCGGTGCGCAGCGGATTGGCCGGGTCGGCATGGCGCGCCGTCGTGCAGTGGATGGACTGGGCGTCCCAGCGTTCGAGCCGGTCGAGCAGGCACATGTCGCCGCTGTGCGGGATGCGCGCGGCGATGCCGGCGCGCTCGAGGGTCTGGGGAGCGGTCATGTCGTCGAATCCTCGATGTCGGCCACCAGCAGCACGTTGGCGAAGGGCGTGCCTTCGCTCATCGGCATGGGTTGCACGGAAAAACCCAGGCGCTGGAGCAGCGCGATCCATTCGTCCAGGGTGCGGCCCCAGGTCGGCGATACCCTGTGTCCGCGGATGCGCGTCACCGTGCGGTCGACCCACTGGCTGATGGCGAAGCCACGCTTGCTGGCCGCATCGCCCACCCTCAGCAGCAGGCGGCCGGGCACGGTTCGTTCAGATGCGCCGCGCAGCAAGGCGTCGCGCACGCGCAGCAGCACGCCCTCCTGCGCGGCCAGGTCGACGTAATGCAGCACGTCGAGGATCACCACCACGTCGCAGGCCGGGAACTCGGCCGTGCACATGTTGCCGCACACGATGGTCGGCAAGGGCCGGATGTGGCCCACGGACTTCTGCGCCCGCGCCACGTCGCGCGGCATGAGCTCGATGCCGGTGTAGACCGGCGACGGCGGCGTCGCGGCCCAGCCCTGCGGCCAACGCCCGGCGCGTTGCATGCCGGCCATGCTGTGCAGCAAGTTGGCGAACAGGCTCTGGCCCGAGCCGATGTCGAGCATGCGCGGCCGCCCGGGGCCGATCAGGCCACGCGACACGATGCCGCGGAAGGCCGGGTCGTAGCCCAGCTTGCCGCGCGCGAAATGCCAGGCGAAATTGCCGCCCTGCCTGTACGGGGCGCTGGCCTGGTCGTGCAACTCGCGCCAGGCGGCGTCGGGAGTGAGGATGGCGGTGGTCATGGGGTCTCTCTCAGCGCCTCGGGCAGGGCCACCGAACGCAGGCCTTCGGCGTCCAGCCGCGCGAGCAAGGTCGGCAGGACCTCGAGCACCACGGGCCGGCCGGCGGCGGTGCGCGCGGCGTGGCCGTCGTGCAGCAACAGGATGTCGCCGGCCGCCAGGCCGCGGGTCAGGCGCGCCAGCACCTTGGCCGCGTCGCGCTCGCGCGTGTCGAAGCCGCGGCGGGTCCAGCTCACCAGCGTGAGACCCAGCCGGTGCAGCACGGGCGCGAGGAAGGGATTGCGCAAGCCGGCCGGCGCTCGGAAGCAGCGCGGGCGCTCGCCGGTCACGGCCTCCAGCATCTGCTGGGCACGTTCGATCTCCGCCGCGTAGCCGCGCGGGCCGAGAAAGGAAAAATCGTGCCGGTGCCGCGCCGTGTGGTTCTGGATGCTGTGGCCGCGCGCCAGGATCTCGCGCGCCAGCGCGGGATGCGCCTTCACGCGTTCTGCGATGCAGAAGAAGGTGGCCCTGTGGCCGGCCGCATCGAGCAGGTCGAGCACGGCGGGCGTCACGGCGGGCTCGGGCCCGTCGTCGATGGTCAGCGCCACCTGGCGCCGCGCGACGGCCGCGGCGGGCAGGCGCGTGATGTTCTCGCCCAGCCAGCGGCTGCGCGGCGTGAGCCCGATGGCGGTGATCGCCACATGGTTGAGCACGACCGCCGCGAGCGCCCACGGCCACACCGACGGCGCAACCACCACCGCCGCCAGGGCCGCCAGGTGCAGCACCGCGCTGGCGCGCACGAAGGGCGGCAGGCGCCACGGCGTGGCCGAAGGGGCGGCGGCGCTCACGCCGTCTCCCTCGCGGCCGGGGCCGATGCCTTGCCCGTGCGGGCGAAGGCGGCCGAGAGCAGCAGCGCCAGCAAGGCGCCGGGCGCGACCACCTGCCCGATCGCCGACAGCGAGGGGATGGCCGAGATGGCGATCAGCGTGAACGACACCACGGTCGTCAGGTTGGCCAGCATGAGCGAGGCCAGCGTGTCCTCGTCCGCATGGCCCGTCACCTGCAACTGGTCGAAGAAGAGCGCGTAGTTGGAGCCCACGGCCACCACCAGCAGCAGGCCCACCAGGTGCAGGATGCTCAGCGCCATGTGCATCGCGGCCATGGCGCCGAGCGTGAGCACCACCGCCACCACCAGCGGGAGGCACACGGCGAACAGGCGGCGCGCCGACCGCAGCCAGATGCCCAGCAGCACCACCACCGCGAGCGCGCCCAGCGCCACCTGGACGAAGGCGTCGTGCAGGTAGCGGTCGTAGAGGTCGCCAAGCTCCTGGCCCACGTCGGCCACCGTCACCTCGGGCAGGCCGGCCAGCGCGGCCACCACTTTCGCGTGCTCGAACTTGGGGCCGGTGTGCAGCGACAGCATCGCCGCCCAGCCGCCGCCGGGCCGCTCGAACAGCAGCGCGTTGGTCACCGCCTCGAGCGGGCCGGTGGCCATGTCCTTCAGGCCGACCGGCTGGCGCGTGCGTGCCTGCTCGACCTCGGCCACGAAGGGCGCCAGGCGCGGCGCCGACAGGGGCAGGTCGGCCGTCGCCTCGGCCAGACGCGCGCGCAGCGTATCGGCATCGGGCAGCGCCTCCAGCCGGCGCGCCTGCGTCTGCTGGCTGGGCAGGAAGCGCGTGACCGTGTCGTAGCCCAGCAGCTCGCCGCTGTCGACCAGCTTGTCCAGCCGCGCGCCCGCCGCTTCGGCGTTGCGCAGCGCCGCCTCGACGGTGTCGCCATAGGCCACCACCAGCGTCGCGGCCTCGCTGGCGCCGATGTCGTTGCGCAGGCTCTCGTCGAGCAACTGCGCGGAGCGCGGCACCGGGCTCATCGAGCTGAGCTTGGCGCGCCACAGTTCCTGGCCCTGCCAGACGATCAGCGCCGCCGCGGCCACGCCCAGCGCCATCAGCGGCAGGCGCAGCCGGGGCAACGCATGGACGATGGCGCCCGCCACCTGCGCCATGTAGCGGCGCAGGCCCTTGCCGGTGGCGCCGTTGGGCGCCAGCACCGGCAGCACGTAGCGCGTCGCCAGCGCCGCGGCCACCAGGCCCGCGATCGAGAACACGCCCAGCTGCGCCAGGCCCGGAAATCCGGAGAAGACCAGCGCCGCGAAGCCGCACACCGAAGTCAGCAGGCCCAGGCGCACCGTGGGCCAGTGCACGTCGCGCCAGCGCTGCCAGCCGGCCAGCCCGGCGCGTTCCGTCGCGACCTGCCGCGCCTGGATCAGGTAGTAGATGGCGTAATCGACCGTCTCGCCGATCAACGTGCTGCCGAAGCCCATCGTCAGGCCGTGCACGTTGCCGAAGACCAGGCTCACGCTCGCGGTGCCGGCGACCACGCCCGTCGCGACCGGCAGCAGCGCCAGTGCCAGCGCACGCAGCGAGGCGAAGGCCAACAGCAGCAGGCCGCTCATGACGATGGCACCGACCACGGCAAGGTGGATGGCTTCCGACTTGATGCTGTCGCGGCTCTGCACCGAGAACACCGCCGTGCCGCTCATCAGCAGCCTCGGCGCCTGGGCGCCCTGCCCCTTCGCGCCGGCCGCGGCTTCGGCGAAGGCGCCGTGGACGCGCGCGATGGCCGCGGCCTGCGCGTCGAGGTCGCCGCCGGCCGCACGGGTGCTGGCCAGCAGCAGCGCGCGCGGCGCCTCGCGCGCCACCCACACGCCCTCGTCGGTGCGCGGTGCGGTGGGCGGAATCAGCGCCTCGGCGATGCGTGCGGCTTCACCGGTCGGGTCGCGGTCGAGCAGCGGCTTGAACGCATTGCCCGCAGGCGTGCCGAGCAGCGAGAGCGTGTCGAGGATCGCGTCGCGCAGCCCCTCGGTCGTGAAGCGCGCCGGCATGACGTCGGGAGAGAGCTGGTAGCGGTGATCGAACACCCAGGTGCCGGCTTCCTTCCAGTCGGTGGTGTCGCCGTTCTGCACCTGGTCGAACAGCCCGCTGGCGCGCAGCCTGCGGCCCATCTCTCGCGAGACCTGGGCGCGGTCCGCCGCATCCTGGCCGCCCTCGATGCCGATGAACAGCGTGCGCGACGCGATGCCGCTTTGCAGCTGCTCGATCAGCATGCGCTGCTTGGCGTCGGGGCTGGCCGGCAGGAAGGCCGACAGGTCGGCACTGAAGTGCGAGCGGGCGATGACGCCGGCGCCCGCCAGCAGCAGGAGCAGCCAGATGCCCAGCGCCAGCCAGCGGTGCCGCGGTCCTGCCGCCGACACGCTCATGGCGCGGCGCGCCCCGGCACGATGGTCATCACGGAACGGTCGCCGCCGACGAATTCCATCTCCACGCCCTGCAGTTCGCCGGCACGGCCATTCAGGCGCAGGCTGCGGATCTGACGGCCGAGCGCAGGATCGAGGGGCGAAAGGTCGAGCGTCCAGTCCTTGGCGTCGCCCTTCAGGTCGGTGCGAAAGTAGCGCTGCAGCAGCGTGGCGTTGCCGCTGAGCGCACCGCGCATCGCCTCGACCAGGCCGGCCAGCTCGGGCATGCTGTCCAGCGTGGTGGTGCGCGTGCGGCCGCCGCGCTGCAGCACCAGGGCGTTGCCTTCGACCGACATCGACTCAGGCCGCGGGCTCAGCGTGCGTCGCACCAGTTTGTCGGGCGGCACGAAGCTCAGCGTGCCGCTGGACGCGAGCGGGCCGTCGATGCCGCGCACGTAGCGCTGCTCGGTGAAGCGCGCCTCGCCGTTCTTCTGCTGGGCCAGCAGGCCCATCAGGTCCTTGACCTCGAAGGCCCAGGCGCCGCCCGCGGGCACCCATGCCGCCAGGGCCAACAGGGCGGCGGCCCACCACCTCCGTGGATGGGGACTACTGCGCATCTTCCTGCCAGAAATCATGGAAATTGAACCAGTTGTGGGGATGGGCGCGGCACAGGGCCTCGAGGCGCCGCACATAGGCTTCGAGGGCCGCGCGGATGCGTTGTTCCCGCAGCAGCGGATCGGTGATGCGGGCGGAGAAGTCGGCCAGCGGCTCGAACACCACCTCGTAGCGCGAACCGCCGTGGTAGATGCCGGCCATGAACAGCACCTTGCGCCGCAGCAGCGCCGCGAGCCGGAAGGGCCCGTCGGTGAACGGCGCCTCCCGGCCGAGGAAGGGCAGCAGGATCGTGTCGCCGCGCTGGCCGGCCGCCTCTTCCTGCGGCGTGAGGGTGCGGTCGCCGAGCATGCCGGCCATGTGGCCGGCGTCGAGCCAGTCGCGCAGCTCGAGCATCGCGCTCGGACGGCCCAATGCGATCACCCGTGGCTTGAGCCCGGGCAGGCTGATGGCGTCGAGCACCGCGTTGATGCGCCGCGCGTTGTCCGGGAACATCAGCATGGCCAGCTGCAGGTCGAGCTCGCCCGAGCCCTGCTGCCGGCAGGCGCTGAGTGCCTCGAAGCTGCCGACGTGCGCGCCGATGAGGAAGGCGCCGCGCCCGGCGCGCAGCTCGTCCTCGATCACCGGCACGCCGGTGACGTTGACGTCGAAGAGGTCGAGCCGCCCGCGCAGGAAGTAGACGCGGTCCAGCACCGTCGAGGCGAAGCCGTGCAGCAAGCGATAGCCGTCGCCCCAGCCGGCATGCGGACCGATGGCCCGCTCGAGGTAGCGCCGGATGTGCCGGCGCTGCGACGGCGAGAACAGCAGGAAATACAACGTGATGGGGTGCAGGATCAGCCGCGCCACCGGCCGGCCCAGGCGCAGCGCCACCCAGCAGATGAAGCGCAGGGCGAGCATGTTGCTGCGCTCGGGTGCCTGCGCCCAGTCGGCGGGCGCAGCGGCGCCGGCGGCAGGCGGCGCCTCGGGCGGGCGCTTCGCCGCGGGTCCCACGTCCTCCCCGACCACGCTCATGGGGTGGTGGCTCCCGGGGTCCAGCGACCGGTGGCCGCCACGGTGTCGCCGCAGCGGATGTCGAAGCGCACGCCCCGCCCCGCCCCCTCCTCGGGCTGCAGGTCGAACACCAGCGTGCTGCCCGGACGCACCGGCGCCAGGAACTTGGCCGCGGCCAGCACCGGCGAATCGCCCAGGCGCCGGTGCAGCGCAGGCACGCGCTGCATGGCCTCCTGGAGCTCGGCGAGCAGCAGCGCGCCCGGCATCAGCGGCTGGCCAGGGAAATGCCCGGCGAAGCAGGGATGGTCCTCGGGCACCTCATGGGTCAGCCGCACCGGCGCGCCTTCGGCGGCCAGCTGCGCCAGCGCGAACTCGCGCAGCGCACGCACGGTGAGCTTGCCGGTGCCCTCCCGGGGCAGCGACGCCACGTGCACCACGCGGCGCGGCACGAAGACGCCCTCGATGCGATCGCGCAGCGCAGCCACGATGTCGTGCGCCTCGACGCCCGGCGCCACCACGAAGGCGACGGGCCGTACCACGCCATCGGCCACGTCGTCGGGCAGCCAGAACGCGCCGTCCTGCACGCCGGCGACGCTGTTGAGGTGATAGTTGAGGTGGCCCAGCGAACTGCGCCGCCCGGCCACGTGGATCAGGTCGTTGGCCCGGCCGAACAGCCGGAAGCGCCGCGCGTCCAGCAGTTCGAGCACGTCGGCCATCGGCGTCGGCTCGGGCACGAAGTCGCCCTCGAAGACGAAGCGCTCCACGCCGTCGTCGCCGGTACGGGCATGCACCTCGATGGCGCCGAAGGTCTCCCACACCTCGCTGCGGGTGGTGCGGCGCACCGCCACCTGGCCGGACTCGGTGCTGCCGTAGATCTCGAGCAGCACGCCGCCCGTGGCCTGCTCGGCCTGCTGCGCCAGCTGGGGCGACAGCGGGGCCGTGGCCGACAGCAGCAGGTCCACCGGCGGCAGCGCAAGCCCCGACTGCAGCAGCGTCTTCAGGTGGAAGGGCGTGGTCACCAGCGCGCGCGGCCGCGGCACGGATTCGAGCGCCTGCACGATGTCGGCCGGGTAGAAGGGCCGGCCGCTCTCGAAGGCCGCACCACCGTGCAGCGCCAGCAGCAGGGTCGACTCCAGGCCGTAGCTGTGCTGCACCGGCACGGTGGCCACCAGCGTCAGGCCGTGCAGCGAATCCAGGCCGAGCAGTGCGCACAGGCTCGGGACGGCGGCCTCGACGTCGCCGACCAGCGTGTCCCAGCGCTTCGCATGGGGCTGGGGCATGCCGGTCGAACCGGAGGTGAGCAGGCTCACGGCATGCCGCGCGCCGTCGAAACGCGGCACGGCCTCGTCGCCCTCGCCCGGCTCGCGCGTGCACACGACAGGCACATGCGGCAGGCCCGGCGTGTCGAGCGCCGGGTGGTCGGTGAGGATGAAGGGCGTCGCGTGCGCCTCGCACACGCGCGCCAGGGTGTCCGGCCGCGCGTCGGGCGGCAGCAGGCTCGCATGGCCGCGCAGCAGCGCCGCGCCCAGGCAGACCGCGAAGGCGTAGCGGTCGCCGCACACGTTGACCGCCGGGCCCTCGGCCGGGAGCACGGCCGCCTGCCGGGCCACGTCGGCCAGGAAGGTGCGGGCGCTGATCGGCCGGCCCTGGTACCAGGTCAGCGGCGCGTCCAGGTCGCGCTCGCCGAGCAGGGGAAGTGGGGACGTGCGCTGCGTCATTGCTTGGGGGCGGCCGGCCCTTCGGCCGGCACGTTGTTGTAGAAGGCGCGCACCGCATCGACCAGGCGCGTGCGCTCGAATTCGGGGTGCAGGCGGTAGCGCAGCAGGTACTCGCCGATGAAGAGCGCGCCGACGCCGATGGGCGTCAGCACGTTGGAGAACAGCGACCAGGCGGAAAAAGGCAGCGCGGCGTACACCACCAGCGAGAGCACCGAGACGGCCGCGAAATACACCGCCCAGACCCGCGTGACGGCAGCCGTGTAGGCACGGTGCGCGGGCGTCAATGGATGGATGCGCTGAGCGAACTGGCCGATGAGCGAGAGCCGGTCGGGCCGCAGCGTGCTGCCGAACCAGCCGCACAGCAGTGCGTTGATGCCCACGTGCTGCAGCACGTAGAGGCGGTTGGGATCACCCGCCTCGCCGCGCCACACCAGCACGCAGAAGACCGCGGCCGCCAGCAGCACCACCACCGCGCCGGCCCGCCCGAAGCGACCTGCCGCCAGGCCCAGCCCGGACAGCCAGAGCGGCCCGAGCAGCACCACCACCGCCCAGGGCTCGGCGGCATGGAACAGCATCATCCAGTGCGACAGGCCCGCATACGCGACTCCTGCGAGCAGCAGGAGCGCCAGACGCCACGCCGCCATCTCAGTCGCGCCCGGGCCGCGGGACGCCCCCGGCGCGCCGTGCCGCTCGGGCCACCATGCAGGAGCAGGCGCCGAGGGCGCAAGGCGCATGGCGACCGGTCATGCCTCAGGCCGTGGTGCGGTTCTGCTCGACGTGCGCGGCCAGGCTGCGCAGCGACTCGAAGATCTGCTTGTTGCGCTCGTCGTCCGAGCGCAGCTGGAAGCCATAGCGGCGCGAGATCTCCAGTGCCACCTCGAGGATGTCGATGGAATCCAGGCCCAGGCCGTCGCCGTACAGCGGAATGGTCGGGTCGATCGACTCCGGCGTCATCTCGAGGTTCAGCGCACTCACGAGCACCGCGGCCAGTTCGGCTTCGAGGGGCGATTGGGCGGAAGCGGATGCAGGGGTTGCGGCAGATGACACTCAGGACTCCGGAACGTTGAACTATTTCTCGAAAGGAGCCGAAATTATAGGAGGCGCCCTTGGATAGACTGGCCGTTTCCATCCGTCCGGAGCGCCCCATGGCCGACCCCCTGCTGCTTGCACGCCACGGCACCACCGAGTGCTTCCTCCTGCCCGCGCTGGCCAACCGCCACGGCCTGATCACCGGCGCCACCGGAACCGGCAAGACCGTGACGCTGCAGACCCTGGCCGAGAAGTTGTCGGGCATCGGCGTGCCGGTCTTCATGGCCGACGTGAAGGGCGACCTCACCGGCATCAGCCAACCCGGGAAGATCGGCGACAAGATGGCCGCCACGCTCAAGGAACGCGGCATCGAGCCGCCCGCGCCCCTGGCCTGCCCCGTCACGCTGTGGGACGTGTTCGGCGAACAGGGCCACCCGGTGCGCGCCACCGTCTCCGACATGGGCCCGCTGCTGCTGGGCCGCATGCTCAACCTCAACGAGACCCAGGCCGGCGTGCTGAACCTGGTGTTCAAGATCGCCGACGACAACGGCCTGCTGCTGCTCGACCTCAAGGACCTGCGCGCCATGCTGCAGCACGTGGGCGAGAACGCGAGCCAGTTCACCACCGAGTACGGGAACATCAGCGCCGCCAGCGTGGGCGCCATCCAGCGCGGCCTGCTGCAGATCGAATCGCAGGGCGGCGACAAGTTCTTCGGCGAGCCGATGCTCAACATCGGCGACTTCATGCAGACGGTCGATGGCAAGGGCGTCGTCAATGTTCTTGCAGCCGACAAGCTGATGAACTCGCCGCGCCTGTACGCCACCTTCCTCTTGTGGATGCTGTCGGAGCTGTTCGAGCAGTTGCCCGAGATCGGCGACCCGGACCAGCCCAAGCTGGCCTTCTTCTTCGACGAGGCCCACCTGCTCTTCAACGAAGCGCCGAAGGCCCTGGTCGAACGCATCGAGCTGGTGGTGCGCCTGGTGCGCTCCAAGGGCGTCGGCGTGTACTTCGTGACCCAGAACCCGCTGGACATCCCCGACTCGGTGCTGGCCCAGTTGGGCAATCGCGTGCAACACGCGCTGCGCGCCTTCACGCCGCGCGACCAGAAGGCGGTGAAGGCCACCGCCACCACCATGCGCCAGAACCCCGGCCTGGACATCGAGACCGCCATCACCGAACTGGCCGTCGGCGAGGCCCTGGTCAGCCTGCTCGACGAGAAGGGCCGGCCCGGCGTCACCCAGCGCGTGTACGTGCTGCCGCCCGGCAGCCAGATCGGCCCCATCACGCCGCAACAGCGGCAGGCGCTGATGGCAGGATCGCTGGTGGCGGGCGTGTACGAGAAGGCCGTGGATCGCGATTCGGCCTACGAGAAGCTCAAGGGCCGCGCCGACAGCGCGCCCGATGCGCCGGCGAGCCCGGCGGGCGGCAAGGTCGCGACCGGCGGCAAGAGCACCGCAGAGGAAGGCAGCTTCCTCAACGACCTGCTCTTCGGAACCACCGGCCCGCGCGGCGGCAAGAAGGACGGCCTCGTGCAGACCATGGCCAAGTCGGCCGTGCGCACCATGGGCACCAGCGTCGGCAAGGAGATTTTGCGCGGGGTGTTGGGCGGCATCTTCGGGGCGAAGAAGCGCTGAACGCAGCGCCGGCGCAGGCGCCGACGGCTGCTATCTTATTGATAGCTGTCTGCGCAAGAAGGACGGGCGCTGCAGCCTTTTTCGGCTCGAACCTGAGCGCCTACCAGCGCAGCACGCGCGGACCGATCAGCGCACCCGCCGCCACCGGCAGCGCGATGCCCAGCACGTACCACACCGCCAGGAACGGCGCCGTGAGCTCCGGGCAATGCAGGGCGTACACGGCCGCGCCCGCACCCGCGGCCAGCGCGCCGGCGGCGGCACCGGCCGCGGCCGGCCGCGTCGGGGCCAGGCCGCGCAGCGCCAACAGGGCGGCCACGAACATCGGCAGGGAGATCAGCGCGATGTTGAAGACGCAAGTGCGCCAGGTGCGGCCCATGAGGGCCGGCATGCGCGCCGTCTCGGGCATCGTCACCCACGCCACGACCGCCAGCCCCCAGAGCGCGAGCACCGGCAGCGCGATGCCGAGCCACGCGCGCCGCACTGCCACGCCGGGGCGCGCCAGCCGCTGCACCATCACGTAGCCGGCCACGCCGATGCACGCAGGCACGAGCACCTTGACCCAGAACATGGGCCAGAACATCGCCTGCACCAGGTCGCGGCGCACGCCGTATTCGGCCTGCATGAGGACCAGCGCCAGTGGCAGGCTCAGGCCCAGCGCCCACCACAGCCGGCGGCTCACGGCGCGGCGCGGCACGGGCTCGGCCCCGGCCGCCAGCATGGCCACGAAATCGTCGGTCTTCATGTCGCGTCCTTGCGCATGCGCGCCGCCAGTGCCTTCAGGCCGCGGTGGATGCCGACCTTCACGGCCGACTCGGACATGCCGGTGAGCTTGGCCGTCTCGGCCACGGACAGCCCCTCGAGCTTGACGTGCACGATCGGCAGCCGGTGCCGGTCGGGCAGCTCGGCCAGCAGGCCCTGCACATCGCGCCGCGCATCACTGGCCTCGGTGGCCGAATCGGCGAAGAGTTCCATCTCGTCGTCCAGCGGCTCGTGCAGCGCCTCGCGCACCGACTTCGCGCGCAGCAGGTCGATGAGCTTGTAGCGCGCGATCGCATGCGCCCAGGCCGTCAGCGGCTGGTCGCTCTGGTAGGTGTGGCGCTGGTTGTGCATGGCGAGCAGGCATTCCTGGACGAGGTCTTCCACATCATCGGGCCAGCCGAACAGGCGCCTGGCAAGGAAGGCGCGCAGATGGCGCGCCAACTGCTGCAGGCACTCGCGGTAGGCAGCGGCATCTCCCTGCAGGCCACGCACGAACAGGCCGCGCAACTGCGTCTCGACCTCGCTCATCGGGGACTGGCTTGTGTTGGTTGTTCGTTGCATGGCACCGACGGGTTACAGCGGCCGCGCTGGAAATTTTTTTGGCGCGATTGTGCCCGGCGCTGTAACCCCGCCCGCGCCGGACGCCGAACTAGGGAGGACCGCGCCGGCCGGCAGGTTCTTCTCGATCCCCTTCGTTTTCAACCCTCTCAAGGAGTTCCCATGAACCAACGCAGCCTCGCCATCACCACCCTCGCCCTCGCCGCCCTCGCCAGCGGCGCCGCCATGGCCCAGGACAAGCCCATGGCCGACAAGATGGCCACCATGGAGAAGTGCTACGGCATTTCCATGGCCGGCAAGAACGACTGCGCCGCCGGCCCCGGCACCACCTGCGCAGGCACGTCGAAGACCGACTACCAGGGCAACGCCTGGAAGAACGTGCCGGTCGGCACCTGCACCACCATCAAGACGCCCAAGGGCACGGGCTCTCTCTCCCCCATGAAGTCCTGAGCGCGCTGGAAGGCCCGCCATGTCCGCCCCGTTGACCGCCGGCCTGGGCCTCAAGCCCGAGCACTTCGACGCCGCGCTGGCCGCGCAGGCGCCGGGGCTCTGGTTCGAGGTCCATCCGGAGAACTACAGCGTGGCGGGCGGGCCGCGCCTGGCCTGGCTGGAGGCGATCCGCCGCCAGCATCCGCTGTCGCTGCACGGCGTGTCGCTCTCGCTCGCAGGCGAGGCGCCGCCCGATGCCCGGCAGCTGCAGCGGCTCGCGACCCTGGTGCGACGCTTCGAGCCCGCGCTGGTGTCGGAGCACCTGGCCTGGTCGCGCTTCGACGGCGCCTACCTGCCCGACCTGCTGCCCTGCCCGCGCAGCCATGCGCTGTTGCGGCGCATGGTCGAGCACGTCGACCAGGTGCAGCAAGCGCTGGGGCGTCGCATCGCCATCGAGAACCCTTCGCACTACCTGCACCTGCCCGGCCACGACTGGGCAGAGACCGACTTCCTGCGCGAGCTGGTGCGTCGCAGCGGCTGCGGGCTGCTGCTGGACATCAACAACGTGCATGTCTCGGCGCGCAACCTCGGCTTCGACGCCGCGGACTACCTCGATCGCTTCCCCGCCGAGGCCGTGATGGAAATCCACCTGGCCGGCCACGCGGCCGACCCGGTGCAGGGCGAGGCGCTGCTCATCGACTCGCACGACGCGCCCGTGGCGCCTGCCGTGTGGTCGCTGTACGAGCGCTTCGTCGAGCGCGCCGGGCCGCGGCCGACGCTCGTCGAGCGCGACGGCAACCTGCCCGGCTTCGACGAGCTCATGGCCGAGCGCGGGCAGGCCGCCGCGATCGCCGAGGGCCTCACCACGGGCGTAGCGGCATGACTGCCCTTCATTCCTTCGAGCAGGATTTCGTCGGCGCGCTGTTCGCCGACGAGGCCCACGGCGCCTGCGCCCCCGGCTGGACCGCCCAGCCCGGCTTTGCGGTCTACCGCAACACCGTCCGCAAGGGTTGCATCGATGCGTTGGAGGCGAATTTCCCCGCCGTCGCGCGGCTGGTCGGCCGCGACTGGCTTCGCGCCGCCGCTGCCCGCCACTTGGCCGGACACCCCCCGAGCGACCCCTGCCTGCTGCACTATGGCGAAGGCGTTGCCGACACGCTGGCCGAGCTGGCCGGCGACGAGTTGCCCTACCTGCACGGCGTCGCGGCCCTCGACCGCCTGTGGACCGCCTCGCACACGGCCGCCGACGCACCCGTGCTGCCGGCCGATTCGTTGGCCGGGCTGCCGCCCGAAGCGCTGGCAGCCCTGCGCCTGCAACCGCATCCGGCCGCACGCTGGCATGGGTCCGACACCCTGCCGCTGCACAGCATCTGGTCGGCCAACCGCAGCGGCGATGCGGCCGCACTCGAAGCGCTCACGACCCTCGAGTGGGCTGGCGAGAGCACCCTGCTCACGCGGCCGATCGCCGAAGTGATCTGGCAGCCGCTGCCCGCCGGCGGCTGCGCCTTCCTCGACGCCTGCGCACGCGGCGACCGCCTGGATGACGCGGCCGCGGCCGCGCTCGACACCCACCCCCACACCGACCTCGCAGCCCTGCTCGCGCAGCTGCTGCGGGCCGGCACCTTCACCACCTCGACAGGGAGCCCACCATGAAATCCGCGACGACCACGACCGTCTCCAACGGCGCCTGGCAGCGCCTCACCGAGCGCCTGGGCGCACTGGTGCCGCACGACCTGCTGGCGCTGGTCGACCGCGTCGCCATCGGCGCCATCTTCTGGTTGTCGGGCCGCACCAAGGTCGACGGCTGGCTGCACGTCACCGACGGCGCGATCGAGCTGTTCCGCACCGAATACCGGTTGCCCCTGCTGCCGCCCGAGATCGCCGCGCACCTGGCCGCGTACGCCGAGCACGCTTTCCCGATCCTGCTGGTGCTGGGCCTGTTCACCCGCTTCGCCGCGCTTTCGCTGCTGGGCATGACGGCGGTGATCCAGGTCTTCGTGTACCCCGACGCCTGGCCGACCCACCTGTCGTGGGCCGGGCTGCTGCTGTACCTGGTGGGCCGCGGCGGCGGGCGGTTGTCGTTGGACCGCTTGCTGCGCCTCGGCTGATCGTAACGAACGTGACGAATTCGGCCGCAGCGCCCGGCGGGCGGGCGCTGCAGGCCGATTGCACTTTTCGCTGCGCGGGCCATCCTGGCCCCATGGGCGCCTACGCCAAAAGGCGAAACCGCCGGCTTGCCAGCCCCGGGGGCACTCGCTACATTGTGTTTTTTGAGGGCCTGCAATGTCCGTCGATAGCACAACGAACGCTCCCACCTCCCCCGTCACACCC
>SCOE01000026.1 GCA_005503065.1 Comamonadaceae bacterium ALPHA2B
GGTTGGCCGGGCTGGGCGGGTCGCCCTGCAGCAGCATGCGCCGGGCGGGCGTGCGCGGGTCGGGCACCGGCACGGCCGACAGCAGGATCTCGGTGTAGGGATGGCGCGGCCGGGCGAACACGGCATCGCGCGGTCCCACCTCGACGATGCGGCCCAGGTACATCACTGCGACCCGGTGGCTGATGTGGCGCACCACCGCCAGGTCGTGCGCCACGAACAGGTAGGCAATGCCGAATTCGGCCTGCAGGTCCATCAGCAGGTTGACCACCTGCGCCTGCACCGACACGTCCAGCGCCGACACGGGCTCGTCGCAGACGATCAGCTTGGGGTTGAGGGCCAGTGCGCGGGCGATGCCCAGGCGCTGGCGCTGGCCGCCCGAGAACTCGTGCGGGTACTTCTTCACGGCCTCGGGGCGCAGGCCCACCTTCTCGAACAGCCAGCGCACCCGCTCGCGCCGCTGGGCGGGCTGCATGCCGACGTTGCGCAGCGGCTCGGCCACGATCTCACCGGCCATCAGCCGAGGGCTGAGCGACGCATATGGGTCCTGGAAGACGATCTGCACGTCGCGCCGGCGCAGGCGCATCTGCTCGGGCGAAAGCGCCAGCAGTTCCTCGCCATCGAGCTGCACCGAGCCGGCCGTGGGCTCGATCAGCCGCATCACGGACTTGGCGGTGGTGGTCTTGCCGCAGCCCGACTCGCCGACCAGCGACAGCGTTTCGCCTCGTGCCACGTCGAAGGAGACGTCGTCCACCGCCTGCACGGGCGGCCTGGGCCGGGCCAGCCAGCGACGCGGCGGCACGTAGTGCTTGCGCAGATGGCGCACCTGCAGCAGCGCGGGACGCGCGGAGGGCAAGGCGGTGTCGGTCATGCGGCCAGTTCCAGGGCCTGCGCGGGCAGGCGGTTTTCCTCGACGGCGAAGCAGGCCACCGTGTGGCCGCCGCCCTGTTCGGCGAGTTGGGGCACCTGCTGGCGGCAGCGTGCCTGCGCGAAGGTGCAGCGTTCGGCGAAGGCGCAGCCGCGCCGCGGCGCCTGCGGCGAGGGCACCAGGCCGGGGATCTCGGTGAGCCGGGCGCTGTGCGTGTTCATCGACGGCATGGAGGCCATCAGTGCGCGCGTGTAGGGGTGAAGCGGCCGGTCGAAGAGGTCCACCACGTCGGCCTCTTCCACCGTGCGGCCGGCGTACATCACGACCACGCGATGGCAGCTCTCGGCCACGACGCCCAGGTCGTGCGTGATCATGACCACGCCCATGCCCAGTTCCTGCTGCAGCCGCCGGATCAGGTCCAGGATCTGCGCCTGGATGGTCACGTCCAGCGCGGTGGTGGGCTCGTCGGCGATCAGCACCTCGGGGTTGCAGGCCAGCGCCAGGGCGATCATCACCCGCTGGCGCATGCCGCCCGAGAGTTGATGCGGGTACTCGTGCGCGCGCCGCGCGGGCTCGGGAATCTGCACCAGCTTCAGCATCTCCACCGCGCGCGCCATGGCCTCGGTCCGGCCGGCGCGCTGGTGCAGGCGCACCGTCTCGGCGATCTGCCGGCCCACGGTGAGCACCGGATTGAGCGAGGTCATCGGCTCCTGGAAGATCATCGAGATGCGGTTGCCGCGGATGGCACGCATCTCCTTCTCACTGAGCGTGAGCAGGTCCGTGCCGCGCAGCCGCACCTGGCCGCTGATGCGCGCCGGCGGCGTGGCCAGCAGGCGCATGATCGACAGCGCCGTTACGCTCTTGCCGCATCCGGATTCGCCCACCACGCCCAGCGTCTGGCCGGCGCGCACGGTGTACGAGACGCCGTCCACCGAGCGCGCGGGGCCGCTCAGGGTGTCGAAGTGGGTGCGCAGGTCTTGCACTTCCAGCAGGGTGTCGCCGGCGGCGAGGCGGTTTGGAACGTGGCTCATCGTGCGCGCGCCTTCACAGTTGCCGGGCCAGGCGTGGATCGAGTGCGTCGCGCAGCCCGTCGCCCAGCAGGTTGATGGCCAGCACCGTCGCGGCCAGCAGCAGGCCCGGGTACAGAATGATGTGGAAGGCCACCGAAACGAAGTTGCGTCCCTCGGCCATCATGTTGCCCCAGCTCGGCGTGGTCGCCGGCACGCCGACGCCCAGGAAGGAGAGCGAGGCCTCGATCAGCACGGCCGACGCCGCCACGAAGGTGGCCTGCACCACCACCGGCGCCACCATGTTGGGCAGCACGTGGCGCGCCAGGATGGTCGGCAGCCGCGTGCCCACTGCGTGCGCCGCTTCCACGAAGAGCTGCTCGCGCAGCGTCAGCGCCAAGGACCGGACCAGCCGCACGACGCGCGGAATCTCCGGAATGGTGATGGCGACGATCACCGCGCCCAGGCTGGCGCGGGTGATGGCCATGAGCGCGATCGCCAGCAGGATGCCGGGAATGGCCATCAGGCCGTCCATCACGCGCATGACCGGCCCTTCGGCCCAGCGCACGAAGCCGGCCACCAGGCCCAGCACCACGCCGGCCGCGGTGGCCAGGGCGGCGACCGTCAGGCCCACCGTCAGGGAGACGCGCGCGCCCCACAGGGCGCGGCTGTACACGTCGCGCCCCATGGCGTCGGTCCCGAACCAGTGCTCGGCCGACGGCGGTTGCAGGCGAGCGAGCGGATCGATGTCCTGCGGGTCGTGCGTGGCGGCCCATGGCGCGGCAATGGCGAGTGCCACCATGGCCAGCAGCAGCAGGGCGCCGATGAACAGCGTGGGGTGCTTGCGCAGCCAGCGCAGGCGCGGCGGCACGAAGGGCTTGTCGTCGGCCGGGAGGGCGGCCGGCGTTCCGGCCGACAGGGCAGGCGTGCTCATGGACATCAGTACCGGATTCGGGGATCGAACAGGCGATAGCTCAGGTCGATCAGCAGGTTGATCACCACGTACACGCCCGCGGACAGCAGCAGCACGCTCTGGATCACGGGATAGTCGTGCCGCTGCACCGAGTCGACCACCAGCCGGCCGACGCCGGGCAGGGCGAACACCGTTTCGGTGACGACCACGCCGCCGATCAGCAGCGCGATGCCCATGCCCACCGTCGTGGCGATGGGAATGGCCGCATTGCGCAGCGCATGGCCCATGACGGGCAGCACGCCCAGGCCCTTGGCGCGGGCGGTGCGGATGTAGTCCTCCTGCAGAACCTCCAGCACGGTGGCGCGCGTCATCCGCGTGATGAGCGCGATGTAGACCAGCGCCAGGTTCAGGCAGGGCAGCGCAAGCGATCTCAGCCACGGGCCGACGCCGTCGGCCAGGCGCACGTAGCCCTGCACAGGGAACAGGTCGAGCTTGACGGCGAGGCCGTAGATCAGCAGGTAGCCCACCAGGAAGGCCGGCACCGAAAAGGCCAGCACGGCGAACACCATCACGCCGCGGTCGATCCAGCTGCCGGCGCGCCATGCCGCCAGGGTGCCCAGGGGAATGGCCAGCAACAGCGTCAGGGCCATGGTGATGACGGCGATCGAGAGCGTGGGCTCGAGCCGCTGGGCCAGCAACTGGGACACCGGCACCTGCGTGAAGATGGAGGTGCCCAGGTCGCCCGTCGCCAGCCGTCCGAGCCACAGGACGAACTGGCGCCACAGCGGCTGGTCCAGCCCCAGCGCGACGCGCAGCCTGAGGATGTCGTCCTCGGTGGCCAGGTCGCCGGCGATCAATGCCGCGGGGTCGCCGGGCGAAAGGTGGATCAGCAGGAAGACCACCACCGCCACCACGGCCATGACGGGCAGCGTGGCGGCGAGGCGGCGCAGGATGTAGCCCATGACGCTTCAGGTCCGATGGCGGGGGGCGGCCGTCACTTGTCGAGCATCCACACCAGCGGCAAGCCGCCGGCGAGCTTGTCCACGCCCTTGAGCTCCTTGCGCGCGGCGATGGCCGGCGAGTACTGGCCGACGCTGATGTAGGGCAGCACCTCCCACGCACGGGCGTGGAAGGCGTCGAGCAGTTCCTTGCGCCTGACCGGCTCGGTGGCCTTGAGCCATGCGGTGCGCAACTCGTCCAGCTTCTGGTCGCAGGGCCAGCCCGGCAGGCTGTTGCCGCAGGCGGCGCTCAGGTAGGCGTTGCTGATGGGCGAGTCGACGTCGAAGCCGCCGGCCACCGTCACGTACATGCTCCAGCCGCCGGCTTCGGGCGCATCGCGCTTGGCGCGGCGCGCGCCGATGGTCGCCCAGTCGGACGTCTGCACGTCCACGTTCATCCCGATGCTCTTGAGCGTCTGCGCGGCCATCAGGCCTTCGGCATTGAGGTAGGTCACGTCGCTGGGCACCAGCAGCACGGCCTTCTCGCCCTTGTAGCCGGACTCGGCCAGCATCTTCTTGGCGGCGGCCACGTCGGCGGCGCGGTACGCCTCCGCGCCGGCGGTGGTCTCGTTGGGCCCGCCGCACAGGAACAGCGCCACGCAACTGGTGAGCCGCATGTCGCGCGGGTAGCCCATCGCGGCCATGAAGCGTTCCTGGTTCACCGCCTTGGCCACGGCCTGGCGCACCTTCGGGTTGTTGAAGGGCAGATGCAGCTGGTTCATCACCATCCAGCCTTGCCAGGCGCCGGAGGCCTGCACCTTCACATTGGCGTCGGCGCGCAGCGGCGTGATGTAGTCCGGCGGCAGCTGTTCGATCAGGTCCACCTCGCCCTTCTGCAGCGCGGAAATGGCGCTGTTGGCGTCGGGCAGGTAGAGCCATTCGACGCGGTCGAATGCGGGCTTCTTGCTGCCGGCCAGGTTCGACGCTGCGTCGCTGCGCGGCGCGTAGTGGGGATTGCGCACGAACACGACCTTGTTGCCCGGCACCCACTCGTCGCGCTTGAAGACGAAGGGGCCGGAGCCCAGCACTTCGCCGATGGGCGCCGTGGTGGGTTGCTTCGCCAGCCGCTCCGGCATGATCACCGGTGGGAACCCCGAGGGCTTGGACAGGCCTTCGAGCACCAGGCCGAAGGGCTCCTTGAGCGTCAGGGTGAAGGTGCTGGCATCCACGGCCTTCCATTCGGGTGCGGAGATCGCCGTCATCGCGCGGCCGATGCTGTCGCGCGCCGTCCACCGCTGCAGCGAGGCCACCGCGTCGGCGGCCGTGACCGGGCTGCCGTCGGAGAACTTCAGGCCGGGGCGCAGGGTGAAGGTCCAGAGCCTGCCGTCCTTCGACATGCTGTACTTGTCCACCATCTGTGGCTGGGGCTTGCCCTTGGCGTCCAGCCCGAAGGGCATGTCGTACACCATGTAGCCGAAGTTGCGGGTGATGTACGCCGTGGTGAAGGTCGGGTCCAGGATCTTCACGTCGGCGTGCGCCACCAGCTTGAGCGTCTTGGCCTGCGCCGCCGCGGGCAGGCTCGCCAGGCCGGCGGCAGCGCCGAGCGTCAAAGCGGCGAGGGAGGCGAACAATCGTCGTTTCATCATCGGGCTCCGGTGGAGTTCAGGGGAAGGGCGGGCGGGAGAGGAAGAGGGTGCGAGCGTCGGCGCGCCCTCAGTCCAGCGGCCACTTGGGCCGGCGGATCTTTCGGTAGGGCAATGCGCGCAGGTCCTGCGTCACCGCGCCGGGCGCGGTGGCATAGATCACGTGCCTGCCCACCTGCGAGAACGACGCGTAGAAGTGCTGGGAGGACTTGACCACGACGATCTTCTTGGCCGCCAGGTCGCAGCCCAGCTGAGTGAAGGCGTCGGTCCCCATGGCCTGGTTGCGCAGGGTGATCAGCAGGATCTCGATGCCGGCGGCCTCGACCAGCGCGCTGTCGCCCATGGCGATGGGCGCACCGCCCAGGCCGGTCATCACCATCTCGGGCAGCAGGGCCTTGACGGTGCAGTCCAGGTCCATCGGGTCGCCCGACATCGGACCGATCTTGCCGCCGATGCGCAGCGGCAGCCGCGCCCCCGCGCCGGCCTCGAAGGCGATGCGCGCCGCGATGGGGTCCCACATCGGGCCGATGGCCGCGTTGCGGATGCCGCGCTCGACCATGCGGCGCAGGATGAAGGTCGAGTCGCCGGCCGCGCCGCCGCCCGGGTTGTCGGCGCCATCGGCAATGATGACGGGCCCGCCATCGAATGCGAGCGCCTCGTCCAGCGCCGCGTCGATCCCGGGGCTGCGCACCGCCAGGGCCTCGCGCAGGCCGATCAGCTCGTCGGCCAGTCCGCGGGCCACGGCCTGCGCCTTGGCGGGATCGCCGTCGGCATACACCAACAGCTTGGTGCCCATCTCGGGCACGTCGCCCCAGGGAAAGCCGTGCGACACCGAGATGGACAGGATGCCGTCGCGGCCTTCCAGCGCCTGGATGCGGTCCACGAAACCGCGGGCGGGTTGCCGCGAGGTGTGCATGATGACGGCCATGTCGCAGTCCACCACCGCAGCCACGGGGCGGACCTTGCCCTGCACCTGGGCCGCGCACAGGTCCACCAGCTCCATCGCGCGGTCCAGCACGTCCGTGTGCGGGTACTCCTTGTAGGCGATCAGCAGGTCGGCGTTGTCCACCATCGCGGGGGTCAGGTGGTTGTGCGGGTCCAGCTCCGCGCCCACGACCACGCCGGGCCCGACGATGGCGCGCACGCGCGCCAGCAGGTCGCCCTCGCAGTCGTCGTAGCCGTCGGCCACCATGGCGCCATGCAGGCCCAGCACCACCATGTCCACCGGGAAGGCGGCGCGCAGGTCATCCAGCAGTTCGTCGCGCAGCGCCTCGTAGGCCTGCCGGGTGGTGATGCCGCTGGGCTGGGCGGCGGCGACCATGCCTTCCTTGAGCACCCAGCCGGCGTCCTTGCCGCGAAGCCTCGCCGCCCACAGCGGACCGGCGAAGAAGCTCATGTGGTCCGGGTGCCGGCCGGCCTTGTAGTAGCCGCGGTCCCGGAACGAGGCAAGCCCCGTGGGCATGGGGCCGAAGGTATTGGTTTCGGTGGCCAGGCAGCCGCTGAAGACGCGCAGGGTCATGGTCGGGATCCTCCGGATGGGTCAGGCTTGCGACTGAACGCGCAGGCGGCGGGGGGAGAGCATGTCGGCATTCAGGCCGAAGGCCGCCAGGTGTGCGGGAATCGCTTCGCCGCGGGCCAGCGCCGCGCACGCCTCGCCCATGGCCGGAGAGGTCTGGATGCCGTAGCCGCCCTGTGCGGCCACCCAGAAGAAGCCGGGCGCGGGTGCCGCGGGATCGAAACCGCCCACCAGATCGCCGTCGGCCACGAAGGAGCGCAGTCCGGCCCAGGTGCGCAAGGGGCGACGGATCGTCAGCGTGGTCGTCTCCTCGATGGCGTGGATGGCCAGGGCGATGTCCAGCTCCTCGGGCGCGACATCGTGCGGCGGGACCGGATCGGCATTGGCGGGCGAGCCGAGCAGGACGCCGGCATCGGGCTTGATGTACCAGCTCTCGGAGGCACCCAGCGTCATGGGCCAGTCGCGGGTGTCGCAGTCCTCGGGAGGGGCGAAGGTGAAGGCGGAGCGGCGCTTGGGTTGCAGTCCCAGGCGGGGAACGCCGGCCAGGACTGCGATCTCGTCCGCCCAGGCCCCCGCGGCATTGAGCAGCACCGGCGCGGCGTAGGTGCGGTCGCCCGCCCGCACGCGCCACAGGCCTTCGCCGTGGGCGATGTGGCTGACCGGCGCGTCGCAGACCATCCGCGCACCGGCGCGCCGGGCGCCCCGCAGATAGCCCTGGTGAATGGCATGGACGTCCATGTCGGCCGCATCGGGGTCCAGCACGGCGCCGGTCAGACGCTCGGCGCGCAAGGCCGGCATCAGTTCGCAGGCTTCCTTGACGCTCAGCAGACGCGCCCTGGGCGTGACTTCCCGCAGCACCTGCCACCATGCCTGCAGCGCATCCTCCTCGCCCTGCGTCGCGACGATCAGGGCCCCGCGCGGGCTGAGCACCGGGTGGTCCGAGAAGCCCGAGGGCGGACTGTCGAAGAAGGGCCGACTCGCCAGGGTCAGGGCGCGCACCTGCGGCGTTCCGTAGCTCTCCATGAACAGCGCGGCCGAGCGGCCGGTGGAGTGGTAGCCCGGCTGCGATTCGCCCTCCAGCAGCACCAGGCGTCCGTGCGGTGCGAGCCAGTGCGCCAACGACGCGCCCGCGATGCCTGCGCCGATGACGATGTAGTCCGAAACGGCGGGTTCGCCTGACGATGGAACGGTGCTGTGCATGCGTGCAGTCTATGGAGCAATTTGCATATACGCAAATAAAAATGAAAGTCTCGTCGAAGAAGAACGAAGCGACTACCTCAGCAATTTGCGTACATGCAATTTGCGGTTACGCAAAAACCGGGCCAGAGACCATGCCGCGCGGCTGGCAGAATCTCGGGGTCCGCATCCGCGCATCCACCGAGCGTTCCGCATCCTCCATCCCATGCAAGACCAGCCCGTCCCTCCCTCCGGCCGGCGCGCCGGCGCCAACACGCTGGACAAGGAAACCTTCGGCCGTCGCCTGCGTGTCGCGCGCAAGCAGCTGGGCTGGACGCTGGCACAGCTGTCCGAACGTTCCGGCGTTTCCATTCCGACCATTTCGCGGGCGGAGCGGGGTCAGCTCGCGCTGGGCTACGACAACTTCGCCGCGCTGGGCCAGGCGCTGCAGATGGACATGGGGCAGATGTTCTCCAGCGCGTCGGCCAAGACCAGCCGCTTCAAGGACCCCGTCGTCACGCGTGCCGGCGAGGGTGTGGCCTATCGGGGCGAGAGCTTCGTCTACGAGTTCCTGGGCACCACGGCGGTGGGCAAGAAGATGATTCCCGTGCTCGGCACGGTGCATGCGCGCACCTTCAACGGGCCGGAGGACTTCGCCCGCCATCCCGGCGAGGAGTTCGTCTACATCCTCAGCGGCACCGTCGACGTCTACTTCGACACCGGTGAGACCTTGCGGTTGACGCGCGGCGATTCCCTGTATTTCGACAGCCGCATCGGCCACGCCTACGTGAGCGTGAGCCGCCAGCTGGCGCGCACCATCGGCGCCATGACGGGTGAGAGCGATTCCGCGCAGAAGGCACGCGAGCGCCACGAGCCGGCCGCGGCGGAGACGCCCACCGGCCGCGGGCCGGCCGCACCCGCCAAGAAAACCCGGCGCCGCTGAACAGGCCCGCGCCGCGGCTCCTGCAGGCGCTTCAGGCGTCCAGGGCGTTGAGAGGCGGGGCGAGTGCAGCGAGCCGTGCGAGCACCTCCTGCGGCGCCCGCGTCATGGGCGCGCGCAGCACGTCGCGCATCTCGCCATGCGCTGCCAGGAGTGCCTTGATGGCTGCCGGGTTGGGATGGGCGAACAAGGCTTCGATCAATGGTGGCAGCGTGCGCCAGTGCCGGCGGGCCGCTTCGAGCTTGCCCGCGCGCAGGAGGCGGACCACGTCGGCGAAACATGCGGTCTGCGCGTGCGCCGCGGCCGAGATGGCGCCCACGCCGCCTTGCGCGACCGTCGAGAAGATCTGCAGGTCTTCGCCTGCCAGCACCTGCAGCAGGCCATCGGCCAGCAGCGCCTGCAGCTTGGCGCTGTCGCCGCTGCAGTCCTTGATGGCCTGGATGCGTGGATGGTGCGCCAGCGCCCTCAACGTCTCGAGCTGCAGCGTGGCGCCGGTGCGGTAAGGGATGTCATAGAGCACCACCGGTTGGGCGCTCGCGTCGGCGATGCGTGTGAACCAGGCATGCAGGCCGTCCTGCGCGGGGCGGACGTAGGAGGGTGCAGGCACGAGGATGCCGTGCAGGCCAAGGGTGTTGAGCCGTTCCAGCCGCCCGAGCACGTGGCCCAGGTTTTCCCCGCCCAGGCCCATGATGCGCGGCATCCGGGGCGCGGCTTCGTGCACCGTTTCCAGCACGGCCAGTTGCTCGTCTTCGTCCAGCGCGGCCGCCTCGCCGGTCGAACCGCAGACGACGAAGCCGGCCACGCCCTGTGTCGCAAGGCGTCGCACGAGGCGCGAAAGGACGGCATGGTCGACCGCCTGGCGATTGTCGAACGGGGTGACCAGCGGGATCCACAGGCCCGAGAAATCGTTCGGGTTGGAGGCTTCGGGCGAGCGAAGGGATGTCATGGAGTTTCCTTTGCAGCAAAGACATGCGAATGCGACCGGTCGAGAACCGTTGGCAGACGTGCGCAGTGCGATGCAGGGAAACCGGCCGGGGGCGGCCTTGGTCCGCGGGCTCCGTCGCTCATCCGACGACGGAACCGCAGCCCCGGTCAGACGAGCTGAGGTTTTTTGGCTTTGGCAGCCCCCGCGCGCACGGCGGCATGGACTTCGATCGAAGACCGGCGCTGTGCGATGTGGCGGAAGGCAGCCATGGCGGAGAGTGTAAGTGCGGCAGTGCCACAATTTGCGGCATGAGTGCTTCTTCCACGCCCCGGGTGCGGGTCCAGGCCGAGGACTTCGACCTTTCGACCGAGCTGGCGGCCCTGCGCGCCGGCGACCCGCGGGTGGGCGCGGTCTGCGCCTTCGTCGGCACGGTGCGCGACCGCCATGTCGCCGAGGGCGGCGCCGCGGGCAGCGTGCGGGGGATGGAGCTGGAGCACTATCCCGGCATGACCGAGAAGGCCATCGAGGCCATGATCGACGAGGCCCATCGCCGCTTCGACATCCTCGGCGCCCGTGTCGTGCACCGCGTGGGCGCGCTCGCGCCGCAGGACCAGATCATGATGGTGGCCGTCACCTCGGCACACCGCGGCGAGTCCTTCCAGGCCTGCGAATTCCTCATGGACTACCTCAAGACCCAGGCGCCTTTCTGGAAGAAGGAAGACACGCCCGAGGGCGGACGCTGGGTCGACGCCCGCGTGGCTGACGACGAGGCGCTGGCGCGATGGGGCATCGAGGCGCGCAACGCCTGAGCCTTCGCGACGGTTCGACGCGTCGTTGCCATAGTGGGCAGCGCGATCACTGTGGCTGGAAGCCGCTGGCCTTGATGATTCCCGCCCAGGTGTTGGTATAGGTGCGCACGCGGCCGGCGAACTGGCCCTGCGGCTCGAAGGCGACATTCAGGCCCAGGTCGGTGAGCTTCTTCTTCACGTCGGGCATGGCCAGCACCTTCTGCAGGGCCGCGCCGAACTTGTCGACCACCGGCTGGGGCGTGCCGACGGGCGCGAACACGCCGTACCAGGGGTAGTCGGTCAGGTTCTCGAATCCCAGCTCCGTGAACGTGGGCACGCTGGGCAGCAGCGGGTCGCGCTTGGCACCGATGGTGGCGACGATGCGCACCTTGCCCGTCTTCTGGTATTCGATGAAGTCGGGCACCGACGCGATGCCGGCCGAGATCTGGTTGCCCAGCATGTCGGCCGTCATGGGCGCGCTGCCGCGGTAGGGCGCGGCCTGCACGTCGATGCCGTACTTCTTGGCGATGAGCTGCACCAGGAAGACCGGGATCGAACCCGGCGCGGGCACGCCGATGGTTTCCTTGCCACCCTTCTGGGACTTCACCCAGTTCACGTACTCGCTCATGGTCTTGGCGGGTGTGGCGCCCGAAACCGCCAGCACGTTGGCGAAGGTGGCGAAGCCCGCCACCGGCGTGAAATCGGTGGCCGGATTGAAGCCCGGGTTCTTCGTGACCAGCGGCAGGATCGAGATGCTGTGGTCGTGGGTGAGGAAAAGCGTGTGGCCGTCGGCCGGCGCAGCGCGCAGGGCCTGGGCGGCGATCTGCCCGCCCGCGCCGGCACGGTTCTCGACCACCACCGCGGTGCCCAGCTCGTCCTTGAGCTTGTCGGCCAGCGCGCGGGCGATCGCGTCGGTGCCGGCACCCGCGGGAAAGCCCACCAGCAGTCGGATCGGGGCACCCGTGGGCTGGGCCTGCGCCAGGCCGGCGGCGGCCAGCAGGGCACCGACGGTGAAGGTTCGACGCAGCAGGCGCGTGCCGCCGGCGATGAAGGAATTCGGGGAGCAGGAAAGGGGCATGGACGAAAAACTCCGATGGGAAAGCTGCAAAGAGGCGCGACGCCATGCAGGAACTGCGCCTGCCGCGGGCGACCGGGCCGCATTGTGGGCCTTCTCCCGGTGCCATCGCCGCCGTCAACGGTGGCGTGTGGCCTGATCCAGCGCAAGCCTTCGCCCGAAAAAAGCGGCCGCGGCCGATGGAAACGCCTTGATTTCGCGGGTAGAAACCGCAAATGCGCGGCAGTCCGGAGGTTTATTTTCATGCGACAAGACAAACTCACCACCAAGTTCCAGGAGGCCCTGGGCGACGCGCAGTCGCTCGCCCTGGGCCATGACAACGCCTACATCGAACCCGTGCATCTGCTGCTGGCCATGCTGCGCCAGGACGACGGCCCGCGCGCCCTGCTCGAGCGTGCCGGCGTCAACGTGCAGGGGCTGGCCATTGCCGCCGAAGGCGCCATCAAGCGCCTGCCGCAGGTGCAGGGCCACGACGTGGTCCAGGTCGGGCCCGAGCTCGCCAAGCTGCTGCAGGCCACCGAGAAGGAGGCGATCAAGCGCAACGACCAGTTCATCGCCGGCGAGCTGTTCCTGCTGGCCGTGGCCGACAGCAAGTCGGAAGTCGGTCAGCTCGCCAAGCAGCACGGCCTCACCCGCAAGAGCCTCGAATCGGCCATCGACGCCGTGCGCGGCGGCCAGGGCGTGAACAGCGCCGACGCCGAAGGCCAGCGCGAGGCACTCAAGAAGTACACCCTCGACCTCACCGAGCGCGCCCGCCAGGGCAAGCTCGACCCGGTCATCGGCCGCGACGAGGAAATCCGCCGTGCCATCCAGATCCTGCAGCGCCGCTCCAAGAACAACCCGGTGCTCATCGGCGAGCCGGGCGTGGGCAAGACCGCCATCGTCGAAGGCCTGGCGCAGCGCATCGTGGCCGGCGAGGTGCCCGACACGCTCAAGGACAAGCGGGTGCTCTCGCTCGACCTCGCGGCCCTGCTGGCCGGTGCCAAGTTCCGCGGCGAGTTCGAGGAGCGCCTGAAGAACGTGCTCAACGAGCTGGCCAAGGAAGAGGGCCGCGTGATCGTCTTCATCGACGAGCTGCACACCATGGTCGGCGCCGGCAAGGCCGAAGGCGCGATGGACGCCGGCAACATGCTCAAGCCCGCGCTGGCGCGCGGCGAGCTGCACTGCGTGGGCGCCACCACGCTGGACGAATACCGCAGGTACATCGAGAAGGACGCCGCGCTGGAGCGCCGCTTCCAGAAGGTGCTCGTGGGCGAGCCGAGCGTGGAAGCCACCATCGCCATCCTGCGCGGCCTGCAGGAGAAATACGAGGTCCACCATGGCGTGGAAATCACCGACCCGGCCATCGTGGCCGCGGCCGAGCTCTCCGACCGCTACATCACCGACCGCTTCCTGCCCGACAAGGCCATCGACCTGATCGACGAGGCCGCGGCCAAGATCAAGATCGAGATCGACTCCAAGCCCGAGGTCATGGACCGGCTGGACCGCCGCGTGATCCAGCTCAAGATCGAGCGCGAGGCCGTGAAGAAGGAGAAGGACGAAGCCTCGCAGCGCCGCCTGGCCCTGATCGAGGAAGAGCTCTCCAAGGTCGAGCGCGAGTACGCCGACCTGGAGGAGATCTGGAAGGCCGAGAAGGCCGGCGCGCAGGGCACCGAGCAGATCCGCAAGGACATCGACCAGCTCAAGACGCAGATCCAGCAGGCCACGCGCAGCGGCGACTTCAACAAGGTCGCCGAGCTGCAGTACGGCAAGCTGCCCGAGCTCGAAAAGCGCCTGAAGGAAACGCTGGCCAAGGAAGAAGGCCTCGAGAAGAAGGGCGGCAACCAGCTGCTGCGCACGCAGGTCGGCGCGGAGGAAATCGCCGAGGTGGTGAGCCGCGCGACCGGCATCCCGGTCGCCAAGATGATGCAGGGCGAGAAGGAGAAGCTGCTGCAGATGGAAGACAAGCTGCACGAGCGCGTCGTGGGGCAGGACGAAGCCATCGCGGCCGTGTCCAACGCCATCCGCCGCTCGCGCTCTGGCCTGTCCGATCCCAACCGGCCGACCGGCTCCTTCCTGTTCCTCGGCCCCACCGGCGTGGGCAAGACCGAGCTGTGCAAGGCACTGGCGGGCTTCCTGTTTGACAGCGAGGACCACCTCATCCGCATCGACATGAGCGAGTTCATGGAGAAGCACTCGGTCGCACGCCTGATCGGCGCGCCGCCCGGCTACGTGGGCTACGAGGAGGGTGGCTACCTCACGGAAGCCGTGCGACGCAAGCCCTACAGCGTGGTGCTGCTCGACGAGGTGGAGAAGGCGCACCCCGATGTCTTCAACATCCTGCTGCAGGTGCTGGACGACGGCCGCCTGACCGACGGCCAGGGCCGCACCGTGGACTTCAAGAACACGGTGATCGTGATGACGAGCAACATCGGCTCGCCCATCATCCAGGCCATGGCAGGGCGGGACCAGCAGGAGATCCGCGACGCGGTGTGGGACGAGCTGAAGAACCACTTCCGGCCCGAGTTCCTCAACCGCATCGACGAGACGGTGGTGTTCCACGGCCTGGACGCCGAGAACATCGCGCAGATCGCGAAGATCCAGCTCAAGGTGCTGGAAAAGCGGCTGGCCAAGATGGACATCGGTTTCGAGGTGGCGCCGGGTGCGCTGGCCGAGATCGCCAAGGTCGGCTTCGACCCGGTGTTCGGTGCGCGGCCGCTCAAGCGGGCGATCCAGCAGCGCATCGAGAACCCGTTGTCGAAGCTGTTGCTCGAGGGCGCGTTCGGGCCGAAGGACACCGTCAAGGTGACCAGCGACCCGATCCGCTCGCCGGGTACTTTCGGTTTCGAAAAATCGATGGAACCTGACGCCGCGGTGCTGGCCTAATCGGGCATGTTCAGCTTTCTGATCCGCGTCATTCTGTTGTTCATGGGCCTGCTTTTCGCGGCCGGCCTTGCCATGGCGGCTCTGGTGATGGTCGCGCTGTGGATGGTCCGCGCCGGCTGGGCCAGGCTCACCGGCAAGCCCTTGACGCCATGGACGGCCATGTTCGTCAACCAATTCGACCCGCGGGCCGGCTTCGAGCGTTTTCGTGCGGCCGCCGCCCGCCAGGGCGGCCCCAGCGCCGCCGACGTGACGAGCGCGCGTGCGCGCGGCGAATCCGTCAGGAGCCCGGTGGCCAACATCGGCAGCGGGCGCGATGACGTCACCGACGTGCGCGCACGGCCGATCGCCGGCCAGGACTGACGCCGCGCTTCACGCCTGCCGCCCCCGCGCCGCTGCCGGTCGTCCCGCAGCGGCGCTTTTTCGTTTGCTATTTTTTTGATAGCGAGCGGTCCATGTGCGGCGGGCGCTGCGGGCCGATTCGGCACCCCATCGACCGCGCTCCGGCGCAGCCTCGGGCGACGCGTCCGGTCGGTGGCAGTCGGCCACCCGATTTCGCGGCATAGTCGGCGCTGATCCCGCTGATCTTTCATCCCAGGAGTTTGCTCATGACCTCTCGCGACATCTTCGTGGTCGGCACCGCCCGCACCGCCATCGGCACCTTCGGCGGCTCGCTCAAGGACGTGCCCAACACCCAGCTCGCCACCACCGCCGTCAGGGCGGCCATCGAACGCGCCGGCGTGGCTCCGGCCGAGGTCGGCCACATGGTGATGGGCAACGTGATCCCCACCGACACCAAGGACGCGTACCTGAGCCGCGTGGCCGCCATCGACGCCGGCTGCCCGGTCGAGACGCCGGCCTTCAACGTCAACCGCCTGTGCGGCTCGGGGCTGCAGGCCGTCGTGTCGGCGGCCCAGGCCATCGCGCTGGGCGACTGCGATGTGGCGATCGGTGCCGGCTCCGAGTCGATGAGCCGCGGCCCGTACTTCGACACTGCGGCGCGCTACGGCGCGCGCATGGGCGACGTGCAGCTGGTCGACTACATGCTGGGCATCCTGCACGACCCCTGGCAGAAGATCCACATGGGCATCACGGCCGAGAACGTGGCCGCGCGCCACGGCATCACGCGCGAACAGCAGGACGCGCTGGCCGCCGAGAGCCATCGCCGCGCGGCCGCTGCCATTGCCGCAGGCCGCTTCAAGGAACAGATCGTCCCCATCGAGATCAAGACCCGCAAGGGCGTCGTCGTCTTCGACACCGACGAGCATGTGAAGGCCGCGACCACGGTCGAGGTGCTGGCCGGCATGAAGCCCGCGTTCAAGAAGGAGAACGGCACCGTCACCGCGGGCAATGCCTCGGGCATCAACGACGGCGCCGGCGCCGTGGTGCTGGCCGAAGGGGCACGCGCGAAGGCGCTGGGCCTCAAGCCGCTGGCCCGCCTGGTGGGTTACGCGCATGCGGGCGTCGAGCCGGCCTACATGGGCATCGGTCCGGTGCCCGCCACGCGCAAGGTGCTGGAGCGCACCGGCCTGAAGGTGAGCGACCTCGACGTGATCGAGTCGAACGAGGCCTTCGCCGCGCAGGCCTGTGCGGTGATGAAGGAACTGGACTTCGATCCGGCCAAGGTCAACGTGAACGGCTCGGGCATCTCGCTGGGCCATCCCGTGGGCGCCACCGGCGCCATCATCACCGTCAAGGCGATCGCCGAACTGCACCGGGTGCAGGGCCGCTATGCGCTGGTCACGATGTGCATCGGCGGCGGGCAGGGGATCGCGGCGATCTTCGAGCGGGTCTGAAGGCGGACATCCGGACGCGAAGGGCGCGAAGGTTTCGCGAAGGTCGCGAAAGTGGGACGAGCAATGCTTGGATCCTTTCGCGTTCTTCGCGTGACCTTGGTATTTCTTTCGCGTCCGGCTGCCCGCATTCGCTTGCCATGACCTCCATCCTCGTCGACGAGCGCGACGTCGAGTTCACCGCCATCCGGGCGCAGGGCGCGGGTGGGCAGAACGTGAACAAGGTATCGAGCGCCATGCATCTGCGCTTCGACGTGGCCGCCAGTTCGCTGCCGGAGGCGGTGAAGGCGCGGCTGCTGGCGCTGAGCGACGCACGGCTGACGCAGGAGGGCGTGATCGTCATCAAGGCGCAGCGCCATCGCACGCAGGAACTCAACCGCGCCGACGCGCTGGCGCGGCTGCAGGCGCTGGTCGACAGCGTGGCCGTGCCGCCGCGCGTGCGGCGCGCCACGAAGCCCACGCTCGGGTCCGTGCGGCGGCGGCTCGAAGGCAAGACGCAGCGCGCCCAGGTCAAGAAGCTGCGCGGACGCGTGGAAGATTGAGCTTCGCGCGGCGCCTCAGCGCGACCGGCCCGACAGCGCCGCGAGCCGGTGCCTTGCACGAGCCAGCAGCCCGCGTGGCGCCGTCCCTGCATCGGCCTGGGCCTTGTCCGGTGCGACCAGCTCGATGCAGCCGTCGCCCGACAGCCGGCCCCTGAGCGGATCGACCTGCCGCTGCCGGCGGAAGGCGGCCTCCGACAGCACCTGCACCTCCAGGTGCATGCGCATGCGGCCCGACTTCAGCAGCTTGCGCAGGGCCGCGTCGAGCTCGGCAGGGTCGGGCATCTGCTCGCCGTGCACGACCAGCACCGAGACCGTGCCGGCGGTGACGTTCTCGCCGAGGATCCAGGCTTGGCGCACCGCGCGGCGGAACTTCGTTCGCAGCATCTGGCGCAGTGGCTCCGCGGCCGCGAAGGACTTCAGCGCCATGCGGCGCAGCTCCGGGTAGAACAGGAAGCCGGTGTTGGCGATGTACGTGGCGGGCCCGATGTCGCCATCGGTGTCGTCGCTCGGCACCGGGCCGGGCAGCAGGACGCGTTGGGCGAGCAGGTGTTCCAGGGCCCGCTCGAACGCGGCCGGATCGGCGCGGCCGGCCCGCGGCACGTCGCTGGCCGTGAAGGGCTCGGCGGGCCGGGCGTAGGCGGTCTTGAGAAGCTCCTGCACCTCGAGGGAGAGCAGGAAGTCGGCGATGCCCATGCCTGTTCAGTCCGCGGCGCGGCGGCGCAGGGCCGCCAGCGCTTCCGAATCGGTGCGGTAGGTGAACAGCAGCGGCCCGGGCTGCAGGAGCCCGGCGCGCTCCAGCACCTGCATCGCGGGCAGCTTCAGGCCCGACACGTGCAGACGGATGCCCTGGTTCTCGAGCGCGCGGCGGATGCTCCCGAACACCTCCGCGCCCGTGAGGTCCACGCGGTTGATGGGATGGGCGAAGAGGCACACGTCGGTGAGGCCCGGCCGCTCGGCCACCGCCGTGGTGATGGCGCGCTCCAGCGTGCTGGCCGACGCGAAATCCAGCTCCGCATCCATGCGCAGCGCGTACAGGTTCGGCGCCAGTGCGGGCAGGCTCAGCAGGTGCCGGTCGCGCAGGCTGCCGTCGGGATGCAGGCCCACCTCGACGATGCGCGGATGCAGATGCCGGTACATGTAGTGCGCCAGCGCCGCCAGCAGGCCGCCCAGCACGCCCCAGTAGATCGACGGCGCGGTGGCGATGGTGAGCACGAAGGTGCCGAAGGCGATGGCCGCCTCGATGCGCGAGATGCGCCACAGCGCCACGAAGGCCGAGGGCTTGAGCAGGCCGAGCGTGGCGGTCGCAACGATGGCCGCCAGCACCGCCTGCGGCACGTGGTACAGCAGCGGCATGGCCCACAGCAGGGCGGCAGCGACGACTGCCACGCTGAACAGCGTCGACCACTGCGACTTGGCGCCCGCATACAGCGTGATCGCCGAACGCGAGAAGGACGAGCTGGTGGGAAAGGAGCCGCTCAGGCCGGAGGCGATCTTGCCCAGGCCCTGGCCGATCAGGTCCTGGTTCTCGTTCCACAGCTTGCCGGCGCGCGCGTTGTCCACCTTGGCGCTGGAGGCCGTTTCGAGAAAGCTCACCAGCGTGACGAGAAAGGCCGGCAGCAGCAGCGCGCCCAGTTCGTTCCACGACAGGCCCACGGGCAGGTAGAAGGAAGGCAGGCCCGAGGGCAGGGCGCCGATCACCGCGCCGCCGCGCAGCGCATAGCTCACCGCAAAGCTCAGTGCGGCGCTCAGCGCCACCAGCGCCATGGTGGTCGGGAAGCGCGGCGTGAAGCGCTTGCCCGCCCACAGCATCGCCATGCTGCCGAGGCCGAAGGCGATCGCGATGAAGTCCGGCGCGGGGCCGTGCAGCGCCTGCGCGAAGCTGCGGCCCGTGAAGCCCAGCAGCGCAGGCAGCTGCGACAGCGTGATGAGCACCGCCGCACCCTGCGTGAAGCCCATCAGCACGGGCGAGTTCACCAGCCGCAGCAGCCAGCCGAAGCGCGCCGCGCCCAGCAGCACCTGCATCGCGCCCGACAGCAGCGTGAGCCACACCGCCAGCGACACCCACTCGCGGCTGCCCGGCACCGCCAGCGGGGCCAGCGAGGCGCCCACCAGCAGGCTGGTGAGCGCGGTGGGCCCGACCGACAGCCGGGCCGACGAACTGAACAGCACGGCGATCAGGGCCGGGAACAGCGCCGCATAGATCCCGGTGATCAAGGGCATGCCCGCCAGCGCCGCGTACGCCACACCCTGCGGGATCACCATCAGCGCGACGGTGATGCCGGCCGTGGCTTCGTTGACGAGCAGTGCGCGGTCGGGGCGAGGCCAGTTCAGGAAAGGAAGCCAGCGCGTGAGGCGCTCGCGGCGGGCGGCAGTCGTTGCTATCGAATTCATAGCTGTCCGCGCCCGGTGGACGGGCGCTGCAGGCACTTTCTGCTCAAGGCGGAGGGTGTGGCGGCATGCAGATGATCCGGCCGCGCGGTGTCGCCGATTGTGCTGGATGGGCGGGGCGCGGCGCAGGTGCGCATGCTGCCGCCGCTTACCATCGCCGCCGCATCGACGCACGACCGGTCATTCGATGCATTTCACAACCGGAGACAAGACAACCATGTTCAGCCATGTGATGGTGGGGTCCAACGACATCGAGCGCTCCAAGCGCTTCTACGACGCGGTGCTTGCCGTGCTCGGCGCCGGCGAGCCGGTGCGCAACCAGAACCTCACCGGCCAGACCCGCCTGTTCTACCGCCACGACGGCGCGAGCTTCTGCATCAGCGAGCCCATCAACGGCGAATCGGCCTGCGGCGCCAACGGCGGCACCATCGGCTTCAAGTGCAGCTCGCCCGAGCAGGTCACCGAGTTCCACGACGTGGCGGTGGCGCATGGCGGTACCTCCATCGAGGAGCCACCCGGCCTGCGCGAGGGCAAGCTCGGCGCGATGTACCTGTCCTACGTGCGCGACCCGGACGGCAACAAGCTCTGCGCGTTGCACCGGCCGGCGACGCCACGCTGAGGGCGCGTCGCTCTGTGCCGCGGCGCAGCGAGGACGTCCGATCCGGCCATGGCGGCCGCCCGCGTCGCGGTGGAGCGCTGCGCCCTTTCTCCTGGAGCTCGCCATGAACCATGCACTGGAGCGGGTTGCCCGCACGGTCGATCTCGACTCGCCGGCGAACGAGCGCTTGCGCCTCGCCTTCGCGCGCGCTTGCGTCCAGCGGGTGGCGCACTTGCTCGAAGACCCGGAGGCCGTCGCAGCCCTGCAGGCGCTCGGCCACTTTCTGGCGGGTGAGACCGACCGTGACGCACTGGCCCGCGTGGCCGCGGACGCGGCGCGCCTGGCCAATCGGCACCCCGGCTCCCGCTCCCTCGATGGCTGCGGCCATGCAGCCGTGTCGGCGACCTATGCAGTGGCCTGCGCGGTGGCCGGCAAGGCGCTGCAGGCCGCCGAGTACGCGGCCTATGCGGCGGTCTACGGACAGGGCGGGTACGGCGCGGTCGCCGACCCCGAGTCCTTCGAACCCGAGTACGCCTGGCAGGCCGAGCGGTTCACGATGCTGGCCGAAGCGCACTGAAGCACAGGCGCACTACGGCGCTGGACGCGAAGAGTCTTGCGCCAGCACACGCAAGGCGGGTGCCACGAGCCGATAGCTCAGGCGGTCGGCCACGCGCTCGGCGCCCAGCCCTTCGTAGAAGGCGATGCCACGCAGGTTCCCCGCCTTGACGGGCCAGTCGATGCGGTGGCATCCATGGGCGGCGGCGTGCCGCGCGAGCCAGGCCATCAGAGCGCGCCCGACGCCGGCGCTGCGCTGGCCGGCCCTCACGTAGAGCTCCTTGAGCTGGCAGTGCCGCCGCAGCGCGGGGTCGAAGTCGACCAGGGAATGGACGAGGCCGAAAGCGGCCAGGCCGACGACTTCACCGTCGTCCGTCGCGGCCACGGCCAGCTGTTGCGGCGATCCCGGCGCCAGCAGCCGGTCGACCAGGTGCGTCTGCACGGTCCCACGCGGGACCGTGGCGCCGGCGTTGTAGAAAGCGTGCAGTTCGAGCAGCAGGTCGACCAGCGACTCGTGCTGCGCCTCGGACACCAGGTCGACGTGCATGCGAGCGCCGGTGCCCGCCTCAGAACAGCGAGCTCGCGTTCTTCAGAACGTAGTCGCAGGCCTTCTCCTTGAGCTTGCCCGAGAGGCCCTTGAGGTTGAGCGACTGGCCGTCGCTGCCCATGAGCAGGCCCTTGGCGCCGTTGGCATAGCCGGTCTGCTGCGGCTTCTGGCCGGTGACCATGCCCAGCAGCTTGTCCTTGATGCCGTTGGCGTTCGCGGCGTTGAGGTAGTTGTTCTTCACGCAGTACTGGATCACGCCGGCCGCGTTGCCGGCGGTGCTGGCGCCGATGGCGGGCAGCGCGTTGCCGACGCCCGAGTGGGCGAGCTGGTCCTTCATCGCGTCCATGAGCTTGTTGGCGTGGACCGGGGTGGCGAGCGCCGCGGCGAGGGCGAGGGTGGCGGCGGCCGGAATTCGCGGGAACGGGCGAAGCGAATGGGGCATGGGTGGACTCCTTGAAGTGCGGTGACAGGTCTGGTTTGCTATCAAAAATATAGCTGCCCACGCAGGCGCGACGGGCGCTACGGCCTCTTTTTATGTTGAAACGCCGTCGGGGACTGCCCGGTGGCGGCCTTGAACATGGCGCAGAAGGCGCTGTCGGTCGCGTAGCCGCTGGCGGCCGCCACCTGGCTCACGGCCATGCCGCGCGCCAACAGCGGCAGGGCGTGGGCCAGCACGGCCTGCTGCCGCCATTGCTGCCAGCTCATGCCGAGCTGGTCGCGGAACAGGCGCGCCACCGTGCGTTCGCTGGCGCCGATGGTGGCGGCGCGCTCGGCCAGGGTGGCGCGGTCGGCCGGGTTGCGCAGCAGCGCCTCGCACAGCTGGCGCAGGCGCTTGTCGGCAGGCAGGGGCACGTCGATGCGGATCTGCGTGGCGCGCTCCAGCTCGTCGACCAGCAGCGGCGCGATCCAGCGCTCGCGCTGTGCCGCATGCGGATCGGCGGGCGGCAGGCCGTCGGGGGTGGTGTCCAGCGCCAGCATCAGGGCGCGCAGCAGGGGGCTGATCTCCAGCACCTCGCAGCGCTCCCAGGCCGGGCCCAGCCAGCTGTGCAGATAGACGGTGCGCAGCTCCGCGTCCTCGATCAGCGTGATGCTGTGCGGCACATCGGCCGGCACCCACAGGGCGCGCGAAGGCGGCACGATGTAGCTGCCGTCGGCGGTGCTCAGGCGGATCACGCCACGCGTCGAGAAGGTGAGTTGCGGCCAGGGATGCTGGTGCAGCTCGACGAAGGTATCGGCGGTGAGGAAGTGCTCCTTGGCGCGCAGTGGCCGCATCGCGTCGGGCGCGTACAGGTGGGGGGTCAGCGGGCCGACGCTGGTGGTCGGCGCCTGCAGGCCGCCGGGCAGCGCCTGGCGGCGCTTCCGGGGCGCGGGCACCGTCGTCTCGGCGGGGTACGACGGGGATGGCTGATTTTCGGCAAATGTTGGCAAGGTGTCGCTATTCTGCCGCGGGCGGCGCGCCTAGCATCGGGCAGCCTCTTTCTCCGGTCGCCTCATGTCTGCTTCTCCCGACACTTCCGCAGCTGCCTCCACCTTCCGTTCCGACGCCTCGCTCATCGGGCTGGTCGGGCTGGCCCACGGCATCAGCCACTTCAGCCAACTGATCCTGGCGCCGCTCTTCCCGTGGCTCAAGGACGCGTTCCACGTCAGCTACACCGAACTGGGCGCGGTGCTCACGGTGTTCTTCGTCGTCTCGTGCGCGGTGCAGGCGGCGTCGGGCTTCATCGTCGACAAGATGGGACCGCGCCCGGTGCTCTTCGTCGGCCTGGGCTGCCTGGGGCTGGCCGCCTTTGGCTATGCGCTGGCGCCCAGCTACTGGGCCATGCTGCCCTGCGCGGTGCTGGCGGGCATCGGCAACGGGGTGTTCCACCCGGTCGACTACACGCTCTTCAACCGCAAGGTCGCGCCCACGCGGCTGGGCCATGCCTACAGCGTGCACGGCATCACCGGCAGCCTGGGCTGGGCGCTGGCACCGGCCTTCGTGGTGCCGATCGCCATCGCCTACGGCTGGCGCGTGGCGCTGGCCTCGGCCGGCGTGCTCGCACTGGCGGTGCTGGTGGTGCTGTGGTTCAACCGCGGGGCACTGGCGCTGGATGTGAAGGCCGTGCAGAAGGCCACGGGCCAGGGCGCTGCAGCGCCGGCGGGCGGCGAATTCGACTTCCTGCGCATCCCGGCGGTGTGGATGTGCTTCGGGTTCTTCTTTTTCTATGCGATGGTCATCAGCGTCGTGCAGACCTTCGCGCCGGTGGCGGCCGGCAAGCTGCATGCGGTGCCGGTGGCGCTGGTGGCGATCTGCCTCACGGTCTACATGGTGGCCAGCTCGGTGGGCATGGTGGTGGGGGGCTTCCTCGCGTCCGACCCCTCGCGCTGCGAGCGCATCGTGGGCATCGGCTTCGGCATCGCTGCCGCCTTTGCGCTCGTGATGGCGTTGGCCGACTTTCCGCCGGTGGTGGTGCCGGTGCTCTTCGGTGCCATGGGCTTCGCCTCGGGCATCGCAGGGCCCTCGCGCGACCTGCTGGTCAAGCGCTCGACGCCAGCCAATGCCAGCGGGCGCGTGTACGGCGTGGTCTATGCGGGCCTGGACATCGGGCAGGCGGTGGCGCCGCTGGTCTTCGGCCGCCTGATGGACGCGGGCCAGTACACCAGCGTGATCGTCGGCCTGGCGCTGGTGCAGGGCGTGCTGATCGCGAGCGCCTTCAACGTGCGCCGCGCCCGGCGCGAGGCGCTGCCGGCGGTGCCGGCCTGATGCGCCGCGGCGGTCGCGACGCGCATCGCTTTCAAGCCGAAAGTGCGCCCGGCGCCCGCTGCGCCTGCGCGAGCAGCTATCTTTTTCGTAGCGTTTGCGGGCGTGCGCAGCTGGACAGCTGCGCACCGGCGCGTTGACGCATGGCCGACGGCGCGTCGCTCTACCTCCTCGTGGCGCTCGGTGCCGGTGTGGCCGGCTTCGTCCAGGGACTGTCGGGCTTCGCCTTCGGGCTGGTCGCGATGTCCTTCTGGGCGTGGGGGCTGGAGCCGCAACTCGCCGCCGTGCTCTCCACCTTCGGTGCGCTCACCGGGCAGGTGATCGCTGCCGCCACCGTGCGGCGCGGCTTCGACTGGCGGGTGCTGCGGCCCTTCGTGGCCGGCGGGCTGGTGGGCGTGCCACTGGGCGTGTGGCTGCTGCCCCGGCTCGACATCGTGATCTTCAAGGCCTGCCTCGGCGGGCTGCTCGTGCCCTGGTGCCTGGCGATGCTGTTCGCGCGCAACCTGCCGCAGGTGCGCTGGGGTGGGCGCATCGCAGATGCCGTGTCAGGCCTGTTGGGTGGCATCTGCGGCGGCGTGGGCGGGTTCACCGGGCCCATCCCGACGCTGTGGTGCACCTTACGCGGCATGGCGCGCGACGCGCAGCGCTCGGTGATCCAGAATTTCAACCTCGCCATGCTGGCCGTCGCCTTCACGCTGCAGGTCGGCGCGGGCAACGTCACGGTGCGCATGCTGCCGCTGCTCGCGGTGGTGGCGGTGTGCGTGCTCGTCCCGGTGCTGCTGGGCGCGCGCCTGTACATCGGGCTGAGCGAGCTGGCCTTCCGCCGCATCGTGCTGGGGCTGCTCACGGTGTCGGGGCTGGCGCTGCTGGTGTCGTCGGTGCCGTTGCTGCTGCAGCGCGTGTGACGCGGCCCGCCCGCACAATCCGCGCATGACCGCGAAGCAGTACTGGCTGATGAAGTCCGAGCCCGACGAGTGCTCGATCGACGACGCGCTGGCGGCGCCCGAGTGCACCGTTCCCTGGACCGGCGTGCGCAACTACCAAGCGCGCAACTTCATGCGCGACGCCATGCGCATCGGCGACGGCGTGCTGTTCTATCACTCGAGCTGTCCCGAGCCGGGCATCGCCGGCATCGCGCGCGTCGCGTCGGGCGTGAAGCCGGATCCGACCCAGTTCGAGCCGGACTCGCCTTACTTCGACTCGAAGTCGAAAGCCGAGGATCCACGCTGGCTGCTGCTCGACGTGCAGGCCCTGCGCAAGACGCGCCTGCTGGGCCTGCCCGAATTGCGCACCGTGCCCGCACTGGCCGGCATGCGGCTGCTGCAGCGGGGCAACCGGCTGTCGATCACGCCGGTGACGGCGGACGAATGGGACGTGATCGAGGGACTGCTGCGTTGATCTGGATGCGCCGCTGAAGAAGGGCCGCGGCGCACCGGTGTTTCAGCGGCCGCGGCCTGCCACCAGTTTCATCCCGGGCATCAGTTCCGCGGCCAGTTCGGGGCGTTCGAGCGCGTAGTCGAGGTTCATGCGGGCGATCTCGACGTGCTCCTCGCCCAGGGCCTGTGCCCGCGAGCCCTGGCCGCGCTCGATCGCCTGCACCAGTGCGTGGTGGGTGCGGTGGGCCTGCTGCATCCATTGCTGGCCCTCGCGCATCGACGACTGCATGGGCAGCATGGCGCTGGGCGCCGCGAAGGGCTGGCTGTCGAGCATCTCCATGATGCGCCGCACCGACGCGTTGCCGCAGCCCTGGATGATGATGGCGTGGAAGCGGTCGTTCATCTCCACGTAGCCGGCGTAATCGTCCAGTTCCATGGTGGGCTTGTTCACGACCTTGTCGCCGGCGTCCAGGCACTCGTGCAACTCGCGCAGCAACTGTCGGGGCGCGCCGTCCTCGGCGAGCAGGCGGGCCGCGAAGCCCTCGATGACACCCCGCACGCGGATCGCATCCGCGATCTCCTGCGAGGTGAAGCGCCGCATCTGGTAGCCACCGGCGGGGGAGGGCTCGATGAGGCCTTCGTGTTCCAGACTGGCGAGCGCGAGGCGCACTGGCGTGCGTGAGGCGCCCAGCTTTTCGGCCAGGGGAATCTCGGCGAGCCGCTCGCCGGGGCCGAACTCGCCCTTGAGGATCAGGTCGCGCAGTTGAACCAGGACACGTGACTGTTGGGAATCCATGGCTCTCCTTGTATGCAGTAAGCGAAGCAAATTCTAGGCGCGTCGTCTGGTGTACGCATGAATCGATCTCTGGCGCGGATCATGCATGCATCAGCGGGTGAAAGATGCATTGAGTAGCGACTTTTGCCTCATTTAGTGCACCATGTTCCGAATCAGTGCATTGATTCTCCGCAAAAAATTGTTGACCCGATGCCACATTTCACGACAATGCATCCCATTGCATACAACTGAATGCATTGACTGAAAGGCTTGGAGCTTCACGATGATCAGCGCCGAACAAAACGACCTCATCACCCGCGTCGGACGCGGCACGCCCGCCGGCAGCCTGCTGCGCCGCTACTGGCAGCCCGTGGCCCTGTCCGAAGAGCTGCGCGGCCCGCGTCCGCTGCGGCCGGTGCAGCTCATGGGCCAGCATTTCGTGCTGTTCCGCGACGAGTCCGGCCGGGTCGGCCTGCTCGATCGTGACTGCCCCCACCGCGGCGCCGACCTGGCCTACGGCCGGCTCGAGAACGGCGGGCTGCGCTGCGCCTTCCACGGCTGGCTGTTCGATGCCACCGGCCAATGCCTCGAGACGCCGGCCGAACCGGCGGGCAGCAAGCTGTGCACGCGCATCCGCCAGGGCGCCTACCCGGTGGTGGAGAAAAGCGGCATCGTCTTCGCGTACATCGGCGAGGGCGAGCCCCCCGCCTTTCCCGAATTCGACTGCTTCGTCGCGCCCGACAGCCACACCTTCGCGTTCAAGGGACTGTGGGAATGCAACTGGCTGCAGGCGCTCGAGGTGGGCATGGACCCGGCGCACGCCTCCTTCCTGCACCGCTTCTACGAGGACGAGGACACCTCCGAGAGCTACGGCAAGCAGTTCCGTGGTGCCTCGGCCGACTCCGAGCTGGCCATCACGCAGGTGCTGCGCGAATACGACCGGCCCGACATCGCCGCCGAGCCGGCGCCGTACGGCATGAAGCTGACCACGCTGCGCAAGCTCTCCGAGCAGCAGACCCACGTGCGCGTGACCAACGTCGTCTTCCCGCAGGCCTTCGTGATTCCGATGAGTTCGGAGATGACGATCTCGCAGTGGCACGTGCCGGTCGACGACACGCATTGCTACTGGTACGCGATCTTCACCAGCTTCACCGGCCCGGTGGACAAGGAACAGATGCGCGAGCAGCGCCTGCAGACCATCGAGCTGCCGCTGTACACCTCGCGCAAGAACAAGCGCAACGAGTACGGCTACAGCGTCGAGGAGCAACTGACCCAGACCTACACCGGCATGGGCGAGGACATCAACGTGCACGACCAGTGGGCCTGCGAATCGATGGGGCCGATCCAGGACCGAACGCGCGAGCACCTCGGCACGACCGACAAGGGCATCATGCTGTACCGCCGGATGTTGGTGAAGGCCATCGAGGCGGCGCAGGCGGGCGAAGCCGTGCCGATGCGACCCACGGCCGAGGAAGCCGGCACCCTGACCGGTCCGCCCTCGATCGACGGCGTGGCGGCGGCCGACAGGGCGGCCAGCTACTGCGAAGAGGCCGACCGGGCCCGGCGGCAGGCATCGGACTGGGCCTCGGCCCGCCTGGCGGCCTGAGATGAGCGCCTTCGCCGAACGCTTCGGTCTCTGGAGCGACGAACAACAGGCCCAGGCGAGCGAGATCGTCGGGCGCATCGACGCCGGCGAGCTCGACGTCCTTCGCTTCGCCTGGGCCGACCAGCACGGCGTGCTGCGCGGCAAGACGCTGGTGGCCGAAGCGGCCCGCGGGGCGCTGGCGCGTGGCGTGAACCTCACGACCACGCTGCTGGCCAAGGACACGTCGCACCGCTCGGTGTTCCCGGTCTTCTCGGCCGGCGGCGGTTTCGCGCTCGAAGGGCTGCAGGGCGGCGCCGACTTCACGGTCCTGGCCGACCCGTCCACCTTCCGCATGCTGCCCTGGGCGCCCCGCACGGGCTGGGTCCTGTGCGATGCGTTCATGAAGGACGGCCGGCGCTGCCCCTTCGACACCCGGCAGATCCTGCGGCGCTCGATCGACCGGCTGGCCTCGCGTGGCCTGGAATTCGTGGCAGGGCTGGAGGTCGAGTTCCACGTGTTCAAGCTCGACGACGCGCAGATGCGCCTGGCCGATGCGGGCCAGCCGGGCACGCCGCCGGCCGTGTCGCTGCTCACGCATGGCCACCAGTACCTGACCGAACTGCGCTACGACCGCGTGGATGGGCTCATGGAGCTGCTGCGCACCCAGCTGCAGGCGCTGGGCCTGCCGCTGCACTCGCTGGAGATCGAATTCGGCCCCAGCCAGTTCGAGCTGGTGTTCGGGCCCACGGCGGGCATGGCGCCTGCCGACACGATGGTGCTGCTGCGCAGCGCGATCAAGCAGATCTGCCAGCGCCACGGCTACCACGCCACCTTCATGTGCCGTCCGCGCATTCCCAGCGTCATGTCCAGCGGCTGGCACCTGCACCAGTCGCTGCGCCATGCGAAGGGCGGCGACAACGCCTTCATGCCCGAAGCCGCCGGCGACGACGCGCCCGCGCTGAGCCCGCTGGGCATGCAGTACCTCGCAGGCCTGAAGGCCCACGCCCGCGGTGCCGCGGCGCTGGCGAGCCCGACGCTCAACGGCTACCGGCGCTACCGGCCGTTCTCGCTCGCGCCCGACCGCGCCATCTGGGCGCAGGACAACCGCGGCGCCATGCTGCGCGTGCTCGGCGCGCCAGGCGACACCGCCTCCCGCATCGAGAACCGCATCGGCGAGCCGACCGCCAATCCCTACCTGTACCTCGCCTCGCAGATCTTCTCGGGGCTGGATGGCGTCGAGCGCGGGCTGGACCCCGGGCCGTCGGCCGACGCGCCCTACGAAACCCCGGCCGAGGAGCTTCCACGGACGCTCGACGCCGCGCTGGCGGCCCTGCAGGCGGATGCCGAACTGGTGGAGGGGCTGGGACGGCACTTCGTCGACTACTACTGCCACATCAAGCAGGCCGAGATCGCGCGCTTCAATCTCGAAGTCACCGAGTGGGAGCACCGCGAGTACTTCGACATGTTCTGAGTGAATGATGAATCCCCCAGTCTCCGCGCTGCGCGCTCCGCCAACCCCCTTCCGCTGCGCGAAGGGGGCGCACCCAGCGGCCTGGCAGAGCCAGTTCCGCGGGTGCCCTGGCATGGCCTGCTCCGCGGCCTTCGGCACCGCGCCATGCGAGGCGACGCCGAGCCTGCGCAAGCGACATCCCTCAACATAAATGCCCACGATCCACTACATCCTCAAGGACGGCAGCACGCGCAGCGTCGAGGCCAAGCTCGGCGCCAGCGTGATGGAAACGGCCATCCAGCACAACATCCGCGGCATCGACGCCGAATGCGGCGGCAGCTGCTCGTGCGCGACCTGCCATGTCTACGTTGACGAGGCCTTCGTCGGCCGGCTGGCGCCGCCGGACGAGATGGAGGACGAACTGCTGGACGGCACGGCCAGCGAGCGCGCGCCCAACAGCCGGCTCAGCTGCCAGATCCCGGTGACGGCCGAGCTGGACGGCCTCACCGTGCGCGTGCCGGAGACGCAGGTCTGATGGCCGATGCGCTGGTCATCGTCGGTGCGTCCTATGCCGGGGTGCAGCTCGCGGCCTCTGCGCGCGAGCTTGGCTTCGAGGCGCCGATCGTGCTGCTTGGCGACGAGCGCCACGCGCCGTACCAGCGGCCTCCGCTGTCCAAGGGATTGCTGAGCGGCAAGACCGCCGCCGACCAGCTCGCGCTGCGCGGCACGGACTTCTATGCCCAGCAGGGGATCGACCTGCGCCTGGGCACAAGGGCCACGGGCGTCGATCTCTTGTCGCAGCGTGTGCACCTGGCCGACGGCAGCGAACTGGACTACGGCTGGCTCGCCTTCGCCACCGGTGCGCGTTGCCGGCCGCTGGCCGTGCCCGGCGCCGATCTGCAGGGCGTGCACGAGTTGCGAACGCTGGACGACGCCCTTGCCGTGCAGGCTGCGCTGGGCCGCAGCCGGCGGGCCTGCGTGATCGGCGGCGGATTCATCGGGCTGGAAGTCGCGGCAGCGCTCACGACCGCCGGCGCCAGCGTCACCGTGGTCGAGGGTCAGCCGCGCCTGCTCGCACGCAGCTTTCCCACCCTCATGTCCGACTACGTCGCGGACGCGCATCGCGCACGCGGTGTCGCGCTGGAGCTGGGGCGGGGCGTGGCCGCCCTGCTGGGCGACGCCCAGGGCCATGTGGCGTCGGTGCTGCTGGACGATGGCCGCCAGCTTGAGTGCGACCTGGTGGTGCTGGGCATCGGCGTGCTGCCCAATGTGGAACTGGCCCAGGCTGCGGGCATCGCATGCGACGGCGGCATCCTCGTCGACGCGCTGGGTCGCACCAGTGCCCCCAACGTGCTGGCAGCCGGCGATGTCGCCAACATGGCGCTGCCGACCGCCGCAGCGCCGGGCAGGGCGCGCATGCGGCTGGAATCCATCCAGGCCGCCAACGACGGCGCGCGCGCCGCGGCGTCGGTGCTGGTCGGCCAGCCACAGCCATTGACGGCGGTGCCCTGGTTCTGGAGCGACCAGCACGAACTCAAGTTCCAGATGGCGGGGCTGCCCGCGCCGGGGGACCAGACCGTGCTGCGAGGCGAACTCGCCGACGACCGCTTCACCCTGTTCTACCTGCGCGAGGGGCGCGTCGCCGCGGCCCATTCGGTGAATCGCCCGGCCGAGCACATGCTGGCCCGCAAGCTGATCGCCCAGGGCGCCGCCATTCCCCCTGACGTGCTGGCCCACCCGGCCAGCGACCTCAAGCCTTTTTCCATCCCCCGGCCTGCGGGCTGAGTTCTTCCCACGGAGTTCCACGATGAAGATGACCAAACGTACCCTGCTCGCCGCTGCCGTGCTGGCCTGCGTAGCCGGCGCGGCGCAAGCCCAGGACGCGCTCAAGATCGGCCTGATCGGCACCTATTCCGGGCCCTATGCCGACTACGGGCGCCAATTCGACGCGGGCGTCGCGCTGTACCTCAAGGAGCACGGCAACAAGATCGCCGGCCGCCCGGTGGAGATCATCAAGAAGGACACGGCCGGCCCCGCACCCGATGCTTCCAAGCGCATCGCGCAGGAACTGGTGGTGCGCGACAAGGTGCAGATCCTCACCGGCCTGGATTTCAGCCCCAACGCGTACGCCGTCGCGGCGGTCGCGACGCAGGCCAAGATTCCCACGGTGGTGATGAACGCCTCGTCGTCGGCGATTACCACCAGCTCGCCCTATGTCGCGCGGCTGTCGTTCACGGTGCAGCAGGTGTCCGACCCGATGGCGCGCTGGATGCTCCGCAACGGCACCAAGGAAGCCTATGTGGTGGTGGCCGACTACGCCTCGGGAACGGACGCGCTGACCGCGTTCAAGAAGGCCTTCGAAGGTGGCGGTGGCAAGGTGGTCGGCGAGCTGCGCACGCCGATGAACAACCCGGACTTCTCGGCCTACGTGCAGCGCATCAAGGACGCCAAGCCGCAGTCCGTGTTCTTCTTCTTCCCCTCCGGCGTGATGCCGCCCGCCTTCCTCAAGGTGTGGAAGGAACGCGGCATGGACGAGGCCGGCATCAAGCTCTACGCCACCGGCGAGGCCACCGACGACAGCTACCTCGACGCCACCGGCGACGTGGCGCTGGGCCTCGTCACCAGCCACCACTACTCCTACGCCCATCCCTCGGCCAAGAACCAGAAGTTCGTGAAGGACTTCGAGGCACAGTTCGGCACCGGTCTGCGTCCGAGCTACTTCGCCGTGACTGCCTACGATGCCATGGCCGCCATCGACCTGGCCCTCAAGAAGACCGGTGGCGACGCCGATGGCGACAAGGTGATGGATGCGCTCAAGGGCCTGGCCTTCGAGAGCCCGCGCGGCCCGATCGAGATCGATGCGGCCACGCGCGACATCGTGCAGACGGTCTACATCCGCAAGACAGAGAAGGTCAACGGCAAGCTGGTCAACGTGGAGTTCGACAAGTTCGACCGCGTGAAGGACCCGGCCAAGGAAGCCAAGTGACGCTTGCGCCCACCGGGCGCTGACTCCGGCACGGGGCGCACGCCAGGGCGCCCCGTGCCTCGCATCGGGAATCCAATGGGAATCGTCCTTTTCGACGGGGTGGCCTATGGCATGCTCCTCTTCCTCATGGCTGTGGGCCTGTCCATCACCATGGGCTTGATGAACTTCGTCAACCTCGCGCATGGCAGCTTCGCGGTGGTGGGCGGGTACGCGGCCGCAGTGCTCATGAACCGGCTGGGCGTGCCGTACGGGCTGGCGCTGGTGGCGGCCTTCGTGGCCGCGGCGCTGCTCGGCGCCGTGCTCGAGTTCGCCTTCTACCGCCGCCTGTACCGCGCGCATCCGCTGGACCAGGTGCTCCTGTCCATCGGTGTCGTGTTCGTGTCGATCGCCGCGCTGACTTACTTCTTCGGGCCGACCATGCTGCCGTTCCACCTGCCGCCCGCGCTGCAGGGGCAGTTCTCGTTCGCCGGCGTCGGACTGGGCCGCTACAGGCTGTTCCTCATCGTCTGCGGCGCGGCGACGCTGGTCCTTCTGCTGCTGCTCATGAGCCGGACACGCTACGGCGCGATGGTGCGCGCGGCCGTGGACAACCAGCGCGTGGCGGGCGGCACCGGCATCCACGTGCAGCGGCTGTTCTTCCTGACCTTCTCGCTCGGCTGCGGGCTGGCGGGCCTGGGCGGCGCGCTGAGCCTGGGCATGCTGGGCCTGGAGCCCTCGTTCCCGCTCAAGTACATGGTGTATTTCCTGATCGTGGTCTGTGTGGGGGGTGCCGGCACCATCATCGGGCCCTTCATCGCCGCGCTGCTGGTGGGCATCGTCGACGTGGCTGGCAAGTACTACCTGCCCGAGGCCGGCGTCTTCCTGATCTACGTCTTCATGATCGGCATGCTGCTGCTGCGCCCGAACGGCATCGTTCCCAAGAAGGGGCTCGCATGAAAGCCATCACCCTCTCGCCGGGCCAGCTGCGCGCGGCCGAAATCGCGTTCTGGCTGCTGCTGGCGTGCAGCTACTTCATCGCGCCCAACCACCTCACGCTGCTCAGCCAGATCCTGATCTTCGGCCTCTTCGCCGTGGCGCTGGACATGGCGCTGGGCTATGCCGGCATCCTGACCGTGGGCCACGCGGCCTTCTTCGGTGCGGGTGCGTACACCGCGGGGCTGCTGGCCAAGCACGGCTGGGGAGAGCCCTTCAGCGGCCTGCTGGCCGCACTGCTCGTGGCCGGCGCGCTGGGCTACGCGTTGAGCTACCTCATCGTGCGCGGTGCCGACCTCACGCGGCTGATGATCACCATCGGCGTGTGCGTGCTGCTGGCGGAACTGGCCAACCGACTCTCGGGCATCACCGGCGGCACCGACGGCCTGCAGGGCATGCAGGTGAAGCCGGTCCTCGGCCTGTTCGAGTTCGACCTCTTCGGCAAGACCGCCTTCGTCTATGCCTTCGTCGTCGTGCTGGCCATGTTCCTGCTCGTTCGGCTGGTGCTGCGCTCGCCCTTCGGCCTGGCGCTGCGCGGCATCCATGACAACCGAAAGCGCATGCTGGCGATCGGCTCGCCCGTGGAGGCGCGGCTGCGCATGGCCTACGCCTTCTCGGCGGCGGTGGCCGGCGTGGCGGGCGCGCTGCTCGCGCAGACCACACAGTTCGTGGGCATCGAATCGATCGGCTTCAACCGCTCGGCCGAGATCCTGATCATCCTGGTGCTGGGTGGCACGGGCCGGCTGTACGGCGGCCTGATCGGCGCGATCGTCTACATGCTGGTGCACGACTGGTTCGCCGACATGAATCCGGAGTACTGGATGTTCTGGCTCGGCATCTTCCTCATTGCGGCCGTGATGCTGGGTCGCGGCGGCATCATGGGCGCGCTGTCGCGCCGCGTCCGCACGAAGGAGCACGCGCGATGAACACCCTGTCGCATCACGCCTCCCGCGCTGCCCGCCTGAAGACGGGGAGGACGTCATGACCGCATTGCAGACCCAGGGCCTGGGCATCAGCTTCGGCGCATTCCAGGCCGTGGCCGACGTCAACCTGTCCCTGGAGCCCGGCGCGCGCCAGGCCCTGATCGGCCCCAACGGCGCAGGCAAGACCACACTGATCAACCTGCTGACGGGCATCTACCGGCCCAGCGCCGGCAGCATCCGCATGAACGGCGAGGACATCACGGCCTGGGCCGCGGACCGGCGCGCGCGCGGCGGCCTGGCGCGCACGTTCCAGATCAACACATTGTTTCCCAGCCTCACGCCGCTGCTCTCGGTCGTGCTGGCGATCCACGAGCGCGAAGGGCAGGGCGCGACCTGGTGGCGGCCCTTCAGCCGCAGCAGGGCGGCGTTCGACGAGGCCCATGCGCTGCTGGACCGGCTGCGCCTGGGCGCGCTGGCCAACGTGCCCGTGGCCGAGCTGGCCTACGGCAAGCAGCGGCTGCTCGAGATTGCCCTGGCGCTGGCGGCACGGCCACGCATCCTGCTGCTGGACGAGCCGGCCGCCGGCGTGCCGGTGGACGAAAGCGGCGAGCTCTTCGAGGCCATCGCCGAGCTGCCGCAGGACATCAGCGTCCTCTTCATCGAGCACGACATGAACCTGGTGTTCCGATTCGCGCGGCGCATCTCGGTGCTGGTGGCGGGGCGCATCCTGACCGAGGGAACGCCGGCCGAGATCGGCCGCGATCCGCGCGTGCGCGAGGTCTACCTGGGCAAGACGCACGTCAACATCCGCAAGGAGGCCACCGATGCCTGAACTGCTGGCCTTCGATGCCGTCACTGCAGGGTACGGCAATGCCGTCGTGCTCCACCGCCTCGGCTTCGTGCTGCAGGCCGGCGAGAGCCTGGCCATCCTGGGCCGCAACGGCGTGGGCAAGACCACCACGCTCGAGACACTGATGGGCAACACGCGCGTCACCGGCGGCGCGATCCGCTGGCGAGGCCAGGACATCACCCGCCTGCCGGCGCACCAGCGGGTGCGCGCCGGCCTGGGCTGGGTGCCGCAGGAGCGCGAGGTCTTCCCGTCGCTGACCGTGGAGGAGAACCTGGGCGTGGTCGCCCGGCCGGGCGCGTGGAACCTCGACCGTGTGTACGGCCTGTTCCCGCGCCTGAGGGAGCGCCGCGCGAACTACGGCAACCAGCTGTCGGGCGGCGAGCAGCAGATGCTCGCCATCGGTCGCGCGCTGATGACCAACCCCACGCTGCTGCTGCTCGACGAGCCCATGGAGGGCCTGGCGCCCATCATCGTGGAGGAGCTCGCGCGTGCCATCCGCCGGCTCTGCGAGAGCGAGGGGCTGGCCTCCATCGTGGTCGAGCAGCACCCGGTGCTGGCGCTGGAGATGACGCATCAGGCGATCGTGCTGGAGCGCGGCACGGTGGTGCATGCCGGCCCCAGCGCGGCGCTGGCCGCGGACCCGGAGCGGCTGGACCGGCTGCTGGGCGTGGGCATGCCTGCCTGAGCGGAGCACAACCGGATTGGCGCTTGCCGCAGCGCTTACTTATTCGCGACGGGATTTCGGGCTCATCGGGCCACTCGGGGCAGGCATCGCCTCATCCAGCAAGGACACAACCGACATGACAACCAACGCTTCCCATCCATCCGCTCGCTCGGCCGACGCCACGAGCCCCCGCGGTCGCCCGCTTGCGGTTGCCGCGCTGGCGATGGCCGCCGGACTGCTCGCGGCGGGCTGCGCGCATCGCACCGCCACGCCTGCCGACGTCGCCTACGTCAACGGCCGGATCATCACGGCCGACAAGAGCTTCTCGATCGCCCAGGCCGTGGCGATCAAGGACGGCGCCTTCGTGGCGGTCGGCAGCGACGAACGCATCCGCCAACTGGTCGCCCCGCAGACCCGGGTGGTCGATCTGCAAGGGCGCACCGTCGTGCCCGGGCTCATGGATGCGCATACGCACATGGACGGCGCGGGAACGGTCGAGACGACGGCCCAGGTGATCCGGGCGAGGACGGTGGCCGAGGCGCAAGCCATCATCGGCGACTTCATCCGCACCAAGGCCATCCCCGCGGGCCAGTGGGTGCAGACGAGCCGCTGGCACCCGCCATCGCAGCTGAAGGAACAGCGCTACCTGACGCGCCAGGAACTCGATGCGGTGGCGCCGAACCACCCGGTCTACGTGCAGACGGTCGGCCATTTCGCGATGGCCAACAGCAAGGCGCTCGCCGCCGCAGGCATCACGCGCGACACGCCCGACCCGGTCGGCGGAAAGATCCACCGAGACGCCAGTGGCGAGCCGACCGGGGTCGTCGAATCGAGCGCGCTTCAGCTCGTCGAGAAGATCATTCCGCCACCCAGCTTCGAGCAGCGCGTGGCGCAGAACATCGCGGGCCAGCGGGTGTACAACCGCTCGGGCATCACCAGCACGGTGGTCGCCGGTCTGAACGAAGAGCAGATCAAGGCGTACTACGCCGCGGCCGAACGCGGCCAAGCCACGGTCCGGGCCGGCATGTTCTGGCTCTTCCCCGCGGCGGCGGCGCCCGACTTCGAGGCCAGGCTGAAGGCCGCGCCGTTCAAGGATGGCCAGGGCAACGACTGGGCCCGGCTGGCGGGCATCAAGCTGATCTCCGACGGCGGGATGACCCTCAAGTCCGCGTACATCCGCGGCAACTATGCGAACGAGCCCAACAACCATGGGATGGTCGCCGTCGATCCGGAGTCCTACATGCGCATGGTGCGGGTGGCCAACCGCAACGGATGGCGGGTCCACACGCACGCGGTGGGTGACGCGGCCGTGGACCTCACCTTGAAGGCGTACGCGGCCGCCAATGCGGACAGCTCCATCGCGGGCCGCCGCTTCAGCGTGGTGCACGGCAGCCTGGTCGCGGCCGACCAGATCGAGACCGCACGTGGACTGGACGTGCGCATCGACGCCCAGAACGCGTTCCTGTGGGACAAGGCGGGAACCGTCGAGCGCTACATGGGGCCGCTGCTCGCCAACCGCGCGGTTCCCACGCGACGCCTGATCGACGTCCTGGGCATGGAACGCACCTCCGCCGGCACCGACAACGAAGTCAACCTGCTCAACCCCTTCATCGGCATGTACCTCATGGTGACGCGCAAGGACCCGCGCGGCGTCGTCTATGGGGCCGACCAGAAGATCTCGCGGGAGGAGGCACTTCGCCTGTACACGAACGCCGGCCCGTACCTGACCTTCGAGGAAAAGCGCAAAGGCTCCATCGAGGTCGGGAAGCTGGCAGACATGGTGGTCCTGTCGGCGGACTACCTGAGCGTGCCCGAGGAGAAGATCAAGGACATCGTCGCGTTGGAAACGATCGTCGGCGGCCGGTCGGTGTACCGCGCCACCCCCTGACGTATTGGCTGGCCAGCGCCATCCCGCCGGCTCCAACGACTCCCGTCGACCCACCTTCGCGAACCGAATGCCACACATCGTCATCGAGTACACCCCCAACCTGAAAGGCCTGCCGCTGGACGCCATGCTGGCGGCCGTGACGCGGCGGCTGGCCGACAGCGCGGAAGTCGCCGACGAGGCGGACCTGAAGGCACGGGTGATCTGCGTCGAGGCTTTTCGCGTCGGCCTGGCCGAGTCCGCGCGGGCTTTCATTCACGTCACCGTGCGCATCCTGGCGGGCCGCGACGAGCGGGCCAAGAAGGATTTCAGCGATCGGGTCACCGAAGGCATGCTCGAGCACATGCCGCGCCTGCCCCCGGGCCTGCAGGCCCACCTGAGTGTGGAGGTCGTCGACATGGACCGGGGCAGCTACCGCAAGACGCGCCTGGCCTGAGGCGCCTTCGGCCGGTGCAGTCAGCGCCGGTGCGACTGCTCCTGCAGCAGGGTCGCGAAGGCCTGCGCCGCCGGCGACAGCGTCAGGCTGCGCCGCTGGTACACGAAGAACTCCCGGTTCAGGGCCGGCGAGCGCAGCGCCAGGAAGCGGATGCCGAAGTTCATTGCGAAGGTGCGCGCGTAATCCGGTACCATCGCCACGCCCAGCCCGGCGCCGACCAGCGCGAGCGCGGTGGTCAGGTAGCGCACCTCGGTCGCGGTCTGCATCGACAGCGATGCGTCGTGCTCGTGCAGCCGCTGTTCCACGTAGCGGCTGAAGTCGCCCGAATACACCACCCAGCGCTGGTCGCGCAGATCGCGCCACGACACGGTCTGCCGCCCGGCCAGCGGGTGGCTCGCCGCGCACACCAGGCGCATGGGCACGTGCATGAGGAAATGGCGCGTCACGTCCTCGCCCGTCACGCGCTCGGGGCCGATGCCCAATTCGGCGTCGCCGCGCCGTACCGCGGCCACGATGTCGTCGGCCGAGCCGTCGACGATGCGCAGGCCCACCGTGGGGTGCGCCTGCTCGAAGCGCGCGAGCACGCCGGCCACCCAGGTGCAGGCCATCAACTGCGGCGCGACGACGCGCAGCACGCCACTCTTGAGCAGGCGCAGGTCGCTTGCGCCTTCCTTGATCTGGCGCAGGTCGTCCAGCATGCGGCGCGCGAGCGGCAGCAGTTGCTGCCCGCCCTCTGTGAGGGTGACGGCATGGCGCGAGCGGTCGAACAGCTTCAGTCCGAGTTCGTCTTCCAACTGCTGCACCAGCATGCTGACGGCCGATTGGGTGAGGTTCAACTGCCTGGCGGCGAGAGTGAAGCTCGCGGTGCGTGCCACCACCGAGAACGCACGCATCTGGCGGAGGGTGAGGTTCATGGTTGCACCATTGTGGCGCAATCGGGGCCGTTGAATCAGAAATCCTCATGCGTCGATCAAATGAATTCGTTGGCTTGATGCCAAAGTCCTGCCCACAATTCGCCCCATGCATGTCGCCGTCATCGGGACCGGCATCGTCGGCACCTGCACCGCAGCATGGTTGCAGCGCGACGGTCACCAGGTCACCTTCTTCGATCCGCTGCCGCCAGGCGAGGCCTGCTCGTTCGGCAACGCGGGCTCGCTGTCGCCCAGTGCCTGCCTGCCGGTGGGCATGCCGGGCATGGTCAAGCGCGTGCCGCAGTGGCTGCTCGATCCGCTGGGGCCGCTCACGGTGCGCTGGCGCTATGCGCCCGCCGTCCTGCCGTGGCTGGTGCGCATGCTGCGTCATTCCACGCGGGAGGAGGTCACGCGCATCGCCACGGCGCTTCGCAGCCTGCTGGAACCCATCTTCGAGTGCTACGGCCCGCTGCTCGAGCAAGCCGGTGCGCAGCACCTGGTGCGGCGTTCGGGCTGCCTGTACGTGTACTCGTCCCGCGAGAAGGCGGCGCAATGGAGTTGGGGCATGAACCTGCGGCGCTCGCTGGGCGTCGAGATGGTCGACGTGGGCCAGGACGAACTCGAGGCGCTGGAGCCCGACCTCAAGGGGCGCTTCCGTTTCGGCATTCGCGCACCCGAGAACGGCTCCACGCTCGACCCGTCGGCGCTCGTCAAGGTGCTCCATGCGCATTGCGTGGCCCAGGGCGCAGCCTCAGTTCAGCAGGCCATCACCGGCTTCGAACGCGAAGGCCGCGGCTCGCGGCAGGTCACGGCCGTGCGCACGGCCGACGGGCAGCGCACGCCCGTGGACGGGGTGGTCGTGGCGGCCGGGGCGTGGTCTGCCAAGCTTGCCGCCCAGCTGGGTTCGCGCGTGCCGCTGGAAACGCAGCGCGGCTACCACGTGACGGTGCGCAGTTCCAACCTGCAGTTGCGCCACACCGTGATGGCGGTGGAAAACAACCTGATGGTCAATCCCATGGCGATGGGCCTGCGGCTGGCCGGGACGGTCGAGTTCGCCGGGCTGAAGGCACCGCCGCGCTACGAGCGCGCACAGGCCTTGCTGCGGCTGGGCCAGCAGCTCTTTCCGCACCTGGACACCAGCGACACCACGCAGTGGATGGGCCATCGGCCCTGCCTGCCCGACAGCCTGCCGGTCATCGGCCGTGCGGGGGCTGCCGACAACGCCTGGCTCGCTTTCGGGCACGGGCACATGGGCATGTGCATGGGCGCGAGCACGGGGCGCGAAGTGGCGCACCTGGTGGCCGGGCGCGCCACGCAGGTCGATCTCGCCCCCTTCAGCCCGGCGCGGTTCTGATGGACAGCATGAGCGACATCGCGCTGATCTGCACCCGGGGCTTCGCCGACGTGCTGACGCTGGCACGGCAGAACCGTGCCGACCCGTATGTGCTGCACGTGCCGGCCTCGCCCTGGCCGGCCTTGCTGCCGTCGGCGTGGCGCATCGAGGCCGCTGGGCGCATCGATGCCTTGGGCGCCGAAGTCGAGCCGCTGGACAGGTCGGCGGCGCTCCATGCGCTGGCAAGGTTGCCGCGCCCGCCTCGGGCCGTAGCCATCGCCCTGCTGTTCGCGCAGCGCAACCCGGCGCACGAGCTCGCGCTGGCCGAGGCCATCCGGCAGCGCTGGCCCGACCTGCGTGTGGTCTGCTCGCACGAGGTGCTGCCGCAGGACGGCGAATACGAGCGCACGCTGGCCACGCTGCAGGCCCTGGGCCTGCACGTGCCTCGGGTGGAAGAGGCGGCACGTCGACCGGAAGACGCCGACCCGCTGCCCGAGCAACTGGAGCAGCTGTCCGACCGGATGCAGCAGCGGCTCGTGGCCGAGGCCGTGTCCAGCGTGGTGCGCGAGGCCATGGACTGTGCGGCCGCGGTCTTCCTGCCCGACGGCCGCCTGGTGGCCCAGGCGCGCACGCTGCCGCTGCTGCTGGGCAGCCTGTCGCCGGCGGTGGCCGGGCTGCTGGCGCTGTATCCGGCGGCCGGGATGCAGGAGGGCGACGGCTTCGTGCTCAACGACCCCTGGCACGGCGGCACGCACCTGCCCGACATCACGCTGGTGCGTCCGGTGCGCGTGGACACGCAGGTGGTTGCACTGGTGGCCTGCGTGCTGCACCACCAGGACGTCGGTGGCATCGCGCCGGGGTCGGTCCCGACCCATGCCACCAGCATCCAGCAGGAGGGCCTGCGCATCCCGCCCATGCAGCTGTACCACGGCGGGCAGCTCGATACGGCGTTGCTGCGCCTGCTGCGGGCCAACAGTCGCATGCCCGACAACCTGCAGGGCGACCTGGCGGCGCAATGGCAATGCCTGGCCCAGGGAGCTTCCGAACTGGCCCAGCTGTGGCGGGCGACGCCCGGCATGGCCGAGCGCTGCGCCGCCGCGCTGGCCGCTTCGGAAGCGGCGGCACGCGCCGCCCTGGCTGCAGCGCCCGATGGCGATTACCTCTTCGACGACGCACTGAACGGCGATGGCATTCGTCCGGACCCGGTGCGGGTGTCGGTCTGCATCCGAAAGCGCGGCGACGGCGCCGAGCTCGACCTGAGGGGCTGTGCCGATCAGACCGCCGGGCCCGTCAACGCGTCGCGCGGCGCGGTGCAGGCAGCTGTTGCCTATTTCGCGCGCATGCTGGCGCCGCAGGCGGCCTGCAACGACGGCAGCCTGGTTCCGCTCACGGTGGTCACGCGGCCCGGCAGCATCGTGGACCCGGCCTTCCCGGCGGCGGTCAATGCCCGCACCAACCTCGTCAAGCTGCTGGCCAATGCGCTGCTCGGCGCCTGGTCGCGCGCCTTGCCCGCGCAGATGCCGGCGCCCAACGCGGGCGAGGTGGTGGTGCTCTCGCTGGGCGGTGTGCGCGCCGACGGCAGCCCATGGCTGCTGACGGAGATCATCGCGTCGGCCGCCGGGGGCGCGCCGTGGGCAGCGGGCGGCTCGGGCGTTTCCACCGACGTGGGCAATGCACGCAGCACGCCTGCGGAAGCCATCGAGGCCCAGGCGCCGCTGCGCGTGGAGCGCGTGGCCGTGCGCGCCGGCTCGGGCGGCGCGGGCCGCCACCGCGGCGGCGACGGCGTGGTGCGCGTCTACCGGCTGCTGCACGGCAGCGGCACGATTTCCTACCGCGGCGAGCGCCACGAGACGGCGCCCCAGGGCGTCGCCGGTGGAAGCCCCGGCGCCTGCGCCGCCGCACGCATCGAGCGGGCCGACGGCCGCATCGACGTCCTGCCGGCCAAGGCGCGCGCGCAGTGGCAGTCCGGCGACCGCCTCATCATCGAAACCGCGGGTGGGGGCGGCTGGGGACAGCCGGCCTCCACGGAGACAACCGCATGACGCTGCGCAGCGCACGCACCACGCTCCGGCAGGCACGCCTCGTGCGCGTCGGCCATGTTTCCAACCCCCTTCGTTCCTGATTGCGCCATGAAACCCTCCTTGTCCCGTCGCCAGTCGATTCGCCGCGTGGCGATCGGCGCCTCGTCCCTGCTGGCCGCGTCGTGGCTCGCACCCTTGGCGGTCCACGCCCAGCCGGCAGCGAAGACTGTCCGCATCGTCGTGCCCTTTCCCCCCGGGGGCAGCACCGATCTGCTGGCACGCCGGACCGCCGAGAAGCTGTCGGTCGCGTGGGGCCAGCCGGTGATCGTCGAGAACCGCGCCGGCGCCGGCGGCACGGTGGGTGCGGACTACGTGGCCAAGTCGGCGCCCGACGGCACCACCTTGCTGATGGGCGTGACCGGGAGCAATGCGATCGCCCAGGCGCTGTACCCCCGTCTGCCCTACGACGTGCTGAAGGACTTCGCGCCGGTGTCCATGGTCGTGAGCTCGCCGCTGGTCGTGACGGTCAACCCGGCCGTCAAGGCCAACACGCTGGCCGAGTTCGTGGCGCTTGCCAAGGCCAAGCCGGGATCGCTCAGCTACGGCTCGGCCGGCAACGGGACCTCGATGCACCTCACTGGCGAGATGTTCAAGCAGGCCACCAAGACCTCGATGGTGCACATCCCGTACCGCGGCAGCGCCGGCATGCTGACCGACCTGATGGCAGGGCAGATCGAAGCCACCTTCGGCGACCTGCTGGTCGTGATGCCGCAACTGGAGGCCGGCAAGCTGCGTCCGCTGGCGGTCACCTCGAAGCAGCGCCATCCCCAGCTGCCCAACGTGCCCACGGTCGCGGAGAGCGGCTACCCGGGCTTCGAGGCCCTGTCCTGGCAGGGCGTGTTCGCGCCCGCCGGCACGCCGCCGGAGCTGGTCGAACGCATCAGTGCCGATGTGAACAAGGCGGTCCGGGCGGCCGACGTGCGCGACTATTTCGCCGCGCGCGGCTTCCTCGTCGAAGGCACGACCCCGGTGGCGTTCAAGACCTTCCTCGAGGCGGAAGTGAAGAAGTGGTCGGCCATCGTCAAGGTGTCCGGCGCCAAGGCGGACTGATGGCGGCGCCCGGACAGGGGCTGGAGCGGCTCGGCCCGGTGGTCCGTGCGGGGCAGCGCCAGCCGATCTCGGCGGCCGTGGCCTGGGACCGGCTGGTGTTCGTCTCGGGCCAGGTGCCCATGCGCGGCGGCGCGCCGAGCGCGCCCGACATCGCCGGGCAGACGCACGCCGTGCTGGACGGCATCGCCGCCACCCTGGCGGAGGCCGGATGCTCGCTGGCCGATGTGGTGAAGACCACGGTGTGGCTCACCGACGCGGCCGACTATCCGGCCTTCAATGCCGCCTATGGGGAGCGCTTCGGCGCCGACGCCGCACCGGCGCGCTCGACGGTGATCGCCGGGCTGATCGCGCCCGTGAAGGTGGAGATCGAAGCCGTAGCCGTGCGGCCGGCGCGTGCCTGAGCCCGTGCGATGCGGCAGCGAACATGCCGCGCCACGAAGTCGAGCGTCGGCAGGCGACGCCAGGATGGCGGGTGGGACGCTGCGGCGGTGATCAAGCGGCGGGCGCGCCCGGCAGGATCTCCAGGTCCAGGTCGAAGTTGAGTTCGACCTTGAGGCCCAGCGGGTCCTGCAGGAAGACCTGATGAAGCCTCGTGCCCTTGAGCGGCGTCTCGCTGAACGCCACCTCCGCGGCGGCCAGGGCCTCACGCGTTGCGGCGAGTCCGCGGGCCTTGAGCGCAATGTGGTCGACCGCGCCGCCCTGTCGCGCGGGCGAGCGCGGCAGCAACGCGTTGAGGTGCAACACCGCTTGCCCGCCGGCGTAGAGCCAGTGGCCTGGATGCCGCAGCCCAGGCCGGTAGCCCTCTTGCAGGCCGAGCGTGCCCGCATAGAAGGCCAGCAGCGCAGGCAAATCCTCGCGCGCACAGCCGATGGTGACGTGGTGGAGGGCAGAGACGTCAATGCTCATGCCCCGCTCCCGGATCGGGCCGCGCCGCGGCACAGCACGAGCGCCAACGCGGCGTGCAGCGCTTGGGCCGCATCGGCGACGCCGCTGCGCGAACGCCAGGCGACGTGGCCGTCAGGCCGGACGAGCACGGCGCCGGCGTTTCCGAGGCCGTAGAGCCGTTCCCAGCCATCGTCGGCAGGTGCGATGCCCCCATCGCCCACGCTGGTCACGGCGACCGTCAGGCCTGTGACGTGCCGCGCGGCGTCTGCCCAGGCCTGGCCGTGTGCGCCTGTGAGCAGCACGAAGCCGCGGCCGAAGAGGTCGAGCGTGGAGAAACGCCGCTCGCCTTCCTGCAGCCACGCATGCGGCGCCCTGCAGCCCGGCTGCGCAGTCGGGATGTAGTCCTGCACTGCGTCGGCTGGAGGTGCCGACTGGCCGTCCTCCGGCACCACCGCGGCCGAGCGATAGGTGGCGCCGAAGACCAGCCCGACTTCATTGAGGAACTCCTTGCGCGGCAGCACCGGCTCGTCCTGGCGGGCGGTGCGGCCCATCGACAGGGCATTGAGCAGACTGCTGCGGGTCACCGCCTGTCCCACCGGCCGGCGCTCGGCGTCGTAGGTGTCGAGCAGTTCGTCTCCAGCCTGGCCGTGCAGCACGGCCGCCAGCTTCCAGGCGAGGTTCTGCGCGTCCTGCACGCCGGTGTTCAGGCCGAAGCCGCCGGTGGGCGGCATCTCGTGTGCGGCATCGCCGGCGAGGAAGACGGGGCCGCTGCGATAGGTTTCGGCGACGAGGGCCGATGCCTTCCATGCGCTCACGCCGAGCACCTTTACCTGCAGTTCGTCCGTCCCCACCGCGCGGCGGATGACCTCCGTGCAGAACGCGGGCGTGAACTGTTCGGGTGTGAAGCCGTAGTGCGAGAGCGAAGTGACCAGGAAGCCCCAGCGGTCGGTGCCATTGATCGTGAGGAAGGTGCCGCGCAGTTCCGGTTGTTCGATCAGGTAGAGCGCCGCCGGCCGCTCGCGGACCCACGGTGTGAGGTCGGCGTTGAAATGAATGTTGACGCTGTCGTACACGTCGCGCTCGCCACGTCGGTCGATGCCCAGTTGCGTGCGGATGCGGCTTTGCGATCCGTCTGCAGCGATGAGGTAGCGCGCGCGCACCTCCTGGCGCCGGCCTTCGGCGTCCTGGATCGTCGCGTGAACCCCCTGGGAGGTGCAGGCCAGCTCGATCAGCTCGGTGTGGAATCGCACCCGCCGGGTCCCGGCCGCTTCGGCGCCTCGGCGCAGCACGGGTTCGAGCAGGTCCTGCGAGCAACCGCAGCTGCCGGTCACGGAGAGGCCCTGGTTGGCGCCGGTGCCCCGGCCCGGGTTGAGGCGCTTGATCTCGGCGCCCGCCAGGCTTTCGGACCACAGGATCATGTCGCCGAAGCGCGCCGGCATCGCGACTGCGCGGATGTCGTCCTCCAGGCCGATCTGCCGGTACATCTCCATGGTGCGCGCGTTCAGGGCCCGGGCCTTGGGCAGGATGGCGGTGCCGGGATGGCGCTCGACCAACAGAGATTCGACGCCGTAGCGGGACAGGAAAATGGAAGCGGTGAGGCCGACGGGGCCACCGCCCACGATCAGCACGGGAACATCGGTCATCGGAACACTCCAGGCGCCTTCGGGCGCATCACACAGGGAGAACGGAACGCAAGCATGGGCTCAGGCGCAGAAGGTGCGCACATGCCCGGCCACCACCTCGGGCACCTGCGCCAGGCTCAGGTGTCCTACGCCGGGCAGCACCACCGCGCGGCTGTCGCGCAGTTGTTCGGCCAGCGAGAGCGTCAGTGCCGTCGGCACCACGCGGTCGAGCTCACCGGCGATGAGCAGCGCGGGCTGCGCGATCGTCCCGATGTCGAGCGCAGGCCGGTCCTCGACCGCCGCGGCGCGCCGCTCGGAGCGCGCCGACCGCGGCGGCGCCGCCTTGAAGTGCGCGCGAGCGGCAGGGTGTGCGTCCAGGAAGGCCGGCGGATGGAACAGCGCGGCCAAGGCCTCGGCGCTGGATGGCAGCTCGGCACGGAGGCGAGCGATCTCGCTGGCCACTTGAGGGCTGGCCTGAGCGATCGACACCGGGAGCGGCCAGGTGTGGGCCAGCACCAGGCGTCGTGGGCATCCAGGATGGAGGACCGCCAGCGCCTGCGCGACCCGCCCGCCGAATGAGGTGCCGAACACGAAGGCGCTGCCGTGGCCCAGCGCCTCGAGCAAGGCCGCGGCGTCGTCGGCGAGTTCCGCCAGCGTCGCGGGCTGCAACGCGTCCGTGGTCTCGCCGCAGTCGCGCTGGTCGTAAGTGATGACGGTGTAGCGGTCGGCAAGGTACGGTCGCACGGCCTCGAACTGCCGTCGGCTGCCTTCGGCCCCGTGCAGCATCAGCAGAGGTGGGCCACTTCCGACCGCTTCGTAGGCGGTGCGGATGCCGCCCAGATCGATGAAATCCGGCATGCGCGGGCCCTCAGCTCATCTGGATGCCCAGCGGCGGCAGCACCTTGCGATAGCGCTCGATCTCGCCGACGACATAGGGGCCGAACTGCTCGGGCGGCATGGCCGCCACTTCGCCGCCGTTCTCGCGCACGAAGTCCTTCACGGGTTGGGTCCGGGCGGCGCGTGCCAGCGTGTCGTACAGGCTACGGACCACCTCGGGGCTCATCCGCGGGGGCCCGAAGATGCCCGACCAGGCGGGGATGTCCTGCACCTTCAGTCCCAGCTCGGCGAAGGTGGGCACGTCGGGCAGCATCGGCGAGCGCGTGGGGCCCGAGATGCCCAGCGCGCGAAGCTGGCCCGCGCGGATCTGCGGCCCCGCCACCGAGGGCGAGAGGAACGCCAGGTCGACGGTGCCGCCGATGAGCTCGGTGGTCGGCGTGCCCTTGAAAGGCACATGCAGCAGGTCCACCCCCACGCCATTGGCGAAGAAGACGCCCATCACATGCGTCGTGTTGCCCACGCCCGAGGAGCCGAAGCTGAGCTTGCCTGGCTGCCTGCGGGCTGCGGCGATGAGCTCGTCGAGCGACTTGTAGGGCGACTTCTCGCTCACCAGCAATGCAAAGCCCGAGGAGCGCAGCACCATGGTGAGAGGTGTGAAGTCCGTGACCGGGTCATAGGGCAGGTTCTTCATCAGCGCGGCGTTGGTCGTATGACCGCCGGTGGTGTAGAGCAGGGTGCTGCCGTCCGGCCGCGAGCGCACCACCTCCAGCGAGCCAACGACGCCGCCCGCACCGGGCTTGTTGTCGACGATGACCGTGCGGCCAGTGGTCTTGTGGATGGCCTGCCCCAGCACGCGCCCTCCGAGGTCGGTGCCGCTGCCGGCACTGAAGGGCACGACGATGCGCAGGACCGGGTCCTGCGCGCGGACGGTGAGCGGCCCTGCGGCTACCAGGGCGGCGGCGCCGAGAACGGTTCTGCGATGCAACATGCTTTTGTCTCCTGCGTGGGGGGCTCGCCGGTGCACCGTGTGTCCCGGCGGCTCTTCGGGTGTCGTCCGGCCGGCGCTCATGCGCTTGCCGGCGAACGTCCGCAAGATTAGGGAGCGGCAGTTGCCAAGTCCAAGAGAATTTGCTGACCGATCCGATAACGGCAGGTCATCGGCAGGCGGCGCCCGCAATCACGACAGCTGCGCGTTGGGCCAGCGCCCTTCGCGCACGTGGCGCTCGACCACCATGCGCAGCAGGCCCATCACGCCCTCGGTGGCGCGCGAGACGGGGCGGTCGGCTGCGCGCGCCAGCACACGGTGCAGGTACAGGCCCTCGATGGGCACGGCACGCAGCCGGCCGGCGTCGACGTCGTCCTTGATCGCGGCGGCGAAGTGCGCAGTGAGGCCGACGCCTTCGAGGACGAGGCGGCGTGCGACTTCGGCGGTCTCGACCTCGACCACATGTTTCAGTTCGACGCGCGCGCCGGCCGCGGCGGCTTCCAGTTCCAGGCGCACCCCCGACTTGACCAGCCCGGTCATGACCAGCGGTACGCCGGCGAGGTCGCGGACGCCGACCCGTGCCGCCCGCAACCGGCGGTCCCCTGGCGGACCGATCAGGCAGATCTGTTCCTTGAGCAGCGGAACGGCCTGCAGGTTGGAGCGCTCGATCGGCTCGATGAGCAGGGCAACGTCGACTTCGCCCTGCGCCAGCATCGACTGCAGAGAGGGCGCAAAACCCTCGATGAAGCGCAGGCGGACCTCGGGAAGGTACTGCAGCACGGCCTGGGTGAGCAGCACTGTGAGCTGCTGGGCCAGCCCGGGAGAAAGGCCGATTGCCACGGGCCCGCGCGGCTCCCGCTGCATGGCCAGCAGGTCGGCCTTGGTCTGCTCGGCGTAGCGCAGCAGGAAGAGTGCGCGCTCCAGCAGCAGCCGCGCCTCGTCGGTGGGTGCGGCGCCGCGCGCATGGCGCTCGAAGAGCTTGACACCCAGTTCCTCTTCAAGCAACCGGATCTGGCGGCTGAGCGCCGGCTGCGTGACATGCAGCACCTCCGACGCCTTGCCATAGTGCTGCTGGGTGGCGAGGGCGACGAAGTAGCGCAGCTGCCGCAGGTCCATGGACGGATGTTAGCCGGGCAGCACCTCCAGCACCTTCTCCTTCGGCCGTCCCAGCCGCGTGCCCAGCGTCGTGACGAGGACCGGCCGCTCCATGAGCACGGGGTGCTGCACCATGAAGTCCAGCAATTGTTCATCGGACCACTTCGGATCGTCCAGGCCCAGTTCCTCGTAGGGCGCGGCCTTGGTGCGCAGCAGCGCGCGCACCGAGCCGCCCATGGCATCGACCAGCTCGCGAAGCCGCGCCTTGCCCGGCGGAGTCTTGAGGTATTCGACGACGGTGGGCTCGATGCCGCGCTCGCGCAGCATGGCCAGGACGTTGCGCGAGGTGCTGCAGCCGGGGTTGTGGTACAGGACGATGGAGGGATCGGCGGAGGTCATGGGGGATTATTGGCCCGTGGCCGCAGCCGTCGCCATACTGGCGGCATGCCCCGTCGATCTCTTGCCCTCGCGGCCTTCGCCGTCGCGTCGGCCGCAGCGTTCGCACAGCCCGCTCCCACATGGGTCGAGGAAGTGCCCTTCATCACCACGCCCGACCATGTGACGTTGGCGATGCTCGAGCTGGCACAGGTGCGCGCCGGCGACCACCTGATCGACCTCGGCTCGGGCGACGGGCGCATCGTCATCACGGCCGCCAAGCGTTTCGGCGCCAGCGGCCTCGGCCTGGAGATCGTGCCCGATCTGGTCGCGAAGAGCGAACGCCATGCACGGCAGGCCGGCGTGGCCGATCGCACGGAGTTCCGTGTCCAGGACCTCTTCGACGCCGACCTGTCGTCGGCCAGCGTCGTCACGATGTACCTGCTGCCCGAGGTGAACCTGAAGCTGCGGCCCCGCCTGCTGGCCCTGGCGCCGGGCACGCGCATCGTGTCGCACGACTGGGACCTGGGCGATTGGCAGCCCGACCGCACCGTCACCCTCGAGGTGCCCGACAAGGCCGTGGGACGCGAGAAGCTCAGTCGCCTGCACCTGTGGCATGTGCCCGCGCCGGTGCAGGGTCGCTGGTGCGCCGGCCCGTCCACGCTGCACGTGGCGCAGCGCTTCCAGTCCTTCGACGCACGCATCGAGCGCGGCGGGCAGGCCGGTGCGGCGTGGTCGGGCCGCATCCGCGGCACGGTGCTCCCGGCGCCGGTGGGCGGACCGCCGCGCCCGGCCTTGGCCTGGGACGACGGTGCATTGCGGGTGACGGCCGGCGCCGCGGGGCTGCCGACGGACACGCGCTTCGTGCGCTGCTGACGGGCGACGTCGACGCCCGCGCTTTCAGGCGCCGGAGTCTTCCCAGTCGTCTTCGAAGGGAAAGCGTGCCGCCCAGAAGGCCTGCAGGCGCGGGTCGGCATCGACACGCCGCACCACCTCGGCCATGCGCGGCGCCTCGCGGTAGAAGCGGCGGCGGCGCGGTGTCCAGCGAGAGGCGACGGTGACATACAGGTCGAGCACGCTGATGTCGTCGCCCAGCAGGTAGGGCGTGCCGCGCGGCAGCTGCTCGCGCACCTGCGCGTCCATCGTGCGCCAGCATTCGGCGATGCGTTCGGCCGTGCGCTCGCGCATGAGCGCGATGCCGGCGTCGCCGGCCACCAGGCGGGTGGGCACGTCGCGCACCCAGAACATCGAATAGACCGATGCCGGGATGAAGCACATCCAGCGCAGGAACTGCGCGCGCAGCGGTGCGTCGAGGGCCGGCGCGAGGCGGGCTTCGGGATGGCGGTCGGCCAGCCAGATCAGCATGGCCGCACTCTCCGTCATTGTCTGGCCGTCGGGCAGACGGAGCACGGGCACCTGGCTCATGGGGTTCACGTCGCGCAGGCGTTCGCGCTCGTCCTCGCTCTGCCAGGGCGCGACGTCGATCACCTGCACCGGCGCGCCGATGAGCGTGAGCGCGGCGTGGACCGGCACCGCACCCGAGCCGGGCGCGCCATGGAGCACATAGGGGGCTGCGTCGTTCATGCCCCCAGTGTGGTGGCGCCGGCGTCGCGCCGCAAGTCGGACCGGGGCGTTCCGTGCGCCGGCCGTGCGCGGCCTGCTACGCGGCGACCAGCGCGTCGACGCGCTTGAGCCCTTCGATGGTCTTGACGCAGGCCTCCGCCGCCTCGGTGCCCTTCACGGCGAAATGGCGGTGGAAGTACTTGCGGTGCTCGATGTGCTCGTGGAAATGGTGCGGCGTGAGCACGGCCGAGATCATCGGCACGCCGGTTTCCAGCTGCAGGCTCATCAGCGTGCTGACGACCGTGTTGGCGACGAACTCGTGGCGGTAGATGCCGCCGTCGACCACCAGCGCGCAGCACACCACGGCCGCGTACTTGCCCGAGAGTGCCAGCCGCTTGGCATGCAGCGGGATCTCGAAGGCGCCGGGCACGTCGAGGATGTCGATGCGGGAGGCGGGCACGCCCAGGCGTTCCATCTCCGCGAGGAAGGCGTCGCGCGCCTGGTGGACGATGTCGGCGTGCCATTGCGCCTCGACAAGCGCAATACGCCGGCCGTCCTGGCTGGCGAGGGAACCGAGGGGGAGGTCGTTGGGCTGACTCATGGTGATCCTGGAAGGAAGAGAGGAACATGAATCAGGGCGCACGAGCGCATGGCCACCGCGCGCCCCACGCAGGAAGACGCACGCCGGCCCCGGCGATCGCGCTCTCTTTCATCCGGACTGTGACCGTCGGCCCCGGGATCGCACCGGGTCTGCTGACCCTTCCGCCCTTTGCGGGCGGAAGGCGCTCGCGGGCTCGTGCCTTGCATGGATGCCATGCGCCGCCATCACCGCCGGTGGGGAGTTTCACCCCGCCCTGAGAACGCTTGCTGCCACATCCGTGATCGGACGCAGGCAGCCGGCCGATTCTAGGCAGGCCTGGGGGGAGCCGCTGTCACGCGCGCGGCGTGCCCGCCGCGCGCGTAGGGGCATGCCGCACCCGTTCGCGGTGTGCGGCATACACGCCCGAGCCCACCAGCAGCGCGATGCCGCCCCAGGCCCACGGATCGGGCCACTGGCCCCAGAGCAGGTGGCCCAGCACCACGGCGAAGAGCAGCGCGGAGTAGCGGAAGGGGGCGGTGAGCGAGATGTCGCCGGTGCGCAGGCTCGCGATCAGCAGCAGGTAGGCCGTCGCGAGGAAGCCTGCGGCCAGGGCGAGCATCAGCAGGTGCCGCGGCGCGACCGGCTGCCAGCCCTGGGTGAGCGTCATGGCGCCGGCCACCAGCGTGAGGAAGACGCTCGTCGACAGCGCGATCACCATCGACGGCAGCGTGGGATCGATGCCGCGCGTGAGCAGGTCACGCAGCGCCTGCAGCAGCGTGCCGGCCACGCACAGCAGCGCCCAGGCATTGAAGCCGTCGCCCGTCGGCTGCACCACGGCGAGCACGCCGGCGAAGCCCAGGGCCACCGCGATCCAGCGCGCCGGCGACGCGCGCTCGCCGAGGAACAGCACGGCGAACAGCGTCATGAACACCGGCGCCGCCAGGTTGATGGCGGTGGCATTGGCCAGCGGCAGATGGAAGAGCGAGAGCAGGTACAGCACCGTGCCGAAGGCGTCGCAGGCGCTGCGTGCCAGCACGCGTGGCTGCAACGCGCCGGCCAGCCGCGGCATCGCGCCCTGCTGGCGGATCAGCAGGAGGAACAGTGCGGCGGCAAGGAGGCTGCGCAGGAAGATCAGCTGCGGCCCCGGCAGCGACTGGCTGACGAACCTGACGATCGCGTCGTTGGTGGCGAAGCAGCCGGAGGCGCCGACCATCAGCAGGATGCTCCGCCGGGCGGTGGCGCTGGCGTGCGTGGAGAGAAGAGAGGCGGTCATGGGCGCGGCGAGGGTACCCGATGCGCCGCCGCCACGCCCAGGATCAAACCGCGCTGCGGTGGCGTTCGATGCAGGTGTCGAGCACCTCGTCGCCGTCGCGCTGCCACCAGTCGAGCTGCGAGAAGATCTCGACCTCGCTGAAGCCCGCGAAGCCCGCGGCCTCCACCCAGCCACGCACCTTCTTCAGCTCGACGATGCCGTCGCCCATCATGCCCCGGTCGGACAGCAGGTCGCGCGTGGGCGTGAGCCAGTCGCAGACGTGGTAGGCCAGCAGGCGTTCCTTTCCGGCGCGCTCGATCTGCTGCTGCAGCTTCGGGTCCCACCACACGTGGTAGATGTCCAGCGCCACGCCGAGCATGCCGCTTCGGTCCGGGTCGAGTTGGTCGCACAGGTCGAGCGCGTGCTCCAGCGTGTTGATGCAGGCCCGGTCGGCGGCCTGCATGGGATGCAGCGGCTCGATGGCCAGCGGCATGCCCACCTCGCGCGCATGCTCCAGCGAGGCGGCGATGCCGTCGCGCACCTCGCTGCGTGCGCGGGCGATGTCCTTGTAGGCCGCCTTGCCCTCGAGCGCGCCGGGCAGGGCGCCGACCACGAGCACGAGGCAGGGCGCGTCGAGCGTCTTCGCCTCGTCGATGGCGCGGCGGTTGTCGTCCAGCGCGGCGCGCAGGCCGGCCGTGTCGGGCGCCGGGAAGAAGCCGCCGCGGCAATAGCCCGAGAGGCCGATGCCGTGCGCCTTCAACTGCCTCGCCACGTTGTCGAGGCCGACCGCCGCCACCTGGTCGCGCCACGGGCTGATGGCTCGGATGCCGCGCTCGGCGCACTGGTCGATGATGCGGGTCAGCGGTACCTCGGTACCGCGCTGCTTGCGCACCGTGGCGGTGTTGATCGAGAGCCAGTCGTGGTTCGGCGAGAAGTCGCGCATCGTCATTCCACGCCGTGCGTGGCCAGCAGCGCCTTCATGCGTCGCACCGCCAGCTCGGGCTGCTCCAGCAGGTCGGCCGCGTCGGCCAGGCGGAACAGCTCGGCCAGGTGCTGCAGCGAGCGCGTGCTCTGCTGGCCGCCCACCATCGTGAAGTGCGACTGGTGGCCGTTGAGCCAGGCCATGAAGACCACGCCCGTCTTGTAGAAGCGCGTGGGCGCCTGGAAGATGTGGCGAGACAGCGGCACGGTGGGGCCGAGGATGGCGTGGAAGCGCTCCAGCCTGCCCAGCGCCAGTTCGCCCAGCGCGGCGCTGGCCGCGGGCGCAATGGCGTCGAAGATGCCCAGCAGTGCATCGCTCTTGCCGTGCGTGGGCTCGCTGCCGTGGCCGTCGCCGGCGATCAGCTGGGCGTAGTTGAAATCGTCGCCGGTGTACATGCGCACGCCCGGGGCGAGGCGCCGGCGCATGGCGATCTCCTTGTCCTTGTCGAGCAGCGAGATCTTGATGCCGTCGACCTTGTCGGGGTGCGCGGCGATGATGCCCAAGGCGGTGTCCATCGCGGCGTCGAGGTCCGTGGTGCCCCAGTAGCCCTTGAGGGCCGGGTCGAACATGTCGCCCAGCCAGTGCAGCACCACCGGCTGCTTCGCCTGGCTCAGCACGCGGTCGTACACGCGCTCGTAGTCGGCCGGGCTCGTGGCCACGCGCGCCAGCGCGCGGCTGGCCATGACGATGAGCTTGCCGCCCAGCGCCTCGATGGCGGCCATCTGTTCCTCGTAGCCGCGGATCACGTCGTCGACGCTCTTCACCTCGTCAAGGTTCAGGTGGTCGGTGCCGCAACCGGAGGCGACGAGCGCGCCGGGCACGTCCTTGGCGGCGTCGAGCGAGCGGCGGATCAGTTCCAGCGAGGTCGGCCAGTCCAGGCCCATGCCGCGCTGTGCGGTGTCCATGGCTTCGGCCACGCCCAGGCCCAGCGACCACAGGTGCCGCCGGTAGGCGATCGTGGCGTCCCAGTCGACGGCGGCGGTCAGCCACGGGTCGACGGCTGCGAGCGGGTCGGAGACGACATGGGCGGCCGAATAGGCGATGCGGTTGAACTTGACGCCCGGTGCAGGCTTGACGGGCGGGTGGCCGCGCAGCGTGTAGGGTGCCAGCGCGCGGTCCGGCGTCGGGAGGGTGAGGGTCAGGGCCATGGGGGGGATCCAGGGAAATTCAAGCCAAATCGGGCTGCGGCGCCCGCGGGGCGGGCGCGAGCAGCTATCAAATTTGTAGCGTCGGCACGTCGATCCAGCGGCGGTCGCCCCAGCTTTGCAGCGCGGCCTCGACCAGTTGCACGCCCTTGGCGCCCTCGGGCAGCGTCCACTTGTACGGCGCGTTCTCGACCACGTGGCGGATGAAGTGTTCCCACTGGATCTTGAAGCCGTTGTCGTAGACCTGCGAGTCCGGAATCTCCTGCCACTGGTCGAAGAAGTTCATGGTCTGCTTGATGTCGGGGTTCCACACCGGGCGCGGCGTCGCCACGCGCGATTGGGCGCGGCAGCTCTGCAGGCCGGCGACGGCCGAGCCGTCGGTGCCGTCGACATGGAAGGTCACCAGGTCGTCGCGCCGCACGCGCGTGACCCAGCTCATGTTGATCTGCGCGATCACCGGCTCGCCGTTGTGTCCGGTGAGCTCCACCGTGGCGTAGGCCGCGTCGTCCGCGGTGGCCTCATAGGGCTGGCCGGCCTCGTCCCAGCGCCTGGGGATGTGCGTGGTGCCCAGGCAGCTCACCGACTTCACCTCGCCGAAGAGGTTGTCCAGCACGTAGCGCCAGTGGCACATCATGTCCAGGATCATCCCGCCGCCGTCTTCCTTGCGGTAGTTCCAGCTCGGCCGCTGGATGGGCTGCAGGTCGCCTTCGAAGACCCAGTAGCCGAACTCCAGGCGCACGCTCAGCATGCGGCCGAAGAAGCCGGCGCGGCGCAGCATGTCGAGCTTGCGCAGGCCGGGCAGGAAGAGCTTGTCCTGCACGGCGCCGTGCTTCAGGCCCGAGCCCTGCGCCAGGCGCGCGATCTCCACCGCCTCGTTGAGGTTGGTGGCGATGGGCTTCTCGCAGTAGACGTGCTTGCCGGCGCGGATGGCCTGGGCCAGCAGCTGCGGACGCATCTGGGTGGTGCCGGCGTCGAAGAAGATCGTGTCGTCCTTGTTGGCCAGCGCGGCCTCGAGGTCGGTGCCCCAGCGCTCGATGCCATGGGCCTCGGCGAGCGCCTGGATCTTCTCGGCGTTGCGGCCGATGAGGATGGGGTCGGGCATCACCTTGTCGCCGTTCGACAAGGTCACGCCGCCTTCGGCGCGGATGGCGCAGATCGAGCGGATGAGGTGCTGGTTCATGCCCATGCGCCCGGTGACGCCGTGCATGATGAGTCCGAGCCGTTGTTGTGCCATGGTGTTCCTCCGGAAATGACGGGTGGCGGTCGCGCGCTAGACCAGTTCGGCGGCGCGTTCGAGGGGTTGAAGGTGGTCGAAGTCGGGGTCGGCCGCGTGCGCGAATCCGGTGGCTGCGAGCAGGCTGCCGAGCTGCAGCCGGCCGTCTGCGATGGCCAGGCGGACCTGCCCGCCTTCATGGCGGTACAGGTCGGGATGCGCCGCGGCGAAGCGCTCGGCCTCGGCCCGGGGCGCCGGGCCGAAGCCGTCGACGTAGTGGTGGCCGTTGCGCTCGCAGTGCGTGAGGCCGAGCAGCGCGGCCATGGCCAGGTCCTGCTGCACCGCCAGGCCGGCCTGGCAGGTGAGGTCTTCGGCCGACATGAAGAGCATGCCGCCGCTGCGCTCGCAGCGCGCGCGATGGATCAAGGCCTTGTAGACGCCCTTGCAGCCCTTGCTCGACACGCCCTGCCAGCCCTGCGCCACGGCGCGCGGAAACGCATCGAGCGTGCCGTCGCCTTCGTCCAGCAACAGCGGTGCGGGGGCGTCGAGCGTGCGCAGCGGCGCGTCGAGGTCGGCATCGCGCGCCAGTGGCTGCTCGATGTAGAGCAGCGCATCGGGCCGTGCGGACAGGCGGGGCAGGGCGCGAAGGCGGTCGAACAGACCGGCGAGCGAATCGACGCTCGCATATTGCTCGTTGCCGTCGAGACTGAAGCGGTGACCGGGCGCGATGGCGTCGAGCACGGACAGCACCGCGTCCAGACGGTCGATGTCGGCGGCAGGGTCGCCGCCCAGCTTGATCTTGAAGCTGCGGTGGCCGTAGCGGCGCACGACGTCCGGCAGGTGCACGGGCAGCGCCGCGGGGTCGGCATCCGGGTCGGCATCCAGCGCATCGAGCATCCCGACCGTGTGCCGCGCCTCGATGGTTTCTGCCGGTCGACGCGCGGCCAGCCAGGCAGGCCAGTCGAAGCCGGCGAGCTCGGGGGCCAGCGGCGTATCGGTCAGGCCGGCGATGTTGCGGCGCAGGCCGGCGGCGATATTGCACGCGGCGGTGCGGCACAGGGCATCCAGCACCGCGCGATCCAGCACCGCCTGGCCGTAAGCCGAGGACAGGGCAGTCTCTCCCTGTGCGGCGCCCGCGGCCACCAGCGCTTCGTAGTGGCGCTCGAAGAGCCCGAAAGCGGTGGCCGGCGCATCGCCGCTGTAGGCATCGATGGCGCGCGCCAGGCTGGCCTGGAGATCCCGCACGTTGTCGGCCTGGCTGCGGGCGGGCCGCTTGTCGAACCAGCGCGGCACCATCATCTCGGCGCTGAAGCCCGCGGCCGTGCCCACGCCGGCCACCTCGACCGTGGCCCGCACGAACAGCTGCGGGCAGCGCGTGAGCACGACGGCGCCGAACTTGAAGGGCAGGCGCAGGTGCATGTCGCGCACGCCGGCTTCGACGGCACGCACGCGCAGCATGGGTGCCGGGGCAACGGTGGCGGTGGCCATCACGGGGGCGAGCAAGAGCCGGCGCGTCAGTGCGCGTCGAGGTTGCCCTGGGCGAAGAAGTGGGCGCGCAGGGTGCGGGTGTAGGCCGCGAAGCGTTCGTGGCCCATCACGTCGAGCGGCCGCGGACGGGGCAGGTCGATGTCGTAGGCCGCCGCGATCTGGCCGGGTCGTTCGCTCATCACGAGCACCCGGTCGGACAGGAACACCGCCTCGGGGATGCTGTGCGTGATCAGCAGCACCGTCTTGCCGGCGCTCATCCAGATGCGCTGCAGCTCGAGGTTCATGCGCTCGCGCGTCATGGCGTCGAGGGCGCCGAAGGGTTCGTCCATCAGCAGCACCGGCGGGTCGTGCAGCAGCGCGCGCAGGATGGCCACGCGCTGCTGCATGCCGCCCGACAACTGCCACGGGTACTTGTGCTCGAAGCCCTGGAGCCCGGCCATCGCCATCAGTTCCTCGGCCCGGCGGCGCGCCGCGGCCATGGGCATGCGGCGGATCTCCGCCTGCAGCAGGATGTTGTCGATGACCCGCCGCCAGGGCAGCAGCAGGGCGTTCTGGAACACGATACCGACGTCGGTTTGCGGCCCCTTGACGGTGTGCCCCGACAGCCGCAGGTCGCCGCCGGTGATCGGCAGCAGCCCGGCCACCATCTTCATCAGCGTGCTCTTGCCGCAGCCCGAGGGGCCGACGATCGAGACGAACTCGCCCGCGCGGATGTCGAAGTCCAGCGGCTTGAGGGTCTCGACCTCGCCCTCGCGGGTGCGGTAGGTCTTGCTGACGCCGCGGCCCTCGATCAGCACCTCGCGCAGGGCGTGGTCGGCGCCGCGGCCGGCGCCGGGCCCATCGAAGGGAAGGACGTTGGTGGGAACGGCACTCATCGGGTCGGGCTTGGCTGGGGAGCGAAGAAGAGCGTCTTACTGCGGCAGGAAATCGTTGGTGACCCAGTCGTCGGCCTTGCCGCGCAGCGACGCGTCGAGACCGCCGTACTGCACCAGCAGGTCGAGCGAGGCGTCGATGTCTTTCATCGAGGCGCGCAGCGGCCGCAGGTTCTTGGTCTCGGCCGTGTGGTAGAGCGGCGTGGTCAGCTTGATGCCGATGATCAGCGTGTCGCGCTGGCCGGCCTTGGCATTGGCCTTGAGCATCGCGTCGATCGCACCCTCGGGGTCTTTCTCGGTCGCTTCGAAGGCCTTCGTGGTGGCACGCATGAAGCGCTTGACCAGGTCGCCCTTGTTGGCGAGCGTGTCCTTGTTGGCCACGATGCCGGAGCTGACCATCTCGATGCCGTAGTCGGCGAAGCGGATCACCTGCACCGGCTTCTTGGTCGCGTCCTGCACCTTGATGTTCTGGTCCATCAGGTAGCCCAGCAGCAGGTCGGCCTGGCCGTTGATGACGGCGTTGAGCTTGGTCTGCGCGTCGCCCGAGACGACCTTGTAGTCGCCTTCCTTGAGGCCCGTCTTCTTGAGGAACAGCGGCCAGATCTGGCTCATCGAGTCGCCGGGCGTCATGGCCACCGTCTTGCCGACGATGTCCTTGGGTGTCTTGATGTTCTTCTCGGCCAGGCCCATCACCGACATGGGACTGACCTGCAGCGCCACGCCCACGGCCTTGACCGGCGCGCCCTTGGTGGCGGCGCGGATCATGGTGGGCACGTCGACGTAGCCGAAGGTGGCCGAATTGGCGGCCACGGCCTGGATCGACACTGCCGACCCACGGCCTTCCTGGATGTCGAGGTCGATGCCCTCGGCCTCGTAGAAGCCCTTGGCCTTGCCCATGAAGAAGGGTGCGTGCTCGCTGTAGACGTACCAGTTCAAGAGCAGCGTCACCTTGTCGCGCGTCTGCGCCACTGCGCTGGTTGCCATGCCCAGGGCGAGGGCGGCGGCGCAGGTGGCGCCGATGAGTTTGCGTCGTTGCATGCGTGTCTCCGTGTGGTTGTGGTGCGGGGAACGAAAGAGGCGTCAGGCGGTGGCCTGCAGGTCGTGGCGTTGCGAGGCATGCCAGGGCATGAGCCAGCGCTCCACCAACTCGACGATGAGGAACAGGATCACGCCCATCATCGACAGCACCACCAGGGCGGCGAACATCAGCGGCAGGTCGAAGGTGCCGGTGGCGCGCTGCAGCACGAAGCCCAGGCCGGAGTTGGAGCCGACGAACTCGCCGACCACGGCACCGACCACGGCCAGCGTGACCGAGACCTTCAGGCCGCTGAAGATCGCCGGCAGGGCCTGGGGCAGGCGGAACTTGAGGAAGATCTTCATCGGCCCGGCACCCATCGAGCGCGCCAGGTCGATCACGTCGGGCTCGACCGACTTGAAGCCCTGCACCGTCGACACCACCACCGGGAAGAAGCCCAGCAGGAAGGCGGCGATGACCTTGGGCACGATGCCGAAGCCGAACCACACCACGAAGAGCGGCGCGACGGCGACCTTGGGGATCGACTGCGAGAACACCAGCAGGGGGTAGACGAAGCTCTCGACCGTGCGCGAGTAGGCGATCCACATGGCGATCGGCACGCCGATGAGGGCCGAGGCGACGAAGCCGCCCAGGGTCGCGTAGAGCGTCGGCAGGCTCTGCTGGAGCAGCATCGACCAGTCGGTCCCGAGCTGCTTGATGACGGCCATCGGCGGGGGGATCAGGTAGGGCGGGATCTTGAATATGCGCACCAGCAGGTCCCACAGGACCAGCAGGACCAGCAGGAGCCAGAAGGGCCGCGCGGCGGGGTGGGTGATCCAGCGACTCATGTCAATGGCGCCCGGCCGCCCGAAGGCATTGACGTGCCCCCTTGGGGGGAAGCGATGAGCGTGGGGGCTTCATGTCATGACACCTGGAACTTCAGGGAGTGGTCGTAGGGCAGCGCCGGGTTGTCGAAGCTGTTGGCGTTGCTGACGAAGTGCAGGGCGCAGGCGCGGCGCCATTTGCTGCTGTGGTTGGGGCCGGAATGGTGGAAGGTGTTGCCGTGGTGGAAGCTCACGCCGCCCTTGCGCACGGGGGCCGGCGTCATCGGCTGCTTGTCGAGGATCTCGGGCGGAATCTGCAGGTTGTAGGGCTCGTTCTCGGGCGCGAAATGGGTATAGACGGGGCCGAGGTTGGTGCCGTCGCCGAAGTACAGGCAGCCGTTCTCCAGCGTGGCGTCGTCCAGCGCGATCCAGGCGGTGACCATGCCTTCCGGGTCGGCCGGTCCGAAGTAGAAGTTGTCCTGGTGCGCCGGCTTCGGCCCGCCACCTTCGGGCGGCTTGAAGAAGATCTGGCTGAAGTACACCGACACGCCCGAGCCGATCAGGGTCTCGACGTGGTCCAGCAGGCGCCGGTCGCGTGCCAGCGCCTGCACGGCGGCGCGGTGGAAGTGGGGGTTGTCGAGCTTGCGGAGCACGGTGCGCGCCTGCACGCCGCCGTCGATGTACCAGGCGCGCTGCTGCTCGGGCAGGCCGGCGAGGAAGCTCTCGCCCCACTGCTCGATGTCGCGCACCACCGCGTCCATCTCGCCGGGCTCGAAGACATGGTTCACCGTGAGGTGGCCGTGGTGCCGATAGTAGGCGACGTCGTAGGCGTCCATGGCGCTGTGCTCCTGTGTGGTGTCACTGCTGCCCGGCGAGGCCCGCGGCCTTCACCACGTCGGCGTTGCTCGCGATCTCTTCCTTGATATAGGCATCGAACTGTCGGGGCTTGAGCGTCCAGGGGTCGGCGCCCAGCTTGGCGAACCGTTCCTTGACCTCGGGGGTGGCGAGCGCCTTCTCGACCTCGGCATGCAGCCGGTCGACGATCTCGCGCGGCGTCCTGGCGGGGGCCATCATCCCGATCCAGAAGTTGAACTCCGAGCCCGGCACACCGGCCTCGGTGGTGGTCGGCACGTCGGGCAGGGCGCTGGCGCGCTTGGGCGAACCCACGGCCAGTGCCAGGAGCTGGCCGTCCTTGATCTGGCCGATGACCGGCGCGATGGGCGAGAAGTAGTAGTCGACCCGGCCCGCCAGCACTTCGGTCACCGCCTCGGCCGAGCCCTTGAACGGGATGTTGGTGGCCTGGATCTTCGCCGCGAGCTTGAACTTCTCGGCGTTCAGGTGCGTGGCGCTGCCCTGGCCGGCCGAAGCGAAGTTCAGGCTGCCGGGCTTGGCCCGGGCGGCGGCGAGCAACTCCTGCAGCGACTTGATGTTCTTGGCCGGCGAGATCACCAGTGCGTTCGACAGCGAGGAGATCGGCGTGACCCCGGCGAAGTCGTTCACCGTGTCGAAGGGCAGCTTCGCGAAAGTCGACGGGCTGACCGTGTGCGAGGACGAGTGGATGAGGATCGTGTAGCCGTCGGGCGCAGCCGTGGCGACGGCCTGCTGGCCGATGGTGCCGCTGGCGCCGCCGCGGTTGTCCACCACCAGCGTCTGGCCCATGCTCTGGCCCATCTTGTCGGTGATGGCGCGGGCAATGATGTCGGTGGTGCTGCCCGCGGCGAAGGGCACGACCACCCGGATCGGCTTGCTGGGATAGGCGTTCTGGGCCTGGATGCCCACAGTGCTCAGGCTCACGAAGGCCGCCGTGGCGGCCAGTGCGGCGATGCGCATGCTTGTCTCCTGTTCTTTTATTCACCAGAAAGTGAATTAAAGAATTCTAGGGAGACCGCCGCCGCGCCGTCAACGCAACCTGTCTCGGTAGATACCCGTGTCAGCGCATCACGTAGCCGAGCACCAGTTCGGTCATGTGCGAGAGCCGCTGCGCCATCGCCTTGGGCGCGCGCAGGTCACGTCCGAAGATGGCCGACAGGGTAGGGTTGTTCGAGAGGTAGAAGTAGCACAGCGACGCGATCGAGATGTAGAGCTGGATCGGGTCGATGCCGGCGTGGAACAGCTGCTGTCGCCGGCCGCGCTCCAGGATGCCGTCGAGCAACTGCACCAGGGGCGAGTTCATCTCCTGGATGCGCTCCGAGCGCTTCAGGTGCACCGCCCTATGCAGGTTCTCGCTGTTGAGCAGGGTGATGAACTCGGGGTGTTCGAGGTAGTAGTGCCAGGTGAATGAGATCAACTGGCGGATGGCCTCGACCGGCTCCACTTCATCGAGGTGCAGGCGTTGCTCGGCTTCGCGGATGTCGGCATAGGTGCGCTCGAGCACCGCGAGGAAGAGGTCGTCCTTGCTGCCGAAGTAGTAGTAGATGAGGCGCTTGTTGACGTCGGCGCGCTCGGCGATGCGGTCGACCCTTGCACCGGCCAGGCCGTGGTTGGCGAACTCGTCGCGTGCGGCAAGGAGGATCGCCGCCTGCGAGCGGTCGGCATCGCGCAGGCGGGTTTCGACGACGGGGGCGGCGGCGGACATGGTCTGGGCTTCAATTCACTATATGGTTAATTCTTATGGGCCGCAATCGGCACTGCCGATAATCGCCGAACTCTGCAGCACCACTTTCTCCAATGACCACCCAGATCGCCGGACACCTCCTCGTCGAATGCCTGATCGCCCAGGGCGTGACCCATGTGTTCGGTGTGCCGGGCGAGAGCTACCTGGCGGCGCTGGACGGCTTCCACGACCATGCGGACGAGATCCGCTTCGTGATCTGCCGGCAGGAGGGCGGCGCCGCCTTCATGGCCGAGGCGCACGGCAAGCTGACCGGGCGGCCCGGCGTTTGCTTCGTCACCCGCGGGCCAGGCGCGACGAATGCGTCGATCGGCGTGCACACCGCCTTCCAGGATTCGACGCCGATGGTGCTGCTGGTGGGCGATGTCGGCAGCGACTTCCGCGATCGCGAGGCCTTCCAGGAAGTGGATTTCCAGAGCTTCTTCGGGCCGAGCACCAAGGGCTTCGCCAAGCGCGTGGAGCGGGTCGACGAGGCGGCACGCCTGCCCGAGTACGTCGCGCGTGCGTTCGCCACGGCGATGAACGGGCGGCCAGGACCGGTGGTCCTCGTGCTGCCGGAGGACATGTTGCGCAGCGCGGTCGACGCCGCGCCGCTGGCGCGCGTGGAGCCGGCGCTGGCCTGGGCCGACCCGGGCGGGCTGCGCGAGTTGCGGCAACTGCTGCTGGCGGCCCGGCGGCCGTTCGTGATCGCCGGCGGAGGCGGGTGGACGCCGCAGGCCGCCCAGGCGCTGCAACGCTTCGCGGAGAACTGGCAACTGCCCGTGGGCAATGCCTTCCGCTTCCAGGATACCTTCGACAACCACCACCCGCTGTACGCGGGCGACGTGGGCATCGGCATCAATCCGAAGCTCGCGGCCCGGGTGCGCGACGCCGACCTGGTGATCGCGATCGGGCCACGCCTGGGCGAGATGACCACCGGAGGCTACGCACTGCTGGAGGCCCCGCGCCCGGCGCAGAAGCTGGTGCACTTCCATGCCAGCGCCGAGGAGCTGCATCGTGTGTACCAGGCCGATCTGGTGTTCAACACGACCATGAATGCAGCGGCGAGGGCACTGGAGGTGCTCACGGCGCCGCCCGAGCTGCCCTGGAGCGACTGGGCGCAAGCCGTGCATGCGGACTATGAAGCCAACCTCGTGCCGCAAGCACTGCCCGGACCCATCGACATGCCGGCCATCGTGCAGTGCCTGCAGAAGCACCTGCCGACCGATGCGGTGCTGACCAACGGCGCCGGCAATTTCGCGAGCTGGATGCATCGCTTCTTTCGCCATACCGGGCTGGCCAAGGGCTTCAAGACGCAGCTCGCGCCCACCAGCGGTGCAATGGGCTATGGCGTGCCGGCCGGTATCGCCGCCAGCATCGCGACCGGGCGCGTGGCCTTCACGATCGCGGGCGACGGCGACTTCCTGATGAACGGACAGGAGCTTGCCACGGCCGTGCAGCATGGCGGCAAGAGCATCATCGTGCTGCTCAACAACGGCATGTACGGCACGATCCGCATGCACCAGGAGCGCGAGTACCCCGTGCGGGTCAGCGGCACGGCGCTGAACAACCCCGATTTCTGCGCGCTGGCCCGTGCCTACGGCTATGCGGCCGAGCGGGTGACGGAGACGGCCGGATTCGAAGACGCGTTGCTGCGGGCCCTGGCGCACGACCGCGGCACGCTGATCGAGATCCCGCTGGACCCGGAGGTCATCACGACGCGAGGCACCTTGAGCGCCATCACGCGCGGGGCCTTGGAGAAGCGCTGAGCGCGCGATGCGGCGAGCGCCGCACGGGCAAAGAAAAAGCCGGCTTGCGCCGGCTTTTTCATGGGCTGGGCCGTCTTACTTGACGTGCTTGCCGATCAGCGAGGCCAGCTCGAACATCGAGACCTGGGCCTTGCCGAAGATCTCCTTCAGCTTGGCATCGGCGTTGATGTTGCGCTTGTTCGCCTTGTCCTGCAGGCCGTTCTTCTTGATGTAGTCCCACAGCTTGGACACGATGGCGGTGCGCGGCAGCGGGGTCGAGCCCACAACGGCGGCCAGCGCGGGGCTGGGGGTCAGGGCCTTCATGAAAGCGGCGTTGGGGGTGCGCTTCTTGGCCGGGGCCTTCTTCGCAGCAGCCTTCTTGGCGGGGGCCGCCTTCTTCGCCGGTGCAGCCTTCTTCGCAGGAGCCGCCTTCTTGGCCGGAGCGGCCTTCTTTGCGGGTGCCGCGGCCTTCTTGGCCGGAGCCGCCTTCTTCGCCGGCGCTTTCTTCGCCGGTGCTTTCTTTGCAGTTGCCATGGTTGATTTCCTTGTGATTTGGATAGAACGTTCTACCAATGAAAAACAGTGTCTCCACTGGCACTGCGGATGCTAAAGGAGAAAAAACGCGTTTCCAAGGGAGAAAGCGAATTTTTCATTGGGAGCTGTTGTTTTTTCCGAGGGTGTTTTCCCTCTGAAAACGGCCTCTCGCGCAGGTCGTCTTCAAGGTCGGAGCGGCGGTCACGTGCGGCGCGACGGCCAGGTGGCAAGCACCACCCCGACCAAGGCGATGCCGAAAGCGCCAATCTGCGTGGCCGACAGGGGCTCGCCCAGCACAAGTACGCCGACCAGCGCGGCACTCACCGGCAGCATCACGGTGAACACGCCGGCCTGTGCGGCCGGCACGCTGCGCAGGCCGGTCATCCACAGCCACACGGTCCAGATGCTGGCTGCCAGCGCGTAGAGCGCGAGCAGCAGCCACAGGCCCGTCGAGACACCCGCGAAATCGAAGCGCAGCGCGAGCCAGATGCCGAAGGGCGTCGACAGCGCGAAGCCCCAGAGGTTGATGAGCGAGGAGATCCGCTTGGGGCCGAGGCGGCCGGTCAACGACTTGCCGATGACCGCGTAGGCCGCTTCGCACAGCACGGCGCAGAAGACCAGCAGGTTGCCCAGCCATGGCGCCGATGTCCGCGCCGCACTGCCGCCGTTGCCGCCTTTGTGCGGCGTGAGCGCCAGCAGGCCGATGCCGAGCGCCGCGCACGCGATGGCGGCTGCGATGCGCCGTGTGATGCGCTCGCGCAGGAAAAGCCAGCTTGCGATGGCCACCACCGCGGGGATGGACGCCATGATCACCCCGGCCGAGACTGCGCTGGTCAGGCTCACGCCGAAGAGCATGCAGATCGAGAACAGGAAGTTGCCAAGGAAGGATTCGAGGAACACCAGACCGCGGGTCTTGGGCGTCATCGGCGGCTCGTCGGCGGGGCGCCGCAGCCAGTGCGGCATGGCCAGGGCGGCGATGCCGAAGCGCAGCCAGGCCAGCAGCAGCACCGGAAAAGCCGCCGCGAGCGGCTTGGAGAGGGCCACGTAGCTGCCCACGAGCGACATGCTCAGTGCGAGGCAGCCGTAGGCGAGGAGGCGGGGCGGGGCAGCGGAGGTCAATAGACTGCAGGCATTTGGAACGACACGAGCGCCGGATCATGCCCGACCCCGAACCATCGCCCCCGCGTCACGTCTTCGTCTACGGCACGCTGCGTGCGGGCGGCAGCAACGACATCCGCCGTTATCGGCCCACACCCCAGTGGGTGGGGCAAGGTTCCGTGCCCGGCACGCTCTACGACCTGGGCGCCTATCCGGGCATGGCGCTCGGCGGCGAGGGACGGGTGATCGGGGAGGTCTACATGGTCAGCGCGGACGTCGAGGCGGCACTCGACCGCTTGGAGGAGGTGCGGGACGACGACGCGGGCGAGTACCGGCGCCGCACGGTACGCGTGCCTGTGGCTGGCGTTGGCGATGTGAATTGCCTGGTTTACGAGATCCATCCGGATCGGGTGCGTGCGGCGGCAGTGATCGTGGGTGGCGATTGGATCAAGCACCGGCTTGCGGGTGGGTGATCGCATTGCCGCGCTCGCCTTTCACCCACGAGAAATCCTTTTCTCATCATGAAAAATGATCGTGTTGCGTCGCGACATATTTTCTCAATGCAAGAAATATGTTTTCGCATTGAGAAAATTGATGCATAAGTCATTGATTTCAAAAGGAGAAAAATATGTCTTATATAAGACATAAGAGTGAGTGCCTCGGCTACAGTGAGTGCAACGGTTTCGCACCGCCCCGTTTCATAACCGCACCCTGGAGTGAACATGCCTCAGACCATCACCGAACAACTCAGCCGTGAACAGCAGATCGCCGCCCTCGAGAAGGACTGGGCGACAAACCCCCGCTGGAAGGGCATCAAGCGTGGCTACAGCGCCGCGGACGTCGTTCGCCTGCGCGGCTCGCTGCCCATCGAGCACACGCTGGCCAAGCGCGGTGCCGAGAAGCTGTGGGAGAAGATCAACGGCGGCGCCAAGAAGGGCTATGTCAACGCCTTCGGTGCCATCACAGCCGGCCAGGCCATGCAGCAGGCCAAGGCCGGCCTGGAAGCCGTGTACCTGTCGGGCTGGCAGGTCGCTGCTGACGGCAACACCTCCGAAACCATGTACCCCGACCAGTCGCTGTACGCGTACGACTCGGTGCCGACGATGGTCCGCCGCATCAACAACACCTTCAAGCGCGCCGACGAGATCCAGTGGTCGCGTGGCGTGAACCCTGGCGACAAGGAATTCATCGACTACTTCCTGCCCATCGTCGCGGATGCCGAGGCGGGCTTCGGTGGCGTGCTGAACGCCTTCGAGCTGATGAAGAACATGATCGCCTCCGGCGCTGCCGGTGTGCACTTCGAAGACCAGCTCGCGGCTGTGAAGAAGTGCGGCCACATGGGCGGCAAGGTGCTCGTTCCGACGCAGGAAGCTTGCGAGAAGCTCATCTCCGCCCGCTTCGCGGCAGACGTGATGGGCGTCTCGACCATCGTGCTGGCGCGTACGGACGCGGAAGCCGCCAACCTGATCACCTCCGACCATGACGCGAACGACAAGCCCTTCCTGACGGGCGAGCGCACGCAGGAAGGCTTCTATCGCGTGAAGAACGGTCTGGAACAGGCCATCAGCCGCGGCGTCGCCTACGCGCCCTATGCCGACTTGGTGTGGTGCGAGACAGGCACGCCCGACCTCGGCTTTGCCCGCGAGTTCGCGCAGGCCGTGCACGCCGCCTCGCCCGGCAAGCTGCTGTCGTACAACTGCTCGCCCTCGTTCAACTGGAAGAAGAACCTGGACGACAAGACCATCGCCCGCTTCCAGGAAGAGCTCTCGGCGCTGGGCTACAAGTACCAGTTCATCACGCTGGCCGGCATCCACGTCAATTGGTACAACACCTTCAAGTTTGCCCATGCCTATGCCAACGGCGAAGGCATGAAGCACTACGTCGAGATGGTGCAGGAGCCGGAGTTCGCCGCTCGCGAGCAGGGCTACACCTTCGTTTCGCACCAGCAGGAAGTGGGCGCGGGGTATTTCGACGACGTGACCACCGTGATCCAGGGTGGTTCGTCGAGCGTGAAGGCGTTGACGGGCTCGACCGAGGAAGAGCAGTTCCACTGAGCATGTGGCTGGCCCCCCGGCCTGCGATCCGAGAGCCCGGCCCCGGCCGGGCTTTTTCGTGCTGGGGCGGCTGCCGCCGAGCCGGCGAGCGGCGCGCTAGAATCGAAGGCTTCGACCGTCATCCCACCAACAAGGGCGAGAAAGGCACTCTGGTTATGACACCGCGAACTACCGGCACCGCATCGAGCGTCCTCTTTCCGAAAGGAATGGGCCTGTAGTCCGCGCACGCTGGCATGCGCCAGCCCATGAACCAAAGCTAAGCGCGGCTCCCGGCCGCGCTTTTTGTTTTTCCGAACCAGGTTTTCACATGATCCAGATCACGCTTCCCGACAACTCGCGTCGCGAGTTCCCCGGTCCCGTCTCGGTGGCCGACGTGGCCCAGTCCATCGGCCCCGGGCTCGCCAAGATGACGGTCGCCGGCAAGGTGGACGGCCGGCTGGTTGACGCCAGCGACATCATCGACCACGACGCCAGGCTCCAGATCATCACGCCGAAGGACGACGAGGGCCTGGAAATCATCCGCCACTCGACGGCTCACCTGGTGGGCCACGCGGTGAAGCAGCTCTATCCCACGGCGAAGATGGTGATCGGTCCGGTCATCGACGAAGGCTTCTACTACGACATCGCTTACGAGCGGCCTTTCACGCCGGAAGACATGGCCGCGATCGAGCAGCGCATGAAGGAGCTCATCGCGCAGGACTACGACGTCGTCAAGAAGATGACGCCGCGGGCCGAGGTGATCGAGGTCTTCAAGGCGCGCGGCGAGGACTACAAGCTGCGCCTGGTGGAGGACATGCCCGACGAGCAGGCCATGGGCCTGTACTACCACCAGGAATACGTGGACATGTGCCGCGGCCCGCACGTGCCGAATACGCGCTTCCTGAAGGTGTTCAAGCTGACGAAGCTGGCGGGCGCCTACTGGCGCGGCGACGCCAAGAACGAGCAGCTGCAGCGCATCTACGGCACGGCCTGGGCCGACAAGAAGCAGCTCGATGCGTACATCCAGCGCATCGAGGAGGCCGAGAAGCGCGACCATCGCAGGCTCGGCAAGGAACTGGACCTGTTCCACATCGACGAAGTGGCGCCGGGCCTCGTGTTCTGGCATCCCAAGGGCTGGGCCTTGTGGCAGGCGGTGGAGCAGTACATGCGCACGGTGTACCGCGAGACGGGCTACCAGGAGGTGAAGGGCCCGCAGATCCTCGACAAGAGCCTGTGGGAGAAGACGGGCCACTGGCAGAACTACCGCGAGAACATGTTCACGACGGAATCGGAGAAGCGCGACTATGCGCTCAAGCCGATGAACTGCCCCGGGCACGTCATCATTTTCAAGAACGACCTGCGCAGCTACCGCGACCTGCCGATCCGCTATGGCGAATTTGGCCAGTGCCATCGCAACGAGCCCAGCGGCGCGCTGCACGGGATCATGCGCGTGCGCGGCTTCACGCAGGACGATGGCCACATCTTCTGCACGGAGGACCAGATCCTCGACGAGTGCGTGGCGTACACGGCGCAGTTGCAGAAGGTGTATGCCGATTTCGGCTTCACGGACATCCTCTACAAGGTCGCGACGCGTCCGGACAACCGGGTCGGTTCCGACGAGCTGTGGGACAAGGCCGAGCATGCGGTGATGGAAGCGCTGCGTCGTTCGGGCGTGGATTTCGTCATCGCACCGGGCGACGGCGCCTTCTACGGCCCCAAGATCGAGTACACGCTGCGCGACGCCATCGGCCGCCAATGGCAGTGCGGCACGATGCAGGTGGACTTCAACACGGCGGAGCGCCTTGGCGCCGACTACGTGACGGAATCGAGCGGCCGTGCGCACCCGGTGATGCTCCATCGAGCCATCGTCGGCAGCCTCGAGCGCTTCATCGGCATGCTGGTCGAGCACCACGCGGGCGCCTTGCCCGCCTGGCTGGCCCCGGTGCAGGTCGCGGTGCTCAACATCAGCGAAGGACAAGCCGATTACGCCGCCGAAGTGGCGAAAACGCTGCGGAATCAAGGGTTTAGGGTGGCGCTGGACCTGCACAACGAGAAGATCACGTATAAAATACGGAAGCATTCGTTGCAAAAGCTCCCTTACATCGTTGTCGTGGGCGACAAGGAAAAGGAAGCCGGCGCCGTCGCAGTGCGCGCCCGGGGCAATATCGACCTCGGTGCAATGTCGGTGGAGGCGTTCTCCCAAAAGATCGCCGACGACATCTCTCACAAGCGTTGACCGGAGACGACCCGGGCCTCGGCCTGGGTTCCGAATCGCCGTTTGTGCGCGTGCCTGCTGCGGCATTCGCTACGTTTTTTGTAGCAAACAGACCAAAGGATCGAAGCCATCGCTACTGCATTTCGCGACCGCCGCCAGCGCGAGGAACGCCAACACCGCCTGAACCGGGAAATCATGGCCCCGGAAGTCCGCCTTTTCGGCCCCGACAACGAAGCGCTGGGCGTTGTCAGCCTGCAGGAGGCCTTGCGCCTTGCGGGCGAATACGACGTGGACCTGGTCGAGACGGTAGCCGCCGCCAATCCGCCGGTCTGCCGGCTGATCGAGTACGGCAAGTTCAAGTTTCTCGAGCAGAAGAAGGCCGCCGAAGCGAAGTCGAAGCAGAAGGTCATCGAGGTCAAGGAAATCAAGTTCCGGCCCGGTACCGACGACGGCGACTACAACATCAAGATGCGCAACATCCGGCGCTTCCTGGACGAAGGCGACAAGTGCAAGATCACCTTGCGCTTTCGCGGGCGTGAGATTACGCACCAGGAGCTCGGCTTGGCGCTCCTGCAGCGCATCCGCGACGAACTGGGCGATGCGATCGTTGTGGAGCAGTTCCCCAAGCTCGAAGGCCGGCAGATGATCATGATGATCGCGCCGGGCCGCAAGAAGGCGGGCGGGACGGCCAAGTCGGCGACGGAACCGGCCGCCGCCTGATGCGTGGCAAGGCTCGTCTCTTCGAGCGGGCCATGGGTTGAAGAAGGGATTTCGCGGCAGCCGGCCTTCGGGTGGCTTCCGCGGGATGAAGAAGTGCCTCGAGGGCCAACAAGTCCGTGGAGCATCCACGGCGCCTTGCGAGCACAACGAAAAGGAGCATGTACATGCCCAAAATGAAGACCAAGAGCAGCGCGAAGAAGCGTTTTCGCGTTCGTCCCGGTGGCACCGTCAAGCGCGGTCAAGCCTTCAAGCGTCACATCCTGACCAAGAAGACCACCAAGAACAAGCGCCACCTGCGCGGTGCGGTGACGGTTCACGAGACCAACATGGTCTCGATGGCCGCCATGCTGCCCGGCCAAGGCATTTGATCAACCGACGAACTAGGAAGGATTCAATATGCCTCGCGTCAAACGTGGTGTAACCGCTCGCGCCCGCCACAAGAAGGTTCTCGCCCTCGCCAAGGGCTTCCGCGGCCGTCGCGGCAATGTCTTCCGCATCGCCAAGCAGGCGGTGATGAAGGCGGGCCAGTACGCCTACCGTGACCGTCGTACCAAGAAGCGCGTGTTCCGCCAGCTGTGGATCGCGCGTATCAACGCCGCCTCGCGGGAACTGGGCCTGACCTACAGCCAGTTCGCCAACGGCATTCGCAAGGCCGGTATCGAGATCGACCGCAAGGTCCTGGCCGATATCGCCGTGCACGACAAGGCCGCATTTGCCGGCATCGTGGAGCAGGTCAAGGCCAAGCTGGCTGCTTGATCCTGAAGCGGGCTGCTATCGTTTCGATAGCTGCTCGCGCCCACGGTACAAGGGCTGGCGCTTCAAAAGCACCAGCCCTTTTTTATTTCCCTTTCGCATTCCGGATCCCATGAACGAGCTGGACACCCTGGTCGCCAACGCCCGTGCCGCCTTCGCCGACGCCAAGGCGCCGGCAGAACTCGAAAACGCCAAGGCGCAGTTTCTCGGCAAGTCGGGCCGCGTGACCGAACTGATGAAGGGCATGGCTCAGCTCAGCGTCGACGAGAAGAAATCCCGCGGGGCCGCCATCAACATCGCCAAGCAGGCCATCGAGGCCGCATTGGCCGAGCGTCGTCAGCAGTTGGCCGACGAGGAACTGGCCGTGCAACTGCGCGCCGAGGCGCTGGACGTCACCTTGCCCGGGAGGCGCCGCGGCGCGGGTGGGCTGCACCCGGTCAGCCGCACGCTGGAGCGCATCGAGGCGATCTTCGGCAGCATGGGCTTCGATGTGGCCGACGGCCCCGAGATCGAGAGCGACTGGCATTCGTTCACGTCGCTGAACAACCCGCCGAACCACCCGGCGCGCTCGATGCAGGACACCTTCTACGTCGACATCCAGGGCGACGACGGCATTCCCTACAACCTGCGGCCGCACACCAGCCCGATGCAGGTGCGCTACGCCCACCAGCAGGTGAAGAAGCACGCTGCGCTGTTCGAGGCGGCGGCCAAGGACCCCTCGGTGACTGCGCCCGAAATCCGCGTGATCGCCCCGGGCCGCACGTACCGCGTGGACAGCGACGCCACCCACTCGCCCATGTTCCACCAGTGCGAGGGTCTGTGGCTGGGCGCGAACGTGAGCTTCAAGGACCTGAAGGTCGTCTTCACCGACTTCTGCCGCACCTTCTTCGAGAGCGAAGACCTGGTGCTGCGCTTTCGTCCCAGTTTTTTCCCCTTCACCGAGCCTAGCGCCGAGATCGACATCCAGTTCCAGAGCGGTCCGCTGGCCGGGCGCTGGCTCGAAGTGGCGGGCTCCGGCCAGGTGCACCCGAACGTCGTGCGCAACATGGGGCTGGACCCCGAACGCTACATCGGCTTCGCCTTCGGCATGGGGCCCGACCGCCTCACGATGCTGCGTTACGGCGTGAACGACCTGCGCCTGTTCTTCGACGGCGACCTGCGCTTCCTCTCGCAGTTCCAGTGATTCCCTGGCGCCTTCCCGAATAGATTCAAAGAGACCGAAGCAATGCAATTTCCCGAGTCCTGGTTGCGCGAGTTCTGCAACCCGCCGCTCACGAGCGAGGAACTGGCCGACACGCTGACCATGGGCGGCTTCGAGGTCGAGGAGCGCCGTCCTGCCGCACCGCCCTTCACGAAGATCGTTGTCGGCGAGATCAAGGACGCTGTGCAGCACCCCAACGCCGACCGCCTGCGGGTGTGCCAGGTGGACGTGGGGCAGGGCGACTTGCTCAACATCGTCTGCGGCGCGCCGAATGCGCGCGTCGGCATCAAGGTGCCCACGGCGCTGGTCGGTGCCGAACTGCCGCCGGGCGAGGACGGCAAGCCCTTCCACATCAAGCTTGGCAAGCTGCGCGGCGTCGAGAGCCAGGGCATGCTGTGTTCGGCGCGGGAGCTGCAGCTGAGCGAAGACCACGGCGGCCTGCTCGAGCTGGCCGCCGAGGCGCCCGTCGGCACCGACATTCGCGAGTGGCTGCGCCTGGACGACACGCTGCTCACGCTCAAGCTCACGCCCAACCTGGCCCATGGCCTGTCGGTCTATGGCATCGCGCGCGAGCTGGCTGCGCTCACGGGCACGCCGCTGCGCACGCCGGCCATCGAGCCCGTGGTGCCGCAGCACGACGACAAGCTGGCCGTGAAGGTCGAGGCTCCGGATCTGTGTGGCCGCTTTTCCGGCCGCATCGTGCGCGGCGTGAACACGCAGGCGACCACGCCCGCATGGATGGTCGACCGCCTCGCGCGCTGCGGGCAGCGCAGCGTGACGGCGCTGGTCGACATCTCGAACTACGTGATGTTCGAGTACGGCCAGCCCTCCCACATCTTCGACCTCGACAAGATCCATGGTGGCCTCACGGTGCGCTGGGGCCGAGCGGGGGAGCAGCTCAAGCTGCTCAATGGCAACACCATCACCGTCGACGAGAACGTCGGTGTGATCGCCGATGACAAGGAAGTGGAATCGCTCGCCGGCATCATGGGTGGCGATGCGACCTCGGTGTCCGACGACACGCGCAACATCTACGTCGAAGCCGCGTTCTGGTGGCCCGAAGCGGTGCAGGGCCGTTCGCGCCGCTTCAACTTCTCGACCGATGCCGGCCACCGCTACGAGCGTGGCGTCGATCCGAGCCGCACGGTGCAGGTGATCGAGCGCATCACGCAGCTGATCCAGGAGATCTGCGGCGGCCAGGCCGGTCCGATCGACGACCAGACGCTCAAGCTGCCCGAACGCAAGCCCGTGACCCTGCGCGTGGCGCGCGCCGAGCGCGTCATCGGCATGCCACTCACGCAGGCGCAGTGCGCTGACGCGCTCCGGCGTCTTGGCTTCTCGCTGGAGGAAGGCGAGGGCACGATCACGGTCACGCCGCCGCCGCACCGATTCGATCTTTCGATCGAGGAAGACCTGATCGAGGAAGTCGCCCGGCTGGTCGGCTACCAGCACCTGCCCACCACGCCGCCGTTGGCGCCGATCGCTGCGCGCGTCCGGCCCGAGGGGCAGCGCAGCCGCTTCGACGTGCGCCACCGCCTTGCCGCACTGGGCTACCAGGAGACGATCAATTTCAGCTTCGTCGAGGCCGAATGGGAGCGCGACCTGGCCGGCAATGCCGACCCGGTGAAACTCCTGAATCCCATCGCCAGCCAGATGAGCGTGATGCGGTCGTCACTTGTCGGCTCGCTGCTGCAGGTGCTCAAGTTCAACCTGGACCGCAAGGCGCCCCGTGTGCGCGTGTTCGAGCTCGGCCGCGTCTTCCTGCGCGATTCGAGCGTGGCCACCACCGACAGCACGGTCAAGGGCGTGCGCCAGCCGATGCGCGTGGCCGGGCTCGCCTGGGGCGATGCGCAAGCGGCACGCTGGGAGGGCAAGCCGCAGCGCGCCGACTTCTACGACGCCAAGGGCGATGTGGAAGCGCTTCTGGCGCCCGTCTTGCCGACCTTCGAGCGCACCGAGCATCCCGCGCTGCATCCCGGCCGCGCCGCGCGCGTGCTGCTCGGCGGCCGCGAGATCGGCGTGGTCGGCGAACTGCATCCACGCTGGCGCCAGCAATGGGACTTCGCCCAGGCGCCGGTGCTGTTCGAACTGGATCTCGACGCCGTGACGGCGCGCACCGTGCCCGTTGCCCAGCCGGTGGCCAAGCACCAGGCCGTGGAGCGTGATATCGCGCTCGTGGTGGCCGAGTCGGTCGCGGCAGGTGCCGTGCTCGATGCGGCGCGCGCCGCGCCCACCCAGGGCCTGCTGCGTGATGCGGTGTTGTTCGACATCTACCGTCCGCAATCCGGCGCCGCGTCGACGGGCGGTCTGGCCGAAGGCGAGAAGAGCCTGGCCGTGCGGCTGAGCTTCCAGAGCGACGCGAGTTCGCTCACCGACGAACAGGTGGACATGGCCGTGCAGGCCGTGCTGGCGCAGGCCGCGGCAGCGGTCGGCGCGCGTCTGCGTGCCTGATCAGGAGACATCGGCCATGGAATTCACCATCGAGGCCCTCGAGACGCCGGCGCTTACCAAGGCGCAGTTGGCCGACCTGCTGTTCGAGCAGATCGGCTTGAACAAGCGCGAGGCGAAGGACATGGTCGAAGCCTTCTTCGACCTCATCGCGGCGCGCCTGATCGAGGGCGATGACGTCAAGATCTCGGGCTTCGGCAACTTCCAGATCCGCACCAAGGCGCCGCGGCCGGGCCGCAATCCGCGCACCGGCGAGCACATCCCGATCGGTGCACGTCGCGTAGCGACCTTCCACGCCAGCGCGAAACTCAAGGAACAGATTCACGGATTGCCGACCAGCGAGGGCACCGGCAGCGTCGAATGGAGCATCGAAGGCGAATAAGCGCTTTGCGCTGGCAAGGCGCGTGGAGTAACCTCTGAGGTTTACCGCGCACCGTGTTGATTTCAATCGAGAAAATGGCCGAGAAGCAGGCCGGCGTTCATGCCGGGGGATCGCTCCCACCCATCCCCGTCAAACGCTACTTCACGATCGGTGAGGTGGGCGAGCTGTGCGGCGTCAAACCGCACGTGCTGCGCTACTGGGAGCAGGAATTCACGCAGTTGCGGCCCATGAAGCGCCGCGGCAACCGCCGCTATTACCAGCACCATGAAGTGCTGATGATCCGCCGCATCCGCGATCTGCTGTACGACCAGGGCTTCACGATCAGCGGCGCGCGCAACAAGTTGCAGGAACTCGTGCAGATCGAGCGCGGTCGGCGCAAGGCTGGCGAGGACGTCGAGGCCATGGTGGTCGATGCAGATGCAGCAGTCGACGCGCCGCTTGAGGAGGACGAAGACGCCGGCGTGCACGAGGAGCGCGCTGCGTGGTACGCGACCACGTCGATGCCGTTCGTCGTGCTCGACCGCACGCAGCTGGCGCAGCTGCGCAGCGAGCTTGTCGAGATTCGCGAGCTTTTGGCCGCAACTTACTGATCGTCCTCGAGCAGGGGGCCAATCCCGGCATATAATGGCGGGCTTCGGTGTGTGGCGCAGCCTGGTAGCGCACTTGCATGGGGTGCAAGGGGTCGAAGGTTCGAATCCTTTCACACCGACCAAAACGTGAAGGCCGCTGGCGATGAGCCAGCGGCCTTTTTCGTTTTTCGCATTCCTGCTCGTGACACCTGCATTTGCGGTGACTGCGCATCTTTCAGTGCATCGCGCGTGGTGCGTGGTGCTCAGACAAAAAGAAACCCGGCCACGCCTTCGCGTGCCGGGTCCTGCATTCAGGCGCCTCCCAGGCCCGTTCCTGGACCTCTTTCAGGCGGCGCCCGCCTGAGTGCATCGTGCGTGCCCCGTTGGGCACAAAGGGCGATCAGAGCCCTGCGCTGCGGGTCGCGGCGCGACGCACGGCCAGGCTGCCCTGGGTGTATTGCGAAGGGATCGTGCTGTTCACGAAGGCCTTGCGGTCCAGGTTCCAGGTCGGGTCATGGGCGGCGGCAACGGCACCGGTGCGCACGGCGTTGCGGTCGGCCTGCGACACGATGGCGGCCGGCACGCCGGCGTTGGCGCCTTCGGCGTACGGGTTGGCCGAGTGGGCGGCCACGACGGCCTGCTGGTTCACTTCGGCGCGGCTGGCCACCGAGTTGATGGTGGTCACACCCTCGTATTCCTCCGCTTGCGCGACGCCAGCGGCGGCGACGAGGGAGAGGGCGGCGATGGCAATGATCTTCGAGGTCTTCATGATGTGCTCCTAGCTTGGATAGCGTTTGAACAGAGCGGCTGGGCACCTGCCCGGATCCGCTTCGGGTCTGCGTTCAATCGCTGGCCCGTGGGATGAATTGTGGACCTCAAAGATAAGTAAAAACCCGCATGCTTCGGAACGGACTGTTCACGCCGTCGAAACAATCGGGCGAAGTCGGCCGACATTCGTCCTGCGGGTGAGGTTGAGCGAGCCGGGGCGCGCAGCTCGGCCGGCGTGGCGGCCCAATGACGTATCGGCGGTGGTCGGAAGACTGGGAGTCGCGGCTTGCGCCTCAGCGCTGCAGGCGCCACCAGCCGCCCTGCTCGGTCGGCAGCGGTGCCGTATCGAGTTGCTGCCAGGCGCTCTGCACGACGCGACGGCGCTGCTCGGCCTCCAGCGCACGCGCCATGCGGGCGGCGTCCCAACTGCCCGTGAGCGCCTCGCGGCGCCAAGTCTGTGCGAGGGTCTGCAGTTCGGTGTCGTCCAAGGCTTGCGGGGAGTCCATCACGGCAGTCGCTCCGGGCTGGGGGAATGTCCGGAGCTTAGGGTGCGCGCGCCCGTCGGTCACTACGCCAAATGCCGCAGGCCAGGTGGCCGATGGACGGCGCGTCGGCCGTGCGGCGGCGTCAGCGTGCCTTGCCGTCCAGGTAGGGTTGCGGATCGACGGCCACACCCTGCTTGCGCACCTCGAAGTGCAGCTTCACGCGATCGGTGCCGCTCTTGCCCATCTCGGCAATCTGCTGCCCCTGGCGCACGGTGTCCTTTTCCTTGACCAGGATCTTCTGGGTGTGCGCGTAGGCCGTGAGGAACGTGTCGTTGTGCTTGACGATGACCATGTTGCCGTAGCCGCGCAGCTGGCCACCGACGAAGACGACCCGGCCGTCGGCCGAGGCCAGCACGGGGTCGCCGGCCTTCCCGCCGATGTCCAGGCCCTTGTTGCGGTTGCCGTCGAAGCGGCCGATGGTCGGGCCGTCGGCCGGCCGGATGAACGCGGCCGGTAGCCTCGGGGCCGGGGGCGCGGGGGACGCCGGCGCAGGCGCGGGCGACAAGGTAGGCGCCTCGCGCACCGGCGCCGGCTTCGGTGCCGGAGGCGGCGTGCTGGAGCAGCCGGCCACGACGGCGGCGACAGCGAGGATGAGGAGGGAAGAGCGGATCGTTGCGGAAGTCATTGTTCTGTGTGTCCCGTCAGGCCCGCGCGGCGTTCGCCATGGCGGTCGCGCAGATGGATGCAACAGGTGCTCGAGGCGGCCGGCCGGGGGCAGGCCATCGCGCGGCACCGTCGAAGGATCGGATAGCTATGAAAATGATAGCTGCTCGCGCAGGCGCAGCGGGCGGCTATCCCCGATTTGTCGTGTAAAGGTCGGACGCCCGCTCAGCCCGGGGCGGCGCGCGCATGCACCTGCGTCGACAAGTGCGGATGCCGCGCCAGCACCTCGTCGCGGGGTCCGCAGTCGGCCACGCGCCCGGCTTCCAGGATGACGACCGTGTCGAAGCGCTCCAGCAGGCTCAGCCGATGTACCGACGCGATCAGGCAGGCCTGCGGGAAGGCGGCGGCCATGCGTTCGAACACGCGGCCCTCGGTCTGCGGGTCGAGTGCGCTGGTCGGCTCGTCGAGCAACAGCAGCGAGCTGCCATGGCCCGCCAGCGCGCCGCGTGCCAGCGCCAGGCGCTGCCGCTGGCCACCCGAGAGGTTGAAGCCGCGCTCGGTCAGCGGACTCGCCAATCCGTCGGGCAGGCGAGCCAGCACTTCGTCGAAGGCGCTGGCGTGGACCGATTGCTGGAGCACCGCCTCGTCGGCCGGCTCGCCGAAGGTGAGGTTCTCGCGGACGCTGGCCTCGAAGACCTCGGCCTCCTGCGGGATCAGCGTCGCCAGCGCGCGCAGCCGCATCCACGGCTGGGCCTGCCCGTCGATCGTCAGCGTGCCGTGTTGTGGCACGTAGAGCCCGGCCAACGCCCGCAGCAGCGTGCTCTTGCCACCGCCGCTCGGGCCGATCAGCGCCACCCGCTCGCCGCGGCGCAGGGTGAGCGACAGATCGTGCAGGCCGCCGCCGCGGCTGCTGTCGGCATAGCCCCAGTGCACGCCGTGCACCGCCAGCGTGCGCCAGGGCGCGCCGGCATCCACGGGCGGCGGCGCGGCGGCCGGATCGCCCGGCGCGGCCCAGATCGGCTCGGCGCTGCCGTAATCGGTGTGCATGCGCGCGAAGTTCTGGAAGTTGGCGGCCATGGAGCTGACGACCGAGGCTGCCTGCTGCGCGTACTGGTAGATCATGAACACCGTGCCCAGCATCACCGCCGATGCCGCGCCGCCCGCAGAGATGGCCTGCCAGACGTAGATGGCCACCAGCAGCCAGGTCAGCCCCAGGCCCAGCATGTCGACCGCGAACCATTTGCCTTCGTTGACCACCACCGCTCGCTTGAGCGGCGCCGAGACGGCTTCCATGCGCCGGCGCAAAAGCTTCGCCGACGCCGCCTGCAGCCGCAGGCCGATCACGGTGGAGGCATTGCCGACGAAGTCGAGCAGCGCAGCGGCGTAGCGGCGGTCGGCATCGTTCTCCTGCCGGGCCAGCACCATCAGCGCCTTGTCGAAGCGCAGGATCGCCGCACCGATGACGATGTAGCCCACCAGCGCGATCAGCCCGCTGGTGTGCGAGAGCAGCGCCAGGGCCACCAGCGGACCGGCGAAGCTCAGCGCGCTCTGCACGTAGACGAACTGGTTCTGCGCGAAGTCCGACAGCGCGCGGCTGGCCTGGTGCACCCGGTGCTGCAACTCGCCCGAGTGGTGCCCGTCGCGCCAGGCCAGCGGGGCGGCGGTGATGCGGCCGTACAGCTGGTCGCTCAGGCGCTCGCGCACGCGCACGCCGACGTTGCGCTCGAGCACGCGACCGGGCCCGTGCAGCAGCCAGGACACCAGGTACACGCCCATCAGCACCGCGATCCAGCGCCCGGCCGCGGACACCTGGCCCTTCTGCAGCGCGTTGATCGCCTGCGCCGCAAGCCAGGGCATTGCCAGCCGCACGAGTTGCGAGCCGCCCAGCAACGCCGCGGCGCCCACGAGCTGCCCACGCACGCCCTCGGCGTGCTGCCACAGCGCGCGGTAGAGCGTGCGGATGGCGCTGCCGGTGGTGGTCATGCGGGAGGGAACACGGACACCGAAAGGCGGGCAGCCAGACGCTGAGGGCGCGGAGATTGCGCAGAGGGCGCGGAAGAATTCAAAGAAATCTTCGATGCCTTCCCTCTGCGCCCTTTGCGAACCCTTGGCGCCCTCTGCGTTCGGCTGTCCGACTTCATTTCACAGGGATGGGCGTGCCGCGGTCGACCGGCACCGCCGTCACGGCGTTCTGCGGCGAGCCGTCGATCAGCTTGTCGGAGTAGGTGAGGTAGATCAGCGTGTTGCGCCTGGGGTCGACCATGCGCACCACCCGCAGGCGCTTGAACAGGATCGACTGCCGCTCGGCGTATACCTCCTCGCGCTTGGGCAGCGGCCCGGCGAAGCCGATCGGCCCGACCTGGCGGCAGGCGATCGAGGCCTCGGCCTTGTCCTCGGCCAGGCCGAAGGCGCCCGACAGGCCGCCCGTCTTGGCGCGTGAGACATAGCAGGTCACGCCGTTGACGCGCGGGTCGTCGTAGGCGTCGACCACGATCTTGTGGTCGGGGCCGATGAGCTTGAAGGCGGTGTCGACGTCGCCGACCGTCTCGGCACCGGCCGTCACCGAGGCGAGCAGCGTGCACAGGAGCAGCGGAAGGAGCTTGTTCATGGCGTTCTCAAATCCTCGGCAGCGGCCTGCCATGCTATGAATTCGATAGCTGCTTGCGCAGGTCGGGCGGGCGCTGCAGGCCGATTTGGCTTGAAATGTCGCGCCGCCACCGGCTCACACGATATCGACCGTGTGGATGCGGTACTCACCCTGGCGGCGGTCCTCGAAGAAGCGTTCCAACGCCTCGCGCACGGTGCGGAAGGCGATCTCGTCCCAGGGAATCTCTTCCTCGGTGAAGAGCTTCGCCTCGATGGTCTCGTGGCCCGGCGCGAAGATGTCGCTCAGCAGCTTCGCGCGGTAGAACAGGTGGACCTGCCCGACCCGCACCACGTTCATCACCGCGAAGAGGCCGCCCATCTCGTACTGGGCGCCAGCTTCCTCGTCGGTCTCGCGCGCGGCGCCTTCGGCCGTGGTCTCGCCCAGCTCCATGAAGCCGGCCGGCAGCGTCCACTTGCCCCAGCGCGGCTCGATGTTGCGCTTGCACAGCAACACCTTGTCGCCCAGCACGGGAATGGTGCCGACGACGTTGAGCGGGTTCTCGTAGTGGATCGTGCCGCAGGCCGGGCAGACGGCGCGTTCCTTGACGTCGCCGTCGTCGGGCACGCGGTACACCACGGCGGTGCCGCAGTTCTTGCAGTGCTTGATGAGGGGGCGGGTGAACATCGCGCTCGGGCGGGCCTGGTTCACAGCCGCGCTCAGGCGACCTTCACCGTCAGCGTGGGCAGGCCGGTCACCTGGCCGACCATCGTGTCGCCCGACACCACCGCCGCCACGCCTTCGGGCGTGCCGGAGTAGATCAGGTCGCCGGGCTGCAGCTCCCAGGCGGCGGACAGGTGCTCGATGGTCTCGGCCACGTTCCAGATCAGCTTGGCGACGTTGCTGCGCTGGCGGTCGGTGCCGTTGACCTGCAGGGAGATCTCGGCGTTCTCGACGTCGCCGGCCTCGGCCTTGGGCACGATCGGGCCGATGGGCGCGCTCTGCTCGAAGCCCTTGCCGATGTCCCAGGGGCGGCCCTGCTTCTTCATGTCGTTCTGCAGGTCGCGGCGGGTCATGTCCAGGCCCACGGCCCAGCCGAAGATGTGCTTGTGCGCATCGGCGGCCGCGATGTTCTTGCCGCCGGTGCCGATGGCGACCACGAGTTCGATCTCGTGGTGCAGGTTCTTGGTCAGCGAAGGGTAGGCCGTGGTGCCGGTGCTGCCGGCATCGACCACCACCAGCGCGTCGGCCGGCTTCATGAAGAAGAAGGGCGGCTCGCGGCCGGTGAAGCCCATCTCCTTGGCGTGCTCCTCGTAGTTGCGGCCCACGCAGTAGATGCGGTGGACGGGGAAGCGGGCGGCGCTGCCCGCCACCGGAACCGACACCACGGGTGCCGGGCTGAAGACATAGTCGGTAGCCATCGGAATGCTCTTTCTTGGGAGGGGAAAAGGCGCAAGGCGGCCAGTGTGCCAGAGCCGGCGCCGGGCATGGTGACGGGGGGCGGAAGCGGGCGGGGCGG
>SCOE01000027.1 GCA_005503065.1 Comamonadaceae bacterium ALPHA2B
CATCCCACCATCAGAAGCCGAGGCAAACTACTACCGGCAACTCACCAGTCAGGCCACCACGGTGGCGGTCTGACTTAAACCAAACAGCCTCCGCGAATCCCGGGGTGATTCAGGCATGCCCGTGAGCTGCTTTTTGATCAAGTTGCACCGAAAATCGCCTCAATGTCAACTTCGGTGTTGAGCCTGTCTGTGAGCTCCAGGCTGCTCTGAATGTGATCTAGATGCTGGAGCATGAGCCGTGAGGCCTTCTCGGCATCGCCAGCGGCGACGGCGTCGACGATGAGAGTGTGCTCATCCGCCCTGCAGCTTTCCGACAGGGCCGCGTCATAGAGCAAGATGATCAGGCAGGTCAGGCTCGTGAGTTCGCGCAGGCTGCGTGAGAACGCCGCATTGCCGGCATGGGTCGCACACAGGTTGTGAAACTCGCCGGAAAGGCGGATGACGGAGCGGCTGTCGTTGTTGCGTCTTGCAAGGTCCTCCAGCTCCAGGTGCTTGCGTAATGCCTCCAGCGCAGCCGAACTCTTGTTCTGCACCAGTCGCTGAACCACCGCCGGTTCGATGACTCGGCGCGCCTCGAAGACATCGCGCGCCTGCGCGACCGTCGGACTCGCAATGAACGCACCCCGATTGGGAACGAGCTCCACGATCTTCTCGTAGGCGAGCCGAGAGAGCACTTCGCGAATGCGCGAACGGCTCACGTTGAAGACCTTCGCCATCCTTTCTTCGGGCAGCTTGGATCCTGGCTGGAGCCGGTGTTCAAGGATCGCCACGTAGATGCGCTCGTAGATCTCCTCGTTGCCCTCCTTGTCATGGCGGCTCGAAGGTATGGCGGTCGGGGCAGGCGTGCGCATCGTTGTTGTCCAGAACGTGTACCCAAATTCTACATCCACATCTACGTTTGTTGTTGACATGATTGTCAACAAACACCGCGCAGATTGTGTCAGCTAGGTGGTGGTAGAGCGATGCGGATGGTGCTGTGCAGTATGTTTTGCCATTCAATGGTCCAAGGGTTTGCACCCAATCACAGGACGGATTCCCTTGCCAAAATCCGTGTCGAGACCAGATTTGACAATCTGGCACGCAAATTGCGACGTGCTGCCAGTGTTTTATATGTCGACAATCAATTTGCTTTTTGTTAACTCCTTTGGTGCATGGAGCCTGTTTTGAGTGCATATTCCTTTGACACGGTGGTGCGCGGCGGTCGCGTGGCGACGGCCTCGGATGTCTTCGAAGCCGACATCGGCATCCGTGACGGAACGATCGTGCAGCTTGGGTTGGCCCTGCCCCGCGGCGAGCGCGAGATTGACGCGTTGGGCCGAACGGTGACGCCAGGCGGGGTCGATGCGCACTGCCACCTCGACCAGCCCTCCCCGCCTCCGATCAAGATGGCTGACGACTTCGACAGCGGCACGCTGTCAGCGGCCTGCGGAGGCACGACGACGGTGATCCCGTTTGCCGCACAGCAAAAGGGCGGCAGCCTGGCGGCGGCGGTCAGCGACTACCACCAGCGCGCCGATGGCCGTTCCCATGTCGACTACGCGTTCCACCTGATCGTGAGCGATCCGACCGCGCACGTGCTCCATGAGGAGTTGCCATCTCTTATCCGCGAAGGCTACACCTCGTTCAAGGCCTACATGACCTATGACGATCTGAAGCTCGACGATGGTCAGATCCTGGATGTGCTCGATGTTGCAAAGCGCCACGGCGCGATCGCGATGATCCATGCTGAGAACTCTGACTGCATTGAATGGCTGACGAAGCGTCTGGAGGGCATGGGGCGTACCGCGCCACGCTTCCATGCGCACTCGCGTCCCATGCTCGTCGAGCGCGAGGCCACGCATCGCGCGATCGCGCTCTCTGAACTCGTCGACGTGCCCATCCTGATCGTGCATGTCTCGGGGCGCGAGGCAATCGAACAAATCCGCTGGGGCCGTGCGCATGGGCTGAACATCTTCGCGGAAACCTGCCCTCAGTATCTGTTTCTCACCGCAGAGGACTTGGGCATCGATGACAGCTACCACGGGGCGAAATGCGTGTGCAGTCCGCCGCCGCGCGACAAGGCCAATCAACAGGTGATCTGGGACGGTCTGCGCGACGGCCTCTTCACGGTCTTCTCGTCCGACCATGCGCCTTACAACTTCGAAGGTGCCGAGGGCAAGCAGCCTGACAACCAACAGGTGGCGTTCCGGCACATCCCCAACGGCATCCCGGGCCTGGAAACGCGCATGGCCCTGCTCTATTCGGAAGGCGTTCTCGGTGGTCGCCTGAGCCTCGAGAAATTTGTCGAGCTCACAGCCACCGGCCCGGCCAAGACCTACGGGCTCCACCCACGCAAGGGCGCGATCTGCATCGGCGCCGATGCCGATCTCGTCATCTGGGACGAGCGCGACGTCGTGATCGCCAACGCCGCGCTGCACCACAACGTCGACTACACGCCCTACGAGGGCATGCGCCTGAAAGCCTGGCCCGGTTGCACGCTGCTGCGCGGCGAGGTGATGTGGGACGGCCGGGCTTTCGTCGGCCGACGTCATCAGGGCCAGTTCCTGCCGGCCGGCCGGCCTTCGATCCTGCCCCGCGCGCCCAGCGGCGCGTCGTTTCTGACTTCCATCAACCCTTGAGCCAACCTCGGAGCAACCATGACCGTCCTCACCCTCACACGTTCCCAGCGCTTCCTGATGCCTGCCTGCCGCATCGCGCTGGCCACCGCCATCGCCTGCGGCGCGGTCTTCTCGCCAGCGCAGGCGCAAGACGCGAAATCGATCCTCGTCGTGGCGGGTCCGCGCACGCCCGAGTCGCTCGACCAGGAGTACCCGCCGACCGAGGCGACCCACGAGGCCAAGCGCAACATCTATGAGCGCCTGCTCGCCTACGACACCAAGACGACCGAGGGCGTGCAGGTAGAGAACTTCGACAAGCTGGTGGGCGGACTTGCTGAAAAGTGGGACGTCTCCGCCGACAAGACCACGATCACCTTTACGCTGCGCAAGGGCGTGAAAAGCGCCGCCGGCAACGAGATGAAGGCCGACGACGTGATGTGGTCCTTCGCCCGCGGCTGGAACAAAAACGCCAACTTCCATTGGTACATGACGCAGATCCTCGGGGTCAAGAAGTTCGAGGACTCGTTCACGAAGGTGGACGATATGACGGTGAAAGTGACCTTGCCGAAGACCTCGCCGCTGATCGAGCGCATCTGGGTGAACAACGACCTCGGCATCCTGGATGCGACCGAGGCCAAGAAGCATGTCCTGGCTGACGACCCGTGGGCCTCGCGCTGGCTCGCAAACCATTCGGCCTCCTTCGCTCCCTACCAGGTCACCAAGTTCCAGTCGGGTCAGGAGGTCGTGTATGAGGCAAACCCGAATTACTACCGCGGCGCGCCACGACTGAAGAAGATCATCTTCCGCGAGATGCCGACGTCCGCAAACCGACTCGCAGCGTTGCAGGGCGGTGCGGTTGACGTGGCCGAATGGCTGTCGCCGCGCGAACTCGCAACGCTGGAAAAGAATCCCCAGCTCAAGGTGTGGCAGGTCTACGGCAACTACATCCATCGCGTGGAGATGAACAACGCGGCAGCGCCCTTCGACAACGTCAAAGTACGCCAGGCGCTCAACTATCTGGTGCCGCGCGACGACATCCTGAAGGCCGTCTACTACGGCAAGGCCCGACCCACCAAGAGCCCGATCTCGGAGATCTACCCGTCCTTCACCGGTCAGTACTTCAGCTACACGCAGGACGTCGCGAAGGCCAAGGCGCTCCTGAAGGAGGCCGGTCTGGAGGCTGGCTTCAAGACCCAGCTGGGTTACCGCACTGGCGACCAGATCGAGGAGGAGATCGCCGTCATCCTGAAGACCGCCTTCGCTCGCGCGAACGTGGACGTCGAGTTGGTCAAACTGCCGGCCTCAACCCTGGTCGAGCGGTACTCGAAGGGCACGATCCCCATGTATTTCTTCCGCGACATGGCCATCGTCCCCGACGCCGCCTATGTGGCAAACCTCTGGCTCAACAGCGCCTCGCTGATCAACTATCCCAAGTTCAAGGATGCTGAGGTCGACAAGCTCATCAACGAGGGGCTGTCCAGCACCGACATGGCCAAGCGTGATGCCGGCATGAAGCGCGTACAAGAGATCGTCATGGAGAAATCGCCCTGGGTGTTTCTCATGAACCCCGGCTACCAGCTTGCCACGCGCGCCAATGTCGCGGGCTACAGCTGGTACACGCCCAACAGCAACAGCTGGTACGACTTCTACAAGAAGTAAGACACCATCCGCTACGAAGGGGAGCTCCTTTGCGAGATCCCCGCCTCACCTCCAAGGAGTGAACCTTGCTCACCCTACGATCAAGCCTTCGTTCGTTACCCCGCCCGCTGCGGATCGTGATGTCGCGCCTTGCGATCTTGATACCGCAAATGTTCGGCGTGCTGCTGGCAACCTTTCTTCTGATCCGCCTGCTCCCGGGCGATCCAGCCCTGCTGATGCTCGGCAACATGGCCACGCCCGAGCAGATCGCGAACCTTCGCGAGCGGCTCGGCCTCACCGGCAGCCTGTGGACGCAGTTCACAAGCTATCTCTCGACCGTCATCCATGGCGACCTCGGGACGTCGATGTTCACGGCCAATCCGGTCACAGTGGATCTCTTTGACCGCGTGCCGGCCACACTGGAACTCATCACCTACGCCATGCTGGTGACGATCGTCATTGGCATCAGCCTGGCGATCGTTTCGGTGGTCCGTCCTCGCGGACTGGTTAACCGGCTGAGCAAGGTCTATGGGCTTGCAGCGGGTGCCGTCCCGGACTTCTGGGTCGGGCTGTTGCTCATCTACTTTCTGTTCTACCTCTTGGGCGTCGCACCCGCACCCTTTGGTCGCCTCGACGCCATCGTCTCGGCGCCCCCGGCTGTCACGGGATTCCTGACCATCGACTCTCTCATCGCGGGCGATCTCGCAGCCTTCAGCTCCGCCCTCGGACGGCTCGTGCTGCCGGTGCTGACTCTCGCGATCGTGAATGCCGGCGCGCTGATGAAGATGACGCAGATGGTGTTCGCGGAGAACTACCGCAGCGAGTACATCCGGCACGCGCGCGCGAGCGGGCTCGCGGAATCGCAACTCATCCGCAGTGCGCTGCGCAACAGCTTGCCTCCGATCATCACCATGGTCGGGTTTTTGTTCGGCTTCCTCCTGGGCGCTGCCGTGCTGGTGGAGACCATCTTCGCCTGGGGCGGCCTCGGGCAATACGCGGTCTCGGCCGTCATGAACAGCGACTACCCCGCGCTGCAGGGCTTTGTGCTTGTGGCATCCGCCTTCATCCTGATCGTCTACACGGTCGTGGATGTTTTGTACGGCCTTGCCGACCCGAGGATCGAGGTATGAACAGGTTCACCGCACTCTTTCGCGGCACGGGAGGTCGAGGCCTCGCCATCGGCTTCGCACTGCTGGCACTGCAGGTCGTCGCCATCATCTTCGCACCGTGGATCGCGCCCTACTCTCCGGTCACGGCAGACGCGCTCAATTCGCTGAAGCCGCCCTCCTGGGAGCACCTCTTCGGCACCGATGTGTCGGGGATGGACATCTTTTCCCGGGTCATCTATGCCACCCGCATCAACCTCCTCATCAGCGTCACGGCAGTCGCTGTCGCGTTCGCATTGGGCGTGCCCATCGGACTGGCGATCGGCTACTACAAGGGGTGGCTGAGCAGCCTCGCGATGCGCCTCTTTGACTTTGTGCAGTCCTTCCCGGTCTTCGTGCTCGGGATGGTTCTAGTGTCGGTCATGGGCCAGGAGATTTGGAACGTCGCGATCGTGCTGGCGGTGTTGTTCACCCCGGTGTTCGCGCGGCTCATCCGCGCAGAGGTGCTGTCACTGCGCGAGCGGCCCTTCATCGCTGCCGCGCGCTGCAGCGGTGCGACGGACTTGGACATCATGTTCCGCCACATCCTGCCCAATGCGCTGACGCCGGCGATCGTGCAGATCTCCATCAGCATCGGCATGGCGATCCTGCTGACCGCCGGGCTCTCCTTCGTCGGCGCCGGCGTTCGCATGCCCGTGCCGGAATGGGGCCTGATGGTGAGCAATGGCGCCCAGCAAATGATCCTCGGGATCTGGTGGGTTGCCCTCTTCCCCGGTCTCGCCATCGTGCTGTCGGTGCTGACCTTCGCGTTGCTTGGCGATTCGGCCAAGCAGCGCTTCGATCCCCAATCGAGGACCCCATCATGAGCGACACACGCCCTACGCTGTTGGAGGTCCGCAATCTGTCGGTCTCGTTTCCGGGCGCTGCCACCCCTGCGTTGCAGGACGTCAGCTTTTCTCTGCGGGCCGGGGAGATCATCGGCATCGTCGGCGAGACCGGCGCGGGAAAATCCGTGCTTGCCCGCGCCATCATCGACATGCTGCCGGGCGCCGGATGGATCAGCGGCGGCGAGATCGTCGTGGCCGGCCAGTCGGTGGCCACGATGACGCCGGCACAGAAGCGCACGTTGCGCGGCGCCGGTGTCGCACTGATCGGCACGAACGCAAAGGCTCTGCTGGATCCGGTCGTGCGCGTCGGTGACCAGATCGCGCGCGTGCTGCGCGCGCACCGAGGCATCGGCAAGGCCCAAGCGCGGCAGGAGGCCATCCGGCTCTTCGAGCAGGTCGGCATCGTGAATCCCGACGCACGGGCAGACGCCTATCCGCATGAGCTGTCGGGCGGTATGGCGCAGCGCGTCGTGATTGCGATGGCACTGATCGCGCAACCGAAGATCCTGCTCGCGGACGACGCCACCTTGGGGCTGGACGCCACGATCCAGCTGCAGGTGCTCGACCTGATGGTCCAAAAGGCCCGTGAGCTCGGCTTGGGCGTGGTCCTGGTCACCCACGACCTCGGCATGGTGGCGAACTATTGTGATCGGGTCGGCATCATGCGCCGAGGCCAGCTGATCGAGCTCGCGCCGGTGCGTTCATTCCTTAACGAAGGGCCGCGCCAAGGCTACAGCCGCGAGCTGTTGGAAGCCGCGAGCGTGCGGCCCACGCCGATGGACGAATCGAGCGCCGCCAAGGCGGCGACGCGCTCCGCACCGTTACTCGACGTGGTCGATCTGGTGAAGATCTTCCGGACCGACGGCTCAAGATCGGTGGTTCGAGCCGTCGATGGCGTCTCGCTGTCGATCCGCAAGGGCGAAACGCTGGCGCTGGTCGGCGAGAGTGGTTCCGGCAAGACCACCATGGGTCAATGCCTGGTGCGGCTGCTGGCCTCCGACTCGGGGGCGATCCGCTTCGATGGCCAGGACACTCTGCCCTTGTCGGACCGGGAATTCAGACCCATCCGCCGCCGAATGCAGATGGTGTTCCAGGAGCCGTACGTGGCGTTGAATCCGCGGTGGACGGTGCGCGATCTCGTGGCCGAGCCGCTCAAGCTCGGCGACCCGATGTCGCGTGCCGATCAGACGGCTCGGGTCATCGAGCTTCTGGACCTTGTTGGGATCTCACGTCAGCGCCTCCTCGCCTACCCACACGAGCTGACGGCCGGCGAGCAGAAGCGAATCGGCATCGCGAGAGCGCTTTCGGTGCGCCCGGACTTCGTCATCTTCGACGAGCCCACGACCGCGCTCGACATCCGAGTGCGCGCACAGATCATCGACCTGGTGCGCGACCTTCAGGCGCAGATGGGACTGTCGGCGCTCTTCATCACCCACGATCTCAATTCGGTCAGATCGCTTGCGCACTATGTCGCGGTGATGCGCCACGGCAAGATCGTGGAGCAAGGCGAAACCGAGCGCATCTTTGCCAATCCCACCGAGGACTACACGCGCAAGCTGCTCGCCGCCGAACTGCCGATCGAAGTGGGCGCGAGGGTCGAGGCGATGCGCCCGAGCGCGGTGGAGACCGTCGCATGACGGGCGCCGCGATGAAGCCAACGCTCAAGCCCACGCTCGTGACCGGCGCGGCCGGCCTGGTCGGGCAAGCGGTGGCGCGCAAGCTCCACGCGCTCGGCCGTCCGGTGATCGCCATGGATCGGGCTGCGCAGCAGTTGAGCGATGGCTTGGCGGTGCAGGCATGCGACCTCGGCGACGTCCATCGCCTGCATGCACTGGCCCAGGAGGGGATCGACGGCGTTGTCCACTGCGGCGCTTACTCCGGACCCATGGTCGCGCGCGACAGCCCCCACTCGATGGTCCAGGTGAACATCGTCGGAACCGCGAACATGCTCGAACTTGCACGGGTCCACGGCGCGCGACGTTTTGTCTACTGCTCGTCCACGAGTGCGTATGGCGTGACGCCCGACAGCGACGACTTGCCGGAGGACACGCTACTGAGACCCGGGAGTTTGTACGGTGCCAGCAAAGTGGCCTCCGAGTACCTCGTGAGGGCGTATGCGCAACAGTATGGACTGTCGGGCGTGAACATCCGGCTCTCGTGGGTCTACGGACCGCGTCGCACCACCGACTGCGTCATTCGAACGATGATCGAGGACGCGCAGGCGCGGCGGCCGACCCGGATGACATTCGGCTTCGATTTTCCGAGGCAGTTCATTCACGTGGACGACGCCGTCGCGGGCCTGATCCTCGCGCTGGACACCGAGGCGCCGCGGCAGCATGCGTACAACGTCACGGGCGGCTCGCGACTGACGCTCGGCGAAGTTGCGGCGCTCGTGCGCACCGCTCATCCCGGCGCGGACATCGAACTCCAAACGGGCGACGACCCGGTCGACGAACGGCAGGCTCGGTTCAGCATCGAGGCGGCGCGCCAAGACCTGGGTTATTCCCCCAAGGTGGGATTGCAAGAAGGCATCGCAAGTTACTCGGCATGGCTCTCGGACCCGCAAGGCCAGCGACCATGAAGCGCATCGTGCCCGTCGACTTGGACGCCGAGCAATTCGCGCCGTACGGCGTCGTGCACACGTCTCCTGAGGGCTCCAGTCGCAGCTACTTCGATGCCGCGCTCACGGCGGCACGGCCAAACGCGTGGCCCTCGTTCTCTCTGGTGCGAAATGTGCCTATAGCCGGCGCCGAGCTGACGGTGACCGCGTTAGAGTGTCATGCGCATTCCTCGCAAACTTTCGTTCCGATGGTGACCTCGCGCTGGCTCGTCGTCGTCGCCCCCGACGATCGTGGACGCCCTGATGGCGACCGAATCCAGGCGTTCATTGCCACGCAGCACCAGGCGATCACCTACGCGGCGGGCACCTGGCACTTGGGGCTGCATGTGCTCGACCACGCCGCCACCCATGCGATCTTCATGTGGCGCGACGGCACGCAAGGCGACGAGACCTTCTGCGACATCGTGCCCGTCGTGCTCACCATTCCCGACATCCCCGCACTGCCCCACTATGACCCATCTCGCGCGTGACTTCGTCGGCTACGGCCGCAATCCCCCGAACCCCCGATGGCCGGGACACGCCAGGCTGGCCCTGAACTTCGTCCTCAACTACGAAGAGGGCTCCGAGCCATCGTTGCAGGACGGCGAAGCCGCAACCGAGACATGGTTTACCGAAGCCAGCGGTCTGAGCAGTGGTGTCGAGGGCCGAGATCTTGCGGCCGAGGGCCTCTTCGAATACGGCAGTCGCGTCGGATTCTGGCGGATCCTGCGCCTGCTGCAGGAGCGCCAGATGCCGGCAACGATCTATGGCTGCGCTCTGGCGCTGGAGCGCAACCCCGAGGCTTGCGACGCCATCCGAGAGTCGGGATTCGACGTGTGCTCTCACGGATGGCGCTGGATCAAGCACTACCTTTTGTCTGAGGTCGAGGAGCGCGAGCACATCCGTCGTGCTGTCGCCTCGATCGAGCGCACCGTCGGCGAACGGCCGCAAGGCTGGTATTGCCGGTATTCGCCGAGCGTGAACACGCGACGTCTGCTCAAGGAGGAAGGCGGCTTTCTCTACGACTCTGATTATTACGGCGACGAACTGCCCTTCTGGCAAGTCGTGCAGGGCTCTCCGCATCTGGTGATCCCCTATTCGCTCACGAACAACGATGGCCAGTTCGCTGCCGGCGTGAGCACCGGCGACCAGTGGTTCAGCTTCCTGCGCGATGCATTCGACATTCTCTATCGGGAAGGCAAGACGCAGCCGAAGATGATGTCAGTCGGCCTGCACATGCGCCTAGTCGGGCATCCTGCGCGAGCAGCGGCCTTTGAGCGCTTTCTCGACCACGTGTCGCAGTTTCCGGATGTCTGGATCACTCGACGCATCGATATCGCCAAACATTGGCACCAGTTTCACCCCTACCATCCAGACTCCAAGTGAACAAGACCTTTGACCTCTCCGGCCGGAGCGCCGTCATCACAGGCGGCAGCCGCGGCATTGGTGCGGCCATCGCCGAGCTCTTCGCGGCGCACGGCGCGAGGGTGGCGATCTGCCACCTCGGCGATGAGCGAGGTGCCGTCGCGCTGCAAGAGCGGCTGACCGAACGCGGCCATGTCCTGCATGCCACCGAATGCGACGTATCCGATCCTCTGGCCGTCGAACGAATGAGCGGCTGGACGCAAGCGGTGATCGGCGACGTCGACATCGTGGTCAACTCCGCAGGCGTGGGCGGCGGCGATCGCCCGTTCGAGCAGACGAGCGACGCTGACTGGGATCGCATCGTCGGCATCAATCTGCGCGGCACGATGCAGGTCACGCGCGCGTACTTCGCAGGCATGATGGCGCGTCGCTACGGACGCGTGATCAACATCGCCTCGCAGCTGGCCTACAAGGGCGCGCCAGGCCTCGCGCACTACTGCGCTGCCAAGGCGGGCGTCGTGGGCTTCACGAGAGCGCTGGCTTACGAAGGTGCGCCCGTCGGCGTGATGGTCAACGCCATTGCACCCGGTCCGGTGGATACCGAGCTTCTGCGCAACCACAGCCCGCAATGGCTGGAGATGAAAAAGGGCCAGTTGCCGATCGGTCGATTCGGATTGGCCGATGAGATTGCGCCCACCGCCCTGCTTCTCGCCTCCGCGGCGGGCGCCTTCTACGCGGGACAGACCCTTTCGCCGAACGGCGGCGACGTGATGCTGTAAATCATCTGGCGCGCGGCAGCGAGCGCTCCAACGCTCGTCGCTACCGATTCAGCCAAGGGCCCAGGTCACTCTCCGGCGGCGAGCGCACTCCTACTCGCCGACCGCGGTGTAAGCGAAAGCCCAATCGCGACACATTAGCCAGACGACTGCTTCGCAATGCGCCCGTGTTCAGGTGGCTTGCCCGATTCGCGAGCCGCGGGGGGTGAGGCCGAGCCGGTAGGGCGTGTGCTCTGTCGCTGGACGACGGCCAGCGCTGCGCTGTGTGGAGCACCCGAAGAATCGTTACTGCTCGCGCATCCTCGATGTAGACACGGATGCATTTGACAAGAGACTCAGCTCGTCCCTCCTTGCGAAGCAGTCTTTTTTCTTTCGGTGGGTGGGTGTTCCCGCCAGTTGGCAACGAAGCTCCGGTAGTCCCGTTCAGCGCCGGCGAGTTTCGCGCGCTCCAGGTCTCGAATCGCCTTCACGCTGTAGTCGCGCGCCGGTCCCGGCTTGTTTCCGCCGCGTCGCGACGCGTAGCCAGCCGTCAACTCGAGGCGCCTCATCTTGAACTGCAGCAGGGCAGGTCGCATCCACACATAGTCTTTCTGCTTCGTCAGCATGTGCCAGACGAGCACGGCCAGCTTGCGCGCCGTTGCGACCGCGGCGACCGACTTGCAACGCTTGATGCTGATGCGATGGAAGAAGGCACTCAGCGGCCCTGCACTCGATGCGATCGACCACGCTGCCTCCACCAGCATGCCGCGGGCATGTCCGCGACCTTGATGAGTGATGTGGCCGTGGTAAGCCGGGTGGTCCCCCGACTGGTGCACCGAGGGGTTCAGTCCGAGGTAGCTGACCAGCTTCTCGGGACTGGAGAACCTTCTGATGTCGCCAATGGCAGCCAGCACGCTGGCGGCGACGATTGCGTCGACACCACCGATGGTCATGAGACGCTTGACGTCGGGATCGGCCAGCGCACGCCGCGCCATGTCTCGGTCGATGACGGCAAGCTCGGCGGCCAGGCGTGCGAGTTCATCATGGTGCCGCAGCGCCATCCGCATCTGGTCGGCTGGAAGCGGAAGTGCTTCCAGCCGCGAGCGGCCTCGCTTGCTGAAGATCTGGCCCGTCACCCTCGGAAGCAGGTTGGCATGCAGAATGGACGGTTCTGTCGCGATAAGGCCCGGCTGGTAACCTGTATTCGGTTAACGACCGGACGAAGACATGATCAAGGCTCTGCGCAAGGTGATCGAGCGAATGCATTACCCGCTGGAGGTGATGCTCACGTGTGTTCGCTGGTACGCGGCCTATCCGCTGAGCCTGCGGCACATTGAGGAGATGATGGCCGAGCGCGGCGTTGTCGTTGATCACGCCACCGTGCACCGCTGGGCAATCAAGATCTTGCCGGTGCTGGCGGCCGCGTTCCGTCGGCGCAAACGCCCCATTGGCAAGAGCTGGCGAATGGATGAGACCTACATCAGGGTCGCTGGGCAGTGGAAGTATCTGTACCGGGCCGTCGATCGCGACGGCGATACGATCGACTTTCTGCTTCGCGCCAAGAGAGACCACGCAGCTGCCCGAAGATTTCTCGAACAGTCCATCGGCTTGCACGGTGTGCCCGAGAAGATCACCATCGACAAGAGCGGCGCCAACAGGGCGGCCATCTTGAGCATCAATTCCGACTCCGGCGCGGACATCGAACTGCGCCAGAGAAAATACCTCAATAACGTCGTCGAGCAGGACCACCGGGCGATCAAGCGCATCGTGCGACCGATGCTTGGATTCAAATCCTTTCGCTGCGCACGGATCCTGCTCGCCGGAATTGAACTCATGCACATGATCAAGAAGGGCCAGCTCGATCTCCCTCAAGGCCAAGTCTCGCCCGCAGCATCGAAGTTCTACTCGCTGGCCTTTTGAATACGGACGGCGCCCCAGCGTCACTGAACTCCTCGTCGTTACTGCGACAGAACCTCGGGCGGGCGGTTCAGGTCGATAACGTAGCGCGAGTGCGTGGCCGCCAGCACCGAGGCGCCCATGTCCTCGGCGAAGTCGTAGAGACATTCGAGGTGCCAGTCGGTGTCGGGCACGCGGCGCGCCTCATCGGTGAAGCGCGCGGCCAGCGCCGGCGGCACATGGGTGCCGACGTGCGGCATCGAGATCAGCAGTGGGCGCGTGCCTTGGCGGAAGCGGAAGGCAGGCTCGGTTGAGGTGAAGCTCATGTCGGGGATTCCTGAAGCAGCTGGCGGCGCGCGGTAACGAAGCCGGCCTGCGCCGCATCATGGTCGGGATGGCGCGCCGCCGCCACGCGGGCGCGGCCGTTGACAAACACATCGTGCACGGCGCTGGTGCGATGGCTGGCGAACACGTGGCCGGCTAGCTGCTGCGGCGCCGCCAGGCCGGCCAGCGCCGGGTGCGCGGCATCGAGCACGACGAAGTCGGCCTGCTGGCCCGGCGCCAGGCCGGCGATGTGGCGCCCCGCGGCCTGCGCGCCGCCGCGAACGGCGGCCAGCGTCATCGCGGTGGCGACCTCGGGCTGCTGCGCGTCGGCCGCCACGTTGCGCCGGCGCGTGGCCAGGCGCTGGCTGTATTCGAGCAGCATCAGCTCCTCGGCCGCGTTGACGCAGGCATGGCTGTCGGAGCCCACGCCCCAGGCGCCGCCATCCGCGGTCCAGCGGGGCAGGGCGAAGATGCCGTCGCCCAGGTTCGCCTCGGTGGTCGGGCACAGGCCAGCCACGGCGCCGCTGGCGGCCGCGCGGCGGTACTCGCCGGCGTCCATGTGGGTGGCGTGCACCAAGCACCAGCGCGCATCGACCGGCGCGTGGTCCAGCAGCCAGGCGACGGGGCGCTGGCCGCTCCAGGCGAGGCAGTCCTCCACCTCCTGCACCTGTTCGGCGATGTGGATGTGCACCGGTGCGGTGGAGTCGATGGCATCCAGCCCGGCCAACAGCTCGCGCAGCGCCTCGGGCGGCACTGCGCGCAGCGAATGGGGCGCCACGCCCAAACGCACCGCTGGGCCGCCTGCGGGGGCGTGTGCACCCTGCGCCTCGCACAGCGGCTTCAGCCGTTCAAGCAGCCGCAGCATCGATTCCGTGCTGCGGATGAAGCGCCGCTGCCCCTCGCCCGGCGGCTTCGCGCCGAAGCCGCTGGTCTGGTACAGCACCGGCAGCAGCGTCAACCCGATGCCGGCGCGCTGCGCGGCGCGCATTACGGCCAGGGCCAGTTCGGCGTCGTCGGCGTAGGGGCGGCCATCGGCGTCGTGATGCACGTAGTGGAACTCGCACACCGCTGTGAAGCCGGCCTCCAGCATCTCGACGTACAGGCCGAAGGCGATGGCCTCCAGCTGCCCCGGCGTGAGCTTCAGCGCGAAGCGGTACATCAGGCTGCGCCAACTCCAGAAGCTGTCCTCGCCGCTGCCGCGGAACTCGGTCAGCCCGCCGATGCCGCGCTGGAAGGCGTGCGAGTGCAAGTTGGGCATGCCGGGGACCAGCGGGCCGGCCGCCGCGGGCACGCCGGCAGGCCGCGCGGCGCCGGGCCATACCTGCAACAGCGCACCGCGCTCGTCCCAGGCCAGCAGCACGTCGCGCGCCCAGCCGGTGGGGAGCAACGCATCGGCGGCAAAGAGGATCTTTTCCGTCATGCGGCGTCCCCCACGATGCGGCCTTGCCGCACCACGCGCTGCACCGGCCGCTGGCCGAACCAGTAAGCCAGCTCGGCCGGCTCCTTCACATTCCACAGCACGAAGTCGGCGTTGCGGCCAGCTTCGAGCGTACCGTGCCTGTCCGAGAGACCCAGCGCGCGCGCCGCATGCTCGGTTACGCCAGCCAGCGCCTCGGGTACGGTCAGGCGAAACACCGTGCAGGCCATGTTGACCATCAGCAGCAGGCTCAGCGCCGGCGAGGTGCCGGGGTTGTGGTCGGTCGAGACGGCCATCGGCACGCCGGCCGCACGCAGCGCCTCGATGGGCGGCAGGTGCGTGTCGCGAAGCGTGTAGTAGGCGCCGGGCAGCAGCACGGCGACGGTGCCGGCGGCTTTCATGGCGTCGATGCCCGCTTGCGACAGGTGCTCGATGTGGTCGCACGACAGGGCGCCGTAGCGCGCCGCCAGCGCCGCGCCGCCCATGTCGCTGAGCTGCTCGGCGTGCAGCTTCACCGGCAGGCCCAGCGCCCGGGCGGCCTGGAAGACGCGCTCGGTCTCGTCCAGCGAGAAGGCGATGCGCTCGCAGAACACGTCCGCCGCGTCGACCAGTCCCTCGGCGTGCAGCGCGGGCAGCATCTCGCGGCAGACGAGGTCGATGTACTCGCGGCTTCCGTGGGGGCGTCCGGCGTATTCCGGCGGCAGCGCGTGCGCGCCGAGGAAGGTGGTGCGCACCGTCACTCCGTGCGCCTCGGCCAGGCGGCGCGCCACGCGCAACTGCTTGCGCTCGTGTTCCAGCGCCAGGCCGTAGCCGGACTTGATCTCGATGGCGCACACGCCCTCGGCCAGCAGGTTGCGCAGGCGCGCAGAGGCGCTGGCAAAGAGTTCGTCTTCGCTCGCCTCGCGCGTGGCGCGTACGGTGGAGACGATGCCGCCACTGGCGCGCGCCACCTCCTCGTAGCTGGCGCCGGCCAAGCGCATCGCGAACTCGTTGGCGCGCTGGCCGCCGTAGACCAGGTGGGTGTGGCAATCGATCAAGCCGGGCGTGACGAGGGCGCCGCCGCCGTCATGGCGCGGCGCACCGGCATGTTCGGCGGGCACGGCTTCAGGGGCGCCGATCCAGGCGATCCGGCCGGCGGCCACTGCGATGGCCGTCGACGCGCCATCGGGCTGGCGCAGATGCGTCCATAGGCCGTCGGCGGAAGGCAGGGCGTCGAAGGTTTGCATCGGGGCTCCAGGAATCAGTCAGGCCTTGGCCGGGTGCCAGGCGGCAGCGAGCAGCACCGCGTCGGCCTCGCTGCTTTGCAGCGGCCATGCGCGGTCCGCGCCCGCCCACCACAGGCCCTGCTGCGCGGCCAGCGCCTCGTCACCCGCCTGCCAGCGGCCGCGCAGCGCCAGCAGCAGGCCGTGGGGCGCGGCGGGCAGCTCGGTGTCCGCACACAGCACATGCAGCTCGGCGCGCACGCGGCCGCGCCGGCTCATCACGTTGAAATCGGTCGATGGTCCGCCAAGCAGCGTGCAGTCGATGGGCACGTCGCCGCTGAAGGCGAAGGGCTGCAGCGGCACATCGAGCCGGCGGGCGATGCCCGGCCCCTGCAACTGCACGCCGTCGCCTTCCAGCAGCGTGATGAGGCGGTCCACGCCCGCGAACACCGAGAACGGCCCGCTGGATACGATGGAGGCGATGGAGACGCGCCAGTCGAAGGCCTCGAAGCCGGCGCCCACGGGCCAGCACGCGACCTCGCACGTGCTGCCGCCGCCGTTCTTCCACGGCGCGGCCGGCAGCTGCGCGACATCAAAGCGCTGCAGCATGGATGCGGCGAGCGCGCCGGCCATCATTTCACCATCGGCAGCTTGAGGCCGAACTTCTTCGCCTTCTCGATGGCGAGTTCGTAGCCGGCGTCGGCGTGGCGCATCACGCCCGAGCCGCAGTCGTTGACCAGCACGCGGGCTAGGCGCTTCTCGGCGGCCTCGGTGCCGTCGCACACGATGACCATGCCCGAATGCTGCGAATAGCCCATGCCCACGCCGCCGCCGTGGTGCAGGCTGACCCAGGTGGCGCCGCCGGCCACGTTCAGCATGGCGTTGAGCAGCGGCCAGTCGCTCACGGCGTCGGTGCCGTCCTTCATGCTTTCGGTCTCGCGGTTCGGGCTGGCCACCGAGCCGGTGTCCAGGTGGTCGCGGCCGATCACGATCGGGCCCTTGAGTTCGCCGCTCTTCACCATCTCGTTGAAGGCCAGGCCGGCAATGTGGCGCTCGCCCAGGCCCAGCCAGCAGATGCGTGCAGGCAGTCCCTGGAAGGCGATGCGCTCGCGCGCCATGTCCAGCCAGCGGTGCGTATGCTTGTTGTCGGGGAACAGTTCCTTGATCTTGGCGTCGGTCTTGTAGATGTCCTCCGGGTCGCCCGAGAGCGCCACCCAGCGGAACGGACCTTTGCCCTCGCAGAACAGCGGGCGGATGTAGGCGGGCACGAAGCCGGGGAAATCGAAGGCGTTCTTCACGCCTTCGTCGAAGGCGACCTGGCGGATGTTGTTGCCGTAGTCCACCGTCGGGATGCCCATAGCCTGGAAGTCCAGCATGGCCTGCACGTGCACCGCGCAACCCTGGGCCGCGGCCTTCGTCAGTTCGGCATGCCGGGCCGGGTCGGCGGCAGCGGCGCGCCACTGCGCCACGGTCCAGCCCACGGGCAGGTAGCCGTTGATCAGGTCATGGGCGGAGGTCTGATCGGTCACGATGTCGGGCCGAGGGCCGCCGGCCTTCGCGCGCCGGACCAGCTCGGGCAGCACCTCGGCGGCATTGCCCAGCAGCGCGATGGAGACGGCCTCGCCCTTGCCGGTGTGGTGCGCGATCAGCGCCAGCGCGTCGTCGATGTCCCTGGCCTGCTTGTCCACGTAGCGGGTGCGCAGGCGGAAGTCGATGCTGGACTGCTGGCATTCGATGTTCAGCGAGCAGGCGCCCGCCAGCGTGGCGGCCAGGGGCTGCGCGCCGCCCATGCCGCCCAGGCCGGCCGTCAGGATCCACTTGCCGGTCAGGTCGTTGCCGTAATGCTGGCGGCCGGCCTCGACGAACGTCTCGAAGGTGCCCTGCACGATGCCCTGGCTGCCGATGTAAATCCAGCTACCGGCGGTCATCTGGCCGTACATGAACAGGCCCTTGCGGTCCAGCTCGTTGAAGTGCTCCCAGTGGCCCCACTTGGGCACCAGGTTGGAGTTGGCGATCAGCACGCGCGGGGCGTCGGCATGGGTCTTGAACACGCCGACGGGTTTGCCCGACTGCACCAGCAGCGTCTCGTCCTCTTCCAGGTCCTTGAGCGAGGCCAGGATTTGGTCGAAGCATGCCCAGTCGCGGGCGGCGCGGCCGATGCCGCCGTAGACCACCAGCGCCTGCGGGTTCTCGGCGACGTCGGGGTCCAGGTTGTTATGGATCATGCGGAAGGGCGCTTCCGTGAGCCAGCTCTTGCAGCTCAGTTCGCTGCCGCGCGGCGCGCGGATCACGCGGGTGGGATCGAAGCGGGGATCGGTCAGGGTGGTCATGCGAAAACCTCTTTCTGTTCGATGTAAAAACCGGGTTCACTCTGGGAGAGTGATGGGACGGCGTCTGAGGAGGGGGCATCAAGTCCGTTCATGCCCGACACCGCTGTTTGCAAATTCCTCGAGTTGATCGAGATGGTCATTTCCCCAGAAGAGCTTGCCGTCGCAGAAGAAGCTTGGAGCACCGAATACGCCTCGCTCTTGCGCTTCCAGGGTGTTTGACTCAACTGTCTGCTTGAAGGCTGGAGCTTCAGCGGACGCACGCACCTTATGAGGATCCAGCCCCACGGATGCGCCGAGCGACGCGAGTTCGTCTAGGTCGCTGATGTCCTTGGATTCGCTCCAGTAGGCGCGCATCACCGCGATGACGAAGGGCTCGGCTTTGCCTTGCTCGTCGGCATAAGCGGTCGCGCGCAAAGCACGAGAAGGCCGCAGCGGAAAATCCGGGTGGTAGCGGAACGCGATCCCGAGCCGCCCGGCGGCATCCAGCATGTCTGTCTTGAACCAGCGCACGAATGCGGCATTCGCATCGAGTGGTCGACGTCCGTCGATCCGCTCGATGAGCCGCGCCAGGTGCATCGGTCTCCAGACCAGCCTGCGTCCAAGCCGTCGGGCGATGGCGCCGATCCTCAGCGCAGCGAAGTAGCACCAAGGACTGTGGTAGTCGAAGAGGAACTCGATCGGCGTCCCGCCTGACGCCTCGGGCGCCGTGGGCGCCGAAAGCGTTCTGCCGCTCAGAAAACGCTTCAGATTGACGACCGCTCTTTCGTGCGTACCGCGCATGAGTTCGCGCCCATCCTGCGTCGCGCTCACGGCGAACCGCAGAAGCCGTCCATCCTGCCCTTCGAGCCGGGCGACGGCGGCGACCTCCCGGCCTGGAACGGCGGGTGCGAGATGGCGCACGTCGATGCGCGTGCCCACGGTCGCTTCATCGTCTTCGTATAGATCCCTCACGGCACGATGGCTGGCCTCTTCCAGCAATCCCACAAGATAGGGGGACGAGACCACCACCACCCCCGTGTTGCCGATCGCTGCGGCCGTCGCGTCTTCGCCAGGCAAGACGGAGAAGACGCCTGTGCGCCCAATCAACGCCGCTCTCATGGCAGAAGATTAAGTGTGTTGGCGGCCGCGAACGCTTGCAGATCACGCTTCTTGATCTTGCCGCTCGACGTCATTGGCCAGTGCTTGACCTCAAAGTACCGGATGGGGTGCTTGAAGGCCGCCACTTTCCCTGCAAGGAATTGCTTGAGGTCTGCGGCAGACGTGCTGCCCGTCAGGCTGACGGCTGCTGCGACGATTTCGCCGTAGTAGGCATCCGGCAGACCAAACACGGCGACCTCGGCCACGTCCGGATGCTCGCGCAGAAGGTTCTCCACTTCGACCGGATAGATGTTCTCTCCGCCGCGGATGATCATGTCGCGCAGCCGACCACCCGCGACGACCATGCGTCCGTCGGCGCGCAGATAGCCGAGATCTCCCGTCTGCATCCAGCCATGGGCATCGATGGTTTCCGCAGTGGCCTCGGGCTGGTGCAGATACTCGAGCATGACCATGCGCCCCCTGACTTCAATCTGGCCCATGGCGAGGGGTGCCAGAACTTCACGCGTGTCGGGGTGCGTGACCCGCACTTCCATGCCATCGAGCGGCAGACCGCTCGTCTCCCAGCGCAAGGGGCTGTCGGGCCTGTCCAGTGCAATCAAAGTGCTGGCTTCGGTCTGGCCGTAGACCTGGACCAGTCCGGGCACGGGGAACTCGGCCGCGCACCTGGCGAGCACCGCTGGATCGCAGTCCGAGCCGCCGCAGGTGCCTGCCCGCAGCGAACTCAGGTCGTACGACTGCCGGGCGGGATGCTGAAGCATGCTCAGGTAGGAGGTAGGAACCCCCGTGAGCAAGGTGCAGCGCTCGCTTTCGACGATACGGAACATGTGTTCGGCATCAAAGGCCGGCACGCCGACATAGGTGGCGCCCGTGGCGAGACAACCCATCAGGTTCATGATGCATCCGGCGCAATGGAACAGCGGGATGATGGATGTCCAGCGATCCAGATGGGTGATTTCCAACCGCGCGGCAGTGGCTGCAGCGTTTGCCATCATGCCTTCGAATGAAAGGGCGGCACCCTTGGGCTGGCCAGTGGTCCCGGACGTATACTGGACGCTGCCAACCGCCCGCGCGCCCACCTCGGTCGCAGAGAATTCCTCGGACGCCTGGGCCAGGAGCGACTCATAGCGCAGGACACCGTGGACGTCGACCGGATCGAAGCAGATCACGTGCTGCAGGCAGGGCGCCTCATGCCGCTGGCTCTGGACCATTTGGAGATACTCGCTGGACCGGAACCGCTGCGAAAGAAGGATGGCCTTCGCCCGGCTGTGGTTGAGCACATGCCGCAGGTCGTTCTCGCGGAAGTGGGTGTTGATCGGCACCAGGACAGCGCCGAGCCCGGCCAGGGCTGTCTGCGTCACAGCCCATTCGAGCCGGTTCTCGGCCCACAGCCCCACCGTATCGCCTTCGCCAATGCCCAACTGGCGCAAGGCGTTGGCCAGCCGCCGCGCTTGGCCAAGCCATTCGCTGAAGGAGAGGCGGACGTCGGAAAGCGGAAAGACGATGCCATCCTGATCGGGCCATTGCTCTGCGCAGGCTTGCAGTGCCGTGTACGAGTTGGCGGAATCGGTGCGGATATCGTTCGGCGCGGCGCGCGGTGCCGCCGCCTGCAGGTGGGCAGTTCTCATGCTTGCTTCCATTGGGTTATGACCGCGCGAAGGCGGCATGGGCCGCGGCCGCAGCCGCGAAGGGCATCTGTCTATGCCGCGGAGGAGACCTGGATGTCCAGATCGCTCCAGATCCTGTCGAAGTGATCGTTGAACTGCCCGGAGCGGCGCAGGGCGATGGGATCGTCCTCGTGGGTTCCGAGATCGATCTCGTAGACAGACTTGACGGTGCTGGGCCGGTGCGAAAGGACCAGAACCCTGTCCGCCATGGCAATGGCTTCGCCAATGTCGTGCGTCACCAGAATGGCGGACTTTCGGCGGTCGCGAATGATGCGCTTCACATCGCCTTGCAGGATCAGCCTCGTCTGGAAGTCCAGGGCGGAGAACGGCTCGTCCAGGAGTATGGCCTTGGGGTCGAGCGCCAGTGTCCTCATGAACGCCACGCGCTGGCGCATGCCCCCAGACAGCGCATTCGGCTTGGCGGATTCGAAGCCTGCCAGTCCATAGCTCTTGATGAGGCTTGCAGCCAGTTCTCTTGCAACGGCCGGCTCCGTGCCCTTCACTTCAAGGCCCAGCGTGACGTTTTCGAGAACGGTGCGCCAGGGGAGGAGCATGTCTTTCTGCAGCATGTATCCGACATGGCCCTTGGCACCATCGACCACCTCGCCATCGACGTACACGGCCCCCGACGTCGGTTCGAGAAGCCCCGCGATGATGTTGAAGAGCGTGGACTTTCCGCATCCGGAGGGACCGACGATCGCCAGGATCTCTCCTTCGCGCAGTTCGAAGCTGACGCGCTGGAAGACGACGACCTCGCGTTCGGTCCCAGTGTTGAACGACTTGGAGACGTTCCTGGCCTCGAGCGCAACGGCGTTTGACTTGTTTACCATTTGAACCTCGCTTCGACCTTGAGCAGCAGGAAGTCCAGGATCAGCGCCAGGACCATTAGGCAGAAGATGCCGACGAACACTGCATTGATGTCATAGAGCGCGCCGGCGTTGTAGATGAAGTAGCCGAGGCCCTTTTTGGCGGAGATGTACTCCCCGACGACTGCGCCGATCATGGCAAAGCCGATGTTCAGCCGCATGGTCGCCAGGATCCACGGCGTGGAGCCCGGGACAATGACCTTTCGCCAGATGGTTAGCGGCCGCGCACCCAGAGACCGCATCAGCTTCACGAGGTCCGGATCGACCTCCTGCGTTCCCTGGTACACCGAGATGAGCGCCACGATGAACGTGAGGCTTGCTGCGATGGCCACCTTGGCGCCGATGTCGACACCGAACCACACGATGACCAGCGGCGCGAGCGCGATCTTCGGCACGCCATTGATGGCCACGATGATGGGGCGCAGGATGCGCGCGACCGTCTCCGAGAGCCAAAGCGCGAGGCCGACTCCGCTGCCCAGCGTCGTACCGATGATGAAGCCCGTCACGGCCTCGAATGCGGTGGCGCCCACATGGCTGAAGAGTTCTCCGTCGCGTGCGAGCGCAATGGCTTTCGAGAGGATCTCCGAGGGTTGGCCATAGAGATACTTGGGCGCGACGCCTGTCCTGACCAGGACTTCCCAAAGAATGAGAATGCCGAAGACGAGGAGGGTCTGGTACAGGGTGATGCGCATGCCATCACGTTTGCGCACAGGACTTGCCTGAGCGTGCGTGCCTAAGGTGGCGACGGGAGATGCGGTGCCGGCCATGTGCTCAACCTCGAATGCCGAAGGCCTCGGTGGCCTTCTGCGCGAAGCTGTTGTTCACCATTTCTTCGAACGGAAGCTGGCGGCGGATGGTTCCCGCGAGCAGGTCGTGCTCCATGCTGGCGTCCCATTCCGCCTTGGTGACGATCGGGTTGAGCGGCACGAAGCCCTGCGTTGCGAGCAACCGCGCACAACCGGCGTCGACCACCTGGGGATCCAGGTTGGAAAACTCGGCCTTCATGGCGCTCACGTAGGCTGCGGTGTTTTCGCGCGTGAGTTTCATGGCCGCTGCGATGGCGTTGCAAAAGCGCTGGATCACTTCCGGATGGGATGTGATGTAGTCGTTCTTGACCATGACCGAGGTCAGCAGCATCGGACCGAGTTGCTCGGCGAAGCCGTACACAATCTGCAGACCCTGCTGAACCGCGATGCTTGCGTCCCATTCGAAAACGACTCCCACATCGGCTCTCTTGTCGCGAACGGCTCCGATGATGGAGCCGGGCGGGCCTTCGAGAAACTCCACGCCTGCGGCCTTGGGGTCGAAGCCCGCGAACTTCTTCATCGCGAAAGTCGGCGATGTGACGGTATTGGACGGGTAGCGCAGGCTGGCAACTTTCTTGCCTTTGAAGTCGGCGAGCGAAGTGAACGCTGTTCCCGGGCGGGCAACGGCCCACATGCCAAGGGTGCCGCACATTTTTGCGACGACCTTCATGTTTCCCCCCTCGACGGTGGAATTCACTGCCATGCCGGTGCCGGTCGCGGCGAATTGCGCCCGTCCGGACAGGGCGATCGAGACGGGCTCGACGACGGTTCCTCCAACGTTGATGGTGACGCTCAGCCCCTGCTTCTCAAAGAGGCCGCTGCGCGCGGCGACGTAGATGGGGCCATAGTTGGCCAGCTTCAGTCCGGTCGTCAGTGCGATCGGGATGGCCGCTTGACCGAAGGCATCGCGGACGGTTAGAGATACTAGCGTCGAAGACGCGCCAAGGACGCCGAGCGCCTTGATCGCGTTGCGCCGCCCCTTGCTGTCAACTGGGTGCTTCATGGGAGTTCCTGTATTAAGAGATCGATATGACCAACACCTGCCCCTGCTTCGACCACGCTGCGTCTGGATGAGCAATCGGCAGGCTGTCGCAACTGCGTGATTGCGACCTGCCAGCCCCCTGGGTAGCGACGCATACGCGCCGAAACCCATGGCGTCCTCATGACCATACATATACGAGACGTATCGTTTCGATAATATAGTGCTAATTTCACGGCACTGCAACTACTTGAGACAATTGCATGACCACAGTACTTACCCCTACGCTCGGCACCGAGCCTGCACGCGGGCGACCACGCAACCAGCAGACCCACGGTGCGATCCTTGACGCGGCGCGCGACCTACTTCGTCAGGAAGGGGAGTCCCGCTTTTCCTTCGAACAGGTAGCGAGCGCCGCAGGCGTGTCCAAGGCTTCCATTTACCGCCGCTGGCCCACCAAGGGGGCACTGCTCATGGAGCTCTACATGGAAGGCTTTTCCGATGTCGTTCGCAAAGACGCGCAGTCCTTCCGCAGCGAGATCAAGCGCTACCTGCTGTCCACCGTCGAGCGGCTGAAGGATCCGCTGTGGAGAAGCATCCTGTGCTCGCTCATGGTCGAGGGGCAGCACGATCCAGTCACCGCAGAGTTGCTGCACTCCAAGGTGGTGGGGCCCAGGCGTGCAGCGGGTCTGGCGCTTCTCGCGCATGCCGCGAACAAGCGGCAAATTCCGGCAGGCCTCGATCACGAACTCGTCTTGGATCTTCTGTTCGGACCATTGTGGTATCGCGTGCTCTTCGGACATGCGCCGATCAACAACGACTTCGTTGAGCGCCTGCTCAAACAAGTAGAACCGGTGTTGTTCGCACACGAAAGCAGTTAGCCGTGTACCTTCGCCAGCGAGTCGCTTGACTCAGATGCTCCACCCAAGTTGAGATTACTCTGGGCGCGGTGCTTTCTAGACGAGCGTCGAGCTTGCCGCACTCGACAACCGCCAAGCCAGTAAACCCATCATGATCGCTGGCGCAGAAGCGGCCGGAGCGGGTTCGGCCAAGGAGGTTTACGAGGGGCTGCTGCGCCGAAGTGAATGCTACAAAAGCTTCGGCTGACCTACTCCATCCCGTAGCACGCCGACGAAAGCGCAGCGCACGGGCTTCGATATCGGCACGTTGAGGGCAGATTCAAAAGGTTGAAGGCTACGACGATTCTGCGACTCAGCGCGCTTGGCCGCCCCCACGCTTGCCAATGGAACGCACCTATGTGGCACCCAAGCGAAAAATCCTGGGAAACACAGAAGTAGTCAATTTGTGACTATCCTGTTGTCCCACAAGACCTTTCAAGGCGAAAGTGCCCGTGTTGATTTCCATGCAATCCTGACCCGGGGGGGATGCGGCGGAAATCTTGGACAGGTTATGCAGCGATCCCGAGGGCCCTGCGGTACTCCACCGGGCTTCGGGCACCCAGCGACATCTTGATGCGTTGCTCGTTGTACCAACGAATGTATGCGTCCAGCGCCTGCGTGAACTGCTCAATGGTCGTGGCGCGCCAATCCCGGGCGTAGAACCATTCGGTCTTCAGGCGGCCGAAAAAGCCCTCACATGCTGCATTGTCCGGCGAATAGCCTTTGCGTGACATCGAGCGCACCAGCTTCGCATCGGCAATGCGCGTGAGCCATCCTGGCCAGCGGTAATGGGCCCCGCGATCCGAGTGAACCACTGGACGGGCTTGCCCGCCCTGCACCGAAGCGATGGCCGCGTCCAGCATGGTGTTCACAAGCTCAGCATCCGGCCTCGTGCTGATGGACCAGCTCACGACCATGACCTTGCCTCGATTTCACGTACAGCAAGAAGTTGGAAACTTCGAAGGTACGGAGAATCGAGATGAAAGAAGACAGGCTGCCCAAAAGGCAGTACACACAGGAATTCAAGGCCGAGGCTATCAGGCTTGCGGCGTCGGTCGGCGGGCACGAGGCCGCACGACGTCTTGGGGTGCCGGTGGCGACGTTGGGCAATTGGTCCAGAAAGGGCATTGCAGCGGCCGGCTCTGGCGGCGCGGCTGTGCCGCCCAGTGAGGGGCCCACTCGGCGCCCGGTGAGCGAACTGGAGGCAGAGAACAGCCGCCTGCGCAGAGAGTTGGCCGACGCGAAGCTGGACGTGGAAGTCCTTCGAAAAGCGACGGCGTACTTCGCCAAGGGGTCGCGATGAAGTACGCATGGATCGACGCGCATCGCGACCAGTACACCGTCAGCCGGCTGTGCCGCGTGCTGCAGGTGTCCCGCAGCGGCTACTGCCAATGGCGCGTGCGCCCGCCCAGTGCCGGCACACTCGCGAACCAGGCTTTGGACGCAAAGGTGGCGGCCATCCACGATGCAAGCCGCCGAAGCTATGGCCGCCCTCGGATCGTTCACAAGCTGCGCCAGCAGGGCGAAGTCGTCAGCGCCGAGCGGGTGCGAAAGAGCCTGCGGCGCCAGGGCCTGCGCCCGGTGTACAGAAGGGCGTTCGTGGTGACCACCGACTCAGCACATCGCCTGCCGGTGGCGGCGAATCTGCTGGATCGGCGCTTCGATGGCTGGCAGCCTGATCAGGCGTGGGTGGCAGACATAACGTATGTGGCCACCGGCGAGGGCTGGCTGTATCTGGCGGCGGTGATGGACCTGGCTGGCCGGCGGATCGTGGGCTGGTCGATGTCCGAGACCATCGACGCCACGCTGGTGTGTACTGCCTTGAAGTCGGCCTGGTGGCAGCGCAAGCCGCCCAAGGGCCTGCTGGTACATAGCGACCGCGGAGCGCAATATGCGAGCGGGCGCTACCGGGCGCTGGTCGCCGAGTTGGGCATCACGATGTCCATGAGCAGGAAGGCCAACGCTTGGGACAACGCGCCGATGGAAAGCTTCTTCAAGACGCTGAAGGTCGAGCGCATCTACCGGGTACGCTACGACACGCGGGCGCAGGCCAGGCTGGACATCGTCGACTGGATCGAGGGTTGGTACAACCGCCAGCGCCTGCACTCGGCCAACGGCTTCCTGCCCCCAGTGATCTGGGAGAACAACCGTTTGGCTGCATGACTTGATGTACGTGGAAACGAGGCAGGGTCAGTCGATGTTCAGCTCGAACAGCACCCGCCCAAACTGCGTCACGCCCCGGCCAAAGTCGGTGGATTGCTGCATCGAGCGGAAGATGCTGGCCTTGTCGCTGTAGAACGCCACCGGCTTGCCGTGCTGCTCGATGTACGAGCGCGTCGCCTCGAAGTACGCAAACGCCGACTCGGTGGGCACGAAGTGCAACTGCATCAGCCGGCCCGTCGCATCGTCGATGAACACCAACAGCGTGCAGGCCGCCGCGCGCTCCTCGAACCAGCGGTGGTCGCTGCCATCGATCTGGATCAGCTCGCCCAGGCAGTCCCTTCGATTGCGCGGCTGGTGAATCGCCGGCGCACGCTGCTTGCGTGGCTTCCACAGGCCAGCAGACATCATCAGCGCTCGAATCGTCTCCTTGCTCAGGATCAAGCCATGGCACTCGCGCAGCTTCTCGGCAGCCAGCGTCGGACCAAAGTCCGCGTAGCGCTGCCGGATGATGGCAATCGCACGCTCAGCGACGCCTGGCGCCAACTGGTTGTTGCTGGGACGACCACAGCGCCTTGAGATCACTCCTGCGGTCCTTCGTCCTCGTAGCGCAGCACCAGTCGATGGACCTGTCGTCGGCTCATGCCCAGGCGCTCGGCAGCCTGACTGACCCGAAGCATCCGATCGGCCACGGCTTGCACCGTCTTGAGTCGGTCTAACTCGCGCATCGTCATGGTGATCGTTACCGCTCGTGACATCATCGCCGTGCCTCCGACCCAGGGGGCGACGACTATGCGACATCTGAACTTTGCTGGATTGAGACATTACAACTTTGCTGCGACATAGTTGCACAATACAACTTTTATTATGTCAAATCTGATGCCTACTGCACACTAGATCAAACAATTGCAGCGGCGGCCGCCGTGCGCGCTGCCGGGATGTCCATACGCAGGTAAGAACGAATGCAGTTGGCCGCGGCTGCAACGCTATCGACAACCAGTTCCAGTAGATCTCTGCGACGAAGCGCCCCCTCGTCATGCGCCGATGCGCCTTGGCGACCGCCTGCACCAGCAGGCCTAACATGCATCTGTCCGATGCGAAGTCGACCGCGGCGCCATAGCGTCTCCCAATCGCTATGAGTTCGGTCGCGATAAGGCAGGCCGCAATCAGTACGGTGTTCCCGATGACAAACCAGCCGCGAACTTGAGTCAATTGGTCACGGCCCTTCATCTATCCTCGACGCAACTTTGCACGCTGTGTCGATTGGGAATCCAAACAGCCACAATTCCTGCTCATCATTGACGTGTCGTTCAACACGTCAAGGAGATCAGCATGAAGTTCACCAAGCTCGCCGCCGTCGCGCTCGCTGCAGTACTCGGCCTTACCGCGGTAAGTGCGAGTGCCCAGGATCACCGCAGTAGCCGGAGTCGAGATCATCGACCGGCCATGCCACAGCGTTTCGATGCGTCGCGTGGCCATCAGCCCACGGCGCTCCATAACGCCCCCAACCAACATGGCCGACTCGTGCGCGAAGCCCATCGCTCCGCCCCGCACATGACCAACGGCGTCGGGCCACGTCAGAGCTTTCATCCCAATAGCCGTCAACACGCAGAGTACTGAATAGCCAGACCGCAGCCCCGCACGATGACCGCATATGGCTTGCCCGGTAACGCGCTCTCACGTCGTGCGGGGTTTGACCTCATCTCCTCGCCGTACGCACCCAAACCACACGCCTGTCCACCTAACGGCCACACCGAACGTGAGTTCCACCTTCATGCTGTCATCCTGGCGAATACCACCTTCTCCGTGCGGCCCGGCTCATGGTGCAGACGATGCTCCGCGATCCGAACAGCAGGAAACCAAGAGCACGCGACGTCAGAACTGTCGATGGAACAACAAAATTCGCCCGCGTAAAGCCTGGCTCCGCCAATGCGTTGGCGGGAATACGAATCAACCTAATCCGCGCAGGGACGCTCTTGATGTGATTCTGGCCGTCGGACTGCACTTGCGAGTACTCACCTCATCTAGATCCAACGCATTCCGCAACCGACGTGCGCAATCGCAGATCAAAGCCGAGCCGTTCACGGAGGCGCGATGCTATCGCCAGGTGGTGGTCGCGCAGTGACAGACCTCCCGTCGGGCGAGACGATGTAATCCGACGCACTCGGCGGCGCTGGGGCACCAGGCGGCGTCATCACGATCGCCCTCCCGTCCGCCGAAGAACGCGGAACCAGTCGCGGCGGCGTACCGCCATTCAATCGATCCAGGCGCCGACCTGCGTCACGCACGCACGCGTTGCGCGCAGGCGCCGCCATAGAGGCGGCATTGCACGCTGCGATCTCGCGGTCGTATTCAGACTGCGCAGAACCTTGCTGGGCCCGCCCAAGACTGGGAGGCAAAAGCACAGTCGCGAAGGTCGTGGCCGCCACGACGAGGGTGCGGGCGGTCATGGTGCGATGGCCGGAGGCGCGGATTGCATCGAGTGAGACCGAAGCAGCGCATCGTGGCCAAGGAGGAGAACCATCGCCAATCACTTTGCGCTGTCCCGATATGCGAGCAACCTCAAAGCATTGAACACCACCAACAAGGTAGACCCCTCATGCACTGCGACGGCCGGTCCGATGCCGAGGCCCAGAATCGTTGCCGGAACCAGAAATGCCACCACGCCAAGGCTTACAAAGACGTTCTGGCGGATGACGCCACGCGTATGGCGGCTCAAGCCTACGGCAAAAGGCAGATTGGCGAGGTCGTCGGCCATCAGGGCAACATCGGCCGTCTCCAAGGCGACGTCGGACCCGGCCGCGCCCATGGCAATACCGACCGTCGCGCTGGCCATCGCCGGCGCATCGTTGACGCCGTCTCCCACCATGGCAACTTTGTCTTCGCCAGCAAGCTTCTTGATCGACGCGACCTTGTCCTCGGGCATCAGGTCGCCCCACGCCTCGTCCAAGCCAACATCCTGCGCGATGGCATCCGCGACCTTCTGATGATCCCCGGAGATCATGATCATCCGGCTGATGCCGAGCGCATGGAGCTTGCGCAAAGCCTCCTTCGCCGCAGCGCGGGGCGTATCCATCAAGCCGATTGCGCCGAGATCCCTTTCACCCTGGCGCACCACCATGGTCGTACGACCGCCCTCCCGCAACTTGGCGATGGCTTCCAGTACACCAGATCCCAACGCCGGAATGCCGTCCTTGCCGAACATCTCCGCCTTGCCGATCCATACCGGCTCGTCGCCGACCCGTGCTTCCACGCCTTTGCCTGTCAGGCTCTTCAAATCCCCCGCACTCGGCAACTGCCGGTCGCCCAGTCGCTCGCGGCCGTCCTTCACGATCGCCTGCGCCAAGGGGTGGTCACTCATTGATTCGACTGCGACTGCGACGGCCAACAAGTCTTCTTCTGCCACACCCTGTGCCGGCACCACGTCCGTGATTCGAGGACGCCCCTCCGTGAGCGTGCCCGTCTTGTCAAACGCAATTGCTTTCAGCGAGCCGAGGTTCTCCAAAGGCGCTCCACCCTTGACGAGCACGCCACTGCGCGCTGCGCGCGCCACGCCCGAGAGCACGGCGCTCGGGGTCGCGATGGCCAGGGCACAGGGACTTGCTGCGACCAGAACCGCCATCGCTCGGTAGAAGCTATCGCGGAAAGGCTCGTCGACAACCACCCACGCAAACAACAGGATGAAGGCCAGCAAGAGGACGACCGGGACGAACACGCGCTCAAACTTGTCGGTGAATCGTTGCGTCGGCGACTTCTGCGTCTCCGCCTCGCTCACCATCTTGACCACCTTTGCAAGGGCCGTTTCATTGGAGCGCCGAGTCACTTCTATCTCGATTGCCCCAGCGCCGTTGATTGTTCCCGCAAACACCCGACTCGACGCTTCCACTGCATCCGGGCGGCTCCGTGCAGCGGCGACATCCGTCACGGGCAACTTGTCCACCGGAATGCTCTCGCCCGTTACCGGAGCTTGATTGATGGAACTGTTTCCCTTGACCACGAATCCGTCTGCGGGGAGTCGCTCGTTAGGACGCACAATCGCGACATCTCCCAACTCAAGCTCTTCGACAGGTATCTCCACCATCTGACCTTCGCGGCGAACCGTTGCGGATTCCGGGGCCAGTTTGGCCAATGCCTCGATCGCTCGCTTGGCTCGGCCCATCGCATAGTGTTCCAGCGCGTGGCCCAAGCTGAACAGAAAGAGCAGCAGCGCGCCCTCGGCAAACTCTCCAAGCGCCGCCGCGCCCGCAGCGGCAACGAGCATCAGCGTATCGATCTCAAACTTGCGCAGCTTGAGGTTGTCGATGGCCTCACGAAGCGTGAAGAAGCCCCCGAACACATAGGCAATGACATAGCAGACGGTCGGGACCCATGTCGGCACCCCCGGCAATAGCTTTTCAACGGCAAACCCCGCGACAAGCACTGCGCCGCAGGACAACGCAAAGATCAGCTCGGTGTTCGGCCCCAGAAATTCTGCGTGGCCATGGTCATGGCCGTCACCAGGACCATGCGCTGCCGAACTGTTCTGATCCGCACCCGATCCGTGACTGTGTTCATGCCCGTCACGCCGATCCTGCGTGTCGGACCGGTGGTCGTGCGAGTGGTCCCCATGGTCGTGTCGTCCTTGCTCACCTCCCATGTGTTGGTGATTTGAACGGCCCGCACTCGGTGAGTTCGTCGCGAGGACCCCCGTCGAAGTCCCAACGCGCTGCACCTTCAGTATCGCGAGCTGCGCAAGTATGTCCCGTTCAGTGATCCGCTCACGGTCGTACTCCACGCGAATCGATCCCGTTGCGCTCGCATCAGCCTCGAGGACGCCGTCCATCGCGCCGATCGTCTCGCCGACTGTTCGGGCGCGCCGCTCGTGTGTGATCCCTTGAACTTGCCAATAGACGTGACCAAACTGCCCGGTAATCTGCGCGCCGGCTGCACGCACCATCTCTCTAACGCGCTCTAGTGTCAATGCAACCGGGTCGAAGTGAATGCAAAGCTTCGCTGCGCCGCTCTGCGTCGCAGGCAACACGTGGACCTTGTCCACTCCGGACTTTGCCCCCAACGTTCGAAGCAGCCGCTGGACGCATGCGTCTGCCACGTCTGGAACCTCGGGAAGGACGAGTGGCAAATCGAGCTCGAGTTTGTTGCTCATACATGTTTCTCCGTTCAATCCAGTTTTGGGGCTCGATGTGGACGCCCGCACATGCCGAGTTCGCTCCGCCGACGTGGTTCGATCGTTTGGCACGACCTCATTGCATAACCTCTTCGAGCGCCAAGAGCGCGAGAAATCCGACGAAGAACATCGCGCTAACCCAGGGTGTGTCGGGTTGCTCATGCGCCTCGCTGAGCAACTCTTCTGTCACAAGATAGAGCAGGGCCATGAGCCCAAAACTCAGAAAGGAGGCGATTAAAACAGGTGACAAAGTCGCCACAGGCCCGGCGATCAATGCCCCGACAGGCAGCAGCATCGACAAGAGCGTGACTGTCAAAACGCCACGCGCGCGCGAGGCAGCCTTCTCAACCAACTCACTCGTGAGCGTCATACCTAGAAAAACCACCTCAAGGGTCAATGCCACGGTCAGCAACAAACCCGCCTTTGCACCTGCGATGAACGCGAGCCCCAGTACGACCCCGTCGATCAGGATGTCAATCCCGATAGCGGTCAGGAGCGCGGCAGGTCCTCTGAATCGGCTTTCAAAGCTCTTCAGTCCAAGCATCACGACGACACCAGCGACTCCTCCGGCCAGCGTTGGCAAAGGATCGCTACCGTGCTTCACCTGAGGAAGAATTTCCGTTGCAGCGGCGGCGAAGACCACACCCGCAGCCAAATGCTGCATCGCGCTCACAAGCCGTGGCCCCGGTCGCCAAGCTGCCGCTGCCGCCGATCCCACAGCTACGGCGAGAACCGGGATGATTGTGTAGCTCAGAACTACCACGTCCTCACCCCTAGCCGCCAAGCTCTGTGCAGCGCGGACACCGCGACTGCACGGCAAAGTCCAAGCAGAAATGCCGCTTGCCCGTGATCAACACCCATGACTATTTCACCTGTTGTTATCCATGGCCCACGCACCAATCGCCTCTGCGTTGATTTGATGAGGTGCACATCCCAACTCTGACACAACCTCGGTCCGACTGCGTCCCCTGCCGAGCTTCCGAGGCGTAGGACAGTCGCGCTCAAGTACAGGGCACGTATCACTGGTAGATGATTCAGAGCGGGCTGGCCGTTCTGCACGTGAGTTGCGCCAAAACGAGAGTCCGATTGCATGCATGTGTCCACGGGCCATTGAAGTTGGCCTGGATGACCAGATCGTGCCAAGGATGCCGCCTCATGCCGCTTCGACGCACAAACAACGTTCGTTTACTGCAGGATTACTGGAACATTACAAATTGAGTGTGTGCGAAACAATGGCGTGTCCGCAGGTGACGCTCTCTCCATAATCTCAAAACTTATTCAACTCTGCAGCGAGGCCGTTGTGGGCAGTCTTGGTCTCAGCGTTTCCTCCGACAGTCACCTCAAGTCGGATTCTGGCGATAACTTTGCTGCGACGGCGCTGGAGTTTCGCGCGCGGCGCCAGGCGCTGATCGCGTCCAACATCGCCAATGCTGACGTACCGAACTACCAAGCCCGCGAGATCAGCTTTGCTGATCGCCTCAGCGCCGCGTCGAATTCGGCAACGCCTTTGAAGCTCAGTTCCACGAACGCGGGGCATTTGGCTGATCGCAGCGCGCCCACGCGCACCACGGTGGATTTCGCCGAGTACACCACCGCCGGCCAGCCAAGTGCAGACAACAACACCGTCGATATGAACTCGGAACGAGCAAAGTCTGCGCAGAACTCGATCTTGTATGAGTTCGCCACGCAAATGCTTGACGACGAGTTGAAAGAGTTCAAGCAGGCGGCATCCGATCCGCGACGCTGATTCAACGCGTTTCCCCGCGCGGCGTATGCCGTAGGCCGCGCTTGCTGGTTGAAGTCATGGATACCGACTTCATTGTGGGTTGATGACACGGCGCGCCACTGGCACATGATGCCGCAGCCTTGACAGCAGGCCAGGTCTGCGTGTGGGCGCTTCAAACATTTCTTGCGGGCCTTCAGGATCAAGAAGTTTCGTGTCCGCCAACCATTGTTCGACTGGTGACAGGGGCGGAATCTGATACTCCCGCAACGAACGACCAGCACACTGCAATGCCTCAATCGTCTTGATCAGAGATCCGGACTCAGCGAGTCGGCGCTCGATCGTTTGGCAATCAGTTCCTAGGTGTTCGGCCAGAAGAGAATTCCTGATCCCGCCAATCACCTCCCTGACGCCGCCCGCGGTTTCGCAATCCGCATCGAACGTCACATCACATTCGCTGTCCAGCCGCAAGGACCGGTTGTTGAAGTTGGACGAGCCAACCCTCAACACATCGTCATCGATCACCGTCACTTTGGCATGGACGTAGATCGGCCGACCACCAGCGGTGAACGGGTGATACATGCGAAATCGCCCGTGCACGTCGCAATCGCGAAGGGCAGTCACCAGACGCGCGCGCGCCGTGTCCATCGCAATCGGCTCAAGCCAGCCATCCGCTGTCGTCGGATTGACGATCACCACTTCGGGCCCATGTTCCTCGTGCAGTCGCCTCGCGATCGCCTCGGCAATGTGGCGCGAGGCGAAATACTGACTCTCTGCATAGATCCACCGCTTTGCGCGCTGGATAAGCGCGACGTAAAGATCCTCGATTTCGTGGATCGTCTCGTGGTCCTGCATTGCCGGCAAGGTTCGCGAAACTCCCACCGAAACATCCTTGAAGTCGGGATGCAGTTGCTCGGGCCAACAGTCTGCTCCTTCGGGCACAGGCTCCATGCGGCGACCACCCGCCCCTTCCCACCGTTTACGGCACATCTCCCCCAATGCGCGCGCAACCGGTCCCTCCACCGCCGTGGTGGCGTCATGCCATGGTCCATAGGGTCTGCCGTTGGGATTGATGCGCCGCGGTTCAACGTCCAGATGGTCGCGCGTGTCCCACCGGTTGCGCGTCATGTCGATGCCCCCACAGAAAGCCAAGCTGTCGTCGATAACCGCCACTTTCTGATGGTGAGAGCCGGCAAACGGGTGATGCCCGTCGAGCTTTAAATGGATGCGCGGATCTCGGATCCAGCGCAGGATCGTCAACAGAGTGCGACCGTGCGCCAAAGTCGCCCACGCGCCGGTGCCCCACCGCAGCACATAGACCTCGAGCTGCGGCTTGTTCTCGACCAGCCAACTGATGAACTTGCCGATGGTTTCCGGTCCATCGTCGTCTGCAGCCGTACCGAGTCTGACGCGCGCGTCGAAATCCCACCCGACCAAGACGATTCGCCGGTTCGCCTTGAGCATGGCAGCGCGCAAGTGGGAAAAGTAGTCGTCCGCATCGATGATGACCGCCGCCCGCGTCGCGCGTTCGACTCGCCAAAAAAGTGTGGCTTTGGAGGATGTAGGAGTTTTGTTCTTCATAAGCCGGTCATTGCAAATCAACGTGAACGATCCACCGCCACACGAGTTCGCCACCAGTTCGCTCGCCTATGCGCCTTATTCGTGAGCCTACATCACCATGCGCGTCGACGGCGCGACAACTCACTCCTGCGCCCACCGTTGAGCGACACATATAGCGCCTCGCGCGCCAAAGATGACGACTTTGTAATCTTCTCGTAGGGCAACTGACGAGTTTCGACCACATGATGAAACCATCGTGTACTTTGTCATATTGCACTCCCGAGCACGCGCGTCGAGTGGTCGCGTCAATGAAGTTGTGTGCAAGTCGACCGCTTGTGGCACGACACAGAGAAGCGCTGTGGCGTATCGCGCGTGGTGATGCGCCAGAAGCTCTACGATGATGCGGGAGCAACATTGCAGCGACATTGGTCGACGTTGTCCGTTGCGCAGCAGCAAGTCCTTATCCTGAGAGCAGGGCTGACGCGAGCGCGACTCGTCGCCAAGACGAATGGCTCAGACCCCAACGTGGACCTGACATGCATGAAACTGCGAGCGGCGCTTCAGCAAGCCGAATGTTTGGCTCAACGCACGCCAGTCACTTGCCGCTCCTGAGTTAGGTCGTGGCAACCGCCCGCTTCGCATGCCCGAGAGGTCCCTCTGCGGCCATCCAATCTTCAACCTGATTTTCTCCGTGCCTCTCGGACCAAGAGGGTGTGTGCCATGGCGCTCGCCTCGGTCGTCCACCGAGCATTCGGTCACGGTCGCACGTGCAAATTGAAAACGAAAGTTGCAGCCTGACGCGCCGAATGCAAAAATGAAGCTGCACCAAAGGGATGCCTTGCACTAGGCCCCCAGTACTTGTGCACGTCTTGATGCTTCGCAGATCGCTTCTTGTTGTCGTGTTGCTGCTTACCTTGGTTTCGTCCTGGGTAGGCGGTGTCTACACGTCCTTTGCTGACGACGCGATTGGGAGGGGCGATGGACTGTTGTTTGGTTTTCATCACCATCACGACATTGGCGACCCGGAATCCGAAGCCTCGGATGAGTCGTTGATGCATCAGGTGCTCGACCACGCCTCGCTGACGCCAACGATGTGCTCGGTCTACACCTTGGTCTGCGGAGCGCTTTGCTTCGACAGGCCAGTTGCTGTTCAGCATGAACGGGTCAGCCCACTCTTGGGCGGTTGGCGTCGCCCTCCAAAAGCCGTTTAGTCGCGCCTTAGCTGGTCGTTCGTCCTGTCGCGTTTTCCAGCGACACGGTCCTTCGCTACGCGGCGCACGACACGACTCCGATCCCATCTAGCGCTTTCAGCGCTCGGCACCTCGTGCCACCACCCCATCTCGACATTTCCGTCGCGTTCGCCAACGTGCGCGCGACGCTCAGCCAAGGACTATCTATGTTCAGCCGCACACACGCCCCCAGCATTGAGAATGCGGACGCAGAAGCTGCCTACCTCAAGAAGTTTCTCAGCAACAAGGATGAGAACCTGTTCATGGGATCGTTCGAGAGCTTCCAGTCGGCCCAGGCCAACGCGCCCAAAGGCCTAAAAATTGGCTACGACGAGGCCGACTCGGCGGACGCGCTCTACAGCCATCAGATCTACAACTGGGACTACGCGCCCTTGTTCTGGCTAAGCGATGCCATGTCTGCTGGTCACACTTCCATCTTCGATCTCGGCGGGCACGTCGGCATCAAGTACTACGCCTTCAAGCGCGTGTTGCGCTATCCCGAACAAATCCAATGGACCGTTTGCGACGTGCCCAGTGTGGTCAAGGCTGGCGAGCGCCTGGCACTGGAGCGAGGGGCGAGTGCCCAGCTGAACTTTTGCACCGACTTCGGCCGTGCAAGCGGCGCCGACGTCCTGATGCTGTCCGGCAGCTTGCAGTATCTGCCCGAAACACTAGGGGAGATCTTGAGCCAGCTCGCGCACAAGCCCAAGCGCGTTTTGCTCAACATCACCGCCACGCACAGCCACAAGACGATGTACACGCTCAACAGCATCGGCGATGCGGTGTGCCCCTATCGAATCCAGTTCCAGGACGAAATCCTCGCCGATATTCGACTCGCGGGCTACAAGCGGCGAGATGTGTGGCGCAACGACGGCAAGCCGATCCAGATTCCATTCGTCGAAGGCGGTGCAGATGCGTTCTACTTCGGCTGCTGCTTCGATCGGGTGAGCGCTTGATTCGCACTTGCAGACCTCGCATGTCTCAAACTCATGCCCTTGCGGCAAAGTGCTGGCGTGACGTTGTCAAAGTATCTGAGGCGGCCGCATGACACCACGGCCTGCCGCGCCACGCGCACAAGCCCCAAAGAGGCTGATCCCGCGGGTCGATGCGCTCGGCAACGCCAAGCGCCTCGATGAGATTCGGCGCGCCACCCAACGCAGTCAAGCCGAAGTTGCCGGAGCGATGGGCGTTGGGCAGAGCGCGATATCCCAGCTCGAAGGTCGCTCGGACATCCAGTTGTCTACTTTGGTTCGCTATCTAGAAGCCTTGGGGCTCGCTCTCGAGCTAACCGTCGTGCTGCCCAGTGGCCATCGCGTGGCCTTGAACGATTTCAAGCCAGACGCAGGCGTGACAGCGCGCGCCGCGAGCAGAACTACGCGTCGTCAATATCGGCGAACTGGAAGGTCCCTGCAGCGCGAGGACATCTCGCCCCTCCTGCCGAATTGACGCCAAGGCGCCGGGCAGCGCCCAACTGGCCCCGCAACGTTGCTGCACTGCCGAATCAGGATTGTGCGAGCGAAAGCCCGCACTCTGATCGGGTGCAGCATTGCGAGGCAAGGCCCACGAACGGAAATAAAAGAGGGCACTGGGACGCTGGACCAAAAGCCGACGCCAGAGCTTGCAGCACACTCCGTACTGCCAATCTTGGACACGCTTGGCTTGGCAATGCTTCCAAGCTCAAGGGCTGATAGATCGCGTTATGTGATCTATGAAATTCAACTCGAATTTACCCAAATTCCGATTCACGAATATATTTCCCGAAAATAACATTTAAATAACCTAAGGATTACATATTTGTTAGGTTGCACGAGCCGTTGTTTACGCCACGAACTCATTGGGTCTAGTCACAGAATTGTCATGGCCGAAATCAAAAATCTACTCCATCAGATCGCCTCTGAGGACGCAGAAATTTGCGTCAAGAATCAACCAACCCGGAGCTTAGTGTGTTCAAAACTTGTATTGCCGCAGCTGTGGCGTCGCTGGCGTGCGTTTCCGCATTTGCACAATCCAACGTGACTCTTTTCGGTATCGTCGACGCCTCTGTCAGATCCGTCTCGAACAAGAGTGATCGTGTTTCCGGTAGCCTCTTCACCCCCACCTCTTTCAAATCCAGCCGCACCGAATTGGCAACCGGCGGACTGAGTTCGAGCCGACTCGGGTTCCGGGGCGTTGAGGACCTTGGCGGTGGGTTGTACGCAAGCTTCTGGCTGGAGGCTCCTTTGCGCAATGACGACGGCAGTGAAGCGCTCGCATTCACCCGTCGCTCCATCGTCGCGGTGGGCGGCGCGTTCGGCGAGATTCGACTTGGCCGCGACAACACCCCGATCCACCTGAATCATCTGCAGTGGGACCCCTTTCAAGACACTGGCCTGGGTGCCTCGCTGCTGATCGCTGCCAACGGTGCGTCGAATCCGAACAATGTTGCGGCCACGGGTGGTTTCGGCAGCAACAGCAACTACAAGCGCGCCAGCAACATGGTGCAGTATTTCCTGCCCCCGAATTTGGGCGGGTTTTACGGCAATATTGCCTATGGGTTTAGCGAGCAGAGTCGAATTGATTTCACTCAAAACGTAAACACCGGGCGCTATATCGGCGGTCGCGCGGGCTACAAGGCAGGGCCGCTCGATGCCGCCATCGCGTACGGCGAGAGCGACACCGCTTACAGCAATCGTCTCGGCAAAATCAAGACCTTCAATGTTGGTGCGTCGTACGATTTCGGTGTTGTCAAACTGTTTGGCGATTACACAACTTCGGCGGATCGTCGCGACAATGCGGTTGGCAGTTTCGTTTCGACCCCGAAGGTCGACATGAGCGGCTATTCCATCGCGGCAACGGTACCAGTCGGCGTTGGCCAAATCCGGGCTTCGTATGCACAGGTCAAATATGACCTGAACAGCCCCTTGCTGTTCAACGCCGGAGATCCGTCGGCCCGCAAGTTCGTGATCGGCTATGTGCACAATCTGTCGAAGCGCACCGCCCTTTACACGAACGTGGCCCGAATCACCAACAAGAATGGCGCTGGCCTGAGCTTGGGCGGTCCGAGCTACGTCACGGCCCAATCAGGCGCTACTTACACTCCGAAAACTTCCACCGGCTACGAATTCGGCATTCGCCACTCTTTCTGATCCGCCGATCGCATTTTTTAGTTTTAACTCCAAGTGGGTTCCGCAGGGGCTCATTTTTTGCCCGCCTCGTGCGGGCATTTTTTTTACGATCCTGCGATCAGTGCAGCAAAGGACGATGCACGTCAGGGGACAGTTGCCAGATAGCGCTCGATCATCTGCACCACGATCTCATCTACCATTCGCGAATTCACGCCACCGAGTTCGACGCTTTGCTGCGCGCGATGGACATCGTGCATGAAAGGTATGCGGGTCGAGACCACGACATTGCTGAGGTCATACTGCACCTCGAGCATCGCCTCTTGGCCTTGCGGCGTTCGCCGCGGATCGCGAAACCAAAATGCAAACCCACTGCCACGCGCTCCTGGAGTGCGATGAAGATGCAGGCCCGCCTCCAAGCCGTGATGCTGGATTGCTTCTTTGATTCGCTGCAGTCCCGGGAGTAACTCCAGGTCTGCCAAGTCCCAGAAGGCCGCGTGCAGGGCCTCGCTGGAAGCCGCGTCGAGAGTTGAGCGTGGGCCATCACCATGTGCCGCTTGGCCATACTGAACAAAAGCCGCAGTCATTCGGTTTTTGAGATCGTCGTTCATTCACACTCCATTGCTTGAGAAATGCCTCTCGCGCCAGTTTCGCTATCTTGAAAAATCAAGCGAACCGAGAGCCCATGCTACGCCGCGACGCACGAGCAATGCGAGGCCTCGGATCCGGCCTGACGCTCTTGCATCACGTCGAGGCTCATCGCTTGTCGCGGCGCAGCAGTGTTCGACGCGGCGTGTGCTAGCCGCTACAACAAACTTTCGGGCGCGAGCGGACTGACCAGTTGAAGCCAAAGCCTCAGCATGCCGCCGGCATCAGGCTCCTGGTCATGTACATACTCTTCGTTGCCAACGGGGATGACCCATTCCAGATGCCCGTCTGCGCCAATCTGTACGCGGTTGGCCGCCTCCCGTTTGGCCAGGTTGAGCAACTGCGCTGCGTCTCGCGCGACCGCTGGAACGAGAATTGCCACGGCGTTCTCGGTGTTGTAGTGGTCTGAGCGCGGGTCGAAGTTCATCGAACCAATGAACACTTCCTGCCTATCGATGACCAAGCACTTCGTATGGAGTCCCGCCGCCGAAAGGCCGAAGAACCGGCGCCGATCATCGCGACCGGCATAGTTTGGACTGAGTTCATAAAGTTGGACCCCCGCCTGCAGCAAGGGCACGCGATATCGACGGTACGCGCTATGGACCAGCGGCTGATCCGTTGACGCAAGCGAATTTGTGAGGACGGCAACGGCTACTGCTCGATCCGAAGCTTCCCGGAGTAACGAGAGGCCCGAAGGCCCCGGGATGAAATAGGGAGATGTCAGCAGAACTTCCTTGTCCGCGCTGCGAATGCGGTCGACAGCGTTCATGCGGATGCGGTTGACGCCATAGTCTGAGCCAACGGGCCCTGCCAAACCCTTACCGGGTGGATCCGCGAACGACTGTCCGGTCCCCCAGGCCAGCTCCAACCGCCCTTCTCGCATGTCCACCGATGGAGAACGATGCGCGAGTGCATCCCACTCGTTTTCATCCGAAAGGGCCGGGGATTCGGCAGCCCGGGTCATTGCATCAAAGCGCGCCTGCAACTGCTGTCGCGAAGCATCGCTGCGCACGATCTCCGTAACTGAAATCGCCAACGGGCTGTTCCAATACTGATCGAATTGAGACCCGATTTCTCGGACGATGGGACCGGCTGCCAACACATCTAAATCAATGAAATTCCCAGCATCCCTGCGCGAAAAATACTCGTCGCCAATGTTGCGGCCACCCGTGATCGCCGTCACCCCGTCCGCAATGAACATCTTGTTGTGCATGCGATGATTCAAGCGCTCAAACCCGAATGGCTGAGCCAGATAGCGCGCGGCAACACCCGCATTGCGCAGCATGAAGGGGTTGAATAGGCGGACCTCGACATTGTCATGGGCAGCAAACGTACGCAATAGCTCATCGCTTCCCTGGGTGTACAGGTCGTCGATGAGAACCCGGACGCGGACGTTTCGTGCGGCAGCGTCTCGTAGTTCCCGCAGCACTTCCTTGCCTGTCGCGTCGGGTTGCACTATGAAGTACTGAAGGTCAAGCGCGCTGTGCGCTGCCCTGATCAACGCCAGGCGTGTCGCCAACGCATGTCCGCCAGATGGCATCAGTCGAAAACCGCTCGAATGCGTATCGGGCCTCGATGCATCGACGGCTTGAACGATGCGACCTTGGCTCGCCGGCGGCAAGCTACGCGTTTCAACACGCATCGAGTCAACCTCGAAACTGGCACAACCGAGGAGCAAACCGGAAGCCACGGCCATCACGGCGCAGGCCAACCATCTCGCAACTGCCTCTCCTGTTCTCGCCACACGCATCCTACTTCCTCCTGTATTCCTATCCCCTACTACGAGCATTGACGTTTCGTCAGCGGCCCGCGCGACGCTCTCAGCGCGCCCCAAACACATTTCACGAAACTTCGATCTCCATCGGACGATGCTTAAGCACCTTCGCCGCTTGCGTGGGCGACGAATGTGCGAGAAGTCAGCAGCCTCGCCTGAGACCAAAGCGATGCGCTCCGATAACACCCAGACGGTATGTGGGCTTGAACGACGAATAGAAACTTGCGCGCAGACAAGTCTGCGACTTTGGTGCTGACCAAATCTAGCTGATGCGACCACATCGACAACGCACCCTAGAAACCCTAGCCTTGCTCGGCTCGCAATCGATCATGATGCAAAGGTCTCCTGAAAGGAGCATCCGATGCCGTCCGACTCCCGACCAAGCACTTTCTCTCGATACCCGTTCAAAATTCTTCCATTGACTTGCATTTTTGAGCGCGCGATGGCGCGTCGATGGCTTCCGGCCTACAACGCGGCGTCTCTAAGCTCCTTCGCTGCTGGCGGCATCCAGCGCATGCGCCGTCAATCCCAGACCCATTTGTCGACGGTCAAATGGCTGGTTGACGGGACACCTGTTCTCACCCGTCGACATGGAATCGACTATCGGGCAGCAGCCCGGATAGCGGGGATCTGTGCAGGCTTGATGCTGGTCACAGGATGCACATCCTTGAGTCTGCAACACGACCGGTTCGTAGCAGGGTGGCGCAGTGGCGTGGTGCTCGACACCGGAATGCACCACATCACCCCGGCAATACGCGCCGCCCGTGATTGTCGGACACACGGAGCGACCGCGCACACCGATGGTGCGCGTGAGGTGTTTGTGCGTTATGTGCGGGGACCGACGCGGTATTGGTACCAAGTGAGTAGTGTGCCCAGCCATTCGAGGGTCGGTGTTGGGGACGTCGTCATGATCAATGTGCAGCAATGCGAACTGCCTATTGTCGTCTTGCCGCCAAGAGTCACCTCGTAGAAATGTGTTCCGCATCAAGGATGCCTTGAAAACCGCCATCGCGCCTAGCGCCAACATTACGCATTTGTAATCTGACCGTTCGCGTGGGGACGGTTGCGCTCCCTACAGTCTCGGTAACACTTGCGCATGTCGAAGACGAGGTGCGCAGGCCCATCGACTGTGAAAGGACACGGAAATGCAAGGCACTCGTTTGAAACTCGCTCTGATGGCCACGGCCATTTGCGCGGCTACGCTACCGGCAGTCGCCGGCAATTCGACCACGGCCGCCCCGACGTCCAAGGTCGATGTCGCCCAAGGGATCGCCGTCGAGCGCCCCAACCCTGCAGCAGCACATGCCACCCCGTCCGCAGCGCATGACGCCAGCCATGTTCATGCCAGCGCGAACGCGCAAACGGGACAAAAGACTCGTGCCCAGGTCAACGCCGAAGCGATCGCCTGGGTGGCATCCGGAATGTCCCAACTGGCTTATGGTGAGGTTGGCATGGACAGCATGGGCCCGATCTACGGCCGGGCCGCCGAGAATTTTGGAGCCATGAGCGCTGGCACGCACCAGCACTGACGCCATCACTCCTGACAGAAAATTTCGGTGCCCCCTGTGGCCCGTTCTATAACAACACTGTAATCTCGGGTCCGCGGCGTCGCGGGCACCTACAACACACAAATGCACCTTTTGGTCGTCGAGGACGAAGAGAAGCTTGGCGACTATTTGCGCAAGGGCTTGGTCGAGAGCGGGTTCAATGTTGACCTCGCCCGAGAGGGCACACAAGGCTTGGCCTTGGCTCAGACGGGCAACTACGATGCCGTCATCCTGGACATCATGCTTCCTGGCATTGACGGCTTTCAAGTGCTGCAAGAGCTTCGCGTTTCCAGCAAGGTGCCAGTGTTGATGTTGACGGCCCGGGACGATGTGGAAGACCGTGTCCGAGGTCTTGAAAGCGGCGCAGACGACTACCTGGCGAAGCCATTTGCATTCACTGAGTTGCTCGCGCGCGTTCGTGCCCTGCTTCGACGCAGCCCCATGCAGGAGGCCAGCAGGTACGCACTGGCAGACCTGCAACTGGATCTCACGACCCGTCGCGCTACACGCGCAGGGAAACGTCTTGACTTGACTGCCAAGGAGTTTTCTCTCCTGTCTCTGCTGTTGAGACGGCAGGGCCAGATTCTTTCGCGCGCCATCTTGGCTGATCAAGTTTGGGGCATGAATTTCGACAGTGAAACGAATGTCGTTGAAGTAGCGATACGGCGCCTGCGCAGCAAGATCGACGACCCATTCGACGACAAGCTGCTCCACACGGTGCGCGGCATGGGATACGTTCTGGAACATCGACCAGCTGTCGGCGGATGAGCATCGCCTCGATCCAGAGCTCCCTGTCGCGTTGGTTCGCGGTTCAGACGCTGATTGGACTAAGCCTCATCTGCGCTGGCGTCTATGCCGCAACGTTCTGGAGCTTTCAGCTTAAACATCAGGAAGAGTTCGTCCGGCACGCTGACATCGTCGAGCACGTCGTGCGCGAGACCGTACAGCCACTGAACCTGAACGCCCTGCGGCACAAGCTAGACGACTATTTCCAGTCCCACTCCGACGCTGGCATCTCGCTACGCGTAGGCAATCAGTCACTATACGTCACCGGTGCGCGACCTACCGGGCGGAACTGGGAATTGAGGACCTCCACGTTGGCCGAGCTCCAGCTTGAAGGAAAGCCCATTGAGTTGGACATGAGCCTGGACATCGGCAGCGACAATATCCTGCTGATGCGGTTAGCGTGGACTTTGACGGGCTCGGCTGCCTTGGGAACCGCGGTCATCTCGCTGACGGGGGCGTTGTTGGTGCGTCGCGGGCTGCGGCCGCTGAAGCGGCTTGCACAGGAAACTGGAGCCGCCGGGCCCGATCACCCCGGACATCGCATCGAGCCCAATGGCTACGCGCGCGAATTGCAGCCTTGGATTGCGCAGTTCAACGGCTTGCTGGGGCGTGTCGAGGCTGCTTATGCGCAACTGGAGGCATTCAACGCAGATGTTGCGCATGAATTGCGTACCCCACTTTCCAACTTGATCGCACAGGCCGAGATCGAGCTCGGCAGAGATCGAACGCTTGAGGAGTTGAAAAACGTCCTCGAGTCGCAGTTGGAAGAGGCCAGGCGGCTCACCACGATTGTTACGGACATGTTGTTCTTGTCCAAGGCCGACCGTGGGGCGCAGGCCAGACGTGGTCAACCCGTCAGTCTTGCAGCGCAAGTGATGGCGGTTGCCGAATTCCAGGAAGCCGCACTGGAAGACGCGCATCTGAAAGTGGAGATCAGCGGCGAACGTGTGCTCTCCATGGACACAGGCCTGGTACGCCGAGCGGTCTCCAACCTGGTCAGCAATGCCACGCGGTATGCCACACGGGGGTCGGTGGTCCGTGTGACCATCGACTCACAGGGTGATCAGATCAGGCTCGTGGTGCAAAATGTAGGTCCCGACATCCCTTCAGAGGCCATACCGCGGTTGTTCGAGCGGTTCTATCGCGCTGAGCCTTCGCGCGCGGGATCGGCAACACACCACGGGCTTGGCCTTGCCATTGTTGCGGCGATCGCTCGCATGCATGGCGGCCGCACATTTGCTGAGAGCCGCGAGGGCGTCACACGCATCGGCCTTACATTGCGAGCATCTGCTGGCCCAGGTAACTCGTAGCAGCCCACCAGACCCCATAGCACTCCCGCATCACGATTCGGCAGGAACCTGAGCTCAGGAGGCATTGCCTCCTGATTCCTTGCAGTTACCCACTGACCGATGCGCTCAGCGAGTAGACGCTTGCGAGCCCGTCACCGCCGGCGTCGGCCATGGGGCCCCCAATCGGCCCACACGATCCCAGGCGGGCGTCTTCATTGCAGCTTGCAGCTCCGCATTGACCTGTTCGCGCGTCAGGCCCGGACCGGTCTTTGCGATTGGCCACGGTGCACCGCGCGAGATCAGCGGCTGCCACGCGGGCAATTGGGTCGCTGCCACCAACGGCACACGTGACACGCAGATTACAGATAAGTAATGTTGCCGTTAGGCGAACGCCAGTTTTACTTCGTACCCTCAAAGGTTGGGCTGTAGCGCGCAACAGCAATGGCGCAGATCAGCCGCAGCAGCCACGAACAGTGGCTGACTCACTCCTCAATGTCCGTGCGCGGCGGCGAATTGGCCTGAATCGTCCGCGGCAGCTCAGGACGGCCCGACCGGTGAAATGAAGGGACTCGCCGTGCACGGCCTGCGGCTTGCCGTCACGATCTGCGCGCTGCTTCACGCCTCGAACGTGCCCACATATGAGCGACAAGCACCCCCAGGCCTTGCTCGCAGCCCCGCACTTGGTGCCACGCATGCCCAGTAAATCACCCCACATAACGCATCTCGCCACTGCCGGAACCTCGCCTCTGCTCCTGAGCCTAGCTGCCGCAGCTTGGCTGGTCCTTCTGGACAACTTCGGCTTTTGGCGCACGTTCATGGCGGCCCGACCAGGCACGGCATTTCAGCAGATCGCCGCGGGCATGGGCGTCGCACTTGTTCTGGTATTGCTGTTTGGTGCCGCGCTACGCCCCCTGCTCTCCCACCGACTCGGCGCGGCGGTCGTCGCCCTGTTGATGATCGCGTCTGGCGGGATTGCTCACTACGTTGATGGCTGGGGCGTGCTGATCGACAAGAACATGGTGCGCAATGCCATTGAGACCGACACGCGGGAAGTCAGAGAACTTGTGTCTTGGTCGGCCCTCGCAGATCTCACGATCCGCGGTCTCGTACCAGCCCTATTTCTCCTCCTCATCAGAACACGCAGAAGCGGCATTTGGGGAGCATCCAAACAGACAGTGGGTCTCGCAGTGGCCGGCCTCGCTGTGGCTGCACTACTGCTGACGACTTCGTATGGCACCCTCGCCACGACCTTCCGCAATCATCGCGAATTGCGTCTGCAACTCGTACCGAGCAACTACATCAACGCCGTGCTCGGCCACTTCAAGGGCGCCACGTCGGCGCCAGTCACATTGACCAAGGTCGCACCAGATGCCAAATTGGTACCCTCACCCGCGTCAAGGCCGCGCGTGCTTGTCCTCTTGGTCGGAGAGACCGCGCGGGCCGCGAATTTTTCGCTTGGCGGCTACGGCAGAGACACCAATCGTGACCTTGCGCAATCTGGGATCACCTATTTTCCTCGTGTGACATCTTGCGGAACAGACACGGCAACGTCCTTGCCTTGCATGTTCTCAAACATCGGCGCAGATACGTTTTCCGTGTCTCAAGCGCAGGCCCGTGAAAATGCGCTTGATGTACTCCAGCGGACGGGCGTGCAGGTAACGTGGCTGGAGAACAACTCTGGATGCAAAGGTGTCTGCGCCCGCGTGCCCACACGCGCGCCAGCGCCCACCCCCGATAGTGCCAGCCTGTGCTCTGAAAGCGGTTGTCATGATGGCATCTTGGTGCAGTCCCTGAAGGACGAGCTGCACGCGACAGATACCGATGCTCTTGTTGTGTTGCACATGATGGGCAGCCATGGGCCTTCCTATTTCAAACGCTACCCAGCGCCAGGCCGATTCACGCCCACTTGCGATACCAACCGCATCCAGCAATGTAGCCGCGAGGCTCTGGTGAACACCTACGACAACAGCATCGACTACACGAGCACGGTCATTCGGCAGGTCGTCGACGTCGCACGCAACAACGCTGACAGGCTAGACATCGCCGTGATCTACGTGTCCGATCACGGAGAAAGCCTAGGCGAGAACAATATCTACCTGCATGGCCTTCCTCCATCACTCGCCCCGCGCGAGCAGAAGGAGGTGCCGATGCTCGGATGGCTGTCACCGCCCGCCGCGAAAGCGCTTAAGCTTGCCGAAGGCTGCCTGAGTGCGATTTCGCAGGCGCAGTACTCACACGACAACCTGTTTCATACGCTGATCGGGTTCCATGGTGTCAGCACCACCGCTTACAAGCCGGATTTGGACCTGATCGCGCGCGCGCGCGCCGCGCCGGGGTGCAGCCAAGCAGCGAATTGATCCAGCCCGGCTTGACTACTCGATTCTGCGAACAAAGACGTGTGCGGGCTGGCGGCAGACCGGCCTCGCGCAAGACTACCCGCACGCCACCGACCTGACAAGCTGCACGCATTCCGCGGCGGACATCGTCCGAGGGGTCCGCAGATCCCTCGCTCCCCGAGAGGATATGGGACGGCACGGAGACCAACCGCGTGCAGCACGAGCTCTCTGAACGGGTATGTTCGTGTCTCCAATAGGAGCCGACCCGCTCAATCAGTGAGCGTTCATCGCGGCAAGCCGGACATCCCAGCTCGGTAGCGCCGTAGCTTCTGTATTGCGTTCACCTGAACGCCGAGCCTGGCCACCTCTTCGTGTACCCGGCTCCCACTCCCTACTCCCAGGTCTAAATTTAAAGGTCACCGCGGCCAGAACACTGCTGAGGCGCGCCGCGGCTGTCTGCCGTCCCGTGCAGGACTTCAGCAGCGCAACCACCCGCCCGGTCCCGGTTTAAAAGCCACCTAACAAGGCCAACCTAACGCCGCTAGACCAAGAGCGACACCAATCCATGCTCGGCAGCAGAATAAAAAAAGCCATCCGACTCGCGTCGGATGGCTTTGATCTCTCGATCGAGGCTGGCCGGAGCCAGCTGACGATCAGAACGAGTGACGGATACCGAAGTCGTAGCCGATCGAGGTCTTCGGACGGTACACGCCTGCAACGCCGGTCAGCGCCGAGGTGTAACCCGTCACGAAGGGAGCGTCGATGTTGCCCGAACCGGCGGTGTAACCAGCGCCGTTCTTGTTGCGCACGTACGTGCCGGTGGCGTACAGAGCCGTACGCTTGGACAGGTTGTGCACATAGCCGATGGCCAGCTGGTTAGCCTTCGGATCTTCGTAAGCCGGCGTGAACAGGCTCGGGAACAGAACCGCTTGCTGGTCGATCTTGGTCTTGACTTGGCCGTACGAAGCGCGGATCAGGCCAGCACCGACCGGAACCGTCACGCCCAGCAGGTAGCCGGTCATCTTGGTCGAGGGGTTGAACAGGGGCTCGTTGGAACCCGAGTAGTCAACCTTCTGCTTGATCTGAGCATACTGCCCGAACAGCTTCACGACACCGAAGTCGTAGCTCGCGCCGACGTTGAAGTTCTTGGCGTTCGTGTCGGTACCGACCAGGTAGTTCGACGAATTGGCTTGCTGGCTGTAAGCCACGGCAACATCCAGGGGGCCGTTGGCGTAGCCGAAGCGGCCACCAACGTAACGGCCACCACGGCTGTTGTTGTTCAGAGCGCTTTGCAGGCCGTTGTCGTACTTGGTCTGCTCATGGAACGCGTACTGCACTTGACCGTAGAAGCCACCCAGGTTCGGGGGCAGGAAGTAGCCGATCGAGTTGCTGGCGCGAACGTTCGACGTTTCCAGACCAGCAGCCTTCTGGATCAGGGCGGTACCCGAACCCACGGTGCCGAACGGATCGAACACGGTCAGGTTCCAGAAGGTCGGCTTGTAGTCACGACCCAGACGCAGTTCACCGAAGCCGCCCGACAGGCTGACCGTCGAACGACGGTTGAAGAAACCCGTGGAGCTGGAGCTGAAGGCCGTGCCGCCGCCGGTCGCGCCGTCATCGTTGCTCAGGGCAGCTTCCAGCCAGAAGCTGGCAGCCAGGCCACCGCCCAGGTCTTCCGTGCCACGGAAGCCGATACGGCTGGCGTTGTAAGCGGAGTTGTTCAGGCCGGTCTTGCTCGACTTGATCGAACCAGGCAGACCATAGAAGGCCAGCGGGTTGTTGATCAAAGCCAGCGGGTTGGCGACGTACAGCTCGCTCTTGTTCGACACGCTGCTGACGGAAGCGTCAACGATACCGAACAGGGTCACCGACGACTGCGCCGAGGCAACGCCGGCAACAGCCAGGGCAGCCAGAGCAACGAGGGATTTTTTCATTGCAAGTTTCTCCAAGGTTAAGACATAGGGCGCCGGTGCGGAGGGCTCACTGTGCTGGGCACTTCTTTGTGCTCCCACCGGGCCCCGGGCCAACCTCCTTTTGGGAAGTTGCCTCTATTGCGCCAGACTCCGCGCTGAAGCGCAAAGCAAATCGGCCTGCGCTCGCGATTTTTCCAATTTTGCGTTGTTCGCGTGCAACGCTCGCCCTCTCAAGGGGCCGCCACTCCCCCCGGCCGCCCGGTCCGGGACACACCAAGACCTCGCCGCCTCACGTCGTCCATGACGAAATCTATCATCGCCGCAGAGGCCATACACACAATCACTTCACCCCACCAAAGAAGATGAACTCAAATTTCGATGAATCCACATTGTTCAAATGGGTCGCACACACAGGCACGCGAATTTCGTCTCTATATTCCGAATATCTCGTTCAGGAATTTGGACTTGGCATTAATGAGTGGAGAATTCTTCTTTTTGCAAAGAAGCAAGAAAAAAGCACAATTGGAGAAATTTGCGCAGACGCGCTCATCCACAAAAGTGTGGTCAGCCGAGCCGTGCAGCACCTGGAGGAGAAACACTTGCTCCGTGTAACGCGAACCAAACGCCATGTCAGCGTGGCGTTGACTGCGGCCGGAAAGTCATTCCTGATACAGACAGAGCCTTCCGTGCGAGAAAAGGAATGTGCACTGGTTCGTGGTGTTTCGTCAGAAGACGCCCGTACAGTCGCCCGGGTGCTGGAACACATCGCCAGCCAGCTTGACGTCTTTGCGAACTGATCCCGTCGATGGTCCCGCTCCCGCGCTTGCCTCTTGCGGCGAGGGGCGCGCCATCCCAAATTCAGGCGGTCCTCTGCGAGCGCCGTACCGAAACTACCCGGCGCCGACTGTGTCCGCAGGTCGGCAGAGGCATGCTTCCTCGACAAGCCTTCGCGGTCGTGAACGCTGATGCCCGCAAAACCTGCAGGTGGGCCAACCCATGACGCCAACCATCGCCATCTGCGTTCACACGACCGTTGTCATCGATCGCCTTGCGCGTCCTCTTGGCTGATCACCCGAGCCGACACCCACGAACTGCCGGCGGTCCGTTCCGGACCTTCAGAGCTCTCAGCATCCACACGCAGCCGCGGCAGGCATTCGGGGTACTCGCGCTGCAAGAAGTCGATGACCCCCTCCCGCACTTTGCAGCGCAGATCAAATGCCAGACCCGATGACGCCGCGGTGCACAGTATGCGAAGTTGCATGCTGCGCTCCGTAGCATCAGTGACCTGCAGACCGAAGAATCGACCATCCCACTCTGGGGCCGACCGAATCAGACGTTCTACCTCCGCCCGCACCGGCGCCAGCGGCAGTCGGAAATCAACATAGATGAATACCGAGCCCAAAAGTTGCGCCGAGTTACGCGTCCAGTTCTGAAAAGGTTTGTCAATGAAATAGCTCAGCGGAAGGATCAGCCGCCGGTCGTCCCAAATTCGCAATACAACGAACGTTCCATTGATCTCCTCCACCCGACCCCATTCGCCTTCGACAACGAGCACGTCGTCCAGATGAATCGGCTGCGACAGCGCGATCTGGAGGCTGGCGATCAGGTTGCTAAACAAGGGCTTGGCCGCGAGACCCGCAATGATCCCAATCAACCCCGCCGAAGCCAGCAAGCTGGCACCGAACTTCTTAGCCCCCGGAAAGGTCATGAGCATCAATGCGCCCCCAGCCAACAGCAGCATGGTGTTGGCGGTCCGTGCCAGCACACGCGCCTGGGTCAGCACGCGGCGAGCCTGGAGACTGTCTTGCGCATCGTCCGGCCGCCGGGCGAAGATTCCGTCAGCCAACCCGTTGACCGCCCGCACCGCCAACCAAGTCAACGCACCAATTAGCAACAACGCCGTCCCATGACGCAGCCCATCGATGAATCGCAGCTCATCGGGAGCTCCTTGCCATATCAACTGAAGCGCAATCAACGGCAGTGCGAATCGCACGGCCGGTGCCGCCGCCACAACCACCGAATTGAGTGCAAGCGCTCTTCTGGTCAGCCGCCGCAGCACCCCCCCCACGAGCCATTGAAGGCCCAATGAAAGGGGAACTGCAATCAACGCCGCTGCTGCTGGGATGAACCAAGGATGGGAAAGGATGGCCTGTTTATTCATTGTTGGTTCGTTGCTCGCGCATGCCGAGACTCCTTCGCCACACTACATCGACAGGAAAACTGCACAACCATGGGACGAAGCGACCCTAGGCCGCCAGGACCGAAAGCGTCGTACCTCGGGTGTTACCACATCGATAGGCCGGATCAATACCTAGTGGCGGATGCCGAGGTTCCACGAAAGGCACGGTATAGGCCATTGATCGCCTGACGCCACGCAAACATTGCGGTCCGGTAGTCAAAAAGGCTATCGCTGTCCCCGACACAAAGACCCACCCTCTGGTTGCCAAGCAGGAAGGTTTTGCTACTCGGCAGCGGCGGCATGACGATGCCAGCGCGCTTCAGAATTGCAACCTTCTGCGGCACGTTGATCTTGCGTTCCCACAATTCACGCCTCGAGAGGAATCGACCCCTCAGCCAAAGCATGCCTTGGGAGGTTGGTAACTTCGGTGGGGCACTGCTACGGCCTCGGGCGGGAACCACTCGGCCGTGCGCCTTATTTATGTGGTTCGAGCACGCACATTCGCCGACTCGCCAAACCAAAAAATGGTCACCGGCACACGGCGCCGACCCGACCTGCGAGCGTTGATCGTTGATAGGCATGAGTCGACTTTAGGCGGCTATTCTGCCAAGAGCATTGCGTGGAGATTACGAAACACTCACCCCCAAGATAACGGCCACATTGCCACGTGATTACATCGTGATCATCCGGTGCACTGGACGCGCTTTTGACCGACATTCGCGCAGTCACGAAACATGGCCGTCACATCGGGCGAGAAGACTTGCAAGCACGGGATGGCAACTAGCCGCGAGGCCGCTTTGGTGCGCCAAGTTCTCATAGGCGCGCCTGCGAAAAGCCGTCTCCTAAAACCACCGCTCAACGCAATGCCAATTCTCAACACGCTCGCTCGGCACCGCATTGCGGTGTGGCGAATTTTCTTCCTGACCATCGCCGCCATTTATCTGACAGGGCGGCCCGCTTGGGCGGGCACCTGGGTGTCCGACCTTCTGCGGCTCAGCGGCTTGCTCTGCGTGGCGTGTGCCGCCATGGGGCGCATGTGGTGCGCGCTGTATATCTCGGGCCGCAAGAACAAGGAACTTGTGGTGAACGGCCCCTACGCCATCTGTCGCCATCCCCTGTACTTTTTCAATTTCATCGGCTTCCTGGGAATCGCGGCGCTTACGGAGTCTCTGCTCATTTGCGCGATGATCGCAGCGCTATTCGCCCTGTACTACCCGTCTGTGCTGGCCTCCGAGGAGAGATTCTTGGCACAAAATTTTGCGGATTTCGAGGCGTACAAGCTACAGACGCCGACGTTCTGGCCTCGGCTGTCGCTGCATCACGCACCCAAGACTTGGGAAGTCGACGTATCGGCCTTCATGCGCAACGTCGCTGACTCGATCTGGTTCTTGTTTTTCATTGGCATCGTCGAAATGCTCGACATCGCCCGAGCTCGAGGCATTATCGTGGGCTTATACAACCTCTACTAGCAAAGCAGTGCCATAGACGGAACATGGTTGCGCGTGGCGTACTTGGCAGTGCCCCTGCTTGACTGCCTGCGGCGGCTGGGCTGAATCGCACAAGGCCGCCTCACAGCTCGCCGCGCGTCCCTCGCGGGCAACGCCTCAGTTGGACTGGCTGTTGGCAGGATCGCTGCGCTGGCCGGCGCAGGCGGGAGTGCTTGCCTGTTTCATTGTTGTGCCTGCGCGGCGCGCGCATGATTGACTCCACGGGCATGGTCAATGCCTCCGTCCCTGCCCATGGCTGTGGCCGGGACTCTCGTCTAGGCCGTCTTGGCTTCGCCTAAGGTATCGACCACGCGATACTTTGGGCGCATGGCCCTAGGCCACGTAGACCTTCGGGCTGTTGTGCTGCTGTCACCGGGCGCCTTCCTTGGCCTGCGGCTGGCGTCGCGCCACATCGGCCGCCTTCCCGATTGATATACACGCCGATGTCTAAAGAAGTCTTCTGGTGTTCGTAGTGTTCGCAAGTGATGTTGGACTGGAACGCGTCGCTATGCGAGTTCGTCGCGACAAAGTGATTGCAAGGATGGGATCGTCGTCGCACTTAAAGCTGCGCCATCTCTTCTGAAGCGAGGTTCCGACCGTCCTTGCCGGTTCGACGTTCCTTGATCGATCAGCGCGCCGCAAGCCGTGGCCCCCGCGTCAACGCGAGGTTTGAGTCAGATAGCCAGCACGAAAGTAGTCGAGATCGCCCTTCTGCGACCCAAGGGTTGGCCTTGGAGGGGGCCGCGAAATCGACGCGGGACAAGCTCAATGCTCTACTCTCGCCGACGCTCTCACGAGCCCGTCCCGCTTCTATCAAGTTCCCGCTCTGAGGGCAAGCAGCGCGTCTTCAGGAAAGCAGGCCTTGCGCGCGCCTCTACCAAGACATCGCGTGCCTCTGAATGTCGCCCCATCGCAATGTTCACGCAATCTACGTTCCTAATCTGCGCGGAATGGAAAGCCAAGAGACTGCCCGCGCCGCTAGCATCTACCACTTGCCCGGCGTCAGCACGCCCGGATCGCAAACCTGGCTGCTGTTGCTCTGGCGCCGTGTGCGGCATCTGTGGCTTCTCAAGATGGTCGGGACGACCGTCGCCATCAGCGGCTTCTTCGTCCTGTACTTCTGGATCATGGAAGTCACGGCGCCGCGCGCCGTCGCAGTGCCGACGATGGCGCTTGACAGGTGGATCACCCCACACCAATGGGCCGTTCTTCCCTACGGATCCCTGTGGCTATATGTCTCCCTGGCACCGGCCTTCTCCGCCAATCTGGGCGCCTTGCGGACGTACGTGGCCGGTGCAGGGATCATCGTTGTCTTGGCATTCGCGACCTATGGAGTCTTCCCAACGGCAACGCCGCCGCTCGAGGCTGACTGGTCGGTGTATCCCATGCTGCAGTTCCTGAAGTCGGCCGACGCGGGCGGAAATGCATTGCCGTCGTTGCATGTGGCGTTCGCCTCCTACACGGCTGTCGTCATCGCGAGCCAACTCAATAGCCTTCGTGCACCGCGCTGGGCCTGGCTGCTCAACTGGATCTGGTGTGTGGCCATCGTCTACTCGACGCTGGCCACGCATCAACATGTCGCACTGGAAGTGCTCGGAGGCGTGCTGACCACGTGCCTGGCATTGAGATTGATCCGCATCGGGCGCTGGCTTGCATTGCGAGGGCGCCAGCGCATCCGCAGTCCGAGCGACGCCCTAGCCCTTGCCCGATTTGCCCGTGCGCAGACAATCGACCCACCACCAGCGAAGCCTGGCTTCGGAAAGGCATGAAAAACCTCCAGCCCAGTGCCGTTCGCAAGGACGGTCGTCGGTGAAGATTCTCGTCGTCGAAGACGACGCCGATCTGGCACAGGCGTTGAGCTCCGCGCTGCGCGATCAATTCATGGTGGTGGATGTCGCTTCTTCGCTGCGCGAGGCCTCGGAACTGGCCTTTGCCGGCACCTACGATATCCTCGTGGTCGACCGAGGCCTGCCCGACGGCGACGGGCTGTCGCTGATCGAGCAACTTCGCCACGTGCACGACCACACGCCGGCACTCGTCCTGACCGCGATGAGCGATGTGGTCGAGCGCGTGCGCAGCCTTGACTACGGCGCCGACGACTACCTCGCCAAGCCATTTTCCCGTGACGAGCTGATGGCCCGCCTTCGAGCGCTGGCACGCCGGCCCGCGGTGCGCGCGCAGCAGTTCAGCTCCGCAGGAGACTTGTCCCTCGACCACGACGTGCGACAGGTGTCTGTGCGCGACGAACAGCTGATCCTGCCGCGGCGCGAGCTCCTGGTGCTGGAGGCGCTTCTACTGTCCAAAGGACGCACGGTGCATCGCCAGCGACTGCTCGAGCGCGTGTACGGCGAGGGCGAGGACATCCATGCGAACTCGCTGGACTCCCATGTCTCGCGCCTGCGTGTCAAGCTAGAACACGCGCGGGCAGGCGTGGAGATCCATGCCGTGCGCGGCGTGGGCTACTTGCTGCGCGTGACGCCCGGTCTCGACCAAGAATGAAAGCCGGCTCTCTCAGATGGCGCCTCGTGCGCAATCTGGTCATGTTGCAGGTTGCCGCCGGCGTGTTGGTCTTGGTCGGCGTGATCGCGCTGTATTGGGCCGTCGGTCGATTCGTCGACGAGGGCGGCGAACGAACGGCCGAAACGGTGGGCGCGGCGCTTGGACACTCGCCCCGAGGCCAGTTGGTGATGAGGGATGGAGAAGAGATCCGCTGGCTTCTGAAGGCTTCCCCCCAGCTGTGGTTCATCGCCCGAGACGCGCATGGCCACGAGCTGCGGTACGGCGACGTCCCGGAACGCTACGCCGAAGTCATACACGCACTCGACGGGGTCGCCCGCGCGTCACTGGACTTAGCCGATGCGAGCGCGCGGCCTGCGGCGCGTTTCGAGAAGATCGAGACGGCCAAGGGACCGATCAACCTGGTGGTGAAGACCGGATCGCCGTTCTCCATGACGAACAAGCTCAAGTGGTGGACGTTGGCCTTCTTGGTGTTGGTCGCGCCCACGATGCTGGTGACCTGCCTGGTGGTCGTGATCGCCACGCCCTTCGTGATCCGACGAGGTCTAAGGGGCGTGGTGGCCACGGCAGCGCAGGCCGAGAATGTCAACATCGACACGCTGGCAACTCGGCTCCCGGTACATGGCGTTCCCTTGGAGATCTTGTCGTTGGTCGAAGCCGTGAACCGCGCCTTTGATCGCCTGGACGAAGGCTATCGCCGGCAGGCCCGCTTCCTCGCGGATGCGGCGCACGAGCTTCGGACCCCGATCACCACGCTAAGGATTCAGGCGGACTCCCTGCCAGACACGGCGCACAAGGCGCCGCTCGTGCGTGCCACCACACGACTGATGACCCTGGCGGAGCAGTTGCTCGACCTACAGCGACTGCAGCACTCGACCGTGCCGAGCCAACAGGTGGACCTGCGGGAGATCTGCGAGCGCGTGCCTGCAGACCTGGCGCCCCTTGCGGTCATGAGTGGTTGCTCGATAGCCGTTGAGGCACCACAACCGGTATTCCTGCATGCGGACGCGTTCGCCATCGAGCGCGCGGTGGGCAACCTGGTGCAAAACGCGATCGAGCACGGGGGCCGGCGCGCCGAGATACAGGTCCTCGTGCAACCGCCCGGCACCATCGTCGTGAATGATTCGGGACCAGGCATTCCGATTGTTGAGCGCGCGCGCGTGCTGGACCCATTTCACCGCATTCATCCGCGTGGCAGAGGTGCCGGCCTGGGCCTGCATCTTGTGTCGGAGGTAGCACGGATGCATAGAGGGCGCCTGGTTGTAGGGGAGTCTCCACGCGGCGGCGCCAGCATGCTCCTTGTCCTAGAGCAATGCCCTGACAGCACGGAATGACGCGGCCCAGAACTCGCTTTTCGCCCGGACGGGACTCGTTCATGAGCGGATGAAGGATGGCGCTGCGGAACAACAGTCCGTGTCGCACTCAGCGCCCGTTGCGCGTAGTTCGCCCATCGAGCTCGCGGAAACTTAACGCTCCTTGCGTATCGCGGTGCGCACAGGTCGGCGTTATAGAAGATCCTCGAAGTCCACATGGGGGCGTTGGATCACGTGCGCGATTCACACTGCGCCGACCGTGACCTTCAAGGCACCGACGTCGCCACGGACCATGAAGGTGATGATCCCCCGCCAGGTTGCTGCACGGTTACGCGTTGGTGCCGTGGGTTGCGGGCTCCAGTGGTCATCTTCTTCTCGCCAATGGTTTGAACAGCGCCTTTGGCCCCGCCAAGAGCCCGGTCAGGGGCGATGCCGTCTCGGCGACGTCACGGTATCGAGATTTCCGAATGAAGAATGTGCGAAATGTCGTCGCGCGTCTCGTCGAGTTGCACCAGGGTAGCCTGGCGCGCGGCCAACGGGTCGCGGCTTTGTAACGCCGTCAGGATGGCCTTGTGCCGCGGCAGCGACAGCTGGTGCGTGTTGGGGTGCTGGCTGCTGAGGTTGATCGACTCGCGCAGCGCCAGCGACAGCATGTTGCCGATGTAGGCCAGCAGGTCGTTGCCGGTGGCCTCGGCGATCCTGCGGTGGAAGGCGAGATCCGGCTCCAGCAGTTCCTCGGGCGTGGTGGCGGCCTCCATGCCGGCGTAGGCATCGGCGATGGCCTGAAGGTGCGTGGGGCTGGCCACCTTGGCCGCCAATGCAGCGGCCGCCGGTTCGAAGATGCGACGCACCGTGAGCAGCGTCTCAACGAACTCCTTCTGCGGTTTGGACTGGACCAGCCAATACAGCACATCCGGGTCGAGCAAATGCCAATCGCTGCGCGGACGCACGATCACACCAGCTCGCTGCCTGGACAGCACCAGTCCCTTGGCCGCGAGCACCCGAGTGGACTCGCGTAGCACGGACCTGCTAACGTCGTAGGCTTCACAAAGAGACGACTCGCGCGGAAGCTTCTCTCCGGGCTTGTACTCGCCCGAAACGATCCGCGAACCAATATCGCGGACGATCTGCGGATGCATGCTATTGCCGGCAGGTGGTCGACGGTAGCCGAAATCTTGGTGCGAGGATTTCATCTCAAAGAATCGGTAATCCGGGTGATCTGGTGGTGAGTACAGCCACGGGATTGTCGTCCGTGGCTGTGGCCCCATTACCCGGTCAGCCCTTGGGGCCGGAGCGCGTAACGATGACGTTCCAGGAGCCGGGCTTCAGGCGTGCCGTTAGCCGATGGCCGTCGATCTGCACATTGGCATTGCGGGCCGGCGACACGTTGTCCGGGTTGTCTCGTGTGTTGGTGGCCTGCATGTCCGCATGTACCAGTTCCGAAGCCTCGACCAGGTGCTGTACGTCGCCCAAGCCACGCAGCTCGATGCCGATCTCCTGCTCTTCGCTCAAGTGACGATTCAACGCGAAGATGGCTGTCTGGCCGGTCGCCTCGTCGTGCAACACACTTGCGCACAGATAAGGAACCTGCGGGACCGTCTTGGCGGCGTAGCCCGGCGAGTCGATGACCGTGCGCAGAACCCGGCCGTGCGCATACCTGGAGGCCTGTGCGAACGGATGGAAGATGGTCTGGCGCCAAGCCGGGCCACCCGGCTCGGTCATGATGGGGCCGATCACATTGACCAGTTGGGCCATGCAGGCGGTCTTCACGCGGTCGGCGTTGTTCATCAGCACGATCAGAGCGCCACCGACGGCCAGCGCATCCTCGTGGTTATACACCTCCTCGATCAAGCGCGGCGCCTCGGGCCAGCCGGGCTTGCGCTTGTCGTCGATGGTGCGCGCCTTGTACCAGACGTTCCACTCGTCGAACGACAGCATGATGCGTTTGGACGAACGCTTGCGCGCGGCCACGCTGTCTGCCACGGCGACGATCTCCTTGATAAAGCTGTCCAGCTTGTCGATGTTGCCGAGGAACTCGGCGGTGGAGCCGTGCGGGTTCTCGAAGTAGTCGTGCAACGAGATGAAGTCGACGTTGTCGAAGCAATGCTCCAGCACCGTGTCCTCCCACTGGCCGAAGGTCGGCAGCGTCTGCTTGGACGAGCCACATGCAGCCAGCACGACCGTGGGGTCCACCAGGCGCATGAGCTTGGCCGTCTCCTGAGCGACGCGACCGTACTCGTCGGCAGTCTTGGCGCAGATCTGCCAGGGGCCGTCCATCTCGTTGCCCAGGCACCAGAACTTGATGTCGTGCGGCTCTTCGTAGCCATGCGCCTTGCGCAAGTCGGACAGCGCCGTTCCGCCGGGATGGTTGCAGTATTCGAGGAAGTGGCGCGCTTCATCCGGCCCGCGAGTGCCCAAGTTCACGGCGAACATGGGCTCGACGTCCAGCTCATGGCACCAGTCCATGAACTCGTTGGTGCCGAACTGGTTGGTCTCGGTCGATAGCCAGGCCAGGTCCAACCGCTTCGGCCTGTCTTCCTTAGGACCGACACCGTCTTCCCAGTTGTAGCCCGACAGGAAGTTTCCGCCGGGGTAGCGCACGATGGTCGGACCAAGCTCGCGCGTCAACTCCAACACGTCGCCGCGAAAGCCGCGCTCGTCGGCGCTCGGGTGGCCGGGTTCGTAGATGCCGGTATAGACGCAGCGGCCCATGTGCTCGACGAAGATACCGAACACGCGGCGGTCCAACTCGGAGATGACGAAGTCTTTGTCGACGACTAGTAGGGTAGAAAACATGCTGTGCTCTCAGGTAGAGTGATGGGGGTCAGCGCACGCTGTCCAAGATCTTGTTGACGCGCGTCTGCGCACTGGCCTGGGCCTGGGCCACCGGCTTCTTGGTCTGCAGCATGGTCACCAGCTCTTCGTTCAGCGCCACTTGCACCGCCTGCTGTCGCGGCACCTCCTGCGGCAAGTTGCGGCCTGTTGCCGAGATCGCAGCGATGTTGCTCCGGTAAGGCATGGCCTTGAACTCCGCGCTGTCGATCACGCTGCGGCGAGACGGCAGATGGCCAGTACGGGCCCATTCGATGTCGTTGTCCCACAGGAACTTCAAAAAGCTCAGAGCGGCCTTGCGCTCGCGCTCGTTCTTGGCTCCGCCGCGCACCATGACCCAACTGTGGCCATCAGCGTAGGTGCCCGGCCGCGCGAAGATCTTGGGCACCGGCATCACGGTGTAGCCCTTGTACAGCGGCGAGTCCGACTTCTCAGACTGCGCGAGGAAGTCGTCGATGCGCCAGGTGCCGTTGAACACGATGGGCACCTCGCCCTTGAAGAACAACTGATTGATGCCAGCACTGTCCGCCCCCTGCACGGCCAATCCTTCGCTGTACAAGGTGTTGATCAGTTCCATCACAGCTGTCGTCTGAGGCGTGGCCAGGTTCAGGCGCGGCTTGGCAGCATCGGTGAACAGGCTGGTGTCCTGCTGCAGGCCCAGCGACAGGAAGGTCCAGGTCGTGATCGGAACCGTGCCCGAAGTAGCCCAGCCGATGTACGGCTTGCCCGTGGCTTGCTTGTACTTGCGCGCTTGGTCCAACAGCTCCGCGGCGCTGCCAGGCACCACCGGACTTCCGTCAGGCTTGGTCAGCCCAGCCGCCTTCAGCCGGTTAGTGTTGACGTGCCAGAGCCAGGCGAAGGTGTCGAAGGGCAGGCCGTAGACCTTGCCGTCGACGTAGGAGCCGCCGCGCGCATGCGCGGTGAAGTCAGCGACGTCGATGCCGGCCGCCTTGAAATCCTGGTCCAGCGGCTCCAACAGCTTGCGCGAGGCGAAGTCGCGCAGCGAGGTACGGTGCATAACCGCCACCGTCGGCACGTCGCGCGCCACAATGCGGGCGGACAGCTGGTCGTAGTACGGTCCCCATTCGCTGACCTGGGTCTTGACGGTGATGCCTTCCTTGTTGGTCGCGTTGAACTGGTTGACCAGAGTGGTGATGACGGCGCATTCGCCGCGCGCTCTCTTGACCTCGGTGGACTTTCCCCAATCCGCCTCGCAGGACCCGAAGAACCGCGCCAGGGTGATCTCCACCTTGTCCTGGGCTTGGGCGGGCGCGACCAGTGCGGTTGCCACTGCCGCCGCGGCAAAGATGCGTTGCATGCTGACTTTCATAACCGGTTTGCTCCTGTGTTGTCGTGAATGAACTAGCGTGTGGCCATCCCGGAAGCGGCGGCCACGATGTACTTCTGGAAGAAGAGGTACAGGATGAATACGGGCAGGCCCGCGAACACGGCCTGCGCCATCAGGTAGCCGATGCCTTCGGACTGGCTGAAGTTCGTCTGGGTCGATGCCAGGCCCAGCGTCAGCGTGTACATCTCTGGCTTGGAGGCGGAGATGACAGGCCAAAGGTAGTCGTTCCAGGCGTGCAGCACCGTGAAGATGCCCAACGTGGCCTGCGCCGGCAGCGTCAGAGGCAGCACCACGCGGAAGAAGATCTTCAGCCTCGACGCGTTGTCCAAGAGCGCAGCCTCCTCGATGTCTCGGGGAATGGCCTTGAAATACTGCGTCATCAGGAATACGCCGAACGGAGTCGCCAGCCGCGGAAGTACCAGTGCCGAGTACGTGTTGTGTAACTCCAGATCAGCAAACATGGCGTGCAATGGCACGATAACTGCCTGTTCTGGCACGGCCAGGCCGGCCAGAACCAACACGAACAGCACGTTCTTGCCGCGGAACTCGGTGCGCGCGAAGCCGTAGCCGGCCAGCGAGGCGATGGCCAGCATCAGTAACGTCTGCAAGCCGGCGACGATGACGCTATTGACTGTCCAGCGGAACACCGCGGAAGTGCCCAGGATGTCGGCGTAGTTCTTCAGCGTGAACGGCGGCGAAATCAGCACGTCAGTGCGTTGCGCGAGGAATTCGTTCGGCTTGAACGACAGCGCGAACACCCAAACGAGCGGGGCGATCCACAGAATCGCCAGCGCGATCACGGCGCCCAGGATCAGGCGGTCCGCAAAGCTGCGGCCTACGGAGTTGGACATGGCTCTTGCTCCTGGGATCAGAAGGATTGCTTGCGGCTGGACGCCCAGGCCTGCGCAGCCATGGCCACCAGCATGATGGCGAACAGCACCTGCGACGCGGCGGCGGCATAGCCCAGGGACCACTGCTGGAAGCCGACCTCGTAGATGAACTGCACCATGGGGCGCGAGCTGTTGTTGGGGCCGCCCTGCGTCAGCAGATGGGCCTGCCCGAACAGCTGGAACTGCAGGATCACCTCGATGATCGCGACCAGTACCACAGTGCGCCGGATCGAGGGCAACGTGATGTGGAACAACGTGCGCCAGCGGCCTGCGTTGTCGAGCTCGGCCGCCTCGTAGATCTCGCGCGGGATCTGCTGCAACGCCGCCAGGAACAGCATCATCGGCAGGCCGATGATCCACCAGACCGTGACAGCCGCAACAGTCGGCAGCGCCAGTGATTCCGTGGTCAACGGCATCAGCGTCGGCAAGCCCACGGAATTGGTAATGTTGGCGAGCATGCCGCCCTGCGGCATCAGCACCAGCTTCCAGACCAGCGTCACGATGGTGACCGACAACACGGACGAACCGAAGAAGATGGCACGCAATGCCGCCGCTGTGCGGCCTGGACGGTTGAGGGCCAACGCCAGCGCCAGGCCTAGGGCCACGAACACCGGCGTGGTCATGAGCACGAAGGCGAACGTGTTGCGCACCACCTGGTGAAAGTGCTCGTCGGCCCACAGATCCCGGAAGTTTTTCAGACCGACGAACTCAGAGCTGCGCGACAGCAGGTCTACATCGTTCAGGCTCAACCAGATGCCGTGGAACAGCGGGATCACGAGGAGCAGCAGGTAGACGATGAGGAAGGGCATGACGAACAGCGCGTTCGTCCAGCGCGGCCCGATCGGCGCACCTTGAGGTACGGCGCGGCTGGCAGGCCGGCGTGCGAGGGCGCCTGTGCTTGCTGTGGCCGACATGCTCATGCTCCCGCCGCGTGGTGGCCCTTGCCGCTGGCGTCGAACAGGTGGACTTTGGATGCATCAATGTCCAAGGCCACAGGCGCTCCAATCGCCAAGTCCATGTCGCGAACAGTGCGGGCCACGACCAGGCCACCAGTCCGCAACGCCACGTGCACATGGGTCTGGTCGCCCAGGCGCTCCAGCACTTCGACCACGCCGGCCTGCGCGCCCTCTGCGTCGGGTGCGCACAGCTCGAAGGCTTCCGGCCGGATGCCGAGCTCGAGCTTGCCATCGGCCGGCAGGCGATCGGTCGGAACCTGGGTCTGCAGCAAACTACCGTCGGGCAGACGCACCATTGCGTACTCTTGCCCAGAGGGTGCTCGCTCCACCTCCAGGAAGTTCATCGCCGGTGCACCGATGAACCCGGCCACAAAGCGGGTGGCCGGCCGGCGGTAGATGTCCATGGGCCGGTCGACCTGTTCGACCCTGCCTGCATTCATAACAACGATGCGCGTCGCCAGCGTCATCGCCTCGACCTGGTCGTGCGTCACGAACACCATGGTCGATCCCAGGCGGTGGTGCAGCTGCGCCAACTCCACCCGCGTGCGACCACGCAGTGCCGCATCCAGGTTCGACAACGGTTCGTCAAACAGGAAGGCCTGCGGCTCCTTGACCACGGCGCGGCCGATGGCAACGCGCTGACGCTGGCCGCCCGACATGTCGCTGGGCTTGCGCTGCAACAGGTGCGTCAGCTCCAACATGCGCGCCGCCTCATTGACGCGGCGGTCGATCTCCTTGGCGTCCTCGCCGATGTTGCGCAGACCGAATGCCATGTTGTCGTACACAGTCATATGCGGGTACAGCGCGTAGTGCTGGAAGACCATGGCGATTCCGCGCGAGCCAGGTGGCAGGTGGGTGACGTCCTTGCCCCCGATGCGGATCTCGCCGCCGGTCACCGGCTCCAGGCCGGCGATCATGCGCAGGAGCGTGGACTTGCCGCAGCCCGAGGGTCCCAGGAACACCAGGAACTCCCCGGCCTCCACCTGGAGGCCAAAGTTCTTGATCACGGCCACGTTGCCGTAAGACTTGTCGATGTTGTTCAGCGTGATGTCTGCCATCTCGTGGTCTCCATGTGCTTTTGTCAGTGGGAGTGCTTAGGTACGGCCGAGCCGCGGCTCCCGACTAGGAAATCGAAGTCGCAGCCTTCGTCGGCCTGCAGCACGTGCTCGACGTACAGCTTGCGATAGCCCGATCCATCGGCAGGTACAACCTGCTGAGCCGCCTGCCAGGCCGCCAAGCGCTCGGCAAGCTCGGCGTCGCCCAGCTCCAAGTGCAGGCGACCGACATCGGCGTCGAGTTCGATCCAGTCGCCGTCGCGCACCACGGCCAGCGGGCCGCCGGCCCGCGCCTCCGGTGCGACGTGCAGTACCACCGTGCCGTAGGCCGTGCCGCTCATGCGCGCGTCCGAGATGCGGACCATGTCCGTGACGCCTTGCGCCAACAGCTTGGGCGGCAGGCCCATATTGCCGACCTCGGCCATGCCGGGGTAGCCGCGCGGGCCACAGTTCTTGAGCACGAGGATGGAGTCGGCCGTGACCTCGAGTTCGGGGTCGACGATCCGCCTCTTGTAGTCGTCCAGGTCTTCAAAGACGACGGCGCGCCCACGGTGCTTGAGCAAGCCAGCGGTGGCGGCGGAAGGCTTGATCACCGCGCCACGCGGCGCCAGATTTCCACGCAGGATGCGAATGCCGCCATCGGGCACAAGCGGCTTGTCCCAGGCGCGGATGACCTCGTCGTTGTAGGCGGGCGCTTCCTTGACGTTATCCCACAGCGACTGGCCGTTGGCCGTCAGTGCCTCGGGGTGCGGCAGCCGCCCGGCTTCGCCCAAGCGACGCAGCACGGCGGGAAGCCCGCCCGCGTAGTAGAAGTCTTCCATCAGGAAGCGGCCGGACGGCATCAGGTCGACCAGGGTCGGCGTACCCTTACCGATGTCGGTCCAGTCGTCCAGGTTCAAGTCGACCCCAACGCGTCCGGCAATGGCCTTCAAGTGAATAACCGCATTCGTGGAGCCGCCGATTGCGGCGTTGGTACGGATAGCGTTTTCGAAGGCCGCGCGGGTCAATAGTTTGGACAGCCGCACGTCCTCTTTCGCCATCTCGACGATGCGCATGCCGCTCATGTGGGCCAGCACGTAGCGCCGCGCATCGACGGCGGGAATCGCCGCGTTGTGCGGCAGGGTCACGCCCAGCGCCTCGGCCATGCAGGCCATCGTGGAAGCCGTGCCCATGGTGTTGCAAGTGCCGGCCGAGCGTGAGTGCCCAGCCTCGGCCGCCATGAACTCGTGCAGTGTGATCTTGCCGGCCTTGACCTGCTCCGACAGCTGCCAGACCACCGTGCCCGACCCGATGTCGCGCCCCTGGTGCTTGCCGTTGAGCATGGGGCCGCCGCTGACGGCGATGGTGGGCAGGTCGACGCTGGCCGCGCCCATCAGCAGCGCCGGTGTGGTCTTGTCACAGCCCACGAGCAGCACGACGGCATCGACCGGGTTGCCGCGCAGCGACTCCTCCACGTCGATGCTGGCCAGGTTGCGCGTGAACATGGCCGTGGGGCGCAGGTTGGACTCGCCGTTGGAGAACACCGGGAACTCCACCGGGAAGCCGCCGGCTTCGAAGATGCCGCGCCGCACATGCTCGGCCAGCTTGCGGAAGTGCGCGTTGCAGGGTGTCAGCTCGGACCAGGTGTTGCAGATGCCGATGATGGGTTTGCCCTGGAACTCGTGATCCGGAATGCCTTGGTTCTTCATCCAGCTGCGGTACATGAAACCGTTTTTGTCGGCGGTTCCGAACCATTCGGCGGACCGGAGCTTGCGCGGAGAAGATGTCATGAAACAGGCCGAAAACTACTTGGAAGCAAAACTATAGTCAGACTTCTTTTTAAGAATAGCTGGCGTTTACCCTAGCGAATCACAAATCCTCAAAGATTAAGTAGGACTACATAATGCGGCCGGATCCACCTCCATCGTGTGCCATGACATCTTTCGCCTGCTACCCCAGCCTTGCCGACCGCAGCGTCTTGGTCACCGGGGGCGCCACCGGTATCGGCGCTTCGATGGTCGAGGCGTTTGCAGCGCAGGGCGCGCGCGTGGGCTTCGTCGACATCGACACCGTAGCGGGCCAGACACTGGCTCAGAGGCTTGCCGGCATGCGCAACGCGCCTGTCTTCGTACAAGCAGACGTAACCGACATCGCCGGCCTGGAGACGGCCATTGACAGCCTGCGCATGCACTGCGGCCCCTTTGCCGCGCTGCTCAACAACGCGGCCAATGACGTGCGACACCGCCTGGACGACACCACGCCGGAAATGTGGGACGCCGGGGTCGCGGTCAACTTGCGGCACCAGTTCTTCGCCGCCCGCCATGTCGCGCGTGACATGCAGGGCTTGGGCGGCGGCTCCATCGTCAATTTCGGCTCGATCAGCTGGATGCTCAAGCAGGGCGGCATGCCGGCGTACACCGCCTCCAAAGCCGCTGTGCAGGGACTCACGCGCTGCCTAGCGCGCGATCTCGGACCCTTCCAGATCCGCGTGAACACGCTGGTACCGGGCTGGGTCATGACCGAGAAGCAACAGCGCCTGTGGGTGGACACGCAGGCGCTGGCGGACATCGCGCGCGGCCAGTGCATCAACCGGCCGCTGCAGCCCGAGCACATCGCACGCATGGCGCTGTTCCTGGCGGCCGACGACAGCGCGATGTGCACCGCGCAGGACTTCGTCGTGGACGGGGGCTGGACGTGAACGCCGAGACCCTGGTCGATGCACGCGCGACGCTCGGCGAGTGCCCAATCTGGTGCGAACGCAGCGGCGCGCTGTACTGGACCGACATCGAGGCCGGCACCCTGAGCCGCTGGCAGGCCGCGGACCGCCGGGTGCGCCACTGGCAATTGCCTGACCGCGTCGGCAGCTTCGCGCTGTGCGCGCAGGACGGCGTCGTGCTGCTAGGCCTTGCGGAAGGCATCGCCCTGTTTGACCTAGCGCGTGAGACCCTGTCCCCGGTTGTCGCCGTTGAGGCTGATCAGCCGACCACACGGATCAACGACGGCCGGTGCGACCGCGAGGGCCGTTTCGTGTTCGGCATGTTCGACCGAGATGATGCGCCGCGCGGTCACTTCTACCGAGTCGACGGCTCGCTGCGCATCGAGCGCCTGCCGCTGCCAGCCGCCAGCGTAGGCAACAGCATCGCCTTCAGCCCAGACGGTAGGACGATGTACTTCGGCGACTCTCCGACCCGCACGATCTGGCAGGTTTCATATGCACCCGATGGCAGTATCGGCACACCCTCAGTGTTCGTTCGCCTGGGCGCGAACGACGGCTACCCGGATGGTTCGACCGTAGATGCCGACGGCGGCTTGTGGAACGCCCAATGGCAAGGGGGCTGTGTCGTGCGCTATGACGCCCGTGGCCAGGAAAGCGACCGCATCAAAGTGCCCGCGAGCCAAGTCACGTGCCCAGTGTTTGTGGGTCCCGCTCTGACGAAGCTATGCGTGACGACTGCGCGCATCGGCATGGACGCAGCAGCCCTAGCGCAACAGCCGGACGCTGGCGCCCTCTTCGCGCTGGCCACTCCCTGGCAAGGTCTGCCGGAATCGCGTTTTCAGGTTGCACGATGAGCGCCGGCGCACGCATTGACAGCCGCGCCTATGGCCAGCTGCCCGACGGCCGCACAGTCCGCGAGTACACCCTGTCCAACGCCGCGGGGCTCTCGCTCAGTGCGATCAACTTGGGCGGCATCGTGACCCGGCTGTACGTGCCGGACCGACAAGGTGCGATGGGTAACGTGGTGCTTGGCCTGCCGGGCCTGAGCGACTACCTGGCAGACCATCCGCACTTCGGCACAATCGTCGGCCGTTACGGCAACCGCATTGCGCAAGGCCGCTTCCGCATCGCCGGAGAGGCCTACCAGATCGACACCAATGACGGACCTCACGCCTTGCACGGTGGTGCCCAGGGCTTCGGCCGCCAGTGGTGGGACATCGAGGCATTGCCGCCACTGCCAGATGGGAGCGTGGCCATCGAGCTCACACTTGCCAGTCCGGACGGCGACCAAGGCTTTCCGGGACGGCTGGACGTGCGGGTGCGCTACACACTGACGTCATTCAACGCATATCGCATCGACTACCAGGCTCGTAGCGACCGTCCCACCGTCGTGAACCTCACCCACCACGACTACTTCAACCTGAGCGGGGGCGGCAATGCACTGGGCCATCGGCTCCAGATCGCCGCTAGCCAATACTGCCCCGTTGATTCCGGACTGATCCCCGAAGGAGTCGCCGCGGTCGCGGGAACGCCGTTTGACTTCCAGCTCCCGACTGTCATCGAGCAGGGGATCCGTACTGGGCATGACCAGTTGATTCTCGCGCGCGGGTACGACCACAACTGGGTCCTTGATCCGGCCGAAGGTTTGCGCTTCGCGGCGCGATTGGAGGAGCCAGTGTCCGGCCGCTCCATGGACATTGAGACCACCGAGCCCGGCCTGCAGTTCTACTCGGGCAACTTCCTGGACGGAAGGCATCGCGATGCCTCAGGCCGTGCCATACGTCAGGGCGACGGCCTATGCCTGGAGACGCAGCATTTCCCGGACGCGCCGAATCGAAGCGCGTTCCCCTCGACGCTGCTGCAGCCGGGCGAAACATTCACCAGCACGACCGTGCACCGGTTCGGCGTACTGCCGGACGTTGACGACCCATCCGACGACCACCAGAAAGACTGCCGATGAACCAAACCCAGAATGCCGCACGCTACCAGGGCGTGTTCCCCGTCGTGCCGACCACCTTCACCGAGGCCGGTGAACTGGATTTGGACAGCCAGAAGCGCTGCGTCGACTTCATGATCGACGCGGGCTCTAACGGCTTGTGCATCCTCGCCAACTTCTCCGAGCAGTTCGTGCTGTCAGACGACGAGCGTGAGGTGTTGACCCGAACCATCCTCGAGCACGTGGCGGGCCGCGTGCCGGTCATTGTCACCACCACGCACTTCGGCACGCGCATCTGCGCCGAACGCAGCCGCCGCGCGCAGGTCATGGGCGCGGCCATGGTCATGGTCATGCCGCCCTACCACGGCGCGACGCTGCGCGTGCCGGAGACACGCATCCACGAGTTCTTCGCGAGGTTGTCGGACGCCATCGGCATTCCCGTCATGGTCCAGGACGCGCCCATCAGCGGCACGGTGCTGAGCGCGGCCTTCCTGGCGCGCATGGCGCGCGAGATCGAGCAGGTGCGTTACTTCAAGATCGAAACCCCCGGTGCCGCGTCGAAGCTGCGCGAACTCCTCCAGCTTGGCGGCGACGCCATCGAAGGTCCTTGGGACGGCGAGGAAGCCATCACCCTGTTGCCCGACCTGCACGCCGGCGCGACGGGAGCGATGACGGGCGGGGGCTTTCCGGACGGCATCCGCCGCATCATGGATGCATGGCGCGCGGGAGACCGTGAGGGCGCGGCCACGGCCTATGCGCAGTGGTTGCCGCTGATCAACTACGAGAACCGTCAGGGCGGCATTCTGACGGCCAAGGCATTGATGCGAGAGGGTGGCGTGATCACCTGTGAAGCGCCACGGCATCCGTTTCCGCCCATGCATGCAGAGGTGCGAAAGGGCTTGCTGGAAACGGCGCGCCGCTTGGATCCCCTGGTTCTGCGCTGGGGGAGCTGATTCAGCACGCGGGCGTCGACTACACGCTGGTCCACTGGGTAGCCCTCACGCGGCACCGCTTGGACCGGGCCGTGGCGCTGGACAGCAAGCACCTGGAACGGCGAATCGGCCGTTGGAATGGGTCGCGGCGCCTGGCAATTCGCGGGCCGTGAACTCGCCGGTTAACGGGCCGCCATCATCATGAGCTTGGTTCAATCGGCAAGAATGAACGGACATGATCCCTGGGCCTACCTGCGTGATGTGCTGCAGCGTCTGGGGTCACTCGGAACTGGGACTTCTCGATCGTTGGGCCATGCTAGTGCTCGATGAGCTCAAGGCTGAAGTCCTCGCAGAGCGCTTCCACTTCCGCGAGTGCCTTGCTGATCACGTCTCGCTTGAAGAGGCGGCAGGCGACCTCGGCAAAGTCAGTTCGTCCTGTGAGGCTGCTGCCCACCATAAGACGTCTTCCAGCATCGTGAGGCGACCCGGCGAAGTGAGGTGGCGCGCACAACATCCCCCTCAGGATCCAGGACGCGCCAGTGCGACGGCGCAGCTACGGCTGCCGTGGCGGCCTCCCCGCTTGGTGCACCTGCGGCCTGCAGGTGCGCGCCGATCAAGAAATCAGTCCAGCAAATCCGAATAGTCTCCGCGCGCATAGCCTCTGCTCGCCTCCCACGGCGCCGGATCGGGCTTGGCCAGGCGCGTGGCCGTGAGTTGGTAGAACGAGGTGCCATGGGCATCGCTGCGCTCGATCTTGCGCGGGAACTGCCCCGCGACGTCCCACTCGACCAGCATCCGGTTCTCGCTCTGCGTGAGCGTGTAGCGTTGCACGCCGCCCTTCGGCGCGCCCACGCGTTCCATGCGCTGCAGGCTGGCTGGCGAGATGAGCCAGTACGCCGCGTCCCACGACCCGCCGTAGCCCACGTTGCCGTGGTGTGCGCGGTCCACTTCGATGACGCGGCGCGTCTTGGCCAGCACGACTTCCACGGTTTCCTTGCCGTCGCGGTCGCGCGTCACGCGCAGCGGTGCGCCCTGCGCTTCGTCGTGGGCATGGCCGGCATGCGGACCGTGGGCGTGCGAATGGCCGTGATCGAGGCTCTTGCGCAGCCCCTCGGGCAGTTCGCGCTCCGTCCACACCATCGCCGTGCGACGGAAGACGCGGTTCGTGTAGCGCGACTCCCGCTCCACGCCATCCACGCCGATCGAACGGCTCACATGGGTCACGCGCAGGTTCACTTCGGGGGCAGCCTCCACGGCCGTGGTGGTCGCCGCGACCGATGCACTGGTCGCGGGGGCGCGCTCGGTCGGCGCCGCGGCGTGCGAATGGGCGGCGTCACCCTGCGCCAGGGCGAGCGGGGGAATCAGCGATGCGGCGGCCAGGACGACGGCGGCGCCGATGCGATGGGATGGGTTGGTCATGTCGGGTACTTCTTCGTATGCGGGGGACGGCCCCGGATGCAAACGGCCCACCCGTCGCCGGGTGGGCCTGCGGATGGTGGCGGGTCCGAGGCTCAGAGGCCGGCTGCTTCCTTGACCTTCGTGAACACGCGGGTGTTGTCCATCGTGCCCTTGAAGATGCGCGCGCCTGCGCCGCCGGCGAACAGCATCACGTCGCCGCCGCCGTGCGTTTCGGAGCCCGGCGTGCCCAGGTTGATGCCGACTTCCTGCAGGAAGTTGTCCTGCGTGGTGTCGACGTTCGTCAGGTCCTCGCGGGATGCCGCGCGGGCCGGGGCGACCCACGGCTTGTTGCCGTCCTCGGCGTTCACCTGGGTCGAGGCCGTCGCGTTCGGCCGGCCGCCATTGCCGAACACGAGCGTCGTGTAGGGCTTGCCGTCGGATGCCTTGGCCAGCTCGCCGGTCTGGTAGTCGCGCACCTTGCCCAGGATCGGGTTGTTGATCTTGCTGTAGCCGTTGAACGCGATCGCGTGGTCATGGTCGGCAGTGACCACCACCAGCGTGTTCTTCAGCCCCGGGTCCTTCTTCTCCATGAAGGCCAGCGCGGTGTCGATCGCGGCGTCGAGGGCGAGCGTGTCTTCCAGCGCGCGCTTGGCGTTGCTGCCATGCAGCGCGTGGTCGATGCGGCCGCCCTCGACCATCAGGAAGAAGCCCTTGTCGTTGCGGCTGAGCACCTGAAGCGCCTTCTCCGTCATCTGCGACAGGCTGGGCTGGTCGAGCTTCTGGTTCACGCGGTCGAGCTCGTAGGCCATTTCGCTCTGGGAGAACAGGCCGAGCAGCTTGGTGGTGGACGTGGCATCGAGCGCCGCGAGCTTGGTGCCGGTGTCCACGTACTTGTAGCCCTTCGCCTCCATGGCCGTCACGAGGTTCACGCCGTCGGTGCGCTTGCTGCTGGCGTTCACGGCCAGCGGCAGGTAGTTGCGCTGGCCGCCGCCCATCAGCACGTCCACGCCGTCGCCGAGCGCCGCGTTGTAGTTGGCATGGCCCGGCACCGACTGTTCGGCGATCGTGTTGTAGCCGTTGCGGTTGCAGATGTGCGAGTAGGTGGCGGCAGGCGTGGCGTGGCCCACGCGCGTCGTGGACACCGCACCCACCGAGCGGCCGACTGCCTTGGACAGCTCCAGCAGGGTGACCGCCGGCTTGCCGTTCGTGCTGGTGCAGGTCGTGTCCTCGCCGTTGATGTACTGCGTGCCGTTCGGTGCGTACGCGACGGTGTCCTCGGACATGGAGATGACCTCGTTGTTCATCTTCACGCCGGTCATGTAGGCGGCCATCGACGGCGCGCTGTCGGTCGTCTGGCCGTCGCGCGAGAAGGTCTTGACGCGCGCGGCGTGCGAAAGCGACTGCATCGTCAGCTTGGCGCGTTCGCTGGAGGCCAGTGCGTTGGGCGTGGCGGCGAGCACCTTCTCGCCCTTGTAGATGCGGGCGGCGGTCACCGTGACCGGGCCCATGCCGTCGCCGAGGAAGAAGATCACGTTCTTGGCTTCGCCGGCCGCATGCGCGGTGCCGGCCAGGCCTGCGGTGACGAAGGCCAGTGCCAGGCCGGTGCGTCGGAGGATGGGAGTCATGTCGAAATCCTTGTTCTGCATCCGGCGCTTCACAGGCCGATGGTGGTCCGGATCAGGCCGAACACTTCGTTGTTGGTGAGGGTGCCCTTGAAGTTCTCGGCGCCCAGGCCCTGTGCGCCCAGGAACACATCGCCGCCGCCGTGCGTTTCGCTTGCCATCGGCACCACGGCTTCCTGCAGGTAGTCGGGGTTTTCGAGCTGCGCGTCGTCGATCGGGCCGCGGGTGGGCAGGCGGTTCGGACCGTTGCCGAAGCCCAGGATGGTGTACGGGTTGCCGTCCACGTCCTTCGAGGCCGTGCCGTCGACGTAGTTCTTCACCAGCCCCAGCACGCCGGGCTTGCCGGGCTCGGTCTTGCCCGTGCGCTGTGCGTAGCCGTTCATCTGCAGCGAGTGGTCATGGTCGGCCGTGACCACGATGAGCGTGTTCTTCAGGCCCGGATCGGCGGCTTCCATCTTGGCGAGGGCGAGCTTGATCGCGTCGTCGAAGGCCACCGTGTCCTGCAGTGCGCGGCGCGCGTTGGTGGCGTGCAGTGCGTGGTCGATGCGACCGCCCTCGACCATCAGGAAGAAGCCCTTCTTGCGTGCGGCCAGTGCGTCGATCGCCTTGCCGGTCATCTCGGCCAGGCTCGGTTCCTTGGCCGCGTCGCGGTCCAGGTCGTAGCTCATGTGGCTCTTGGTGAACAGGCCCGCGATGCGCGTGCTGCCATCGGCCGGCAAGGCGTTGAAGCTCTTGGTGTCGGTCGCGAAGCTGTACTTGGCGGCCTTGAGCTCCGCCACCAGGTCGCGCTTGTCGGTGCGCACGCCGCCGCTTTCCTTGGGCGTGAAGTAGCTGCTGCCACCGCCCAGGATCACGTCGATGCCGGAACCCAGCTTGGCGTTGAAGCCGGCGCCGCCGGGCACCAGCGCCGCAGCGATCGTGCTCTCCGCGTCGCGGTGGCACACGTGCGAATAGGTCGTGGCCGGCGTGGCGTGGGTGATGCGCGCGGTGCTCACGATGCCCGTGCCGTAGCCGGCGGTCTTCATCTGCTCGAGCAGGGTCTCGGCGGGCGTGCCGTTGCCGCTCGGGCAGGTGCTGTTGAAGCCGGCGTCGAGATAGGCCTTGCCGGTCGCGTCGACCGCCTTGGTGTCGGCCGACATCGAGATGACCTCGTTGTTCATCTTCACGCCGGTCATGTAGGCCGCCATCGAGGGCGCGCTGTCGGTCACCTGGCCGTCCGCCGAATAGGTGTGGACGAAGGCCGTCTCGGGCAGCTTGTCCATCGTGAGTTCGCCGTCCTCGCCCACCCGGTAGATGCGGGCGGCGGTCATCGTCGTGATGCCCATGCCGTCGCCGAGGAAGAAGATCACGTTCTTCTGCGGTACGGTCGGCGTCGGCGTGACGGGCGTGCCAGGGTTTGTGTTTCCCCCTCCGAATATGGGGAAGCCACCCCCGCC
>SCOE01000028.1 GCA_005503065.1 Comamonadaceae bacterium ALPHA2B
ATCACTCTTCGAACCCCGCTGCTTAAATAAACAGCAGGGTAGGTTGAACACCTGGCTCACTTTTACTTCGGTACTACCCGCATAACTGGCTCAATTTCCGGTCGGCGCCAACATTTCCAGAGGAATGGCTGCGCGAGACCGTCGCCATCGCCGCGCGCTGCACCTTCTCGCTGGAGGAACTGCGCTACGAGTACCCGGAGGAAATCGTCCCGGCAGGGGAGACGCCTGCCTCCCACCTGCGCAAGCTCACCTACGCGGGCGCTGAAGTCCGCTTCCCGGGTGGCCTGCCGGACAAGGTGCGCGCCCAGATCGAGCACGAGCTCGAGATCATTGCCCAGCTGAAGTACGAGGCGTACTTCCTCACGGTGGAGGACATCGTGCGCTTCGCGCGCGGCGAAGGCATCCTGTGCCAGGGTCGCGGCTCGGCGGCCAACTCGGCCGTGTGCTACTGCCTCTTCGTGACCGAGGTCGACCCGGGCCGCATGAGCGTGCTGTTCGAGCGCTTCATCAGCGTGGAGCGGCGGGAACCCCCGGACATCGACATCGACTTCGAGCATCAGCGGCGCGAGGAGGTCATGCAGTACATCTACCGCAAGTACGGCCGCCACCGCGCCGCGCTCACGGGGGTGGTGACCTCCTACCGCACGAAGTCGGCCATCCGAGACGTGGGCAAGGCGCTGGGCTTTCCCATCGAGGTGGCCGAGCGCCTGGCCAAGAGCGCCTACGGCATCGAGGGCAACACCTGGATCTGCGACGCCTGCCTCGTGGAGAACGGCCTGGACCCGCAGAACGCGCAGGTCAAGAAGTGGCTCGCGATCGCCCACGCCATCCGCGGCTTCCCGCGGCACCTGAGCCAGCACACGGGCGGCTTCGTCATCGCCCGGGACAAGCTCAGCCGGCTCGTGCCCGTGGAGAACGCGGCCATGGAGGACCGCACGGTCATCCAGTGGGACAAGGACGACCTGGATGCCCTGGGCCTGATCAAAGTCGACGTCCTGGCGCTGGGCATGCTCAGCGCGATCCATCGGGCCTTGGACTTCATCGGCGAGAAGCGCGGCCGCCCGGTGGGCATGCAGGACGTGCCGGCCGAGTGCCCCGTCACCTACGCCATGATCCAGAAGGCGGACACCGTGGGCGTCTTCCAGATCGAGAGCCGCGCGCAGATGACCATGCTGCCGCGCCTCAAACCCGAGCGCTTCTACGACCTGGTGATCCAGGTGGCCATCGTGCGGCCGGGACCGATCCAGGGCGGCATGGTCCATCCCTACCTGCGCCGGCGTGCGGGTGAAGAGGCCATCGACTACCCGAGCGAGGACATCAAGACCGCCACCGAGCGCACCTTGGGCGTGCCCCTCTTCCAGGAGCAGGTGATGCAGATTGCCATGCTGGCGGCGGACTTCACGGCGGGAGAAGCCGACCAGCTGCGCCGGGCCATGGGCGCCTGGCGGCGCAAGGGTGGCCTGGAGCAGCACCAGCAGAAGCTCGTCAAACGCATGCTGGCCAAGGGCTACAGCCAGGATTTTGCCGACCGGATCGCCAAGCAGGTGGAGGGGTTCGGCAGCTACGGCTTTCCGGAAAGCCATGCGGCGAGTTTTGGCCTCCTGGTCTACGTGAGCTGCTGGATCAAGCGTCACCACCCGGATGCCATGCTTACGGGCCTGCTGAACAGCCAGCCGATGGGCTTCTATGCACCCGCCCAGCTCGTGCGCGACGCGCGTGAGCATGGGGTGGTGGTGCGGCCGGTGGACGTCATGGTGAGCGACTGGAAGAGCACGCTCGAGGAAAAATCCCAGGGCGAGTCCTCCTACCGATGGGATGCGACCTTCGAGGAGCCGATCCGAGCCGTGCGGCTGGGCATGGCGCTGATCGTCGGGATGCGCGAGCCGAGCGCGAAGCGGATCGTCGAGGCACGGAAGCTCGCCCCATTCACCAACGTCGAGGACCTCACGCGTCGGGCGGAGCTCGATGCGCACGACCTGCGGTGTCTGGCGGGGGCAGATGCCCTGCGAACCCTGGCCGGGCACCGCCCCAATGCGGTCTGGGAGGCCGTCGGCGTGGAGACGAAGCCTGCGCCGCTGCTGCACGACGCACCGACCGAGGAAGAGAACTCCGAGTTCGCGGCACCGACCGAGGGCGCAGACGTGGCCGACGACTATGCGTCGATGGGCCTGACCCTACGCCGGCACCCGCTGGCGCTGCTGCGGCCGCGGCTCGCGAAGATGGGCATCCGCACGGCCGAGGAACTGCGGCACACGGCGAAGGACAAGGAGCAGGTGCGCGCCAGCGGCATCGTCACGCATCGGCAGCAGCCGAGCACGGCCAGCGGGGTGATCTTCGCGACGCTGGAGGACGAGACGGGAACGGTGAACATCATCGTCTGGCCGAGCGTGGCGGAGGCCCAGCGCCAGGCCCTGCGGGGCTCCACGCTGCTGAGTGTCCAGGGAACCTGGCAGTCCGAGAAGGGCGTGCACTCGCTGGTGGCACAGAAGCTCGTGAACCATGACCGGCTGCTCGGTCGGCTGCGGGCGGCGAGCCGGGACTTCCGATAGCCATGCTGATCTCCGAACTCATGGGCGCGGAGCTCGATCAGTGGGTGGCGAGGTGTGATGGCTGGAGGCCCGAGGCTGAGCCAATCGAGACTTGGCTCGCTCGCGTCGGAAGCTACTCGACGAGCTACGAAACCGGCGGACCTCTCATGGACCGCTTCAAGGTCCACAGCGCGCCGATGCCCGCACGCAACTGGGTCTGGTGTGCCGTCGTCGTTCCGAACGACGATCGGCCGGGGCCAACAAAAGGAGTATGGATGGAAGGACCAACGCGCCTCGTCGCAAGCATGCGAGCAGTCGTCTCGAGTCGTTACGGACGAGTGGTGCCGGACTGAAAGCGTCTTGTCGCCATCTCAACACACGATCGCCGCGTGCACTTCAGTGGACGTCCGCTGAAGCTCGCACGAGCGTCGCACACTACTCGCGGTATCGCTCATAGTCTTCGAGGAAAAGCCGCGTTGACTCGTCGCGACAAACTCTTGCCGATGCGCCCTCAGGTCCATGCGCTTCTGATGGATGCCCTCAAGACGCAGCTGCTGCTTTCGTCGTGCGTTCCTGCGGAGAATGGAAAGAAGCGCCCGGGGTGCACGTCAAGCGCAAGCGCCAGTCGAGCAAGCGTTTCAAGTCGTGGCTGCACCAGCCCACTTTCAACACGCGACAGCATGGATCTCGAAATCCCTGCCCGTGCAGCCAACTCATTTCGCGGTCAGGTTGCGCTGAAGCCTCTGCTGCCTAACGGCTCGTCCGACGTGTTGAGTAAGCGTCGAGAGCGGTGGGCGCCTCAGCTTTGACGGCAGGGCCGTCGCTGGTGGCGCCCAGATTACCCCCGTTGGTAGCGGCGAAGCTGCGCAATCGGCGCCAAGCACGCGGCGAACCTGGGTTGAATCGGTGACTTTCATGGCCAATCATGTGCATTGGGCCATGTGATCGCGAGCGGCGCCACTACCTAAGTTGGGAGTCGGTGCAGCTACACAGCAGCCTTGTTCGGCTCGAGCGCTCCGCTCTCATTCGGAAATGCGTACCGCATGTAAATCAACTAACGGAAGGCGAACAGACTTTCAACAAACGCACCCCGTCAAGCAGAATACGAGCACAGTCCGTTAGTTGATTTATGCCCTCTCCCCTTCCCCGCAGTTTGACCGCCTCCCTGTTCGATGTTGAGCCTGCCGCCCGCGGGCCGGTTGTGGCTTGGCAGGAGGCGTTCGCGACATGGCTGGCCGACCAGCGCGCCAGTGGCTCGCTTCGACAGCCGGGAGTGACCGAGGTCTATCAGGCGATGTGGGACAGCTTCTCCAGCTGGTGCCTGGGCCAGTCGCCGCGGGTCACACTCGAATCGCTGGCACTTGAGGATCTGCAGGCCTACCAAGCGGCGCGCTTTGGTCAGAAAGCGGCCGACCGGTCCCTGTCGCCACGCTATGTGCTGCGCCTCATGCGGCTTATCGACCGGGTGCTGCGCCACTACGCCGCGCGTACCGACACCTTGCCAAACACCGCCGCCTCGGACTGGGTCCTGGCCAACCCTGAGGTTCGCTACTCGGAAGTCGAAACGAAGGACCCACTGCCCGAGTACCTGTCGGCACCCGAGGCGCGACAGCTCATGACGCATCTGTCGGCCGCTCGGCCTCGGCCTGGCCGCAGCCGCGATGCCTTGGCCGTCATGACCTGGCAAGAGGTGCGCAATCGCGCCTCCGTGGCCTTGCAGTTGGGCGCGGGTCTGACGCCTGGGGATGTGCGCGCGCTCGCGCTCGATTCCCCGATCGCGCACGGTGGTCGCACCCGAGGCCAGATCTGGAAGCTGCAGGTACCGGGCAACGGCACATCGAAGCCAAGGGAGACACCGGTCGCACCTTGGGCTGCCGAGCTGCTCCATTACTGGCTCCAGGTGCGCGCCGATGCCGGGGTCGTTGGCGAACACCTCTTCCCGTCCACGCGTACCGGCAAGCCATGGCTTGCCAACTCTCAGTACAAGAACGCGCGCCAAGTCCTTCAAGATGCCGGGATGGATTCTCGCGAAGGCGGCTCTTTCCGGCTGCGGCATACCTTTGCCATGCGCCAGCTCCGAAGAGGCACACCGCCCGACCAGGTGGCCGCGTGGATGGGCGTCGAGCCGGCGGAGATGAGGCGCTATGACCGCGTGCTGCCGGCCGCCGTCGACGTGGTGTAGTCCGCGCCGTTCACGCCGCTGAGGCGTGCTTTTCCATGTACCGATCGAACGCGCGCTGCGCGGCCTCGATCGCCCCCACCGGGCCACGCAGCGTGACTTCTGCAGTTCCTGCCGGCATGGCGTCCTCAAGCACTGCTCGGCGAATGGCGTAGATGCGCTGGTGGATCACGCCGTATTCCGCCTTAAGGAGCATGGGCTCCTCCTTGCCGATGAACAGGCGGTGAGCAATCTCCAGCGTTCTCGCGTCGAACCGCCGCCGCTTGGCGATCCGCGCCAACTCTTCTTCATCTATGGTGACGGTCATGGCTCGGCAGTGACATGAACAGGCTCATCAGGCCCAGGTAGAGCCAGTAGAGCACAAGCGCCCCCACCGAGAACGCCAGCATGCCCCAACGCGGGAAGTTCGGGTCACTGATCAGGAACCCGAAGACGAGCGTGACCAGAAAACCGAGCAATGCAACCGGAACCAAGACGGCTCGCACGATGGGCTCGGCGAGTATCAAAACAGCGCTCACGATCAAGCGCAGGATCTGAACGATCAGAGCCGCGACCCACCACAACCCTGCGGCCGCCACGCCAACTACGTGAACGGCGACATTCACGCGTCGATCGGGACCCAGTGAGTTTGAACGTTCTGTCATTTCGCTTCCTCCGTTGCCCAACACACCAATCTCAGTGCCGCGAGCGGGACCGCGCTACGCGTGCCGTCACCAAAACGCACTTCAGCAAGGTCGCTGTCCTGCGCTTTCATGCGCAACGAGCCACGCTTGCCCTCGTGCTCGACGATCAGGACGGTTTTCCCACGGCTGCGCATGACCTGCGGCGCGCCGACGCTCGAAACTGCTTCTGGACCCAGGGCCATCGCTCTAGCCTCAGCGATAAGCGCGTCCACATTGGCTCGGGTCACCGATTCGTCGCCTTGCAGCACCGCCAGCATCGTCTCCAGCGACTCTCGGCCGACGCAGGCCAAGCGGTATAGCGTTCGAACGTCCCCGCCGATCCGTCCGCTCTCCACAGCACTCTGTAGTTCGGCCGGAGCACCAATCAGTGCGGCCGCCTCCGTCACGAAGGATGCAGGCTTGGCGAGTCGCCGCGCAATATCCTGGCGCGAGAGTCCGTCCCTCTCGCGTTGCTCGATGAATGCAGCCAGATCGAACGCCGACATGTCCTCGCGATGCAGGTTCTCCACGGCTTGGGCGAAAGGGTCGACCCGCTCGTCAATCACCGCTGGCACGGTCACCTGGCCCGCCTCTCGCGCTGCCCGAACGCGCCGCTCGCCGCGATTCACGATGAAGCGCTCAGGGCACTCGGGATGACGCCGCAAGGAGACGGGCTCCAGGACGCCATGCTGTCGAATTGACTGGCTGAGCTGAGCGATCGTCTCCTGTCGGAAACTGCGACGAGGCTGACCCGGGTCGAATTCGATCAGTGCCAGATCCACATGAACTGCTGCCGTGGGGTCGGACACGCCTGCGCCGGCAGCCAGTAAGTCTGACGGTCGAAACTGCGCCAAGCCGCTGAGGTCGAGTGCGTCCAGATCGCTCATGCGGAAACTCCCTCTGCGCTGGCAATAGGCTGCAGCTGGATCCGCTGCTGAAGCACCGCGAATGCTTCCTTGACCTCGAGACTGGCTTCACGAGCGGAACTCTTGCTCAGTTCCCATACAGCCTTACCCTCGGCCAACGCTTCCGGAATCGCCGAGCGCGTTGAGATGCGCGCGGGAATCACGAAGTCACGGTAGCTGGCCACCAACTGCTGCACGGCGGCCTTCTGGCGCGCCGAGTGGGCGTTAAAGCGGTTCAGGACGATCCCCGCCAGCTCCAGGCGCGGGTTGTAGCGCTGACGGACGCCGAACACCGTCTTGAGCATGTCGGTCACGCCGTCGATGCTGTACTCCTCCAGCTCGATCGGGCACACCACGTGAGTCGCCGCGATCAAGGCCGCGCTCATGCGAAGGCCTAGAGCTGGAGGCGTATCGATGACGACCGTGTCGAACCGCCCCTCGAGCGCGCGCACGGCGGTCCGAAACGCAGGAATCACCACGTCCGGCTTGGCCAGTTCGACGTCCGCCAGCTGCTTGGACGCAGTGACCAGAGCGACTTGCCGCTCGCGGTGGTCGCCGCGCCCGATCTTGCTCGCATCGGTCCCAGGGACAAAGAGACTTGATGCCTGGACGCCGACGCTAAAGGCGCGCAAGGTCTTCGACCCGTTGCCTTGGGTGTCCAGATCAATGAAGCACACGGACTGCCGATGCGCGTCAGCAAGCCACATGGCATAGAGGACCGACAGCGTCGACTTGCCGACACCGCCCTTCTGGTTGCCAAAGACGACGACGTTGCTCATGCGAAACCTCCATGAACTGGCAGCCCGGCGCACACGACTGCCTGCATCGACCTTCTTCGCTACAAGACGTAAAGGCCTTTGCTGGTTGCTCAGAAATGCGATTGCCACGTCGCTAAACCAATAGGTTTCGAATCACGCGTCGAATCACACACATCGACGTTCAGCGTAGCTCTGATAGGGATGTGTGTCTAGTGTGTGCTATAGCGGTGCTATAGCATTGAGTACATTTCGCTTCATTGACGTGATGCAACGTCCTGGCCGACATTTCGCGCCATGCGGTGTGAATCAAGCGTAATCAGGGCCGGGGCGTCAGGGTGGCGACGTGCGATCGCCGCCCTTGCTGCAGTGGCGGGACTCTCGACAAGTTTCTCCTCGGCCGCGGGTCCTGCAGAAGCAACTAGGCAGCGCGTCGTTCCCGTTGCGGAGCAGCGCGCGCGGGACAGCGACCGCGTCGAGGTCCTGCGCCAGGAGTTGAAGAAGTCGGAAGACCTGCTGGCGTCGTTGGCTCGTCGCAAAGCCGAGCGCTTGGCCGCAGCCGATGCGAACGGGGCAGCCGAGGCTGAAGATCAGCACAGCCGAACGCTTAACGATGTTGCTGCCTTGAAGCGGGAGCTGAGCGCAGCTGCGAACCAAGCCGGTCCGACCGACGCCGAGGCATCGCCGGCCAAAACGGTCAAGGCGAGCGTTCGCGCAGCCGCGCCGGCCGCGATGAAGGCGCCCTCCCCTCCTGCGGCCCCTTGGTGGGACGTCTACGGACGCGAGCGCACGCCGACGCCGCCCGCAGCCAGTCCAACACCGATCTCCCAGGCGCCCGCATCGAGCGCAGCGCCCACACCCATTTCAGGCCGTCGACTGGAGTAGTGCCATGCAAGTAATGAAAGAAGAGTTCACTTTGGTTCACAATTCAGGGAGCACTCACTCACACGCGCCCCGCCATGGCCTCGACGGCACGGCCCAAGACCAAAATCAAGACAACAGCGAAGAGCGCCGCCACCCCTGCCCCGGCGGAGGCGACGGAAGCCTTGAGCGCACGGCCCACTGCGGGTGGCACGGTGACCCAGCTGGAGTTCGTCCAGCTGCTGCACAAGGGGTCGGTCATCGAGGTGGTGATCGCCGAGGTGGCGCAGGCCGTCTACCAGTTGCAACTCGTGGTGGCTTGGCACTATGGGCGGCGAACACTCATGACGTCCACGCGCCAACCTCGGGACTTCCGCAGCCTGGACACGCTCAGACGGCACCTCAAGACGCTCGGCGTCGGCAGAACGCTCGTGCGGCTCGAGCTTCTGCCTTAAAGCTGCCCAGCGCAGCCCAGGCCGAGGCCTGGATCCTGCGCGTCTCACTGCTGGCTCTCGCGGCCCTTTTCGCCCTCGCGCCCGAGTTCGCATTCGCTGGAAGCCCGTTTGCGACGGGCGCCCAGGCAACACAGCAGCAACTCACGTCCATCCTGACCCCCATCGCAGCAGTCGCCGTCATGGTGTCGGGTGCCATGGCCTGGTTCGGCCGCCTGAGCTGGTGGTGGATGGTGGCTGTCGTCATCGGCACCGTGCTGGTCTTCGGCGGGCCGCAGATCGTCTCGTGGATCCGCGGCCTCTTCGGCGTCTGAGGACAAAGGCATGAGCCGCAACCAGGGCATCGTCGCCGACACGCTCTTCGTCGGCATGACCCGCCCCTCGATGATCTGGGGCGTCACCTACTCGGCCATGATGTTCAACATCATCCTCACGACCGAGTCCTTCATCGTGACGAAGAACCTCGTATGGCTGCTGGCCTTCCTGCCAATCCACGGTGTGCTCTACCTGGTCTGCCTCTACGAGCCCCGGTTCTTCGACCTGCTGCAGCTCTGGGGCCGCACGCGCCTCCCGGCCATGATCAGCGGGAACCTCCGGTTCTGGAAGGCCAACTCGTACAGCCCGCTGGCCATCGACCTGCCCGGCTTCTCCGGACGGCGGCGAAGCAGGGCGTTGCCCTCGGTGATCTGAGCCGTCCATGCAGTTCCTGTCCCGCTCCGATGCCACCCTGCGCCGCGAGGTGAGCGCGGCCGCCATGATCCCCCTGGTCGCCCACGTCGACGAGCATGTGGCGCGCACCCGGGCTGGCGACTACGTCCAGACGCTGCGTCTCTCCGGCGCCAGCTTCGAGAGCGCGGATGACGACGACATCAACAGCTGGCACGAGCGCCTCAACGTCTCCTACCGGAACATCAGCTCGCCCAACATCGCGATCTGGACCCACGTGGTGCGACGCCGCGAGACTGGCTACCCGGCAGGCCGGACCGTGCCGGGCTTCGCCGACGAGGTAGAGCGCCGCTACCGCCAGAAGATGGCCGGCGAGAGGCTGATGGTCAACGAGCTCTACCTGTCGGTCGTCTACCGCCCGCAACCGACCAAGCTTGGCAACGCCGCGCTGCGGATCCTCAAACGGACGGACGCCGAGGGTGCCCGGACGGAGCTGCGCGACTCCCTCGACGCCTGCACCAAGCTGCGTCAGGAACTGATGGCGTCCCTGGAGCGGTATGACCCCGAGGCGCTGGGTGTCTACCGAATCGACGGCGTCGACGTGCTGTTCTCGTCGCTGGTCGAGTTCCATGGCCTGCTGATCAACGGCGAATGGCAGCGCATGCCCATGCCGCGCGCCCCACTCAACGAGGTGCTGGCCACGAGCCGCCCGTTCTTCGGCAACGAGGCCATGGAGTACCGCACGGGCACGCAGACCCGGATCGGCGCCTTTCTCGGGATAAAGGAGTACCCGACGCCGACGGCACCGGGCATGTTCGGCGCACTCCTGACGGCCCCCTTCCCTTTTGTGCTGACGCAGAGCTTCACCTTTCTGGCCAAAGGCACGGCCACCGACATGATGAGCCGACAGCACAACCGGATGGCCTCGTCTGGCGACCTCGCCGTCTCCCAAGCCGAAGAACTCCGGGACGCCCTGGACGACCTCATGAGCAACCGGTTCGTCGTCGGCGACCACCACTTCACGCTCCACGTCCTCGCAGATACCTTCGATGGTGTCAGCGAAGCCGAAGGCAGGCCTCGTCTCAAGCAACTCAACGACAACGTGGCACGGGCGCGCTACCTCCTCGGCGACACCGGCATGGTCGTCGCCCGGGAGGACCTGGCCATGGAGGCAGCTTTCTGGGCCCAGCTGCCCGGTAATTTTGGGTACCGCACGCGCAAATCGCCGATCACCAGCCGCAACTTCGCGGCGATGTCCCCGTTCCACAACTTCCCGACCGGACGCGCGACCGGCAACTACTGGGGCGATGCCCTGGCGATGTTCATGACGCGCGCGGGCTCGCCCTACTACTTCTCCCTCCATGCCAGCGATCCGCGCAGCGCCGACGGAGGCAGCCGGCGCGACGTCGGCCATGTCACAGGGGTTGGACCGGTCGGCACCGGCAAGACGACCTTCCTCGGCTTCTGCCTGATTGCGATATGCAACCGGCTGGACGCCACCCAGGTCATCTTCGACAAGGACGAGGGCCTGCACATCCTCGTTCGCGCGCTGGGCGGCCAATACCTGCCGCTGAAGAACGGCGCGCCGACCGGCTGCAACCCGCTCCAGCTCGATACCGGCATTCCAGACAACGTCGAGTTCATGCGGCACTGGCTGCGGCGTCTCGTTCTGCGATCTGCCGATGAGACCCTGTCGGTACGGCAGGAGGAAGACCTCGACCAGGCGCTGCGCGGCACGCTCAAGCTCGATCCGCCATTTCGTCGCCTGTCGCGGCTCATTGCCTTCCTGGACATCACCGATCCAGAAGGCATGTATGCCCGGCTGCGCAAGTGGTGCGCGTGCGAGGGCGGCGACTACGCCTGGGTGTTCGACAACGACCAGGACGAGATCGCGCCGCTGCTGGCTCGTCACAGCCTTGTCGGCTTCGACGTGACGGACTTCCTGGACAACGACGTCGTCCGAGCGCCGCTGACCATGTACCTCTTCCACCTCGTGAACCGGATGGTGGATGGCCGGCCCCTGGTGTGCTGGATGGACGAGTTCGCCAAGCTGCTGAGCGACCCCGCCTTTGCGCGCTTCGCCAAGAACGGCCTGGAGACCTGGCGCAAGAAGAACGCCAACCTGGCGACCTTCACCCAGAGTACGAGCCACGTCCTGAATTCGACGATCGCCCGCGCCATCATCGAGCAGACCCCGACCAAGATCCTGTTCCCCAACCCGGACGCCGACTACCGCGAGTACACCGAGGGGTTCAACCTCACGGACCGCGAGTTTGCCCTCATCAAGCAGGAACTCGAGCCCGGCTCCCGCCAGTGCCTGATCAAGCAGAACCACGTGAGCGTCGTCGCGCAGCTGGATCTCAAGGGATTCGAGGACGCGCTGCACGTGATCTCTGGCCGCACCAGCAACGTGCGGCTCATGCGGGACTTGATGTCCGAGCACGGCCCAGACCCTGACCAATGGCTCGAGCCGTTCCGGCATGCACTTTCCGGGCGAGCCCTTAGCTCCCTTCCAACCCAAGAGGCGATCCATGCGTAAGCAACTTCTTGCCATCTTCATGGCCGCATTTGCGTTCCTCGCCCCGATGCAGGCGAAGGCAGGCATTCCGGTGATTGACGTCACGGCCGTCGCCAACCTGATCCAGCAGGTCATGTACTGGCAGCAGCAGATTTCGGCGATGCAAAAGCAGTTCGACCAGCTCAAGGCCTCGAAAGAGCAGCTTCAGCAAACCTACAGCTCCATGACGGGCACGCGAGGCATGGACCAGCTGCTCCCGATGTCCAACATGGAACGCAACTACCTGCCGCAGAGCTACGACGACCTGATGCGAGTCACCAACGGGTCGTCGCAGGGCTACGCGGGCCTGTCCGGTCAGGTCCAGTCGGTTATGGATGCCAACAAAATCCTCTCGTCGACGCAGATGGATGCCTTGAGCCCGGACATGCGACAGATGGTCGACAAGGGCAGACAGGCCTCGGCAATGCTCAACGGGCTGACGCGCAACGCGTACCAGAACACCAGCAGCCGCTTCTCGGCACTCCAGCAGTTGATCGGCGCCATCGGCCGCACCAACGACCCCAAGGCGATTCAGGAACTGCAGGCGCGCATTCAGGCCGAGCAAAACATGCTCACGAACGAGCAGACCAAGCTGCAGAGCCTGTATCAGATCGCGCAGTCCGAGGACATGACGCGCAGGCAACAGATGAGAGAGCGGTCTGCCTCGGACATAGGCACGGTCAGAGCGTTGCCCTCAGTCAACTACTGATGTGAGGAGTTTCCGATGACCAAAGTCTCCTGGATCGCCATCGCCATGGTGCTCGCAGCCGCTGGAGGCGGCGGTGCCGTGTATCTCTTCAATCAACAGGTAGAGCCTCCTGCGCCAACACCATCCTCAGCGGCTCCTCCATCTGTTGCACCGGCGCCCGCCAGGGATCGAACAAAGGAGAAGCTCGAGGGAATTGGGGACTTTCGAAAGCTGAAGCCTGTGCAGATTCCCGAAGGTCCCGCACGCTAAGCCCATGGATTTCTTCGCGCAGTTCCTCTCGTGGCTCGACAAAATCCTGGTCAGCTACGTCAGCTCTCACACTTCGCAGGTCGCGTCCGCGATCGAGCCGGCCGCAGTCACATTGGCCACGATCTACGTGATGCTCTGGGGCTATCTCAGCATGACCGGCCGGATTCAAGAGCCGATCTGGGAGGGTGTGAAGCGCATTCTTACGATTGCCTTGATCTTGGGCGTTGGACTTCGACTCTGGACCTATAACGAGATCATCACCGATACGTTCTACAAGGCACCTGAGCAATTGGCACGGTCGATTGTTGGATCCTCAGACGTCGTTGGCGTCATCGACAAAGTGTGGCTGGACGGGGCATCGATAGCAGCGAACTTGCTAGGCAAAGGCAGTATCTTGGACAGCGACTTTGCGTACTACGCTGCAGGATTTCTTGTCTACATTTTTGTCGGGCTCACCGTCGTAGTCACTGCCTTCCTGCTTGGACTTTCGAAGGTCGCGATTGCTGTCCTGCTGGCGCTTGGTCCAGTGTTCATCGTCCTGCTATTTTTCGAGACGACAAAGCGATTCTTCGAGGCATGGTTGGCCCAATTAGCCAACTATGCGCTCATCTGCATTCTGACAACGCTCACGGCGTCCTTGCTCCTGAACATCGTCAAGGCCTATGCAGCCAACGCTGCTGCTGCAGGCTCTGGGATCACGATCGCCGAGAGCGTACGGGTGTGCCTTGCCTCCGCGCTGGTGTTTCTTGTCATGCGGCAGGTCATGCCGATTGCGTCCGGTCTTGCGAGCGGCGTCGCTCTAAGCACCTACGGCGTGATCTCGGGAGGAATTCGCTGGGGCATGGGCGGGGCCAAGCGCTCCACGTACGAATTCAGCCGCGGTGTCATCGACGGCGCACGCCGTGAACCCGGCAGCCGCTGGGACTCCTTCCGGCGCCTTGCAGGGAATCGGATCGGCACTGGACTCTCATCGGCCGCGCGGTCGGTCACGCCCAACCGGCGCGGAGGGACCGTCATCCCGCGCGAGCAGGTGATGCCGAACCCGACGCACCGGCAGTGAGGCGGACAAACTCATGAAGCTACTCCTCGCCTTGTCGTTTCTCGCGGTGCTGGCCGCGTGCGGCACCCGCCCTCCCCTGCCGCCGGAGTGCGAAGGTGAACTGACGCCCATCAACACCTCCAGCTCCATCTCCGGAATTTCCAATGAAGCGCGATCCGGCACTTGAGAACTACCTGGCCGAGGCGCAGAGCTGGGAGCTCGATCGGGCGAGGCGCTCGGAGCGGTCTGCCAAGGTCGCCTGGGGTGTCGCAAGTGCATCCGGCCTCATCGCACTCCTGTCGGTCGGCGCCGTGGCCGGCCTGACGCCGCTCAAGCAGCCGGTGCCTGTCGTCATCCGCGTGGACAGCAGCAGCGGCATCGTGGACGTCGTCCCGCGGTACGAGGGTACGACCGACGTGGAGCAGATCGTCACGCGCAACCTGCTCCAGAACTACGTCATCTCCCGCGAGCGCTACTTCTACGGCACCGCCGAGCCCGACTACGAGCTCGTGGCGTCGCAGAACTCCCCGAAGCTCAACCAGGACTGGGCGGCCCTGTGGGAAGCCAACAACCCCCACTCACCGCTGAACCTCTTCAAGGATGGCACGGCTATCCGGACCCAGGTGCGCTCGGTCACCTTCTTGAAGCTCGAGAGCGGCAGGGACAAGCTGGCTCAGGTGAGATTCACCCAGTATGCACGCGCTGGCGGCACAGGCGATGAACAGGCCACCCACTGGGTGTCCACCATCGAGTTCGCCTACGTCGCCCCGTCCAAGGACGAGAAGTGGCGATCGCTGAACCCGCTCGGATTCCGGGTGATCGAATACCGGCGCGAGCCGGAGACCGTCTCGACCAGCACAGCGCCCACACCGAGCGCCAAGCAGGGCGCCCGATGAAGCTCGCTGCCATCTCTCGTTGCTGGCTTGCGGTGGCTGCCTTGGTGGTTTGTCTTATCGCCGGCGCTCTGAATGCCGTCGCTGCGACAGTCCCGCCGACGGGCAAGGTGGACGCGCGCGTGCGCGTCGTCAACTACAACCCGGAAGACGTTGTCACCCTCCACGGGTACGTGGGCTACCAGATCCACCTCCAGTTCGCCGAGGGTGAAGAGTTCGTGAACCTCGGATCCGGCGACAACGCGGCATTCGATGTCGGCGCCGAGCGCAACCACTTCTTCATCAAGCCCAAGGAGGCCCGCGCCTCCACCAACCTCACCGTCCTCACGAACCGCCGGGCCTACCACTTCGACTACACGGTCTCCGCCACGGCGCCCAAGGGCGCCGCGGCCAGGCGCATGGTCTATTCGATCCGATTCGCCTACCCGGAGGAGGAAGCCCGCACCCTGGCAGCCGAGGCAGAGCGCCGGCGCGCCGAAGCGCGGATGAGCCGGGCCTCCGACCGACCACGCAACACCAATTACTGGTTCTGCGGAAGCGACTCGCTCAAGCCCATGAGCGCCTACGACGACGGCGTGCAGACCCGACTGCGCTTCCAGGCGCGCTCCGAGTTCCCGGCCATGTTCGTCCAGAACGACGACGGCTCGGAGTCGCTGCTCAACTTCAACGTCGAAGCCGATGAGGTGGTGATCCACCGCGTCGCGCGGCGTTTCGTTCTGCGCAGCGGTCAGTTGGTCGGCTGCGTCGTCAATCAGTCCTTCGCAGGCGGTGGCGCGCGCACGCCCAACAATACGAGCGCGCCAGGCGTGCAGCGCACGACGGCGGGGGAAGCACCATGACCGGATTCAACCGCGATCGGCCCGAGCCGGACGACAACGACATCCGCCCCCACGGCCAGAGTGACGGCCGGGTGGACCTCGACACCGGCGAGATTCTCCCCGACCGCCAACAGCGACGTGCCGATTCCGGCGCCCACGACCAGGCGAGCGCTGCATCGGCCACCACCGTACAGGGCGAGCGCGCCATCCCTTCGGTCAACCGTGAGCGGTCCATCCAGTCCCGCGTGAGCGGTGGCCTGGCGCTGGCGACGATGGTGCTTCTCGGCGCCGGCTTCCTCTTCTGGTACTACAACACCCAGTACGGCAAGACACGGGATGCCGAGGAAGCGGCGCGCAAGGCGGCTGCTGCACGGGCTGGCGGCGAGATGAAGGTGCCACCACTGGGTCGGATCGATCCGCCGAAGCCGCCCGAGCCACCCACCGCCGCCGCAGCGTCAACCTCGCTTCCTCCGTCGCAAACGACTGCGGCGCCCGGTGCCCCCCCGCAGAAGACGCCGGAGCAGCTCGCCCTCGAGCGGCAGCTTGGCACGCCGGTCCTTCGCAAGGGCCAGTCATTGACCGGTGGGGTCATGCCCTACGGCAACCCAGACGCCATGACAGGCGGCGGCGCGCCCGGCCAACCCGGTATCCCCAACGTCGCCCAGCTGATCGGCGCCATGCAGGGCACGGCGCCCACTGGTGCACAGGGTGCCAGCACCTTGGCGGCCAACCTCAGGCCCACGCCAACGCCGGCCGTGATGGCCCAGAAGCTGCCCACGCGTCGGATGCTCCTGCCCAAGGGGGCCTTCATCGACTGCACGCTGGAAACCGCCATCGATTCGACCTACGAGGGCATGACCACCTGCATCGGCGCGAGCGACATCTACGGCGCGGACGGCAAGGTGGTGCTCCTGGAACGGGGCACGAAGTACGTCGGCGAGCAGAAGGGCTCGCCGCGCCAGGGACAAGGGCGCGTCTTTGTCGCCTGGAACGAGGCCCGCACGCCCACTGGCGTCGTGGTGCAACTTGCCTCCCCCGGCACCGACGAACTGGGTCGCAATGGCCTGCCCGGCTACGTCGACAACCACTTCTGGGACCGCTTCGGTGCGGCGCTGCTCATCTCGGTGGTCGACGGCGCGATGCAGGCCATCGCCGCCAACCAGCAGAGCGGCACGAACGTCGGCAGCGGTGGCGGGGTGAGCTTCGGCGCGCAAGGCAGCCGTGAGGTCATGACCGAGGTGCTGCGAAACACGATCGCCATCCCGCCGACCGTGATCAAGAACCAGGGCGAGCGCATCCAGATCCTTGTAGCGCGCGACGTCGATTTCAGGAGTGTCTATGCGCTTCGAACCGACCCCGAATCCCCGTGACCGTGCCGGTGCTGAAGGCACGACCGGGTCGGCCGGCGCCCCGACGGCCAAGTCAGCACAGGAAGCCCCCTCCTCGCTCTCGCTGTTCCTGGGCCCACTCGGCCGCCTGCTCGAAGACCCGGAGGTGACGGAGATCTGCATCAACGAGCCCGGGACCGCCTTCGTCGAGCGACAGTCGGGCTGGTCACGCGAAGAACTGCCGTTTGCCAGCTACGACTGGTGCCTCGCGATCGCCAAGCTGGTCGCCAACTTCACCCGCCAGCGCATCTCCGCCAACGAACCGCTCCTCTCGGCCACCCTGCCGGGCGGCGAGCGGATCCAGATCGTCCTGCCACCCGCCACGCAGGATCACACAGTCTCCATCACGATCCGCCGCCCGTCCAACGCCCTCTGGACGCTGGAGGAGCTGAACGGCATGGGCATCTTCGGCCTGACGCGCAGCGTGCCCGCCGTCCCGTCGCACCAGCCGCAGGTCGAACACCTTGCGCCTGAAGACCGGGAGCTGACGGGACTGCTCGCGCGCCGGCAGTTCGCCGCCTTCCTGCGCCGCGCCGTACACCTGCGCAAGAACATCCTCTTCTCGGGCGCCACCGGGTCGGGCAAGACCACCGTCAGCAAGGCGCTCATCCTGGAGGTTCCGGCAGAGGACCGCCTCATCACGATCGAAGACGTGAAGGAACTGTCGCTGCGCAACCAGCCGAACCACGTGCGTCTCTTCTACTCGCAGGGCGCGCAGGGCCAGGCCGAGGTGACGCCCGGCCAGTTGCTCGCCAGTGCCAAGCGGCAGCGCCCCGACCGCGTCTTCGTGTCCGAGTTGCGCACCGGGGACGAGGTCTACGACTACCTCGTCTCCGTGAACACCGGCCATCCCGGGTCGATCACGAGCGTGCACGCCGACAGTGCCGAGATGGCCTTCGTGGCGTTGGCGCAGCTCATGAAGCGCAGCCAGGCCGGCCAAGGGATGAGCACCCGCGAAGGCGTCGAACTCGCGCAGATGAGCGTCGATGTCGTCGTCCAGTGCGCCCGCGACCGCAACAGCACCGGCAGCCCGCGCATCGTCCGAGAGATCTGGTATGACCCTGGCACCAAGCACCGAGGGCTTTCCTAGTCCGTTCAAGATCGCCGTCGCGCTCCTCGCGGCCGCGGTGATGGGCGTGTACGTGGCGGGCTACGCCTTCCTCATGCGCATGAAGCTGCCGCCGCATGACGCCTCGCTGTTGACGATCCATCAGTACTGGCAGGCCTATGGTGACCGCCCGGATGTCCGCCAGGCGCTGCTCACAAGCCTCGCTGGGGCGCAGGGTGTGTGCCTGGGCCTGGTCGGTGTCGCGATGCTCCCGCGCCGGCGGCCACTGCATGGGGAAGCCCGCTTCGCGTCGCGTCGCGAGATCGAAAAAGCGGGCCTGCTCAAGGACCACGGGATCATCCTGGGTCGCCTTGGCAGTCGGTATCTGGTCCTTCCGGGCCAGCAAGGCGTCGAGCTCGAGGCCCCGCCGCGCAGCGGCAAGGGCGTCGGGGTGGTCGTGCCGAATCTCCTGAACTGGCCGGGTTCGACCATCGTCAGCGACATCAAGGGCGAGAACTTCATGCGCACGGCGGGCTTCCGCGCATCGCACGGCCAGAATGTCCACCTCTTCGACCCGCTGTCCGAGAAGGAGTGCTCGGCCCGTTGGAACCCGCTGGGCTACGTGTCCGAGGAGCCCTACCGCTGCATCGACGACCTGCAGCGCATCGCCACGATGCTGTTTCCGGACCCGCTGGCTGGCGACCCGTTCTGGACCTCGTCCGCCCGATCGCTGTTCCTGGGCATCGCGCTGTACCTGTTCGAGGTACCCGACGCCACGCGCACGCTGGGTGAGGTGCTGCGCCAGGGCATGGCCAGCGACGCCGAGGGTTTCCAGAAGCACTGGAAGCGGGTCATCGACGCCTGCGAGCGGGCAGGCTATCCGCTGTCGCAGGAGGCGGTGCAAAGCCTGTACGACGTGATCGACCTGGCGCCCACGACGGCTTCCAGCATCCGCAAGACCTTCACGAGCCGTCTGGACCTGTGGCTCAACCCGATGATCGATGCGGCGACCTCGGCCAACGACTTCGACCTGCGCGACCTGAGGAAGCGGCCGATCTCCATCTACGTCCAGATCAACCCGGACAACATCGCCCGGCTGCAGCCGCTGCTGAACCTCTTCTTCCAGCAGGCGATCGGGCTGCAGACGCGTGAACTACCAGAGACCAACCCTGCGCTCAAGCACCAGCTCCTGCTGATGCTTGATGAGTTCCCGGCCCTCGGCCGCATCCCAGTCATCGCGGAATCCACGGCCTTCCTGCCCGGCTACAACGTCCGCACGGTCGTGATCGTGCAGTCCAACTCGCAGCTGATCGAGAAGTACGGCGGCGAAGGCGCAAAGTCGATTCGCAAGATGCTGGCGGCACGGATCGTCTTCCCGCCCAAGGAGTACGACGACGCCGAGGCGATCTCGCGCGAACTCGGCACGTACACCGTGCGCCAAAAGAGCATCAGCCGGCCCATGTTCGGCGGCGCCGGCAAGGGTGGCTCCGTCAGCCTGAGCGATCAGCCCCGCCGCCTGCTGCTGCCGCAGGAGGTCAAGGAGTTGGGCCCCACCCGGATGATCCTCTTCTACGAGGGCCTGCGCCCCGTCTTGGCCCACCGCATCCGCTACTTCGAGGACAAGTCCTTCGCCAAGCGGGAGCTGCCACCACCTGCCGTGCCGAAGCTTGAGGTCCAGAAATCCGACCGGGCTGGCGCGTCGACGGCCACGTCGCCAGCCGCGCGGCGCGCGCCACCTGCTGGAACCACACCTCGACCTGCGGGCGAATCCAGCGCCACGCCAGTCACCGCAGCCGCCCATCGATCGGGACAGAGCGGTGGGTCGACCATCACCAAGGAGGTATCCGCCATGTCCGCTGCCGTCCTCAACGACGAGCTGAAGCTCAACGACTTCTCTTTCGACTTCGACGACGTCGAGATCCCCACCGAGCCGTTGAGCGATGACGAGATCAAGCAGCGCGCCGATGACTTCGTTTCGCGCCTGCTCGACTGACGTTGTCGCTAGATCTTCACGCATTCCCAGGAGACACCATGGCCACCGCCAACGCTTCCACAAGCACGACTCCTTCGTCCGGATCCAAGTCTGGCGACTTCGCCGGCGCCGTGCAGGGCCACGCCGCCGCGCCCGGACGACAGCATCCGCCAGTGCCCGACGCCATCGGGCGTCGGTACTTGCGAATCCACGACAGCTACCTCTTTCCAGACCGCACGCTCGCCTTCATCGACGACGGCAGTCGGATCCGGGTGCGGACGGAGAACCGCGAAGTCATGCACAGCGTCGTGGCCATCGCACAGCAGCGCGGCTGGCGCACGATCGAGGTGCGCGGCACCGAGGCGTTCCGCCAGGGCATCTGGCGCGAGGCAGCGCTCCAGGGCATTGAGGTCAAGGGCTACGAGCCCAATGAAACGGAAAGGCAGCAAGTGGTGCGATCACAGGCGCAACGGCGCGGCGGCGACACCCGATCGCGGGTAGAGCCCGGGACGTCCGGTCGCGACTCAAACCCGCAGGGCGCGTCAGATGCGAACGGGCGCTCTGCAGCTGGTGAGGACGGTGCGGCGCGCCGCGACGTAGATGGCGCGCCCCGGACCGCCCGCAACGGCGCCCGGACGCCCGTCGTGGGGATCTTGGTCGCCGCTGCCGCGGCACCCTATCGGTTCGACCCGCAGCAGCGGATGTCCTTCTACGTCATGGTGCGCACCGAGGTCGGCGACCGCACGGTGTGGGGAACCGACCTGGAGCGCGCGCTCGCTGAGTCGGCGTCCCAGCCACGCATCGGAACCGCCGTCGTCCTCATTCACCAGGGGACCACATCAGTCGACGTTCGGGTGCCGGACCGCAACGAGGCAGGCGAGCTGGTCGGCGAGAAGAAGATCGTCGCCCAGCGTGCCCGATGGAGTATCGAAACGATCGACCACTTGCGCTCCCTGCAACAGACGTCCGATTTGTTCCGCTCAGGACAGGACATGCCGCCCGCGTCGCTCGAGACACAGCCGAATGTCGCCGCAGCAACGGCGGGCGCCCGACTCGCGCAGCAGTATGCCCAGCGGGTCACGACTGACGCGCCGTCGCAGCAGCGGCTGGTGCGGGCGATCCGGGACCGCCTGGCGGAAGCACTGGCGCAAGGCCGCGACATCCACCTTCCGGCCACCTCGACGGCGGATCGGCAGCAACCACCCCGACAGCCGTCCCGCCAACGTAGCGGACGGGGACGCGAGGAGCCCATGCATGAGCGCTTTTGAAATCAACGTCGGGCGCCTTCGCCAAGGCTCGCTCGCGGGCCGCCAGACAGCGTTGGTGTGCCTGGCGTTGTCGGTGCTTGCGTTGTTCACCACGCCAGCGGCCGCCCAGCCATCGTTCCGAGGCGTCCGAGCCGAGAGCGCACCGGCCGCACGAACGGGCATCGCCGCGTCGACCATCACCGCGGCCTTCACGCCGGGCGACGCGCTGCCACTCGTGCTCGACACCATCCGCAACGCCAGAGGCACCCTGTATGTGGCCGCCTACTCGTTCACGAGCAAGCCGGTGGCCACCGCGCTGCGTGACGCACAGCGGCGAGGCGTCAGGGTGTTCGTCGTCATCGACGCCGGGGAGGCGACCAAGGGCTACTCGGCCGCCCGGTTCCTCGCGAACGAAGGCGTCCCGGTCAGGACCAACGCGCGTTATGCGTTGCAGCACAACAAGTTCATCGTGGCCGACGACGTCACCGTGCAGACGGGCAGCTTCAACTACACCTCGTCGGCCGCCGGCCGGAACGCCGAGAACGTGCTCGTGGTGAACAACTCGGCGGCACTCGGCGCCCAGTACGCCCGCGAGTGGCGGCGGCTCTGGGACGAGGGCACCGAGCTGCCGCCGGCGTACTGAGCATGGCGCGTGCACCCTCCTCGACTGCGCAGCGATCCGGCCGCGGTGTCTCCCCGCCAGCGATTGCGTCAGGCCCATGGGCAATTGCAGACGGCTCGCTCGAGGCCCTCAAGTGGGTCGCGCTCGTGCTCATGGTCGGGGACCATGTGAACAAGTACTTGTTGCATGAGTCCAGCGTCTCTCTTTACGCCTTGGGTCGGATGGTGATGCCGATCTTCGGTTTCGTGCTCATGCACAACCTCTGCCGTCCCGGCGCCCTGGCCAGCGGCGTGCATGTGCGCGTGATCAAGCGACTCGCGATCTTTGGCGCTCTGTCCACGCCCGCCTTCGTCTACCTCGTCGGGTGGTGGCCACTCAACATCCTCTTCACCCTCCTGGTCGCCACGCTGATCGTCTTTCTCTGGGAGCAAGGCGGCCCCCCCCGCCGACTCCTGGCGTGCGTGGTCTTCCTGGTCGGCGGCGCCCTGGTGGAGTTCTGGTGGCCCGCCCTCCTCTGCTGCCTGGGCGCGTGGGCCTTCCTCCGAAGGCGCACCCCACTGCGGCTCTCCCTCTGGGTCCTCGCCACGGCATCCCTGGCCGCGATCAACGGCAATTTCGCGGCGGTCGTCGCCCTCCCACTCATCTGGGCGGCCACGCGGGTCGACATCCCCGTACCTCGCATGCGCTGGGCCTTCTACGCCTTCTACCCTGCGCATCTGACTGCACTGGCTGCACTCCTGGCGATGCGCTGAAGCCGGCCGCCGGCGAGCCGCGGCGACCGGTCGATGGCGAGCCCCCGATTTGCGCGGACGCGCGATAGCGTGCTGCTATAAATCGCGCTCGCATGGACAGCTTCCACATCCGCATCCGCCTCGAGCGCGACATTGCCGAACAGGCGATGGCGATGGCCAACGATCGCGGCCTGGAGTTGGGCGACGTCATCCGCATGATGGTCACCAAGGCGGTGCTGTCCGGGGAATTCGCGATCGGTTTCGACAAGCCCTCACCGCCGCCTGCAGCCGAGACCCGCGCCTTATTCGCCTACGATGACAGCCAGTGGGCGCCGCTCAAATCGGTGCTGGATGCCGAGCTGGCGCTGGCGCTCCTGAACCAGTTCGTGGCCACCCATACCGTCGAGATCGAGCGCCTTTTGGATCTGGACCCGCCAGATGTCGTTCAGGTGGAGCAGCTCACACGCGAGCGCGACGAAGCGCGACAAGCCCTGGCGACGCTCGACCCAGAAGATGCCAAGGCGATCGACGCGATCGTCGAGCGGTACGCATCGCCTCGGGCCCCGACCCGGGCCCTGGAGAGCAGCGATCAGGATGATGGGGAGACCGCCTGATGGCGCGCACCGCTTCATTGAGCCGCCAGCCAGACCAACGCCCGCCGTCGGAGCGCGAACTGCGTCGGCTCTATGACCGCTGCGTCGTCACGGACCTGGCCGCGAACGCACAGCCGGCCGATCAGCCCGTCGCGATGATCATCACGGGGCAACCCGGTGCGGGTCTCACCTTCGCCACGATGCAGCTGCGCCAGCAGTTGCTCGAGACCGTGTCATCGGCCGCGCATGTCTCGATGAACCGGCTGCGCGCCTACCACCCGCTGTGGGCGCGTGGCGGCGACATGGCACCCGAGGCCTCCGCGCGAGTCGCGGGTGACTGCGCGACCTGGTTCAATCGGCTCACGAAGGATGCGCAGAAGCAGCGGCTCAACCTCATTGCCGAGATGGAAACGACGGAGATCGAGTCCGTTCCGGCCTTGGCCAGTGACCTTCGGCGCAACGGCTATGTCGTCCAGGCCGTGTTCGTCGCGACGTCTCGGGAGGAGAGCCGCATCGCCATGATGGCGCGCTACGAAATGCGGCGGCGTCAGGGCCTCGGTGTCGAACCGCCGTCGAGTCCAGCGCATGACTTTGCGTTCGACAACGTAGTGAGCGTGCTGGGTCGGATGGAGTTCGACCGATCAGTGGATGGGCTTCGTGTGATCGCCAACACCGGGGACCACATCTATGAAAGCCGTGTCGTCGGCGACAAGTGGGACCGCCTGCCCCGCGCGGCAGCGACCCTGTCATCGCTGCTTGACAAGGAGCCCTCCGCCAAGGAGATGGTCCGCACCGCCATGCGTTGGGAGACGCTGGTTCAACGTCTTGGCACCGACAGCACAGTACCGCGTGAGGTGGCCAGCCAGGTGCTCAAGTGGCGCAACGACGCAGTCGCCCGCTGCGAGCGGGAGCCGGCGACCACGCAGGCCTTGCAATGGGCGCGCGAGGCCGGCGCGTTCCGGGTCATGAATCGCTTCGAGTTCCTCAAGGAGTTCCCGCACCAGGAACGCGCCGTGCAGGCCTTGGGCATCGCCGCCACAGAGGCCGAACGTTTTCCGAAGGAACAGGCGCAGCGGCTCGTCGTGCATGCGCGAGAGAACATCGCGCAGCGGATCGAGCGTGGCGACATGGCGCGGATCGCCGCACGGCAAAGAAATCAGGAAGCGAAGTCCAGGTCACCGGACCTCGAGCCGCCCTCGCGGGACCAGTCGCGAAGGCCGCGGACACCCGACGATCCGTCTCGCTAGCGGCCCTCGACCACTGCTCCTGAGGTCGCACGCGATCTGAGCAGCGAGTTTGATCCAGCGTGAACGCAGGCGCTCAGCCCACCGACACGGTGACGGGCCCGATGCCGCGATACACCACCTCGCCGTTGGAGGACGTCACGGTCCACCGGCCGTCGCGCTCCGCAGCAGGCCTCACTTCATAGTCGCTCGCACGCAGTGGCAGCGAGACTTCCTCGAGCACGGTGTCGCTGTACCAAGTGGGATGGCGCAGCATCGTGGGGGCAGAGTCGAATAGGTCCATGAGGGGCGCGATTGTGCGTGAAGGAAGCGGCCGACGAAGTCGGCTGGCAAACATATAGCCTCCAGCCCGGGCCAGGGCTTCCCAAGACATGCCGCAGCTCATCCAGCAGGCTGTGGCTTTCGACAAGGAACAGCGCCCGACGGCCAGCGGACCACATCAAGGCAGCCCACGCGCCTCCTCAACGCCGGTGCTTGGCGCACATGGCATGGGACCAATCAAATACTGGACAAATATACAGTATTAGAACTAGACTACTTTCCTTGCAGTTGTCATTTCTCGGGCGCTCTCCCTCAGCCTTTCGCTTGCGGAGAAGCGGCCCGACCTTTTTGGACCAATGCCATGCAACTCGAAGTCGTGTCTCGCGGCGCATCCGCGGAAGCCTTGAACGCCGGTGCAGCAGCTGCGCTGGCCGTGTTCAGCAAAGCCGACATGGACCCTTGGAAGGCGATGCAGGCGGTCGGGAAGATCATCCACTGGGATGAGCTCGGGTTCCCGGAAGACGACGACCAACTGGATCTCGATGGCATGCCAGGGCAGCCCGAGCAGGTCACGCCCTCGGCCGAGGACCATGCGGCCGCTCGCGTCTACTGGGACGCGGCCGACGCGGCGCAGGAAGCGATCCATGCACGGGTTCCAAAGGCGCAGCAGCATGAGGTGAGCGTTGGGCTGGCGCAGCCTGGCGATTTCACGGAGAAGGTCCGCTTCGCCATCGCCGACTGGCTCACGCGTGCCGTGGACGATGCGGACGACATACTCGAAGTGATCCGTAGCGGCGGCCTGACTGCAACGCTGATCAGACCGCTGTCGGGCGTGCAGGTCGAAGTGAATCTGGATCGACGACCCGGCCCGCTGGCTTCCTTCGGAATCCTGAAGCCCGCCGACGTGCTCTCCGAGCCCGTCGTCGACATTGCGCGACGCTGGAAGCCATCGCTCCCGGCGCAGCCGAGCGTTGACGAGGTCCTTGCGGTTTTCCACGGCGAGCACCGTGCGGCCTGGGCGCACATTCGCCACCAATTGGACGCACACCCGCAGTTGGTGCGGCAGGCGGCCGAGGCGCTGCAACACGTTTGAGCAAAGCGGGAGCCGGCGCATGGTCGCCGACCGAGTGCCTCAAGCGCACCCATTGAAGCGCGAGGCGTTCTCTCACACGCCCGGCACCGAAACCCTCCTCGCAGGCGTCGCAACACTGGCGCCTTGTCTGCTGGTTGAATACGTCGCCTAACGGCTGCGGGAATTTGGCGGCCGTGGTGGCGCGGGCGTTTCTCGGGCCCGTTGTCGGTCCCACCGCTCGGCCAGGTGCTCGGCATCCGTCCGGACAGGCCGCATCTGGTCCACGAACCGCTCGACCTGCGAGGCCAGATCGGCCCTGCCCTGCTGGCGAAGCGCTTCAGCGGTCGACTGCCAATCGGAAGTGACGGCATCGCGCGTGTTCTGCAGACCGGGCCGCCCCGCATCCAGCGGCTGACCGCCGCCACGCATCCGCGCCAGCGCATCCAGCACCTTGGCGCGCATGAATCGCGAAGGGCTCGGCGGATGGCGATCCTGACGTTCCTGCGCATCGAGCGCGTTGAACGCACGCATCGCCCGCAGACGGTGGTGGATCGGATCGCGCAACGGGCGACGCGTCTGCCCCCGCACCTGTCGCGGCGTCGCATTGGCAGCCACGCCCTGCTCCCGCATCAGCTCGGCAAACTGCTCGCGCCACCGCCGCAGCGTGTCCTTGCGGATGTACAGGCGCTTGCGTGGCTCGTACTCGTGCTCGCATTTCACGACCAGGTGGACGTGCGGGTGCGCCTGGTCCGTGTGCAACACCATCGCGTAGCGGTGCTGAAGCGCAAAGTTCTCGCGTGCGAACACCTTCGCTGCCGCCAACACTTTGTCAGGCGGCGTGCCCGTGGGCATCGACAGCACGATGTTGTGTACGAGCTTGGAGCGCGTGTCCTTCTCCCCTTCCGCGGGCTTGGGTCGATGCGCACCGCGGCACTGGTCGAGGCCCCAGTCTTCGACAAGCTCATCGGCCGCGCCTTTGCCATGCGCTTCGATGCCGTCGTCCGTTTCGATCGAGAGCTTCCCGTGTCGATCGACGTACTTAAGGTGCGCCCGCACGGTGCCGGAGTCGCGTCCGCCGCCCGACACCTTGATCATGACTTCGGGCGTCCGGCCGACGGTGCGCTGCACCTGCTCGATCTGGTCCAGACCCAGTTGGAGCGTGCCTCCCGGCCCGCGGCGGCCATAGCTGACGATGTCCAGCGACAGATCGCGTGTGCCTGCACCCGCTCGGGCGAGCTTGCCCATCCGCTTAGGCATGCACCGACTCCCAGCTCTGGAGGTTGCGCCGCACCACATCGGCAGAAGCGCGACGCGCCGAGTCCACGTCACTTCGGACCTGCTCAAGCAGGTCGACGAGCGCGGAAATGGCTTCGTCCTCGGGCGACTTCGGCATGCCGAAGGTGCGCAACGCGCGTCCCAAAGCGCTCAGATGGGCGGCGACGGCCTTGATCTCGTCCAGCTCCCGAGGCGGCAGGACGTCACTGGTGTGAACGTGGTTGTGGACCAGCAAGGTGAGATACGAACCCGTCTTCATGCCCCGTGCGTCTGCACGCCGAGCAGCGCGAGCGCGATCCCCAGGACGCAGTCGGACGGTAAGGCGATCTGCGACGTCTGCACCCGTCGCGACTTCGGGTTGCACATCAGAGGCCGCCGAACCGGTGGGGGGGACGGGCGTGTTAGCGCGCAGTACCTCGTCCACCAGCTTGGCCATCAGGCCCGACTCGGTGAGCCCGAATTGGGCAGCGAGCGCGCCGAACTGCGCCTTCACGTCGGAGGGCAAGCGCGTCGAAATCACAGCGGATTGAGAAGCGGTGGCCATCGAATACACAGGGCTGTAAACACTATGTGACGGCAGTCTATCCTGCCCTCAACGCCACACAAGGACTCCGAATTCGGCACGCCGAAGATTCTTCGCGTGCTCCGCCCATCAGGCCCATCTCGATCCCTCCACAACGTCGCCAAACTTCGGCATGCCGAAGGTTGCACGCCACCCACGAGGACACCGTTGGCATGCCTCCAATCAGCCCTGACGGTGCCCTTTCGCTTTCACCGATGGACACGCCGCTCGAGCGCCCTGGCAGGTCTCGCAGGAGGCGTCAGCGCCACAGGTGCCAGCTCCCGCGTGCTGCCGATACCGTCGAGCCACGGCTGCAGACGCGTGGCGAACTCGCCGTGCGGCGAACGCTGCGCGGGCGTCGGCTCCGCACTGGGCGCTGACAAGAACACACAAAGAACAACGGCGCCGCAGACTTGGACGGCAACGGCAAGAGCAATGACCTTGGACATGACACAATTTCCTTCATAAGAAGCAATGGCAACTCGATGGGCCGGGAGGCCACGCCCCCAAGGCGTGACCTCCCGAAGCTCACGATTCGTCGGACCCCGAAGCCGAGGCATCGACCGGCGCACGCCGCAGCGGTGCAGGCAACCATCGAGAGCCTTCCAGCTTCGCGGCGCAGTGCCGGATCGCTTCGTCCTTCTTCATCCCCGCCACCGCCGCCGTGTCATCGACGCCGGTTGCCTCCTTGACTGCCTCCAGCGCCTTGGCCTTGCTCACGGCCCCGAGGTAGCTCGCGGCGGTCGGCACCCACCAGTCGGCCATGTCCACGCCCAGCGCCTCCGCGATCGCGTCGCTCTGGTCGGTGCCGCGCTCGCGGCCTGCCACGGCGTTGAAGCTGCGCGCGGTGCAGAAGGCCAGGAGGTCGAGCAGCGTGTCGCGGTCCTGCGCCAGCAGCCAACCGAACAACGCCTCGGGGTTGCCCGGCAGGCGATCTCCCCATTCGGTCGTCGCGCGGTCCAGCAGGGCACCGGCGGGCGAGCTTTCGAAGTCGGTGGCGTCCTGGGCCAGCGCGTAGTCGCTGGTCATGGTCAGGTGCACCTTCACGACATCGTTGCCGCGCCCGTAGTGGCCGAACACCGTCTCGGCGAGGCGGTGCACGAGCGTCACCAGCGCCACATGCGGGTTCTGCACGAGGGCGGCCTGGATCGCCCCGGTGCGATGGGCGGTCAAGTCCCGCATGAGCTTCTCGCTGATCGCGGGGCGCTTCTTCGGGGCATCGCTGGGCGAGACGCTGACGCCTGCGTCATCGCCGCCCTGCCCTTCGTTGGCTGCCGTCCGGTCCTCGGCCCGGATCAGGCCCCGGTCCACGGTGATCTGACCGCCGTGGTCGATCCGCAGCAGCGCGCCGCTGCGGGCCATCTGTTCCGGCGTCCATTGCGCCAAGGCATCGTGCGCGGCGTCGATGCGCTCATCCAGCGCGTCGATGAGGCCCATGAGCCGCTGCTCCTCGGCCTCGTAGGCTTCGGTGTCGCGCTCGGCGTGCTCGTTGCGCTCGTAGGCGGCATCCAGTTCGTCCCGCTCAGCCTCCATCGCTTCGAGGGACTGCGCCTCGTCAGGCGTGGGTTCGCGTTCGCCCTTCGCCTCGCGCCCGTAGCCGCGCAGCGCGAGGTAGTCCCCGTCGAGCAGGCACTCCACCCAAACCCAACCCTCGGCCCGGACATCCTCGCCAGCAGCGCGCAGCTTCTCCATGGCGAGTACCTGGAGCATCACCGCGTCGTCCAGGAACACCCCCGACCCGTCGCCCTCCTCCGCGAACAGGTCGCGACGGACGGTGCCACCGCGCGCCTCATAGGCCTCGATGCCGACGAAGCGGGCGAGGCGGCTGTCGCCCCGGCAGGACTCCTCGGTCAATGCACGGCGGATCGAATAGGCATCCCGGTCGTAGGTCGGCAGGCCATCCCAGACGGCTTGCTGCGCGGCGTGGTCCTCGGTCAGCGCAAGGGCTTGCAGCTGGTCCGGGTCGATGTCCTCGGCCCGGTAGAGGGCGAGGAAGCGCGGGGCCAGCCGCGCGAGCTTGAGACGCCGCTCCACCGTGATCGGTGTCACCCCGAAGCGTCCCGCGATCTGGGCCACGGTCATGCCTTCTTCCACGAGCTTGCGGAAGGCTTCCATCTCGTCGGCCGGGTGCATGGCCTCACGGCCCGAGTTCTCGGCCAGCGACACCTCGGCGGCACGCTCGCTGTCGTAGAGCTTGCACTCAACCGGGCGAGCAGCGTCCCACCGGCCCTGCGCCACGAGGCGCTGCATCGCGCGCAGGCGGCGCCCGCCCGCCACCACGGCGTAGGAACCCTCGGTGTGCGCCACCACCGCGAGGCGCTGCAGCAGCCCCTGCGAGTCGATCAGCGCAGCGAGTTCCTCGATGCCCTCGGCATGGAACACGCGCCGGACGTTGGCCTCGCTCAGAACCAGCTGCGCCAGCGGCACCAGCAGGTCGCGACCTTCGACCACCTCGGGCGTGGTCACCTCGGTGGCGACCCCGGCGCCCTGGGTCTTCTTTGGGGCCTTCGGCGTCTTGGTCGTCTTCACGGCCTTTGCACCGTTGGTGGCTGCGGGACGGGCCTTGTGGACACCTGCGCCGTTCGTGGAGCGTGCGGCCTTGCCGGTGGTCGGTGCGGGAGTCGTAGCGATTGCGGTCATTTCCGTTCCTTTCGGTTGATGGATGAATGGACAAAGCACTGCCGGATTCCTAGATTCAGAGCCCTTCAACAGAGGGTTCCGGATCGCATCGGTCCAGCATCCGGAGCTGGCCGCCGTCTTCCTGAGTTCTTCGCCCGGTGGCGGCAGGCGACCGCGGGGACGGGGGAGCCAGGGGGAAGCATTCGTAACGCGAAGCGTTATGAACACCCCCTTGCAGGCGCAGCCGGTCCCCCGGCCACGCGGGCGCAGAGTCACCGAAAAGGTGAAGGACTCAGGAAGACGGCAGCACTGCACAGCGCTGGACCGTGGCGCGCCGGAACCGCCGCGCGGCGAGCGCCCTCACCCGCCAGGGGCGGGTCTGATCAATGGAGGGTGAGGACGCAGTCCGAGGGCCGCAGGCCCTGCGTCAGGGATACGCAAGGCGGCCGCAGGCCGTCCCCGCAGGGGATGAGCGCGAATGCGCGAACCTGGAGCAGCCCGGCCCCGGCCACGCCGGGGAGACGCCATGATCTGACATCTCCATCTCGAACCTCTCTCGATGCCTGACATCAAGTCCACCGCCCTGGCCACGACGATCCTGATCGCTGCCAACGCCCTGGCTCTCCTGTTCATCTGGCGCATGGGCCGGCGCCTCGCGCCCAGGCATGGCGGTGACATCCGCCTCATGGGCTTCTTCTTCTGGCTCACCGCCATCGCCACGGTGCTGATCGCGCTCTGGGCGAAAAGCACCGGCGCAGTCGACAGCCACGGTGTCTTTCAGGGCAAGGTCGGCGCATCCCTCAATCGACTGCTGAGGGTCATGCTCGACCTGGATGGAGCGTTGAACGTCTTCGGCGGCCTGTTTCTCTTGGTGGTCGGCCCGGCTGGGGCGCGGGATGGAGCAGTTGGAATGCGCGCGCCGCCTTCACCCTGGCCAGCACCGGTACGGGCTTGCTGTTCCTGGCCTTCCTGGTGATCTTCAACTACCGGGACGTGCACGCGGACCTGCTGGACCTGCGGCGACGCGGGAGCCCGCTGTTCAAGGTGCTGGCCCGCTACAACACATGGAGTTCGCGACATCTGTTGGTGGGGCCGGAACGCCGCCCATGATGAGCGTGGGCGCGACGGTCCATATCAGCCGGCCGTCGCGTTGGTGTCGCACCTTGGTTGGTCTAGGCGGGGCGAGCACGCGGCAACGCCGAGGGGTGGCGCACACCGCGGCACTCAGCGTATCGCCGACAGCATGGCACGCGCACGCCGCGCGACGCCAGGATCGAGCCCGCGCGAGCTGGCGATCCGATCCAACACGGCGAGCAGTTCCGGCGCCGCAGCCATGAGGCGCACGACCTCTTCGAAGGTCCTCGTCCGGCCCTCGGGTCCGGTCGTCAAGGCGGGTCGGTGGATCTCGGCGAGGTTGCGCCCCTCGGCATCGCAGATGAGGGCCCACCGGCGGTCAGGGCTCATGGCGTGCTGCCACGACACGTGCGGGATCGCCGGCGACACGTCGGGCGGACCGGTGCGATGGCGTGCACGCGGCGGAGGAAGGAGTCGGAGTCGGTCGTGGAAATGGTCCATGGTGAGCCTGCCTTTCGGAGCGTGACGGGCGGGCTCCCGCGGAGCCGCCTCGGCGCCATCAGGGCGAGGACAGCGCGGGCGCCAGGGCCCGCCCGCAGGCCGCAGCCCGCAGCAAGGCGGAGGGACCGGGCGAGGACGGGGGCGCAGCCGGACCCTCGCGGCCGCAAGGCCCGCAGCCAGGCGTCGAACAAGAGGCGGTCCCGGGCGCCTGCGCGTGCTCGGTCAGGCGAAGCCACTGCCACGGACCCTGCCCGACGACCGGAGGCCGGGGGGATGCCGCGCCCGGGTGGCGGGCGGGACGCCCGGCAGGCGCCTGTCACACCGGTGTGGCAGCCTCGAGGCGCCCCAACGGGGCAGGCAGCCAATGCAATCGGTCATTCGGCGCCGAGACGGCCGGCGTTGCATCGGCATCTGTACCGATGGAGCCGATCGCCGCGGGGTCTACGCTGCCACGAACGGGCGAAGAACAGGGAGACATCGCCATGCTCAGCACCCTCCAGAAGGCCGAGATCCTCGTGCGCGCCGGGATCGCCGTGCCGGCCATGCCGCCGGCCGTTGCCGGCAGCCCGGAGATTTCGCCGCGATGGCGGCAGGAGATCGACAACCTCTATGCCGGCTACGTGGCTGCGCGCGCCGCGCGCAGCCTGCGCGAATCCGAAGCCGCGCGGACGCTGTCGGACCTGCGCCATGCCAACAACCGCATGACGCACCCGAGCCATCCGGACGACCACGACGAGGATTGACCGAGCCGGCGCCACGTCGCGGGGCCGTCCATGGCCGAGAATGGACGCATGAACGCGCCCAAGCCGCCGCACCAGCCCTGCCCGAGCTGTCCCTGGCGCATGGACCAGGATGCGCAGGACATCCCCCACTTCAGCCTGGCGCTGGCCGAGAGGCTCGCGGCCACCTGCCCCGACCACCGCGGCCGCGGGCCGGATTTCGGGGCGCCGATGTTCGCGTGCCACCAGTCGAAGGTCGGCGCCGAGGTCCATTGCGCGGGTTGGCTTGCGAGCGTCGGGCACGCCCATCCGGGGGTGCGCCTGGGCATCGTGAGCGGCCGGCTCGACGCCGCGCGGCTGCAGCCCGGGCCCGGATGGCCGGCCCTGCACGACAACTACGCACAGGTGCTGGACAAGTTGCGCAGCACGGCCGGCGAGTGCGCGCTCGCCCCGGACGATTCCCGGTCCTGAGGCCACGGCGGTGACCCTGGAGGCCTGGCACGTCGACACCGCGCGCACGCGGGACCTTGCGCCGCGGCTGCTGGACGCGCGCGGGCAGCTGCGCGTGGTGCCGGCGGCGGTGCTGGCCGACACGACGCCCGCGGAGCGCCTGCGCTTCGGGGTCGAGCACGGAATCTACGGCTTCCTCACCGCCGAGCTCGTCGCGTTCCTGCAGGACGTCATCGGCGGTCGTCGAGCGATCGAGATCGGTGCGGGCCACGGCCGGCTGGCCGCGGCGCTGGGCATTCCTGCGACCGACAACCGCCAGCAGGAGGAGCCGGGGCTGCGCGCGTACTACGCGAGCCTGGGGCAGCCGACGGTGCGCTACGGCGACAACGTCGAGAAGCTCGATGCCGCCGAGGCCGTGGCACGGCACCGTCCGCAGGTGGTGGTGGCCGCCTGGGTGACCCACCGCTACGACGCCGACCGACCCGAAGCCGGCGGCAGCGAGACCGGCGTGGACGAGGCGGCCATCGTCGCGGCCTGCGACGCCTATGTCTTCATCGGCAACACGCAGGTCCACCAGCACAAGCCGATCCTCGCCCTGCCCCACCGACGGCTCACGCCGTCCTGGCTGCAGTCGCGCGCGATCAACGGGACGCCGGATTTCATCGGCATCTGGGAGCGCGCGACATGACCTCAGGCAAGACGAGGACGCGACGACGCCCCACGGAAATCGCCGCGCAGGACCGCGCGTTGCTGGAGGCGCAGGGGTACCGGCAGGTGACGCTGCGCGGTGGCCGCGTGTGCGCGGTGAAAGGTTTCGTGTTCACGACCGCGCTGCTGGTCGGGATCGATCCGTTCGGCTATTCGCTGCGCTATTGCTACGAGCACGCCCATGAGGCCGAGGCCGCGCTGGCCGAGTGGGATGGCACGGGTCACGCCGGTGGCCCGTGGATCAAGTGCAAGGGCGCTGGGGTCGAGCTCCTGAACCCGTCGCTCAGCTGCTGATGACCGCAGCCGGCAGACTTCGCGTCACTCGGGCGAAGACGAAGCCATTTCGGCCACACGTGCCTTGACGGCCGTCGGACTCATGAGTTTCACGAGGCCCAGGGCCTGCACCTGCTCTGGCGACGGGCGCGTCTTGCCCTGTTCCCAGTTGTAGATGGTCGCCCCGCTGATGGCCACGAGCTTGCCGTAGTCGGCGGCCGAGAGGCCGAGCTTCGTGCGATGGGCCGCCAGGCGCTTCGCGCTGAAGCGTCGGGGCGTGCCATCGTCTTCGATGTCAACGGCGGCGGCTATGGAGACTGGCGCTGCGCGGGTCGCCGCCCGCGCCTGCGCCGCCGCCAGACGCTGGCCTTCCTTGAGGGCTTTCTGAAGCATGGCCAGCTCGCGCCGCAACTGCGCGATGACTGTGCGCTGTTGCGCGCTGGCCTTCTTCAGTCCTTCGATCTCGGCGCGGATTTCCTTGCGCGCGACCCGCGCGATCTCGGCCTTCAGGGCAGATGCGATGTTCGTCATGGACGTGCATTCTGAACCTCTTGGCTGACGACCTCCCAAACCACCGGTGTTGGCCGCTGGTGCCGGGTCGCGCATAGCCGGCGAAAAATGGGGCGCTGGCGGTGCCAGCACCCCGATGGCGTCAACGGCCGATTCGACGCAACGCGGCCTGCCAGAGCCCAGTGTTGAGCCGGACGTTTTCTCGAATCGCCCGGATGCCACGCGTGTGCATGGCGCGGCCTTGGGCCGTGCGGCCGGGAAGCCCACCGCGCAGCACGTGCTCCTGCACGGCGTTGAAGGTCCGCCACACATCGGCACCCACGTCAGCGATCCGGCGACGCTCAAGGAGCTGCGCGGGCTGCACGGGTGGCTCGCCGAGGTCCGGGTAGCGCAGCGCCAATGCTTCGCGGGCGATGTCCAGCTGCTGGCCTTCGGTCAAGGTGGTGGTCCGCATCGCCTCGACGGCTTCGCCCACGCGTGAGAAGTCGCGCGTGATGCGCTGCGCGGCCTCGACCACGTTGGCCACGACGTTGCCGCGGTGGCCCACGTGCACGAGGCCGAAGTCGCCGATCGCCGTCAGCAGGCCGTTCGTGCACACGGGCCGGTAGAGCCCGGCGCGCAGCTGGTAGGCGCTGCGCCCGTCGTGCGAGTTGATGAGGACGATCTCACCGAGCACGTCGTCCAGCGAGAGCAGATCGACCACGGGCTGGAAGCGCAGCATGTGCCGAGCGTGGGCGCCCTGCCCCCCGCGTGAGCGCGTCTGCACGGCGCCAGTCGGTGCGAACCCGGCGTCCATGAGCGCCGAGAGGATGTCGCGCGTGCTGATGAAGACGTAGCGGGGTCCTGTCGTGTCGGCGGCCTGGTCGGCGAAGGCGGCGGGCGCCAGGCGCGCCACGTCCTGCAGCGAAAGCGAGGAGCGAGCCGCCCAGGCATGCGAGGGCGAGGAGAGCGAAGAGGCGAAAGTCATGGTGGACTCCAAATGGCACAGGCGGGATTGCCTGCGTCGCCCCTGGATCACGCGGCAGCGCAGCGCTCAAGGCCGCCGCAGGCGCACGGCACGTGCCGAGCACGCGCAGCGCGCGCAGGGCCTTGAACGCGAGAACCGCGTGGTACCGTGAAGACACACAGGCAAGCACCCTCCCTACCCTGTTCAGCACGAGGCCGAAGGCGAGGCGGTACGGTCTGGCGTGCAGGGACCGCGAACGCGGTCCGCCGGAGAAAGCATGGGAGAAGGCCGCCGGCGTTGCCGGCGGCGCTGAAGAAAGGACTCAGGCCTGGATGCGACCGGCCGCCCGGGCCACGGCCGCATACGCACTGACGGTCTGCGTCGCGCGGAAGCCAGCGTCCTGCTCGATCGGCAGTCGCAGGTGTCCTCGGATCTCCGCCAGCTCATCAAGGCAGAAGAAGCCCATCTCCAGAAAGCCCAGACCCAGGTCGGCAAGTCCGAAAGCCATCGACGGCGCGTCCGGGTCGATCTCGGTCAGCAGCCAGGTGGCGCCCGCGTCGGGCGTGAAGAGCTTGACCAGCGGCTGCGGATCGAACAGTTCGTCGCGTTCTTGGAAGGCCCGCGACAGCCGGCCGTTGGCCATCAGCAGTTGCACCTGTTCGTCGGAGAGGAAGGAATACGAGGAAGTCATGACGCGCTCCTGGAAGGATTCGGGCGGGATTGCCCGCAGACCGTCCTGAGGCACGCCGCAGCGCAGCGGTCAAGGCTCGAAGACGGCCGCAGGCCGCCAGCGCGCACCGCGCGCGCAGGCCTTGACGGCGAGAATGATGAAATGGGCTCCTCGGTCGGATTGCAAGAGCGCGCCGCATGCGGCACGCTTCCCAACTCACCCTCAGGAGTTGCTCATGGAAACTCGCATCGTTGCCGTTGATATTGCAAAGCTTGTCTTCGAGGTAGCTATCGCAGATTCATCGTGGCGCATTGTTGAACGCCATCGACTCTCTCGAGCCAAGTTCACGACGTTCTTCGTGGGGCAACCACCTTGTCGCGTCGTCATGGAAGCCTGTGGAACTTCTCACTTCTGGGGCCAGAAGCTGATGCAAGAGGGTCATGCGGTGACCCTGCTACCTGCACAGTACGTGCGCGCATATGTGCGCCGCAACAAAACGATCGCGCCGATGCCAGTGCGTTGATCGAGGCCTATCGCTGTGCCGACATGCCACCCGTGCCGGTCAAGACGGTTCATCAGCAGCAGATCCAGTCCCTGCACCGGATGCGCACCCAGTGGGTCATCACACGCACGCGCTATATCAATGCGCTTCGGGGAACGCTTCGCGAATATGGGTTCAACATTCCCCTTGGCCCTGCAATGGCGAAATCCCGTTCGGCCTTGGTGCTCGCAGAACAAGACAATGACCTTCCGCCTGCTCTTCGTGCGCCATTGACGCAGATGTTGGAAGAAGTTCGTACCGCTGAAGACCGGATCGCGCAAATTGAGCGCGATCTTCGCATCCTGGCCAAGGAGGACTCGATCATCCGAGAACTGCTCAAGCTGCCCGGTGTCGGTCTTCTGACGGCAACTGCGATGAGAGCCTCAGTCGCTGATATTCAGCGCTTTCCGTCAGGGCGGCACTTTGCCTCCTGGCTCGGCTTGACCGCGCGAGAGACGTCCAGCGGGGAGAAGCGACGTCTGGGGCACATCTCCAAACAAGGGGATGTTTACCTGCGCACGCTGATGGTTCATGGCGCGCGCTCGGCGTTGACGGCGGCACGAATGGCTCGGCAACAGGGCCGACCCCTGGACCGCCTGCGTACCTAGGCACTCGAGTGCGAACAGCGACGAGGGAGAAACCGTACGGCGGTGGCCTTCGCCAACCGACTGGCAAGGGTCATTTGGGCGACCTGGAAGCACGGACGGACCTACGACGGCAACTGGACAACACAAACAGCCTGAACGAACAAGGGTTTTCTCACGCGTTGCGCATCATCATCGTTGTCATGAGCAGTGGATCGGTCCACGGCACAGCCAAGTCAGCGACCACGCATGGCCTTCGAGGTCCGGAGAACGATTGGCTCTGTGCCGGCGGATTTCATGATGTCCAGAGCGCTTCGACCGCTCGCCAACAGGACGAATACACGGCTGCAACCGACTCTCATTGTTTGCTGACAAGGATAGGAACGCGCATTGCGCAAAGGTGATATCAAAGGTTTCGTCTCGCAGGAATACCGGCGCCACGCCTGGCCTCACAGGCCCGGAGAACGATTGGTCCTGCGAGACGATCCAACATTCGCAGGTCCCGCTGCGGCACAACGCTTGGAGCCGATTGGTCAACTGCTGCAGCGGCGTCACGGTCCGAGAAGAGTTCGCTTGCAAGAGGAGCCCATACACGGTGTGGCACCCTCCAGGTCACGCAAGCCCGCCCCACCCTCCCCGCTTCCTCACGAGGCGAAGCGAGACGGCAGTACTCGGCGACGCCATGCGGACCGCCGGTCAGCCGATGGGGTGTGCGCGCGCAGCGCGCTGGCCGTGCAAGGAAAAAAAGGGGCCGGGGCCCCCACCTCAAACCAGCCCTCGTTCGGCGAACGAGACGGTCCGCGTACCGGCCACGACGATGTGATCGAGCACCCGAACGTCCACGAGCGCGAGCGCTTCTTTCATCGTGGAGGTCAGCAGCTCGTCGGCCCGGGACGGTTCCGGCACACCGCTCGGGTGGTTGTGCGCCAGGATCACCGCCCCGGCGCCGACATTCAGCGCCTCGCGCAGGACTTCCCGCGGATAGACGCTCGTCTGCGTCAGCGTGCCGCGGAACAGATCCTTGGCAGCCAGCAGCTGATGCTGAGCGTCCAGGAACAGCACCGCGAAGCTCTCGTACGCCTGACCCGCGAAGTGCAGTCGCAGGTAGTCCTTCACGGCCGTCGGGGTCTCGAAGACCGTCGTGGCGCGCATCGGCTCCGCCAGCGTCTCCTGGGCCAGCGCCAGCCCCGCCGCCAGCAACCGGTAGGACGGGTGCGTCGACTCGCGTGCGAGGCTCGACAGTTTGAGCAACGAACGGTCGCACCGCTCGTACGCTTGCACGGCTTCGTCGCCGAGAAACAGGCGCAGGTGCTCGACAACGCGTTGTTCGGTGAAGGAATAGTCAGTCATGGGAGGCACTCCTGGGATAGGCGCAAGCGGGATTGCCTGCGTGCCCCGGACCCACCCCATCGCAGCGCAGCGCTCAAGGCCGCCAAAGGCGCACGGCACGTGCCGAGCACGCGAAGCGCGCGCAGGGCCTTGAACGCGAGAACGTTGGGGTAGCGTGAAGGCACACAGGCCAGCCCGCCCTTTCCACAGCTACTGCCCTCCCCACACGATGCGCAGCGAAACGGCACTCGAACGTTGACTCGCGGCCACGGCCGGCCGAATTGAGTTGAGCCGCTGCGCAAGACGCGACCCGTGTCTTGGTGCAGGGTCGATGGTGAGCACGTTTCAGAAGAGCGCCATCAAGGGCGTGTCGACGTCTGTCTGCGTCGCAGATTGAGACTCAACGAGGGAGCAAGACGAGGCGGACTGCAGCCAGTCAGGTTGACGCCACACGATGTCAGGCCACAGCATCGTCGGACGCGCCGAACGCATTCAGCGCATAGAACTCATGAAGCTTGGCGGCAAGCAGTCGCCTATCCGGAAGTCGGGTGTGGTACTCCGCGACGAGTGCAGGGGACGGCGACCGGCTGAGCGCGTACTCGACCACCTCGTTGTCCTTGCTGGCGCACAGGAGAAGTCCGATTGCGAGGTTCTCGTGCGGCTTGTGCACGTCTCGGTCGAGGCCTTCGGGATAGAAATTGAGCTTGCCCAGGTGCTCGGGTTCGAAGCGGTCGATCGTGAGCTCGATGACCACCAGGCAATTTAGGGCGTGTCATCAATTGATCCCCCTTTAGGTTTGATGGTCGGCCACCGTGCCCCCATGTCGGCGGTCATGACCAGAAGATATGCCCTCAGCGATGCCCAGTGGGCACGGATCGAGCATCTGCTGCCCGGCCAGGCGGGCCAGCCCGGAGCCACGGCCAAGGACAACCGGCTGTTCGTGGACGCCGTGCTCTACCGCTACCGCGCCGGCATCCCGTGGCGAGACCTGCCCGAGCGCTTCGGGGATTTCCGCGTCGTGCACACCCGCCATTCGCGTTGGAGCAAGAGCGGGGTGTGGCAACGGATATTCGATTGTCTGGCGCAGGATGCGGACAATGAATACGCCATGATCGATTCGACCATCGTGCGCGCCCACCAGCACAGCACGGGTGCAAAAGGGGGGATCCAGAAAAGCAGGCCATCGGGCGCAGCCGGGGTGGGCTGAGCACCAAGATCCACACCACGGTCGATGCGCTAGGCAACCCGACAGGCTTTCACCTCACGCCCGGCCAGAGCCACGATCTGCAAGGTGCCGATGTGCTGCTTAAGGACACGGCAGCGCAGACCGTCATCGCAGACAAGGCCTATGACGCCCATGCCCGGTTGGTCCAGCCGCTGCTGAGCAAAGGCAGGGCCGTCGTCATTCCTTCAAGGGCAACGAGCAGGCAACCCCGCGACCATGACCGGGAGTTGTACAAGGCCCGCCACCTCATCGAGAACTTCTTTGCACGCCTGAAGCAGTACCGCGCCATTGCCACGCGCTACGACAAGACGGCTCGCAACTTCCTGGGGGCCATTCACTTGGTCGCATCCATCATCTGGCTGGCCTGACAGGCACGACGAGTGCAATGTTCGGGATTCCATTGATGACACGCCCTAGGCCGCGGTGGAAAAACAGCAGGTCGAGGGAGAAATCGCTCCCGCCGACCTGTAGCGGGAATTCGAAACCGACAAAACAAAAGTCCCTGCCCAGTTCGATGAGAAAGCTGCGCAGCTGCGACAGCAGCCCGCGGTGCAGATCGGCCTCCGAGTGGCCAGCTGGCCGATCGAGGAACTCCTGTGTGTAGGCGTCCTTGAAAGCCTCGGCGGCGGCAGGTCCGTGGATTTCTCGCAACGCTGGTGCGAGTTTTGGCGCGGACAGCACTGCACGCTCGAATGTGCTGGCGCGAAACTGGCGCTCCAGCTCTCGCATGGTCCAGCCCTCCCGTACGGCCAAACGAACGTAGAACTCGCGTTCCTCCGCCAGTTCTGACTGGTTGAAGATGATCAGGTTGTGCGTCCACGGTAAAACTCGCACCAGTGGTGCGAGTTTTGGATCGTGGCGGTACGCCTCGAAGAGCTGACGCATCGGCCACAGGTTGGACGCCGAAAAGCCTCTGGCGCCGGCGACGGTCTTCGCAAGGTGGCGGGCCAGGCGATTCACGACCCCCTCGCCACACTCGGCGGATTCGATTGACTTGGGAGGCCCTTCGGGGGAATTGGGGAGTCGTCAGTGGCCGGGTACTGCCCGACACGTGTCCCCTCGGGTCGCTGGATCGACGTCTGGACGCGGGCGCACGGCGGCCAGTTGGGCCGCGAATGCGTTCGTGCGCAGGTAGCGCTGGCGCACCAGGTGTGCGAACAAGCCATGGAGGATCACCACGGCTTGCCGACGCGCAGCGACGGACAGTGGCCCCTCGAACGGCCGCCAGTGGGGCGACCAGCGTGGGCCGCCGCGCGGGCCACACCAGCTCGCCGGCGGGACGGCGATGAACGTCAGGTAGTCCCCGGCATCTTCAGCGTTGAGCGAGGCCAACGCCTTGCCGCGCACCAGTATTCCCCACAACAGCAGCCGCTCCGCCTCTCTGCGGTAGCTACGTTGGGTGGCGGTCAAAGATGGGGCAGCCACGCCGTCCTGGCCTGGTCCCTGCGCTGCGGCCTTGGAATCGACCCACCGCTGGATGGCTTCGACGTCGTTCCTCAAATTCGACGGAGCCGTGAGTTCGCGGTTGCTGCCGTTGCGGCCATCCAGGGATGGTGGAACGACCAGCTTCTCCAGAGGACGTAGCGCCGTGGCGGGCACGACCAGCGTCGCCCTCTGCGCCGCAGGCAGACGCGCCCAGTTGTCCAGGGCGAACGGGCTAAGCGCGAGACCCAGTTGGGACAGGTGGTCGCGCACCCACCCGACCACGTAGGCGGCCTTGTGCTCTCCGACACCGGGGCACGCACGCCACCAGGTCCCGCCTTGGGCATTCATGCGCGCTACCACATCGCCCAGGGTCACCAGGCCGCCCTGGGCGAGCCGGCGTGACAGGCGGGGCGAGAACCATGCGCCGATCGGGTCCGTAGGCCTGGGCTCGTGGATGACCAGATGCTCCAGCCATCGCAGGGCGTCCAGTTGACGCTCCACCACGCGCGTGCGCCGTCGCGGCGCGCCGCGCGCCTGCGCCGGCGAAGCACGTGATGCATCCGGATAGACCGCCAGGTAGGCCTCGAGCTGCTCGTCCTCCGAGAAGTCCTCCAGGCCTTGCGCGTGGGCAAACTCGGCGAGCGCAGGCAAGGGCTGAGAGGCGCGCTCGACCACGCGGGACGCGTCGAAAAGGATGAGCCGAGCGGTACCCGGTCGGTGCTCCCGCCGCGCCGCCGCAGCGAACGCGTCCTTGATCCATGCGATCGTGCGTTGGACCTGTCGGCGATCGGCGCCCTCCCCTTCTGCAGCGAGGTATCTGTCCCAACTCGCTCGCGCGTCCATGCCCTGAATGAGCGCTCGCATGAAGGCGAAATGGCCTGCATGCATCCGCTTGATGATGGAACGGGATGGAGGTGCTGCCAAAGGCGCAGGCATGGGTTATCGCGGTTTCGCGCGTGCTTGTGGGCGCAAATCGACGGAAGGCGATCGGTGCGATCACCTCGGCGTCTTTCCAAGGATCAGGTCGCGGTCTCAATAATCAAGAGCCGCATTTTATGCTGCTGCTAACACCCTGTTCGAACGAACTCCGACAAAAATGATGCTGTGACAACGGGTTAGGTGACGACCCGGTATCAAGTTCTTGCTTGAAGTTGATGCGCTATCCCCCTCGAGGGTGCGCTCGAACGGGGCATGTGGCCTCCAGACGCCGCAGGCGCATGTACCGGACACTCTTGCTCGGGTGGCTACCAGTGGACCGGCTTACTTGCAGGCTATTCTTGGTCGGCACGTGGGCTGGCAATTGACTTGCCGCCAATTCGCCGTCCAGGATGTGATGGCGGACCCAGTGCGCCTGCGCCGTGAGGCGCTTGTTGGAAACGATGCCCTGCCCCTTCGCATGTGGCGGGAGCGGCATCACAAGGCCGATCCGCACTTTCGGCGCATCACGCCGAACGAGTTGAAGTGCCGGTTCGACATCCGAATCGTTGGAGCAGACCACGACCTGATCGACGCCGCCTCGCAGCGCATCCCGGTAGTTGGTCAGCGCCAGTTGAACATCCGTGAGCTTCTCCTCGATCATCCAGACCGACTGCCGTCTCGCCTTGCTCGGTGGGAGACCTGTCTCGTGCAAAGGCAGCGACGTGGGCTTGAAGATGTGAAAGCCCTGAATGATCTCGATCAGGCCGGGCTCACGCGCGGCAAGCGCGCGCAGGTACTGGGTCTGCGCCTCTTCCGAGGTCTGGCCGTGCCGGGCGTAGTTCGCCTTAATGGGGGCCGTGAAGTACTTGAAGGCCGTGACGGTGGCCACAGGATCCTGCACCCGGAGGATCTTGTTTCGAAACAAGGCCGCGACGTCCAGCCACTTGTACGCGGTGCCCTGCACGCGCGAGTAGTAGAGGTTGTAGCCGTCGATGTAGATCGCTGTTTTCATCCGCGGAACCTGAGCCACAAATGGAAAGACCACCCGAAGGTGGTCTTTTCGCCCAAAGCGGGAGCCAACTGAATGACACCACGAGGGGATTGTGGATCTATTTTATCTGAGCTCAACAACTGGCGTTGGCATGGCGAGCGAGGCGAAGCCCAAATCCCAACGAATCTCACACAAGGGCCAGGCGCCCTACTCTGCCGCCGGGGCAAGCTGCTGCAGCGCCTCCTGCAGGGCACGCAGAATCTGCGCTCGCGGGGCCGAGACAAGCGCGGCGGGGAGCAGCTCCAGCGAAATGGCACCGTCCTTGGCGCGCACGGCCTTGCCGAGGTGGATGTCGCCAGTCTTGAGTGTCACGCGATCATCCTTGCGCCCACCCGGTGCACTGTCCAGCAGACGATCGACCACAGCCGAAGCCGAAACCCCCTGCCCTCGCAACTTCTCGGCACGCTTCAGGACGCCACGACGATCCGCTTCGAGTGCCGTGTGGATCTTGTCGGCGTGCCGATGGGTGATCTCAAGCGGACTGCGGAAGCACTCGACTATGGCTTCGGGCAACTGAGCGACCATCAGCGCCTTGCGCACCCAAGTGTGGCTCACGCCGAGGTAGTCGGCCAGTCGGCGCTGCGCTGGAAAGAGGCCCTCCTCCAAGGCGCGGTGGTACATCTGGCCCTGTTCGTAGGGCGACAGATCGGCCCGCTCCCGGTTCTCTCGGTCCATCGCCGCGAACAGTTCCAGGTCGTTGAGATCGCCCTCCCAGATGCTTGCGAGCACGGGAATGCCGAGTTCGAGGCAGGCACGATGCCGGCGATGCCCGAACACAAGCTCGTACTGACCCGGCTCGGCGACGATTGGGCGCACCAGGATCGGCTGCACGTTGCCGCCGGCCTTCTCGATGTCGTTCTTCAGGCCAGCGAACGCCGGGGTTGAAAAGGACATGTCGTGCCGGTTCGCCCAACGGCTGGCACGAATCGCCGAGGGATCGAGCTTGCGCACTGGCATCGCACCCTCGAATCGACTCAGCCTGTCCCGCAGGGTCGTCAGTTCGCCCTCGACCTCGCGCATCTGACCCCGGAAGGCGAGCATCTGGCCGGGACCGGTCCGAGGCGTCACGCTGGGCGCGCGCGCGGGTGGAAACCTGGTTTCCAGGGCGGGCGCACCTGCCGCGGGCGGCAAAGTCGGCGCAGTAGGCACCGCGGCATCCCCCGTCGACGTGCCCGCCGGCGCGTCGACAGGCAGACGCAAGTCGGCGGTGAGATCTTCCAGACGCTTACGGGTGCTGGCCATGGGTGTAATTCCTTTGTGGAAACCTGGTTTCCAATCTTGATCGTTCAAAAGGATGGCTGCAATCGACCATCATGCGAGTGGGCGCCAAGGCACACCTACCGGAGCTCCTCGCGGCACGGCGCAACGGACCTTCACCAGGCCTTTGCTTCAAGCCAAGGGATTGCGGGGTGACGCGGGGCCCACTACGAAAACAGTTCGCGCGGCCGCAGGGTTGGAAACCAGGTTTCCAACACGACGGGACACCCGACAGCGTGCGTGAGGAAGAAGGGCGTGTAGAGCAAGGATTCGCATCAGTGCCGGCGACCCACCCCGGGATCGGAAAGCCACGGTGCGACATGGAAACCTGGTTTCCAGACAGAGGCCTCATGGAGCATCGCCGGCGGCAGGCTCGGCCCAAGCGCCGACCACGGATTGCTCGACCAGATCGACGAACGCGTCGTACGCGTCGGCCGCACGCTTGTAGGTCTTGGCAGATCCCTCGTACTTCTGAACGTCGTAGATGGTCGCGAATTCCGCTGCCTTGTTGCTCGTGACGCTGGTCTTCGGAATCTCCACAGGCAAGGTGTATTCGCCATACGTGGCCTGAATCCAGCTGCGAACCGCGGGCATGGCTGGATCGGCAGAGTCAACACGACTCAGAAGGACGTGGAGAAAATCGAAGTTCTTCCCGTGCGGCCCCTTGGACTGACCATCGAGGTTGGCGCCCAGGTCGGCCAGCAGCGCCCAGAACTGCGCCGACGAAGCGAAGTCCAGGCCAGAAGGCGGGACGGGAACGACGATGCCGTTTGCCGCCCAGAGCGCATTGATCGTCACGTAGGACAGGGAGGGGGGCGTGTCGATGACGATCACGTCGTACAGATCCCGAACACTCTCCAGACCTTCGTTCAAGACATTCCAGAATTCGGCGTCGCTTTGCTGCATCTGCCGAGCGGGGAGGGCGAACTCGGCCGAAAACAGGAACGGTGCGGCCGCAACGAGATCGATGCCATCCCAGTAGGTGGACCGGATGGCATAACGGATGTCAGATTCTGACCCGTCGCACAAGGGCGCGATCGTCATGTCCTCGCTGACCTCAGCCTCCGGCAAGAGGCCGTGCAACGTGGTCAAGGAACCCTGAGGGTCGGTGTCGATGGCCAACACCCGATGACCGCGCATGCTCAAGCCTTGCGCCAACACCATGGAGGTCGTTGTCTTGGCCACGCCACCTTTGAAGTTGCCCACAGCGATGGTGATGGCCTTCTTACCTGCAGGACGCATCTTGTCCGCCCGATAGGTACGTGCCCAAGTCTGCAACTCCGCGAGTTCAAAGATCCGCTTGCCACCAGTTGGTGTCAACCGCCCGGACGGCAGATCGTCCTTGGAGATGCGATAGGCGACGTGGGCCTTGTCCACGCCGCACAATGTCGCCAGTTGCGCCGTACTGAAAGTCGGTGGTGTCTTACGGGCCTCGGGGGCCAGGAGCCGGCTGCGGATCTGCTCGATCATTGAGCCGGCACGGGTGGCCAGGCTGGCGATCCGTGCCATGTCGATGACCGGGCGAACAGGGGAGGGCGATGCGCTGGAAACCTGGTTTCCAGTTGACGGGGGAGGGGTCGAGGCCATGGCGAGCAGATGGAAAGAGTCAACAGATTCCGGCGATTCTATGGAAATATGCCGAATCTATGTTCCCTCGACGATCCGCCGGAAACTGGTCGACGCCAACTGTGAGACCGGATAGGAAACCGGCGTTCATGCATCTCATCGGCGCTGCGTCCATCCCGCCAAAAACCTTTGCCAGCATCGAGTTCCAAGCCAGATTTGGACTCTGCGCCCCGCCGATGCGGTCGCTTCGAACGCGGACGACGCCTAATCGAGAGCCAATCCCCTATCCACTCACGGCAAATCCCACAGGCACTCACAGATTAAGCCGTCAAACCCCATCCGACCTCACGTCAAACCCCAAAGGCACTCACATTGAACCCCAACCGACCTCACACACCGAGGCCTAAGTGCTTGTCGCCAAAAAGGATTCCCTGATCTCAATGTATTCAACAGTCTCAAGTGTTCAATTCAAAGTAACAAGGCCACAGAGGATTCATGTGATTTGACCATTTCACATTTCTGCCCGAAGATGCGCAACCTCACTCCACATCAAAACGATGGACGACAGCGCACGTCCCACACCCAAACGATCCACCAAGCCAAGCGAAGAGCAGACGGTGGCCAAGGCCAACGAAGCGATCGCAATCCGTCCAAAGCGCGGCCGGCTGACACTCTTGTCCCGCCGGATCTACAACGCGCTGCTGTACCACTCGCAGCGTCAAGGCGTCGATGAACCGGTCTACCGACTCGCCCTCAGCGAGCTCATTGGGGACGCACGTTTCAACTCCAACAACACCGAGCTCCTGAAATCCCATCTGCGGGACATGCAGGCGACCACGATCGAATGGTCCACAAGTGCAGCAGGCCAGCGCCGTTGGATCTCCTCCCAACTGCTCGGAACCGTCACGATCGAAGAGCAGGGCAGGGGGCGTCCCACCATTGTGAGTTGGCGATACCCTGACGAAATCAAGGAACGGCTGGTCAAGCCTCATCAGTACACACGGGTGCTGCTGGAGATCAGCGGCCAGATGCGTAGCTACTCGGCGGCCGTCCTCTACGAAATCGGCGCTCGCTACCTGACCTCCCCAGGGCGACTCACCATGCGCGAAGATGTCCTTTGGTGGGCGGCAGTGCTCACCGGGCGCAGTGACATCACCGAGGTCGACTACCGCTTCCTCAAGCGCGACGTGATCAGCAAGGCGCTTGCCGAAGTGGAGGCGTTGTGTGAAGACTTCAGCCTCGAGCTCATCGAGCACAAGCAGGGCCGAAAGATCGAGGAGATCCAGTTTCGTGTCATCCCGCGCGTGCAGCAACGCATTGGCGAAGTCGACAACACCCAGCGCAATGTGTTCGACCTCGAACTGGTCGGCAAGCTGATCGAGCTGGGCATCAAGCAGGACGAAGCGCAGGACCTGTACGCCACCACGGATGAAGGACAGCTGCGCGCCACGATCGACCACGTGCACCAACGACTGCGCAACGCCACGCTCGCGCCGTTGAAGTCCTCCGCCGCGTACTTCAAGGATGCGCTGCGAAAAGGATACTCAGGTGTCAAGTCCAACAGCCCGACCGAACTCCCGGCGCCCGCGTCGACCGCACGGCCGAGCGCGACCCTCACGGAGGCCGAGCGCATGCGGCGACTGCGAGAGCTGTGGGAGAACGACCGAATGAAGCGCGCCCGCGAGATGTTTCGGGAGATGCCGCAAGGCCAGCAGGATCAGTGGCGCGCGAAATTCGAGACTTCCGCACTCGACACACTGGCGCCGCCGATCGCGCGTGCATGGCGGCGCGATGGTCCGGCCAGTCGCATCGCGGGCACGAGCTTCTTTCGTTGGCTGGCGATCGAAACTTGGCCTGAGCAACCGACGGATAAGGTGCTGCTTGACTTTGCCCTCAGCCAAGGCGTCACTGGCCTGTAACTGCGTCGCCGTCCATGGGTGATGCCGGGCGGCCCCCACAACTGGCGTTTCGATGAGGGCACCGCAGCTCTCGACGAAAGCGTGCTCCGTTTCGTCAGTCACATCACGAAAAACTGCTTGATATGCCAGCCGATCTTGAGAGATCCTGTGCCTACTGCCTCCTGGACGATCGCCAAAGAGTTCGCCTCCAGCTCCACGTGGAGAGAGATCCGCTTGCGTTTCGCGAGGTCGTCCAGTGAGAGCAGAAGCCCAATGGGCGACTAAGAAGTGCGAGCGGCAGTTGGTCAAGCGAGGCAAAGTCGACCGCCTCAGGGACCGTGCTACGACCTTCTCCTCTGCTCACCGCCAGAGAAGAGCTTCTCCTCCGATGGCCCGACGCGTCGCACTCATTGATGGGCAACGCCGATTTCGGTCGTGCCGCTGTTCAGCCACTCGTCAATGTTGTCACTGAACTGCCAGAAGATCTGGAGCCCATGCAGAGGCCGCATAGAGCGCCATGGTGCCGGCACCTACGAAAACTGCCAAGCTCGCCCTTCTGGGGTAACCGGCACCTGCACAGCTAATGTTAGCGCATCACGCGGTTTGACGATGAATCCAGAGCGACCCGCAAACGGCCGGCGAGGGGAGAGTATCTCGTCGGCCTATGGTGAGCACGCGGCGAGCGAAGGGCAGGGAAGTGCCCGATGGGGAGCGCACGGAATATGAGTCATGCAACATTGCCAGAACGAAAGTCACATCGCCGCCGCAGCGCCGGACCATGCGATGGATGAGAGGCATCGACGATCGAGAGAGTCACCGCCGCGGCGCGTGTAACCCGCAGTCGATCACAAAGCACCTGAGTGACGCCAGAGCAGAGGCCGGCTCGTTCCCTTCAATTTCCACTGCGTCTGCGGTGTGGTGCGGGGATGATGTCGGGAACTGCTGGAGTTGCCGTCCTGCCATCGCCCGATCATATTGTTGGGATCTCCAACCTGGCGCCGCCGCCGCTCACTCAGTCGCCAAGCGCTTCCTCGAGTTGGCGCAGGGTCACCGGTTTCACCAGGTGAGCGTCGAATCCGGCACCACGCGTTCTGTCGAGGTCACTCTTTTGGCCGTGTCCTGTCACCGCCACGATTCGCACGGAAGATCCGTCGAGATCGAGTCTTGCGAGGCGCGCGACCTCGAAGCCGTCCACCCCCGGCATGCTGAGGTCAAGCAGCAGCACATGCGGTCGAAACAACCCCATCAGGCGCAGCGCCTCGCTGCCGCTAGCAGCGACAACAGCAATGTGCCCAAGTGCCTCGAGCAGGCGTGCCATCGCGTCCCGATTCGCAGCGTCATCGTCGACCACCAGGACGCGTTTGCTCTTAGACGATCTGAGCACCGGCGGATTCGGGGTGGGCTGGGACGGCGCCGCTGAGGCGACAGGGAGGCACACGACAAAGTCGCTGCCGAGCCGGTGTCCGCCGCTCTTTGCCGACACGCTACCGCCATGCAGGCTGACCACCTGCCTCACCAAGCTCAATCCGATGCCAAGGCCGTGTGTTGCACGGTCGCGCTCCAACCGACCGAACAACTCGAAGATTCGCTCCAACTGTTCCTTTGGAATTCCCAATCCAGTGTCCCTGACGTGCACCGTCACGTTCGGCAAGTCAAGCTCGGCCGCTATGGTGATTTGTCCTCCCGCTTCGGTGAACTTGGCTGCGTTGTTGAGGAGGTTGATGAAAGCTTGGCTCAGTCGAAGTCGATCGCCCTCCAGCCAGAGGGGTTCGCGCGGCAACTCAACAGTGATCGAGTGGCTCTTCTCGCGCACCAGTGGCTGGCTGCCATCCAGTGCGATCGCTATCACTTCATCCAGTCGGAACTTCTCGCGACGCATGACCATCGCGCCGATGGCGATCCGTGACACGTCAAGCAGATCATCGACGAGAAGCGCCATGGCCTGACTTTGATGATCGATGATGTCGAGGGCGCGCCGGTTAGCTTCGTGCCCTTTTGCCCGCTTCATCAACTCGAGGCTGAGGCGAATAGGTGCAAGCTGGTTTCTGAGTTCGTGTGCCAAGACAGCGAGAAACTCGCTTTCTCGCCGGCCAGACTGGTGCTGGGCGTCGCGTAGCAGGCTGGCGGCATGGCGATCCTGGAGGTACCAAGCCACGCCGAACTCGACCGCACTGAGCGCAATCCGTCGGAAGTGCCAGTCGCCGCACGCGTCCGCAACGTTGTCGCTGCGCCCGGGCATTGCGGGAGATGTCCACATCGAACTGCCCTCGGCGAAGGCCCGATGGACATGTTGCAGCACGTCTCCCACGAGCGAGTCACCCCAGCTCGCGCTGATCAGGTTTGCCAGTGGTTGCCCGGCGTCAATAGCTGTGACATGAAATGCAGTACGCGCGCGGTCATTGGCGATGCACAACCGTAGGTGGGAATTCACCACGCAGATGCCAATCGGCACATTCTCGACAATCTGCGCGAGAGAGGTCGCGTCAAGCATTGGTCGCGCCGCGCTATCGGGTTGCTCGTGTGAAGCCTTCATGTCCCCGTGCATCGGATCCTTCCGCATGTCAATATGCAATTCGCCACGCACGCGCACGCCGGAACGGAGGACGGCAACCGCCGGCACTGAGTCGATGCTCCTGCGGCAGGGTGCTGACCAGGCGGATTAGGCGACAAGAAGTCTAGATGCTGGGATGCCAATCGCAATCGCGTCCGAGTCGCGTGCCATCGAAGATTGCAAACTTGTAATGTTCGCGTTCGTCTAAGGACGGAGAATGAGTTAGAGACGCCGCAGGCAGACCAAGCCGCGCGTCATCGATCCAGCCCGGTTTCAGCAACTGCGTGGCCCACGCCGATCAGCCAACGGAAGGTACAAGCATGGATGAGCGATCCACTCCGGCAGTGCCGGGGCGTCCGCCGCTGGAGCCGGGGGAACGGACCTTTCCGGTTACGGTCAGATTGAACGCGCGGCAACGCGACAAGCTGCGAATGCTGGGAGGTGCGCGTTGGCTTCGCGCGCGCCTCGACGAAGCCGCATGGCCGACGAGGACGATCTCGTCGCTCATGGATCGAGAATCAGAAGGGCTTCCCATGACCGCTCGCGATCACAACTGTCGAGTAGCAACGGCCGACGTTGGGCGCCGTCGGGGCCCAGTTGTTGACGAACCCGTGACTGCTGCATCGAATGGCCTAGACTGATCCCCTCCTCGCAGCGTCAGAACAGCGCCGTGTACCTCCCTGTACGGCGAGCTGCGATTTGACCCACCAGCCATGGTGGGTCTTTTTTTTGTGCAGCCAAATGAACAGCCTCAAGGGTTGAACCGACGGTATGGCGTTGCGCCTCATGGCTAGGGTCGGGTCAAAAAAGGCACCGCTTGCTACCGACATCGAGCAGCTTCGTTCTGTTGCCGCGGTTGCAGGCGTGACCAGGCCACACGGCGACATTACAGAAATGTAATGCGCGGGACCTGTGTGCAGCCTGCGGCGGCGTATCAGAATGAGACTCCACTTGAACTATGTTGAGCTTGGTTGCAGCGCGACCGGCCAGAAAAAGGATTGATCGCCGATGTCTGGACCTGACTTCCAATCGAGTGAAGGGGATGTGGATGACGGTGATCTGACGGATCTTCTGAGTGAGCTGAGGGTGTTGCTGCCGAGTGCGCAGTTGCTGTCAGCCTTTTTGATCTCGGTGCCTTTCATGCCGGGCTTCGATGCCATCGCATACACGGAGAAATGGGTCTTCCTCACGACGTTTGTGTTGGCTATCACCAGCTTGGTGGTTCTCACAGCGCCCGCTGTGCAGCATCGCCTGATACGTCCGCTGTCTGACCGGCCGCGTTTCAAAGCGTTGGCGACGCGTCAGATCCTCTTCGGCTCGATCGCGCTGGGCTCGGCACTTGTGTTCGGCACGCAACTTGTCTTGTCGAAGGTTTTCGGTCACCCCACAGGAACAATCACCGCGATTTTGATCGCGGCTCTCATCCTGACCTTGTGGTGTCTGCTGCCTCAGCGCTGGAAGCGAACGGGGGAGGTCTGAGGCTTGCGATAGCTCCTATTTCGCGCCGAGGCAAATGTAATCCGTTCGTTAGCCGAGAGTTATCTTGGGTGCCTACGCTAGGCGTTGCCCGCTGCCGTCTGGCGCACCAGCATCGATAGGCTCCAAGTAGCCTGTGTGCGCGCGCCCGGAGCCCAAGCGCACCATGCCAAATTCACAACTACTGCATCGTCGGCCTCGGACCAGGCCGGTTCGCTTCCCGGCGTCGGCAACCTGCGCCGCGGTCAGCGCGGCGCGTGCTGCCGCATCACCCGTGCCGATGATCTCGGTGGTTGTGCCGGTGTTCAATGAAGGGCCAGGACTGCAGGCCTTTCATTTACGTCTGGGCGAGGTGCTACGCGCGATGGACCGAACCTTCGAGGTGGTCTACGTGAACGACGGCAGCAGCGACTCGACGGCCGCGGTCCTGCGTTCCATCAGCACCATCGACGAGCACGTCGCCATCGCCACGTTCAGCAGGAACTTCGGCAAGGAAGCAGCAATGACGGCCGGCCTGCATCTTGCGCGCGGGGATGCCGTGGTGCTGATCGATGCCGACATGCAAGATCCGCCGACATTAATACCCAAGATGGTGCAGGCCTGGGAGAGCGGGGCCGATGTGGTCGTCATGCGCCGGCGATCTCGCGCCGGCGAGACGTGGCTCAAGACGCTGACCGCCTACGCGTTCTATCGGATCTTCAACTGGGTCTCGGACACTCCGATGCCTGCAGATGTTGGGGACTTCCGCTTGCTCGGCAGGCGAGTGGTCGACGCCATCAATAGGCTGCCTGAGCGCAACCGCTTCATGAAAGGCATTTTCGCCTGGGTCGGTTTCGACACGGTGACCTTGGATTACGACCGCGATGCACGTCAACTGGGGACGACCAAATGGGGCTTTCGCAAGCTGTGGCGCTTTGCGGTGGAAGGCATCGTCGGGTTTTCGGCGGTTCCGTTGAAGTTGGCGACCTACGTCGGTCTCGCATGCGCGCTCGCTTCGTTCTTCTACGCTATCTATTTCTTGATTAAAACCGTCTTGTTCGGTGACCCCATTCACGGATTTCCCACGCTCATCGTGAGCGTCCTCATTTTGGGTGGGCTGCAACTGACCGCCATTGGCATCTTGGGTGAATACGTTAGCCGGCTGTTCGTCGAGTCCAAGGCGCGCCCGCTGTATCTGCTCAAGGAATTTCGTCCGGCAGCAAAGAATCGCGCGACATGATGGATGCGAGTCGAGGTCCATCGTTGTTCGGCTCGAGGCCGCCTGTGGCGCTGCCGTATGCCCTGCGTTGCCTGAGGATCGTCGCGCCGAAGCTTGTCTTGCTCACGGCCGCGATCGTGGCACTTCGATTCGCCATGCTTGGCAGCTATCCATTGTCCGACAACACCGAGTCGCGCTACGCTGAAATTGCCAGGCACATGGTTGCATCTGCCAACTGGGTGACGCTCATGTTGCCCGGTGACGTGGTCTTCTGGGGTAAGCCGCCACTGTCTTCATGGGCGTCGGCTGCTGGCTTGCAGATCTTTGGCATCAATGAATGGGGCGCTCGATTGCCCGTCGCGATGATGGGTTTGGGGGTAACGGCATTGACTTGGGCGTGGGCGAAGGCCCATGGCTTGCGCGTCGGATTGCTCGCCCTCAGCCTTCTTTGGGGAAGTGTCGTTTTCTTTGCAAGTGCTGGCGCCGTGATGACTGACATGGCCCTGATGTTGTCGGTCACCTTGGGCTTGAGCGGGTTCAGGTCGGCATTGGCGGGTGCCGACGCGCGCTCGCGACGGCTCGGAGCGATTTGCTTGGCGGCGGGCTTGGCAGCCGGGCTGTTGGCCAAAGGTCCGGTGGCGATCATTTTGATCCTTGGCCCGATCGTCATCTATGCCGCAACCGGCCGGCAGGCGCTTCGCTACACGTGGGCGGTGCCGTGGTTCAAGGTGCTCCTGGCAAGCATGGTCATCGCGCTTCCATGGTATGCGCTCGCGGAGGTGCGCACCCCCGGTTTTCTGGAGTACTTCTTCGTCGGGGAACACTGGAAGCGGTTCACTGAGCCTGGCTGGACGGGAGATCTTTATGGCACGGCTCACGAGCAGCCGCGCGGATTGATTTGGCTTTTTCTCGCCTGCGGACTGATGCCGTGGACCTTGCTGGTTCCCTTTCTGTTGATCGGACGAAGCCAAGCGCTGCGGTCGACGAACCCGCGTCCTCCACGCCTGAGTTTGCCTATTGATGACGCCCCACTGCTCATTGCGTGGCTGTTGGTGCCTGTGTTGTTCTTCACTTTATCGAGGAACATTCTTTGGACCTACATTCTGCCGGTGGTGCCTGCTGCGGCGATTCTCTGCGCGCGTTGGCTTGCCAGGGATCCTCGTCAAAGGCGAGTGCATGCCACTGTGTGCGCGGGTTTGATCGTCGTGATGGCCGTGGCGTCCTCATTGCTGCTATGGCAAGCCGACAGTGGCGGCGTGCGATCCGCCAAGGGCATCTTGGCCGCGGCGAAAACACAAGGGCATGCGATCAGAGAGGTGGTCTTCCTGGGTCCAGTCCCGTCCTCGGCAAGCTTCTATTCGCGCGGCAACCTGACGGGCGGCGTCACCATCGAACAACTGATGGCAGGTCTTGATGTGCCCTCAGGCATGAGCGCTGAGCACGCCCATCAGTTGATCGCTGCTTCGAGCAGGGACTGGGAAGCTTTGCCTGACGCCTTCCGGCGCGGCTACCCCATCTTGGCGCACGTGGGGGGGTATGTGCTGCTTGAGAGTCCCCGAGGAGTGACGCCGGCTGGGCGTCAGACAGGGGTGAGCGCTGGCACCACCACTGGGGAAGCGCGAGTGCCGCTCGATAGCCGGGATGTCTGTGTCGACTCCTGCCGTCGCCCAACCGAGCCAGCGGTCTGATGGTCTTCATGAAATTCAGGTACGGCAATCCGTGCCATCAACACTCGCGCACCGATCGGTGCAGGTGCGCCGCGGAGGATGCCCTTGTGCCGCCTGAGATCCAGTATCTAGCCTCAGCGTGGGGGGCCTGCCATGGAGCGTCCTGACAGCGCACTGTTCCTGCTAATGACTGCGGGCGCGACTCCTAGCGCCTGGGTCGTGCTTGTCTCCGCATCGATTGCGGAATACGGCTCATGGCTCGCCGGCGCTGTCATGGCGTGGGCTGCCGTGCGCGAACCGATCGAACGGCGGTACCTGTTTGCTGTTCTTGCCATGGCTGGCATCACTTCGATGTTGGCCCATGCCTTGGCCGATGCCTTCGGACTCCAGCGACCGTTCGCGTTGGGCCTGGCGCCAGCGCACATCTCCAAAGGGGCAAGTGGAGCTCTTCCAAGCGCACACGCAGCAGTCATGGGCTTCGTTGCGGGCGCTTTGTTCATACGAACGCGTCTGCGTCGGTATGCCGCAGCCGCCCTGATGGTGGCGTTGTCGACAGGTTGGGCAAGGGTGCATGTGGCGGTTCACTTCCCCTTGGACATCTTGGCTGGCTTCGCCCTCTCTGTGCTGTCACTGGGGATGTTTGTCGCCGCGACGTGGCTGGTCGATCGCCTAGTTGCGCCCGCTTTCGCGCGGATCCAGCAGGCGTCACCGGTGCAGTCGACAGGTTCTTCTGACACGGAACCATCCGGTGTGCGGCCCCGCGTCGACCCGGACCGATCAGGTCAACGGGCGCGGAAGACCTGCTTCAGGCCGGAGTTGTTGTCTCCTACTCCGCCGGTTCTGCCTGGCGCTTCGGACAGACATGGCGTGATGAGGTCAGTGTCTTGATGTGCCCGCCAAGCTGTTGAGGGTGCGCGACAGAAATGAAGTTCGGTGCAAGACGCCAGATTCGGTGCGGTCTTCACTGCCTGTTGGGGTGTGCCTCGAAGCTTTGAATTCAGCTACCGGTTTGTATCAGGAGGATCCATGTGGGTGACCAGAAGAAGTCAAGTTGCAGTCGCGGCGATGTTGGACCTTGCCATGCAACCTTCGACCAAGCGGATTGCCTTGCCTGAGTTGTCTGAGCGGCACGGTGTCTCGATGACCTTCTGCGAAGAGATCTTCGCGCGGTTGCGCAGCGAGGGATTGGTGTCCGCCATGCGCGGGCGTGGGGGTGGCTACGTGTTGGCTCGACCCGCGACGATGATCTCGATCGCCGATATCGTTGTTGCAGTGGGGGTTTGTCGATCCTCCGATTCAGAAGATGTATGGCCCAGGCGAAGCCATGGAACGCTTGAAGTGGATGTGTGGGACTCGTTGGGGAAATACGGCCTCTCGTTGCTAAAGGCTGTGACGTTGCACACGTTGGCGGTCAAGTACCTCGCCGGGACTGCGCCAGTGGTTGTTGAACGTCGAATCAAGCCATTGGATTCGCGGGCGAGATCCCCCCTGCCAAGTGCGCCGAGCTCGGTGTTTGAATTGGCCAACTTTTGCTGAGGGGCCGTGTGAAGGGTGCACGGCGTAGGCGCTGTAGCGCGGTGGCGCTTGCGAGAAACAATACCTCAGATATGCGCCACGTTGGATTACGAATCTGTAATCTGATAACGAAAGGATGGCATCGTGGCCCGGCTACGACAGGCGATGCTTAGCGGATCACAACATGCAGTAGGGGGCCGGCATTGATGTCTATGATGCGCCCGCAGCATGCCGGATCGGGCCTGTCTGCAGCACGTATCTTCTGACCAGCCAGCCCCGTACCCGTCACGTCCCGTGCCGGGGGCCGTCGCGCAAGCCATGTCAGGTCTTTGACCAATGCCCTCTGGAGGAGGGATTTCATGGCTTACATCAAGACCCGCAAGCACGCCGTCGCGCGCGCTGTTCCCCCCCTGACCGCTGCCGCCACGCTGATGGCGCTCTCGCTGCCGGGCATCGCGCAGACGAGCTCCGGCACCCTGCCCTCGGTGCAGATCCGCGACTCCGCTGCGGCCGCCGACTACAAGGCCGACACGTCCGCCAACCCCAAGTTCACCGCGCCGCTGGTCGACACGCCGCAGACCGTGCAGGTCATCCGCGACCAAGTGCTGCGCGAACAGGGCGCCACCACGCTGAGCGAGGCAATTCGCAATACGCCGGGTGCTGGCACTTTTTATGTTGGAGAGAACGGCAATTCCAACTCGGGCGATGCCATCTTCATGCGCGGTTTTGACACCTCCAGCAGCATCTTCGTGGACGGCATTCGCGACACGGGTAGCATCACTCGAGAAACCTTCAATCTCGAGCAGGTCGAGGTCGTGAAGGGCCCATCCGGCAGCGACACGGGCCGCACTTCGCCCACGGGCTACATCAACCTCATCACGAAGAAGCCCACGCTCACGGACAGCTTTTTGGGTTCGGTAGGTCTGGGGAGCGACAAATTCAGGCGTGCGACCGTGGACTGGAACAAGTCGCTGAGCGGTCCGAACGGGATTGGAGCGGCCTTCCGGCTGAGTGCCGTTTCGCACGACGCCGACGTCTCTGGCCGCGACGTGGTGAAGAACAAGCGCTGGGGCATCGCGCCGTCGTTCGCGTTCGGCCTGAACAGCCCCACGCGCTTCTACTTCGATTTAGTTCACGTCCAGCAGAACAACATCCCTGACGGTGGCGTGCCGACCGTCGGGCTGCCGGGCTACGCCAACCCCGACCCGACAACGATCAACTCGGGCATCCTGCGCCGCGGATACCTGGATTTCGCGCCGCGCGTGAACTCCAGCAACTTCTACGGCACGACGTCCGACTTCGAGACCGTGACTCAGAACATGTTCACGGCGCGCGTCGAGCACGACATCACGCCCGACATCACGCTGCGCAACACGTTCCGCTACGGCAAGATCGAGCAGGACTATCTCCTGACGGCGTTCATGGGGGGCGGGCTGACATCGACACGCGTCGGGACGAGCAACGTCTACCGCGGCTCGGTGCCAGCGGCGACGGCCGGATTCATCAACACATTGGTACCCGGCACCTCCACTGTGGCCAACCCGCTGGCTTGGACACAGTCGCGAAATCTGCCGACCAACAAGACGCAGGAGAACACGATCCTGACGAATCAGACGAATCTCAGCGCAAAGTTCAACACCGGCAGCGTGGGGCACACCCTCAATGCCGGGGTCGAACTCATTCGTGAACAGCAAAGCAGCATTGGCTATTTTGGTCAAGGTGCCACGGTGTTCGGCGTCCCGGGCATTGCCAACGCCGGCCTGTGGCCCGCCGCGAGTCTGTATGCGCCGAACCCCAACGTTGCAGGCTATGTCCGGCTGCCAAATGGCACCAGCACCGAGGGCACCACGACGACGGTTGGCGCCTACGCATTCGACACCGTCAAATTCAACGACAGGTGGTCGCTCACGGGTGGCTTGCGGTTTGATCACTATTCGACGGACTACTACTCTTCGGCCTTGGGCGCGACCGGCTTGCTCACGCCGAGCAGGTTCAGCAAGTCCGGCAGCTTGTGGACCGGCAAGCTTGGCGTGGTCTACAAGCCCACTGACTACAGCAGCGTCTATTTGGCCTACGGCACGGCTGCACAACCGCCGGGCGGGAGCAACTTCACGCTGGCGGCTGGTGGCACCGGCAACAATGCCAACCGCACCGACTTCGACCCGCAGAAAACCAAGACCTGGGAATTGGGTACGAAGTGGGATGTGCTGGACAAGAAGCTTGCGCTGACCGCGGCCCTGTTCCGTACAGATGTGAGCAACGAAGTGGTCCAGGATGCGGTCAGTGGCAGTTTCTTCCAGACTGGCAAGAAGCGCGTGCAAGGCGTTGAGTTCGGTGCGACCGGCGCAATCACTGAGAACTGGGGCATGAGTGCTGGATTCACCACGTTGGACACCCAGGTCTTGAGTGGTCCTTCGGTGCTTGCGGATGGAGGCTCGGTGCTTGCGTACACGCCGAAGAACTCTTTCACCGCCTGGACCACCTATCGACTGCCGATCGGTCTCACGGTCGGCCTAGGCGCTCGCTACAACGGAAAAATGTATCGCGGCACGGATGGCGCGGTTGGAACGCCCCAGTTCGTCGAATCCTATTGGGTCTTTGACGCGATGGCTGCGTATCGCGTCAGCCGCAACGTCGATCTGCAGTTCAACGTGTACAACCTGGCGGACAAGGACTATGTGGCCGCCATCAACAAGAGCGGTTATCGCTACACGCCGGGCGCACCGCGCACGTACCGGTTGACCGCCAATATCTCGTTCTAAACCTCGGCGGCAATTCGCTTGCATTGTTCGGAAGCTGGGCGCGCGTGATCGCGCGCCCAGCTCGAAGCAGTGCAGAGGGCACGCCCGAAAAACGGGGTGACTGCGCGCCCCGGGGGCCCACCATTTCGATTGCCATGACCATTCCAGTGCGACCTCCGCATTCGTCAATGCGGGCGAGGACGCGTCATAGCGCAGTTCGTGAGGCCGTCCTCGCAGTCGTGCGCGCGGCGCCAGAGGAGTCATTCTCCGCCGTCGAGATCTACAGATGGCTGATCGGTCGCGAGCGGAGCTCCCTGCGCACTGTCTATCGTGTACTTGGACAACTTGAGATGTTGGGACACCTCGCGCAAACGTCGGCAGGCACAGTTCGGCAGGGCCGACAAGAGCGGTGGCAGCTCTCGCTGTGAACGAGGCGCATCAAGCAGCGGGCGTCCACGCCACACGGAGCACGTCTTCCCCCGCGCGTGCGGCCAGGTAGCGCGCAACAACAGCAGGGCGACAAAGCGAGTTCAGGACCAGAGACTTGCCGCGGACGGGTTCGGGTGGGCCCGGCGCGCGGATCGACAACGAACCCGCACTTGTGTTTTCGACGACTGGTGCCGGACATCGGGAGGCGCTTCTTGGGTTCGCCGATGTTCGGTTGGGCGTTTGAGACGCGCAGTGGCGCCGTACCGCTCGTGGCGGTCTTCGCGCGGCGCTGGGCGCGGCCTTCAAATGTAGAAGAAGTAGCTATCTCGACTGTCTGCGCCTTCCACGGTGAATGGATGCAGCCCACGGGAGTTGTCGCATGTTTGCAATCGGCTTGTCTTCCTGCCCTGTGAAACAACGCACGTTCGGTTTGAGCGCAAGGCTTCCCCTCTCGCCGCGAAGATTACAAACATGTAATCTTCGCGTTAGCAGCGAGATGGATTGCACCCCTACTATTCAAACGTCAACTTCCGGTGTAACGCGTGCGTCCCCGCAGTCTGTTCCGTGAAGGCTCGACCAACGCAATTCCAACTCTAAGACTTTTGGCAAACATGTCCAGCGGCCAATCACATTCGCACGCACCGGCAGCAACCGACCCTGACAGAGCAAAGTCTCTTTGGATCGCGCTGGCCCTGACGGGCACTTTCCTCATTGCGGAGGTGATCGGTGGCATCGTCACCGGCAGCTTGGCGCTCATCTCTGACGCAGCGCACATGTTCACCGATGCGGCAGCGCTTGCGATCGCCTTGGCGGCAATTCGCATTGGTAAGCGTGCCGCGGACGCAAAGAGAACCTTTGGTTACCAGCGGTTCGAGATCCTTGCTGCCGCATTTAATGCGCTGCTGCTGTTCGGCGTTGCCATCTACATCCTTTACGAGGCGTATCAACGTCTGAAGTCGCCGCCGGCGATCGAGTCGACGGGCATGTTGGTGATCGCGACGCTTGGGCTGATCGTCAACATCATCAGCATGCGCTTGCTCACCAGCGGGAAAGACGAGAGCCTCAATATCAAGGGGGCCTACTTGGAGGTTTGGAGTGACCTCCTCGGCTCGGTCGGCGTGATTGCAGGCGCGCTCATCATTCGCTTCACGGGCTGGGTGTGGGTGGACTCGGCCATTGCGGTGCTGATTGGCCTTTGGGTCCTTCCAAGAACCTGGATTCTTCTGCGCGACAGCGTCAACATCCTCCTCGAGGGTGTTCCGGATGGCATGGACCTGGGCGCGGTGCGCAGCGCCTTGGCAGCGATACCTGCCGTGGACTCGGTTCATGAACTGCACCTCTGGGCGATGACCAGCGGCAAGGCCAGCCTGAGTGTGCATCTGGTGAGTTCCAAGGGCAACTCGCGCGACGTGACTCGTATTGCCGCCCAGATGCTCGAGGAGAAATTCAAGTTGATGCACACGACGATCCAGGTCGAGCGCGTGCCCTGCAAGCTTGCGCAGGGCGCGCATCGGTTCTGAGGGTCTCGAGTCCGCGGCTTGCCCTGAAGCTGTTCTGCGAAGTTGGTGGTCCGTTCGCCGAGTTCGTTCTCTCTCCTGGTCGGCCGACGCCGGACGGGATCATGTTTGGAGATTGCAATGTTGAGGATATTCGCGCCGGTTGCGCTTGCAGCCATGGCGTTGGCCAGTGGCAGCGCCGCGTTTGCCCAGATGGCGGCGCCGACGCCACCAGCTCCCCAGGGGGCCGTTGGAGCAAATCAATCTGGGACGCCGCTGACGCTGACAGCTGCGATCGTGCAGGCACAGGATGCCAACCCATTGTTGGCTGCCGCGCGAGATGAGGTTTCTGCGGCAGAGGGGGCGCGAATTCAAGCAGGGGCGCTTCCGAACCCCACGCTCGACGCACAGGTCGAAGACACGCGGCGCGAGACGCGGCAGACGACGATCACCTTGGCGCAGCCGATCGAACTCGGTGGCAAGCGTGCTGCGCGGGTGGAGGCGGCAGATCGCGCGGTCGACATCGCCAAGACGCAGCTTGACGCCAGGCGCATCGACGTGCAGGCCGGTGTGACCGCAGCTTTCTTCGCGGCATTGGTCGCTCAGGAGCGCGTCACCCTGGCGCAGGCATCGTTGGATCTCGCTCGACGCGGTACTGACGCTGCAAACAAGCGGGTGACGGCGGGCAAGGTCTCGCCGGTCGAGGAGACCAGAGCGAAGGTGGCGGAGGCAGGCGTTCGCATTGAGTTGCTCCAAGCCCAGGGCGAACTGCGAACCAGCTTTGAACAACTACGTGCTGCGATTGGGCCGGGTCCGGCCATCACGGCACTGGATGGCAACGCGTTGCAGACACCGCCGCTGCCCACTGCCACGGACGTCGCGCTTCGTGCAGACGCGGCGCCTGCAGTGCAAGAGGCCCGCCTGGAAGTCAAGCGCTTCGGGGCTTTGGCCGACCTAGAGCGTGCCAAACGCATCCCCGACGTAACGGTGACTCTGGGTGCGACACGTCAGACCGAGCTGGCCCGCAACCAAGCTGTGATTGGCGTGTCCATCCCGTTGCCGATCTTCAACACGAATCGGGGCGCCATCGTCGAAGCCGTTCGCCGTCAGGACAGGGCGGAGGATCTCGCTCGCGCCACCGAATTGCGGGTGCGTACGGATGCACTTGCGGCGCGCCAACGCTACGAGACCTCGCTTGCAGAGGTCGCGACGTTGCGTCAAGACGTGTTGCCTGGCGCCCAAAGCGCCTTTGATGCCGCGACCAAGGGCTTCGAACTGGGCAAGTTCAGTTACCTTGAAGCATTGGATGCGCAGCGAACCCTTCTGCAGTCGCGCGCGCAATACCTGCGTGCCCTGGCAGATGCTCACCGGTCGGTTACCGATGTGCAGCGCCTGCTGGGCCCCGATAGTGCTTCGGCACCTCCGTCCTCCACCTCGTCCCAGGAACGTCCATGAGCTCCACAAATCAGCCAAAGCCCCGTCGGGGGCAGATGCTCGTCATTGCCTTGCTTGTCGCCATCGGCGTCGTTGGCGGCGTAGTCATCATGACAAAGTCTGACGGCAAGAAGTCGGGTTCGGCGACCAGTCAAGCCGAGTCAGGCAAAAAGGGCGAGGATGGCCATGGGCACGGCACGGAAGGTGATACCGGCCACGCTGAGGAGCCCGTAGCCAAGGGCCCCAATGGCGGCGACATCTTCAAGGATGGTGACTTCTCGGTCGAGCTGCTGTTGTCTGAAGAGGGCGGCGAGCCACGCTTCAAGGCGTGGACCTATGAAAAGGACAAGCCGGCTGTACCTGCAGGCGCGAAGATGACCGTCTCCCTGTCACGTCCCAACGGCGACAAGAAGACGTTGAACTTCACGCAGTCGAATGGGGTCTGGAGCAGTGCCGACGCAGTGGCTGAGCCGCACATCTTCGAGGCGACGGTCGAGGTGCAAACCTCCAACAACGCGTATCTCTTTGCGTTCAACAAGGATGAAGGCAAGGTGACCATGACTGACGCGCAGGTCAAGTCTGCAGGCATCACGTTGGAGGCGAGTTCTGCTGCCAGCATTCGCAGCGGCCTGCAATTTCCTGGTGAGATCCGGTTCAATGAGGACCGTACGGCCCATATCGTGCCGCGAGTGCAGGGTGTTGTCGACAGCGTGAGTGCGAACCTTGGACAACTGGTGAAGCAGGGGCAGGTCCTGGCGGTCATCTCCAGTACGGTCGTGTCGGCCGGGCGTGCGGAGCTCCAGTCCGCGGTGGAGCGCCGGCAGCTTGCGAGGACCACCTATGAGCGAGAGAAGAAGCTCTTCGAGGAGCGCATCTCGCCTGAGCAGGACGTTCTGGCTGCGCAGCAGGCGCTGCGCGAGGCAGAGATTGCCGCGGCGAATGCAAACCAGAAGTTGCTTGCTTTGGGAGCAACGCCGAACAGCGGGTCCTTGGGCCGGTTCGAACTGCGGGCCCCGTTTGATGGCATCGTCGTAGAGAAGCACATTGCACTCGGTGAGTCTGTGCGCGAGGATGCCCAAGTCTTTACGATTTCGGATCTTTCATCTGTTTGGGCTGAGATGAGCGTCCCTGCCCGCGACCTGCCCAGGGTGCGTGTGGGCGAAAAGGTGCTGGTGCGCTCCGGCGCGTTTGATGCCACCGCCAACGGGACCGTCGCCTACGTGGGATCGCTGATCGGCGAGCAGACGCGCACAGCACGTGCGCGCGTGACTTTGCCGAACCCACAGGGCGCTTGGCGGCCGGGACTCTTCGTCAACGTCGAAGTCGTCGCCGAAGAGGCGACGGTGCCTGTGTCGGTTGCATCGACGGCGATTCAGACACTCGAGGACAAGCCCGTTGTCTTCCTCAAGGTGCCTGGCGGATTCGTTCCGCAGCCTGTGCAGTTGGGGAGAACCGACGGCAAGCGCGTTGAGATCATCGAGGGCCTGAAGGCTGGGAGCAGCTATGCAGCTGCGGGAAGCTTCGTCGTCAAGTCCGAACAGGGCAAGGGCTCTGCAACCCACGGCCACTGAATCGGACTGCGCGAACATGTTTGAACGAATCATTCGCTTTGCCATCGAGCAGCGATGGATGGTCCTGCTCGCCGTCCTGGGGATGGCGGGCCTGGGCATCTACAACTACCAGAAGCTGCCGATCGACGCCGTGCCGGACATCACCAATGTCCAAGTGCAGATCAACACGTCAGCGCCGGGCTACTCGCCGCTGGAAACCGAGCAGCGTGTCACCTTTCCGATCGAAACGGTGATGGCTGGCCTTCCGGGTCTGCAGGAGACCCGTTCGCTGTCCCGCTATGGTTTGTCCCAGGTCACCGTGATTTTCCGCGACGGCACCGATGTCTACTTCGCTCGGCAGCTCGTCAATGAGCGACTGCAGACCACGAAAGGGCAGTTGCCGGAGGGTGTGAACCCCGTGGCCGGACCTATCTCGACAGGCTTGGGCGAAATCTACTTGTGGACGGTGGAAGCCAAGGACGGCGCCAAGAAGCCTGACGGCATGCCTTACACGGCAACCGATCTGCGTGAGGTCCAGGACTGGATCATCAAGCCGCAGTTACGCAATGTTCCGGGCGTCACTGAGATCAACACGATCGGCGGATACGCGAAGCAGTACCAGATCGCGCCTTCGCCCGAGAAGCTGGCAGCCTATGGGTTGTCGCTGGCGGACGTGGTGCGAGCCCTTGAACGCAACAACGCAAACGTGGGTGCGGGCTACATCGAGCGTCGAGGCGAGCAGTACCTGATCCGTGCACCAGGTCAAGTGAAGTCGATCGACGACATCAACAACGTGATTCTCAGCAGCGCGGGCAGCACGCCGGTGCGAGTGCGGGATGTGGCGGTGGTCGAGCTGGGCAAGGAGTTGCGAACTGGCGCTGCTACTGACAACGGTCGTGAAGTTGTCCTGGGAACAGTGTTCATGCTCATCGGCGAGAACAGTCGCACGGTGTCGCAAGCGGTGGCCAAGAAGATGGAGGAGATCAACAAGAACCTCCCGCCGGGCATCGAAGCAGTGACTGTCTATGACCGGACTGTCTTGGTCGACAAGGCCATTGCAACGGTGAAGAAGAACCTCTTGGAAGGGGCGGTGCTGGTGATCGTGGTGCTGTTCGCATTTCTGGGCAACATCCGGGCGGCCATCATCACGGCAATGGTGATTCCGCTATCGATGCTCTTCACCTTCAGTGGCATGGTCAGCCAGAAGGTGAGTGCCAACCTGATGAGTTTGGGCGCACTGGACTTCGGCATCATCATCGACGGGGCGGTCGTGATTGTGGAAAACTGCGTGCGTCGCTTGGCGCATGCCCAAGAGCACCATGGCCGCAAACTGACGCGAAGCGAGCGATTCCACGAAGTGTTTGCAGCCTCGAAAGAAGCCAGGCGCGCGTTGCTGTTCGGTCAGCTGATCATCATGATCGTTTACCTGCCGATCTTTGCGCTGACGGGCGTCGAAGGCAAGATGTTCCACCCCATGGCGCTGACTGTTGTCATTGCGCTGCTGGGAGCCATGATTCTCTCGGTCACTTTCATCCCGGCAGCAGTGGCGCTTTTCATTGGTGAAAAGGTCACGGAGAAGGAGAATCGGCTGATGCAGTGGGCCAAGCGAGGCTATGAGCCGCTGCTCGCCCGTGCGTTGAATGCCAAGGCGGTCGTTCTCACTGCGGCTGGCGTTGCGGTGCTGCTTTGCGGACTGCTGTCGACACGGCTGGGCAGTGAGTTCATCCCGAGCTTGAACGAAGGCGATTTTGCGATTCAGGCCTTGAGAATCCCCGGCACGAGCCTGACTCAGTCGCTGGAAATGCAACAGCGCCTCGAATCTCGATTGAAGGAGAAGTTTCCTGAAATCGAACGGGTGTTCGCGCGTACCGGAACTGCGGAGATCGCTTCGGACGCGATGCCGCCCAATATTTCTGACGGCTACGTGATGCTCAAGCCCGAGAAGGAATGGCCGGAACCCAAGCGCACTCGGCAAGAGGTGCTGGAAGCTGTCCAGGAAGAGGCGTCAAAGATTCCGGGTAACACCTATGAGTTCTCGCAGCCGATCCAGTTGCGCTTCAACGAACTGGTCTCGGGTGTACGAAGTGACGTCGCAGTGAAGATTTTTGGCGACGACATGGATGTGTTGAACAAGACGGCGGCTGAGGTCGAGAAAGTCCTTAACGGCATCCCTGGGGCAGCAGAGGTCAAGGTGGAGCAAACCACCGGGCTTCCGATGCTGACCGTTGCCATTGACCGCGACAAGGTGAACCGTTATGGCCTGAACATTGGAGACGTCCAGGATACGCTGGCGACTGCAATCGGCGGTCGCGACGCCGGTACGATGTTCGAAGGTGACAGGCGCTTCGACATCGTCGTGCGACTCCCGGAGAACGTGCGTGGCAATGTCGACGCCATTCGGCGCCTGCCCATCGCTCTGCCTGCATCTTCGGCAGGATCTGGACCGGGGAGCTTGATTGGTGGCGTGTCGCCAACGAGCGCCAGCGCAGGAAGCAGCACCGGTGGCACGGCACGGGTCAGCTTCATTCCGCTATCGGAAGTGGCGACGTTTGATCTCGCGCCTGGGCCCAACCAGATCAGCCGTGAAAACGGCAAGCGTCGCATCGTGATCAGTGCAAACGTGCGGGGTCGAGATCTGGGCGGGTTTGTCGCGGAGGCCGAGTCCGCGCTCGCCAAGGTGCAAATTCCGAGTGGCTACTGGACCACATGGGGCGGCCAGTTCGAGAATTTGCAGTCTGCAACCCAAAGGCTGCAGGTGGTGATTCCCGTAGCGCTACTGTTGGTGTTCACTTTGCTCTTCGCGATGTTTGGGAACATCAAGGATGGATTGATCGTCTTCACCGGAATCCCATTCGCGTTGACGGGCGGCATTCTGGCGCTGTGGCTGCGCGGCATTCCGTTGTCAATTACTGCGGCTGTCGGATTCATTGCGTTGTGCGGTGTCGCGGTGCTCAACGGCCTGGTCATGATCTCCTTTATCCGCAATCTGCGGGAGGAGGGGGCATCGCTCGACGAGGCTATTCACAATGGCGCGATCACTCGACTGCGGCCCGTGCTGATGACGGCACTCGTGGCATCTTTGGGCTTTGTGCCCATGGCGCTTGCGACGGGGACTGGCGCTGAAGTCCAGCGACCGCTGGCGACAGTGGTGATTGGCGGCATCTTGTCTTCGACAGCGCTGACATTGCTGGTGCTTCCAGTGCTGTATCGGATCGCGCACCGACGCGATGAAGAAGAAGAGGGCACCGAGCCGCGCGAGGGCGCGCATGAGGGCACCTTGGGTCCCGTCGAAGGCAAACCTGCTTAGTGGCGCAAGCCGTGATCCCCTCGCACGGCAATCTGTCGAGGGGCCTCTTAGGTAGCATTAATGAAGATCACGCAGTTTCTCGCGGTTTCCGCGCTGGCCTTTGGTGGCGTTGCGTTCGCCGCCGATGGTCATGGTGATGAAAACAAGCCTCGCCACGGCGGTGTGGTGAGTGTCGTCAAGGACGTCAGCTATGAACTGGTTGTCTCGAAGCAGGCCGTAACTATCCACGTGAGTGACCATGGAAAGACCCCGGACCTCAACGGGGCGACAGCGAAAGTGACCCTGCTTTCCGGAACGAAGAAGCAAGAACTGGATCTCAAGTCGGACGGTTCCGCGCTTGAAGCGCGCGGCGAGTACGTCGTGGACCCTGGCACGAAGGCCGTGGCGCAAATCACGATGAAGAACAAGCCGGCGCAGTCAGTGAGATTTACGCTGAAGTGATTGTGCGAAGGCGCTGAAAGTGAATGGAAGGGCAGGTCCCTTCCATTGGTGCAGATTCCAACTAAGGAGCGCAGCATGGGTATCTTTGAGAGATTTCTTGGCGGTGGCCATCACCGAGGCGGTGGCGGGCATCATGGCCGCAAGGGTTACCAGGATTCCGGGCACGGGTATGGATATGGTGGGCCGCCTCCGCGGGATGCCGGCGTTGCCTGCCCCAACTGCCGCGCAATCAATGGCCCTCAGGCCCGCTTCTGTCAGGCTTGCGGTGCGTCCACGGTGCCTGCTGCCTGCACGCAATGCGGGACCGCGATGCAACCCGGTGCGAAATTTTGCGGCCAGTGCGGCAAGGCGGCGGGTCAGTGAGCGTTGTGCTGATTGGATCGTTCGATGCGTTGACGCGGCGGCTTAGTGCGCGGACAAGCCGCTTTGGGTGACCGCTGCCGAAGCTAAGGTCGCACCCTCTCTGTGCGTTGGTTCAAGGTTGCGCGCAAGAGCAGGTGTGCGTCGTCAAGACAATCTGTAGGGGCCGTGACTTAGCAGCTGATTCGCTGCGGCCTTCAGATGAGATCGGCGCAGCAACCAAAGAAGTACGCGTCCTTCGAGTCGTTGACGAAAGGAATGACGACCTGCTTGCCCTCGTTGCGCCAGACATCGCGGATCCGATAGCCTGATCGGGCTAGTACCTCGAGCAGACCGTCCTGGCGTTGGATGCGGTACGGACGCACGGCGCATCCAATGGTGCTCAAGGTGAATATCGTTGTCCGCGGATGCACCGCTGTGACGTTGATAAGCACTCGCTGTGGCTTTGTCGGCATTTGTGCAAGGATTTCTTCCAACGTGTTCGGCAGATATTGAAGCACTCCCGACACCAGTAGTACGTCGGCTGCGCTTGCCTGAGACTTCTCAATACAAAACGATAAGTGCGCAGGCGCCATGCGCTGTCGCGCTACCTTTTCCCCAACTGCGACGATCTCTGGCGCATCACACACAGTCCAAGAGAGCGAGGCGGGATACGTCAGGTGTTGGCCATAAGCATAATATTTCGCGCCGAACTGGCCGCCGAGGTCAAAGATTCTGTGCCCGCTGGTCTTGAGCGCGTCCGCCAGCCAGTACAACGCTGGGTAATCCCAGCTGTGGATCTCGTGGCGATAGAGCGTCCAAGCGTTGCTCAGGGCTCCGGCATCTAGCCTTGCGCCGCGAGGCGCAGCAGAGCGCGCTGCACTCAAATCCTTGTAGGTGCCCGAGAACAGCTCGTCATCGCGCAGCAAAGGGCTTGACCGCAGAACATGCTCCTTCTTCGAAGTGTGACCGGGGGACTTCAAGATGTGGCTGAACAGCATGCGTGAACGTGTACTTGACCTGGGATGGACGGTTGAAGTGATATTCTGGACCGATTGTCCTTTGTCCGTGACGTGTTCGCACGACGCTCCGGGCCTCCGCAGAGGCTGGCAGGATGCCGATCGACTGACCGCTGTAGTCGCTCCAGATCTTTGTGCGCGGAAGGATCTTTGAACCGCTGAAGTCGGGAAGAGGACGAGCGGCACCGCGCTGCGGGCTGTGGCATCCGCTTGGTGAAGACTCGGGCTTTACTTCAACGTGCAAGAAGGGGGAGTGATCAGTCTTCAAACGCGGGCGCGCCCTCCGCAATCGCCCGCTTTTGAGCGATTGGGGGAGGGCGCCACTGTGGTGATGCGGACTTTTCAGCTGTCGCGGTGCAATCTGGCGGCACCTGACGTGACGCTTCCGCGCCCACAGCCGTTTCCGGCTGCGGACGGCGGCGTGGTCACTGAGAGGCAACCGAGCCGCCTTGGCCGCGAAGGCGAGCAAACTCCTGCTCAGCCCGCTTGTAGCTGGGCCCCATGCTGTCCTTCGATGCATTGCTGTAGGCCACTTGCGACATGCCCGAGGCAACCCAAGCGACGGCTTCGGCTTGTACTTGAGCGCGCGTCTTCTGGCCAGTCTGAACCACAGCGCGCGGATTGCCTTCCGGATAGCCGACGGTCGGTGCGGTGGCCATCCATTGGCGCGTCTGACTGGAGACGTCCGAAACTGAAGTTTGCGAAGCAGCGGCCTTGGGCCGCGGGTCGCCCTCGGCATAGTTGCCTGCGAGTGCGGGAGCTGCGGCCGCCGTCATTGCGGAGGCGATGATGACCAGGGCGGTTCGAGAGAGTTGCATTTGGATGTCCTTTCGTTGGTTGGCGACTGACGCAGAAGTGTTTGCGCCATGACTGAACTTTAAGAAACACATCAGTCAAAACCCGGACATGCGGATTACAGATGCGTCATGTTGGTGCGTGTGCGCTAGCGCTGACATGGACCCCGGGCGAGACCGGCCCCGGACGAGCAACCCTTTGGTCTTTGCCACGCGATTGCCACGTGGCTGACGGAGCGAAACACTACGATGCCGCTCCCGCTTTCTCGCAAACCCAATCGATGACCGCTTTGTCGTGCGCCACTGATCTGCCAGTCGCTGTCAGCGGTGGACCATCTCAGGACGCAAGCAAGTTTGCTGTGCGCATAGACAGGCTCAGCCCGCGACGCCACATCTGGGTCTTGCTGGAGCGCGAGGATGACGTGATGTTCGAGGTGGCGCAGTCGTTTCAAACCTATCTCACGCCCTGGGCAGCGCGAGACGCGGGCAAGCAGTTGCTGCGTTGTGGCGGTAGTGACGTGGCGCATGAACGTTTGCGAACGACTTCCTAAATGCCTCAGCCGCTGTCCGGGCATTTGAGAGTCACGGTTCGGTAACGCCAAGTACCTAAATTGTTTGCAAGCGAGGAAGCGCCAGACATGGTGTCTGGTGTATGGAGCGCTGAGGAGCATCAATGAAAAAGGTGATTTATCCGTCCGTGCTGGGCCTGACTCTGCTCGTGGCGGCATGCGGGGG